>CAVQTL010000021.1:0-299975 GCA_963716505.1 uncultured Actinomycetota bacterium
GGGCGCATCACATGCGTTTGCATGCTCAGAGCTATGAGCGAATCAACGTCCACACCTGAACCGGCGACGGCGCCCGTGGCGACCACCACGCCGCCGCCGCAACCGACCTACGTCGAGCGCGAGCCGCGCCGCTCCAGGCTCTCCGCGGTCGCCGCGTGGGTCGGCATCGTCGCAGGCGTCGTCTTTATCGTCGCGGTCATCTTCTTCAGCGGCTTCATCCTCGGTGCGCACGCGGGCGGCCACCGCGGTCACCACGGCGGAGGGGATCGCGACTTCGCGATGTTCCATCGCGGCGGACCGCCGCCGATGTTCCAGATGGGACCAATGGGGCCGATGGGTCCGATGGGTCCGCGATTCGAACGCCCACCGTTTGGACCCGGCGGGCCGGGCTCCCAGCAGGAGACGCCGCAGCCGCCGACTTCCGCACCCGCCCGCCCGTAACCCTCATCGCCGAGTGTGCGGTTTTTGTACGCCCGCCCCGGGCGTGTCGCATACGAAACTGCACACTCGGCGAGGTTTTGAACCCGACCATTCCTGGGGATTCAACTCGACGAGGCCAGCCCGCCTCATACCTTGTCGAGGAGATGACAACTGATGGCTGACAAGTTCACAACGACCGACGGCGGTGCACCGGCACCGAGCGTCGAGCACTCGCTGACCGTAGGGCCGGACGGCCCCATCCTGCTGCAGGATCACTACCTCATCGAGCAGATGGCCAACTTCAACCGGGAGCGCATCCCGGAGCGGCAGCCCCACGCCAAGGGCGGCGGCGCGTTCGGCCACTTCGAGGTGACCCAGGACGTCAGCAAGTTCACCAGGGCGGCCGTTTTCCAGCCCGGCACCAAGACCGAGATGGTGGCCAGGTTCTCCACAGTGGCCGGCGAGCGCGGCAGCCCAGACACCTGGCGTGACCCCCGCGGCTTCGCGCTGAAGTTCTACACCAGCGAGGGCAACTTCGACATGGTCGGCAACAACACGCCGGTGTTCTTCGTGCGCGACCCGATGAAGTTCCAGAACTTCATCCGCAGCCAGAAGCGGATGGCCGCAAACAACCTTCGCGACCACCACATGCAGTGGGACTTCTGGACGCTGTCACCCGAGTCGGCGCATCAGGTCACCTACCTGATGGGCGATCGCGGCATTCCCAAGACCTGGCGCACCATGAACGGCTACTCCAGCCACACCTACAGCTGGCTGAACGCCGACGGCGAAATGTTCTGGGTGAAATACCACTTCAAGACCGACCAGGGCATCGACTTTCTCACGCAGGAGGATGCTGATCGGCTGGCAGGCGAGGACGGTGACTACCACCAGCGAGACCTCTACACGTCGATCGAGGACGGCGACTTCCCGACCTGGACGCTGCACGTGCAGATCATGCCGTTCGAGGATGCCAAGACCTACCGGTTCAACCCGTTCGACCTGACCAAGGTGTGGCCGCATGGCGACTACCCGCTGCACGAGGTCGGCAGGATGACGCTGAACCGCAACGTCACCGACTACCACGCGCAGATCGAGCAGGCCGCGTTCGAGCCGAACAACATCGTGCCCGGCACCGGCCTGTCCCCGGACAAGATGCTGCTGGCCCGCGGGTTCTCCTACTCCGACGCACACCGCGCCCGGCTCGGGGTGAACTACAAGCAGATCCCGGTCAACGAGCCGCATGTCGAGGTGAACGCCTACTCCAAGGACGGCGCGATGCGGATCCGCAACGCCACCGACCCGGTGTACTCGCCGAATTCGATGGGCGGGCCCGAGGTGGACGCCAAGCGCGCGGCCGAGGTGCACTGGGCGTCCGACGGCGACATGGTCCGCACGGCGTACGCGCTGCGTCAGGATGACGACGACTGGGGCCAGGCGGGCACGCTGGTCCGCGAGGTGCTCGACGATGACGGGCGGGACCGATTGGCGCACAACATCATCGGTCACGTATCCGACGGCGTGCGCGAACCCGTGCTTTCGCGGGTGTTCGAGTACTGGCGCAACGTCGATCCCGATCTCGGCAAGAAGGTCGAGGAAGGCGTGCGCGGCAACGGCGCCTGAAACGTCAGGGGCCGATCCGTGACCACACTGCCGTTGTGTTCGCTGCGGGGCAGGTCCCCACCGACACCAGCGTCAACTCCTGGACGTAGCCGTTGGCGACCACCGTCGGAGTACCGGTGCCCGTGGCGCTCACACCTGTGCCGACCGCATCGCACTCCGGGCACTTCGAGGAGACATTCACGATGTCGCCGTACGGGGCGATCGAGTAGGTCCCGCTGAACAGTCCGTCGTTCGCTGCGCCCGCGATGCCGGGCGCAGTGGCGGCGAGCACAACGGCGGCACCCAGTGCGCCGACTAGAGCATGGCGTTTCATCTGGTTCTCCCGTTGATTTGCTGTGCCGTCGAGTAAGTGCCCGGGGTCGCGTGCGCGTGCCGGAATGCCGAAGGTTGGTGCTGGTTTCGTCCCACCGCGCAGCTGGCATGATCAAGCCCATGAGTATCGAAGTCCTTTTCACCGCAGAGTCAACCGCAACCGGAGGTGGCCGCGACGGTCACGTGAAGTCGACGACCGGCAGGATCGACATGGATACCCGTCCGCCGAAGGAGATGGGCGGCAGCGGCGAGGGCACCAACCCCGAGGAGCTGTTCTCCGCCGGCTACGCCGCATGTTTTCTCGGTGCGTTGCGCCTGGTTGCTCGCAACGAGAAGATCGACCTCGACGACGCCACCGGGATCACGGCCCAGGTCGGTTTCGGCAAGGACTCCGATGGCGGGTTCGGCATCGACGCGCACCTGATCGGCTACCTGCCCGGGCTCGAGCAGAGCACCGCCGATGAACTGATGGAGAAGGCACACGGCGTCTGCCCATACTCCAAGGCCACCCGCGGCAACATCGACGCCAAGCTGTCGGCGAAGGTCTAGTCGCGTGCGTACCGTCGCCCTCGCCGGCGTCGGTCTGGTCGTCGGTCTGACCGTCGCTGCCCCCGCGGAGGCCCGCCCATCCGATCCGGGCGTGGTGAACTACGCCGTCCTCGGAAAGGGATCGGTCGGCAACATCATCGGCGCGACGATGCGGTTCGACGCGCCGTTCACCGACCCGTTCCAGTCGTATTGGGTCGACAACCCGGCCTGCAACAACTGGGCCGACATCGGCCTGCCGGAGGTGTACGCCGATCCCGACCTGGCATCGTTCAACGGCACGACGACGCAGGAGTCGCCGACCGACGACACCCACCGCGTGAAGCAGGCCGTCGGCGTGTTCGCCACCAACGAAGCCGCTGACCGGGCCTTCCACCGGGTTGTCGACAGAACCGTCGGATGTTCGGGCCAGACGACGGCCATGCATCTTGACAACATGGCGACCGAGGTCTGGTCGTTCACCGGTGGCCCTGCGACGGCGACCGACGCCGACTGGGTGAAGCAGGAGGCGGGCACCGACCGGCGCTGCTTCAACACCACGCGGCTTCGGGAGAACGTTCTGCTGCAAGCGAAAGTCTGTCAGGCGGGCAACGGCGGCCCGGCGGTGAACGTACTGGCAGGCGCGATGCAGAACACATTGGGGCAGTAGCTACCGCCGTTTTGGGTACCCGTCACCGACCCGTCATGCGCAAATCGCAGGACTTTGTCGGTGTCATCTGGAAGATGGATGAAGGCGACGAGCGTCCAAGATCCGGAGGGATGGTTGGGATGACCAACACCATCGCGGCCGACCTGGGCGAAGCACACCCACGACCCGCCCCCGACGCCGATCTGACCAGCGCGAACAGCGCCGCGGCGCAAATCAGCACCGACTGTCTGGCCGACGGTCCCGTCGGGCGGGTTGGCCTCGAGATCGAGGCGCATTGCTTCGACCTCGCCGATCCGGCGCGGCGCCCGGGATGGGACGAGCTGACTGCGGTCATCGCCGGTGTCGAGCGTCTGCCGGGCGGAAGCCTGATCACCGTCGAGCCCGGTGGCGCGGTGGAACTGTCCGGCCCGCCCGCTGACGACGTGGTGCCCGCGATCACCGCCATGACCGCCGACCGGGCGGTGCTGCGTTCGGCGTTCGCCGATGCCGGATTGGGTCTCGTGCTACTGGGCGCAGACCCGCTGCGGCCGGCCAAGCGCGTCAACCCCGGCGACCGCTACCGCGCCATGGAGGAGTTCTTCGAGGCCAGCCAGACGGGCGCCGCAGGTGCGGCGATGATGACCTCGACGGCCTCGGTGCAGGTGAACCTCGAGGCCGGGCCGCAGGAGGGGTGGGCGGCGCGGGTCCGGCTGGCGCATGCGCTCGGCCCGACAATGATCGCGCTCGCGGCCAACTCGCCGCTTCTCGGCGGCAAGTTCACCGGCTGGCGCAGCTCGCGGCAGTGGGTGTGGAGCCAGCTCGACTCGGCCCGGTGCGGTCCGATCCTCGGCGCGAACGGCGACGATCCGGCCAGCGACTGGGCGCGCTATGCGATGAAGGCGCCGGTGATGCTCGTGCACCACACGCCGGAGATGGACGCGGTGCCGGTGACCAACTGGGTGCCGTTCGCGGACTGGGCCGACGGACGGGTGTTGCTGGGTGACCGCAGGCCGACGGTCGCCGACCTCGACTACCACCTGACGACGCTGTTCCCGCCGGTCCGGCCGCGGCGGTTCCTGGAGATCCGCTACCTCGACAGCGTCCCCGATGCCGACTGGCCCGCCCTCGTCTTCGCCCTCACCACCCTTCTCGACGATCCCGTCGCCGCGGACATCGCCGCTGAGGCCACCGAACCCGTGGCGATGGCGTGGGATCGCGCCGCCCAGATCGGCCTCGGTGACCGGCTGCTGCAGGAAGCCGCCGCCCGCTGCGTACAGGCGGTCGCCGAACGGGTCCCCGCCGAACTCGAGGAATCGATGCAGCGGCTGGTGCGTTCGGTCGAGCAGGGACGCTGTCCGGCCGACGACTTCTCCGACCGGGTGGTGCGGAACGGGATCGCGACCGCGGTCACCGAACTGGCGCAAGGGGAGCAGTGACCTCACGCGAAACGCTGGCGCACCGGCTGACCACGGCACGCGACCGCACACTGCGGCTTGTCGAGTTCGACGACGCCGAATTGCACCGGCAGTACGACCCGTTGATGAGCCCGCTGCTGTGGGACCTCGCGCACATCGGGTGGCAGGAAGAGTTGTGGCTGCTGCGCGGTAATGACCCCGACCGACCGGGCATGTTGGCGCCGCAAGTCGAACGCCTCTACGACGCCTTCGAGAACTCCCGGGCGAGCCGGGTCGACCTGCCGCTTCTGCCGCCGTCTGATGCGCGAGCGTTCTGCGCGACGGTGCGCAACAAGTCACTCGACGCCCTCGACGCGCTGACCGACGACGACGTCGAGGCGGAGTTCAACTTCGGGCTGGTGATCAGCCACGAGAACCAGCACGACGAAACGATGCTGCAGGCGTTGAATCTGCGGTCGGGTCCGGCCCTGCTGGACCGCGGCACCGCGCTTCCGCCGGGCAGGCCGGAGGTGGCGGGCACGTCGGTGCTGGTGCCCGGTGGCCCGGTTGTCCTCGGCGTCGACGCCGTGACCGAGCCCCATTCGCTGGACAACGAGCGCCCCGCGCATATCGTCGATGTGCCCGGCTTCCGCATCGGCCGGGTGCCGGTGACCAACGGCGAATGGCGCCAGTTCGTCGACGACGGCGGCTACCGGCAGCCGCGGTGGTGGTCGCAGCGCGGCTGGTCACATTGCGAGCAGGCGGGGCTGACGGCACCGCAGTTCTGGAACGCCGACGGCACCCGGACCCGGTTCGGTCACGTGGAGGACATTCCCGCCGACGAGCCCGTACAGCACGTCACGTACTTCGAGGCGGAGGCCTTCGCGGCATGGGCGGGCGGGCGACTGCCCACCGAGGTCGAGTGGGAGAAGGCGTGCGCGTGGGATCCGGCTGCCGGTGCACGACGACGATTCCCTTGGGGCGCATCCGAACCCACCAGTGCGCTCGCCAATCTCGGCGGCGACGCGTTGCGCCCGGCTCCGGTCGGTGCCTATCCGGCCGGCGCGTCGGCGTACGGCGCCGAGCAGATGCTCGGTGACGTGTGGGAGTGGACGTCGTCTCCGCTGCGGCCGTGGCCCGGGTTCACACCGATGCTCTACGAGCTTTACAGCCAGCCGTTCTTCGACGGCGACTACAAGGTGCTGCGCGGCGGCTCGTGGGCGGTCGCCGGTGACATCCTTCGACCGAGCTTCCGCAACTGGGACCACCCGATCCGCAGGCAGATCTTCAGCGGTGTCCGATTGGCCTGGGACGTCTGATGTGTCGCCACCTGGGCTGGCTGGGTGAGTCGCGTTCGGTGGCATCGCTCGTGCTCGATCCCCCGTATGGCTTACTGGTGCAGTCGTATTCGCCGCGTCGGCAGAAGCACGGCCTGATGAACGCCGACGGCTGGGGCATCGGGTTCTTCGACGACGACAACGCACCGCGGCGTTGGCGTAGCGCCGCTCCGCTGTGGGGCGATGCGTCGTTCGCGTCGGTGGCGCCGGTACTGCGCAGCGGCTGCGTGGTGGCCGCGGTGCGCTCGGCGAGTGTCGGGATGCCAATCGAGGCCTCGGCGTCGGCGCCATTCAGCGACGGACGGTGGCTGCTGTCGCACAACGGTCTGGTGGACCGCGCCGTGCTGCCCGCGTCCACGGCGGCGGAATCGACCAGCGACAGCGCGTTGCTGGCCGCGTTGATCTTCGAACGCGGCCTCGACGTGCTTGACGACACGATCGCCGAGGTCGCGGCCGCAGACCCAAACGCCAGGCTGAACATATTGGCGGGCAACGGATCCGAACTGCGCGCCACCACATGGGGTGACACCCTCTTCGTGTTGAAGCGAGCCGACGGCGTGGTGCTGGCGAGTGAACCATTCGACGACGACAAGGACTGGCAGGAGATCCCCGACCGCCACCTCGTCACGGTCACTGACTCCCGCGTGGAACTGGCCGCGCTGAAAGGATCGGCATGACGGTGTCGCTGTCCAACCATCTCGCCGCGGACTCCGCTGCGCAGGCGCTGCGGCGCGACGTCTTCGACGGTCTCACGCAGACACCGAAAACGTTGCCGCCCAAGTGGTTCTATGACTCGGTGGGCAGCGACTTGTTCGACCAGATCACCAGGTTGCCGGAGTACTACCCGACCAGGGCCGAGGCGGAGATCCTTCGCGACCGCTCGGCGGAGATCGCCGCTGCATCCGGTGCGGACACGTTGGTGGAGCTCGGCAGCGGCACCTCGGAGAAGACCAGGCTCTTGCTCAGCGCACTGCGCGACACCGGATCACTGCGCCGCTTCATCCCGTTCGACGTCGACGCGGGGGTGTTGCAGGCGGCCAGTTCGGCCATCCTCGACGAGTATCCGGGCATCGAGATCGACGCTGTATGTGGCGATTTCGAGGAACACCTCGAAAAGATCCCGGAGGTCGGTACGCGGCTCGTGGTGTTCCTCGGGTCCACGATCGGCAACCTCACGCCGGGCCCGCGCGCCGAGTTCCTGTCGACGCTGTCCGACACTCTGCAGCCGGGTGACACCCTGCTGCTCGGCACGGATCTGGTCAAGGACACGGGCCGGTTGGTCCGTGCCTACGACGACAGCGCGGGCGTGACGGCGCGGTTCAACCGCAACGTGCTCGCGGTGGTCAACCGTGAGCTCGACGCCGACTTCGACGTCGAGTCCTTCGAGCACGTGGCCCGATGGAACGCCGGTGAAGAGCGCATCGAGATGTGGCTGCGGGCAGGCTCGGCGCAACGGGTGCGGGTCGCGGCGCTGGATCTGACCGTCGACTTCGCGGCGGGCGAGGAGATGCTCACCGAGGTGTCGTGCAAGTTCCGACCGGAGGGCGTGGCCGAGGAGTTGGCCGCCGCGGGCCTGCGGCGCACCCATTGGTGGACCGACGGCGCGGGAGACTTCGGGCTGTCGCTTTCGGCCAAATGACCGAACTCGGGGACCGGTGGCGGGCGGCCAGGCCGAAGGTGGCAGGCCTGCACCTGGATAGCGGCGCGTGCTCGCGGCAGAGTTCGGCGGTCATCGACGCCGCCGCCCAGCACGCCAGGCACGAGGCCGAAGTGGGCGGCTACGTCGCCGCGGCGGCCGCCGTGCCTGTCCTTGACGCAGGCCGCTCCGCCGTCGCGGCACTGACCGGGATGGCGGCATCCGACGTCGTCTACACCACCGGCTCCAACAACGCCCTCGACCTGCTGCTGAGCAGCTGGACCGCGCCCCGCACCGTGGCATGTCTGCCAGGCGAGTACGGCCCGAACCTCGCGTTGATGGCGGCGAACGACTTCGACGTTCGGGCCCTGCCGGTCGACGGGAACGGACGCCTGGCCGTCGACGAGGCCGCCACGGTCCTCGCCGTCAATCCGCCCGGGTTGGTGCACCTGACGCAGCTGGCCAGCCACCGTGGCATCGTTCAGCCCGCCCGCGAGGTCGCCGCGGTGTGCCGCGGCCTCGGGGTGCCGTTGGTGATCGACGCCGCGCAGGCCCTCGGGCACATCGACTGCGTGGTCGGCGCCGACGCCGTCTACTCGTCGTCGCGCAAGTGGCTCGCGGGCCCACGCGGTGTGGGCGTGCTCGCGATCAAACCCGCACTCGCCGAGCGGCTTCGCCCGCGGTTGCCACCGCCGGACTGGAACCTGCCGTTCACGGTGATGGAAAGCCTGGAGCACGGAGAAGCCAACGTTGCTGCGCGCGTTGGGCTTTCGGTAGCACTCGGCGAGTATCTCGCAGCAGGCCAGGAGAACATCCGCGCCGCACTGTCCGAGCTGGGGCGACTGACCCGAACCACCCTGGCGGACCTCGACGGGTGGCGGGTCGTCGAGCCCGTCGATGAGCCGACGGCGATCACCACGCTGCAGGCGACCAATGGCGCTGACCCGCAGCAGGTGGGCGCGTGGCTGATCGCCGAGCGGGGAATCATCACCACCTACGCCGAGGTGCAGCGCGCCCCGTTCGAGATGGCTGCGCCGGTGCTGCGGGTGTCGCCGCACGTCGACACCACCGCCGACGAACTGGACATATTCGCCGAAGCCCTGGTAGCTGCGACCGCCCAGGTGTGACCCAGCCCACTTCTGGGTACCCGACGCGCACGACACGCAGGCGAGCGGGCGGCCGTCACCGCGTCAACCTCTCCGAACGGGTAGTCGCGCCACTGTCCGGTCGAGCGCAATTGCGCTGCCCGAGGATTCGGACTTCGCACCGAGCTGTTCCCCGCGTGACATTGCATGCCTAGCTTTGGGACCGACACCAATGCGCAATCGCAGGGAGGATGCCCGCCATGAAGGTCGAGGATCTACTCAAACCGTTCCCCATCAAGGAGTTTCACCCGTTTCCGCGCGCCATGATGGGCCCCGGTGCTCATGAAATGGTCGGCCCGGAAGCGCTCAAGATGGGCTTCAAGAAGACCCTGCTGATGTCCTCAGGGCTGCGCGGCACCGACATCGTGCACAACATGGCCGAATCGCTGAAGTGGCACGGCCTCGAGGTCGTGGTTTACGACCAGGTCGAGTCCAATCCCAAGGACTACAACGTCATGGATTCGGTGAAGCTGTATCAGGAGCAGGAGTGCGACAGCTTCGTCTCGATCGGTGGCGGGTCGACGCACGACGCCTGTAAGGGCGCCCGCATCTCAGTCGCTCACGACGGTCGCAACGTCAACGACTTCGAGGGCTTCAACATGTCCGAGAACCCGAAGAACCCACCGCACATCGCGATCTCCACCACGGCGGGCACCGGGTCGGAGACATCGTGGGCGTACGTCATCACCGACACCACCACCGATCCCGACAACCCACACAAGTACGTCGCCTTCGACGACGCCTCCGTGGCGACGCTGGCCGTCGACGATCCGGTGCTCTACTTCGACTGCCCCGTCGACTACACCGCGCAGTGCGGGTTCGACGTGCTGGCCCACGCGTCGGAGCCCTACGTGTCCCGGCTCAACTTCGAGCCGTCGCTCGGCAACGCCATCCGCGCGATCAAGCTGACCGCCGAGAACCTGCGCGAGGCCACCTGGAACGGCCAGGACCTCGCCGGCCGCCAGGGCATGATGTACGCGCAATACATTGCCGCGCAGGCGTTCAACTCCGGTGGGCTCGGCATCATCCACTCGATCTCGCACGCGATCAGCGCGTTCTACGACACGCACCACGGACTCAACAACGCGATCGCGCTGCCCCGCGTGTGGGCGTTCAACATGCCGGTGGCCTACAAGCGGTTCGCCGACATCGCGCAGGCGATGGGCGTGGACACCTACGGCATGACCGACGTGCAGGCCGCCGACGCCGCCCTGGCCGCCGCGATCCGGCTGCTGCGCGACGTCAACATCATCGAGAAGTTCACCGACGTCAAGCAGGACAGCTACTCCAAGAACCGGCTGGGCCAGGGCCCCACCAAGTTCTACGAGAACGCCCCGGTGATCAAGGGCGACAAGGCCGACGTCGACCGCATCACCAACCACGTGCTCGGCGACGCCTGCACTCCCGGCAACGCCAAGGAATGCACCTTCGAGCTCGTCCGCCCCGTCGTCGAACACTGCATGAACGGCGACCTCGACGAGTCTGCTCTCCTAGCATGTTCGACTCTGTCGAAGGTGTACGCGAGGCGCTCGCCGGCGAGGGCTACATCGCCGACGAGCACCTTGCGACAACGGTTTTCCTGCAGACCAGGCTCGACAAGCCCCTGTTGATCGAGGGTCCGGCCGGCGTCGGGAAGACCGAACTCGCGAAGGTGCTGGCGGCCGCCACCGGCCGCCGGCTCCTGCGGCTGCAGTGCTACGAGGGTCAGGACGAGACCAAGGCGCTGTACGAATGGGACTACGGCAAGCAGCTGCTCTACACGCAGATCCTGCGCGAGAAGATCGGGCAGCTCGTCGCCGATGCCACCGATCTCGACGAGGCGGTCGAACGGATCGGAAGCCCAGGAGAGCGTCTTCTTCTCCGACAGGTTCCTGGCGTCGCGGCCATTGCTGGAGGCGGTTCGCTCCGATGAGCCGGTGGTGCTGCTGATCGACGAGATCGACCGGGCCGACGAAGCGCTTGGAGGCCGTGCTGTTGGAATTGCTTGGTGAATACCAGGTTTCGGTGCCCGAGATCGGTACCTTCACCGCCAAGCACGCGCCGTATGTCGATTCTGACGTCGAACAACACCCGCGACCTGGCGGCCGCACTGAAACGTCGTTGCCTGCATCTGTTCCTCGACTATCCCGCTGCAGACCGCGAATTGGAGATCGTGCGGTCCAAGGACACCGGGCTGCACCGAGGCGCTGGCCGCTCAGCTCGTCGACGTGGTGCGCGGGCTGCGCGAGCTCGATCTGCGCAAGGCGCCGAGCATCTCCGAGACCATCGACTGGGCTCGCACGCTTGCCGTGCTCGGCGTCGACGAACTGTCGGCGAAGGTGCTGTCCGACACCGTTTCGGTGGTGGTCAAGTACGACAAGGACGTGCGCAAGTCGGTCGAGGCGTTGCCCGCGTCTCGTCGATCCCAACGCGAAGGTGCCTGCGTCGCTACACAACGGGCACGGCCACCATCACTCGCATGGTCATGGGGACACCCGCACGACCACGGTGATGACCACGACCATGGCGGGCACCATCACCACCACGCCGACGAGTCCGAAGCCGACGGCAAGGCCGTGCGGGCGGCCAAGGACAAGCCGGGACGGTTCACCGACGGCTACTACGGAACGCCAAGCCGAGCCACATCACTGGGCCGACGCAGGCCGTTCTAGGCGATCGGCATGGAAGCGACCCTGCACCGCTTCGTTCGGCTCCTTCGGCTCGGCGGGCTGCGCGTCTCGATACCCGAGGCGCTGGACGCGATGCGGTGCGCCGGGCAGCCCGGTGTCCTGTCCTCCCGGGCTGTCCTGCGCACCGCACTGCGGGCGGCGCTGGTCAAGGACCAGCGGGACGAGCCGATGTTCGACGAGATCTTCGACGCGTTCTTCTCGCTGGTGCGCGTCGGTGGCGACGACGCGGGGCACGGTCACAGCCATGCGCACGACGACCTCGTCGACACCGGCGAGCTGGAGTCGTTCACGCTGTCCGAGGAGCCGAGCGAGACACCGGAGGAGGGTCACGAACACGGCAAGCCGAAGAGCATCCGCGAGTACTTCAAACAGGAGGATCTGGCCCAGCAGTACAACCTGCACCAGGAGGCCAACAAGATCGATCTGGCCGCGCTGACCGACCAGATCGTGTTCTCCAAGGAGGGCGCGGGACTCGACGAGAACAAGTACCGCGTCGAGCTGTCCGCCGACCGGCTTGCACGGCGCGGGCCCGCCCGGCAGCCCTGTCTTCGTCGAACGGAACCAGCGTCGACGCGTCGCTGACGATCGCCGAACAGGACGCGCTGCTCGGCTGGCTCAACGAACTCGACGACGCTCGAGG
Source organism: uncultured Actinomycetota bacterium (assembly GCA_963716505.1). Taxonomy (GTDB): domain Bacteria; phylum Actinomycetota; class Actinomycetes; order Mycobacteriales; family Mycobacteriaceae; genus Mycobacterium. Next base: position 12,351 of record CAVQTL010000021.1, read on the forward strand.
CCGACGGTGACGAATCGGATGCCGCCGCACTGCGCCGTCGGCTGACCGGCGTGCTGGAGAACCTGCCGCAGGCGCTCAAGCGTCACCTCGAGGCGCTGCTGGCGTTGGAGACACAAGATCGTCGAAACCCGGGAGCAGCGGGAGGCGAAGGTGGACCGGATCGCCGAGACCGAGCGGGCCGAGCTCGAGGAGTCGCTGCGCCGGCTGGCGCGCATCCTGCACGGCGCCCTCACCCATCGCCGTCGGCACGCGGCGGCGGGCCGCGTCGACTCCGGCCGACGATGCGCCGCAACATGCGCTTCGACGGGGTGCCGTTCGTCCCGGTCACGGTGCGTCGGGCCGAGGACCGGCCGCGGCTGGTGGTGCTCGCCGACGTCAGCCTGTCGGTGCGCGCGACGTCGCGGTTCACCCTGCAATCTGGTGCACGGCCTGCAGGACCTGTTCACCCAGGTGCGGTCGTTCGCGTTCGTAGCGCGGGTCGCCGAGACCACCGAGCTGTTCCGTGACCATCCCGCCGAGCGGGCGCTCGGGCTGATCTTCGGCGGTGACGTGATCGACGTCGACGCCAACTCCGACTACGGCGGCGTCTTCGGGGAGTTCCTCGCAGAACACTCGTCGGCGGTGACCCGACGAACCACCGTCGTCGTGCTCGGCGACGGACGCAACAACGCGCAACGATCCCAACCTCGCCGCATTCGAGGAGATCACCCGACGGGCGCGCGAGACGATCTGGCTGACGCCCGAGCCGAGGTACTCGTGGGGGCTGGGCAGCTGTGACCTGCCCGGCTACGCGGAGTACTGCAGACCGGGTGCGCGGGTGCGTGACGCGACCTGACCGGGTTGGAGCACGCCGCGCGGGAGTTGAGCCTCGCGCGAGAGGCCGTAGGCAGGTGAGAACCCGCCAGGCACCTGCCCGATCGGGTAGGTAGCAGGCTGTCCGGTGCGCAGTTGGACCGCACTGTTCGGGCCGTACTGTGGGTTCGAATGTTGTCTGGATCACAGTTCGGTGAACCGGGCGCACACCGGTCGAGGCAGGGCGTGGCAAAGCTGGAAACACGGGCGATCAGAGAAACCGGGTAGCGGCACCCCCGCCTGCGTTGATCCCCGAGTATCGACGCGGCGAGACGGGCGTGCAGCCAGGCCGGCTGCTCAAGTTCCATGCCCCCGAGATCGTGTTCGGCATCGACTCGATGGTCGAGGCCGCGCACGCCGCGGTGCGCCTCGGCGCGCTGCGGCCGCTGCTCGTCACCGACCCCGGCCTGATCGAGGCCGGCTGGGTCGACGAGATGGTCGGCTCACCTCAAGGACCAAGTGCGTCGACGCCCGGGTGTGGAGCGCGCTGACGCCCAACCCCAAAGACCACGAGATCGCCGCCGGGTTACGAGTGGTACGCGCGCCCACGGCTGCGACGTGCTGGTGGCGGTCGGCGGCGGATCGGTGATCGACGCGGCCAAGGGCATCGCGATCCTGGCCTCCAACGGCGGCAACATCCTCGACTACGAGGGCGTCGACAAGGCGACGGTGCCGATTCCGCCGCTCGTCGTCGTGCCGTCCACGTCGGGCACCGGCGCCGACGTGTCGCAGTTCTGCATCGTCACCGACACCACGCGCAACACCAAGATCACCATCCTCGGCCGCGCACTGGTTCCCGACATCACGGTCATCGATCCGCGACTGCTGACCACGATGCCCGAATGGCTCAATGCCGCAACGGGTCTCGACGCGCTGACGCACGGAATCGAGGCCTTCGTGTCGCTCGGCCACAACCAGCTCACCGACCACCACGCGCTGCGGGCCGTGCGGATGGTGACCGACAACCTGGTCGCACACCATCGACCGGCCCGCAGGAGATGGCCGCGCGGGTGCTGATGGCGCAGGCCGCGCTCGAAGCCGGGCTGGCCTTCACCAACGCGATTCTCGGTGCGGCGCATGCGATGAGCCATCAGGTCGGCGGCCTGCTCGACCTGCCGCACGGCGTCATCAACGGCGTGCTGCTGCCGCACGTCATCCGGTTCAACGCCGAGACCGACCCGGAGCCGTACGCCGTGATCGCCACCTGCCTCGGCATCGTCGACACCGCGCGCACCCGCCGCCGAAGCCGCGGCGCGCTGGCCGACCGGATTGCAGCGACTGGCCGCCGACGTCGGGGTGCCACAGGGCTGGCACAGATCGGGGTTCGCGACGACGATGTGCCGCGGCTCGCCGACGACGGCGCTACAGGACGCCTGCATGACGACGAACCCGCGACCCGCGGACGAGGCACAGATGCAGGCGCTGTTCCGGGCGGCGATGTGACGACGCGCGCCGGACTCGGGCGCAAATATGCACCGCCGGACCTCGAACGGCTCACCGGGGTCCGCTCCGGCAAGGGCACCTTCTATCCCGAGTTCCGTGTCACCGCACAGCGTATGGAACGCGTGGTCGCCGCGCTCGACACCATCTCGCGGGCGCTGGTGCAGACCGTCCACGGCCCGGAGAAGCTGGTTCGTGCGGTCGCCGAGGCGGCGCGGACCCACCTCGGCGCCGACTGGGTGCTGCTGGCGCTGGCCGACGGGGCCCTGCCCGAGGCGCGCCCGCGTCACCTGATCCTCGACGCCGACGGCTCGCGTACTCGTTCGAAGGCCTTTCGGGTACGCGCGGACCCCGGGCCGCACCTGCCCGACGTCGTGCTCAACCGGCTCAACGACATTCTGCGCGGCCAGCTCGCGCAGTTCCGGCGCCCGTCGATCGACAGCCATCATGCCCACGTGCCGATCGAACTCGACGGCGGGGTGATCGGCGCGTTCGCGGCGTGGACACCCGCGGCACCGCATCCTCGACGGCACCGACGAGATCGGTGATGCGCATCCTGGCCAGCCAGACTGCGGTGGCGCTGCAGAACTGCTCGCTGTTTTCAAAGGCGCAGGCCTCGCTGGAGCAGGCCGCGAGGCACGCGTCGGACCTGGCCGCCCGCAATGCAGAACTGCTGGCCACCCAGCGCGAACTCGGTGCGGCGCAACGCCATCAGGTGCTCGACTCCGAACGCCACCGGATCGCGCGTGAGCTGCACGACAGCGTGACGCAGTGCGTGCTGTCGGCCGGGATGCAGATCGAGGTGTGTCGCAGCGAGCTGGACTCGGGAAGCGTCTCGGCCACAGGGGAAATCGGACAGCGGCTCGACCTGGCGAAGGAGCTGACCCGGTCGGCGGTCGAACAGTTGCGGTCGGCGATCTACGCGCTCAACCATCCCGGCGACGCGCACCGGTCCAGCCTGCCCGAGATGCTCGAACAACTCGCGACCGTGCACATGCCCGAGGATCTGCGGGTTTCGCTGCGGGTCGACGGCGCCGAAGCCGAGCTGCCGAGCGAGGTCGAACACGGGCTGCTCCGCATCGCGGGCGAGGCGTTGTTCAACACGGCCATGCACGGCAAGGCGACGCGCGCGATCGTGCGGCTCGCCTACCGGCCTGCCGCGGTGACGCTCTCGATCTCCGACGACGGCACCGGCGAGCCGGAGAAGCTGCGGCTGATGTTGCGCTGGCCGAGGCCACCGACGTCGACGGTCACCACCGCGGTCTGGCCAACATGCGCGCGCGGGCCCGGGAACACGGCGGCACGTTCGAGGTGCAGCGGTCCCGGCATCGGCGGCGTGCGGGTGGTCGACCCGGATCCCGCGGGATGCGTACGACGGACGGCCAGACGTCGGGACGACCCAGCACGATCCGACTCGTGCTCGTCGACGACCACGCGATCCTGCGTCAGGGGTTGCGGTCGGTGCTCGAGCGCGACGCGCGACCTCGTCGTCGTCGGCGAGGCGTCGTCGCGAGGCCGAGGCGGAAGCCGTGGTCGGCGCGATGAAGCCCGACGTGGTGCTGCTCGATCTGAAGCTGTCGGCCGGCTCGGACTTCGACGGACTGTCGTTGTGCGCCAAGCTGTCCGGCCGCTCATCCCGGATATCGGGCTGCTGGTGCTGACCACGTTCCTCGACGAGGACCTGGTGGTGCGCGCGGTGCACGCGGGCGCGCGCGGCTACGTCGTCAAGGACGTCGACACCACGGAGCTGGTCCGTGCCATCCGGGCGATCTCGGCGGGCGAGAGCGCGTTCGACTCGCGCAGCGCCGCCGCCGTGGTGCGGTCGCTGTCCGGCCGGGCCGAACCCCGTCAGCAGCTGACCGACCGCGAGCTCGAGGTGCTGCGTCTGCTCGCGGCCGGCCTGTCCAACAACAAGATCGGCGAGAAGCTGTACATCTCGGCGACCACCGCCAAGTTCCACGTCAGCAACATCATGCGCAAGCTCGAGGTGAGCCGGCGCGCCGAAGCGGTCTACGCCGCGAGCAAGCGCGGGCTGATCTGACCAGCGCGGCGGGTGGTCGAGAACCAGCCAGCCGCCGTGGAATTCGTGCACGTCGACTCTCACGTCACGTGGGATCCGCCTCGGCGATCGCCGCCGAGATGTCGCGCAGCACGCCGACGTCGAACCGCTGGACGTGTCCGTAGCAGGCCCGCGGCTCGTCCTCGAACGGAACGGCGATGACGACCCGTCGACGCGCCAGGCGCAGTGCCTCGTCGAGCACCGCGTCGGCGGCCGTCGGCGTCGAGGTGTTCGAGTAGGTGCAGCACGGTCACGGTGTCGGCATGACCGTCGGGCAGCGGTACGTCGGCGCGTCGCAGCACAGCGTGCGCAGCGGGCGGCGCATCCGATGCCTGCCAGATCCAGCAGCCGCATCGTGGGGGCGCTCAGATCCGTTGCCAAGACGTCGATTCCGGTCTCGGCCATCCGCAGCGGAAAGAAGCCGAAGCACGATCCGAGGTCGATCAGGCTGGCAACCGTCGACCAGCTGAGCCGCTCGCTCGTGAATCGGGGCGAACGGCAGCGATGCCGTTCTCGAGTCGTGTCGATGGAGTTGCGGTAGAACCGCAGCCAGGCGGCCGACCGCCGTCGACGGTCGAACGCACCACACCGGTGAAGACCAGCTCGAACTCGCGCTGGCCGCGCAGAAGCCCGGTCTCGAGCCAGCTCGGCCAGCATCAGGGCGAGCTCGTCGCAGATCTCGTCGCGATGTCAGGTCGTGCACCACCGTCAGCACCCCACCCCGCCGGTCTACGCAGAACCGTTCGGTGCACACCGGATTCGCGTCAGTGTGGCGACGGTGCGGCCCGGTGCGCCGCCTCACCCGAACTCCGTGACCGAACCAGGTGCCGCGCGGCGCAGGTGCCAGCGGGTCGATTCGTGCCGGACCCGCCTCGGCGACGAGGGCCGTCGGGTCATGTGTCACTGACGTTATTGACCGCATCCTTCAGCACGCGCACCGAACGGGTGCGATCGGTGACCCGTCCGGATGGGTAGGTAACTGTCCGTTCGGCGAGTGTCCGCAGTGGCACGCCGTGCCATAGCGTCGGTGTCATCGCGCTGAAGACATGACCACCGAAACCGAAACGCTGCGGCAGACCAACCTCGTCGAGGAGACGCTCGTCGAGGAGGTCTTGATCGACGGCATGTGCGGGGTCTACTGACATGTTCGACCTCGACGCGCGGTGGCGGCTGCACCAGCAGGTGGCACTGCGGCCGGAGCCGTTCGGCGCGCTGCTGTACCACTTCGGCACCAGGAAGCTGTCCTTCCTGAAGAACCGCACCGTGGTCGACGTGGTCCGCTCGCTACCCGAGCACGCCAGTGCGCGGGAGGCACTGCAGGCCGCAGGCGTCGACGACGTCGACCAGTACTACGAAGGCGCTGGAGATGCTGGCCGACTCGCAGATGCTGGTGCGCGCATGACCGCCGGCGGCGCCGGCCCGCGCTGGTCGACCAGTTCGAGCTCGGGCTCGACGCGCCGATCTGCCTGACCTGGGAACTGACGTACGCGTGCAACCTGGCGTGCGTGCACTGCCTGTCGTCGTCGGGTAGGCGTGATCCGCGTGAGCTGTCGACGCGGCAGTGCAAGGACGTCATCGACGAGCTCGAGCGGATGCAGGTGTTCTACGTCAACATCGGCGGCGGCGAACCGACCGTGCGGCCGGACTTCTGGGAGCTGGTCGACTACGCGACCGCTCATCATGTCGGGGTCAAGTTCTCCACCAACGGGGTGCGGATCACCGCCTGAGGTGGCGGCCAGGCTGGCGGCCAGTGACTACGTCGACGTGCAGATCTCGCTGGACGGCGCGACCGCGGAGGTCAACGACGCGGTGCGCGGCAAGGGTTCGTTCGCGATGGCGGTGCGCGCGTTGGAGAATCTGGCCGACGGCGGGCTTCAGCGACGCCAAGATCTCGGTCGTGGTGACCCGCCACAATGTCGGGCAGCTCGATGAGTTCCAGGCGCTGGCGGCTCGATACGGCGCGACGCTGCGGATCACCCGGCTGCGTCCGTCGGGTCGGGGCGCCGACGTGTGGGATGAGCTGCACCCGACACCCGGCGCAGCAACGCCAGCTCTATGACTGGCTGGTCGCCCACGGTGACGGTGTGCTGACCGGCGACTCGTTCTTCCACCTGTCGGCGTACGGCCAGGCGTTGCCGGGCCTGAACCTGTGCGGGGCGGGTCGGGTGGTGTGCCTCATCGACCCGGTCGGCGACGTCTACGCCTGCCCGTTCGCCATCCACGACAAGTTCCTGCGCCGGAAACATCCTGTCGCGACGGCGGCTTCGGCAGCCGTCTGGCGCGATTCGTAGCTGTTCGCCGACCTGCGGTGCACCGACGACCGGCGGCGCATGTGCGAAGTGCTCGCACTTCGACTCATGCCGCGGCGGCTGCATGGCGGCGAAGTTCTTCACGGGCCTGCCTCTGGACGGCCCGGATCCCGAATGTGTCAAGGGTTATGGCGAATCGGCACTGAGCGCGGAGCGCGAAGTACCCAAGCCGTCGGTCGACCACTCCCGGTCGATACCGCTGACCGTGTTGAAACGCCCACCAGTGCGGGCATGTGACGACAACCCGCTGAGCGGGCTGCTGTAAGGAGGACGAAATGGCCAAGGTCGAATGGTTCGAGACGGTCGCGCGACGCCCAGCGCCTCGCGGCGAAGCGACTTCCCAAGAGCGTGTACAGCGCGCTGGTTGCCGGCTCCGAGCGGGGCACAACCGTCGGAGGACAACCTGGCGGCCTTCGGCGAACTCGGGTTCGCACCGCACGTCGCGGGGCTGTCCGCCAAGCGTGACCTGTCGACAACGGTGATGGGGCAGCCGATTTCGATGCCGGTGTTCATCTCGCCGACCGGAGTGCAGGCGGTCCATCCCGACGGTGAGGTGGCGGTGGCAGCCGCCGCCGCCGCACGCGGCACCGCGATGAGCCTGCAGCTCGTTCGCCAGCAAGCCCGTCGAAGACGTTACGGCGGCCAACCCGCAGACGTTCTTCCAGATGTACTGGACCGGCGACCGCGAGACGTTGGTCGCCCGAATGGAACGCGCCCGCGCGGCAGGTGCGGTCGGATTGATCGTCACGCTGGACTGGTCGTTCTCCAACGGGCGCGACTGGGGCAGCCCGAAAATCCCTGAGAAGATGGATCTTTCGGCGATGGTGCGGTTCGCGCCCGAGGTGATCACCCGACCGCGCTGGCTGGCCGCATTCGCGAAGACCGGCAAGGTGCCCGACCTGACCGCACCGAATCTGGCCGACGCGGGTGGCTCGGCGCCGACCTTCTTCGGCGCCTACGGCGAATGGATGCAGACGCCGCTGCCGACCTGGGACGACGTCGCCTGGCTGCGCGAGCAGTGGGGCGGGCCGTTCATGCTCAAGGGCGTCATGCGCGTCGACGACGCCAAACGCGCGGTTCAGGCCGGGGTCACCGCGATCTCGGTGTCCAACCACGGCGGCAACAACCTCGACGGCACGCCGGCGTCCGATCCGCGCGCTGCCTGCGATCGCGAACGCCGTCGGTGCCGACGTCGAGATCGTGTTGGACGGCGGCATCCGTCGCGGCAGCGACGTCGTCAAGGCCGTCGCATTGGGCGCCCGCGCGGCGATGATCGGACGCGCATACCTGTGGGGTCTGGCGGCCAACGGTCAGGCGGGCGTCGAGAACGTGCTCGACATCCTGCGCGGCGGGATCGACTCGGCACTCATGGGTCTCGGCCACTCCTCGGTGCAGGATCTCGGACCCGACGACGTCGTGATGCCGGCCGGCTTCGCACGCGACCTCGGGCTGCCGCGCTGACAGACGCGTTCAGCCCGCGGGCCTACTCCGCTTTGTGTGCCGTCAGCAGAAAGGCGGGGAACTTGATCCGCCCCTTCTCGTCGAAAGCGTGCGGTGGCATCGAAACACCGGGGATCCGAGGCAAATTGGCGTGGATGAACGCGGGCCGGATCTCGTCGATGTCCCAGTATTTCGCAACCGCATCGCGCAGTTCGTCCTCTGTCACCTCGTTGGGCTTGGTGACGGCGTCCATGTCCGGCGGGAACGCGCCCTTGTCGAACACCAGGACGAAGTACGAAGCGCCCGGCGCGGCGGCGCGGTGCACGGAGCGCAGGTAGCCGTCGCGTCCCTCGACCGGCAGTGAATGGAAGAGCGTGCTGTCGACGACGGTGTTGAACCTTTCGTCGAAGCCGGTGAAAGACGTGATGTCGTCTTGGACGAAGGTCGCGTTGGCTAATCCACGGTCTTGCGCTGCCTTGGTCGCAGCGGCGACAGCCGTCGGGGTCAGGTCGATACCGACGACGGTGTAGTCGTCGGCGGCCAGCGCGAGCGACAGTTCGGCATATCCGCAGCCGGCGTCGAGCACATCGCCGCGGAATCTACCGGCGCTCATAAGCGCCGCCAGCTCAGGTTGCGGCTCACCGATGTTCCACGGGGGTGGCCCTACGAAGGCACCTTCCTCGCGGTAGGCGCCGTCAAAGTTCATCACGTCAGCTGTCATTGGACCCAAGCTACGCCGGCAGTTCCCAGGTATGGACTGGCTCGTTGCTGTGCATCCGCTGGCAATAGAGCCGCAGCATCTCGGCCAGCGCCTCAGGCCGCGCCATGCCGCGCTCCTGCAGTGCCCGCACCGTCTCCACCTGCCAGACCGAGCCGTTGCGGCCCGTCTTGGCGCGGCCCTCGATGACACCGAGGTACCGGTCGGACACCTCGTCGGATACGCCCCAGCTGCGCATGCCTTGGCGAGCCATCGGCAGCAGTTGACGCAGCACCAGCTCGTCCGGTGTCACCTCGCCGAGACCGGGCCAGTACAGCCGGGCCTCCATGCCGTGCTGGGCGGCCTCGAGGAAATTCTGATGTGCCGCAGCGAAACTCATCTTCGTCCACAGCGGCCGGTCCTCTTCGGACAGGGCCCGCAACAACCCGTAGTAGAACGCCGAGTTGGCCATCATGTCGACGACGGTCGGCCCGGCGGGCAGCACGCGGTTCTCCACCCGCAGGTGGGGTCGGCCACCGACGACGTCGTACACCGGCCGGTTCCACCGGTAGATCGTGCCGTTGTGCAGCCGCAGTTCCGGGAGCGTAGGCGTGCGGCCGTCGGCGAGTTCGGCGACAGGGTCCTCGTCGGACAGTTCGGGCAACAGAGACGGGAAGTAGCGGACGTTCTCCTCGAACAGATCGAAGATCGACGTGATCCACCGTTCGCCGAACCAGACGCGTGGCCGCACGCCCTGCGCCTTGAGTTCGTCCGGGCGGGTGTCGGTGGCCTGGGCGAAGAGTTCGATCCGCGTCTCCGACCACAGCTGATGCCCGAAGAAGTACGGCGAGTTGGCGCCCAGCGCCAGCTGCGGGCCTGCGATCACCTGCGCCGCGTTCCAGTTCTTCGCGAAGTCCTCCGGCGACACCTGCAGGTGCAGTTGCATGCTCGTACAAGCGGATTCGGGTGCGATCGTCGCGGCCTGCAGGCTGAGCCGTTCGGGTCCGGCGATGTCGATCTGGATGTCCTCGCCGCGGGCACCGAATATCGAGTCGTTGAGGGCCTGGTAGCGGGTGGACTCGCTCATCCAGTCGCCGGAAAGATGTTCCGGCATCAGCGTCGGCAGGATACCGATCATCACGATGTGCGAGCCGCTCGAATTCGCTTTGGATTCGGCCGCGTTGAGGCTGCCCCGAACCTCGGATTCCAGCTCCAGTGCCGCCCGGCCGGGCAGCGGCCGCGGCGGAACGTTGAATTCGATGTTGTAGGCGCCCAATTCGGTTTGGTACGCCGGATCCGCGATGGAGGCGAGCACTTCGGAATTGCTCATCGCGGGCTGATAGTCGGCGTCGACGAGGTTGCATTCGATTTCCATGCCGGTCAACGGGCGCTCGCACTCGAAGCTGGACCGGGCCAGCATCGTCTCGAACACGTCAAGGCACAACTGGACCTTGCGTCGGTATTCGCGGCGGTGCGCGCGACTGAAGTCGGTCTGTTTCACTTCTTCGCCCACAAAGGCGATGCAACAGGCTTGGCGACGCGGGCGCAAGGAAATCGGGCATATCCCCGTCACGGGTACCTTCGGATGTTGTCGCCATTCATCGACTGGGGAGTCCGAAATGACTGAATCCGAACCCACCACTGCACCGCAGGCACCGGCCGCCCCGGCGCCGGTCGGCCCGCCGCCGCACCACGCCGGCTGGGCGGTCGCAGCCGTGCTGTTCTTCTGGCCACTGTCGTTCTCGGCGTTCACTCACGCGTTCAACGTGTATCCACTGTGGGCGGCGGGCAACTATGCCGCCTCCCAGTACGCCTCTGACCGGGTGCGCCGACTCGGTCAGCTCTCGCTGTGGATCGCCGGCGGCCTTTTGCTGCTGTTCATCATCTTCTACGCGATTTTCCTGATGGTGCTGATCTCCCAGGGCGGCGGCTGGGGCCACCACCGCCGCTACATGGACTGAGGCCTCCTGCTCGCGACGGCGACCTGGGCGCTGATCAGGCCGCCGCGCAGCACGATGTCGATCGACGGGTCGGCGTGTGCGGCAAGGGCACGCAGGGCCGACGGGCTGTAGGTGCGCAGCGAGCTGATCACGCCGTCGTGCACCATCGGGATCAACGGCGCAAACGGCAGCATGGTCGCCAACCGCACGAGGTGCAGCGGCCATGGCGGCCGCGGCAGGTCGATGATCAGCAGCTTGTCGGCCACCCGAGTGCCTTCGGCGATCACCTGCGATGCCGGCGACGGCGGCAGGTGGTGGAACGCAAGGGCGAACACCGCAAGATCGTAGTGCCGATCGGCGACGTCGATCGTCGTCGCGTCCATGTGGCGCACCGTCGCCCGGGGATGATCGCCGAGCTCCCCTGCGGCCATTGCCTGCACCGATGGCAGCTCGACATCGGTGACCGTGAGCTCGGCGGTGGGATGCCACTCGAGCAGTTTTCGCGACAACGCGCCGTGGCCCGCGCCGAGCTCGAGGATCCTGGGATCGGGCACGTCAGCCACTTCGTCGAGCGCCATCCGCGCGAATTTCTCGGTCTGGCCGAACGCCTCGCCGGTCCACTCCAGCGCCCGGATCACGCTGCGCTTCTTCTCCTCGTCGACGTCGTCGCGGTCGAGGTACTCCAGGCGGTCGGTCTGAAGTAGCCGATCGATGCACGATGCGTCGGGCCCGCCCCGGGGCATGCGGTCAATGTCGACGATCTCGCGTGGCATGTAGTCCATGATGGACTGCTGAGCGCCTCAGGAGGGAGCAGGAGTTGGCAGAGTTCGTCGCGGCGATCGACCAGGGCACCACCAGCACCCGCGCCATGATCTTCGACCACGACGGTGCCGAGGTCGGCCGCCATCAGCTCGAACACGAACAGATCCTGCCGCGGGCGGGCTGGGTCGAGCACAATCCGGTCGAAATCACCGAACGCACCGCATCGGTGCTGACGTCGGCGCTGAACAACACGAAGCTGGCCGCCAATGACCTTGCGGCGCTGGGCATCACCAACCAGCGGGAGACCTCGCTGGTGTGGAACAAGAACACCGGCCGCCCGTATTACAACGCGATCGTCTGGCAGGACACCCGAACCGACCGCATCGCGTCCGCGCTCGACCGTGCCGGCCGCGGCGATGTGATCAGGCAAAAGGCCGGTCTCCCGCCTGCCACGTACTTCTCCGGCGGCAAGGTGCAGTGGATTCTGGAGAACGTCGACGGCGTGCGGGCCGACGCCGAGAAGGGCGATGCGATCTTCGGCACCGCCGACTCGTGGGTCTTGTGGAACCTGACTGGCGGACCCCGCGGCGGCGTGCACGTCACCGACGTCACCAACGCCAGTCGGACCATGCTGATGAACCTCGAGACGCTCGACTGGGACGACGAACTGCTGTCGTTCTTCGACATCCCCCGGCAGATGCTGCCCGAGATCAGGCCGTCGTCATACCCCGAGTCCTACGGCGTCACGCGCGACGACGGGCCGCTCGGCGGGCAGGTCCCGCTGACCGGGATCGTCGGCGACCAGCAGGCCGCCATGGTCGGCCAGGTGTGCCTTGACGCGGGCGAGGCCAAGAACACCTACGGCACCGGCAACTTCCTGCTGCTCAACACCGGCGAGAAGATCGTCCGCTCGGAGAACGGGCTGCTGACGACGGTCTGCTACCAGTTCGGAGACGCCAAACCCGTTTACGCACTTGAGGGTTCGATCGCGGTCACCGGATCGGCCGTACAGTGGCTGCGCGACCAGTTGGGCATCATCAGCGGCGCGGCGCAGAGCGAATCGCTGGCCCGTCAGGTCGAGGACAACGGCGGGGTTTACTTCGTGCCCGCCTTCTCGGGGTTGTTCGCGCCGTACTGGCGCTCGGACGCCCGCGGCGCGATCGTCGGGTTGTCGCGGTTCAACACCAACGCCCATGTGGCGCGCGCGACGCTGGAGGCGATCTGCTACCAGAGCCGCGATGTCGTCGACGCGATGGAGGCCGACTCGGGGGTGCACCTGGAGGTGCTCAAGGTCGATGGCGGCATCACCGCCAACGACCTGTGCATGCAGATCCAGGCCGACGTGCTCGGGGTCGATGTGGTCAAGCCCGTGGTCGCAGAAACCACGGCGTTGGGCGCGGCCTACGCCGCGGGGCTTGCGGTCGGGTTCTGGGACAACCCCGACGACCTGCGGTCCAACTGGCAGGAGGACAAGCGCTGGACTCCGAGCTGGAGTGACGACCAGCGCGCCGCCGGCTACGCGGGTTGGCAGAAAGCCGTCGAGCGGACGCTGGACTGGGTCGACGTCGAGTGATTTCGGCGTGATTTCCTGCGCTCACCGCAGGTTTTCACGCCGAAATCGCACAGAATGGAACCTGCGTAGCGCCCCACAACGTCGATCCCTCTGTGCTAGATGACTTTCTACGCAGACATGACGGTGTCATCACCCTTTCGCAAGCTCAACGCCTGGGTCTGAGCGAGCACGCCGTCCTCCGGCGTCACCGCTCAGGACATTGGCGTCGCTGCGGCCCGGGGGTGTACTTCGTCAATGACCGACCGTTTACAGACAACGCACGGATACGCACCGCCGTATTGAGTCACGGCGTGAAAGCTGCGGCGAGCGGACTTGCTGCGGCCTTCTGGCACGGGCTGACAAGGTATGCGCCGGACGTGGTCGAGGTAACCGTTCCGCGCAATAGCAATGGACGCTGTCACAACGGCTCACGTGTCAGGCGACGGGACCTCAAAGCCGCTGACATCGAGGAGCGATCGGGCCTTCGAGTCACGCGGCTTGCTCTAACAGTCGTCGAAGCATCAGTACGGCCGGGTGGCGGCGTGAAGCTCATGGACTCGGCGCTGCAACATCGCGTTGAGTTGCGTGAGCTGTGGAGCGCCCACATTCGGAACAAGGGACGCTACGGGTCTCCCGCGGCGCGTCGACTACTTCAATCCGCAGACGACGGCGCGCGGTCCGCCGCTGAGCGACTGCTCATCCGACTGCTGAAGGCGGCAAAGATCACGGGCTGGCGAGCGAACTACCCGCTCGCGGGCTACAAGATCGACGTCGCATTCCCCAAGCGAAAGGTCGCAATCGAGGTCGACGGTTTCGCATTCCACAGTGACGCCGAGGATTTTCACGGGGACCGCAAGCGCCAGAACGCCATCGCGCTGCTCGGCTGGCAGGTGCTCCGCTTCACCTGGCTGGACCTCGTCGAGTACCCCCAGCGCGTCATTGCGGAGATAAAGTTCGCGATTCGGGCGTGATTTCCTGCGCTCACCGCAGGTTTTCACGCCGAAATCGCAGTCAGGCGGCGGCGTCGTCGAGCTGCGTGCGGGTTTCGTCGTCGAGCTCGATGTCGGCGACGGCGGTGTTCTCCTCGAGGTGCCGCACCGACGATGTGCCGGGGATGAGCAGCACGTTCGGTGCGACCGAGAGCGTCCACGCGAGTGCGATCTGCGCCGCGGTGCGACCCGTCTCCGCTGCCTTCCGCCGGATGACGGGGTTGCCGAGGACGGGGTTGTCCGCGGCGAAGGCCGAGCCGAGCGGGAAGAACGGAACGAACGCGATGTCGTGTTCGATGCAGGCGTCGAGCACCGGCTGAGAAGTCCGATCGGCGAGGTTGTACGCGTTCTGCACACAGACGATCTCGGTGCGGTCCAACGTGATCTGCAGATGCTCAACGACGATGCTGCTCAACCCGATCCCGCCGATGAGGCCCTCGTCTCGGGCCTTGATCATCGTGTCGAGTTGGCGGTCGAACAGCTCGCGGTTGACCGAGGCTGGCTTGTCGGGGTCTCCGTCGGGATCCTGTATCCGGAGGTTGACGGCGGCCAACCGGTCGGTGTCCAGGGTGCGCAGATTCTCCTCGATGGAAGTGCGGAGATCGTCGGGCTCTTGGGTGGGAAGCCATCCGCCCTTGTCGTCGCGGCGCGCACCGACCTTGGACACCAAAGCCAGGTCGGCCGGATAGGGATGCAGGGCCTCGCGGATGAGCTCGTTGGACACGTTCGGTCCGTAGAACTGCGCGGTGTCGATGTGGTTGATGCCCAGTTCGAGCACGCGCCGCAGCACGGCAAGCGCTTCGTCGCGATCACGCGGTGGACCCAGCACACCGGGTCCTGGCAGCTGCATCGCGCCGTAACCGACACGTCCGACATCGAAAGAGCCCAGCGGGAAGGTTTGCATACTCAATGCGTACACCAGTCCCGCCGGGCTGATTCCGACCGGATGTGGTTACTCGGTCTCGCCGAGAATGTTGTACACCTCGCGGCGGGCGTTGTTGACGATGTCGACGATGCGCTCCTGCTGCTCGTCGGTTGCGGTATGCGCGGATTGCGCCACCGCACCCATCAGCTGGCTCAGCGCGGTGTGCAGGGTGACCTGGCCGGGGTCGACGCCTTCGGCGATCTCCTGCCAGGGCGGTGTCTCGACCTTCTCGGCCGCTGCACGGCCGTCGTCGGTCAGCTCGAAAAGCTGCTTGCTGCCTTCGCTTTCGGTGCCCACGATGAGGCCCTCGTCGACAAGCAGTTGCAATGTCGGGTAGACCGAGCCGGGGCTGGGACGCCACAGGCCGCCGCTGCGTTCGGAGATCTCCTGGATCATCTCGTATCCGTGCATGGCACGGTCGGACAGCAGAGCCAGGATGGCTGCGCGAACGTCGCCACGCTTTCCGCGTCGGCCTCCGCCGCGTCGGCCGCGCGGGCCGCCGAAACCGAAGCCTCCGCGAGGATCGAAGCCGAAGCCACCGCGGCCGGGTCCGAATCCGCCGAAACCGGCCTGGAAGCCGGGGCCGAACGGGCCGTGCCGGTCAGTGCCGTGCTCGCGGAGATGGTCGCGAAACTCGCGACGGGCGTTCCGACGCTGCTCGTGGAGCGCACGTCGCTGCTCCGGGTCGAACCCGAAGCCGAATCCACCGGGTGGTGGTGTGAATGGGTCGTTCATTGGTGAAAGGTCCTTGTCTTTCGTCAGGAAACGCCGAGTGCGTTTCCGATACGTCAACGATATATCGGAATCTATCGTGATGCAACGTCGATCCATCGTCTAATAGACAACTGGCAGGTTATAGGTGTCGCCGCCGTTGTCGCACTCCACGTCGACGTCCCAGGTCGTGCTGGTCTGGATGCCCGGGAACCACAGCTTGTGCACGGCGTTCGCCTGGAGATAGAACGGCAAGTCGTAGACCGGCAGCGGCGGCAGAACGCCGGGCGGAACGACTGCGGGCGTCGCGGTGTAGCGGCACCAGCCACTGCTGGGGCTGGGACCCACCGAGACGACGTGGACGGAGACGCCCAACGCGTCCGTGAAGGGCACGACGTTGGCCTCGGCCTGCGCGGTTCCTGCTCCGGCGAAGAGGATTGCGGGCACCGTTGCGGCGGCCGCGATGATCGACGACTTGATGTTCATGATGTGCTCCCTTATGTGGTCGCGACCCCCGATGGGCCGCTGTCACAGGTAGGAGCAGTTGCGCACGCTGCGCCTTACAGTTTTTTCTTCAGCGACGGCGACCGCTGGCCGCGACCGCGACGTCGACGGACAGGAACTCGCCGATCGCATGGGCCGCGGGCCAGTTGTCTGCATCGACAGCGCGCGCGAAGTCATAGACGAGAGGACTGCGCACGCCGTACTCGGCCAACCAACCGGAGACGGTCGTCGCGATCTCGTGAGATCTCACGTCTGCAGTGCGCCCTTGCCGCAATCGGTAGGTGAGGCGGTATATCGGTCGGTGCCGGTCAATCTTGCTGTACATGCTCGGTATTCGGCGCCCTCGGGCCGATGGATGGGACTATTTCTTGAGTCGCTTGTCGAGCTCGTCGATGACCCAACGCGCCCAGTCGCCCTCCATCGCACGGAGGCGAAGGCCGTACTCGAGTGCGGTACGGCCGAAGAACAGGCTGTCGCCGTCGGTCCAGTCGATGGAGTCGTTGAGAGCCTGGAGTCGCTTCACCTCCGAGTCGGCGTGCTCGGCCATCGCGACCATGTGCCTGCGGGCCTGCTCCGGTTCGATCTCGCCGAGGAGGAATACGCGCAGCAGCGGAGCGTCGCGAAACGGCGGGTCGTCCTCGGGGCTCATCACCCAGCGCTGCAGTTCGGCGCGCCCGGCGGGCGTGATGCGGTATTCCTTGCGCCCGCGGGGCCCGATGTCGGCCACCTCGATGAGCCCGGCGTCGGCGAGCTTGTTGAGCTCACCGTAGAGCTGGCTCTGGGTCGCGGGCCAAACGTTGGCCATCGACTTCTCGAACTCCTTGAGCAGGTCGTAGCCACTGCCCGGCTGTCGCGCCAGTAATCCCAGTGCCGCCATCCGCAGACTCATCGACGAATCGTACATCCCACTCTTGACATATCACTATTGACATGTCAAATTAGACAGGTCAAAACAGACAGGAGACTTCAATGACCGAGACTACTTCAAACGTGTCAGCCATATTCGGCACCGACGACTTCTTCCTGCGCGATAACTTCGCGCCGGTCGCCGATGAGCTCACCGAGTTCGACCTCACCGTCGAAGGCGCCATCCCGGCCGAACTCGACGGCTGGTACCTGCGCAACGGACCCAACCCACGGGTCGCGACCGGACACTGGTTCAGCGGCGACGGGATGATTCACGGCATCCGGGTCGAGGGTGGACGCGCCGCCTGGTACCGCAACCGCTGGGTGCGCACCGAAAGCTTCGAGAATCCGTTCCCGCTCTACAACGCCGACGGCACCCGCAACCTGCACTACAGCACCGCCAACACCCACGTCGTCAACCACGCAGGCAAGACGCTCGCCTTGGTGGAATCGTCGCTGCCGTACGAGATCAGCAACGACCTGAAAACGTTGGGCGCCTACGACTTCGGCGGAAAGCTGGCCGACTCGATGACAGCGCACCCCAAGATCTGCCCGACGACCGGCGAGTTGCACTTCTTCGGTTACGGCAGCATCTTCTCGCCGCACGTCACCTATCACCGCGCCGACGCCAACGGCGAGCTGACCATCAACCGCCCGCTGGACGTCCCGGCGCTGACGATGATGCACGACTTCGCACTGACGGCGTCACACGTCATCTTCATGGACCTGCCGGTCGTATTCGATCTGGACATCGCGACGTCCGGCAAGCGCGACATGCCCTATCGGTGGGATGACAACTACGGCGCCCGGCTGGGTGTGCTGCGGCGGGACGACCCGTTCGGCGAGGTGCGCTGGTTCGACATCGACCCGTGCTACGTATTCCATGTCGCCAACGCCTACGATGATGGCAATTCGATTGTGCTGCAGGCTATCCGCTACCCCGAGTTGTGGCGTGGCACCAGTGGGTTCGAAACCGACGGCGTGCTGTGGAGCTGGACGATCGACCTCGGCACCGGCAAGGTTGCCGAGCGCCAGCTCGACGACCGGCCCATCGAGTTCCCGCGCATCGACGACCGGCTTGCCGGGCTGCCCGCCCGCTACGCGGTGTCGGTCGGTGAGACCGAGTTGGTGCGTTACGACCTCGACACCGGCAGCGCCGTCGAGCATCGGTTCGGTACCGAGCAGTCGCCGGGCCGGCCGGGCGAGGCGGTGTTCGTACCGTCGACCACCGGGCCCGCCGACGAAGGCAACGGCTGGTACCTCGGCTACGTCTACGACTCGGCCCGCGATGGCAGCGATCTGGTGATCATCGACGCATCCGACTTCGCCGGCGATCCGGTGGCCAGAATCAAGCTGCCGCACCGGGTTCCGTTCGGCTTCCACGGAAACTGGATCGGCGCCTGATCACGCAGGATTCGCCGAAATGCTCCCGGTAGCCGCGCCCAAGGGAAAATCTTGGGATCGGTAGGTCGCCGTTCCGCCTGTAATGGTCGCACCGGCGACGCCAGACGGCGGCGCCGGTGAGAATGAGTTGACCATGGACCGAATATGGCGATTCGCAACAGGCTTGGTGGTGTCGGGTGGTCTCGCGCTTGCCGCCTTCGGACTTGGAGCAGGCAGCGCCCAAGCGGGCAGGGTGTTTCCTGCGCCTGCGCCGCCACCGGGTGCGATCTGCGGCACCGACATGTTCACCGGCACACCCATTCCTTGTTAGATGCTCACGCCGGATAGGCGGCCAAGTCCCGGTGTGTCGCGGGGCTGACGCCGTAGGCCCTCTTGAATGCGCTGCTCAACGCGAACGGGGTGCTGTAGCCGACCTGCTTGGCGACGGCGGCAATCGTCGCCTGACTCGACCGGAGCAGGTCGGCTGCCAGCGCCAGCCGCCAACCCGTCAGAAACGCGATCGGCGGCTCGCCGACCAGTTCGGTGAACCGCCGCGCGAACACCGCACGCGAAGAACCAACGGCCGCAGCAAGATTCGCCACCGTCCACGGATGCGCCGGATTGTTGTAGATCAGGCGCAGGGCCTGCCCGACCACCGGGTCGTGTTCGGCGTGCCACCACGCCGGTGCGTTCTCCTCGCGGTCGAACCAGGTGCGCAGCACCGCGATCAGCAGCAGATCGAGCAGCCTGTCGAGGTAGGCCTCTTGGCCCGATCCGTCGTGGCCCGCTTCGGCGGCCAACAGATCGACCAGCGGGGTGTCCCACTCGTGGGCCCGCAGCACCAACACGGTCGGCAGCGCATCGAGCAGTCGGGTACTGACCTCGCTGTGGCCCTCGTAGGCGCACACGATCGATCGGTCGGCCCCGCTGGCGCTGTTGCCCCACGTCCGCACGCCGAGCGACATCTCGAAGTGGAGATCGTCGCCGGACAACGTCGCGCAGCGATTACCGGGATGGATGACGATCGTCGGCGCGGTGGTCGGATCGTCGGCGAACAGGTAGTGCTCGGTGCCGCGGGTGAGCGCGACGTCCCCTGCCTCGAGCCAGACGGTCCCGCTGCCGTCACCGACGATCGCCGCCCTGCCCTGTGTCTGGCAGATCAGGGTCAGGGGTGCGTCGTCCTGAATGCGCATCGACCACGGCGGATCAAGCATCATGCGCAGCACGAACGCGCCGCGCGCCCGCACCCCGTCCAGCAGTCCGACGACGGCGTCCACGCCGCGAGCCTAACGCCAGCCGACCCATTGCGAGACGGATGCGTATCTGATCCGGACTCTCAGCGATGGATCGTCTCGTTGCGGACCGGTTGAGTTGTCCTCATGAACATGAGCCCAATCGTCGTCCTCGCCTCCATCGCCGCGATCGCCAGCGCCGCCGCCGCAGGAATGATGTACGTCTTCTCCACCTTCGTGATGCGAGGACTGGACCGCACCGGCCCGATCAACGCGATTACGGCGATGCGCGGCATGAACGTCGAGGCGAACGGCAACGCGCCATTCCTGTTGGCCTACCTCGGCACGGCCGTGCTCGCTGCGGCGGTCGGAGTCGTTGCGGTGATTCAGATCCGGCAGCCGGGCAGCGGATGGCTGTTGGCCGGCGCGATCTTCGGTGTGCTGGCCGCGATCATCACGATCGCGTTCAACGTGCCGCTTAACAACCACCTCGACACCGTCGACCCTGCAGGCCTCTCCGTCGCCGACGCCGCCCGCGAATGGCAGGCGTACTTCTCGACGTGGACAGCGTGGAACCACGTCCGCACCCTCACCGCCATCGTCGCGCCGGTGCTGATGCTGATCGGGGTGCGGTATCGCTAGCCCGGCGGTGCGAAGCTGCCGCCGTCGGGTGACGCGGGCGGCGTGACCGGCGGCTGCTGCACCGGCGGCCCGGGCGGCGGTGGGGCCCACGGGGGCGGCGAACCCCACTGTGGTGTTGGTGGCGGCACCGCAGACGCCGGTCGCAACCGTTCCAGTTCCCGTCGGTGCCGTTCCGCCAGCACGGCAGCAAGCACGTATTGCGGGGGAACGCCCGGCGGTGGCGGCGGGGAGACCCGCGCGACCACTTCACCGGCGATTCGATGTGCCATCTGCTCGCGGATTTGAGGATCCAATTGCGATGCCCGAGAGAGGAATTGGCGGGCCCGCTCGGCCTGCTCGGGACCCAGTCCCGACAGCTGCAGCGACGACGCCCACCACTCCAGCGACGGAGGCATCACCGGGGGCGGCGCAAGCTTCGGCCCGCGCTCGCTGATCACGACGGTGCCGGCGAACACGTCCCCGAGACGTTTGCCCTTCGACGACAGCAGGCTGCAGATCACCGCGGGCCCGCCGAAGAACGTCCAGATCTCGATCACCGAGGCCAGCGCCCGGAACAGGGCTTGGCGAAAACGCTCCGGGCCGCCATCGTCGGATACCACCCGCAGCCCGAGCGCCATCTTGCCCAGCGTCCGGCCTCGCGTCACGCTTTCGAATATCAGCGGATAGCCGACCATCGTCAGCACGGTGAAGATGATCAGCACCGCGCCCGACAGCGCGGGGTCGAACTGGCTCAGGGTCGTCGCCCACAGCATCACACCCGCGACGTAGCCGACGAAGATGACCGCGATATCGATCAGCGCAGACAGCGCCCGGACCGGGAGCTGGGCGATCTGAACGTCGAGCACGACGGCGTCGCCTGTCACCACCTGTTCTGCCTGGCCGACCATGAGAATCCACGCTACTAGGATTTGCGGGGTGGATGTCGACGCGTTCGTGCTCGCCCATCGGCCGACGTGGCAGCGGCTCGACGAGCTGGTCAAGCGGCGCCGGCGGCTGACCGGCGCCGAGGTCGACGAGCTGGTCGAGCTTTACCAGCGGGTGTCGACGCATTTATCGATGGTGCGGACGGCATCGGGCGACTCGGTGTTGGTGGGCCGGTTGTCGTCGCTCGTCGCCAGGGCCCGGTCGGCGGTCACCAGCGCCCATGCACCGCTGTGGAGTGAGTTCATCCGGTTCTGGACGGTGTCGTTCCCGGTCGTCGCCTACCGCTGCTGGCGCTGGTGGGCCGCCACGGCGCTGGCCTTCTTCGTGGTCACCGTCATCATCGCGATGTGGGTTGCGGGCAATCCCGAAGTGCAGGCCACCGTCGGAACTCCCAGTGAGATAGACCAATTGGTGAACCACGACTTCGCCGACTACTACAGCGAGCACCCCGCGGGGTCGTTCGCGTTGCAGGTGTGGACGAACAACGCCTGGGTGGCCGCCCGGTGCATCGCGTTCGCGCTGTTGCTCGGCATCCCCATTCCGTACCTGCTGTTTCAGAACGCCGCCAACCTCGGAGTGATCGCGGGCCTGATGTTCAACGCCGGGAAGGGCGACATCATGCTCGGCCTCCTCGCCCCGCATGGGTTGATCGAGCTGACCGCGGTGTTCCTGGCAGGCGCGGTGGGCATGCAACTGGGCTGGTCGGTGATCTCGCCGGGTAACCGCCCGCGCCTCCAGGTGCTGGCGGAGCGGGGCAGGGCGGTGGCCTCCGTCGCGGTCGGACTGGTCGCCGTGCTGCTGGTCGCGGGGCTGATCGAAGCCCTTGTCACGCCATCACCGCTGCCGACTTTCGTGCGGATCGGCATCGGCCTACTCGCCGAGGCGGGGTTCCTGGCCTACGTCATTCACTTCGGCCGCAAGGCCGTCGCCGCGAACGAGACCGGCGATGTCGACGACGCACCGGACGTCGTCCCGACGGGCTGAGCTACAGCCGGCCGCTGGCCTTCATCGCCAGATAGTGGTCGGCCAGTGCGGGTGCCAACTCCTCCGGCGCCGCATCGACGACGTCGACCCCGTGGCGGCGTAGCCGCGATGCGATCGTCCGTCGGTCGTTGCGCGCCCGCTCCGCCGCCGCCGCGTCGTACACCTGCGCGGCGTCGTCCCGGCCTGCCGCGAGCCGATCGACTCGAGGGTCGCCGACCGCGGCCAACAACACCTGATGTTTGGCGGACAGCGCAGGCAGCACCGTCATCAGGCCTTCCTCGAGCGACGAGGCGTTCAAGTCGGTCATCAGCACCACCAGCGCACGTCGACGAACCCGGCGCTGGACGGCGGACACCATCGCGGTGGCGTCCGATTCGACCAGTGCGGGTTCCAGCGGAGCCATCGCGTTGACCAACTGCGCGAGAAGTTCGGTCCGCGATGCGTTGAACACGCTGGCCCGGCTGACCCGGTCGTGGGCGAGGAAGTCGACGTGATCACCGGCCCGGGAGGCCAACGCCGCCAACAGAAGCGCCGCATCCATCGACCAGTCCAGCCGAGGCCAGCCACCGGGATCGGCTCTCGTGGGATCGACGCCGACCCGGCCGGCCGATGTGCGACCGGTGTCCAGGACGATGACCACACGGCGGTCGCGCTCGGGCCGCCAGGTGCGCACCACGACGTCGGCGCGGCGTGCGGTGGCGCGCCAGTCGATGGACCGGACGTCGTCGCCGATGACGTATTCACGCAGAGAGTCGAATTCGGTGCCCTGCCCGCGGATCAGCACCGGCACCATGCCCTCCAGCTCCCGCAGCTTGGCCAGTCGCGACGGCAGATGCTTACGGGAAAGAAACGGTGGCAGGATGCGAATCTCCCACGGCACTCGGTGTGAGCCCTGCCGCCCGGCAAGGCCGAGCGGACCGATCGAGCGGGCCGTCACCAACGCCGACTGCTGATCACCGCGGCGCACCGGCCGCAGCCAGGTTTCCACCTGAATCTGTTGTCCCGCTTCGATGTCCAGCGGATGGGTGCGCGGCTCGGCACGTCCACTCGGCGGCCAGGCGTCGCGGATCTGGCCGTGAAACCGTCGGCGGCCCACGTTCTGGATCGTCAGCCTGGCGGCGACGGGCTGGCCCAGCCGGGCGGCGGTTTCCCCTGACCTGCTGAACCGGAGCCGACGGGTGCTGCCTGCCGACGCGATGTCAACCGCGACCGCAATCACCAGGAGCGCCAGCAGGGCGATGAACGCCGTTGCGGGCCAAGGTGATAGCGCGATCGGCAGTACGCACAACAACGCCACCAGGCCGGTACGGCCGGTGAGCACCACTACCGGGGCACCGGAACAGCGGCCAGAATGCCGTCGAGCACACCGTCCGGATTCGCACCCTCCAGTTCGGCCTCCGGCCGCAGTGCGATCCGGTGCCGCAGTGTCGGACGCGCCATCGCCTTGATGTCGTCGGGAGTCACGTAATTGCGACCCGACAGCCACGCCCAGGACCGCGCGGTGGCCAACAGTGCGGTCGCGCCACGGGGTGACACACCGAGCTGCAGCGACGGCGAATGCCTTGTGGCTCCGACGATGTCGACGATGTAGCCGAGCACTTCGTCGGCCACCAGCACCCCGCGCACGGCGGCTCGTCCGGCGGCCAGTTCGGTCGCACCCGCCACGGGTTGCACCGCGGACAGGTCGCGCGGGTCGAAGCCGCGGGCGTGCCGGTCCAGGATCGCGATCTCCTGATCGCGCGGTGGCAACGGCACATTGAGCTTCAGCAGGAACCGGTCCAGCTGCGCCTCGGGAAGCTGGTAGGTGCCCTCGTACTCGATGGGGTTCTGCGTCGCCGCGACGATGAAGGGATCGGGCAGCGGACGCGGGTCGCCTTCGACGCTGACCTGGCGTTCCTCCATCGCTTCCAGCAGCGCCGCCTGCGTCTTCGGCGGGGTGCGGTTGATCTCGTCGGCCAGCAGCAGGTTGGTGAAGACCGGGCCCGCGTGAAACTCGAACTCGGCGGTGCGGGCGTCGTAAACCAGCGAGCCGGTCACGTCACCGGGCATCAGGTCCGGGGTGAACTGCACTCGTTTGAACTCCAATTGCAGTGCCGCGGCGAGGGTGCGCACGAGAAGCGTCTTGGCCACGCCAGGCACTCCCTCGAGCAGCACATGGCCGCGGCACAGCAGGGCGATGACAAGGCCGCTGACGACGGCGTCCTGGCCGACGACCACCTTGGCGATCTCGGTCCGCAAGGCCAACAACGCGTTCCGCGCGTCCTCCGATGTCGCGGTGATTGCGGATGCTACTGGCTGAGTCACGACTGTGCGACCTGCCTTTCGATGTTGTCGAGAGCGTGGGAAAGGTTTAGCAGGTCGGTATCGGTCGCAGGCGTGGGGCCGAACAGGGTATGCCGGACGAACTCCGGGTCCCAGCCGATGCGTCCGACGATCGCCGCGACGATGGCCGTCTGCTCGGCGTTGGGTCCGAGTCCGAGCCGGGGCAGCAGGCGCTGCAGTGTCGCGGTGCGCAGCGCATCCGCGGCGCGGTCGCCCGCACGATGCGACCGGTAGAGCCGCCCACGCCCCTCCACGGTCTCCGATGCGCGCACCACCACCGGCAGTCGCTCGGCGACCAGCGGGCCGATTCGTCGGCCCTTCCACAGCGCAACCAACAGCACGACCAGGCACAGCTGCAGGACGATCCACATCACGCGATCGGGGATGAGATCGAAGATCGTTGCGCCGCCCGACGATTCGCCCTCGGTGTGTTGCGGGGCGTACCAGATGACCCGTGGCTGCGTGCCTGCCAGATTCATGGCCAGCGCGGCGTTGCCCCGCTTCAGCAGGCCCGAGTTGGCCATGAAGCCCGAGCTGCCGACCACGGTCACGGTGCGGCCCGCGTCGGTGTAGCGGACCACCGCGCCCTCGTAACACCGCGTCACGGGCACGTCGCCTGCCGCCTCGAACGTGTCGCTCGCACCGAACTGGACATCCCCGGCCCTGGTGGCCTCCCGCAGATCGCAGTCCGGAGGCCCGCCGACGCTTCCCTCCGCGTCGCGGCGAACCTCCGACGCGAGAATCTCCCGTGTCCGGGAGATCGGCTCGACGACGAGCCTGTCGCCGGGCACCGCAGCCAGCCGTCGCAGCACGTCGTCGTCGACGAGGTGGAACGTCTGAACGGTGATCACCAGGGTGTCTGGCCGGGCCGCCCGTTCGACCGCATCGATGTCGTCTGCGACGACCACATCGACGCCATGGTCGCGCAGCAAGGCGACCAGCGCGTGCGCCCCCTCGGAAGACGTTGCGCCAGCGTCCATCCGGCCGCCGGGCCGGGCTGACGTGAGAGATGTGGTCAACGTGGCGACAGCTGTGATGAGCGCCAGGGCCAAGATCACCCACCGGCCTGCCCGCCAGCGCTGCCTCACCGTCGGCGCAACGGCGGTGTCGACGTCTGTCATCGAACCGCCGTCCAGGTGTCTGTCGCGGCAGGTATCGCGGAGCTGCCCGCCGTCGTCGCACCACGGGACCGTAGATGGTGGTCGAGGTCAGCGATCATCCGGTAGGCGGGCTCGGTTCCGGGACGCTCGCCATAGGTGACATCGTTGAAAGCGGTTGCGGCTTGCGCCAATTCGCCGCCCAGGTCCGGAAGGGCCGCTCCGGCGTCGACGGCGAGCTCGGTCGCCGTCCTGCCCGGCACGGGGTTGAGCACGCCGTCTTCCTCGAGCTGTCGTGCGATGGCCCTGAGGCGATGTCGGATGGCGGCGGCCCAATTACCCTCCGCGGCAAATCGTTCGGAGGTCGCGCGGTGCGCAGCCGCGGTCAGCTCGTGTGAATCGAACAGCGCCTGTTCGCCGCCGCGGTTGGTGCGCATGGTGCGCCGCGCGATTCGCACCGCCACCACGATCGCGACCGCGACGATGATGAGCAGCAATGTGATGGTGAACCAGCCCCCGGGCAGCTGCGCCCCCTCTTGGGCGATGCGGTAGAGCAGGTCGTTGAGCCACTCCGATAGGCGTTCGGTCGGAGATGCTTTGGGATAGATGGGTTTTGCGAGTTCCCGCTGGGCCGCCTCGTGGGCGGTGTCTCGGTCGATATCGATTGCTGGCACGTCAGGGCTGCCGGGTGAGCCACAGGTGGTCGGTCGAGTCCGGCGGCGCACCCGGTGCCGCGATCGCCGCACCGGTCTGTAGCACCAGGTCGAACGCCTCGGCGCGGATCCGTCGATCGGTGTAGAGCAGCACGACCGCGCCCGCGCTGAACGGGGCCGTGATGATCTGGCCGACCGCGCCGCCGACGGCGACGAGCGCGAGTGCGATCAGGATGGTTGTGGTGGATTCCGCAGTCATCAAGAGGATCTGGCCCGTCAAGCTGAACGGTATCGACACCGCGGCTGCGACGACGCCCGCGACAAGCGTCGCCAGCAGGCGGATCCCCAACACCCGCCAGAAGTCCCCCTTGATCAGCCGTACGGACCTGGTGATCGACGGGAACACGCCGAGGCGCTCCAACACGATCAGCGGGGGAGCGAAACTGAGCGCCGTCCACAGGTAGATGAGCAGCGCAATCAACCCGAGTCCGAGGGGGATGGCCAGGACGAAGGCGACGACACCACTGAGCGAAGCGACGACGGCGACGACGAACACCGCGGCGAAGACCGGGACGGCCACCGCAAGGAGCCACAACAGCGTGTAGCCGAACAAGGGAAGCAGTCGCCCGCGGACCCGCTGCCATGCCTCGCCGATCGTGATGTGCGCACCGAACACCGCTCGTCCCACGATGACCGTGAGCATGCCGCTGAGCACGATCGACGACAGCAGCGTGGTGATCATGCTGGCGATGCTGGAGGCAGACGAGCCCACCAGCGCGCCCGTGGACGCTTCTTCTCCGCGCAGCACGCCGAGTTCGCCCATCGCGGCCAACGGCCCGATCTGCAGGACCAGCCCGATGAGCTGGGCGATCACCACCACGATCGTGGTCAGCCCGAGCGTCGCCTTGGGATTGGTCCGGATATAGGAGAACGCGCCGTTGAGGATGTCGGTCAGGGTCAGCGGCCGAAGCGGGATGACGCCCGGCTTGATTGCGGGCGGCATGGGCGGAGGCGCGCCATAGCCGGGCGGCGGGTACCCCGGCGGTGGGTATCCGGGATAGCCGGGCGGCGGATAGCCCTGGTAGCCGGGCGGCGGGTAGGGCGGATAGCCGGGCGGCGGGTAGCCGGTGTATCCAGGCGGTGGGTAGCCGGGCGGCGGGTACCCAGGGTTGCTCATGGAAACCATCCTGTCGATCACCGGGAAAATTGACAACGTGGACCGGCGGCGCGGCATAGTCCCGTCGGACGACGCTACGGTGGCGGCATGCCGACCGAGATCACCGTGCGAGGAACGTTCGCGGCGTTCCAGGCCCCCGAACGCGGAACCGTTCACGCCACCATCTCCTACGAGGGCCCGGAGATGGAACCGGCATACGACTGGGTCGCGCGTGACCTGGAGGCCGTCAAGGTATCGGTGACCCCGCTGAAGAGCGGCGATCACGGCCCCGTGACGTGGTGGTCCGCAGAGCAGTTGCGCACGTGGTCGACCCGTCCCTGGAACCAGGACGGCGAGCAACTCCCGCTCGTGCATCACGCGAGCGTGGACATCGAGGTGAAATTCCGCGACTTCGCCTCGCTGTCGCGCTGGGTCGGCCAGCACGTCGCGAATACCTACGGCTTCCGGGTTTCGCGCGTCGAGTGGGCGCTGACAACGAAGCGGCGCACGGAGCTCAAGCGGCAGGTCCGTACCCGGGCGGTCGAAGACGCCGTCGAGCGTGCGCAGCTGTACGCCGATGCGCTCGGGCTCGGCAGGATCCGGCCTGTCGCCATCGCCGACGCCGGCATGCTCGGTGCCAGCCTGCATCCGGAGGGCGGCGCCGGAGGCCCGCACCCGCGTGCGGCGGCGATGGCAGTTGGCGGCAGGCCGGACGTCGAATTCCTTCCAGAGGACATCCAAGTGTCCGCGGCGGTGGATGCGCGCTTCGTCGGCGAGGAAGCCGAGGACACGGCGTAGCGTCTGCGTCATGGCGGAACTCAAAGACCGGCTGCGTGCAGATCTGACCAATGCGATGAAATCGCAGGACAAACTGCGCACCGCGACACTGCGAATGCTGGTGTCGGCGATCCAGGCCGAGGAGACGTCCGGCAAGCAGTCGCGCGAACTGTCCGACGCCGATGTGCTCAAGGTGCTGGCACGGGAGGCGAAGAAGCGCGGCGAGTCGGCCGAGATCTACACACAGAACGGACGCGGCGAGCTGGCGGCCGCCGAGCACGCCGAGGCCCGCATCATCGATGAGTATCTCCCCACGCCGCTAACCGACGCGGAACTGGTCGACGTGGTGGACACCGCAATCGCTCAGGTCTCCGAGGAGAACGGCGAAGCGCCCGGAATGAAGCAGATGGGCCAGGTGATGAAGGCCGCGACCGCGATCGCCGCGGGCAAGGCGGACGGGTCGCGCCTATCGGCTGCGGTCAAAGCCCGACTGTAGCCGTTTCGCCGTCAGGCCCCCGGGTAACCAGGCGTCATGACGCGTTTTGGCTACACCCTCATGACTGAACAGAGCGGACCCAAAGAGCTTGTCGATTACGCCGTTTCGGCGGAGCGTGTCGGCTTTGACTTCGAAGTGTCCAGCGACCACTACTTTCCGTGGCTGTCGTCGCAGGGCCACGCGCCGTACGCGTGGTCAGTGCTCGGCGCGGTCGCGCACGCCACCGAGCGGGTCGAGCTGTTCACCTACGTCACCTGCCCGACGATCAGGTATCACCCCGCCGTCGTCGCACAGAAGGCGGCGACACTGCAAATCTTGGCCGACGGCCGGTTCACCCTCGGCGTCGGCAGCGGTGAGAACCTCAACGAGCACGTTGTCGGCAAACGTTGGCCGACGGTGGCGCGACGACACGAGATGCTCCGAGAAGCGATCCAGATCATGCGCGAGCTGTTCACCGGAGAACTGATCGACTGGAAGGGCGAGTACTTCGAGGTCGACTCCGCCCGCCTCTGGGACGTCCCGGATACCCCTGTTCCCATCGCGGCGGCGGTGTCGGGAGATCGCTCGGTAGAAACGTTCGCTCCGCTGGCCGACCACCTGATCGCCGTCGAACCGAATAAGGAATTGGTGGACTCGTGGCATGACGCGCGTCGGGCGACCGGGCTGCCCGGCGATGTCAGGGTCATCGGTCAGATTCCGGTCTGCTGGGATCCCGACCGCGACGCGGCCATAGCACGTGCGCACGATCAGTTCCGTTGGTTCGCAGGCGGATGGGCGGTCAACTCCGACCTGCCGACCACTGCCGGATTCGAGGGAGCGACACAGTTCGTCAAGCCCGAGGATGTCGCCGACTCCATCCCGTGCGGCCCGGACCTGGACGGCATCGTCGACGCCGTCCGCGAGTACTGGGAGGCCGGCTTCACCGACATCGCGTTGGTGCAGATCGGCGGCGAAGCGCAGGAGATGTTCCTCAAAGAGGCGGCGGGACCGCTGCTCGACAAGCTGCGCACCGCGTCGCAGTAGAAGGAGGTTGCCATGACGCGTGGACAAGGAATCTACGACGACGAAAGCGCCGACGAGCCGAAGGGCGGCCGGCCCGGTCCGAAGGACGAAGGCCGCGAGGGTGGCATGGCGACACGGGAGAACGCGCCCGATGTCGCCGAGGGCGGCGAGGAGCCGACGGCCTGACGGCGGAGCAAACGTGTGGGCCTGGTTTAGCGGCGCCGATATGGGGCATTAAAAAGCCCGATCTGTCCGCACACATCCGAAGGGTCGACGTTGACCACTGCCTACAATGACTGGGATGAACCGGCCGTCCCCGAGGGCGTCTATGCGCCGCAGGAAGACTCCCAACTGCTGATCGACATCATGGACAAAACCGGCCTGGCGCGAGGACGTCGGGTCGCCGACTTGTGTACGGGCAGTGGCGTCGCCGCGTTGGCTGCGGCCGATCAGGGTGCCTCGGAAGTCACCGCGTTCGACATCTGCCCGCGCGCGGTACATTTTGCACGTCAACAGGTTTCGGCCGCAGGCGTCGATGTCTCACTGCATCTCGGCTCGTGGGCACGAGCCGCGGAGTTCGGCCCTTACGACCTAGTGGTATGCAATCCGCCGTACCTTCCGCACGACCCGAGCATCGAAGATCCCCCGTCGCATATCGGACCTGCCCGGGCGTGGGATGCCGGCTACGACGGCCGACTTGTACTCGACTCGCTCTGCGCGTCGATGCAGGACCTGCTCACCGCGGGCGGCACGATGCTGCTGGTGCAGTCCGAGTTCGCAGAGCCCCGACAGACGCTGGCGGCGCTGGCCGGCAGCGGTCTCGACGTCGAAATCCTTGCTTGGCAATGGATTCCGTTCGGTCCGGTGCTCTCAGCGCGGGCGCAATGGCTCGAAGACACCGGCAGGCTCGACCCCGGTCGGCGCGAAGAGGAACTGGTTGTGATCAGAGCGAACAAGGCATGAGCACCCGAGGCATGGGCGATGACGAGGCCCGGATCGTAAGGGTGGTCCCAAACGGACCCGTGATCGTGCAGGGGCCGGTGCGCATCGAGATGCCCGACGGCAGCGTCGTCGAATCCGACCGCTTCATGGTGGCGATCTGCGTGTGCCGACGCTCGAAGAGCTATCCACTGTGCGACACCAGCCACCGCAGGCGTCAGTGCAGCGACAATCCGTCAGCTCAGCGGCCGGCGCAGCGATGACCGGCCATCGGCCCAGCATTCCATCATGTGGGCGGCGAGCCGCTCCTCGACCAAATCCCTTGCCCTGATCCCGAATACCACATCGTGATCCAGGTGCGGTTCGGCCGCCACCAGGTCGCCGACCACGTCTACGCGCACCAGCTGCTCGTGCACGGCGTCGGCTTCGACGTGCTCGGCGTAGAAGTGCACGCACGCCCCGGGTGCGTCCATCCGCTGCAGCGCGTCGACCAGCCGGCGTGAACCGGGCGGCGAGGTGATCTCGGTCGACGCGAAATGTCCGATGGCGGCGCCACGCAACTCCCGGTGCAGCCCGAACAGCGACATCAGGTTGACCACGGCGAGGGATTCGGCGGGGACGGCGTCGAGGTAGCCCAGATAGGACGCATCCAACCCCGCAGCGTCCATCAGGTCGGCGAACAGCTGTTGATGCACCCTGTCGCCGTGACCGCCGCCGTACTCGTCGAACTCGATGGCGACGAAGGACGCCTTCGCCTGGCCGGTCAGCCGGGGAATGGCCCAGGCGTGCGGATCGCCCTCCTTGAGGTGGTACAGCGAGCGGTGCGCGAAATACTCCTGCATCTGCTCCCAGGTGCCCTCGTCGCGCAGGTGATACGACGGACCCGTGCCGTTGACCGGCTCGACGCACAGGGCATCCATCTCGGCATCGGCGTGCTCGTCCTCGTCGATCTCACCGACGTCGCGCCGGACCGCGTCGAGGAAGACCTCCTCGAGCTGGGCTCGCACCGCCAGCAGCACCGGGTTCCACTCCCATCGAGGATCGACACACGCGAAGCCGCGATAGTGCAGCTCGTAACAGACATACAGCGCCAGTTGCAGATCCAGCCCGTACGGGTCGGCGTCGCCGACCGGCACCGTGACAGGAGTGAACGACCGCTGTGGCGGAAGGCAGGCCAACAGGTCGAGAACGGTCGAGGACAGCGGCCCCGTCGCCGAGGGCAGTGCAGGTTCGAGCCTGGGTGATTCCAGCGTCACGCTGCTCTAGATTCCCGGCGGCGCTACCGGTCAAACCCGATGACTGCTTACAGATCCTCGTTCCTGCCTCGCCGTGCAGCCGCTATTTCGTCAACAGCCGGATTACCTGCTGCCGGTTCTGAGGACGTCCCGATCTCGCCGATGAATGGGTGGGAAAGTTCGAGAACAAGGAATACATTCGCAGCCACCAAGACGCCCAGAATTGCAACCATCGTGTAGTGGGTGGCGGGCTTTTCGACGCCGTAAATGATGGCGCAACCGATGAGCAGACTGCTGGTCAGCCAAATGACCGCCCATAGTGACCAGGGCGGCCCGACGTCCGTGCGCGCTTGCAATACCCGTTGCGTGCGGGCCTGGCTGAGACTGTCGAGATTGCTGAAAGAGGCTGCGAGCAGTGTCTTTTGGGTGTCGGTGCGCGCCTGGACGCCTTCAAAGGCGGAATACAGACGCGTCAGAGCATCATCAGCCTCAGGGTAGGAAGCACCCTTGGCGGCTTCGTTCCACTCGACCAACGCGGCCTGCTCGTATTCGAGCAGAGCTTTCCGAATCCGGTCGCTGTCAGGCTGGTCGAACACCGTGGCGTCCCTGACAAGCTGCACGCCGGCCGCCCCTTCTGTTCGCGTCCTTCCGTCCGCATCGCCGATCTGTCCCCACATTGCAGATACGACGAAGCCAACAAAGAACGCGAACACGAATCCGATCACCCCGAACGCGAACCGGATCACATCGTTGTGTTCTTCACCTTTGAGGTTGGCGAACTTACGCCGCACGAATTTTTGGATGAGCACCGCTCCGCCTGCGACGAAGATGATGATGCCCAGCAAGAGCAACCACGATGGAAGATTGCTGACCAACCACTGACTCACGGCCGCACCTGACCGCCTGCCGGCGCCCGCACATCCGCCTGAGGATGTCGGCCGCCCGACGGTGCGATGCGCTTGGCGCGAATGGCCACGAGTCCACCTCCGATTACCAGCGCCATACCGAGATACGAGGACAACGTCGGTGGATGGTTCCAGACGATCCAGTCAATCAATGCGGTGAACACGATGACGGAATAGATGAACGGGCCGACCTTCTCCGCCGATGCGTAGCGGTACGCCACCACGATGAGGACCTGTGAGAGCAACTGTGCGACCCCCAGCGCGATCAACCAACCCCAGGCTTGC
The DNA here is from genome assembly GCA_963716505.1 of uncultured Actinomycetota bacterium. GTDB lineage: Bacteria > Actinomycetota > Actinomycetes > Mycobacteriales > Mycobacteriaceae > Mycobacterium. The sequence continues at coordinate 45,469 of CAVQTL010000021.1, forward strand.
GGGGTGAATGGGTGCCAGTCGAAAACGGCGATGGGGACCGACATCACGGTCGAGAGCAAGAAATAGTAGAAGAGGACTCTGGTCGTTGGTTCGGTCGCTCCGAGCCAGCGGACCGACATCATCGCGACGGCAAGGAAGAGGGCGCCTGCAAGCGCGGATAACTCGCCGAGGCTGAAGCTGTGTCGTTGCGGTTGAAGCACGAGAATGACCCCAGCGAAGCCGATGCCTGCGCCGATCCAAGTCGGTCTGGATACCCGTTGGCGGGTGACGACCCAGGCGACAAGCGGCATCCACAGCGGCGCACTGTAGGTCAGCAGTGTCGCGTTGGACAGAGGAATCTGCGTGATCGCGAAGAACAGGGCGTACCAACACGCGGTTCCTGTTGTTGCGCGCAGGACGTGCAGGCCGATCTTGCGGGTCCGCAGTGATGACCAACCGCCTCGCAGCGCCACCGGAAGCACGAACAAGAAGCAGATCAAGTTCTGGGACAGCAGCAGCACTCCGGTCGAGGTGTACTGGCCCGATACCTTCGCCACGGCGCCCACCAGCGCAACGCAGAAGAATGCCGCGGTGGTGAGAGTCGCTGCCAGGCCGAGGTTCTCGGGCCGGTGGCCTCCGGCGTACGTCGCCGCCCCGTCACTCACTTGGCCGCCTGTTGGTCAGCCTGTGCGAAGCAGCCAACAATGCGCTGACGACGAAAGTTGATCGGCATCACGGTTGGGCGACCGAAACACTCACTGCCGGTGCGTGTTTGGCGACCTCGGCGGTGCGGGCGTTCATTCGATTCGTCTCGCGTTCCAGGATGTCGTTGATCATGCGGGGCGCGACGACGTCGAGGGCGCGAAGCGCGAGTGCCTTGCGGGGTGCGATGCGGATCGGTCTGGTGCGGGCTGCAGTCACCATCCAGTCGGCGGCCTCGTCCGCGGTGAGTGCGGGCACACCCTTGTAGGCGCCGGTGGGCGCGACCATCGGCGTTGCCACCAGCGGGTAGTACACGGTGGTTGAGTGGACCCCCGCGTGGCCCCACTCAGTGTCGATGACGCGACTCACGGCGCTCAACGCTGCCTTGGATGCGTTGTAGGCGGCGAACAGCGGTGAGGACTCTGGTAGCACACGCCAGGTGGCGACGTTGATGATGTGCCCGTCGCCGCGTTCGATCATTCCGGGGGCCAGACCGCGGATGAGTCGCAGCGGCGCGTAGTAGTTGAGCTGCATGACTCGTTCGATGTCATGCCAGCGCGCCAACGACTCAGCCAGCGGCCTGCGGATGGACCTGGCCGCATTGTTGATCAGAACGTCGATGGGGCCGGCCAGCCGCACCACCTCGTCGACCTGGTCTTGATCGGCCAGGTCGGCCCGGATGAAGGTGGCGCTTCCGCCCGACGCGATGATCCGCTCGACGACTTCTGCCAACAGGTCCTCGCGACGAGCGACGCCGATGACTGTCGCGCCTTCAGCGGCGAGCTTGTGCGCGGCAACTGCTCCAATTCCTGAAGAGGCACCCGTTAGCAAGATCCGCTTGCCGCGTAGATCCACGGTCGTGCCTGCGTGCCATCGAGGCATTGGGCGCATTCCGGCCAGCCGCATAGCCCTCTTGATGTGAGGAATCACTGCCGTGCACCTCTGTCCGGTTTTGCGATTGCTGCATGCGCTGCTTGCGCGCCGCGCTCATGCGAAACGCGGCTTGCTCATAATAATGCGACGGTTCTACTTCTAGCCGATAAACAGGCATTTTGTGATGCCCAACCACTTGGCGGCTTTTGCGCAGATGATCCTGGTGCATGCGCACCGACGACAAGACTAATTCGCCACGGCCGCGTTAGTTACCGCTACGTCACTCGGCTGGGGCCACTCCAGTTCGGCCAACAGAATCCGAACTCGTCGTTCAATTTCATCGGGTCTATCTGCAGCAGTTGGGGTCCAACACGACGCATAGCGCACCGAGCGCATCGCGGTGGGGCTTGTGGTACACGTTCATCCCACGCCGGTCGGACTCGACGAGTCCCGCTCGCCGAAGATGGCTCACATGGTGACTTACTGTGGATTCGGTCAATCCCAATGCCTTCGACAAAACGCCGCTGTTTTCCTCTCCGGAAACTGAGCTCAACAGATAAGACATGATCTTGACCCGCGCTGGGTCGGCGAGAGCCTTCAGTCGAAGTGCCACATGCAGTGCGTCTTCGTCACTAATAGGGCCGGCGGCCACAGGTGCGCAGCAGACCGGTGCAGACATATCGATCATGGGCAGCGTCTTCGGCATGCACCCATCTTGCCAGGAGATTGACATATATCAAAAAGGTGGCATGCTGGCGTTGACGTGCAACTTCGATATATGTCTCACAGGTAGAGAGGAAATCCACATGTCTCGCGTGCAGCTAGCCCTTAACGTCGATGACCTCGACGAGGCAATCACGTTCTACTCCAAACTGTTCAACACCTCTCCGGCCAAGGTGAAGGACGGCTACGCCAACTTTGCCGTGGCCGAGCCGCCTCTCAAGCTGGTCCTGCTCGAGAATCCCGGTAAGGGCGGCACGATCAACCATCTCGGCGTCGAGGTCGAGTCCAGCGAGCAGGTGCATGCCGAGATCGCCCGACTGACAGGCGAGGGGCTGTTCACCGACGAGGAGATCGGCACCACCTGTTGCTTCGCCACCCAAGACAAAGTCTGGGTCACCGGTCCGGCAGGCGAGAAGTGGGAGGTTTACACGGTTCTCGCCGATTCGGAGACGTTCGGCTCAAGTCCGCAGCATCTCGACACAGACCAGAACGGTGGAGTCTGTTGCGGCAGCCAGGCTGCCGACCGGGCAGACGCAGAGACATCCTGCTGCTGACCACAATGTCGTCGGTCTGGCGCGTTCACCGCTTGTTCGCTTGTGCACGGATTCGATGACTGTCAATATCGATGAATGTCGAAGTCGCGGCTTCCATTGATCGATGTCTCGGGCTGCGACGTCGCACCTCTGGTACGGGAACCCCTGTCGAGCGAGGCCGCAGTGGAGTTGGCGGGGATGCTCAAGGCGCTGTCCGATCCGGTGCGGCTACGGCTGCTCAGCGTCGTCGCGAGCCGTTCCGGCGGCGAGGCGTGTGTCTGCGACATCTCGGTCGGTATAGACGTCACGCAGCCGACTATTTCTCACCATCTCAAAGTGCTGCGCACCGCCGGGTTGCTCGAGAGCGAGCGACGGGGATCGTGGGTGTATTACCGCGTGATCCCCGAGGCGCTGCACAAGCTGTCACTCGTGTTGGGTGCTGACAGCCTGATTGGAAGTGGGTAAGTGGACTGCTTTGGGCTGCCGCGTCGACTCCTCGCCGAGTTCGTCGGCACCGCCATGCTGGTAACAGTGGTGGTCGGCTCCGGAATCGCCGCCGCGCAATTGTCGCCGAACGACGTCGGGCTGCAACTGCTGGAAAACTCCACCGCGACCGTATTCGGTTTGGCGGTACTGATATTGATGTTCGGCCCGGTCTCCGGCGCTCACTTCAACCCCGTAGTGACGGCGGCTGACTGGCTGCTGGGCCACCGGTCAGGTACCGGAATCGCCGGTGGTGACGCCCTGGCCTACACCGTTGTCCAGGTGATTGGCGCTGCCGGTGGGTCATGGCTGGCCAACCTCATGTTCGACCGCCGCGTATTCGAGTTGGCCACCAAGGACCGCATCACCACCGGGCACCTGGTCGGCGAGGTCGTCGCAACCGCAGGGTTGATCGCTCTGATCTTCACCTTGGCCCGTACCGGTCGCGCAGGCGTGTCCGCAGCGGCGGTCGGCGCATACATCGGTGCCGCGTACTGGTTCACCAGCTCGACCTCGTTCGCCAATCCAGCCGTGACCGTCGGGCGCATGTTTTCGGACAGCTTCGCGGGTATCAACCCCGCATCTGCGCCGGGGTTCATCGCCGCCCAAATCGTCGGCGCGTTAATCGGTTTGGCGTTGATCTTCGTGCTCTACCCCGACGCTGCGCAGACCGCCGATGAAGTCGTCGTTCCCCACCACCACAGCGACTCGGCCACCAATCTCGACGTCGACCAGAGGAGTTCGTCATGACCGAATCACCAGTAACCCATCACCTTCACCGCGACCTGTCCATCGATCAGCGGCTCGCGCTGAAGACCGCCGCGACGCGGTTACGACGCGAGTTCGACGGCACCTTCGGGGTCGAAACCATCGAACGGTTCCTGCACTCCTCGTATGACCAATTCGCAGGACGTGCGACGGTCCCGAACTTCCTGCCACTTCTGGCCGAAAGGTTTGCCCGTCAACGCCTTAACGCCCTCGCGAGGGTCGAGGGCAAGATAACCGACAGCAAGCCAACGGTGCTGTTCTTGTGCACGCATAATGCTGGCCGCTCCCAGATGGCTCTCGGGTACTTCGCCCACTTGGCCGGAGAGGATGGCGTCGCCTGGTCGGGTGGCTCCGAACCCGGTAACGAAATCAACCCGTCGGCCATCGCGGCGATGGCTGAGGTGGGTATCGATATCACCGGTGAGTTCCCTAAGCCGTGGACGGACGAAATCGTGCAAGCCGCCGACGTTGTCATCACCATGGGCTGCGGCGACGCTTGCCCGATATTCCCCGGCAAGCGGTATGAGAACTGGGAATTGCCTGACCCTGCCGGTCAATCCGTCGATGCAGTCCGACCCATCCGCGACGACATCGAAGAACGGGTCCGTCGTCTGGTCACCGATCTGGGCATCACCACGCGCCAGCTCAGTTGAGCCTCGCCAGGCTCAGTTGTCTGCGGTGGTGGTCATAGTGCTGGCCGGGGTAGCAATACACGTCGGCCAACGTCATGAAGTCTCGGAAGTACGGGTCCCATCCGGTTGGGAAGTGCATGCCGTCGCCAAGGGCAATGCCGTCGTGGCCAATGAGTGATTGTTGTAAGGCGTCGATCACTCGATCCATTTTTGCGCCCATCCGGTTGCGGTTGTAAACGACAGCGGCCGCATTGGTTCCGTGAAAGTTGATCGCATGGAAAGGTGACGAGGCCGCGTTGAGCATCCGCGCGAACCGGCGGCTGACCCAGTCGGGCAGGTGAGAAAGTACGCGCACCAGGATGAGCAGCCGCCGCACGACCATGTAGCCGAACACCATGTGGAACAGCAGTTGCTCGTTGGTCCACCGAGTTCCTTCCGTGGGCTTTGTCCATTCATCGTCGCCGACCATGGTGAGCAACTTGTGAAAATCGCCACGAGCGCGTTCCAGTTCGCTTGCTAGCGACGCGCCATCGGCTATCCGTCCTGGCATGGTTCGCTTCGTTCCGCTCGGCAGATGTCCGTTATAGCCATGATGCGCCTTCGCGGCACGACATTCGGCCCCGGCTTGACTTGGTAGTTGGGTACAGGGTTCATTCTGATGGTGTGAGAACAGGTGAGGTCGCCGCGCAAGCCCAGGTCAACGCGCAAACGTTGCGGTATTACGAGCGTCGCGGGCTGCTGCCCGCACCCAAGCGCACCAGTTCCGGTTATCGGGCCTACACGGCAGATTCGGTGCGCGTGGTGCGCTTCGTCAAGCGTGCCCAACAATTGGGGTTCACCCTTAGCGATATTGAGGAACTGTTGCATTTGGCGGCCGGTGGACCGGCCTCATGTGAGGACACCAAGTCCATGGCCACCGCTAGGATCGCCGATTTGCAGCGACGCATAGCCGAACTCGTTGGGATGCGCGATGCATTGGCCCGCTTGGTCGACACCTGTGATCAACCCCGCGCCGAGCGGGACTGCCCGATTCTGCGTGACATCGAAACAGCCGCCGCGAAGCCAACGTCTGCGGCGACCGAGTGACCGGTATGCGTATCGAAATCCTGACCTCCCCTGGTTGCCCCAATGCCGCGGCCGCCAAGGACGTGATCACCAAAGCCCTGACCGCGTTGCACATTGATGCGTCGATCATTGACCGAGTTGGGTCTTACCCCTCACCGACGGTCCTGATTGATGGCGTCGACGTGATGCGTCCCGAAATTGGCGCACCGGTGGGTGAGGTGTGCCGCCTCGACCTACCCACACCGCAACGCGTTTTCGACGCATTGCGGCGTGCATGTCGGCCCTCTGGGCAGCAACCCATATGTGAGGAGGAGATGTGACTGCCGACAGATTCGCTGCGACTGCCGCAGACATACTTTTGGGGTGTGATCAAGCGACCGGCAGGAACGCGATGCGCACCGCGGTGCGTCTGCTGGCCCACGGAAGACCGGTCACACTCGCTGACCTCGCCGCCGCAGCCGGTGTAGAAGTCGGTGACCTCCGGAATGCCCCCGCGGCGCAGGACATCGAATACGACGACCAGCACCGCATCATCGGGTGGGGACTGACCCTCAACCCAACCCCGCACCGCTATATCGTTGACGGGCAGCGCCTGTATACCTGGTGCGCCGCCGACACGCTGCTATTCCCGGTGATCTTGGGTAAACCCGCACAGATCGAATCGCGCTGCCCAACAACCGACTCCATCATTCGTCTAACCGTAGACCCGAATGTCGGGGTGTCTGACCTTTCGCCGACCACTGCTGTGATCTCGATTCCTGGCTCTGATGAGATGGACGTGACCTGCGTGCGTGCCACCACTTGTAACCCTGGACGCTTCTTTGTCACCGCCGAGGCCGCTGACGATTGGCTCGCCAAGCACCCCGATGGAGCCGTGTTGCCTGTCGCCGACGCATACCCACAACGGCATAGGTGGTTCACCCGCCAGACTTTCGATAGCCACGACGAGAAGGCTTGAGTCGCAGTCATCTCCATTGAGCTCATGCCAGTCTTCACGAAGTGGCTGGCTTGGGGATGAGGGCCACGACAGGGATGATGCGTGTCGTCATGCGTTGATATTCGGCGTACTGCGGATACCGTTGAGCCTGATCGGCGTAGCTCGCATCGCGCTCTGAGCCGCTCAGTTCAACGGCTTGCACGTCGAGGTGCTCGTCTTCGACTTCGATGCTGGCGTCAGGGTTGGCACGGAGGTTCCAGTACCACGCTGGGCTGCCGTCAACACCGGCGGCCGAGGCGAACAGGAGATAGCGACCGTCGTCGGCGAGATACATCAGTGGGTGCACTCGTTCTTGGCCACTTCGCGCCCCGGTCGTATGCAGTAGCAAGACCGGTGCGCCCTCAAACGGTCCACCGAGGCGGCCATGGTTGCTGCGGAACTCTTCGATGTTGCGGCGGTTGAACTCGTTGACCTCTGTCATGATGCCTCCTCGTCGGTTTCGGTCAGATCAATCCAGCGCGGCGTGGGCAGTTCGGGGCGACATCAACCGTGCCGATGGCGGATTGCAGACACGTTGAGCGCGCCAGCGCATCTTTCTTGATTCGCATGTGGCTCTTGTCCGCCGCGGCTTGCCATCGACTCGTGAACTGATCGACGAGTTACTGCTTGGCTTCCTCATTGGGTGATATATCACGTAAATGTAGCGTAAGCTGGATTCGCATCAAGTGTCAATCAGATGTTGTGGCCAAAGGTCTCCGACGGCGGACTGCCGGCGTCTTAGAAGTCGCCGCAATCGTAAAGTTCAAGTGACGGTTCAGAACATGCGCGCACGAGAGAATCCGGTGGCTGATCGGTGGATGATTCGCGGCATGGAGTTCACGAATTGCAACTGCGCCTGGGGCTGCCCGTGCCAGTTCGGTGCGAAGTCAACACACGGCCATTGCGAGACGGTGATGTGCGGTCACATCGACGAGGGAAAGTTCAACGACACGAGTCTCGGCGGTCTGGATTGGGCGGTCCTCATGTCTTGGCCGGGTGAGGTGGCCGAGGGCGACGGCACCCAGCAGGTCATCATCGGCGAACGGGCGAATCTGTCTCAGCGGGAAGCACTGCGGACGATCCTGCACGGCGAGTCGACTGCCCCTGGAGCGACGCATTACTTCGTTTACAACAGCACGATGTCGACCGTGCTGGACACGTTGTACGCACCCATCGAACTGTCGATCGACGTCGAACAGCGAATGGCCAGCCTCACGATCGAAGGGCTCGTCGAGTCCCGCGGGACGCCGATAGTCAGTCCATTCACCGGCAAGGCGACCAGGACACGCATCAACATGCCGGATGGGCCCCACTACATCTATGCCGAGATGGGCAACGGCAACACCACCGCCCGGGCGGGAATCACGTTGGACTTCAAGGACAGCTACGGCCAGTTCAACGTTCTGCACATGAATCAGAACGGGCTGATCCGCTGACAACATCGCCGGTGTGGCGCCACCGAGACCGTCTGGCCGTATTGGTCGGTCTCGGCGGCATCACCGTCGCAGCCTGGATTTACGTCGTGATGACGGCGCGCCGAATGGCGATCGGGTCAGCGGGCATGGGCGGTCATTCGATGTCGCCGGCGATGGATGCCATGACCGGGGTGCAGCCTTGGACGGCAACCGAGTTCGGCCTGAGACTGACGATGTGGTCGGTGATGATGGTCGCCATGATGGTGCCAACCGCGGCGCCGATGACACTGATGTATGCCGCGGTCGCCAGGAAGGCAGCGGCCCAGCACACCCCGTTGCCCCCGGCTTTTGTATTCGTCACCGGCTACATCGCGATGTGGACGATCTTTAGCTTGGTGGCCACCATCGCTCAGCATGCTCTTGGCCGGGCCGCGTTGCTCTCCCCGATGGTGGTGTCTACAAGCGCCGGGTTCGGGGCCGCAATGCTGATCGCGGCCGGCATCTACCAGCTCACTCCATTGAAGAATGCCTGTCTTAGGAACTGCCGGTCCCCGGCGCACTTCCTTTCTCGCTATTGGCGCACCGGAACCCTCGGCGCCTTCCTCATGGGACTGAGGCTCGGCGCCAACTGCGTGGGTTGCTGCGGAATCCTGACGGGATTGCTATTCGTCGGCGGCGTGATGAATCTCCTGTGGATCGCGGCGATCGCCATCTTCGTCCTGCTGGAGAAGACGATTCCATTCGGTGATGTGAGCGGACGGGTCGCGGGCGTCGCGATGATCGTGGTTGGCGGGTTGAGTCTGGCCCTGTAGCGGCGATGCACACTCTGTGTGAGGTTATCTCACAAGATCTTAGCGCCGTTGCGCGCGAAGGTACCAGAACGCCATTTCGACTGGTGCACCGTCTAGTTCGCCGCGCAGGGAGGCGGGCTCCAGCGACACGATGTGCCAGCCGGCGACGCCGAGGACGTCGCGCAGCGTCTCTTCGGACACCGCCGGTCGCCAGTCCTTGCCTGCCGGGTTGGCGTCGGAGAAGCAGCTGAGCAACAGGGTGGCGCCCGGCCGGGTGGCCCGGTGCACCGCGGCGACGTAACGACGTCTGCCCTCCGCATCGAGGGAGTGGAACAGCCCGCTGTCGATCACGGTGTCGAACGCGTCGGTGTAGCCGTCGAGCTTGGTGGAGTCGGCCACCGCGAACTTCACGTCGACGCCGGCGTCCCTTGCCCGCTGCTCGGCGGTGGTCAGGGCGGTGGGTGAGATGTCCAAACCGGTCACCGTGTGACCGTTGTTGGCCAGGTAGATGGCGTTGTCGCCGAGGCCACAGCCGATGTCGAGGACGTGGCCGTGGACCCAGCCGCGGGCCTGCCATCCGATAACCCACTCGCTGGCCGCCTTGTTATCCCATGGGGGTGTGGTCATCGGGGCCACGCCGTCGCCCGGGCTTTCGCCGCGGTAGAGGGCGTCGTAATCGATGGACTGGGGTGCTGAGGCTTCTTGGGAGGAACTCGAGCCCGTCTCAGTCATAACGCCTCCGTAATGAAATTAGGTGATGTGTCAATCAATCCTTCGTCGCTTATGGTCGCAGCACCAACTTGCCGCGGGTGTGTCGCAGTTCGACCTGTCGGAACGCGTCCCGCACATCATCGAGGGTGAAGACTCCAGCGATCGGCACGTCCAGCTGACCCCGGGCGACGAGGTCGGCCAACTCGGCGAGCACGGCCGCTGTCGAGGCGTCCGCGCCACCTGCCGACAACACTCCAAACTGCTCCACGGCCGCGAAGTCGGCGATGGTGTCGACCCTGTCGCGCGGCACGTTGAGGTCCTCGACCGCCATGGCGACATATCCGCCGCCGAAGAAATCCAGTAGGGCGTCGATGTGTCCGGATTGTGCCGCGGCGCGCAGCCTGGCCGGTAGGTCGTCACCATAGTTGATAGGGATCGCACCATGGTCGGTGAGCCAGGCATCGTTGGACGGCCCGGCGATGCCGAGGACCGTTGCTCCGGCGCGTTTGGCGAGTTGAACTGCGATCGAACCGACGCCTCCGGCTGCGCCTGCGATCGCCACCGTCTCGCCCGCTTGGAGGCGTACCGCGCGTACCGCGGCATAGGCAGTGGCGCCCGCAACGAATAGCGCGCCGGCCACCTCCCAGGACACTTCCGACGGCTTGGCGGTCAACTGGCTGGCCGGTACTGTCACGTACTCGGCGTGGCTAGACCGGCGCATGGAGAAGCCGATCACCTCATCGCCGACAGCGAAATCGCCGACACCGGAGCCGAGTTCGGCCACCACTCCCGCCAGGTCGCTGCCTTGTCCGGACGGAAACGTAGCCGGAAACTGGTCTGCCAGGGCACCACTCCGGATTACAGCCTCACTTGGATTGACGCCGGCGGCCCTGACCTCGACCAGAACCTCGCCGGCTTCCGGAACGGGGCGGGGCACCTCACGCACCTCGAGCACGTCGACCCCGCCATAAGAATCGAACTGCACTGCTTTGGGCATGGGCACAACACTAGTAGCTTTACGTGACGTGTCAATCAGTTTATGCTCGTCATAGTCGTCTGAAGCGGCTTGCTGGACGCCGCCTTGAGGATGGGATGCCGTGACTGATGTCAGAATCGGAATCATCGTCGGCAGTACGAGGCCGGGACGCCACGCCGGGGCGGTCGCCGAGTGGGTGCTCGAACAGAGTGCGGCGCGGACCGACGTTCGCTACGAAATCGTCGATCTCGCCGACTATCCCTTGCCTCAACTCGATGAGCCGATGCCCCCGTCTTTTGGGCAATATCAGCACGACCACACCAAGGCATGGGCGACCACCATCGATGGGTACGACGGCTTCATCTTTGTGACGCCCGAGTACAACCACTCGACGTCAGGTGTGCTCAAGAACGCTATCGACTTTCTCTACGCCGAATGGAACAACAAGGCGGCGGCATTCGTCGCCTACGGTTCCCTCGGTGGCGCGCGGGCGGTCGAGCATTTGCGCGGGGTGTGCGCCGAACTGCAGATCGCCACCGTCCGTCAGCAACTGTCGTTCTCACTGTTCACCGACTTCGAGAACTTCGCCGCCTTCACCCCGGCGCCTCTGCACAACGACGCCGCCGCCACCTTGTTCGACCAGCTCGAAAGCTGGGCAGGCGCGGTGAAGCCGCTGCGCGGCTGATGGCGCATCGTCCGGCGGGTTCCGCGGGCAGGCAACGGATCCCGGGCCGCTATCACCTAGCCGCCAAGTCGGTGTCGCGCATGGGGTATGGCGCGATGCAGCTGTCCGGCGACGGTATCTTCGGCCCGCCTAGAGACCGTGATGAAGCCGCTGCCGTGCTCCGCGCCGCGCAGACCTATGGGGCCGGTGTTGTCAACGAACTGATCCGCGAGGCCCTTCATCCCTATCCCGACGAGCTTGCGTTGGCGAGCAAAGTGGCGGCCAGGCGCGACGAGGCCGGCGCTCTCCTGCCTATAAACGATTCTGACCAATTGCGCGCCGACATCGAGGAGAACCTGACAACCCTTGGATTGGAACAGCTGACGGCGGTCAATCTTCGCGTGATGGACAACGACGTGCCCGACGCGCGTTCTCGTCGACCAACTGGGCGCCCGGGTAAGGGCGCGAGACGAGGGACTCATCGGTGGGATCGGGATCAGTAACGTCAGCCGCGGACACCTCCTGCGAGCCCTCGAAGTCACCGAAATCGTGTGCGTGCAAAACTTTTTCAACCTTGCCAGCCGCGACAGTCTGCCCATTGTCACTGAGTGCGCGGTGCGCAACATCGCCAGCCTCGATTCGGCGTTTTTGTAACTGCCCATTGACCCGGCCGCCGGCGCGGGGACGAACACCACCTGCGTGAGCGACACCCGCGGCCATACTATCGCCGACCCGGACAGCCGATCACGGATAATAAGGGTGAAGAGTCCAGCAGAAAGACGGTGAAATGCCGCGTACCCGCCGCACACCTCCTGGTGACAGCCCTTGGCTGTCCCCAACACACCACCGCGCCTGGCTCGCTTACATGCGCGTCCAGTTGCGCATGAACTATGAGATCAACCGGCAACTACAACGTGACAGCGGCCTGTCCTTGGCGGACTATCACGTGATGAACGCATTGAGCATGGCGCCACATCACACGATGCAAGTCACCGAGCTCGGTGCAACGATCGGATGGGAACGCAGCCGGGTTTCTCACCACTTGCGCCGGTTGAGCGAACGCGGGCTCACCGCGCGCGTCCAATCCTCTGACGACGGGCGCGCGACCGATGCGGTGTTGACCAAGAAGGGCATGAACGCCATGGTCGAAGCCGCGCCGGGGCACGCCATGCTCGTCAAGAAGCTGTTCTTTGAGCCGCTGCCGGAGGAGCTTGTCGCACCCTTCACTGCCGCGCTCGAACACATCCAGGCCAGTCTCAATCTCAACTCATCACTGCCACCCGCGCCGCTCTGAGCGCCACGAGGCGGTCGTCAGTGGGTGAGTGCCCCATCGAAGCTCTTTCTGGCGGCTATGTCGCGAGGACCGGATTGACATCCATATAGATGAGGTACTCATGGACGTATCCGTTGCGTACCCGAAAGACGTTGCAGCACGGCAAGTTCAATTCGCGCCCGTCCAGCCGTTCGTAGTGCACATCCATGAGCGCGATCACCGTGCCATCGCCGACTTCCCACAGGTCGAGGATGGTGTGGCGCAGCCCGGCTATCGACTCCCGGAATGCGCGCGCGGCCGCGAGCAGTTCCGATCGAGTACTGGTGGCTTCGGCATTCCCAAAGCGAAAGTGCACTTCCGCTGCCGTCAGGGCCGCGATGTCATCGTCGTTCGCGTTGTCGACGGCGCGGATCAGGGTCCGAACGACGTCGCTGTCGGTGGTTGGTTTGGCGGTCATCTCTTGCTCTCCCAACGGTCAGTTGTGGCTCGGCGCGATGAGTACCTTCATGATTCGGCCGCTGCGCAGTGCATCGAAAGCCCTCAGAGCGTCGTTCAGAGGCGTGATGACGCTGGTGAGGTCGGCGACGACGAGTTGTCCAGTCGCCAACAGGTTGATTGCTAGGTCGAACTCGTCGGTATAGGTGAAAGACCCGCGCACCGCAATCTCTTTGAGCAAGATCGTCGCGCTGTCGAGTCCGCTTCCGGGGCCAGCGCCGACCACGACAAGCGTTCCGGCGGGGCCAAGCATCTTGAGAGCACTGGTGGTCGCCGCCGCATTGCCCGAGCATTCGATCACGACATCGACACTCCCGTCCGCGGCGTCGGCCTCGTCGGCGGTGATCACCGTCGCGTGCGAGCTAGCGGCGAACTGTGCTCTCCCGCTGGCGGGTTCCATCAGCAGAAGGCGTTCTGGAGACTCGAGGTGCGCAAGTCGGCATGCGAGCTGCCCAATCGGACCGCCGCCGGTGACAAGGACCGTGCGTCCCCGAAGTTCGCCGGCTAGCTTCACCGCCCGCAGCGCTGTTGCGGCGGGCTCGACCCACGCGCCCTCACGCGCATCGAGACCGTCGGGTATGCCTCGCAGGTGGGATGGAAATGCCGCCATTTCGGGGGCGAGGGCGCCGTCGGCCTGCAGTCCCAGCGCCGTTTCAAGCGTTGCCTGACGACAAAAGTTGGACTGCCCTGCCAGACAGAACTTGCAGACTCCGCAGACGTTTCCGTTGGGGTTGACGGCGACTCGTTGACCGATGTCCCAGCCCTCGACGTCCGCGCCGACAGCCGCGATGCGTCCGGTGGATTCATGGCCGAGGATGCAGTTTCCGTGATACACCTGCCGCAGCTGAGCGGCGTGAAGATCACTTCCGCAGATCCCGCAAAGATCCACTTCGACGATCACCTGGTCGGGTCGCGGGGTCGGCCGCGGGCGTTCCTCAACGGCGATCTCTCGATCAGAGGTGAGCACCACTGCCGGCATAGTCACGACGACCTCCGTTCAACGCGAGGGAGAGTATGGCCGCCGACTGGTTGTACCCTCACGGCCCGCCGAACGCAGCGCTGAGGCTGGCGATTTCGTCGTTATCCAACGATATCGATCCAGCGGCAAGGTTTTCTGCGAGATGGCCGCGGCTGCTTGTTCCCGGGATCAGCAGCACGTTGTCAGCGATGGCCAGCAGCCACGCGAGTGCAACTTGTGCCGGCGTCGCGCCGTGGCCGGCCGCGATACCGGTGACGACCGGATTCGTACTGATTGCATCGTGTTGTGTCTTCGGCCAGCCCAAAGGACAAAACGGAACGAACGCGATTCCTCGGGTGATGCACTCCCGAAGCACCGTCTCAGACGACCGATCCGCGAGGTTGTAGGCGTTCTGCACGCAGACAATGTCCGTGACCTCAACCGCGGTGAGGAGGTGTCGGTGCGTGACATTGCTGATCCCGATCCCTGTGATCAGGCCTTCATCTCGTGCCGCAACTAAGGCGCCGAGTTGGTCGACGAATCGCTGGTTCGGCGGCGCGTTGTCCATCACCCGAAGGTTCACCACGGTGAGTTGATCGAGACCCAGGGTCGCGAGATTGTCCTCGATGCCCGCACGAAGCTGTTCGGGTTCGTCGTAGGGCAAGACCGCACCGGAATCGTCCCGGCGGGCTGCAACCTTGCTGACCAACGCCAACCCGTCGGGATAGGGGAACAGCGCCTCACGAATCAGCTCATTGACCACTCCCGGCCCGTAATACTGCGCGGTGTCAATATGATTCACGCCAGCCTCGACGGCGGCCCGCAACACCGCGACCGCTTCATGGTGATCGCCTGGCGGACCGAAGACGCCGTCGCCGGCCAACTGCATCGCGCCGTAGCCGACTCGCCACACCGTCTTGTCTGCGAGGTCATACCGCTCACTTGTCATCGTGATCACCGTTCTCAGAGGCTTGTCAGCCGTCGGAGGCGATTCGCGATGACCCGCTTCGTCACCGTCGCCTCTGGGGCGACTAAATCGAAGCCGTGCGGGAGGCCCGGCAACACGTGCAGTTCGGTGGGCACTCCAGCGGCCATCAACCGTCTTGCGTACTCGATGTTTTCGTCGCGCAGGATGTCCAAATCGCCGACGTCGATGTAGGTTTCGGGGAGTCCGGAGAGATCTGACGCTCGCGCCGGAGCGGCATACGGCGACACCTCTTCACCGTGCAACGCTGACCCAATCAGCGCACTCAAGCCCGTGCGGTTGTCGTCGTAGGAGAACACGAGATGCTCCGGCGGGAGCTGCGGATCGGGTCCAACGGTTCGATCGTCGAGCATCGCAGAAAACAGCATTTGCTGCGCCAGGGCGGGACCGCCCCGATCACGAGCCATCAACCCAACACCGGCCGCCAATCCGCCGCCGGCGCTTTCTCCCATCACCCCAACGCGTTTGGGATCCACACCGAGTTCAATCGCATGGTCGGCGAGCCAACACAGCGCGGCGTAGCAGTCCTCGACCGGCGTTGGATGTGGGTGTTCGGGCGCGACTCGGTAGTCAACCAACAGCAGCGGAACGCCCGTGGCTTTGGTGCAGGCACGCATGATGCCGTCGTAAACGGGCAACAGCGAGACGATGAAGCCGCCCCCGTGGAAGTACAAGAATGCGCTACCGGGCAGCTCGATCGTTGCGTGCTGATACCAGGACATCGTCAACTTGGCGCCATCATTCGTGATAGTCGACAACAGTCCGGTCAACCCCTGGCACCGAGTCGCGCGAGGCGGCCACTGCGGCGAACCCTTCCGAGAGGTTCTTCCGGCGACTATCGACGTCTCCGACTGGCGGCCCCGGCTTCCCGGTCGCGCCGGAACCGTTCAGAACGTCGAGAAACTCCGGGTCTATGCCCAACGCCATACACAACTCCTGGAGTCGGCGCGCGGTCAGCTGACGTAAGCGCGGTACGTGACATATCACGCAATTTCCCACAGTAGTAGTTTTGCGTGATGTGTCAATCAGTGCACCGCTCGCGTGTAGACGGTGTCATTCAGTTGCCCGGCGTCGGGCCCAGCCCGGACGTAGGGGCAACTGGCGGCTCCCCGGCACTGGCCTGACCTGCCGTCTGCTGTACCGCTGCTGCGGGGGCGGAGACGCCTAACTGGTGTGCGGCGAAATCGGCTGCCTGGTCGGCCATTCCATTGTCCTTGTAGGAACTGTGCGCCGACCGGTCAAGACCGCCGGGGAAGCAGACCGGGTCGCCGGTGGCACATAGCTGAAGGGTCTTGCCTGCGTAGAGCTGACCGATGGTGATCGGTGGGGCGTCGCGATCGACCAAATTCAGAAACCAGCTATCCGGAGTTCCGAACAGGACAACCGCTGCGACGTGAGAGGCGATAGCGGCGGGCATCGGGCCGCTGAGACCAGCCGGCAGTACGAACCCGGCGGGGACGGTATCGGTGGTGGTGTAGCCGGCTACTGCGGCGCCTTGCGAGTAACCGCCGAGCACGATCTGGGTGTCGGGGCAACTGGTCGCAATCGACTCGATCTTCTTGCTGGCGTCGGCGATCCCGTCGGCGGCTTGTCCGAAGTTCAACGATGCAGGGTAGTTCACGCCGTACACGTCGATCGTCCTGCCTGGCAGTCGCGCGTTGAGCGCATCGACGAATGCCTGCCCTGTCGCGCCAACACCGGGCGCTTCGAACGTGCCGCGGGCGAACACGACTTCGACGGCGGCGCACGTGTCGTCTGCGGCATGCGCCTGTGCGGAGAGCGTCGCCGGGGCGGCTAGCGAACCGACAAGGATCGCGCCCGCGGCGAGCGTGGCGAAAATCGTGCACAGCACTGAGCGCGCGAATAAGGTGCCCATTCTGACTACCAGGGGTGTGACGGTTCTCATGATTTGGTTCCTCTTCCTGGTCCCACCTGTCGTCACTTAAATGTTTAAGTAGCGTTGCTCCTTACAAGTCGGCGGCCGGTGCTGCGATTCCGGGAAGCGACGTGATCTGCACCACTGAGGGCGGCGGCTCACCGAGGACGAAAAGGCTGAGGTGGCTCGTGCTGCAAGCGAGACGACAAAGACCTTGCCCGTGGCGGGCCTCAGGATGGTGTGGTGCGAGGCCAGCTGTCGTCGGGAGGTAGTCCGTCGAGAATGCGCTGGCAAATCGCGCCTAGCTGCCGGGTCTGGGTCCGCGTCAGGCGGTCGAAGACAAACTCGCGCACTGCTTCGACATGCGAAGGGGCGGCCTCCTGAAGTCGGCGAAATCCTTCGGGGGTCAACACCGCAAACGTGTAACGACTGTCCTGTGTGTCAGCCTGGCGTGATATCCAGCCTCGTTTCTCGAGGCGGCCTACAGCCTGGGATAGCCGCGGCAATGAGCTACCGGTGATCGTGGCAAGCACGCTCATCCGAAGCCTCGACTCCGGCGCTTCCGACAGACGCGCCAGCATCAGATACTCGAACTGGCTGATACCGAACTCGCGCTGCAGCTCTGCGCTGAGCACTGGCTGCAACCTGAGGATCATCGTCGAGAGCTGCGCCCAGACCTGCTGTTCCTGTGCGTCTAGCCACCGAGTCTTCGGGGAAGCGCTCATGCCATCACTCTAACTTAATCATTGAACCGGGAATGCTGGCGACACTTAATTGTTTAACCGAGCATGGGATCGAACGCACTCAGCAGCGAGAGGGAGACCATGACTGACGTCAACCCAGCCGGAATAAATCAGACCACGGTCCGGAGAGCCACTCGAGGATCAACTCGAACTGAATGGAAGACCACCATGGCGGACATCCACGTGTTGGCGTTGGTCGGGAGCCTGCGTGCGGCTTCGGTAAACCGGCAGATCGCCAGAGTGGCCTCGGAGAACGGGCCTGACGGGATTTCCGTCGCGGTCTATGACGGTCTCGGCGATATCCCGTTCTATAACGAGGACATCGACGGTGCCGACGCACCGGCCGCCGCGCAGAACCTCCGCGCCGCGGTTGCTGACGCCGACGCTGTTCTGGTGATCACGCCCGAATACAACGCAAGCATTCCGGCGGTCGTGAAGAACGCGATCGACTGGTTGTCGCGGCCGTACGGGGAGGGCGCAGTTACCGCTAAGCCGCTCGCCGTGATCGGCGCCGCGGGTGGTCGGTACGGCGGCGTGTGGGCACACGACGAGACGCGGAAGTCGTTCGGCGGGGCCGGGGCCCGCGTCGTCGACGCGATTAGTTTGTCGATCCCGATTAGCTCGCTGGACGGCAGGGACCCACGGGAGAGTACCGAGGTGGTGGACGCACTCGCCGATGTGCTGAAGAAGCTCGCCGCCGAAGTGGGATGAGCAAGTTTGCTCGAACGGCTTCGTTGAAATCTGCTGCGGACCAACTGTGGCCTGAGACAGAAAAAGTCCCCGACCAGAATGTCTGGTCAGGGCCGCTAAGCTGCAACGACGCGAGTCGGGGTGGCGGGATTCGAACCCACGACCTCTTCGTCCCGAACCACGACACCAGAGCGTTTGGCGATGATGACGGCGTTTGAGAAGTTTGAAATTCCAGACCAGTCCGTTGATTCCGTTTGCGACCTCTGCGCCTCGACGACACTATTGCGGACTGACTGCGGACTGGTCTTACGGCGACTCCGGCGGAGAGAGAGCGGGCGCTGGCAGTTTGAGGCGCGCCTGCGCCAAGAGAGGGGTACCCCACCCGCCTGCTTCCGGGGTCACGCGAGGGACCGCAGTGCGATTTGGTGTGGGCGTAGGGATCAGGAGGCCGAGCGGGTAGTCGTTGCTGACGTGACGGTTAAAGCGCCGCCGTCGGACAACGACAAGGCCTAGTCTGAGGGCCTCGGGCGTCAAGCAGAGGTGCTCGCGACGGATCGCCCGACGGTGATCACGCCTTCGAGTGAGGGGAGGCGTGAATTGGCTTCCCCGCTACACGCGTCGTCCTGTTTTATTGCGGGGTTGCGCTACCGGCTGGTCGAAAGCCATTGCGTAACTGGTCTAATCATCGGCGATGTTGCACTCGATGACTCCCCTCTGGATTCACTATCAAAGCGGTTGCCCACAACCGGCTGCACTGTCGGTAGGCCCGTGCCGCATCACCGGCTGGGATCATTCTCAACGCTGTCGCGCTTATCGCGTTGGTGTCGTCGTTAACCCCCAAAGCATTTGAGGAGAGGACCACCATGACTACTTCAGCAGCGCAGGGCAACGGTCAAACTTCTGCGGCCAAGAACCCCTACGGCGGCAAACCAGGCAGCGGGATCAGCCTGCCGCCCTATTTCCGGCCGACCCCAAGCGTGGTGAACGCGAGCAACTACTACCCGGTCGGCGAGAAGCTCGGCGCGGACGAAATGCGGATCTCCTTCGTTGGAAGCTGCCCCTTCCCGCCGCGACGCGACCAGGCCGGCACCAGCATGATGGTCGAACTGGGCAATGGTGACCGATTCTTCTTCGACCTGGGCTCGGGCTGTCTCCGCAACATCGTCGCCATGCAGGTGCCGATCATGGCGATCAACGACATCTTTCTCTCGCATCTGCACGTCGATCACTATGCGGACTTGCCCTACTTGTATTGCTTCGCCCCATGGCTGCTGCGCTGGAAGCCGTTGCGGGTGCATGGCCCATCGGGACGAACACCGAAGGACGGCACGAAAGCCATGATCGAGGGCATGAAGCAGATGACCCACTGGCACACCAAGTCCTTCAAGGCATCTCCGGTGGGCGATGGGTACGAAGTGGACGTCAACGAGTTCGACTGGAAGGACGAGAACGGCCTCTGCTACGACAAGAACGGCGTTCAGGTTCGGCACTGGCCGCGTTCCCACGTCATGGACGGCGCGAGCGCCTATCGCCTCGACTGGAACGGTCTGGCCTTCGTGTGGACGGGCGACGGCCGGCCCGACCAACTAACGCTGAAGTACGCCAAGGGCGTCGATGTATTCGTCACCGAGATGCAGGCGGACCTGGGAAGTCTCTCGGAAGCGCGGATGGGGATACCTCAGCTCATCGGGAATACCACGATCGACAGTGCCCACACCGTCCCCTACGCGGTCGGATACCTGCTCAACCAACTCAAACCGCGGCTGGGAATGGTCACCCACCTCGAGTACGACAGCGGGACGGCACCGGAAATGATCGCCGGCATCCGGACGCACTACGACGGATGGTTCGAATTCGGATTGGATGTGACCGTCGTCAACGTCACCAAGGACGCCATCTGGGTTCGCGACGCCGTGCTGCCCGAGGCCGCCAACCCGGCTCGACCTGATCCGGCGCTGCTGTTAAGCCCGGAGGATCTGCAAAAGCTCAAATCCCCCGACGGACAACGCGAGCCGCCGGAGCTCGCCTTCCCGGACCCCGAGTACTACCGCGATGCGATCCAGGAGCAGGCCACCCGCGACTTGGAGATCGACCCTAGGTTGTACTACCCGCCGGAGGTGTATCGGGAACAGACACCCAACTTCCCCAAGAACTTCCGGATGAAGCTCGGCTGAGAAGCTTTCCCGGCGACCCATGCAACCGTTGAACTACGAAGTAATCGACCACGACCTCAACAGCGGGCCGGCGGCGATTCCGGTGACGGTGTTGACCGGATTCCTCGGGGCGGGGAAGACGACGCTGCTCAACCGCATCCTGAACGGTGACCACGGACTGCGGGTGGCGATTCTCGTCAACGACTTCGGGTCGCTCAACATTGACGCCGAGCTGATTGTCGGCGTGGAATCCGACGTGATCAGCCTGGCCAACGGCTGCATCTGCTGCACGATCCGCGACGATCTAATTCAGGCGACGATGGAGACGATCAATCGCCCGGAGCGGCCCGAGTACATCCTGCTCGAAGCTAGCGGGGTGGCCGATCCGTCGGCGATCATGGTGACCTTCGGGGCGGACTGTTTCCGTGATCGCATCCGGCTGGACAGCATCATTTGTGTCGTGGACGCCGAACAGGTGTTAGCCGTCCCCGAATTGATGGAACTCAAGATTCGTCAGATGGCGTTCGCCGACCTGACCATATTGAACAAGGTCGATCTGGTGGATCGAGCGCAGATCGACGAGATCAGGGCCTGGCTCGACAGCCGCTTCCACCGCTACCGGCTCGTCGAAGCCAGCCACGGCGACGTGCCATTGGAGGTCCTGCTCGCAGTCGGGCGCTTCGACCCGGCGCAAGCCGACCTCACCCTGCACGCCCTCGAAGATGGCGGCTGCACCCGCTCGCAATGTCATCCCGACAACCACGCGCACGACTCGTCGCGGACTTTCAGCTCCTGGTTCTACGAGAGCGAACAGCCGCTTTCGTTGGAGTCATTGCGGGAAGTGGTGCGCCAATTGCCATCTGACATTTATCGGGCCAAGGGCGTGATCTACACATCGGACGTGCCAGAGCGCCGGGCTTTGCTCCAAGTGGTCGGGAAGCGCGTGGACATCTCGCTACTGGATCCTTGGGGGGAGCGAACGCCACGCACTCAGCTCGTCGTCATCGGCGGCGCTGGCGGAGTCGACACCGCATCACTGCACATTCAGTTTGAGATGGCGCTCGCGGCGAACCAAAATTGCACCTGAACCGGGCCTGCCATTACGTCAGGGAGTTGGCGTTGGCGACCTAGAACTCGTTGCGACCGCGCTCGATAAAGCCCGACAGGTTGCTCCGAACCGTACTGCGGACCAACTGCGGCCTGAGACAGAAAAAGTCCCTGACCAGAATGTCTGGTCAGGGCCGCTAGCTGCACAAACGCAGTCGGGGTGGCGGGATTCGAACCCACGACCTCTTCGTCCCGAACGAAGCACGCTACCAAGCTGCGCCACACCCCGCGTGAAGCCACGACAGCGTATCGCACCGGTTAGGTGTGCCGCCAAATCGTTAAAAAGCGGGCCAGTGTGGCTGAAGTCACGATTTAGCGACGTAGGTCACGCCACGCCGCGGGATGGATCTTGCTTGTCGGAGTCGTTATGCACAATGGCGGCAAATAGCCGTGTATGGGTCGAAACGAGGCGCGAGATGACTGGGTTGGGAGCCTCCATCTATGTGGGTTTCTTCGCCCTGGCTGCGCTGTGGCTGTTCCTCACCTCCGACGGGCCCCTCACCCGGGACTTCGACGGTCAGGGCCAGCGGCCGGACCGCTCGAATTCCACGAGCACACCGGCGGCTGCTGAGGGGTCAAGCCCAGCGTTGTCCAGCCACTCGGCACTGAAATAGGTGTCGGCGTAGCGATCGCCGCTGTCGGCGATCAGGGTGACCACTGATCCGCTGTGACCTTCGGCGACCATTTCGGCCAGCAGGTAGAACGCTCCCCACAGATTCGTCCCCGTCGACGGGCCCACCCGGCGGCCGAGCACCGCACTGACGTGACGCGCAGCGGCGATCGACGCCTCGTCGGGAACCGTCACCATGCGGTCGACCACATCGGGGAGGAACGACGGTTCGACGCGCGGTCGGCCGATTCCCTCGATCCGGGACGACACTCCGGTGACGACGTCGTTGCGGCGTTGCGCATACGAGGGAAAGAACGCCGAGTTCTCCGGATCGACCACACACAACCGGGTGGCGTAGCGGCGGTATCGGATATAGCGGCCGATGGTCGCGCTCGTTCCGCCGGTGCCTGCGCCGACGACGATCCACTCCGGAATCGGATGCAACTCCTGGCCCATCTGCGTGTAGATCGACTCGGCGATGTTGTTGTTACCGCGCCAGTCGGTGGCCCGCTCGGCGTTGGTGAACTGGTCGAGGTAGTGCCCGCCGGTCTCCTCGGCCAGTCGTTCGGCCTCGGCGTACACTTGAGATGATTCCGCCACGAAATGGCAACGGCCGCCTTGTGATTCGATGAGCGCGATCTTCGAGGCACTCGTCGTCGACGGCATCACCGCAATGAACGGCAGACCAAGCAGCGCCGCGAAGTACGCCTCGGAAACCGCCGTCGAGCCCGACGACGCCTCGATGACGGTGGTGTGCTCGCCGATCCATCCGTTGCACAACGCGTAGAGGAACAGCGAGCGCGCCAGTCGATGTTTGAGGCTGCCGGTGATGTGGGTGGACTCGTCCTTCAAGTACAGCGCGACGTCGACGCCGTCACACCAGGCCGACGGAAGCGGATAGCGCAGCAGGTGAGTGTCGGCGCTGCGCCGGGCGTCGGCCTCGATCAGCCGAACCGCATTGTCCACCCACTCGCGTGGTTGGCTGCGAGTCGCGCTCGAGGGCGCGGCCGTCACCGCACCGAGGCAGTCGGATGGGATTGCCCCACCCGCGTTTCGGCGTCACGACCGCCGGTCGGCGCGGCCACCAGGGTCAACAGGGTCGCCTCGGGCCTGCAGCAGAACCGCAGCGGGGCGAACGGCGAGGTGCCGATGCCCGCCGAAACGTGCAGCGCCGTGTTGGCGCCCCAGCGCGACGCCCCCTTGGCCCGCGACCGGTCCAGGTCGCAGTTGGTGACGAGGGCGCCGTAGAACGGCAGGCAGAGCTGGCCGCCGTGGGTGTGGCCGGCCATCACGAGCTGGTAGCCGTCGGTGGCGAACCGGTCGAGCACGCGCGGCTCCGGCGAGTGCGTCAGGCCCAGCCGCAGGTTCGCGGTCGGGTCGGCGGGACCAGCGATGGTCTCGTAGCGGTCGCGCTTGAGGTGCGGGTCGTCGACGCCCGCTGCGGCGATCCGCAGCCCGGACACCTCGAAATCGCGGCGGGTGTGGGTCATGTCGAGCCAGCCGCGCTCGGTGAACGCGGCCCGCAGGTCCTGCCACGGCAGCGGCTGACCGTGCGAGCGGTGCGACGGGTTGGTCAGGTAGTTGGCCGGGTTCTTCAGCCGAGGGCCGAAGTAGTCGTTGCTGCCGAACACGAAAACGCCGGGTACCGAGAGCAAGTCGCCCAGCGACTGCACGACGGCGGGCACCGCCTTCGGATGAGCCAGGTTGTCGCCGGTGTTGACCACCAGATCCGGCTGCAGGCCGGCCAGCTCGCGCAGCCAGGCCTGCTTGCGCCGCTGGTTCGGGCGCATGTGGATGTCGCTGATGTGCAGCACCCGCAACGGCGTCGATCCCGGGGTCAGCACGGGCATGGTGATCTCGCGCGTCACGAACGCATTCCGCTCGATGATCGACGCATAGCCGATACCGGCCACCAGCGAGCCGGCGGCGACGGCAGCGGTTCTCTTCAGGGTCGAAGCGGCGGGCATGCATCGCAGCCTACTGCCAACAGCTGGCCGACACCGCCTCTCACCCGCGGCGCGTTACCTGGGCCACACCGTTTACGGAGGTGGTGGCGGTGCCGGTGGCGGCGGGCCCAGCACCGGAACCGTGATCGGCGGCAGGCCGGGGATCTCGACGACCGTCGAGCCCGCAACAGGTGGCAGGCCCGGGATCGGCGGCAGGCCCACCGGAGGTGGTGGCGGTGGCGGAGGGATGCCGTTGCTGACCTGAAGCGTGATGATCGAGCCCGGCACGGTCTGTCCGGACGGCGACGTACCGACCACCGTGCCCGCCGACGAGGCGCTGTTGACCGATGAAGCCTGGTCGGCCACCTGGAAGCCGGCCTCCTTCACCCGCATCCGCGCCAGGTCCTGGGTCATGCCGGACACACTCGGCACCTTCGAGCCGGGCGCCCCGTCGACAAAGCGGGGATCGGTCGGCGGCAGCTTGACTTCGCCGTAGTTATTGGCGATGGGCTTCATCGCAGTGAACCACGTGCGCGCGGGCTCGTTGCCGCCGAACAGATTGCCGTCACCGCACTGGCGCAGCGGGAACGAACACAGCTCGCCTGGCTCGGTGGAGTCGTCATAGATGTAGTTGGCGGCCGCCAACGTGTTGGTGAAGCCGAGGAATGCCGACGAGCGGTGCGCCTCGGTGGTTCCGGTCTTGCCGGACATCGGCAGGTCCCAGCCCACCGAACCGGCCGACCCTGCGGCCGTGCCTGCCCCTTGGTCGTCCTTGCTCAACGCATTGGCCAGAGTGTTGGCCAGCCCTTCGGGAACGACCTGTTCACAGGTTTCGGTGGTCACCGATACCTCGGTGCCGCGCCGGTCGAATACCTTGTCGATCGGATTCGGCGGGCACCAGGTGCCGCCTGAGGCGAGCGTGGCCGCCACATTGGAAAACTCGAGCGCGTTGACCTCGATTGGGCCGAGCACGAACGAGCCAATGTTCTGCCGCTTCACGAAGTCGGCAAGGCTCTCGTTGCTTTGGGGATCGTAGTCGCGCGCGGTGCCCGGCAGCGCGTAGGACCGCAGGCCCAGCTTGACCGCCATATCCACGGAGCGTTGCACCCCGACCTGCGAAATGAGTTTGGCGAATGCCGTGTTGGGCGATGTGGCCAGCGCATCCGTCACGTTCATGGCGCCGCGGTAGCCGCCGGCGTTCTTCACGCACCAGGTTTCCTTCGGACAGCCGGGGGTGTCGCTGCTGCCGAGGCCCTTTGCCTGGAACTGCCCGGGCACATCCAACTGCGCGTTGATGCCCATCCCCATGTCCAAGGCGGCGGCGGTGGTGAAGATTTTGAACGTCGAACCCGCGCCGTCGCCGACGAGTGAGAACGGTTGCGGCTGCATGGTCTCGCCGGCATCCGTGTTCAGGCCGTAGGTGCGGTTGCTGGCCATCGCCAACACCGCGTGGTTCTCCTTGCCTGGCCTGATCACGCTCATCACGCTGGCGACGCCGTCGATGTCTGGGCTCGCGATGCCGTCGATCGCGGATTTCACCGGCGCCTGCACGTCGGGATCGAGTGTGGTCTTGATCAGGTAGCCGCCCCTGGCCACCTGCTCCTTGCTGATGCCCGCGCGGGCCAGATAGTCCAGTGCGTAGTCGCAGAAGAAGGCGCGATCGCCGGCTGCGATGCAGCCGCGCGGTAACTCCTGGGGCTGCGGCAGGATGCCGAGCGGCTCCTCCTTCGCGGCCCGCAGGGCCTCGGCTTCCTGCGGCAGGTTCTCGATCATGGTGTCGAGCACGACGTTCCTGCGAGCCAGTGCGCCATCCGGGTTGGTGTAGGGGTTCAGCGTGCTGGTGGACTGCACAAGACCCGCCAGCAGCGCGGACTGCTGCCAGTTGAGTTCGGAGGCGTTGATCCCGAAGTAGGTCTGCGCGGCGTCCTGGATGCCGAACGCGTTGTTGCCGAACGACACCAGGTTCAGATAGCGGGTGAGGATCTCCGGCTTGGTGAACGTCTTGTCCAGCGTCAGCGCCATCCGGATCTCGCGTAGCTTGCGTGCCGGCGTGGTCTCGACGGCGGCGCGCTTCTCCGCATCGCTCTGCGCGATCACCAACAGCTGGTAGTTCTTCACGTACTGCTGCTCGATGGTGGAGCCGCCGCGGGTGTCGATGTTGCCGGACATATAGCCCGACAGGCCCGTCAGCGTGCCCTTCCAGTCGACGCCGTTGTGTTCGGCAAACCGTTTGTCCTCGATGGAGACGATGGCCAGCTTCATCGTGTTGGCGATCTGGTCGCCGGGCACCTCGAACCGGCGCTGTGAATACAGCCACGCGATGACGTTGCCCTTGGCGTCCACCATCGTCGAGACTCCGGGCACCTCGCCCTCGACGAGTTGAGCCGAGCCGTTAGCAACCACATCGGACGCCCGGTTCGACATCAGTCCGAACCCGCCGACGACCGGAAACATCAACCCCGCGGCCACCACGCTGGCCAAAAGGCAACACCACGCCAGCTTGATGACCGTGACCGTCGCCGGCGGTCGATTCGGCGGGCGCTCCGGCATGCCCTACAGAGTAACTAGGTTGTGGGTCGAACTTTCCGCCCCGCGGCTAAGTTGCCAGCATAAATGCGTTTACGGAACCGTAAGTTAGCCTATCCGGCGGCGAGTCTGGACGGTTGTCCCAAAAAGGGGGCAAACAAACTGTTGCGTAAATACCCTTTGACCACCTAGCTTGTACCTACAGTGCGATTCAGGTAACAAAGACCTGCGCAATGTGGCGTAGATCGCATCAGCGTTCTACACCGGAGGACTGAGCCGTCAAGTAACGGCGGCTGGACTTAAGGGGAAACGCTGGTGTCGAGCACACGGCCAGTTGCGCGCAGGACTGCTACCACTTCTCTTCCCAACAGTTTGGTCCAAGGCGCAGAGGCCGAGGCCCGAATCGCGTGGGTTTCCCAGGCCCGTTGCCGGCAAGCCGACCCCGACGAATTGTTCGTCCGCGGCGCGGCCCAGCGCAAAGCCGCGGTGATCTGCAGGCACTGCCCGGTGATCCTCGAATGCGGCGCCGACGCGCTCGACAACCGCGTCGAGTTCGGTGTCTGGGGTGGCATGACCGAGCGCCAGCGCCGCGCACTGCTCAAGCAGCACCCCGAGGTGGTCTCCTGGGCCGACTTCTTCGCCGCCCAGCGCAAACATCGCAGCGCCGTCTGAGCGGATTGCCGTTTAGGCAGCTTCTGCTTCGCCGGTGATCTGATCGGCAATGGCGCGCAGCGCCTCGAGATCCGACACGTCGAACGGCAATGACGGCACGCCGACGATTGACACGTGCGGGTTGGCACCCGTGAACCGCGACAGCAGCCGAACCTCGCGCTTGGCCGTCCCCGCCCGCGCGGCGTGAATCCGCAGCACCGCGGCGGTCAGTGACTCGGGATCCTCTGCGGCCAGCACGTCGGCGGCTTCTGCGGCCTTGTCGGCGTGCAACGACGTCAACGTCGGGTGGGTCCGGTTCAGGATCAGCCCGGCAAGCGGCATGTGCTCCTCGGAGAGCCGCTCAATGAAGAACGACGCCTCACGCAACGCGTCCGGCTCGGCCGCGGACACCACGACGAACTGCGTGCCGCGCCGCTTCAGCAGCTCATAGGTGCGGTCGGCCTTCTCGCGGAACCCACCGAATGTGGCGTCCAGCGACTGCACGAAGGCCGCGGCGTCGGAGAGCATTTGCGAGCCGAGCACCGTCGATAGTGCGCGCATGGCAAGGCCCATCGCCCCCGACACCAACTTTCCGATGCCGCGGCCGGGACCCAGCAGCAGCTTCCACAGCCGGCTGTCCATGAAGCCGCCCAACCGTTTCGGTGCGTCGAGGAAGTCCAGTGCGTTGCGCGACGGCGGCGTGTCGACGACCACCAGGTCCCACCGGTCCTCGGCCAGCAGCTGGCCGAGCTTCTCCATCGCCATGTACTCCTGCGTGCCTGCAAGCGATGTGGCCACGGTCTGATAGAACTGGTTGTCCAGAATCGCTTGCGCGCGTTCAGGTCCCGAGTACTGGGTGACCATCTCGTCGAACGTGCGACGCATATCGAGCATCATCGCGTGCAGCTCGCCGGACACCTCGGGAGCCAGCGGAACCCGCTGCGGCGAGTTACCGAGGTCCTTGATTCCCAGCGCCTGGGCCAAGCGCTTCGCGGGGTCGATGGTCAACACGACGACCGTGCGGCCGTACTCGGCGGCGCGCAGCGCCATCGCCGCGGAAGTGGTGGTCTTGCCGACACCGCCTGCGCCGCAACAGACCACGACGCGGTTGGACGTGTCGGACAGGATCTCGGCCATGTCCAGCGTGGGCGGTGTGGTGCTCATCGACAGACTCCTCTGGCCCGATTCACTGCGTTCATCGGACTCCTTGGTGGGCGAGCGCTTCGGCCAGCTCATAGAGGCTGCCGAGGTCGACGCCGTCGGGCAGCGCAGGCAGCTCCAGCCTGGCCACCTTGATCTCGTCGAGCTGTTCCGCGCTCTCTGCGCGAGCCGAGATGCGGGTGGCGTGCTGGATGGTCTCGGTGAGCAAGCCGGCAAAGTCACTGTCGGACAAAGTGATTCCCACCTGGGCCAGGTCGCTTCGCACCTTGTCGGCGTCGACATCGCCCTCAGCTGCCTTGGCGAGCGCATCGGGTGCCAGGTAGGCGGGGATGTTGCGGTTGACGATCACGCTGCCGATGGGCAGGCCCAGTTCTTGGAGTTCGTCGATCGCCTCCAACGTCTCCTGCATGGGCAGCGACTCCAGCAGGGTCACCAGGTGGATCGCGGTCAGATCGGAGTGCAGCAGCTTGACCACGCCTTCGGCCTGCGAGTGCACCGGACCGCCCTTGGCCAGGTCCGAGACCGCCTTGGTGACGTCGAGGAAGCGGGCGATGCGCCCGGTCGGAGGCGAATCCACGACGACGGCGTCGTACGCGGAGCGCTTCTTGTCGGGCTTCTCGTTGCGCCCCACGATCTCTTTGATCTTGCCGGTGAGCAACACGTCGCGCAGGCCAGGCGCGATCGTGGTGGCGAACTCGACGGCGCCGATACGCCGCATCGCTCGGCCCGCCAGTCCGAGGTTGTAGAACATGTCGAGGTATTCGAGGAACGCCGCTTCGATGTCGATGGCCAGTGCGTTGACCGTCCCGCCACCGTCGGCGGTCGCGATCTTCAGCTCTTCGTAGGGCAGTGGCGGAACGTCGAAGAGCTGCGCAATGCCTTGGCGCCCTTCGACTTCGACCAATAGAACCTTCCGGCCGCCTGCGGCCAACGCCAGTGCAAGGGAGGCGGCGATGGTCGACTTGCCGGTGCCGCCTTTGCCGGTGACGAAGTGCAGCCGCGCCTTCGTCAGGCGGGACGGCCAGCCGACCGGCTTACGGTCGTTCGCTTCTGTACCCACCAGTGCATGCTAGCCAAGCCGGTGGGGCCGCCCGATAAGCTCAGCCACATGAGCGAATCCACCCGGTGGGAGTACGCCACGGTCCCATTGCTGACGCATGCCACCAAGCAGATTCTCGACCAGTGGGGAGAGGACGGCTGGGAGCTGGTCTCGGTGCTGCCGGGACCCACCGGCGAGCAGCACGTCGCATACCTGAAACGGCCGAAATGAGCGCCGGCGGCTGGTCTGCCCGGCTGTCTGAGCTGGGCATCGAGCTGCCGCCGGTGGTCAAACCCGTGGCGGCCTACGTACCGGCGGTGCAGACCGGCAATCTCGTCTACACCGCGGGGCAGGTGCCGATGGTGGCGGGCGAGCTACCGGCGGCGGGTGCCGTCGGCGGTGCGGTCACCCCCGAGGAGGCCAAGGCTCTCGCCAGGATCTGCGCGCTCAACGCACTTGCCGCCGTCGATTCGCTGGTCGGCATCGACGCGATCACCCGGGTCGTCAAGGTCGTCGGCTTCGTCGCATCCGCGCCCGGCTTCCACGGTCAGCCCGGCGTCGTCAACGGCGCATCGGAACTGTTCGGGGAGGTGTTCGGCGACGCAGGCGCGCATGCGCGGTCCGCGGTCGGGGTGGCCGAGCTGCCGCTGAACGCGCCCGTCGAGGTCGAGCTGATCGTCGAGGTCGGGTGACCCTGCAGCATCCCGCCTACGGGCTGCTGCGCCCGGTGACCGAGACGGCGTCGGTGCTGCTGTGCAACAACCCCGGCCTGTTGACGCTGGACGGCACGAACACCTGGGTGTTGCGGGCTGCGGGCAGTCACGAGATGGTGATCGTCGATCCAGGGCCCGAGGACGACGAGCACATCGCCAAGATCGCCGAACTCGGCAAGATCCCGCTGGTTTTGATCAGCCACAAGCACGAAGACCACACCGGCGCCATCGACAAGATCGTCGAGCGCACCGGCGCCGTCGTCCGCGCGGTAGGC
Source organism: uncultured Actinomycetota bacterium (assembly GCA_963716505.1). GTDB lineage: Bacteria > Actinomycetota > Actinomycetes > Mycobacteriales > Mycobacteriaceae > Mycobacterium. Next base: position 75,961 of record CAVQTL010000021.1, read on the forward strand.
AGCGGGTTTCTGCGTGGCCTCGGCGGCCCGTTGACCGACGGCGAGGTCATCGACGCCGCCGGGCTGCGGATCACGGTGATGGCGACACCCGGTCACACCGTCGACTCGCTGTCCTTTGTGCTCGACGACGCCGTGCTGACCGCGGACACCGTGCTCGGCCAGGGCACGACGGTGATCGACTCCGAAGACGGCGCCCTCGGTGACTACCTGGAGTCGCTGAAGCGGCTTCAGGGCCTGGGCCACCGGACGGTGCTGCCCGGACACGGCCCCGATCTCGACGACCTCGGGGCAGTGACCGCGATGTACCTGGCGCACCGCGCGCAGCGGCTCGACCAGGTGCGGCAAGCGCTGCGCGCACTCGGTGACGACGCCACTGCACGCCAGATCGTCGAACACGTCTACACCGACGTCGACGAAAAACTATGGGACTTCGCCGAATGGAGCGTCCAGGCCCAGCTCGACTACCTGCGGGGCTGAACGCCCAAACTCACGTTTTGGCGGACAAGTGCGAGTAGAGCGCGCCCAAACGTCGATCTCGGCGCGATCCCTAGCGGGCGCGGCGAGCCAATCGCTCCGAGTCGGAGATCAGCACGCTCTTGCCTTCCAGGCGGATCCACCCGCGATGGGCGAAATCGGCCAGCGCCTTGTTGACCGTCTCCCTCGACGCACCGACCAGTTGGGCGATCTCTTCCTGCGTGAGGTCGTGGGTCACCCGAAGCGCGCCGCCCTCCTGGGTGCCGAAGCGCTGAGCGAGCTGCAGCAGCTGCTTGGCGACGCGGCCGGGGACGTCGGTGAAGATCAGATCGGCGAGGTTGTTGTTGGTGCGGCGCAGCCGGCGGGCAAGCACCCGCAGCAGCTGCTCGGCGATCTCGGGTCGATCGGCGATCCAGGCGCGCAGCGCGTCGCGGTCCATCGAGACGGCACGCACCTCGGTGATCGTGGTCGCGCTCGAAGTCCTCGGGCCGGGGTCGAAGATCGACAGCTCGCCGAACATGTCCGACGGGCCCATGATGGTGAGCAGATTCTCGCGTCCGTCCGGTGACCGGCGGCCGATCTTGACCTTGCCCGAAATGATGATGAAAAGTCGATCGCCAGGCTCTCCCTCGGCGAACACGGTGTGCCCGCGTGGGAAGTCGACGGGCTGCAGCTGCTTTGTCAGCGCGGATACGGCGGTCGGCTCGACTCCCTGGAAGATTCCGGCCCTGGCCAGGATCTCGTCCACGTTGCCCCTCTTAAGCTGTTGAGTGATATGACATGCGCAGGCCGACCTCTAACCGGTTTGAGATCAGTCTAGAGGCTGGCCATTTCGTGCGTAGCCACGCTACACACGATTGGCGTGCGGATACTGCTGAAACTCAGTATTCGCGGGGTTGTCCATGTACAACGGCGTTGGCAAATTCGACCAGTCGTCGTCGATGACGTAGGTCTTGACGACCTCGGGTTCGGGAAAACGTTCCTGTAGGCGGCGATGCATACCGTCGAGTGCCTCCGGCATACCGTCCCGCGCCAGCGTACGGACATCATCGGCCTGCGCCTGGTCCAGAAACTCGGCAACGTCGGTAGCCGAGACGGTGTCGCGATCAAGGCCGGATTCGAGGCGCTGGAGCCCGAAGGTGGCCAGCATCAGCAACCCTGGGATGAACGCAACGAGCAACCACGACACAAGCAGGTAGTAAACACGCCGAAGGTCTCGGTGGGATCACGAATTGTCACCGGTCGCAGTATCCGTTGTCGGCCGTCTCAGTACGCTTGCAGTCGTGACTGTTGGTGAGCCTTCGACCGGAAAGACGGCGCAGCCCAAGCCGGCAAGGCGGGCCCCTGCGCGCAAGTGGGACTCGGAGACCCACATCGGCCTGGTTCGCCGGGCGAGGAGGATGAATCGCGAACTGGCGCAGGCGTTTCCGCACGTGTACTGCGAGCTGGACTTCACCAATCCGCTCGAGCTGACGGTCGCGACCATCCTTTCGGCGCAGAGCACCGACAAGGGTGTCAACCTGACCACCCCCGCGCTGTTCGAGAAGTACCGGACCGCAAAGGACTACGCGCAGGCCGACCGCACCGAACTCGAAGAGATGGTTCGGCCGACGGGGTTCTACCGCAACAAGGCGAACTCGCTTATCCGGCTGGGTCAGGAACTCGTCGAGCGGTTCGACGGCGAGGTGCCGTCCACCATGGCGGAGCTCGTGACGCTGCCCGGCGTGGGCCGCAAAACCGCCAACGTGATTCTCGGCAACGCCTTCGACATTCCCGGGATCACCGTCGACACCCATTTCGGAAGGCTGGTTCGACGGTGGCGGTGGACGGAACTCGAGGACCCGGTCAAGGTCGAGCACGCGGTCGGTGAGCTGATCGAGCGCCGCGAGTGGACCCTGTTGAGCCACCGCGTGATCTTCCACGGCCGCCGGGTGTGCCATGCCCGCAAGCCGGCGTGCGGGGTGTGCGTGCTCGCCAAGGACTGCCCGTCCTTCGGAGCAGGGCCGACCGATCCGCTCGTCGCCGCGCCGCTGGTCAAGGGCCCGGAGACCGACCACCTGTTGGCGCTGGCCGGCCTGTAGCCGACCCCGCTTGCGTCATGAGTACGTCGACCAGGTGGACCGTGGCGGCGCTTGTCGTCATCGTCGCGCTCGGAGTCGGGCTGTGGGTTCAGCTGGACCGCAACGGATCGACGGGCGGGCCGGGTCAACCGACGGCCAGGGAGCACCGCGACGCCGACACCGCCGAGGCGCTGGCCGAACCCCGGGCTCGGGCCGATCTCCCGCCGTGTCCGGCCGACGGCCCCGGCGAGGGTCCGCCGAAGCTGCAGGGCATCACGGTCGAATGCGCCGGCGACGGCGCGGCCGTCCACGTCGCGAAGGCGTTGGCAGGCCGGACCGTGGTGCTCAACCTGTGGGCGTACTGGTGTGCGCCGTGCGCCGAGGAACTGCCGGCGATGGCCGAGTATCAGCGTCGTGTCGGTCCAGCTGTGAGCGTGGTGACGGTGCATCAGGACGAGAACGAGACAGCGGCTCTGCTGCGGCTGGCGGAGCTGGGCGTACGGCTGCCGACGCTGCAGGACGGCAGGCGGTTGATCGCCGCTGCATTGCGGGTGCCCAATGTGATGCCCGCGACGGTGGTGCTGCGGCCGGACGGTAGCGTTGCCGAAATCCTGCCGCGTTCGTTTGCCAGTGCCGACGACATCGCCGCTGCGGTCGATCCACAGATAGGAGTGCCGGGGTGAGTCCGGAGAGCGAACGGAGTCCGCTGACTCCCGACGCCGCTCCGTCTTGGCTGAAGCCCCTGGTAGACAACGCCCACGCGGTGAAACGGGCCTACCGGCGACGAGTGCCTGCCGAACTGCTGGCCATGGTGACCGCGGCCAACGCGAAGGCCGCGCTGACCGGCGCGGGTCGCGACGCCGCGGTGCTCGTGCTCTTTTCTGGCCCGCAGGATTCTCCGAGCGGCGGGCTGCCCGACGATGCCGATCTGCTGGTGACCGTTCGGGCGTCGACCCTTCGGCATCACGCCGGTCAGGCCGCGTTCCCCGGCGGAGCGGCCGACCCCGGCGACGAGGGTCCGATATACACCGCCCTGCGCGAGGCCTCCGAAGAAACCGGCATCGACACCAGCAGGCTTGCGCCCCTCGCGACGCTGGAGAAGATGTTCATCCCACCGTCGGGATTCCATGTCGTGCCGGTCCTCGCCTACTCGCCGGATCCGGGCCCGGTAACCGTCGTGGACGAATCGGAGACCGCGATCGTGGCGCGCGTACCGGTGCGCGCATTCATCAATCCGGAGAATCGGCTGATGGTGTACCGCAAAGAGAACACGCGACGCCTCGCCGGACCGGCTTTTCTGTTGAACCAGATGTTGGTGTGGGGTTTCACGGGGCAGGTGATCTCGGCGATTCTCGACGTGGCCGGCTGGGCGCAACCCTGGAAAACCGACGACGTGCGCGAGTTGGACGAAGCGATGGCCCTCGTCGGTCATGATGACACCGACGGGGAGGCACAACTATGACGTCGTCTCAGTGGCTGGACATGGCCGTGCTGGCGGTCGCGTTCGTCGCGGCGATCTCGGGATGGCGATCCGGGGCGCTCGGCTCGTTGCTGTCCTTCATCGGCGTCGTGCTGGGCGCCGTGGCCGGCGTGCTGCTTGCGCCGCACATCGTCACCCACGTCACCGGCACACGGACGCAGCTGTTCATCACCCTGTTCCTGATCCTCGGGCTGGTGGTGGTCGGCGAGATCGCGGGCGTGGTGCTGGGCCGGGCGGTGCGCGGTGCGATCCGCAACGGCACGCTGCGCCTGTTCGACTCCGTGATCGGCGTGGTCGTGATGGTGGCGGCCGTTGCCGTCGTGGCGTATCTGCTGGCGACCCCGCTGACGTCGACCAACCAGCCGAATCTTGCTGCCGCCGTGCGTGGTTCGATGGTGCTCAGCCACGTCGACCAGGTCGCGCCGCCGTGGCTGAAGGCGGTGCCGAACCGGCTCAAGGCCCTGTTGGACACCTCCGGACTTCCCGATGTGCTGGGAAACTTCGGCCGCACCCCGATCGCCAACGTCGACGCGCCGGATGCGGCGCTGATCAACGATCCTGTCGTTGCGGCCGTCCGGCCGAGCGTCACGAAGATCCGTGGTGTGGCGCCGGGTTGCCAAAAGGTCTTGGAGGGAACAGGTTTCGTCGTCGCACCGAATCGGGTGATGTCCAACGCGCACGTGGTCGCGGGGGCGGAGACCGTCACCGTCGAGGCCGATGGCCAGACGTATGACGCCACGGTGGTCTCCTACGATCCGGACGCCGACATCTCGATCCTCGACGTGCCGGGCCTGCCGTCGGCGCCACTTCGGTTCGCCCAGGAACCCGCGAAGAGCGGAACCGATGCGTTGGTCCTCGGCTATCCCGGCGGCGGCGACTTCCAGGCCACCCCGGCACGGGTACGCGAGACCATCGAGCTCAAGGGACCCGACATCTACAAGACGAAGACCGTTGACCGTGAGGTCTACACGATCAGAGGCACTGTGCGGCAAGGCAATTCGGGCGGTCCGATGATCGACCTGCAGGGCCAGGTGCTCGGCGTGGTGTTCGGCGCCGCGGTGGACGATGCGGAGACCGGCTTCGTGTTGACCACCAGGGAGGTCGGCCACCAGCTCGGCAGAATCGGTAACACGGTGCCAGTGGCCACCGGCGTGTGCGTCAACGCCTGACGAATGTCCTCAGCCGTGCTCCAGGAAGCGCGATAGCTGGTCATTGACCGCGTCCGGCGCCTCTTCATGGGCGAAATGCCCTGCCTCGGCGATGGATACGTAGCGACCGTGTGGTGCATACCGCCGGGTTCGGTTCACGGGATCGGGCAGGACGTACGGGTCGGCGTCGCCGCGGATGTGCAGCATCGGCACCGCAAGGGGCTGTTTCATCGAACGCATGAACCGGCGGCCCTCGCTCTTCAGCTGGCTGCGCACCGCCCAGCGCTGGTACTCCAATGCCGAGTGAGCCGCGGACGGAATCTGGATGGCCCGTCGCATGTGGGCGATGGTCTCGGAGAAGTCCTCTGAAGCAACCCATTTCGCGCTGGCACGACTCCGCACCAGCCGTTCCAGCTCAGCGGCGTTGTGTCGGGTCAGCGCCCGTTCGGGCCACACCGGCACCTGATAGGACAGCATCCACGGCAGCAGCGCCCGCCCCTGGTCGCGCCGGGTGAGGGCCGACAAGCGCAGCGCGGCCGGATGCGGCGAGCTGATCACCGCGATCGCGTTGACCATTCGTGGATGCAGCACCGACGTCGCCCAGCAGACCAGTCCACCGTCGGCGTGGCCGACCAGCGTCGCCGACGAATGGCCGAGCGCACGGACCAGGCCTGCGGTATCGCCGGCCAGTGTCCATCCGTCGTAGCCGCGCGGCGGCTTGTCGCTGCCGCCGTATCCGCGCAGGTCCACCGCGACGACGCGGGCGTTGCGCAGCCCGCGCAGCTGATGCCGCCACGACCACCAGAACGACCCGAACCCGTGCAGCAGAATCACCAGCGGCCGCTCGGTTTTCGGCTCCGCCACTTCGTCGGCTTTGGCGTCGGCTTCCACAACATGGAACCGAATGCCGTTGGCATGTACCTCCAGATGGCGCCACGGACCGTCGATGCGGACGACCGACGGATCGGGCGGGGCCATTACCAGCCGGACGGATCCGCGGTCGGGTTGGCCGCGGCCTTTCCGTCGGAAGCGCGCAACGCCTTGGTCTTCTCGTGACCCGGGGTCAGCGCGTCGGGGATCTCCCTGACCGTTTCGATGGTCTTCTGCGGGCCCCGAATGCGACGCACCTTCAGATAGCCGAACAGCGCGAGCACCGCCGTGACGAGGACCATGATGCCGAACACGATCAGGAACGCGACCCACCGCCACAGCCACGTGTCGAGCAGCTCGGCGACGAAGAAGAAGAAAAAGAACGTCGAGTAGAACAGCACCACGAGCGCCAGGATGAAGAAGACGCTGCCGGTGAGGCCCTTCTTGACGTCGCGGGTGATTTCGGCACGGGCCAGTTCGACCTCGGCCCGCACCAGCGTCGACACCTGCGCCGTCGCGTCCTTGACCAGGTCACCGATCGACGGGTCGGGCTTGGGAGCGTGCGGATCCACCAGCGGTATCGAGGTCACGGTGGTCGGTACGCCATTCTTCCGGTCGGCACTGCTCACGAACGGTCCTCCCGATGTCGATTTCATCGGGTCATGTTGCCACGTGGCGTCGAGCTAGACGATCCCGGCCGAGCGATAGACTGACCGTCACTGTGGAGCAAGCGGGTCGGGGACGTTGATGGGGGATGGGTTCTTGAGGACCGGGCACCGCTGGCTCCGATGTTTTTCGGTGGTCATGGTGGCGCTGGCCGCCGTGCTGGCACCGACCTCTCCCATGGCGCACGCCGACGAGCCGGTGCCGCTCGGCGGTGGTTCGGGGCTCGTCGTCAACGGAGACACGTTGTGCACGCTGACCGCGATCGGCAATGACAACCGCGGCAACTTGATCGGCTTCACGTCCGCGCACTGCGGCGGACCCGGCGCGCAGGTGGGCGCCGAAGGGGTGGAGAGCAGTGGCGTGCTGGGCACCATGGTGGCGGGTAACGACGCCCTCGACTATGCGGTGATCCAGTTCGACCCGCAGAAGGTCACCCCGATCAACAACGTCGACAACTTCCAGATCGACGGTCTCGGGATCCGACCCCGTCCACCGGCGACGTCGCGTGCAAGCTGGGCCGGACGACCGGCTACTCGTGCGGCGTCGTCTGGGGACCCGGCGAGGAGCCCGGCACGATCGTCAGCCAGGTGTGCGGTCAGCCGGGTGATTCCGGTGGACCGCTGACGGTCAACAACCGGCTGGTCGGCATGATTCACGGCGCGTTCGCAGAAGACCTGCCGACCTGCGTCGTGAAGTTCATCCCGCTGCACACGCCGGCGGTCGCCATGTCGATCAACACCCAGCTGGCCGACATCGCCGCCAAGAACCGGCCCGGAACGGGATTCGTGCCCGTCGGTGCGGCGCCGCCCGCCGCGTAGCCGCTACTTGCTTGCGCGGATCGCCTCGAACACGGTCGGGTCGACCAGCGTCGAGGTGTCACCGAGTTCGCGTCCCTCGGCGACGTCGCGCAGCAGCCGCCGCATGATCTTGCCGCTGCGTGTCTTCGGTAGCTCCGGAACGACGTGAATCTCGCGCGGCCGCGCGATCTTTCCGATTTCCATGGCGACCTGCTCGCGCAGTTCGTCGACCATGTTGTCGTCGCCGCCCTTGGCGCTGGCCTTGAGGATGACGAACGCGCAGATGCCTTGGCCGGTGGTTTCGTCGCTGGCGCCGACGACGGCCGCCTCGGCCACCCCGGAGTGGCCGACAAGAGCCGACTCCACTTCAGCCGTCGAGATCCGGTGGCCCGACACGTTCATCACGTCATCGATGCGGCCGAGCACCCAGATGTCGCCGTCGGAGTCGACCCGGGCGCCGTCGCCCGCGAAGTACCAGCCCTGCTTGCCGTACTTCGACCAGTAGGTCTCCTTGAAGCGCTCCGGATCGCCCCAGATGCCGCGAAGCATCGACGGCCACGGCTGGTCCAGCACCAGATAGCCCGTCACGTGCTCGGCCTCGTCGGCGCCAGGCACCAGTTCCTTGCCGTCCTCGTCGACGATCTTCGCCGAGATTCCCGGCAGCGGTGTCATCGCCGAACCGGGCTTGGCCGCCGTCACGCCGGGCAGCGGCGGAGATCATGATCGCGCCGGTCTCGGTCTGCCACCAGGTGTCGACGATCGGAGTTCGGTTGCCGCCGAACGCATCCCGGTACCACCGCCACGCCTCGGGGTTGATCGGTTCGCCGACCGAACCCAGCAGCCGCAGGCTCGACAGGTCGTGTTCGGCCGGTATCTGGCGACCCCACTTCATGAACGTCCGGATCAGCGTGGGCGCCGTGTAATAGATTGTCACGCCGTACTTTTCGATGATCTCGAAGTGGCGGTGCTCGTCGGGCGAGTTCGGGGTGCCCTCGTAGACGACCTGGGTGACGCCGTTGGACAGCGGCCCGTAGACGATGTACGTGTGGCCGGTGACCCAGCCGATATCGGCTGTGCACCAGTAGACATCGGTCTCCGGCTTGACGTCGAACACGTTGTGATGCGTGTAGGACGCCTGCGTCAGATAGCCACCCGAGGTGTGCATGATGCCCTTGGGCTTACCGGTGGTGCCCGATGTGTAGAGCAGGAACAGCGGATGTTCGGAGTCGAACGCCTCCGGAGTGTGCTCGGGCGACGCCTTGTCGACGACGTCGTGCCACCACAGGTCGCGGCCCTCGGTCCACGGCACGTCAATCCCGGTGCGGCGCACCACGAGTACGTGTTCCACGGACTTCTGCCCGTCAACGGCCTCGTCGACGGGCTCCTTGAGCGACGCCGCCTTGCCGCGCCGGTACTGGCCGTCGGAGGTGATCACCAACTTGGCCTCGGCGTCCTCGATGCGGGCCGCCAGTGCCGTCGAGGAGAACCCGGCGAACACCACGGAGTGCATCACGCCCAGCCGTGCGCAGGCCAGCATCGCCACGATCGCCTCGGGCAGCATCGGCATGTAGATCGCCACCCGATCGCCTGCGACGAGGCCGAGGTCGGTCAGCGCGTTGGCTGCCTTGCTCACCTCCGCGAGCAGCTCGGAGTAGGTGATCTCCCTGCTGTCGTCCTTCGGCTCGCCCTGCCAGCGGATCGCCACCCGGTCCCCGTTGCCCGCCTCGACGTGCCGGTCGACGCAGTTGTATGCGACGTTGAGCTTGCCGCCGACGAGCCACTTCGCGACGGGGGCTTCCGACCAGTCCAGGACTTCGTCGAACGGGGTGTCCCAGGACAACCGGTTGGCCTGCTTGGCCCAGAACGCCAAGCGGTCCTTCTCGGCCTCGCTGGACAGCTCGGCGGTCGCGTTGGCCTGCGCGGCGAAGTCGTCAGCTGGGGGATAAGTGGGTGGGCCTTCGGCGTGGTTCTGCGACATGTTTGTGAGCCTAGTCACCCGATCGTTGCATCGACGTTGCCTTGTCCAGCCATCAGAAATGTCACCTGGGTACCCATTCGCGCGCCGCCGCTAGCCTTGCCCGAATGATGTCGCACCCGCTGACACCGCTGGCCGAACTGCCCGGCGTAGCGGCCGCGAGCGACGAGGCGCGCGAGGCGCTGGGCAAGGCGCACCGCCACCGCACCAACCTGCGCGGCTGGCCCGCGACGGCCGCGGAAGCCGCGCTGCGTGCCGCCAGGGCGTCGTCGGTGCTCGAGGGCGGCCCGTTGCAACTGCCGGAAACCGGAGAGCCCGATCCGCTGCTCGCCGGAGCGCTTCGAGTGTCTGAGGCGCTGGAGGGCGGCGCGACGGCGCTTGTCGGGGTCTGGCAGAAGGCGCCGATGCAGGCGTTGGCGCGACTGCATGCCCTGGCCGCCGCCGACCTCGTCGACGACGACCGGCTCGGGCGCCCACGGGCCGATTCGGACGTCGGGCCGCGTCTGGAGTTGTTGGTCGAAATGGTCACCGGCAAATCCGACGTGCCTGCGACCGTGCTGGCCGCGGTCGCTCACGGCGAGCTCTTGACGCTGGCACCGTTCGGCACCGCCGACGGGCTTGTCGCCCGCGGCGTATCGCGGTTGGTGACGATCGCGAGTGGGTTGGATCCGCACGGTCTCGGCGTTCCAGAGGTGTTCTGGATGCGCCATTCCGGTGATTACCGGGCCGCCGCGCGCGGATTCGCATCCGGCACTCCCGACGGCTTGGCCGCGTGGCTGGTGCTGAGTTGCCAGGCTCTGCGGGCCGGCGCAAGGGAGGCACTGTCGATCGCGGAAGGCGCGTCGAAATAGCGTTACAGCAAACTGAAAGCGGGCGACGCTCCGAAACTGGTTCGGCTCGCCGCCCGCTAGCACGGACTCCGGTTACCAAGCGTGCTGGTCGGGTGTGCGTGGGTGGCCTCGGCGTCCTTACGATGCGCTACGACTGCAACCCCACCCAAGGGGCCGTCGTGGTCGTCCGCTTTTCGCAATTACGCAGGCCCGCAACACTTTTGCCTATTCCGCGGCTTTAGCTCCGCGTGGGTGCCGGGATCCGTGCTGGGTAGCCTGTCTTCGGGAGTTCGAACCTTCTCTTCTGGCTCGACCTTGGCCTCGCCAGGCTTCCGTGCTTCCTTTGTACTCCGTGACCCCGGTCACAGCAAGGGTCAATTGCCCACGAGATTTGATCGTTACCGCCTGGCCGTCAGCTACGGCCGTCAGTCGGATGCTAAAAAGCGAACCGACGCAGCAGCGAGTAGGTCAGCGCGCCGGCCAGAAGAGCGGTCAAACCGACCGCCGCGGTGGTCGCGACGGCGGCGCCGGACGGCGCCGCGGGAAGGCGGTCGCGCAGCGGAACCGGCCGGGAGAAGGTCAGCACCGGCCAGTCGCGGGCGACGGCCTCTTTGCGCAGACCGCGATCGGGGTTCACCACGGTCGGATGGCCGACCGCTTCGAGCATCGGCAGATCGGTGATCGAGTCGGAGTAGGCGTAACAGTGCTCGAGCGCATACCCCTCGCGAGCGGCGAGCTCGTGAATCGCCTGCACCTTACCGTCGCCGAAGCAGTAGTACGCGACCTCGCCGGTGTACTTTCCGTCCTCGACGACCATCCGGGTGGCCATCGCGTGGGTGGCGCCGAGAGCCTTGGCGATCGGGCCGACGATCTCCTCGCCCGACGCCGATACGACGACGACGTCGCGTCCGCACAGCTTGTGATCGGCGATCAGGTTGGCGGCCTCGGCGAACACCAGAGGGTCGACGATGTCGTGCAGCGTTTCGCCGACGATCGACTTGATCTGTTCCACGTCCCAGCCCGCGCACATATTGGTGATGTAATTCCGCATCCGGTCCATCTGATCGTGGTCGGCGCCCGACATGAGGAACAGGAACTGGGCGTAAGCGGACTTGAGTACGGTGCGTCTATTAATTAGCCCTTGGTCGTAGAAGGGTTTGCTGAAAGCCAGCGTGCTCGACTTCGCAATTATCGTTTTATCGAGGTCGAAGAACGCTGCCGTGCGAACGGGCTGTCCGGGTTTCGACTTCGTCTGCGGGACAACACCCCCCGCGGCCGCTGGATCCGTTGCGGTCACAACGCCCAGCATAGGGCGCACCTGCGGGCGCTAACCGATCAAGCGTCCAAAATGGCAGTTCACGACACGTGCCGATGGCTGCACTTCTGCGAGGCGAGCGGCTACTTTCGGTGGCAAGCACTACTTGCGCCTCTTGGGCTTTCCGTGTGTATAGTGAGGATTACTCGGCTTATGCCGGGTGTGCATCAGCCCGACCCCCCGGGGCTGATACACGACGACCTCCGCCTCCTCCCCCCCTGGCGGGGGTCGTCCCTTTTTCCGCCCCCTTTCGTTGGCCGGACAGGTGGGGAAGTTCGTCTTAGTTGCGGAATCTCGTTTTCGGTGTGTGTGTTGTAACACGTTCCAGCCACGGTCAGCCGGTGCTGACGAGGGCGACACCCGATAAGAATCCTCGACTCCATCGGTGGCGAAACACCCGATGCGATGACGACTCCAAATGTCGCTAGCGTCCCTCGTGGACGGACTGGAAAATCCACTCGGTTCATCCCCAGTTAGAACCCCATCCACAGAGGGCCAGCGGGCACTGGCATCACGTCGGTGCCCGCCCGCACGGTGGACTGATGAACGCAGGAAACGGCGTCCTTGCGATGCTCGCCGATTCGGCGATGCGCGACGAGGTGGACCGCGTCGCCGCCGCCGCGGGTGTGGCCGTCGTCCATGTTGCGCGTCCGCCGAGCCGGCAAGCCTGGACCGGGGCCAACGCGGTACTTCTCGACGCGGCAGGGGCCGGCAGCTGTTGTCTACCCTCGCTGCCTCGGCGGGCCCACGTCATCATGGTCAGCCGCGGCGAACCACACGCCGCCGATTGGCAGCTCGCGATTTCCGTCGGCGCCCAGCACGTCATGAACCTGCCCGCCGACGAGGCCGACCTCGTCGAGGCGTTGTCTGCGGCCGCGGAAGCCGGTGGCGATGGCGATGGCAGGGGTCCGGTCGTCGCCGTGATGGGAGGCCGCGGCGGTGCCGGGGCGTCGTTGTTTGCGACGGCAATCGCACGGTCGGCGCGGAATGCTCTGCTCATCGATGCCGACCCATGGAGCGGTGGCATCGATCTGGTGGTCGGGACCGAGGAAAAGCAGGGATTGCGGTGGCCGGACCTGACTTTGGAGCACGGCCGGCTCGACTTCGCGGCGTTGCGGCAGGCGCTGCCCCGTCTCGATGGGCTGAGCGTGCTGTCGAGCGTCCGCTCAGGTAACGACGTCGAGCCCGGCCCGCTGGCCGCGGTGATCGATGCGGGACGGCGTGGCGGCGCAACCGTGGTCTGCGATCTGCCCCGTGGGCTGACACGCTCGGTCGAATTCGCCGTGGACGCAGCGGACTTGGTCGTGCTGGTCACCACGGCTGACGTCGGCGGCTGCGCGGCGACGACCGCCGTTGCAGCCGCGCTGGGCGCTATCAACCCGAATGTCGGCCTGGTCGTTCGCGGCCCATCGCCCGCCGGATTGCGATCGGTGGACGTCGCGCGCATCGTCGACCTGCCGCTCTTGGCGGCCATGCGACCGCAGCCAAGCCTCGCGGGGATGCTGGAGCGCGGCGGGTTGCGGATGAGCCATCGCTCGCCGCTTGCCACCGCCGCGCGGCGCGTGTTGACGGTGTTGGCGCAGCATCCATCGGCGGCGGCAGCGTGAGCGCGTCGTTGATCGATCGGGTCCGCGAGCGGCTGGCGGCCGAATCCGCGCCCCTGCGTCCCGATGTCGTCGCCGCCGCGATCCGCGCTGAATCGGGCGGAGTGCTCGGCGACACCGAGGTGCTGAGCAATCTGCGGACGCTTCAGACGGAGCTCACCGGCGTCGGCATCCTGGAGCCGCTGCTGCGCGCGGAAGGCACTACGGACGTCTTGGTCACCGCTCCCGACGCCGTATGGGTCGACGATGGAAACGGGTTGCGGCGCAGCTCCATCCGGTTTGCCGACGAGGATGCGGTGCGGCGGCTGGCGCAGCGGCTCGCGCTGAGCGTGGGGCGTCGGCTCGATGAAGCGCAGCCATGGGTCGACGGTCAGCTGATCGGTGTGACCGCGGACCAGTTCACCGTCCGGCTGCATGCGGTGCTCGCGCCGATCGCGTGCGGCGGTACCTGTGTGTCGTTGCGGGTGCTGCGGCCGGCAACCCAGGATCTCGCGATGCTCGCACAGGCCGGGGCGATCGCCTCTGAGGCTGCCGCACTGCTCGACAAGATCATCGCCGCGCGGCTGGCGTTGCTGGTCTCGGGAGGAACCGGCGCAGGGAAGACGACGCTGCTATCGGCCGTGTTGGGTGCCGTGTCGCCGGGCGAACGCATCGTCTGCGTTGAGGATGCCGCCGAGTTGCAGCCGCGGCATCCGCACCTGGTGAAGCTGGTCGCGCGATGCGCGAATATCGAAGGGGTAGGGGAGATTACCGTCCGCGACCTGGTGCGGCAGGCGCTACGGATGCGGCCGGACCGCATCGTCGTCGGCGAGGTACGCGGCGCAGAGGTCGTCGACCTGCTTGCGGCACTCAACACGGGGCACGACGGCGGCGCGGGCACCGTGCACGCGAACAATCCCGCTGAGGTGCCCGCCCGGCTCGAGGCGCTAGCCGCGCTCGGTGGCCTCGATCGCTTCGCGTTGCACAGTCAGCTCGCGGCTGCGGTGCAGGTGCTGTTGCACGTCGGTCGGGACAGGGCAGGCAAGCGCAGGCTCAGCGAGATCGCGGTGCTGCGCCGGGACGGCAGTGGTCTGGTCGGAGTCGTGTCGGCGTGGCATGCGGATGCCGGTTTTGGAAGCGGCGCAGACGATCTGATCGTCCTGCTGGAGCAGCGGGGCGCGCGATGACCATTGCGGCGCTCGCGCTGGCGTTGGCGGTCGTCGCGGCGCCACGGCCGTCTCGGCATCGGGTGGTCGGCGTGCGGGCCGCTCGTCGCCGGCTACCGGCAATGGCGGTTGCGGTCGCATCCGCCGCCGCGATGGCGATGGCGCTGCCCGTCGCCGTCACGCTCGCCGCGGGCGTCCTCGCCGGAACCATGATGCTGCGTCGCCGACGGTCGATCGCTCGGCGCGCTCACGCGACGGAGGCCGCCGCACTGCAGAGCGCGCTCGACGTCCTGATCGGTGAACTGCGAGTCGGCGTACACCCGGTGGCCGCGTTCGATGTCGCAGCGCGCGAGGTCGACGGGCCCGTCGCGGAAAGCCTGCGCGGTGTCGCCGCGCGAGCACGGTTGGGCGCCGACGTCGCGGCGGGCCTTCGCAGCTTTGCGGCATCATCGCGGCTGTCCGGGCATTGGGAGCGGCTGGCTCTGTTCTGGGGGCTGGCGCAATCCCATGGCCTGGCGATCGCCACATTGATGCGTGCCGCGCACCGTGACGTCGTTGAGCGCGAACGCTTCTCGGCTCGCGTCGATGCCGGGATGGCCGGCGCGCGCACCACCGCGGCGGTGTTGTCCGGTCTACCGGTACTCGGCATCGGCCTCGGCCAACTCATCGGTGCCGACCCGCTGGGCTTCCTGCTGTCCGGCGGTGTCGGTGGCTGGCTGCTCGTCGCCGGTGTGACCCTCGCGTGCTGCGGACTCGTGTGGTCGGATCGCATCACGGGTCGGGCGTTGACATGAGCGTCCCAGCTCTGCTGTTGGCGGCCGCGCTGCTGATCACCGGCGGCTCGCCGAGGGTCCGGGTACGCACCGCAGCCGAGAGATCCGCGACGTCTGCTTCGCTGTCGAGCGACGCGGATTCCCTGGCCGTCGCGTCCACCTTCGACGTGTTCGCCGCGTGCCTCACTTCAGGCATGGCGGTGTCGTCGGCGGCTGCAGCGGCGGCACCGTCGGCGCCGCGCCGACTTGCCGCAGTGCTCGACCGTGCGGCGGACATGCTGGCGTTGGGCGCGGATCCCGCTGCGGCATGGTCGAATTCCGACCTGCCGCTCGACAGCCACGGCGATGCTCTGCTTCGGCTGGCCCGGCGGTCGGCGATGTCGGGTGCCGCCCTTGCCCAAGGTGTTGCCGAACTGGCCGATCAGTCGCGCCACGACGCGGCATCGGCCGCCGACGCCAGGGCCCAGCGCGCGTCGGTGCTGATCGCGGGCCCACTCGGTTTGTGCTTTCTGCCTGCCTTCGTGTGCCTCGGCATTGTCCCCATCGTCGCGGGGCTGGCGGGCGACGTGCTGCGGTCGGGTCTGGCATGAGTTCCCGCGGGCTGTCCAATCAACCGATAGGAAGGAAAACAGATGGTGTCGAGCATGATTCGCGAAGCCAAGGCACGGATAGTGCTGTTACTGGTCGACGATGCAGGTATGTCGACCGTCGAGTACGCCATCGGCACGATCGCCGCCGCGGCGTTCGGTGCGATTCTCTACACGGTCGTCACCGGCGACTCGGTCGTCACCGCGCTGACGAACATCATCAATCGGGCGCTGAACACCAACGTCTGACCGGTGATCGCGGCGGTACGACAATCGAGGCGGCATTCGCCATCGCGGCGCTGGTGGTGGTTCTGGTGCTGTGCCTGGCCGGGCTCACCGCGATCTCGATGCAGGTGCGATGTATCGATGCGGCCAGGGAGGCGGCCCGACTCGCGGCGCGCGGAGACGACGGGGATGCGTTGCAGGCGCACGAGAACATTGCGCCGTACGGTGCCAAGCTCGACATTCGCAAAGAAGGTGGGCTGGTGGTTGCGACGGTCACTGCTGCACTCGATCCTGTTACCGGGCATCACCATACGGGCAGACACGGTATCTGCGATCGAACCGACTGGGTAGTGACCGCGGCTCGGCGACACTGATCGCCGTCGCGATGATGGCGGTGCTGCTGACGGTCACCGTTGGCGGGTTCTACGTCGGGTCGGCGGTGATCGCCCGCCATCGCGCGCAGGCGGCTGCCGACATGGCCGCGTTGGCGGCAGCAGCGCGACTGCCGGACGGTGCCGAAGCGGCCTGCGGTCAGGCATCGGTGATCGCCAAGGCGATGAAGCGTCGATGTCGCCGCCTGCGAAGTCGAGGATCTCGACGTGGTGGTCACGGTCCAGGCCGGGCCGGCACGCGCTGCCGCGCGGGCGGGCCCGGTCAACAGCCCGGGCTAATCGCCCTTGTCCTTCTTGTGCTTGTCCTTCTTGCGCTTCTTGTCTTTTCGCGGCTTCTTCTCCGACGCCTCTTGGTCGTCGTCCTCCGCGAAATCCATCACCGCCAACTCGGCTTCGGTCGGTAACCGCAGCGCCATCAATGCGGCGAATGTGCCGGGCTCGAGCTCGATGCGGTTGATGGTCATGTGCACGGGAATCCAGCCGCCGTCGTTCGCCCGCAGACGCAATACCGCGCTGGTCGATCCGTTGGCGAATTCCAGTGTCATCCTTGCCATGTGCAGCGCGTCGGCGGGATTGACGGCTTGCCGTCCCGCCTCGCTGGCGTGCCAGTCGAAGAACGGCGCCGGTTCGTCGAGCCACTTCAGAAGTCTCCAGTTGACCGGGTCGACGAGCGCGCGATGCACTCCGGGACGCGCGAGCCCGTCGAGGATCCGTTGCGCCAGGTGGTCGGGCGGTAGCGATGGACCCTCGGGCTCGGCGCGCCAGTTCATGGCGCGACCGATGAGCCGCTCGCTGCCGTCGTCGTGCATCTCCAGGTTGGCGCGCGCGACGAAGCCGACGGAGATCGTCTCGCCCTGGTGGTCGGTGACATTCCACGTGCTGCACATCGTCATACCCGGCTCGGCCTTGATCGCCATCGACAGCACCTTGGTCTCACTCGCGTTGAGGGCGCGCACGGGCAGGTCCTCGGCGAACGTCCGGCCATGGGTCGCTTCGGTCGAAGGGTCGCGGCCGCCGTTGTAGATCGACTCTGGGGTGTCGGTGGCTACCCCGGCGGTGAGGTCCCATTTGAGTGGGCCCGGTGTGAGCCGCTCCGGCGGTTCCGTATCCAACGGCCCGATCCAGACGTGGACGCCGTGTAGGTGCCCATCGGACATCAGGACGGGCTCGGTACGGATTACGCGGTCATTGCGCGGCGTGATGGCGCTCATCGCCTCGCCTGCACGCACCGTTTCGGATATCGCGGTCTGAACCGCCATCAGGTCCGGACTTCGTCGCAGAAACACGCTGATCGGGATGAGATTCTTGGTCTGGCGTCCGTCCGCCACCACAACGGGCTCGCCACCCAGCGTCTCCACGAGCAGCCAGTCGTGGCTCATTGGGCAGATCTTACCGGGGCTGCGGTTTTGCGAATCACCAGGCAAGATCGACAACGAAATTCGTAGCTACTTGGTATAGACCATGAATTTAACGTCGCCGAAAATGGGAGTTCAGGTTGCTCAAAACGCTCCGACGAGGTAATTTACGTCTGCGCCATACCGGTGAGTATCGAAACGGATCGCGTTGTATGACCGTTGATCGAAACTGTCTGGCGCTCGGCGTGCCCGAACCGGCACCGTCGATTGCTGGTCCACGGGGGCGGCCGTCGAGGGGTCGGCCGTCGTCGTGGTCTTCATCTCTCCTGACGCTCCAATTCGCGCAGCACCAGACGCAGCACGCGGACGGCGCCCGACTTGTCCAGAGGGTCGTTTCCGTTCCCGCACTTCGGTGACTGCACACATGAGGGGCAGCCCAGTGGGCATTCGCAGGCCTCGATCGCGGCGGCCGTCGCGTCCCACCACGCGGAAATCTGCCGGAAACCGCGGTCGGCGAACCCCGCTCCGCCCGGATAGCCGTCGTAAACGAAGATCGTCGGCAAGCCGGCCACCGGACCGACCGCCGTCGACAACCCGCCGACATCGCCGCGGTCGCAGCTGGCCACCAGTGGGAGCAGGCCGATCGCCGCGTGCTCGGCGGCGTGTAGGGCACCCGGAATTCGCAGCGGTTCGACACCGTTGTCCTGCAACGCTTCCGGAGTGATCGTGCACATGACCGCCTTGGTATCCAGGGTGCGGGTTGGCATGTCGAGCTCGACGAAGTCAATCACTTCACCGCTGCGTTCGCGGCGTAGATACCCGATCACCGTATTGCTCACCGACACCGGAACCAGACCGATCATGATCGGCCCGAAGCTGTTTCGCTCGCCCGGCCCGGTCACCGCGATGTCGGTGAGCTCGCGCGCGAACGTCGTATAGCCGGGATCGTCGGCGTGTACGAAAGCCAGGCCGTCCTCGAAATCCAGAGAGTCGACCAGGTACGACTCGCCTTGGTGCAGGTACACCGCCCCCGGATGAACGGTGGCCGGCGCCCTGCCGACGTCGGCGCTACCCAATAGCCGCCCGGTTGCGGTCTCCAGGATCGCGATCTGACCGCCGGACGAGCCGCGGATGTCCACCGCCGGATGCGGATCCACGCCGGGGCTGGGGAAGTAGCCGCTCGGCCGTCGACGCAGCAGCCCGTCGTCGACGAGGGTCTCCGCAACCGCCTCGGCGTTCCAGGCGCGCACCTCCGCATCGGTCAACGGCAGCTCCGTTGCCGCGCAGAGTAGTTGCGGCCCGAGCACGTATGGATTTCCGGGATCGATGACAACTCGCTCGATCGGCTTGTCCAACAACGCTTCCGGATGGTGCACCAGGTAGGTGTCCAACGGGTCGTCGCGCGCGATCAGCAGAATCAGCGCGCCCTGTCCGCGTCTGCCGGACCGTCCGGCCTGCTGCCAGAACGACGTCACGGTCCCGGGGAAGCCGGCAAGCACCACAGCGTCCAGTCCCGCGATGTCGACACCGAGTTCGAGCGCGTTGGTACTGGCCAGTCCGCGCAAATCGCCTTCGGTCAGTGCGCGTTCCAGTGCGCGACGGTCCTCGGCGAGGTAGCCGGCGCGATACGACGCCACCCGGCCCGCCAACTCGGGCGCGACGTCCTCCAGCCGTGCACGGGCACCCAACGCGGTGAGCTCGGCCCCGCGCCGGGATCGGACGAACGTCAGTGTGCGGGCGCCTTCGGCGATGAGGTCGGCCATCACCCGTGCCGCCTCGGCGCCGGCGGAACGCCTTACCGGCGCTCCGTTTTCGCCGACCAGGTCGGTGCGCAGCGCCGGCTCCCACAGTGCGACGGTGCGCGCACCCTGCGGTGAGCCGTCCTCGGTGACCTCGAGCACTGTCTGCCCGATCAACTCCGAGGCGGTGGCCGCCGGTGACGCGGTGGTCGCGCTGGCGAAGATGACCGTCGGCATCGAATGGTTGGCCGAATAGCGCGTGCACAACCGCATCAGGCGGCGTAGCACCATCGCCACATTCGAGCCGAAAACGCCTCGGTAGTAATGGCATTCATCAACAACGAGGTAGCGCAAGTTCCGCAGGAAGACCGCCCACCGAGCGTGGTTTCGCAACAGCGACAGGTGGATCATGTCGGGGTTGGAGAAGATCCAGCGCGATCGTTCACGCGCGAATCGCCGGACCTCGCTCGGGCTGTCGCCGTCATAGGCGCTTGGTGCGACGGTGCCCAGCGTGCTCACGGCGTCGGTGAGCGCCTGGGCGGCCCGCAACTGGTCGTGGCCAAGGGCCTTCGTCGGCGACAGATAGAGCGCGCGTGCACGCGGATCGGTGGCGAACGCCGTCAGAATGGGCAGCTGATAGGCCAGCGACTTGCCCGACGCAGTGCCGGTGCTGAGTACGACATGGCGGCCGTCATGGGCGAGATCGGCCGCCTCGGCCTGATGCGACCACGGCGCGGTGATTCCACGATCATGGAACGCCCGCACCACATCCGGATCGGCCCAATGCGGCCACGCCTGCGGTCGTGCTTGCCGCGGTGCCAGGTCCGCCACATGGCGCAGCGGCTTCTCCTCCGGATCGGTGCCCTCGACCGCGCATGCGAGCAGCTCGCGGCCGAAATCCGACATCGTTTGCCCTCCTGCAGGTGAATTGTTCCCTAGTTGCTGCGGCAAGACTGTCGCTGGAGCTTGGAACATGATTGACTAAGGGCGGTCGCAGCTTCTGTGTTCGTGTATATGCACTCGCAGGATCGACGTTGCGATCGCGGTTCCTGCGAGGGTTCAGGTCGGGTCAAGTTCCGGCGACTCCACGAAGGTATGGCGGTCGGAACGGGCCCGGTGTACCGGAAGTCGGTGGACCGTACCCGGTAAGAAGAGAAGGAAAGATCGAAAGATGCCACAGGGAACTGTGAAGTGGTTCAACGCGGAGAAGGGCTTCGGCTTTATCGCTCCCGAGGACGGCTCCGCTGACGTGTTTGTCCACTACACGGAAATTCAGGGATCCGGCTTCCGGACTCTTGAAGAGAATCAGAAGGTTGAGTTCGAGGTCGGTCAGAGCCCCAAGGGCCCGCAGGCAACCGGCGTTCGGTCCATCTGAGCAATCGAACCTGAACGACTCCCCCCGCACAGTCCGTTAGGACGGCGGGGGGTTTTCGTTTCTCTGCGGCCCGGCAGACAGCACACCAGCGCGGTACTGGCCTACTGTCGTCTCCGTGAGTCAGCTGTCGTTCTTCTCGGCAGAGTCGGTGCCGCCAGCGGTCGCCGACCTGACGGGACTTCTCGCCGCGCCGGGCCAGGTGGTCGTGGTCGGCGAGGGCGCACGGCTGTCGGTGGTGGTGGATCGCCCGTGGCGCGCGGTGGCCCTGGCCGAGATGATCGTCGAGGCGGGTCTCGAGCCCGAGATCGCCAGAACAGATGAGAACACGCCACTCGTCCGCACGGCCGTGGACCCACAGCTGCTCGGTATCGCCGCCGAGTGGACCCGCGGAGCGGTCAAGACGGTGCCGCCGCAGTGGCTGCCGGGACCGCGCGAGCTGCGGGCCTGGACGCTGGCGGCGGGCACGCCCGAATCGGACCGCTATCTACTGGGACTCGACCCGCACGCACCCGACACTCATTCGCCGCTTGCCTCGGCCCTGATGCGGGTCGGGATAGCACCGACTCTCATCGGAACCAGGGGCGCCCGTCCGGCACTGCGAATCAGCGGTCGTCGACGCCTATCGCGCCTGGTAGAGAACGTGGGGGAACCTCCGGAAGACGTCGAGGCGTTCTCGCTCTGGCCCCGGATCTAAGGGCTCCGGGCCGGAGGGTCAGTTTGCGTCGGCTCGTCCGGGGTGCCAAATTGTCAGTTGCCAACGGCGACGGATAGTGAAGAACGCATGAATCCGGCGTTGGACGGCAACATAGAAGTGGAGCGAGAACCAAGTTGGCTGACGGGGACCGCGGCGGCGGCCGCAACGGTGGTGTGCGGCGACTCGTCATTGTCGAGTCGCCTACTAAAGCGCGCAAAATAGCGGGTTACCTGGGCTCCAACTACATCGTCGAGTCCTCCCGCGGCCACATTCGGGATTTGCCGAGGGCCGCCGCTGACGTGCCCGCCAAGTACAAATCCGAGCCGTGGGCGCGCCTCGGGGTCAACGTGGATGCGGATTTCGAACCGCTCTACATCATCAGCCCCGACAAGAAGAGCACCGTCACCGAGCTGAAAGGCCTGCTCAAGGACGTCGACGAGCTCTATCTGGCCACGGACGGCGACCGTGAGGGCGAGGCCATCGCCTGGCACCTCCTCGAGACGCTGAAGCCGAGTATCCCGGTCAAGCGGATGGTGTTCCACGAGATCACCGAGCCGGCCATCCGCAGCGCCGCGGAGCACCCGCGGGACCTGGACAACGACCTGGTCGACGCGCAGGAGACCCGCCGCATTCTCGACCGGCTGTACGGCTACGAGGTCAGCCCCGTGCTGTGGAAGAAGGTTGCGCCGAAGCTGTCGGCGGGCCGGGTCCAGTCGGTGGCGACCCGCATCATCGTGTCGCGCGAGCGCGAGCGGATGGCGTTCCGCACCGCCGGCTACTGGGACGTCACCGCCGAACTGGACGCCAGCGTGTCCGATGCGCAGGCGTCCCCACCCACCTTCACCGCCAAGCTCAACAACGTCGACGGCAAGAGGGTGGCCGCCGGTCGCGACTTCGATTCGCTCGGTCAGCTGAAGAAGCCCGACGAGGTGCTGGTTCTCGACGAGGCCAGTGCGGGAGCGCTGGCGGCGGGCCTGCGCGGTGCCCAGCTCGAGGTGACTTCGGTTGAGCAGAAGCCTTACACCCGTCGGCCGTACGCGCCGTTCATGACGTCGACGCTGCAGCAGGAGGCCGGCCGCAAACTGCGGTTCTCGTCGGAGCGCACGATGAGCATTGCGCAGCGGCTCTACGAGAACGGCTACATCACTTATATGCGTACCGACTCGACGACGCTGTCGGAGTCGGCGATCAACGCCGCGCGCAACCAGGCCGGCCAGCTGTACGGCCAGGAGTACGTGCATCCGACGCCGCGCCAGTACACCCGCAAGGTGAAGAACGCGCAGGAGGCGCACGAGGCGATTCGGCCCGCCGGTGATGTGTTCCAGACACCGGGCCAGCTGCACAGCCAGCTCGACACCGACGAGTTCCGCCTCTACGAGCTGATCTGGCAGCGCACGGTGGCCTCGCAGATGGCCGATGCGCGCGGTACGACGCTGTCGCTGCGCATCGGGGGCCAGGCAGCCTCGGGTGAGCAGGTGGTGTTCAGCGCCAGTGGCCGCACCATCACGTTCGCGGGGTTCCTCAAGGCCTACGTCGAGAGTCTCGACGAGCAGGCCGGTGGCGAGGCCGACGACGCCGAGAGCAGGTTGCCGAACCTGACGGAGGGCCAGCGGGTCGACGCCAAGGAGCTGATCGCCGACGGCCACAACACCAGCCCGCCCGCTCGCTACACCGAAGCCTCGCTGATCAAGGCGCTGGAGGATCTGGGCATCGGTCGTCCGTCGACGTACTCGTCGATCATCAAGACCATCCAGGACCGCGGCTACGTCCACAAGAAGGGCAGCGCGCTTGTGCCGTCGTGGGTGGCCTTCGCCGTCACCGGGTTGCTCGAGCAGCATTTCGGGCGCCTGGTCGACTACGGCTTCACCGCGGCGATGGAGGACGAGCTCGACGAGATCGCCTCGGGCAATGAGCAGCGCACGGTCTGGCTGTCCAATTTCTACTTCGGCGGCGACCATGGCGTGCCGGAGTCGATCGCCCGTTCCGGCGGCTTGAAGAGGCTCGTCGGCGTCAACCTCGAAGGCATCGATGCCCGAGAAGTCAACTCCATCAAGCTGTTCGACGATGAAGAAGGCCGCGCGGTCTACGTGCGCGTCGGCAAGAACGGCCCATATCTGGAGCGCACCGTCATCGGCGATGACGGCGAGCCCAAACCGCAGCGGGCGAACCTCAAGGACGAGCTGACGCCGGACGAGCTGACCCTCGAACTGGCCGAAAAAGCTTTCGCCACACCGCAAGAGGGCCGCTCACTGGGCGTCGATCCCGAGACGGGTCACCCGGTTGTCGCCAAGGACGGCCGCTACGGGCCGTATGTGACCGAGGTGTTGCCCGAGCCCGACGAGCCCGAAGACGGCGCCCCGGCGAAGAAGGGCAAGAAGCCGACCGGCCCCAAGCCGCGCACCGGCTCACTGCTGCGGTCGATGGACTTGGAGACGGTGACGCTCGAGGACGCGCTGCGGCTGCTGTCGCTGCCCCGCGTTGTCGGTGTGGATCCGAACACCGGCGAGGAAATCACCGCGCAGAACGGACGCTACGGGCCGTATCTCAAGCGCGGCACCGACTCTCGTTCGCTGATGACCGAAGAGCAGATGTTCGACATCACGCTCGACGAGGCGCTCAAGATCTACTCCGAGCCCAAACGTCGCGCGGGACAAGGCGCTTCGGCGCCGCCGCTGCGGGAGTTGGGCGCAGACCCGGCGACGGACAAGCCGATGGTGATCAAGGATGGTCGCTTCGGGCCGTACGTGACCGACGGCGAGACCAATGCCAGCCTGCGCAAGGGTGATGACGTGCTCTCGATCACCGATGAGCGGGCCGCCGAGCTGCTGGCCGACCGGCGCGCACGTGGCCCGGCGAAGCGGCCTGCGAAGAAGGCGGCCAAGAAGGCCGCGAAGAAGGCACCCGCCAAGAAGGCGGCCAAGCCCAGCTAGCGGCGGCTGTCTTCAGGCGTCCTCGTCACATCTTCGGCCGATTCCTGGCCGGACTCAACAAGGTTGAGCGGACGGGCGAGCTGAGTCGGGGCGGAGCGCCCGCGGAGTTCGACGATCTCGCCGACGTCCCAGCACAGCGCCTCGGCGTCCAGGGCCCCGCTGACCGCGATCGCCGATGCCAGCACGTGGCCTTCCTCCAGCTTGGCCAGCTCGGTCAGGCGGGCGGCCTCGTTGACCGGGTCGCCGATGACGGTGTACTCGAAGCGGGCCTGGGCCCCGATGTGGCCGGCGATGGCGCGTCCCGCGGACACCCCGATGCCGAACTCCATTTCCGAGCCAAGCACGCTGAGGAGCTCGTCGTGCAGCTCACGGGAGGCTGCCAGCGCGGCGCCCGATGCGTCGGGATGTTCGATCGGTGCGCCGAAGATGGCCAGCGCGGCGTCGCCCTGGAATTTGTTGACGAAGCCGCCGTGGCGGCCGACGGTGTCGACGACGACGCGGAAGAACTCGTTGAGCAGGCTGACGACCTCGGCCGCGGGACGATTGAGGGCCAGTTGCGTAGAGCCGACCAGGTCGATGAACAGCACCGCAACGTCGCGCTCCTGGCCGCCGAGCTCCGTGCCGCGTTCAAGGGCGCGGCGGGCGACGTCCTCGCCGACGTAGCGACCGAAAAGGTCACGCAGCCGCTGCCGTTCGGCGAGGTCGCGAACCATGTCATTGAATCCGGCTTGCAGCAGGCCCAATTCGCTGGCGTCGTAGATCTGCATGTGCGCGTTGTAATTGCCGCGCTGGACTTCGCCCAGCGCCCAACGCAATTGACGCAGCGGATCGGCGATGGCCATCGCTACCAGCACAGTGCCGGCCAAACCGACCAGCAGTGCGGCGATGGCCATGATCAGGATCGGCGTGGTCAGCCGCTCGGCGGACGCGGTGAGGATCTGGAACTTGCTGGCCACCAATGCCAGCACGATCGCCAGTACCGGGACGCCGGTGGACAACACCCACGTCAGAATCTGCCGCAGGATGACGCCCGCGGCGCGGTAGTTCTCCGGTACACCGCCCCGTAGTGCCGCCACAGCGACAGGGCGCAGCACTCGTTCGGATTGCAGATAGCCGATGATCGCCGTTGCGGTCGCGCCAAGCGCGGTGGCGACCGCGACAACGGGTGCTGCACGGCTGGCCACGGGCCAACTGGCGACGATGAAGACGACCGACCCCAGACACCAGTTGACGACGCTGATGAGCGAGCGATAGAACGGCATCTTCAGCGCGCGGGTGCGGGCCAGCTCGGTGGCGGCGGGGTCGGTGTCGGTAAGGAGGCCGTCGCGGCGTTGCCAGCGCATCACCGGGATCAGCAGCCGCAGGCTGACGTAGGCGCCGACGGTGAACGACAGGAACAGGAAGCCCAGGAATGCCGCCAGGTTGACGGCGGGCAGGTCCTGCAGCTGGATGCGGTCCTCGGGCGGAAGCCCGAAACGGAGGAAGCCCAGCACGAACAGCGCGCCGATGATGTCGGACTGCAGCATGCCCAGGGTGAACACCGGCCACGGCGTGCGCGCCACCCAGCGGACGAATGCGCTGATTCGCCCGATCGGCTCGGCCTGCGTGGTCACCCGTTAACCGTATCGGTCCCGGCAGACCGGATCGGGTGGTCTGGGGCGGCTGTGTCGGTTCGCAGCACTACTGTTATGTGTGATGACCGGGGTTTTTTCGCGTCTTGTGGGCCAAGGCGCCGTTGAGACGGAATTGGTAGCTGCCGCACAGGCTGCGCGGGGTGACCTCGCTCACAATGCCAACGCCACCGGGACCATGACACACGCCTGGCTGATCACCGGCCCGCCAGGGTCCGGGCGCTCGGTGGCCGCGCTGTGTTTCGCCGCGGCGCTGCAGTGCGAATCCGACGGCGTGCCCGGCTGCGGTGAGTGCCGCGCCTGCACCACCACGATGGCCGGAACCCACGCCGACGTGCGCAGAATCATCCCGGAGGGGCTGTCGATCGGGGTGGTCGAGATGCGCAACATCGTGCAGATCGCGTCGCGGCGGCCGGGCACCGGACGTTGGCAGATCGTCATCATCGAGGATGCCGACAGGCTAGGGGAGCGTGCCGGGAACGCGCTGCTCAAAGCTGTGGAGGAGCCGCCACCGTCGACAGTGTTCCTGTTGTGCGCGCCGTCGGTTGACCCGGAAGACATCTCGATCACGCTGCGGTCGCGCTGCCGCCACGTCGCGCTGGTGACGCCGCAGGTCGAGGCGATCGCCCAAGTGCTGATCGACACGGACGGCCTGCCGGCCGAGGACGCCAATTGGGCGGCTTCGGTCAGCGGCGGACACGTCGGGCGCGCGCGTCGGCTGGCCACCGACGAAGAGGCGCGACGGCGACGCGAGCGCGCGCTTGCCCTGGCGCGCGACGCGGCGACGCCGTCGCGGGCCTACGGTGCCGCCGAGGAACTGGTGGCCGCGGCCGAGGCGGAGGCGCTGGCGCTGACGGTCAACCGCAACGAGGCCGAGTCCGAAGAGCTGCGTACCGCGCTGGGCGCAGGCGGCACCGGGAAGGGCACCGCGGGGACGTTGCGCGGTGCGACGGGCGCCATCAAAGACCTTGAGCGCAGACAGAAGTCGCGTCATACGCGCGCGTCCCGCGATGCGCTGGATCGGGCGCTGATCGACCTTGCGACGTATTTCCGGGATGCGCTCCTGGTGTCGGCGCACGCGGGCGAGATTCGGCCGAACCATCCGGATATGTCCGACAAGGTGGAGGCGATGGCGGCCGTCGTGCCGCCGGATCAGCTGTTGCGGTGCATCGAGGCGGTGCTGGAGTGCCGTGAGGCGCTTGCGGTCAATGTGAAGCCGAAGTTCGCGGTCGACGCGATGGTCGCCACAGTGGGTCGGGCGCTTCGCAACTGACTTGGGCGCTCGCCTGGGCCTGCCGTAGACTCGTCCCGCCCGGCGTAGTGGTTGGCTCTTCGCCGGGCGCGCCACCTTAGCTCAGTCGGTAGAGCGATTCACTCGTAATGAATAGGTCAGGAGTTCGATTCTCCTAGGTGGCTCCGCTATCTTCCGCGAGCGCTATTTCCGCGAGCGGCCGTGTTTGCACACCGACACGCCGCATTTCGCCGTCATTTTGCGGGCGCTCGCGGCCGGCGAGCGACCGTTGCCTGTTTAGCCGCCCAGCGCTTCCCCTGCGATCCTGTTCGCAGTCGCAGCGGCCGGGAACCCCGCGTAGCCGCTGGAGTGGTAGATGACCTCCGCGATCTCGTCGTCGGTCAGGCCGTTGGTGCGCGCGATCTTGAAGTGGATGGCCAGTTCGTCGTTGGCCCGCAGCGCGATGAGCATGCCAAGCGTCAGGAGACTGCGGTCGCGCCGACTGAGGCCCTCGCGTCCCCACAGCCGGCCGAAGACGTTGTCAACGGAGATCTCGAACAGTTCGTCGGCGAACCCGCCGCGGGGGAGATCGGTTTGGCCCTCGGGGATGATGCCCGGCAGCAGCTCGCGGAAGACGTTCAATCCTGTTTCGCGCACATCAGTCATGGGTCCACCATGGCATCACAGCGGTGCCAGGTAACCCACTGGGCCGGATGCGATGCAGACCGAAAGGGCAGCGGTGTTGGCGCGCACGTTGATGGCGTCGCCGGCGCCGGGCAGGCGTACGAAGACGCGGTTGAGTCCGGGATGGACGGGCACCTTGACGTCCGGGCCCTCGGTGAGCGACATCGTCAGCGAGCCCTCACTGTTGGCGAGGTAGTTGATTTCAGCGGTCCAGTCCGACGGCAGCAGCGGGCCGTCCAGCGGCATGCGCACCGGGAAGTCGGTCTGCACGAGGTAGCCGCACTTGGGGTCGGGACCCCTGACGATGGTGCGTACCCAGGTGACCTTGGCGTCGACCACGCGGCCGCGGTTGTCGAGCATCCGGAGTTGGCTTGTGGTGCTTTCGAATTCGGGACGATCGTGCAGCAGAGCGAACATGTGGCTGGCGAGGTTCTCCGGTGCGGCGACGCGTTGCAGGACGAACGGGTCGACCTCCTGGTCGAGCATCGGAGCGCTGGACGTCTGGTGTGCTTTGGCAAGGCCTGCTTCGGCGTTCTGCAGATAGGGCTGTGCCGGGTTGTCCTGCCAGATCGTGGTGAACGTCTTGGTGGAGTAGAGGCTGCTGCCGACGAATGCGGCTGCGGCGGTGACGATTACGGCGGTGCGTGCGGGGGACGCGTCGAGCCATCGGGATCGTTCGCGGTTGGGTGCGCAGAAACCGACGGCGGCGAGCAGGGCGAGGACGACGACGAGGTCGGGAAGGTAGCGCAGGGTCTGCGCCAGTTCCAGTGCGGTGAACTTGGATGAGCGCATCAGGTAGATCGGGATCTGGCAGGCAACCGCGTAGCCGACGGCGACGACCCACAGAAGGCCGATGCGCTCCTTGCGGAGGAAGGAGACGGCGACCACCGCGGCGAGCGCGAGCCAGCCGAGAACCATGACGGCGACGGGAGGTGTGGCCCACGGCGACGCGGGTGCCCAGCGCTGCCAGTCCCACGGTCCACCGGCGAGCCCCGGCACGATGCCGTGAGTGATGGAGCGGCTCAACAGGTCTCGCGTCATGGGCAGGTCGCGGCTCCAGCGTTCCTGGTCGACGACGACGAGGTAGAGAGCGATCCAGGCGGCGGTCAGTGCGAGTGATCCGACCCAGAGTTTCAGCCCGCGACGCCACACGGTTCGGAGAGCGGACCCGTCTCCGGTGACGTGAGCGAGGAGTGCGGTGATCGTGAAGGCGACGAACGGGATGACGGCCGCCTTCTCGAAGAAGAGCAGGCCGCCGAAGAAGACAAGGAGTGCGGTGACGGCGTAGCGCTGATTGCCGGTGCGCACGAGGAGGATGGCGTCGGCGCTTACCCATGCCATGGCGGCGAGCATCGGCAGGGAGTTCAATGCGGCTGCCCACCAGGCGAAGCCAGGTATCCCGAGTGGTGTGAAGAGGGCGAAGGTCAACGGGATGAGCAGGACGGGCCGCCAGCCGAGGATGACGTGGAGTGCGCGCAAGAGTGCCAGCGATGCCAGCAGTTGCAGGACGACGAGGCTGATGGCCGGGCCGATCCAGTTGAGCGGGGCGAGGTGGGTGATGGCGCCTGCGACGAGGAATGCTGCGGGCATGACGTGACCGTCGTGGTCGTCGAAGAGGTATCCCGGCGAGAAGAGGCCCTGGGTGCCGGCGCGGCCGACGAGGATGAGGTCGTCCCAGTAGAAGTAGCCCTTGAACGCCAGGATCGCGCGGATGACGAGCTGGACCGCGATCAGGGCGATGGCGGTCAAAGCAACCCAGTTTGTGCGGGTCAGCCGGACTGCCATACGTCCTTTCTGCTGGTCGGCGGATCCCCTCGACTGTACGGGGCTGCAATTTGGGCAGTCAGGGCTGACAGATAACGCCTTCACAACAGCTGCTGCGGCGTCATTCCGGAAGCCTTTACGCTGGACGAATGACCGGAAGCTCGCCCTATCCGCCTGGGTTTGGCGCCCCACCGCCGGGAAGCGGCCCTCCGCAGCCGCCCGGCTATGTTCCGCAGCCGGCGAACTTCGGCCCAAATGCAGCTCCCAAGCGGGCCAGAACAGGCTTGTTAGCGAGCGGGGTCGTTCTGGCGGTCGCTGCTTGGAGTCGCCGCTTTGGTGTTGTCGATCATCGGACTTGCTCGCGGCCCCGAGCCTCTGCCGCGAGCCGAGACTCCGAAGGCAGAGCCGCAAGAACTCTTCGTCGATGACGCCGATAAGGCTCTCTGTCGAGGCGATCGGGCCGCTTATGAAAGAAGAGTCGACGAGAACGAATGTCCTTCACGGATTCGGGAGCACCAGGATCGCCCGAGAGAACTGCTGCGATTCCAAAATTCAAGGCGGACACCTTGGACTGGGCAAATCGGATCCAGGACGTGCTCAACGAGCACTCCGAACCCGCCGCGCTATCTGACGCGCACGCTTGCAGGAATACATCGACGGAATGCTGCTCTACACCGAGAACATATACGCCGATCGCCAACCTGATACCTTCGACAAAGCAACTTGGGATTCGGCGATCGTTGCCTACGGAGGGCCCTTGGCACTTGCCAGAAGGTGGGTGCGCTGTGGTAGCTGTAGTCGCTGACGTCGGCGAGCTGCCAATGGCGAGACTCGAGCCAATCGGCAATTCTCGACGATCCTCGGCGGCCTGTGGCCGGAGACTCCACCGGTCGCGTGGACGGGCGCGGCACAGCGCGGATGCGCAATTCGCGCCAGAAGTCGCCGGCGGGCGCACGCGATGTCCGGGCATCAGCGCATTCGACTGTTGACCGACAAACTCCGGCGAGATGATCGAAGCAATGCACGTCGTCTACGTCGAGGGATGGCAAAGCAGTTGAGGCGCAGGCCGACCTCTACATCGTCATGGCCGACGTTAGTCGCGAATGTGCCGACTCGCTTGAGGATGCGAGAGCGCAGCTGGACGCTATCGACCGCGAAGCGCACGAGGAAATTCGAAGCGATCGATGATAGCAAGGGAGGTTGGTTCGGCGCGCTGGGCGATGTTACCGCAGATCTGGGCGATTATCACCCAGGCGCACGGGCTGATGCGGCAGCTCGTGCCGCATGCGAGTGTCGTACAGACAGGTCGCGGCCAAGCGGCACAGAATAGCGGCGACTGAGGTGCCCTGCGGCGCCGCGGGTCCTGCTGGCACGGCCAAGCCGAGACGATCCGCCCAGACGGTGATGCAGCATGCTTCGATGACGGACAGCCTCGCACAGACGCTCCCGCCGACGGCTCCATCTCAGGCCGCTGCGCGACACCGTACCGCAGACGAGTCAGAACCCGACCTGAGCAGCGTCAGAGCACAAAATCCACCGACCGTACGCGAGGCGAAGACTGCCATGGGCCGCCGGACGACATCCGGCCGCGCCGAGAAGGGCAGCCAGGACTGAATGCGGCATGCCTGGAGGACGATCAGAGCGCTGCGACCACCTGCGAGGCGCTCCTGCGCCCGCCGTGCAGCAGGCTCAGTCGGGCGCTGGGATGATTCCGCCGATGAGCCCTGCCTCCGGCATGGTCGGGGCGGCGGGATGAAGCCGCCGTCGATGCCATCCATGCCGAGCACTCCGTCGCATGCCAAGCACTCCGAGCATGCCGTCGACCCCGACCGCGCCAGCCGGCCTGCCGACGCCCACGACCGCGGCCAACGATCTGTCGCAGGGATTCACCAAAGGTCTCGCCTCGGGCGCAGCCAACCCACTGCCGCCGTCTGTTCCTCAAGCCCCGGCGCCGCCACCAGCGGCCGCGAACGTCACTCCCGCGTCCGCCTCGGGTTCCGCTCCGCCGCCCGCCGCGCCCAGCACTCCCGTCGCCGGCCACACCGCGGCACCCGGCGCAGCCGCGTCCGCGGGCACTCCCGGACCGATGATCGCCGGCCCGCCACCGCCGGGAACCTCGCCGCATACGGATCGGACCTGCCGAGGGGCGGTCCTGCGACGCCTACCGTCTCGCCAGCGGTGCCGGCGGTGCAGCGTCATTGGCGCCTCCAGCAGCCGCGGCCGGCATTTCCTCAACGGGCGTGCCGCCGAGCGTCCTCGCCACGTCCGGCATCGCCGCCACCGGCACCGGCGCCGCTCTGGTCAGCTCCGAAACTCAGGACCAACACCTCGACGCCGCCATCCAGCTCGCCTACGAACTCCTGCACGCCTCGCGGATGTATCCCGGCCTGCATTGGTGCGTCGGCATTTTCAAGGTCGCGACCGGCACCGAGACCGTCATCGTCAGTAACGACGGTGCGAGCTACATCCCGCCCGGTGTCTACGTACCGCGTTCTGCCCGAGTGCTTTTCGCCGACCCCGAACTGAGCACAGGCTTCCAAGCCAAGTTTTTCGGCTGGGTCAACCCCGCCGTGACAATGGTCGC
The DNA here is from genome assembly GCA_963716505.1 of uncultured Actinomycetota bacterium. Lineage (GTDB taxonomy): Bacteria > Actinomycetota > Actinomycetes > Mycobacteriales > Mycobacteriaceae > Mycobacterium. The sequence continues at coordinate 108,289 of CAVQTL010000021.1, forward strand.
GTACGCCGCCGAACGTGCCGTGCTCGATCCCAACATCGAGCTGTACGCGGTCGCCGCTACCACCGACCCGGGCGGCTCATCCGTGCTTCCCGCCCGCCGCGCCAGCGTGCCCCACTATCAGGACTGCGACTCGACGCGTTCGCCGATCGATCCCGCCGCGCCTGCACCTGAGCTCGACGAGAGCAGAGTGCATCGCCTCGCCGTGATGTCCTCGCAGAGTTACGAACAACTCATCGATGCCAATCTGCCTTCAACCGAACGACAGTCGGCGGCATGGGAGGCGACGGCCGGTGCCGTTGCGACCGCGCTCGCAGGCGCCGAGCCGCTCCGCATCGAGGTGGCACCCGTCATCCGCGAGATCCTCGGGTCCCTCGCCAGCGGCTCGCCGATCTCAGACGAACAATGGTCCGCCCTCGCCGAGGTCCGGTTGTACGGCAAGTCGTTGTTCATGCGCCCCGGGTTCATCGAGGTCGAACCGTCCGGCGATCCGAACACCACCGTTCTCTATCGCGCGCATCACAACCTGGACCGTGCCGTGGAAGCGCTGTCGTTGTGGCGTGGCGACAACCCGGACTATGCCGATATCGTCTATGCCACTGAGCAGGTCGCAAAGGAGGGACAGCTATGGCCGGTAAGGACATAAAGCTCAATCCCGAAGAGACACTTGGCCACGTCAACAAGATCGCCGCGACGATGGCCGAAGTGTCGGTGCCGGGCCCGGTGCCGCCGCCCTCACCGACGACCAGCCCGATCGACGTCGCGCTCAACGCGGTGGCCACCGCGGCCGCCGAGAAGGCCACAGCTTCGTCGCAGGCACTGTCCACCCGCGGCACCGAGCACAGCGACGCTTCGACCCAGGCAGTGGAGACCATGCAGGCGCAGGAAGACAAGAACACCGGGAAGGTCAACGAGCTGCAGACCGACATCGCCGAACGCGAACCTCAGGGACGCTCTAGAGCACACATCGGCCGTCGGTATGGTGTGCCGATGCGCACACTGGTGACGGGGGCAGCCGGATTCATCGGATCCACGCTGGTCGACCGCCTTCTCGCCGACGGGCACGCCGTCATCGGCCTCGACGATCTCAGCTCGGGCCGCAGCACCAATCTCGGTCAGGCCGACCGGCACTCCGACTTCGAGTTCGTCAAGGCCGACATCGTCGACGCCGACCTGATCGGTCTTCTCGCCGACGTTCGGCCGGAGGTGATCTTTCACCTCGGCGCCCAGATCTCCGTGAGCCATTCGGTGCAGGACCCGCCGTTCGACGCTGCCGTGAACGTCGTCGGCACAGTGCGTCTTGCCGAGGCGGCCCGCCGCGCGGAGGTCCGCAAGATCGTGCACACCTCGTCGGGCGGTTCTGTCTACGGCACACCGCCGAGCTACCCGACGAGCGAGGACGCCCCGAGCGACCCCGCCTCGCCGTACGCGGCCAGCAAGGTGGCCGGCGAGGTGTACCTCAACACCTTCCGCAATCTCTACGGCCTCGAGTGCTCACACATCGCACCGGCGAATGTCTATGGCCCGCGCCAGGATCCGCACGGCGAAGCTGGTGTGGTCGCGATCTTCTCTCGCGCACTGCTCGCCGGAAGGCCGACCAAGATCTTCGGCGACGGCACCGACACTCGCGACTACGTCTTCGTCGATGACGTCGTCGACGCGTTCGTCAGGGCGTCCGGCGACAAGGGTGGCGGTCAACGCTTCAATATCGGAACCGGCGTGGAAACCTCGGTCCGTCAACTACATTCGGCGATCGCCGCTGCGGCCGGCAAGCCCGATGAGCCGGAACTTCACCCGCCGAGGCTGGGTGACCTGAGACGCTCCTGCCTCGACATCAGGCGCGCAGAAGAGGTGCTCGGCTGGAAGCCGAAGGTCAAGCTTGACGACGGTATCGCCCAGACTGTCGCGTTCTTCCGCGAGGAGCAGAACGCTTAGCGTCGAACGACGCGGATCCAAAAAGTTTGGTGACCTATTCTGGCCACGTTTCAATCTGAACTCTATTAACTTGCGCGAGTAGTCGGCTGACGGTTCGCCCGTAATCCGTTGGTTCCCAATCATCGTCGAGATGATCTGTAAACTCCTCGCTGAGCGTCACAAGAATCTTCTGGGTATCAGCACGGGAGACTGATTGTGAGCGCCCTATCCTGTCGAGAAGTCCTGCATTTCGTCGTGACAGGATCTCAAGCAGGAGCTCGCGGTCAGCGTTCGGAAGAAAAGTGAACGTGCTATCCACCTGATGCCCCTGTATTGGTGCTGTTCTTCGCCCAGCCGGTGATGACTTCTCCCTTCGAGTTCATTACAACGGTGGCGTCATCCCCGTGATAACGGTAGCTGAGACGACCGTGTGCATCTACGACTCGGTCGACCCCATGCACAGGATGTTGAAACGCATTCTCTAACGCCTCTCGACGCACCCCCAGGCCGCCGTCGCGTCCGACGATCTGCTCTTCGGCATGTCTCGTATATCCGCTAAAGGTTTTCGGTGCGCCGTCGGGCATCGCCACCTTGGGAACAGGGCTTCGGCTCTTCCGGCTTCCCCTTCCGCGCAAGGCTTTTGATGCGTTCCAGGCGCTTGCGGATGCCGGCGATGTCGTGGGCCTTCTTGACGCCTTCGCTGATCCGCCTGGAGATCTTCCATGCGCCGACAGCCGACCTGATAATCCCCGCGAACTTGGTGATCGTGTGCGCGGCCTTGGCGGTACCTGCCACCGCTCCTGCACCGAAGCTCACGCATGCAGCAAGAATCGAGATCACGGCCGTGGCCGCCAATTCGACCGCGAGGTCGGTCAGGATGTCTTCCAGTTGGTTACGCAGGTCGTCTAGCGCCGCCTTGTAGTCCTTGCACGACTGCGCCAGCTCATGACAGCCGGCCAGCACCGCCGAGGTCGCTTCGCGCAACTCATGCAGGTCCCTGACGATGTATTCCACCTCCGGCGACTGCGTGTCGCTGAAGGCGCGGGCATTGACGTCCAGCGCCTCGACCACGGTCGTCGTCTGATAGACCGTCGCCAACCGGTCCCACGCCGCGGCGGCCTTGTCGACCTTGACGGTGTCCCCATCCGGCACTGGCACACCGACCTGCTCCACCAAGCCGAGTGCGTCGTCGAACAGACCTCTGCCAGGGCCGCCGGCGGAGGGCGGCGCGGTCAGCACTCCGGCAACCCTCGCCGGTTCCGGCGGCCGCTGCGGCGGCGGACCCTGGCTTCCCGGTGTGGCGTTGTACTCGGCGACCGCATGGTTGTACCCCGCCTGGATCACGACGCCGCCGTAGTTATCCAGCGCCTGAGTCAGATCGTTGACCGCATCCAGAACTTCGCGTCGCACGCCCGTCATAGGACGTCGCCCATGCGGTGCCCGCATCGTCGGTGCCGGCCATCGCCCCTGCGTCGCCGAGAATCCTGACGTTGACCGCGAAGGCGTCGTACACGTCTCCGGATAACTCGAACAAGCGACGACCGACCGCGTAGAAGGTCTCGGCGTCGACGTCCTGAGTCACTAATCAAGCGTATTGCCGGCTGACAGCCTCTCCCGCACCAATTCTCGTTCGTTGAGACTGCAATGGTGGCGACAAAGTGCGAGTGGACACCGCCCTCATCGCAGTGTCAACGCTTAGCCCTCGTCGGGGGCTCGCGCGCCCTGCAGCGCAACCGCACGGGCCAACCGCGCATACCGCAACTCGAGGTCCTTGAACCTCATATACGTGCTCAGTGTGGTGAACACGAACGCGATGATCAACACGTAGCCGATCAGATCCGCACCGCGGTCCACCCCAAGCCAATTCGCGACGACGGTGGTGTCATCGGGTCGCAGAATCGCATAGATGGCGGCGATCACGAACAGCACACCGCCGACCTTGACCCACGCCTTGGTGCGCGCGCTCGTGCGCGACCGCAGCAGATAGACCAGCAGCGCGACGATCGACAGGATCAGCAGCGCCTGAATCCAATTCATCGGGACAACCTTCCTCGCAGCAGCCCGTCGAACACGATGTTCACCCCGTTGAGCAACGGCTGACCCTTGGACTTCGAATAATCGGTGTAGAGGATCTCGACCGGCTGTTCCGCGACCCGCCAACGGTTTTCGACGGCCAGCGCGATGATCTCGCTCGCGTGGCTCATCCCGTTCATCGTGATGTTCAGCCCGTCGGCCACCTTCTTGTTGAAGACCCGAAGCCCGTTGTGCGCGTCTGTCAACCGCAACTCCCGGCTGTTCGGGCTCAGCACCGCTGCGGCGCGCAGGATGATCCGCTTCATCAGCGGCGGCTTGCTCGCACTCGGCTCGGCGAACCGCGTGCCGACCACCATGTCGACGTCGTCGGTGGAAAGCCGGTCGATCATGGCGATGACGTCCTTCAACCGGTGCTGTCCGTCGGCATCGAACGTCGCGAACACCTGTGCGCCGGGCTGACTGCGGGCGTACTCGACGCCGGTCTGAATCGCGGCGCCCTGACCGAGATTGACCGGATGCGAGACGACGTGAGCCCCGGCGCGTAGCGCGAGATCGCCGGTGCCGTCCTTGCTGCCGTCGTCGACGCAGACGACGTGGTCGAAAACCGAGCGAATGTCGGTGATGACGTCGCCGATGACGCTCGCCTCGCTATAGGCGGGTACGACGATCCAAACATCCTGGTAGCGCATATCGATGCGCACTAAAATACACGGTCAACGTGCCGGTCCTCTGGCAAGCGCGCCCAGGTGCACGACGATTCCCACCATCGGCCCACAGAGCAGCGCGATCACCGTGCGGGTCTCCAGGCCGACCGGCAGCAGCAGCAACAACATCGACGCCAGCGTCGCACTGATCCAACCCGCCGAATATGCACGGTGCAGCGCAGCCGCCACCGTCGCAGCCCCCGTCAACGTCAGCAGTGCGATCGCGATGGCCGCCGTCGTCAGCCAGGCGAGCAAGCGCGCCGAAGCGCGGTACTCCTCGCCGAACGCCACCCTCAGCAGCCATGGTCCGAAGATCCCGGCGGCCGCCACACCCACCGCGCCCAACCCGGCGACGACCGCCGCAGGCGCCAGCAGGGCACGCAACCGCGCTGTGCGTTGGTCGACGAAGTGCGCGATCAGATTGCCCTGCATGGCCGTCAACGGCACCAGCAGCGGCGCGCGGGTCAGCGTCACGGCCAGGATCACCACGCCACCCGCCGCACCCAGGTCTCCCGATGTGGCCTTGAGCAGCACCGGAAAACCCATCACCAGGATCGCGCTCGCGCCCGCGGCGGCGATCGAGTGCGCGGCACCGCGCAGGAAGGTCGCCGTTCCGCCGGGCGTCATCAGCGCTGCCGCCGCCCGGGTCGACGGCGAGGCGAGCAACATGATCAGCCACGCCAGCGCGCCGGCGACGGTCGCCCACAGGTAGCCGACGAGCCCCCAGCCGATCACGAAGGTGGTCGCCGCGACCGCCACCCGGATGGCCGCGTCGGTGACCATCAGCGCACCGTACTGCGTCCACCGGCCGACACCGGCCAGCATTCCCAGCAGGGTGGCGTGCAGACAGAACCCGGCGAGTCCCACGCTCAACAGCGCGACGCTGAGCCACTGCGATTCGACGAAGACGTGTCCCGACCACAGCGGTGAGCTGGCCGCGATCACCACCGCCGCGACCACACCGACCATCGCCGCCACCCGCATCGGATGCGTGCGCGGGCCCGAAAGGATTTCGACGTAACCGGTCGACCGCACTTCGCGCGTCGCTTCCTGCAGCAGGCCGTTGGCCGCCCCGGTCACCAACCCGAACGCGCCCCAGAACACGCCGAACACCGAGAAGCCGGCCGGTTCGAGGTCCCGCGCCGCCAGGTACAGCACCGCATACCCGCACAGCGCCGTCAGCGCGGTCGCGGTGCCGACACGTGCGACGCTTCCGCGAGTGATCGGGCCGGTGGGAGTGGCCGCGTCGGTCACAACGCCGGCACGTCCTCGGAGTACAGCCACGCGGCGAACAACGAGCGCAGCGACACATTCGCGTAGTTGGCCGCCAGCCCGGTGAAGTCGTCGGTCACCGCCGTCGAATGACGATGACGCGTCGTCCAATCCCGCAGCAGCGCAAAGAAACTGTCGTCTCCGATGACCCGCCGCAGTGCGTGCAGCGTCAGCGCGCCGCGCTTGTACACCCGGTCGTCGAACATGTCGCGCGGGCCGGGATCGGACAGCAGCAGGTCCTGCGGCGAATCGGAGAGGAGTTGATGGTAGTGGCGCGCCCACTCGTCGGCGGTCTGGCCGCCGGAGTCCTCCGACCACAGCCACTCGGCATAGCAGGCGAAGCCCTCATGCAGCCAGATGTCGCGCCAGCGCCGCACCGTCACCGAATTGCCGAACCACTGGTGCGCCAACTCGTGGGCGATCAACCGCTCCGAGCCGCGGCTGCCGTCGCAATGGTTCGCGCCAAAGATTGAAATACCCTGCGCCTCAAGCGGTATCTCCAACTCATCGTCGGTGACGACGACCGTGTAGCCCGTCGACAGCGGATACGGTCCGAACCGCTTGACGAACAGCTTCATCATCTGCGGCTGTCTGCCGAAGTCGTGGTCGAAGTTCCGCTTCAGCCGAGCGGGCAACGCCGCGTGCATCGACACCGGCGCCTTCTGCAGCCGGTACGACTCGTACATGCCGATCTGGAGGGTGACCAGATACGTCGACGTCGGCTCCGCGAGCTCGTAGGTCCACGTCGTCATCGCCGCACGTGTCCGCCGGGATTTCAACTCGCCGTTGGCGATCGCCCGGTACGGATTCTCGGTGCTGATCTGGATGTGATAGCTGGCCTTGGAGCTGGGGTGGTCGTCGCAGGGAAACCACGACGCGGCGCCGTTGGGCTGACCCGCGACCAACACACCTTCGGTCAACTCCTCGAAACCGACCTCGCCCCACATGGACCGGACGGGTCGCGGTGTGCCGCCGTAGCGGACCTCGATGGTCATCGCCGCACCCGCGGGCAGCGACGACGACAATGCGATGCGTAGCTTGCCGCTCGAGCAGCTGAATGCGGCGGGCCGACGTCCATTCACCGAAACCTTCGTCACTGCGAGGGCGTCGGAGAGATCCAGCGTGAAGGTTCGCAGTTCTGCAAGGGTGACGGCGGTGATCGTCGCCGAGCCCGCGAGCCGGTTGATCGCGACCTTGTACTCCAGATCGAGTTCATAGCGGGACACCCGGTAGCCGAAGTTGCCGTTGTGCGGCAAGTATGGATCGATGACCGGAACCTTCTTCGCCGCCTTTTTTGATCGGGTCACGCGGCGGTTTCCTCGGACGCCTTCTCCGGCGTATCGTCACCGCGCTTCTTGCGGAACACATTCCATGGGGCGATCGGGTTGCCCTGCCAACGCGTGGACGCCGGCACCTCGTCACCGCGCATCACCAACGACGCCGGGCCGACGGTGGCACCCGCACCAAGGCGTGCCGCGGGCAGCGCCACGCAATGCGGCCCCAACGTCGAACCCTCCTCGAGGACAACGGTGTCCATTCGCATCACCCGGTCGTGGAACAGATGCGTCTGCACAACGCAGCCGCGGTTGACGGTGGCACCGTTCTCCAGGGTGACAAGGTCCGCCTCGGGCAGCCAGTAGGACTCACACCACACACCCCGACCGATCTTCGCCCCCAGCGCCCGCAGCCACAGGTTCATCACCGGCGTCCCGGTGGCGGCTCGGGCGAACCACGGCCCGGCGACGGTTTCGACGAAGGTGTCCGAGACCTCGTTACGCCAGACGAACGCCGACCACAGTGGATGCTCGACGGCCCGGATACGGCCCACCACAATCCATTTCGCGATCACCGCGATGCCACCCGCGACGGCTCCAGCGACAAGCAGCACCACACCGCTGCCAAGTGCCGCCCACAAATAGCCGAACTCGACTATCAGAGCCTGCAACGCGAACAGCACGCCGACGCCGATCGCGAACGTGACGATCACCGGCACCAGCCGGCACGTCTCGACAAAGCCGCGCATGATCTTTAGACGCATCGGCGGATGGAATGTGCGCAATGCGTCCGCCGCGGTCGGTTGGCGACGCAGCCGAATCGGTGGGCTGCCCAGCCACGACGACCCTGCCTTCGACTTGGGCGGGGCCGCCGACAGCACCGCTACCAGCCCGTCGTCGGGCACCTTCCTGCCGGGTTGCGTGATACCGGAATTGCCCAGGAACGCCCGTTTTCCGATGGTCGCCTTCGCGACGTGAATCCAGCCGCCACCGAGTTCGTAGGACGCCACCATGGTGTCGTCGGCCAGGAATGCGCTGTCCTCGATCGTGGTGAACTTCGGCGTCAGCAAGGCCGTGGAAATCTCGGTGCCGCGGCCGACCTTCGCTCCGAGAACACGCAACCAGGTCGGCGTGAGAAGGCTGGCGTACAGCGGGAACAGGTAGTGGCGGGCGGCATCCATCAACCGTTCGGTCGCCCATATCTGCCAACCCGCGCGGCTGCGGACCGGGTGATATCCCTCGTGCAGCCACAGCGACATCACACGCACCCCGACGACCGTCAGCGTCGCGTACACGATCAATGCGACCAGCGTCGCGACCGGGGTCCACACCAGGGCCGGCAGCACTGCGTCGGTCAGCGACGCGGAGTCCCTGATGGCCCAGCCGATGACGGCCAGCCCGCAGGCCAGCGCGGCCAGGGGCAAGGCGCCCAACAGCATCGACGTCACCCCGTAGGCCAGCACCCAGAACGGCGCCCTGCCGGGGCGTTCCTCCGGCCACGGATGGCGGGCCTTGCCGGACTTCACCGCGGGCGAACCCTTCCAGTACTGCCCCTTCTTCACCCGGCCGACCACACCCGAGCCGGCGGCGACGTCGGCGTTCTTGCCGACCGAGGCGCCCGGCAGCAGCGTCGTGCGCGCGCCGATGGTGGAGTCGTTGCCGATGGTGACGGTGCCGACGTGGAAGTGGTCGCCGTCGATCCAGTGCCCGGACAGGTCCACCTCCGGCTCGATCGAGCTGCGATGGCCGAGGGTGAGCATCCCCGTCACCGGAGGCGCCGAATGCAGGTCGACACCCTTGCCTACCTTGTTGCCCAGTGCCCGCGCGTAGTACACCATCCACGGCGCGCCTGCCAGATTCTCCGCACCGCTGGCGTCGGCGAGCCGTTCGGCGAGCCAGACGCGCAGGTGCACCGAACCGCCGCGACGGTACGTGCCCGGCTTCAGGAAGCCGATCAGTATCCGGGCCGACAAGCACGGCGATACCCATCCGCCCGAGGGGGCGTGACGAACAGCAGGAACCCGCCGAGGATCCACCACCAGTCGATGGGAACCAGCCACGACACCGGGCTGACGGTCGCGGCGACGTTGTTGATCAGCGCCAGCCACACCACCCACTGCAGGCCGGTCAGCGTGGCCAACGGCAGCGACATCGCGACCTGAAATGCCTGCGAGCGCAGCGGCATCGGCCGCACCACCCGCGTCTCGACCTGCGGCGGCGGGTCGAGCTCGTCGAGGAAACCGGCCAGCGAACCCAGCCGCGGGTGGTCGTAGAGGTCGGCGACCGTCACCTGCGGATAGCGCTGGCGCAGCGCGGCGACCAGCTGCGCAGCCGACAGCGAACCGCCGCCGAGTGCGAAGAAGTCGGCCTCGGGACCGTCCACGGGTGCGGCCAGCACGTCGCGCCACAACCCCGCCAGCCAGCCCATGGTGCCGCCGAGATCCGGCGCTTCCTCGTCGGGTTCGCCGGGCGGCGGCCACGGCAAGGCCTCCCGGTCCACCTTTCCCGAGGTGCGGGTCGGCAGCTCGTCGACGAGCACCAGCCGCGGCACCAGCGCTGCGGGCAGCGACTCGGCCAGCGTCGTCCTTGCCGCGGCCACGTCGAAGGACGGGTCGGCACTGGCGATGTACCCGACGAGCAGGGGAGTGCCGCTGGCCGTCTTCCGTACCGCCGCCGCGCCGCCACTGACGCCGGGCAGATTCACCAGGGCCGAGTCGACCTCACCGAGTTCGATCCGCCGCCCGCCGACCTTGACCTGGTCGTCGGCGCGGCCGCAGAAGATCAGGCCGTCGGGCTCGAGTCGAACGAGGTCGCCGCTGCGGTATGCGCGGTCCCAGCCCAGCGTCGGCATCGGCGCATACTTCTCGGCGTCCTTTTCGGGGTCCAGATAGCGGGCCAGCCCGACGCCACCGATCACCAGCTCACCGACGTCGCCGACCGGGACGGGTGCGCCGTCCTTGTCGACGACGGCCAGGTCCCAGCCAGGCAGCGGCAGCCCGATGCTGACCGGTCCGACGCCGTCGAGCTTGGCCCCGCACGCCACGACAGTGGCCTCCGTGGGTCCGTAGGTGTTCCACACTTCGCGGCCCGCGGCGTCGGGCCCGGCGGCCAGCCGCTCCGCGAGGTCGGGTGGGCAGGCCTCGCCACCGAAGATCAGCAGCCGCACCGCCTCCAACGCCTCGGCGGGCCACAGCGCGGCCAGCGTCGGCACCGTCGACACCACCGTGATGTCCTTCGACACCAGCCACGGGCCGAGATCCATGCCGCTGCGCACCAGCGACCGGGGCGCAGGCACCAGGCAGGCGCCGTTTCGCCAGGCCAGCCACATCTCCTCGCAGGATGCGTCGAACGCCACGGACAATCCGGCCAGTACCCGGTCGCCGGGCCCAATCGGGCTGTCCTGCAAGAACATCTGCGCTTCGGCGTCGACGAACGCGGCGGCGTTGCGATGTGTGACCGCGACACCCTTGGGGGTTCCGGTCGAACCGGAGGTGAAGATGATCCACGCGTCGTCGCGGCCCAACGGCGACGCGGCGCGCCAACCGCGGGAGTCACCCGCACCCCGGACGAGGCCCTGCTCGGTGATCACGCCGACGACATTCGCCTCGCCGAACACCAGCGCCGCCCGCTCGTCGGGGTCGTCGGCGTCGACCGGCACGTAGGCCGCACCGGTGGCAAGGGTGGCCAGGATCGCCACGTACAGCGCGTAGCTGCCCGACGGCATGCGGATTCCGACGCGGTCGCCGCGACCGATGCCGCGGGCCGCCAGCCACGCGACGCTGTCCTCGATGTCGACGACCAGCTCGCTGTAGGTCAGCTGCACGGAGCCGTCGTCGATGGCGGCCGCATCGGGGTAGCGCAGGGCGGTCTCGTACAGGATGTCGACCAGCGTGCGCGGCTCCGCGGCGTAGGGCGACAGCAGGTACTGCGCAGGAACTTCCGGCATCGCCACGCCTACAACGTACTAAGCACAGGCGGCCGCGCGTCTGCGCATGACGCGATGCGTGATCAGAATGGTGTCGGCCATCCTTGGATTCTCGCTGAGCGCAACCGTTGTCGTGCCGCTAACGCGGACCTAGCGTGTCGGCGTGGCAAGCACTAGTGGCCGGGGACTGCGGCTCTTCGTGGCCGACGCGACCGGCGGCAATTGGAGCGAGCTCACGTCCGGTGAGGTCACCGCGGTGCGGCTGACGGCTCCCGACCTGCAGCAGGCTCGCCGAGCACGCGGGCGCATTACCGACGACGTCGCGGTGATCCTCGACATCACCGTTGCGGTCGCCGCCGATTTCCGCTCTGCGCGTGATGCGATGCCCAGCCTGGGCGACGACACCCTGCACTACGCAGGCACCATCGACGGTCTGGCCGGCCTGGTCGCCGACATCTTCATGGCCGAGGTGGCCGACGGCGTCACGTTCATTCCGGCGTCGCCGGAGCAGAACATGCGGGAGCTGGCCGACGCAGCGCTGGACCGCATCGCACGTCGCCTGCCGCTGTCCGGCGCGGCCTGACGGGTTACGCCTCGAGCTCCCCGGCGAGCTTGCGCTCGATGCTGGCCCTGGTGGCGGCTGGCAGCGCGAGGATCCCCTCGAGCTCGGCCCTGGCGCGGGTATAGGCGTTCTGCCGCTCCTGGGGCGTCGCGCCGTCGTCCTCGGCCAGTCGGAGCAGGTTCTGGGCGCGCGCAATGCGCTGCTGGTCCTCGGTGGAGAACGTGCTGCGCCGCAGCCGGATCGCCTCGGCTTCTGCGACGTCGAAGGCGGTCACGTAGTCGTGCACGGCGTCGCGATACTCCAGCTGCGCCTCGCGGTCGCCGTCTAGATCGTGAGCGTTCTCGGGACGCAGCAGATCGGCTCGCCGTCGCGCCTTGTGGAATTCCATCGTCAACGGGTTTCGCATCTCGGTCATCAACGGGAAGTCAAGAAGCTTGGCGACGTCGATCTCGTACTCCAGCCAGCGCGCGTCGGTTTCGCCGTGCCTGTCGATGACTCTCTTGAGCTCGCGCCGGTTCTTGATCTCGTTGGTGTGCGAACGACCGGCCGCTTCCGCGACGGCGATCTTGGTCTGCTGCTTGATCCGGTATCGCTCCAGCCTGCGCTCGGCGCGCCGCTCATTGGCCGCCGCGACCGCCCGCACCCCGCCGCCAACTATGCCGGCGAGCGGGAAGATCAGCCACCAGAAGTGGAAGAGATTCTCCACACCGCCAGCATGCCACCGTCAGGAAAGCGCCTCATAGATCAGTCGGGCGTACCGCGCGGAGCGCTCGTTGCCGAGTGTGCCCGGCTCGTCGAGGTCCAGCAGACCGCGATCTGCCAGCATCAGCGCGGCCAGACTCGTCACGGTCTTGGTGCTCGACCAGACGTTGATGATCGTGTCCTCGCCCCACGGGACCGTCTTGGCCGCGTCGGCGTGCCCGCCCCAGATGTCGACGACGAGCTCGCCGTCGATGTCGACCGCGATCGCCGCGCCGACCTCGGCGCCGGTGCTCAGCTCATCGGCCAAAGCATCGGCGACCTTGTCGAATCTGGCGTCAGTGTGTCCCTGCACGGCGGAAGTCATGCGGTGGAACCTATACCGCCGCGCGACGGGCAGTCACCAGTTGTCGTAGCCGCCCTCTGGCCCAAGCATTCGCTCCAGCCGGGTGCGGTTGATCCGGGCCAACTCGTTGCGAACGACTTTTCGCTCGGTCTCGACGTCGTTCATCAGGCGGTCGGTCATCGTCGCCAGCACATCGGCAGCGCTGTAGCCGTTGACGAACATGACGAACCCGAAGCCGAAATGGTCCAGGTATCTTTTCGACGCGACACCCAGCTGGTCCATCACCTCGGCGCGTTCGTCGCAGATCGCGCACTGCTCGGCCGCGGACTTATCGCTGCCCGGCCTGCGGCCGACGTCGGGGTAGGCCTGCAGGATCGAGTCGATCGACTCCTCCGCCAGCCCGAACAGCGACCGGTCGGCCTGCCGGAACAGCGAATCGTGATCCTGATACGGACGTCCGCGGGCGAGGTCGGCGGCCAGCGGAACGCTGTAGCAACATTCGTAGACCGCATGCACGGCGCGACGCATCGGCATTTCGTTGAACACGTCCAACCCCATGCCCTGATGCATCAACACACCGTCATCATGCGAGCAGCAGGGCACGTGGGCGTTACGCCGTGTTACAGCGAAGAAAACTCCTGAGCGACGTGCTCAGTGGCCCTGCGTCTTGAACCGTTCGAGCGATCGGGTGACCTCGGCCTCGGCTTCTGCCCGGCCCGTCCAATCGGCGGCCTTCACGTACTTGCCCGGCTCCAGGTCCTTGTAGTGGACGAAGAAGTGCGTGATCGCCTCCAGCTCGAACGCCGGCACGTCGGCCATCTCCTGGATGTGGTCCCACCGCCCGTCACCTGCGGGCACGCACAGCACCTTGTCGTCGCCGCCTGCCTCGTCGGTCATCTGGAACATGGCCACCGGCCGCGCCTCGACGATGCAGCCGGGAAACACCGACTCGGGCAGCAGCACCAGCGCGTCGAGCGGGTCGCCGTCCTCGCCGAGGGTGTCCTCGATGAAGCCGTAGTCGGCCGGATAGCCCATCGCCGTATAGAGGTATCGGTCGAGCTTGACCCGGCCGGAGTCATGGTCGACCTCGTATTTGTTGCGCGAGCCCTTCGGAATCTCGATGACTACGTCGAACTCCACCGTCGCGCTCCTCGTCCTGTGCGTTGTCGTAAGGGACGACGTCACCATAATGGAGGCGCATACCATTCTCGGCACCTGCCGCGGCTGACCTCGCACTTCCGGACAGCCGATACCCTGCTTTAGCAGGCCGGAGTCAGGAGAACCATGCGTCCCACCCAGTGGCGACGGTCCACCCACATCGTGATCGGGGTGGCCGTGGTGCTGGTGGTTGCCGCGGTCGTGGTGGCCGCGGCGCTGCTGCGGGGCGGCCACGCCAGCGACGCCAGCGCGATCCCGGCTGCTCCCGCGCCTGCGACGGCCGACCCGGGGATCAAGCCGGTATCCGACGCCGCCGACAAGCCCACCCCCGACAAGCTGGCGGCGACCCTGGCGTTGACGCTCGCCGATCCGAACCTGGGCGCCTTCACCGGCAGGATCACCGACGCCGCAACCGGCGAACAGCTGTGGGCGCAGGGCGCAGACGTGCCCATGCAGCCTGCCTCGGTGACCAAGGTGTTGACCACGGCGGCGGCGCTGCACGGACTGGACCGCGACGCCCGGCTCACCACGAAGGTGCTGGCATCAAACCGGCGGCCCGGCCTCGTCGTGCTGAAGGGCGGCGGCGACCCGACGCTGTCGGCGGTGCCCAAGGGCCAGGACACCTGGTACCGCGACGCGGCACGGATCAGCGACCTGGCCGATCAGGTGCGGCGCAGCGGCACCAAGGTGACCGCGGTGGCTGTGGACGTCAGCGCATACAGCGGCCCGACGATGGCGCCCGGCTGGGATCCGCTCGACATCGACGGCGGCGACATCGCGCCGATGGAGTCGGTGATGCTCGACGGCGGCCGCACCCAGCCGGTCAGCGTCGACTCGGCCCGCTCGAAGACACCCGCGCTCGACGCGGGTCGCGCGCTGGCTGTCGCGTTGCGAGTCGACCCGGCCACCGTCACGGTGCTGCCGTCGGCGGTCAGACGGCGACGAGATCGCGTCGGTGCAGTCGCCGCCGTTGCTGGAGCGGTTGCGCGAGATGATGAACAACTCGGACAACGTGATGGCCGAATCGATCGGCCGGGAAGTCGCTGCCGCGCAAGGGAAACCGCAAAGTTTCGAGGGCTCGGTTCGCGCGGTGCTCGGCGAGCTGGACTCAGCCAAGATCGACACCGGTGGATCACACCTGGTGGATTGCAGCGGCCTGTCCGTCGACGATCGGCTCACCGCGGAGACGCTTGATGAGACCGTCAACGCCGCCGCGGGACCCGACCAGCCCAAGCTGCGGCCCCTGGTGGACCTGCTGCCCATCGCAGGCGGGAGCGGCACGTTGTCGAACCGGTTCCTCGACACGGACGCCGGTCGCGCGTCGGCCGGGTGGCTGCGCGCCAAGACCGGGTCGTTGACGGCCACCAACTCGCTGGCCGGCATCGTCACCGATGCCAGCGGCCGCGTGCTGAGCTTCGCGTTCATCTCCAACGATGCGGGTCCGTCCGGACGCACCGCCATCGACGCGTTCGCCGCTGTGCTGCGGTCTTGCGGGTGCGGTACATGAGCACCAAGGTCACCGTCGGCCGCGCCGTCGACTGGGGATTCGCCGCCACGGTCGGGGCCAAACTGGCCCGGCCCGGCCCGGCGGCCACCGACTACACCCGCCGCCAGGTGATCGAGCAGCTGGCCAGCGCAGCGCTGCGCGCCGAGATGCCGGTGCGTGAAGTGACCGGGCTGAACGAAGGCGCCGAGGTGGCCGACGCCCGCATCGTCGATCGTGCCGAATGGATCAGGGCCGCCTCCCAATCCATGCGGGCGATGACGGGCGGTAGCGACAACGGCGACAAGCCGCACCCCATCACCGGTCGCATCACCGGTGCGCAGACGGGTGCGGTGCTCGCGTTCATCTCGTCCGGCATCCTGGGTCAGTACGACCCGTTCGGCGACAACGGCGGCGAGCTCCTTCTGGTGTACCCCAACGTGATTGCGGTGGAGCGGCAGCTGCGGGTGGTACCCGCCGACTTCCGGCTCTGGGTGTGTCTGCACGAGGTCACACATCGGGTGCAGTTCCGCGCCAACCCATGGTTGTCGGAGCACATGTCCGGTGCGCTCGCGGTGCTGACCGAGGAAACCGGTGAGGACGTCGCCGAGGTGATCGGCCGGCTGGCCGGC
This sequence comes from uncultured Actinomycetota bacterium, assembly GCA_963716505.1. Lineage (GTDB taxonomy): Bacteria > Actinomycetota > Actinomycetes > Mycobacteriales > Mycobacteriaceae > Mycobacterium. Next base: position 124,289 of record CAVQTL010000021.1, read on the forward strand.
TTCGTCCGGGATCGCCGCGATGGTGTTCCGGCCGAACCGAATTCGACCGGCGTGCTGGGAGTGCTGCGCGCCGTGCAGTCCGAGCCGCAACAGCATGCGCTCGACAAGTTGTTGGTGCTCGGCACGCTGCTGGAAGGCCACGCCGACCATGTGATGGACGCCGTCGGGCCCGCCGTGGTGCCGTCGGTGGTTACCATTCGGCGCCGGTTCAACGAGCGGCGCGGCCGTAAGCAGCCCCCGCTGCAACGGGTGCTCCGAGCACTGCTGGGGGTCGACGCGAAGATGGCTCAGTACACCCGCGGCAAGGCGTTCGTCGACCACGTCGTCGACCGGGTCGGGATGGCCCGGTTCAACACGATCTGGTCGGGGCCCGAAACACTGCCTCTGCCAACCGAAATCGAAGAGCCGCAGCGATGGATCGACAGGGTGCTGTAAGCACGTTGCGTGCAGCGGTGTCCGCGTTCGGCCGCCGCTACGTCGCCGCGGACGACCGGTGGTGCGTCGCATTGTCGGGCGGGCCGGACTCGCTGGCGCTGACGGCCGTCGCCGCCGAAGTGAAGCCGACCACCGCGCTGATCGTCGACCACCGACTGCAGCAGGATTCGAACCGGGTCGCGGCCACCGCCAAAGAACAAGCCATTGCGTTGGGATGCGTTGACGCGCAGATCCTTTGCGTCGACGTCGGCACGACGGGCGGACCCGAGGCCGCCGCCCGCGCCGCCCGCTACCGTGCGCTGGACGCGGCCCGCGCCGACGCCGCGGTGCTGCTCGGGCACACCCTCGACGACCAGGCCGAGACCGTGCTGCTGGGCCTCGGCCGGGGATCGGGCGCCCGCTCGATCGCGGGCATGCGGCCCCACGACCCGCCGTGGTGCCGCCCACTGCTGGACGTCCGGCGCGCCGTCACCCACCAGGCGTGCGACGAGCTGGGCATCCAGCCGTGGCACGACCCGCACAACGCCGATCGCCGCTACACCCGCACCCGGCTGCGCGCCGAGGTACTGCCGCTGCTCGAGGATGTGCTCGGCGGCGGCGTCGCCGAGGCACTTGCCCGCACCGCGACCGCGCTGCGCGAGGACACCGAGACGCTCGACGAGCTGGCGCAGCGGGCACTGGCCGCCGCAGCTTCCGGCGACGGCCTCGACACCGGACGGTTGACGGTCCTGCCGGAGGCCGTCCGGCGCAGGGTGATCCGCAGCTGGCTGCTGGCAGGCGGCGCCAGCGATCTGACCGACAAACAGATTCGCGGCGTCGACACGCTGGTCACCGATTGGCGCGGCCAAGGTGGGGTGGCGGTCGGCTCCCCGCTGCGAAGCGAGCGGCTGTTCGCGGGGCGCCGCGACGGCATGCTGAACCTGTACCGCGAACCGGTCCGTCGAGGTTAGGTCGAGCTCACGTTGGTCGAGGGCGGTCACGCATGGCACTCTGTGGACGTGCCATCTGAGGAGCTGTATCCGGGCGACATCAAGTCGGTGTTGCTCTCCGAGGATCAGATCCAGGCACGGGTCGCCGAGTTGGGCGCCCAGGTGGGCGCGGACTACCGGGACACCATCGCCGCCAACGACCAGGACCTGCTGCTGGTCACGGTGCTCAAGGGTGCCGTCTTCTTCGTCACCGACCTGGCCCGCGCGATTCCGGTGCCGACGCAGCTGGAGTTCATGGCGGTCAGCTCCTACGGTTCGTCGACGTCGTCGTCGGGTGTGGTGCGAATCCTCAAGGACCTGGACCGCGACATCAACGATCGCGACGTGCTGATCGTCGAAGACATCGTCGACTCGGGCCTGACGCTGTCGTGGCTGCTGCGCAACCTCGCGACCCGGCGCCCGCGGTCGTTGCGGGTGTGCACGCTGATGCGCAAACCCGACGCCGTGCGCGACGACGTCGACATCACCTACGTCGGCTTCGACATCCCCAACGAGTTCGTCGTCGGCTATGGGCTGGACTGGGCCGAGCGCTACCGCGACCTGCCCTACATCGGCACGCTCGACCCGAAGGTGTACGAGGAGTTCTGACGCGAAACGGAATTCCGGCACCGGAAGCGAGAAGAGGCCTGCTGGAATTCCGTTTCGCGGAGAGGTGAGCGACATGACCGAGACCGCGCTGCGGATCTGCCCGTTCTGCGAGGCCACCTGCGGCCTGACGCTGACGATCGAGGACGGCCGGGTGACCGGGGCGCGTGGCGACCGTGAGGACGTCTTCAGTGCCGGGTTCATCTGCCCCAAGGGGGCGAGCTTCGCCGAGCTGGACAACGATCCGGATCGGCTGTCGCGGCCGATGGTGCGGCGTGACGGCGTGCTGACCGAGGCGACATGGGATGAGGCCTTCGCCGTCGTCGAGGATCGGCTGGGGGAGGTCATCCGCGAGCACGGCGGCGCGTCCGTCGGCGTGTATCTGGGCAACCCCAACGCGCACACGGTCGCGGGCACCCTGTACCCGCCGCTGATCATCCGCGGGCTCGGCACCCGGCAGGCCTTCTCCGCCAGCACGCTGGACCAGATGCCCAAACACGTCGCGCTGGGCTACATGTTCGGCAGCCCGGTCGCATTCACGGTGCCCGACCTCGACCGCACCGACTACCTGGTGATCATCGGCGCGAATCCCCTTGTGTCCAACGGAAGTTTGGCCACCGCGGCCGACTTCCCCGGCAAGCTGCGGGCGCTGCGCAAGCGCGGCGGCAGGCTCACCGTGATCGATCCCGCCCGCACCCGCACCGCCGAATTGGCCGACCGGCACATCGCACCTCGGCCGGGCACCGACGGTGCGCTGCTCCTCGCAGTCGTGCACGTGCTGTTCGAAGAGGGCCTTGTCGCAGCGGATCTCGGTGGTATCGCGGAGCATGTCAACGGCGTCGATGACGTCCGCGGCGTGGCGGCAGGGTTCTCGCCGGAGGATGTCAGTGACCACTGCGGCGTGCCCGCCGACGACATCCGGGCGCTGGCCCGTGAGTTGGCCGCGGCACCGACGGCCGCGGTGTATGGCCGAATCGGTACGTCGACAGTCGAATTCGGCACGCTCGCCAGCTGGCTGGTCGACGTGATCAACATCCTGACCGGCAACCTCGACAGACCCGGCGGGGCGATGTTCCCGCTCGGTCCCGCGGTGCCTGCGCCCCGCCCGCCGAAACCGGGGCGCGGCTTCAAGACCGGCCGCTGGCACAGCCGGGTCTCGGGCTATCCCGAGGCGCTGTCCGAAATGCCCGCTGCCGCACTGGCCGAGGAGATCGACACGCCCGGCGAGGGACAGATCAAGGCGATGATCACCATCGCCGGGAACCCCGTCCTGTCCGCGCCCGACGGGGACCGGCTCGACAAGGCGCTCGACGGCGTCGAGTTCATGGTAAGCATCGACCCCTACCTCAACGAGACCACCCGGCACGCGGACGTCATCCTGCCCCCGCCGCCGCCGTCGCAGAGTCCCCATTTCGATTTCGCCCTGAACAACCTCGCGGTGCGCAACAACGTTCGCTATTCGCCGCCGGTGTCACCACTCGACGGGCGGCCCGATGAGGCCGAGATTCTGTCCCGCATCGCCTTGGTTCTCTACGGTGTGGGTGTCGACGGGGCGCCGTCGCTGGTGGACGAGCAGGTCATCGCGACGACGCTGGCCAAGGAGACTGCCGACCCCACCTCGCCGGTGTCGGGTCGCCCGGTCGACGAGTTGACCGCGATGCTCGCGGCCGGCCCCGGCTACGAACGCCGCCTCGACATGATGCTTCGGCTCGGACCGTACGGCGATGCATTCGGCGCCAGGCCCGATGGCCTGACCCTCGAACGGCTCAAGGCCGCACCGCACGGTATCGACCTCGGCCCGTTGCAGCCCCGGCTGCCGGAAGTGCTCCGAACACCCAGCGGCCGAATCGAACTCGCACCCGAGCCGTTGGTCGCCGATGCGGCGCGGTTACGCGACTCGCTCGGAAAAGACGCCGACAGGTTCGTTCTGATCGGCCGACGCCACCTGCGCTCCAACAACAGCTGGATGCACAACGTGCCTGCGCTTGCCGGTGGCACGAACCGATGCACGCTGCAGATGCATCCAGACGACGTTGCCGACCTCGGATTGACCGACACCGCGAAGATCAAGGGGCCCGGCGGCGAGCTACTGGCGCCGATCGAGCCGATGCCCGGGATGCGGCGCGGAGTGGTGTCGCTTCCGCACGGATGGGGTCACGACCGCGGAGGCACGCGGCTGGGCGTCGCGTCGGGCGAACCCGGCGTCAACGTCAACCAGCTCAACGACGGCAACCAGCTCGACCCGCTGTCCGGCACGGCGGTGCTCAACGGCATCCCCGTCGATATCGCCCCCGCGGACTAGGTCAGCTCCCAGATCACGGTCACCGAGAAGGAGACGCTCTGCTGGCCCGGCTCCAGCGGCACGGCCTCCATCGCCGCTCGCGGCATCGGCGTCGGCAGCGGGACCGGCGGCGTGGTCCCCGCCGACTCGGAGATCGACATGACCTTGCCCAGAGTCAGTCCGGCCAGCTGGGCGTACTGCTCGGCACGGTCCTTCGCGTCGTCGAAGGCGCGCGTGCGGGCATCCCTGACGAGTTGGGAATCGTCCTCGATCGAGTAGCTGACCGAGTTGATGCGGGTGGCGTCCCCGCCGGTGGTGCCGATGAGGCCAAGCGTCTGCGACGCGGTCTCCAGCCGACGGATCTTCACATTGATCGAGTTGTTCGCCTGGTAGCGCGATGATCGACGGGGTGTCGCCGCCGCCGAACTGCGGCTGCAGGGTCACGTTCGTCGTGGCGATGTCGGCCTTGTCGATGCCCGAGCCCACCAACGCGTCGATCACGGCCTGCTGACGAGCGCTCGCCTGGTTCATCGCGGCGGTGGCGTCCGGCGCGGTGAACTCGATCGAAGCGTTCACCGTCAACGTGTCCGGCCTGCCCTGCACCTCGCCGGTACCGACGACCGTGACCTGGCGGGTGTTGGCGTCAGCCGTCGGGATTGTCGACGGCCCCGACGTCGACCGTGCGTCACAGGCAGACAGGCCGGCGACGGCCATCCCCGTCGCGGCGAGGACGATCAATCGGGTCGCAAGTTTCGCTCTCGCTGCGGTCGGCATGCCTCGCAGCCTAGAACACCCTTCGGTCAGACCAAGCCCAGGCGCTCGAGGTCGGCCACGTACTTGCCGATCAGCGACTGCGTGAGGTGGGGGATGTCCCCGTCGGCGCCGACCCCGGCCGCGCGCACAGCGGCGTGAAAACCGTCGGCCGGTGCGACGGCGCCGAGTATCGGCCGCTCCGGCTTGCGGTACGCGTCGAGCAGGGGGAGCACACTGTGCCGCCGCTTGGCGTCGGGCAATGCGGTCAACGCCGTTTCGAATCGGTGCAACCAGTCGTCGTGGTCGTCGATGCGGGTGATCGGATGGCCGGCGTCGACAAGCCAGTCGACGAACGTGTCCAGCGAGACGCCGTCGTCGTACGGGTTCATCACGTCGTACGACCGGTACCCGTCTGTCGGCTTCGCGGCCAGCGTGACAATCGATTCGGCGACGAAATCGACCGGCAGCCCGTCGTAATGGGCCCGCTGTGGCCGCCCTTCGGCGTCCCTCTCGTAGAACGTCCGCGGCGCGATTCCGGTCACCAGGACACTCTGCAGAAGTCGCGTGAACGCGTCCGGCACGTTGAGCTGTCCGGCATATCGCTTGTGGGCGAGGATCATGTCCGAGCGGAACACCGCGACCGGCAGGCCGCACAGATCATGGGCCTCCCTCAGGAGCACCTCGCCAGCCCACTTGCTGTTCGCGTAGCCGTTCGCATACGAGCTGTCGACGGGGCGCACGGGGCTGAGGTGACGGATGTCGCCGTCCTCGACGAAGTCGTCGGCGGCGACCGACATCGCGACCGCGACGGTCGACAGGTAGGTCACCGGCTTGATCTGCGCGGTGATCGCCAGCCGGATGATCTCGGCGGTGCCGACCACGTTGGGGCCGAACTCTTCGCTGTACGGCAGCACGTGGTTGACCAGGGCCGCAGGGTGCACGATCTGGTCGACGTTGTGGGCCAACCGATCCCATGTCGCTTTGTCCAGACCGAGGTTCGGCTCGCCGATATCGCCCGCGATGACCTCGAGGTGGTCGTCGGCAAGTCGGCGGAACCGCTTGAGCAGGTCCGGGTCACCGCTGTCGTAGGCCGCTTCCAGCCGCGCACGGGCGGCCGCCTCGTCGCGCCCACGCACCACGGTGATCACGGTGCCGCCGGTCTGCGCCGCGCGCTCGAGCAGTTCGAGCGCCAGGAAGCGTCCCAGCCAGCCGTTGGCTCCCGTCAACAGGATGGTCTTGGGTTCGCCTGTCACATAGGCGACCGACGGGGCGGTTGCCAGCGTCTCGGAGTCGATGAACTTGTCCAGTGTCAGGTCGTCGGCACGGACCGAGGTGGCGCCCCGTCCGTGCACACTCGCGAATGTGGGCCGCTTCGAACCGAATTCGCGCTCGGTCTCGATGTAATCGGCGAGCTGCTGCAGGTCACTTGTCGGGCCGACGATCATGCCCACCGGCACGTCGACTCCGAGGATGTCGCGCAACAGGTTGGCGAACGTCAGCGCCGACAGCGAGTCGCCACCGAGATCGGTGAAGTGGTCGTCTGGTTGGACCTCGACGTCAGTCGACCCCAGGACTGTCTGGGCGGCCAGCGTGACGCTCTCGAGGACCGTGCGGTTTGCGGCGTGCTCGCGCAGCGAGCGCAGCTCGTCGACCCGGGCCGCTGCCAGCTGGGCATACATCTGCTCGAGTCGCTCGCCGTAGTGGTCTTTGAGCCTGGGGCGCAGGATCTTTCCCACCCCGGAAAGCAGTCCGTTGGCAGCCGAGAACGGCTCGGTTTCGATGAGGAAGTCGACCGGCACCTCATAGGTCTGCAGCTCTGCGACACGCGCGGTCTCCCGCAGCGAATCGCTGAGTGCGGCCTTGAGTGCACCTGTATCCGACCCGAAGCGCTGCAGCGCATCAGGCGTCGGCACGATCACCGCGAGCAGGTTGGGACGTTCGCTGTTGCCATAGACGAAGATCTGACGCACCAGCGGTGCGCCTGCGAAGACCGCCTCCAGATTCGCGACGGCCACGAACTCGCCCTGAGACAGCTTGAGCACGTTCTTGCTTCGGTCGACATACGGCAAGCCGGTCCGGTTCGATCTCGGCCATCACATCGCCGGTGCGGTAGTAACCGTCTGGCGTCGAACACCTCGGCTGTGACGTCAGGGCGCTTGTAGTACCCGGGCATCATCGTCTGCGTCTTGACCAGCAATTCACCTCGCGGATAGGGCGTGTCGGTGAGGAAGTAGCCGAGTTCGGGGACGTCGACGAGCTTGTAGTCGATGACTGGCGGGCGCATCACCACTCCATCTCTGGTGACCCCGCCGACCTCCGTCGTGCCGTAGCCGTCGGAGATGTGCACGTCGAGGACGGTGTCGATGAACGTCTTCATTTCCGCAGCCAGTGGCGCGGTCGACACGAAGCCCCCGATGACCCGCCCGCCGAGAACAGCTTCGCGAATCTCGACGGCGGCGGCCGCTTCGGCGTCATCGACGGCGAAGCCCTTCGACGACGAGCCCGTCGATGACGCTGCGGTACCGCTGGAAGAGCATGTCGACCACTCGCGGCACCAACGGCATGTCTGTCGGACGCACCAGCGTCCAGTCCTCGAACAGCGTCGAAAGATCGGACTCGGGAACGAAAAAGCTTGTGCCGCCTGCCAGGAACGCAGTCATGATGGGCAGCCGGCCGCCCACGTGGTTGAGCGGCATGAAGTTGACGTTCAACACCGCTTCGCCGGTGGGCTCGGCGAAGTTCGTGGTCCACAGCCGGCCGAGGGTGCGCTCGGTGATCATGGCGCCCTTCGGTGCGCCGGTGCTGCCCGAGGTGTACATGATGATCGCGAGCCGTTCGTCGGTACCGCCGGTGTAGGCGGGTTCCGGCGGCAGGCTGCGGCCACGCTCGATGACGTCGGTAAGCGTATGGACGGTCACCGGAAGGCCGGCGTCACGCACGCGGTCCTGTGCCCTTTCGAGGTTCTCGCGCTGGTCGTCGACGGCCGGGTCGAAGTCGAAGACCACCAGGTGGCGCAGCGATGTGTTCCCGATCGCCGACTCGACGGCGAGATCGAGATACTGCGCGCCGACGGCGAGCACCTTCGGCTCGGTCTCGGCGATGATCGGCCGCAGCTGGGACACCGGCGCATTGTGCTGAAGCGGCACCGACACCAGGCCGAGGTACGCGCAGGCCAGATCGACCGAGAAGTAGTCGGGGCTCGCGAATCCGATCGTGGCGACGAAATCTCCCGGGTTCACCGGGGCGGCGGAGTCGTTGTGCAATGCGGTCGCGATCGCGCGGACGCGGTCCCACACCTCGCGGTAGCTCATCGTCTCGAAACGGGGCAGCAGGCGCGTGGTGGTGCGGCCGGTGGCGCCGTCGGTCACCAGTTCCCGCGCACGCTGGCCGAGCGCGGGACGGTCGGCGTAGCCGTCGACGAGGGTCTGCAGGACCTCGGTCAGCCGGAGCCCGGCACGCTTGCCGCTTCGATGACAGCAGGGATGGGTCGGGCATTTCGGAATTGCTCGTCGTTCTCGTAGAGGTCGGCGATTCTCTGGTTCACGTTGGTCACCATCTAGCCTTTCGCACACAGGTCTAGTTGGAGAAGGGCGTTCTGGCGCTACGGAATTCCGCTGAGTGCCTGTGAGGCTCGGCACACAGCGGAATTCAAGGAAGTCTCAGGGAGTTACCAGAATTTTGCAGTGTGTGTCGGGGCTGGCAAGGTCGTCGAACGCGGCACCGACACCGTCCAGTCCCACCTCGCCGGTGACCAGCGGGGCGACGTCGATCTCACCATCGGCGATCGCGCGCAGGGATTCGGCGAACTCTTCTGCGTCGTAGGCGTTGACGAATTGCACGTTGATCTCTTTCGCGATGCCGAACAGCGGCAGGATCGGGTCGGATTCCATGCAGACCCCCGCGACGACCAGTCGGGTGCCCATCGCTGCCCGTCGCATCACGTCGTTCACGATGCCGGGCACACCGACTGCCTCGAACACAACCGCGGGTTTGACATCGTCGAACGGAGAGCCCTGCGCCGGATCGACCACCTGGTGTGCACCCATCGTCGTAGCCAGCTCGCGCCGCTTCGCCGAATAGTCAGCAGCCACAATGTGTTCCACACCCCGATGGCTCAGCGCGGCGATGATCGCGAGGCCGATGGGGCCCGAGCCGATGACGAGGGCTGCGTCGCCCGGCTGGATCGACGACTTGTTCACCGCGTGCAGACCGACCGCCATCGGCTCGGTGAGCGACGCGAGACGCGGGTCGAGTCCGTTGGGGATCTTCAACAGCAGCGGAGCCGACAAGCAGCATCCGCTCGGCGTAGCCGCCGATGGTGGTGTTGCTGGACAGGATCGGCTCGAAACCTTTCGGGGACAACAACACGGGAAGCGACGTGATCATCGTTCCCGGAGGTGGCGCATCGGTGTCGGGTCCGGCTTCGAGCACCTCCGCGCTGAACTCGTGCCCCATGAACACGTCCTCGGCCAGGTCGACCCGGAGTCCGCCTTCGATCGGCATACCCGTCATCTCCCGGGTCAGCCTGACCATCTGGTCGCCGTGGGTGGCGAAGTGCAGGTCCGAGCCGCAGATTCCGCACGCCTTGACGCCGACGAGCACCTGGCCGGGTAGGGGCACCGGCTCGGCGACGTCGTCGCGCAGCACCATCCGGCCGTCGCGCAGCACCGCGGCGCGCATTACTGCTCTTTCTCCAGTTTCAGTTCGTCGGTGTGCTCGTTGATCGCCTTGACGATCGCCTCGCCTGCCCGGCCGAGCAGCTGGTCGCGCATCCCCTTGGCCCAGTCGTGCGACGCCCGCGGCGCCGACAGCTGACCCTTGAAGTGCGGCATGACCTCGCGGGCGAACAGCTCGTAGGAGTGGTAGGTGGCCTGCGGTGCGGCCCAGTCATGGCCGAGGATCAGCAGCGTCCCGAAGCCGCCCGAGGTGTCCAACAGGTCCTGGATGTAGGCGATCGCGTCGCCCGGCGTGCCGATGCAACAGTTGCCCTGCCCGGCGTACTCGGCGACGAAATCCCGCGGCGACTGTGTGCCTTCGACCGAATTCGACAGTGGCACAAAGCCTGCCGCGCCGAAATAGTTCGCGAAGTCCTGCAGGCCGTAGGTGCAGTCGTCGATCGCCTGATCGCGGGTATCGGCCAGATGCATGATCGACAGCACCCGCCAGTTGGCACGGTCGGGCTCGTCGCGGCCCGACTTCCGCGCCTGGTCGACGACGACTTCCCAGGTGTTCTCCAGCGCGGCGTAGCCCCCGGGAACCGACATCGACAAGGACAGCAACGACGTGCCGAGCGCACCGGCCAGCCGCGGGCCGGACGGGGAAATCATTGCCGCGCATGCGATCTCGGGATATGGCCAGGTGTAGGGCCGGATATGCAGTTGCGCGTCACGCAGGGTGAACCAGTCCGAGTGCCTGCTGATGCGTTCCTCGGGTGCGGCGCGGAACAGCGCGAGGATGGCCTCGAGCGACTCCTGCATCATCCGGCGCTGCTCGACGGGGTCGATGCCCATCATGTAGGCGTCCGACGGCAGTGCACCCGGTCCGGTGCCGAACATCACCCGGCCGCGGGTGATGTGGTCGAGCAGCACCCAGCGGTCGGCCACCATCAACGGGTGGTGGTAGGGCAGCGACACCACGCCGGTGCCGAGCCGAATGTGTTTGGTGCGCTCGGCGGCCGCCGCGATGAACACCTCGGGGCAGGCGATCAGCTCGTAGCCGCCGGAGTGATGCTCGCCGAACCATGCCTCCTCGAAGCCGAGCCGGTCCAGCGCGACGGTCCGCTCGAGGTCGTATTCGAGTGCGGTGGTTGGGGATTGGCCGACCGGATGAAAGGGCGTGATGAAGACGCCGAACCGCAACGGCTCACCGGTCATGACCGCTCCACTTCACGTAGGAATCCCAGCAGGATTCGGTTGACCTCGTCGGGGCGTTCCTGCTGCACCCAGTGCCCCGCGCCCTCGATCAGCTGTGCGATGTAGGGGCCTGCGACAACCTCGCGGGCGCGGGCGGGATTCATCGTCGGAGCTATCGGGTCGGCCGTGCCGCCGACGAACAGCGCGGGCACGGCGATCCTGGCGTCGGCGAGCTGCGGGGTGGACTCCCAGTTGCGGTCGTAGTTGCGGTACCAGTTCAACCCACCGGTGAATCCGGTCCTGCTGAACTCGCTCACGTAGTGCTCGAACTCGGCGGGGCTGATCCAATCCGGCAGCGACGACGGCCCGGCGAGCAACCCGGCGAACATCCCGCTCATGGTCGCCGTCACGTCGGCGGCCATTTCGGCGTCGGCGAGACCGGGCTGCTGGAAGCGCAGCATGTAGAAGTCGTCGCCGAACTTCTCCCGCCAGCGTTCGGTGGGGCGCGACCTGGCCCGGGGAATGGGCGGCACGCTGAGGCCCGCGACCGCCCGGACCCGCTCCGGATGCAACAGCGCGGTCTGCCACACCACCATGGCGCCCCAGTCGTGGCCGATGAACACCGCATGCTGCGCGCCGACATCGTCCAGGAGGCCGACGAGGTCACCGGTCAGGGCGTGGATGTCGTAGTCCTCGACGGCCTCGGGCCGGCTGGAGCCGCCGTAGCCGCGCTGGTCAGGCGCCAGCACGTGGTAGCCCGCCTCCGCCAGCACCGGGATCTGGTGTCGCCAGGAGTAGGCCAATTCGGGGAAACCGTGGGCCAGCACGATCACCGGTGCCCCGCGTTCGCCTGCCTCGACCACTCGCAGCGCCACACCGTTGGTCTCGACTAACCGCTCGGTAGAGGTGAGCACGAATCCAGCCAAGCACAGCGATCTCAGGTCGTCGAGACTGCCTCAAGCCGTTGGCGAGTGTGCGGTTCTGTACGCCGTCACGGCGTCACGTACGAAACCGCACACTCGGCGGGTCATTCCTCGTAATCCTGCGGGCGGAACGGTGGAAACGGCGGCGCGACCCAAGTGCGGCCACGCCACTTCTCGGGGATTTCCGGCGGCACGTAGTCGTTCTCGTAAGGCGAGCAGCCGACGGTGCGGCCGATCTGGAGTGCAGGGGCGACAAGATCGGAAATGTCTATATCGGCAGCGATGCTGCTGATGCTGACTTCACATAGCCCGACGATGACAGTGACGCGACCCACGTAGGCGAATAGGAAGACGTACTCGTCTTGGCGATCACTGGCTTCTTCACGCGAAGTCGCGGGGTTATAACTGTCTTCGCCTCGCAAGGCATATTCGCTAACGTGGTCTCGATGGCCTGCAACTGTGGCCGAAACGTCGTCGACCGAATTCACGTAAACGGCAACCGAGGTTCTGCCTATTTCTGGATCCCCCCATTTGCAAACTAGTCCGTTCTTGTCGTCGAGAGGATTGGGATTTCCCGTCGTGTCCGCCATTCGGCCACTCCGACATACGGTTCAAGGGTCGCGGCAATGCGCGATCGTCGCTTCGTATAGGACACCAAGCTTGAGTTCGGTGTTGGCATATTCACGCGATGCCGTCCGTACTCGCGCGCTCGTCGCAGCCATCCCTGTCGGCCAACTTGCCTTGCGCCGCCGTCACGCTGTCATGCACCGCTGAAACGGCCGTCGCTGACGGCTGGAGGGAGGCGCCGTTCGCGACGTCTCCATCGCCAGCGGCCAGCAAGTTGCTCTGCTTCGCCAGGAAGGTCCCAAGCTCATTGAGACCACTGACGTCCCCCGTCACTGACGACATGAGAAGAGGCTAAGTGCGGTCCAGGGAGGCTCTTTGCACAAATTTCGGCACGCGTCGTTCGCGTCGCCGAGACGGCGCCGGGAAGCCGTCGGGAACTGCCGAACGTTGGGGTAGCGGTAGCCTTGACTATTCCAGCTGCACGTATTGGCACGTATTGGAAGGACGTGGCCCACTAGGGCCGATGCTTGATGAACCGGAAAAATGTGATCCGCACGCTCACCGTGATCGCGGTGGTGCTGTTGCTGGGCTGGTCGTTCGTCTACTGGGGCGACGACACCCGCGGATGGACGAAGGTCGACACCTCGGTGGCGATGTCTCAGATCAACAGCGACAACATCAAGAGCGCGCAGATCTTTGACCGTGAACAAGAGCTGCGGTTGGAGCTGAAGAACGGCAACGGCGACACCGAGAACAGCGACAAGATCATCACCAAGTACCCGACCGGGTACGGGGTGGACCTGTTCAATGCGCTGAGCGCCAAGAACGCCAAGGTCAACACCGTCGTGAACCAGGGCAACATCCTCGGGTCGCTGCTGATCTATCTCTTGCCGCTGCTGTTGCTCGTCGGCCTGTTCGTGATGTTCTCCCGGATGCAGAGCGGCGGCCGGATGGGCTTCGGGTTCGGCAAGTCGCGGGCCAAGCAGCTGTCCAAGGACATGCCGAAAACCACGTTCGCCGATGTGGCAGGTGTCGACGAGGCGGTCGAAGAGCTCTACGAGATCAAGGACTTCCTGCAGAACCCCAGCAGGTACCAGGCGCTCGGCGCCAAGATCCCCAAGGGCGTGCTGCTCTACGGCCCGCCCGGCACCGGCAAGACGCTGCTGGCCCGCGCCGTCGCCGGTGAGGCGGGCGTGCCGTTCTTCACGATCTCGGGCTCCGACTTCGTCGAGATGTTCGTCGGCGTCGGCGCCTCCCGCGTGCGTGACCTGTTCGAGCAGGCCAAGCAGAACAGCCCGTGCATCATCTTCGTCGACGAGATCGACGCCGTCGGCCGTCAGCGCGGTGCCGGGCTCGGCGGCGGCCACGACGAACGCGAGCAGACGCTGAACCAGCTGCTCGTCGAGATGGACGGCTTCGGCGAGCGCCAGGGCGTCATCCTGATCGCGGCCACCAACCGGCCCGACATTCTCGACCCCGCCCTGCTGCGGCCCGGCCGCTTCGACCGGCAGATCCCGGTGTCCAATCCGGACCTGGCCGGTCGTCGCGCGGTGTTCAAGGTGCACTCGCAGGGCAAGCCGATCGCACCCGACGCCGACCTGGACGGGCTGGCCAAGCGCACCGTCGGCATGTCAGGCGCCGACCTGGCCAATGTGATCAACGAAGCCGCCCTGCTGACCGCCCGCGAGAACGGCACCGTCATCAGCGGCGCCGCGCTCGAGGAGGCCGTCGACCGCGTCGTCGGTGGTCCGCGGCGCAAGAGCCGCATCATCAGCGAGCACGAAAAGAAGATCACCGCCTACCACGAAGGCGGGCACACCCTCGCGGCATGGGCGATGCCCGACATCGACCCGATCTACAAGGTGACCATCTTGGCGCGCGGCCGCACCGGCGGGCACGCGATGTCCGTGCCCGAGGACGACAAAGGCCTGATGACCCGCTCGGAGATGATCGCCCGGCTGGTGTTCGCGATGGGCGGACGCGCCGCCGAGGAACTGGTGTTCCGCGAGCCGACCACCGGCGCCGTGTCCGACATCGAGCAGGCCACCAAGATCGCCCGCGCGATGGTCACCGAGTACGGCATGAGCAGCAAGCTGGGCGCGGTGCGTTACGGCACCGAGCACGGCGACCCGTTCCTGGGCCGCACGATGGGCACGCAGGCCGACTACAGCCACGAGGTCGCGCAGATCATCGACGACGAGGTGCGCAAGCTCATCGAGGCCGCGCACACCGAGGCCTGGGAGATCCTCACGGAGTACCGCGACGTGCTCGACACGTTGGCCGGCGAGCTCTTGGAGAAGGAGACGCTGCACCGCGCGGAACTGCAGGCGATCTTCGGCGACGTGAAGAAGCGCCCGCGGCTGACCATGTTCGACGACTTCGGCGGACGCATCCCGTCCGACAAGCCGCCGATCAAGACGCCGGGTGAACTGGCGATCGAACGCGGCGAACCATGGCCGAAACCGGTACCCGAGCCTGCGTTCAAGGCCGCGATCGCCAAGGCCTCCGCGGACGCCGCCGAAGCGTCTCAGGCAAACGGCAGCAACGGTGCAGGCACCAACGGAAGTCCGAACGGCCCGACGCAGCCCGACTACGGCGCACCTGCCGGCTGGCATGCGCCAGGCTGGCCGCCGCCGCCCCAGCAGCAGGGCCAGCACCCGCCGCAGGGTCAGTGGTATCCGCCGCCACCACCTCCGCCGGCCGGCTGGCAACCGCCCAATGTCGCCGCCGGCGCGGCTCCGCCGCCCTATCCGCCCTATCAG
Source organism: uncultured Actinomycetota bacterium (assembly GCA_963716505.1). Taxonomy (GTDB): domain Bacteria; phylum Actinomycetota; class Actinomycetes; order Mycobacteriales; family Mycobacteriaceae; genus Mycobacterium. Next base: position 139,436 of record CAVQTL010000021.1, read on the forward strand.
CACTATCCGTATCCGGCCCCACATCAACCGCCGCACGGCGGACCGACCGGAGCGCCCCCGTCCAACAACGAGGACGCGGGCCAGGAATCCAACCGGCCTAACCCGCCGGCCAACGGCTGATACACAAACGGAGGCTTCGATGACGCGGCCGCACAACAACTCTGCGACGTTCACCACCCCGGCGTTCGACCAACCGCGCGCCGAGGCGGCGATCCGCGAATTGCTGATCGCGATCGGGGAGGACCCCGACCGACACGGCCTGGAGGAGACTCCGGCCCGCGTCGCCCGCGCGTACCGGGAGATGTTCGCCGGGCTGTACACCGATCCGGATACGGTGCTGAACACCACATTCGACGAGCAGCATGACGAAATGGTGTTGGTGAAACAGATCCCGCTGTACTCCACCTGCGAACACCACTTGGTGGCGTTCCACGGGGTGGCCCACGTCGGGTACATCCCAGGTGTGGATGGCCGGGTGACGGGGCTGTCGAAGATCGCCCGGCTGGTCGACCTCTATGCGAAACGGCCGCAGGTTCAAGAACGGCTCACCGCGCAGATCGCGGATGCGTTGATGCGCAAGCTGGATCCGCGTGGCGCCATCGTCGTCGTCGAGGCCGAGCACCTCTGCATGTCGATGCGCGGCGTGCGCAAGCCAGGGGCCATCACAACGACGTCTGCCGTGCGCGGACAGTTCAAATGCGATGCGGCATCACGGTCCGAGGCGCTGGATCTCATCTTGCGAAAGTGAGCCCTACACAAGTGCGGGTCATGGGAGTCGTCAACGTCACCGACGACTCCTTTTCCGACGGGGGGCTGTTCCTCGACCGTGATCGCGCCGTCGAACACGGAATGGCACTGGCCGCCGACGGCGCGGCGATCATCGATGTCGGCGGTGAGTCGACGCGTCCCGGCGCCACCCGCATCGATGCCAGGGTCGAGTCCGCGCGCGTACTGCCGGTCGTCAAAGAGCTTGCCGGACAGGGGCTTACCGTGAGCATCGACACGATGCACGCGGATGTCGCACATGCCGCGCTGGAAAACGGGGCGCAGATCGTCAACGACGTGTCCGGTGGCCGGGCCGACGCGAACATGGCCTGCGTGGTGGCCGACGCCAAGGTGCCCTGGGTGCTGATGCACTGGCGCTCGGTCAGCGCGCAGCGCCCGCACGAGGTGCCGCCGTATGGCGATGTGGTGGCAGAGGTGCGCGCCGAACTGCTCGCGGCCGTCGACGCTGCGGTGAAGGCGGGCGTGGATCCGGCCAACCTGATCATCGATCCCGGACTCGGGTTCGCCAAGACCGGCGCACACAACTGGGCGCTGCTACGCGCGCTGCCCGAATTCGTCGGCACCGGAATCCCGGTCCTCGTCGGGGCGTCGCGCAAGCGGTTCCTCGGAACCCTGCTGGCGGACGTCGACGGCGATCCCCGCCCGCCGGACGGCCGCGAGACCGCCACGGCCGTGGTCTCTGCGCTGGCCGCCCAGCACGGAGTGTGGGGCGTCCGGGTACACGACGTGCGGGCATCGGTCGACGCGCTGAAGGTCGTCGAGGCGTGGACGAATCCGGAGCGCGATGGCTGACCGAATCGAGTTGCGCGGGTTGATCGTTCGTGGTCACCACGGCGTGTTTCCCGAAGAGCGTCGGGACGGCCAGGACTTCGTCGTCGACATCACGGTGTGGGTCGACCTGGCGACGGCCGCGGCCAGCGACGACCTCGCCGACACGCTCGACTACGGCGCCCTCGCCCAGCGGGCCGCCGACATCGTGGGGGGACCCGCGCGCAACCTGATCGAGACGGTGGCAGGCGAGATCGCCGAAGACGTGATGACCGACGAGCGGGTCCACGCCGTCGAGGTGGTCGTGCACAAGCCTGCCGCCCCGATTCCGCTGAACTTCGCCGACGTCGCCGTCGTCGCCCGGCGGTCGCGGCGTGGGGGACGGGGAAATCCGCCGTGAGAGTCGTGTTGTCCATCGGGTCGAATCTCGGGGACCGGCTGGCGCGGCTGCAGTCGGTCGTCGACGGGCTCGGGCCTGCGTTGCGCGCGGTGTCTGCGGTCTACGAGACCGACGCGTGGGGCGGCGTCGAGCAGGGCCCGTTCCTCAATGCCGTGTTGATCGCCGACGACCCGCAACGCGACGCCCACGGCTGGTTGCGACGCGCGCACGAGTTCGAAAGCGCCGCCGGTCGGGTGCGCGATCAGCGTTGGGGTCCACGCACCCTGGACGTCGATCTCGTCACGTGTCATGACGGCGAGTCCGAGGTGATCCTCCGCGACGACGGACCTGACGCTGCCGCACCCATATGCCCACCAGCGCGCCTTCGTGCTGGTTCCGTGGCTGGACGTCGACCCTGACGCCGCGCTGAGCGTGTCCGGCGAGCACCGGCCGGTCGAGAAGCTGGTCGCCGAGCTCGACCCCGCCGAACGCGACGGGGTGCGGCTGACCGGCCTGGTGCTCGCCTGATGGGCCCGACCCGCAAGCGTGACCTGACGGGCGCGGCGCTGATCGCCGCCGTCCTGGGGTACGTGCTGGTGACCGTGCTGTACAGGTGGTTTCCGCCGATCACGGTGTGGACCGGTCTGTCGTTGTTGGCGGTGGCCGTCGCCGAGGGCGGCTGGGCGTTCTACGTGCGGGCGAAGATCAACGACGGCAAGATCGGCGACGGGCCGGGCTGGCTGCATCCGCTGGCCGTCGCCCGTTCGGTGATGATCGCCAAGGCTTCGGCGTGGGTGGGCGCGCTGGTGCTGGGGTGGTGGGTCGCGGTGCTGGTCTACCTTTTGCCACGGCGGGGCTCGCTGCGGATCGCCGGCGAGGACACGGCAGGAGCCGTTGTCGCGGCGGCGAGCGCGCTTGCCCTGTTGGTTGCCGCGCTATGGCTCCAACATTGCTGCAAGTCACCCCAAGAGCCACCGGAGAACGGCGAAGGCGCCGCGGAGTAGCTGGCCGACACTAGCGGATGGCGAATCGCCGCGACGCACGACACGCGCAGTGACCTGTGGCGGGTACAGTCGGCCCATGACCGTGTTGACCCGTGGTGCCCGGCCGCGGCGCAGCGGTCGCAGGCCGGGTTGGCTGCTGTTAACGGTGTTGCTGGTGCTCGCAATCATGGCGAGTTCGGCGCTGGTGTTCACCAGCCGGGTGGAGTTGCTGAAGCTGGCGGTCATCCTCGCGTTGTGGGCCGCGGTGGTCGCCGCATTCGTATCGGTCATCTATCGGCGGCAGAGCGACGTGGATGCGGCCAAGGCCAGGGATCTGAAGCTGGTCTACGACTTGCAGCTGGACCGTGAGATCTCCGCGCGACGCGAATATGAGCTGACGGTCGAAACGGAGCTGCGCCGCGAGCTCTCGACCGAGATACGCGCACAAGCCGCCGATGAGCTGGCCGCGCTGCGGGCCGAGCTGGCCGCGCTGCGGGCCAACCTCGAATATCTCTTCGACGCCGACCTGAGTCACCGGCCTGCGATCGAGACCGAGCAGGGGCCTGCTCGTCCCGGCCGGATCGCCAGCAGCCGGATCGACACCGACGACGGGCCCAATCTGCGGACCGAAGAGAATCCGATCATCGACGTCTCCGCCGAACCCCATGCGCCAGAACATGAATGGTCGCCGACAGCGCTGTTCGGCGGTGCCCATCGCAGGCCATCGGAAGCCGAGCCGACTGCGGAGGAGCGGCTGGCCTGGGCGGCCGAGCAGCGGGCAGCAGAACACCGCGCCGCCGAGGAACGCGCCGCCGCGGAGCAGCGCGCCGCAGCCGAACAACGGGCCGCCGAGCAGCGCGCCGCAGCCGAGCAGCGGGCGGCCGAGATGAGGGCGGCCGAGCATCGGGCCGCCGAAGAGCGGCGGGCCGCCGAGGAACGACGGAACGCCGAGCGGTTGGCAGCCGAACAACGTGCGGCAGAAGAGCGGGCCGCCGAAGAGCGAGCGGCTGAAGAGCGTCGTGCGGCGGAGCAGCGTGCCGAAGAAGAGCGAGCGGCGAAGAGCGGCCGCGAGAGCAGCGGAGCGCGCCGAAGAGCGAGCCATCGCAGAACAGAGAGCGGCCGCGCAGCGGGCCGCCGAGGAGGAAGCCGCCAGGCAGGCCGCGGCGGCGCATTGGCAGCCCGCGCCTGCCGACGGGGAGTGGCTACCGGCGGGATCGCCCGGCAGTAACTGGTCCCCGTCGTCGGAGGAGAACGGATCAGCCGGCGAATACGTAGGAAGGCGACGCGCCGTCGAGCCTGCGATGTCCACTCCACCCGCCGACCCGAATCGGGGACGTCACTCCGCGGCGCCCGATGCCACCGACCCCGGGCGCCCGAAACCTCCGCCGCCGCCCACGCTGGCGGCACCTCCGCCACCGCCCGCCCCGGTGCCCGCTCCGCCCGCTCCCCCGCTGCGCCTGCGGACGACGCCAAACCTCGTCACCGCAGTCTCGATGAGGCCGAGTCGACCGGTGGCTACTCCGTCGCGGATTTGCTGGCGCGGCTGGAAGTCGGTTCGCCGAGCGGCGGCCGTCGTCGTCGCCGTGAAGAGTGAGTTAGTCTCTTAGCGACCGTCCGGTACCCGCAATGCAGGACCGGAACGAAACACAGATCTCGCGAGGCCCTCTGCAATGGAGCAGTCCCCTATGCACGCGTGGGGTCCCCAAGACGGACCTATGCGTCCGGCCCGGCTCTCGGTTGGAATCATCTCCGCAGGCCGGGTCGGCACCGCACTCGGCGTGGCTCTGGAGCGGGCCGATCACGTGGTGGTGGCGTGCAGTGCGGTATCGCAAGCCTCCCTGCAACGGGCGGAGCGCCGGCTGCCCGACACCGCGGTGTTGCCGGTGCACGAGGTCGCGGGCCGCGCGGAACTGCTGCTGATCGCCGTCCCCGACTCCGAGCTGGCTTCCGTGGTGTCCGGCCTGGCCGCCACACACGCGGTGCGACCCGGGACGATCGTGGCGCACACCTCGGGCGCCAACGGCATCGCGGTGCTGCGCCCGCTCACCGAACAGGACTGCATCCCGTTGGCCATCCACCCGGCGATGACGTTCACCGGCGCCGACGAGGACATCTCTCGATTGCCCGACACCTGCTTCGGCATCACCGCCGCCGATGACGTCGGCTACGCCATCGCGCAGTCGCTGGTGCTCGAGATCGGTGGCGAACCGTTCCGGGTCCGTGAGGACGCCCGCCAGCTCTATCACGCGGCGCTTGCGCATGCCAGCAATCACGTAGTGACGGTGGTGCTCGACGCAGTGGAAGCTCTGCGGTCCGCCCTGTGGGGTCAGGAGCTGCTCGGTCAGCAGCTCGTCGGCGACGACCCCGGCGGCATCGCCGAGCGGGTGGTCGGTCCGCTGGCGCGGGCATCACTGGAGAACGCACTGCAGCGGGGGCAGGCAGCGCTGACCGGACCGGTCGCACGCGGAGACGCAGGCGCGGTCGCCGACCACCTGCGAGCCCTGGCCGAAGTGGATCCCGAACTGGCGCAGGCATATCGGTCGAACTCATTGCGCACCGCGCAGCGTGCACACGCTTCCGACGAGGTCTTCACCGTGCTAGAGGGGACGGGGTCGGCATGACCGTGCGCAAGCCGCCGAAGTTCGCAGCAGGCCAGCTCAACGTCTACAGCTCGCCTCGTGAGGTGTCCGACGTGACGCGCGCGCTTCGCAAGACCGGACGACGCGTCACGCTGGTGCCGACCATGGGCGCACTGCACGAGGGGCACCTGACGCTCGTGCGGGCCGCCAAGCGGGTGCCGGGCTCGGTCGTCGTGGTGTCGATATTCGTCAACCCGCTGCAGTTCGGCGCGAACGAAGATCTCGACAAGTACCCGAAGACGCTCGACGACGACCTGGCGCAGCTGCGCGCCGAAGGGGTCGAGATCGCATTCACCCCGACCGCGGCGCAGATGTACCCGGACGGGCCGCGCACCTCGGTACAGCCCGGCCCGTTGGGTGCAGAGCTGGAAGGTGCCTCGCGGCCAACACATTTCGCGGGCGTGCTGACCGTTGTCCTCAAACTCCTCCAGATAGTGCGACCGGACAAGGCGTTCTTCGGCGAGAAGGACTACCAACAGCTCGTGCTGATTCGTCAGATGGTCGACGACCTGAACGTCGACACCGCGATCGTCGGCGTGCCGATCGTGCGCGAACCCGACGGGCTGGCGATGTCGTCGCGCAACCGGTACCTCAGCGACGTCGAACGGGAGCAGGCGGGTGCGCTGTCGGCCGCCATGCTCGCCGGAATGTACGCGGCGGGAGAAGGATCCGCGGCTGCATTGGATGCCGCCCGTGCCGTTCTCGACGAAGTGTCTGCAATCGACGTCGTTTACCTGCAGGTGCGCGACCCGATGCTCGGGCCCGCGCCTGCCGAGGGAATCGGTCGCATGCTCGTGGCCGCCCGGCTGGGCGCCACCAGGCTACTGGACAACATCGCCGTCGACGTCGGAGTGCCGTCTGGTCCCGGTCCGCATGTTGAGTATGACGAACACGAATTGCCATGGAGAAACTGATGTTACGAACAATGCTGATCTCGAAGATCCACCGCGCCAGAGTGACGCAGGCCGACCTCGGCCACGATCCCGCCCACGTCCCTGCCGCCGCGGCCGAACTATTATCTCCGCGGTGAAATCGTGCTGTTAGCAATCGACGTCCGCAACACCCATACCGTGGTCGGCCTGATCTCGGGATCGGGCGATCACGGGAAGGTGGTGCACCAGTGGCGGATCCGCACCGAAACCGAAGTGACATCCGACGAGCTGGCGTTGACCATCGACGGCCTGATCGGCGATGACTCCGAACGCCTGACCGGTGCGGCCGGGCTGTCGACCGTTCCGTCGGTGCTGCACGAGGTGCGCGAGATGCTGGAACAGTACTGGCCGTCGGTGCCGCACGTTCTGATCGAGCCGGGTGTGCGTACCGGTATTCCACTGCTGGTCGACAACCCGAAGGAAGTCGGGGCCGACCGGATCGTCAACTGCCTCGCGGCATTTCACAAGTACAAGACGGCCGCGATCGTCGTCGACTTCGGGTCGTCGATCTGCGTCGACGTCGTGTCCGCGAAGGGCGAGTTCCTCGGCGGCGCGATCGCACCGGGCGTGCAGGTGTCCTCGGATGCGGCCGCGGCGCGGTCGGCGGCGTTGCGTCGCGTCGAGCTGACCCGGCCACGGTCGGTCGTCGGAAAGAACACCGTGGAATGCATGCAGGCCGGCGCGGTGTTCGGCTTCGCAGGCCTGGTCGACGGGCTGGTGTCGCGGGTGCGCGAAGACATCGATGGATTCGGCGGCGACAATGTCGCGGTGGTCGCGACGGGGCACACGGCCCCGCTGCTGCTGCCCGACCTCCATACCGTGCAGGACTACGACCGTCATCTGACCCTCGACGGGTTGCGCCTGGTGTACGAACGCAACCGCGACAGCCAACGCGGCAGGCTGAAACAAGCGCGCTGAGGTTGGGATTTCGGCGTGATTGGTTGCGATCAGCGCAACAGATCACGCCGAAATCGCTAGAAGAACGTTCGGATCAGGTCGACGACGCGGTCGTCGTCATCCAGCACCGGGATCATCTGCCACTTGTCGAACGTGGTGCACGGATGGGAGATCCCGAACCGCAGCCAGCCGCCCACCTCGATGCCCGCCTGCTCGTCCGCGCCCAGCCTCAGGTATGCGTGCTGATCGTTGAGCTTGGTGACGCGACTGTCCGAAAGGTCCAGCGGCACCGGCATGTCCTGGTCGAACGACACGTCGCGGCGGCCCATCGTCAGCAGCGCCAGATCCGGCTCGGGTCGCGACATCACCTGTGCCCACACTTCCAGCGCAGGCCTCAGTCCGTCGCGAAGGGGTGACGTCCGCGCATACAGCCCGTGGTCGTGGGTGAGATAGCAGCCGCTGCGGACGATGGTGCGCACGCGCCGTCCTGCGACCGAGCCGATGGCCAGCACGTCGGCGACCGCGTCGAAGTATGTACTGCCGCCCGCCGTCACGACGATGCTGTCGGTCTCGAACAGGTCGGCCAACCGTTCGACGGCCGACCGAAGCTGCGACAGGTATGCGGTGACGCGCGCGAGTGCCTCCGCCGAGACATCGTGGCCGAGCGCCGCCTCGTAGCCCGCAACGCCGACGAGCCGCAGGGCCGGGCACTGCGCGGCGGCACGTGCCACCTCGTCTACTTCAGCAGCGTCGCGGCAGCCGGTGCGACCCCCGGCCAGGCCGATCTCCACACAGACGTCGACGGGCCGGCTCGCGGCCTCGAGCCCGGCCGCCATCTGCTGCACGCCTGCTACCGAATCCACCCAGCACATCAGCGTGAAGTCGGGATCGCCATCCAACTCCGTGGCGACCCAGCGCAGCGCGGCGGCGTCCACCAGCTCATTGGCGACTATGAAATCGCGCACACCGAAGGCCCGGTAGATGCGTGCCTGGCTGATGGTCGCGACGGTGACGGCGGACGCTCCCGACGCGAACTGGCGGGCCAACAGCTGCGGCGCCATGTGGGTCTTGCCGTGCGGGGCGAGCTCGACTCCCCGGTCACGACACCAGCCGGCCATCGTCGCGACGTTGTGTGACAGCGACTCGGCGCGCAGCACGCACACCGGGCCCACGGCGTCCTCGCGGACCAAGTTCGGGGTAGCGGCGCAGATCTGCCCGGCGGTGCGGCCCCACCACGAGGCGGGCAATCCCTTGAACCGCCAATCCAGTGGCTCGGCCGCCAGAGCCGTCACCGCCGCCGCGTTGATGGGTTCGACCATGTGTTCATCTAAGCTGGCGGGTCGTGACCTCTGCCGATTCACCCGACACCACCGGAGCCGCTCGGCCGGCGACGTCAGACGAGGCCGACATCCCCGAGCAGTTCCGGATTCGTCAGGCCAAGCGCGAGCGACTGCTCGCCGAGGGCCGCGAGCCGTACCCGGTCGAGGTCGCGCGCACCCACACCCTCGCCGAGATCCGCGCCGCCTACCCCGACCTGCCCGTCGACACCGAGACCGGCGACGTCGTCGGCATCGCGGGCCGCATTGTGTTCGCACGCAACTCCGGCAAGCTCTGTTTCGCCACCATGCAAGAAGGCGACGGCACCCAGCTGCAGGTGATGATCAGCCTGGCCAAGGTGGGACAGGACTCCCTCGACCGGTGGAAGTCGGATGTCGATCTCGGCGACATCGTCTTCGTGCACGGCGAGGTGATCAGCTCCCGTCGCGGCGAACTATCTGTGCTTGCCGATTCCTGGCAAATAATCGCCAAGGCGCTTCGACCGCTCCCGGTCGCCCACAAGGAAATGAGCGAGGAGTCGCGGGTACGGCAGCGTTACGTCGACCTGATCGTGCGACCCGAAGCCAGGACGATCGCTCGCCAGCGCGTCGCGGTCGTGCGCGCGCTGCGGTCCGCGCTGGAGCGGCGCGGCTTCCTCGAGGTGGAGACGCCGATGCTGCAAACGCTGGCCGGCGGTGCCGCCGCTCGCCCGTTCGTAACGCATTCCAACGCGCTCGACGCCGACCTCTACCTTCGCATCGCACCGGAACTCTTCCTCAAGCGTTGCTTGGTCGGTGGTTTGGAGAAGGTTTTCGAACTGAATCGCGTGTTCCGAAACGAAGGCGCCGATTCCACGCATTCACCCGAATTCGCGATGCTCGAGACATACGAGGCGTACGGGACGTATGACGATTCCGCGACGATGACCCGCGAAGTTATTCAAGAGGTGGCGGATGAGGCGATTGGCACCAGAGCGGTGCCATTGCCTGATGGCACAGCGTACGATCTCGACGGCGAATGGGCGACGATCCAAATGTATCCGTCACTGGCGGAGGCACTCGGCGAAGATGTCACGCCGCAGACGCCGGTGGCGCGACTTGTTGGAGTTCGCCGACCGGCTAGGTGTCGAGATACCGCGTGACCGTGGATACGGGCACGGGAAAATGGTGGAAGAGCTATGGGAGCACACGGTCGGTGACAAGCTCTGGGCGCCGACGTTCGTCCGCGACTTCCCTACCGAGACCACCCCGCTTACCCGTGCTCACCGCAGCATTCCCGGCGTCACCGAGAAGTGGGATCTGTACCTGCACGGCATCGAACTCGCGACCGGATATTCCGAACTCACCGATCCGGTCGTGCAGCGGGAGAGATTCGCTGCCCAGGCACTCGCCGCGGCCGCCGGAGACGATGAGGCAATGGCGCTGGACGAAGATTTCCTCGCCGCACTGGAGTATGGGATGCCGCCTTCGACTGGCACCGGAATGGGCCTCGACAGGTTGTTGATGGCGTTGACTGGACTGTCAATTCGGGAGACAGTTTTGTTTCCGATTGTTCGTCGACAGAGCAACTGAACCGCTCTTCTCAAACCCCCTTGTTGAATGGCCTGCCCGGATATGGCACATTGGTGCTGGGTTTCACCATGGAGCTTGGCACTATGTGCCAGTCAGAAGGGTCAGTGTGGGCTAATGGCAAAAAAAGTGACCGTCACCCTCGTCGATGATTTCGACGGTGAAGGCGCGGCCGACGAAACGGTTGAATTCGGCCTCGACGGCGTGAGCTATGAGATCGACCTTTCTTCCAAAAATGCCGCGAAACTGCGCGGTGATCTGAAGGAGTGGGTCGACGCGGGTCGCCGGGTCGGCGGTCGCAGGCGCGGACGGTCGGCAGGCTCGGGCCGGGGCCGCGCGGCCATCGATCGCGAACAGAGCGCCGCGATCCGGGACTGGGCCAGGCGCAACGGCCACAACGTGTCCACCCGTGGGCGCATCCCCGCCGACGTCATCGACGCATTCCACGCGGCGACGTAGTTCGGCAACGAAGTTCGTCGTTGCCAGATTGCGACCTCGGCATCTCGGCCGAATCGGGCTTTCGCTAGCGGCGAACTTGTCGGGGCAGCGCCCGGGAAACGAATCATCCGGGCCGGGCGTTGGTTACCTACGTCACCGGGTGCAGGGCGAATAGCGCAGAACCGCGCGACTCGATCTCTTGCTGGCGAAGGACAACCAAGCAAGGCACCCGGGGCGGCCGCCCATTAGAGTGGATGGCAGGTGCGCCGCGGCGTTCAGCCTTACGCGCACCGACCTAGATGGAGAGCAGGTAACCACCGATGTTTGAGAGATTCACCGACCGCGCCCGCAGGGTCGTCGTCCTGGCTCAAGAAGAAGCCCGGATGCTCAACCACAACTACATCGGCACCGAGCACATCCTGTTGGGACTTATTCACGAGGGTGAGGGCGTAGCCGCCAAGTCACTGGAGTCGCTGGGCATCTCGCTGGAAGGCGTGCGCAGCCAGGTCGAGGAGATCATCGGCCAGGGACAGCAGGCTCCGTCCGGCCACATCCCGTTCACCCCGCGCGCCAAGAAGGTTCTCGAGCTGAGCCTTCGCGAGGCGCTGCAACTCGGCCACAACTACATCGGCACCGAGCACATTCTTCTCGGCCTGATCCGTGAGGGCGAAGGCGTGGCAGCGCAGGTCCTCGTCAAGCTGGGCGCGGAGCTGACCCGCGTGCGTCAGCAGGTCATCCAGCTGCTGTCCGGCTATCAGGGCAAGGAGACGGCTGAGGCAGGCACGGGTGGCCGCGGCGGCGAGGCGGGCAACCCGTCCACGTCGCTGGTGCTCGACCAGTTCGGTCGCAACCTGACCGCCGCCGCGATGGAAGGCAAGCTCGATCCCGTCATCGGCCGCGAGAAGGAAATCGAGCGGGTGATGCAGGTGCTGAGCCGGCGCACCAAGAACAACCCGGTGCTGATCGGCGAGCCCGGCGTCGGCAAGACCGCCGTCGTCGAGGGGCTGGCGCAGGCCATCGTGCACGGCGAGGTGCCCGAGACGCTGAAGGACAAGCAGCTCTACACCCTCGACCTCGGCTCGCTGGTGGCGGGCAGCCGCTACCGCGGTGATTTCGAGGAGCGGCTGAAGAAGGTGCTCAAGGAGATCAACACCCGCGGCGACATCATCCTGTTCATCGACGAGCTGCACACGCTGGTCGGTGCGGGTGCCGCCGAGGGCGCCATCGACGCCGCTTCGATCCTGAAGCCGAAGCTGGCCCGCGGCGAGCTGCAGACCATCGGCGCCACCACGCTCGACGAGTACCGCAAGTACATCGAGAAGGACGCCGCCCTGGAGCGCCGCTTCCAGCCGGTGCAGGTGGGTGAGCCGACCGTCGAGCACACCATCGCGATCCTCAAGGGTCTGCGCGACCGCTACGAGGCGCACCACCGGGTGTCGATCACCGATGGCGCGATCGTCGCGGCGGCCACCCTGGCCGACCGGTACATCAACGACCGGTTCCTGCCCGACAAGGCGATCGACCTGATCGACGAGGCCGGCGCCCGGATGCGCATCCGCCGGATGACCGCTCCGCCAGACCTGCGCGAGTTCGACGAGAAGATCGCCGACGCGCGCAGGGAGAAGGAGTCCGCGATCGACGCGCAGGACTTCGAGAAGGCGGCCAGCCTGCGGGACCGCGAGAAGCAACTGGTCGCGCAGCGCACCGAGCGTGAGAAGCAGTGGCGCTCAGGCGATCTCGACGTCGTCGCCGAGGTCGACGACGAGCAGATCGCCGAGGTGCTCGGCAACTGGACCGGCATCCCCGTGTTCAAGCTGACCGAGGAGGAGACGACTCGGCTGCTGCGCATGGAGGACGAGGTGCACAAGCGGATCATCGGCCAGGAGGACGCCGTCAAGGCGGTCTCCAAGGCGATCCGCCGCACCCGCGCCGGCCTGAAGGACCCCAAGCGTCCGTCGGGCTCGTTCATCTTCGCCGGCCCGTCCGGTGTCGGTAAGACCGAGCTGTCCAAGGCGCTGGCCAACTTCCTGTTCGGCGACGACGACGCGCTCATCCAGATCGACATGGGCGAGTTCCACGACCGCTTCACCGCCTCGCGGCTGTTCGGCGCGCCTCCTGGCTACGTCGGCTACGAGGAGGGCGGCCAGCTCACCGAGAAGGTGCGGCGCAAGCCGTTCAGCGTCGTGCTGTTCGACGAGATCGAGAAGGCACACCAGGAGATCTACAACAGCCTGTTGCAGGTCCTCGAGGACGGCAGGCTCACCGACGGCCAGGGCCGCACGGTCGACTTCAAGAACACCGTGCTGATCTTCACGTCCAACCTGGGCACGTCCGACATCTCCAAGGCCGTCGGCCTTGGCTTCACCCAGGGCGGTGGCGACAACAACTACGAGCGGATGAAGCAGAAGGTCAACGACGAGCTGAAGAAGCACTTCCGGCCGGAGTTCCTCAACCGCATCGACGACATCATCGTCTTCCACCAGCTGACTCGCGACGAGATCATCCGGATGGTCGACCTGATGATCGGCCGGGTGGAGAAGCAGCTCAAGAGCAAGGACATGGCCATGGAGCTGACCGACAAGGCCAAGGCCCTGTTGGCCAAGCGCGGCTTCGATCCGGTGCTCGGTGCGCGGCCGCTGCGGCGCACCATCCAGCGTGAGATCGAGGACCAGCTGTCCGAGAAGATCCTGTTCGACGAGATCGGCCCCGGCCAGCTGGTCACGGTCGACGTCGACAACTGGGACGGCGAGGGCGCCGGCGAGGACGCGGTGTTCACGTTCGCCGGGTCCAAGAAGCCGGCCAAGCCGGTCGAAGAAGCCGATCTCGCAGGCGCGGGTGCCGCAGGCGCGCCGAGTGCGGCAACGACCACCGAGTAATTAACGGCCATTACGCAAAAGCCCCCGAATAGAAAAGATTCGGGGGCTTTTGCTATGCCGCCGCCCGATTGCTGGACGCCTTGTTTAGGATGCTGATGTAATCAGGCGGGCGAAGGAATCTGGTGAGAATCCAGAACGGTCGCGCCACTGTGACAGTCAGACCCGACGGCCGCCACCGACCTTGGACTGGGACGCGAAATCCCGGAAAGGAATCATTTATGACGTCTCCAGAGGCTCGCAAGAGCGCCGCGCCTGCGCTGGACCTCTCGGCCACCAAGGCCGCGGTGTGGCTGACCGCAACCGCGTTCCTGGCGCTGTTGGTGCTCTACTTCGTCGGCATGGACCAGGGTGCGACATCGGTGTTCGGCAGCAACACCTATGTGCATGAGTTCACCCACGATGCCCGCCATCTGCTCGGCTTCCCCTGCCACTGATTCGCCGAAGCAGACACCCAGATGGAAAAACGAATAATCGCGCGCGGCCTGCTGTCCGGCGCAATCGCAAGCGTGGCTGCATTCGTGTTCGCCCGCACATTTGTCGAACCGGTCATCGACCAGGCCATCGCCTACGAGGAAGCCCAAGAGACCGGCCACGAGCACGGGGTGGAACTGTTCACCCGAGGTGTGCAGGCCAACATCGGCATGGGTTTCGGCGTGCTGGCATTCGGCGTCGCGATGGGGGCGTTGTTCGCCGTCGCGTACTGCGTCGTGTACGGCCGGGTGGGGAACCTGTCACCGCGACTGCTGTCCGTGCTGTTGGCGGGCGGAATGTTCTGGTCGCTCTATGTGATTCCGTTCCTGAAGTACCCCGCTAGTCCGCCTGCGGTCAGTCTCGACGAGACGATCCGACAGCGCACGCTGCTCTATCTGATGATGGTCGTGCTGTCGGTGGTGCTGCTCGCCGCAGCAGTGTGGTTGGGCCGCAATCTGATGCAGCGGTACGGCACGTGGAGCGCGACGCTCATCGCGGCCGCGGCCTATGTCGTTGCAGTCGCGATCGTGATGCTGGTGCTGCCCACCATCGACGAGACGCCGGCGACTTTCCCGCCGACGTCCTCTACGAGTTCCGGCTCTATTCGCTTGGCACCCAGTTCGTGCTGTGGGCGATCATCGCGGTGGCGTTCGGCTCAATGGTGCAACGACTGCTCGGTGAGTCAGAGCGGCAGGCGGAGGCCGTCGCTGCGGCATGAGTGAGGTCGTCCGGCTGACACTTGTGTCGCATGCCATGACCGACGCGATGTCGGCCGGACGATTTCCCACTGACGAGCCGCTCAACTCGGTGGGGTATCGCCAGGTCGATGCCTCCATCGAGCTCGGGCGTCACCGACAGTGCATTCTGCGGGCCGGAGAAGCGCACCAGACAGACCGCGGAACTCCTCGGGCTGCAGGCCAGCATCGATCATCGGCTGGCCGACCTGGACTGCGGCCGATGGCGCGGCGATGTGCTCGGCGGCGTGCGGCCCGCGGACCTCGCCATCTGGCTGACCGATCCGGGCAGGGCGCCACACGGCGGCGAATCCGTCGTCGATCTGGTCAACCGCGTGCGTGACTGGATGGACACGTTGACCACGCGTCGCAGCCGGCTGGTCGCCGTCACGCACCCTGCGGTCGTTCGCGCCGCGATCCTGGTGGCTCTCGACGCACCTCCGAAGTCGTTCTGGCGCATCGACATTGCACCGGTGAGCCGAACGGTCATGCACTTCCGCGGTCACGCGTGGAATCTGCGCTCCGCGAAATGATTCAGCCGACGGGCACCAGGTCGAACGTCTGATGCACGATCGACAGCAGCCAGGCCGCCGCCGTCTGACTGCGGAACTTCGGCCAGTTCAATTGGAAGCTGACCACATACGGTTGTCCCGTGCGGTCGACGGCATACCAGCTGAACGTCAGGTCGCCGGGCAGGTTCCCGCCCTTGGCGCCGATATACGGCCACTTCACCCGATCCAGGTCGATACCGGGGATGGCCGACAGGATCTGCTTCACCGGCGCCGCCGCACCGACCGCTGACGCCTGAAGCGCGGCATGCACGCGGCAGATGTCGGCCGCAGAGCCGTACCACTCGGCGCCGATGTCCGACGCCGGAGTATGGGTCCGTTCTGGATCCGGGTCGTACGGGCGGGAATTCGTCTGCTTGAACAGTTGCGCGCGCCCCGTCGAAGTGGAAGACGCCTTCTGCCACTGGTCGCGCAGATTCGGCTTGCCCCAACCGACCGAGAACAACTCGTGGGTCGTCGGGAACGGCGTCATGCTGTCCGGATCGTGATGTCCCGCGGTGACCAGTGCACGCTCGACGGCGCCAGGGCCGAGCCGTTGGATCAACAGGTCGGTGGCCATGTTGTCGCTGGCGGAGATCATCTGCTGCGCGGCGGTCCGTACCGACACCGTGGTGCCGTCCGGTACATCGTCGAGACCCGCCGCCCCGACGAGCTTACCTTCCTTGGTCACCGTGAGCTGGTCGTCCCAGCTGACGGTGCCCGCCTTGACGGACTCTGAAACCGCAAGCAGCACATAGAGTTTGAAGATCGACGCCAGCGGAAGCGATAGCTCCGTGTTGGTGCCCGCCACCAGGTCACAGTTGCCGTCGTCGACCTTCGAGACCTGGTACGAATACTTCGCACCCGTCTTGGAGATCTCGGCGTCGATGTCCTTCCACGACTTGATGACGGGCGGCACCAGCGACACGTCGAACCGGTCGACCAGGCCTTCGTCGTTGGTTCGGAGCTCGATGGTCTGCGGTACCTGGTAGGAGGTCAGCAGGTGAAGCGTGGCGTGGCCGGCACCGATTTCCAGACCGGTCAGCGTGAACGGGCGGTCCCACCAGATCTTGTCCATCGTGACGCCGACGTCGTCCATGATCTTCGGCGCGGCCAGGGTACGGATCCCGGTGGGCCCGATCGGCCAGTCGGAGTTGAGCATGTCCATGATCTGCTTGGCCCGCAGACCCTGCGGCGTATTGGTGTCGATGTGGATGCTCTGTGCGGCGCCCGCTGGACCGGCAGGCCCAGCGTCGGCGCAGCCGCAAGCCAGGGCGACGACCAGCGTGACGACGACCGACAACGAGGTCGCCAGGCGGCGCGCCCTGCTCGCGTCAGGCCTTCGCGTCGGTCCCCGCAACGTCCAGCACAACCTCGAACTCCAGCAGCGACGCGCCGGTGGCGACGGGGTTGGCACGCTGACCTGCGTGCGCCTCGACGGCCGGACCACTCGCCCACGCCTGGAACGCCTCCTCGGAGTCCCAGTGCGTGACGACAAAATAGCGATCTCTCACCCTTGACCGGCCGCAGCAGCTGAAAGCCGAGGAAGCCGGGCTGATTGTCGACGGCGTGAGCACGATGGGCGAACCGCTTCTCCAGTTCCGGACCGGCGTCCGGCGGGACCTCGATTGCGTTGATCTTCACCACGGGCATGCGGCCAAGGCTACCGCCTGCCCGAAGACCGTCCGACGCCCTAGGGTTCCAGACATGACTGCGGACGGCAGCAGCAGGGGCGGCGACCGCGCACCCGACGAGCAGAACAGCCGGAGCCGCCTCGACGATTTCTTCGAACTGTCCGCGCGTGGATCGACGCTGACTGCCGAGATACGCGGCGGCGTCGTCACGTTCATCGCGATGGCCTACATCGTCGTGCTGAACCCGATCATCCTGTCCGACGCGGCCGACGTCGACGGCAACAGCTTGGACTTCGCGCAGGTCTCCGCGGCGACATCGCTGGCCGCAGGGGTCATGACCGTGCTGTTCGGCGTGATCGCCCGGCTTCCGTTCGCGTTCGCCGCGGGGCTGGGCATCAACTCATTCCTCGCGACGACCGTCGTCGGCTCCCTCACCTGGCCGGAGGCAATGGGTCTGGTCGTCATCAACGGCATCATCATCGTGGTGCTGGCGGCGACGGGCCTGCGCACGCTGATCTTCGACGCCGTGCCGATGCAGCTGAAGCTCGCGATCACGGCGGGCATCGGCGCGTTCATCCTGTTCATCGGGCTGGTCGACGCGGGCTTCATCGGCTCGACCGGCGTGCCGTCGCCACCGGTGGGCCTCGGGCACCGGCGGCACCGGTTCGATCAGCACGGTTCCGACGCTGGTGTTCGTCTTCACGCTGCTGGTCACCTGCATCCTGGTGGTCAGGCAGGTTCGCGGCGGGATCTTCATCGGTCTGGTGGCAGGCACCGTGGTCGCGGTCGTCATCGAGGCCATCTGGCATCTCGGGTCCGCGGTCGAACACCCCGGCGGGTGGAGCCTGTCGGTGCCGACGCTGTCGGGCTCGCCGTTCGCCCTGCCTGACCTGTCCCTGGTCGGCGCGTTCAGCCTCGACAGCTTCGGCCGCATCGGCGTACTGGCCGCGGTCATGCTCGTCTTCACGTTGGTCTTCGCGAACTTCTTCGACGCGATGGGCACCTTCACCGGGCTGTCGCGCGAGGTCGACGTCGCCGACGAACGCGGTACCTTCCCGCGGCTGCGCCCGGCGCTGATCGTCGAGGGCGCAGGCGCGGTCGTCGGTGGGGCGACGTCGTCATCGTCGAACACCGTGTTCCTCGAGTCGGCGGCGGGAATCCAGGAAGGCGCCCGCACCGGCTTGGCGAACCTGGTCACCGGCGCGCTGTTCTTCGCGGCGATGTTCGTGACGCCTCTGGCGTCGATCGTGCCGACGGAGGTCGCCGCGGCGGCGCTGGTCGTCGTCGGCGTCATGATGTTCTCGCACCTTCGTGACGTCGACCTTTCGGAGTTCTCGGTGGCCGTGCCGGTGGTGTTGACCGTGGCGGTCATGCCGCTGTCCTATTCGATCGCGAACGGCATCGGCATCGGCTTCATCGCATGGGTCGTCGTGCGCTCGGCGGCCGGTAAGGCGCGCGAGATCAGTCCGCTGCTCTGGATCGCCGCCGCCGGCTTCCTGGTGTACTTCGCCCGCGGCTGGATCGAATCACTGATCGGTATGTGACCGCATGCGCGACGAACTCCTCACTCGCCGAGGCGGTCACGGCGAGCCGCTCGTGCTCGTGCACGGCCTGATGGGCCGCGGCTCCACCTGGTCGCGGCAGCTGCCGTGGCTGACCCGGCACGGCGAGGTGTACACCTACGACGCGCCGTGGCACCGCGGCCGCGACGTCGCCGATCCGTACCCGATCAGCACGGAGCGATTCGTCGACGACCTCGGCGACGCGGTGGCGACGCTGGGCCGGCCCGCCACCCTTATCGGCCACTCGATGGGCGGCCTGCACTCCTGGTGCCTCGCGGCATCGAAGCCCGACCTGGTGACGGCCCTCGTCGTCGAGGACATGGCGCCGGACTTCGGTGGTCGCACCACCGGCCCGTGGGAGCCGTGGCTGCACGCCCTACCGGTCGAATTCGCGTCGGCTCAACAGGTTTACGACGAGTTCGGGCCCGTCGCCGGGCAGTACTTTCTCGAGGCTTTCGACCGTGTCGAGACCGGTTGGCGGCTGCACGGACACACCAAGGTGTGGATCGACATCGCCGCACAGTGGGGTACTCGCGACTACTGGACGCAGTGGCGCGACGTTCGGGTGCCTGCCCTGCTCATCGAGGCGGGCAACTCCGTGACGCCGCCGGGACAGATGCGCGAAATGAATGAAACCGGCTACCGGGCAACGTATTTGCACGTGCCCGGTGCCGGTCATCTGGTCCACGACGAGCAGCCGCAGATCTATCGAGACGCGGTGGAGTCGTTTCTAGCGACGCTCGCCGGTGGCGCCTGAAGCGGGCCAGGACGGCTGCTTCTCGAACCGCGTGCGGATTGCGTCGACGTCGTGTGCGACGCGAAACCCGTCGCGGTCGTCCTCGAAGAGCCTGCCGACCAGCGGAGCGGACCACCGGAACTGGTTGAACCGGATTCGAAGCGAGTCGGAGCGGTGCGCGGCCCAGCTCAGCGTCGCGGCCACCGCAAAGGGGGCGATCAGGATCAGAAATGTCAGTTGCCGTAGTCATGGCAGTAATGCTTCACCGGTAAATATCCCGCCAACAGTGGCAGCAGCGACAGCGTGCGATAAGATACTGCCATGGCAATTGAGAAGGTATCGGCGTTGGTGCTGGACCGCCTGGCTGTTTTCGAGTTCGGCGTGATCTGCGAGGTCTTCGGAATCGACCGCTCCGCCGACGGGGTCCCGAACTTCGATTTCAAGGTCTGCGGGCCAGAGGCCGGCAAGCCGATCCGGACATCGGTGGGCGCGTCGCTCACCCCGGACCACGGGTTCGACGACCTCATCGGGGCAGACCTGGTCGCGATCCCGGCGATCGCCGGGTCCGACTATCTGCCCGAAGCGCTGAAGGCGGTCAGGGCCGCGGCCGACGCTGGCGCGATCATCCTGACCGTGTGCTCGGGTGCCTTCGTCGCGGGCGAGGCGGGGCTGCTGGACGGCCGGCCGTGCACCACCCACTGGATGCACGCCGACGAGTTGGCTCGCCGGTTCCCGACGGCCCAGGTGGATCGCAATGTGTTGTTCGTCGACGACGGCAACCTGATCACCAGCGCGGGCACCGCGGCGGGGATCGATGCGTGCCTGCATCTTGTCCGCCGTGAGCTCGGCAGCGAGGTCACCAACAAGATTGCGCGCCGGATGGTGGTTCCCCCTCAGCGTGATGGCGGTCAGCGCCAGTACATCGATCAGCCGATCCCCGTGCGGTGCTCGGAAGGATTTGCGCCGCACCTGGATTGGATACTGGGCAATCTCGACAAGCCGCACACCGTTGGCACACTGGCCCGGCGCGCGAACATGTCGGCACGCACCTTCGCGCGGCGCTTCGTCGACGAGACCGGCACGACGCCGATGCAATGGGTCACCGACCAGCGCGTGCTGTACGCGCGGCGGCTGCTCGAGGAGAGCGACATGGACATCGACCAGATCGCCGACCGGTCAGGTTTCGGCACCGCGACGCTGCTGCGCCACCACTTCCGCCGGATCATCGGCGTGACGCCGTCGGATTACCGTCGCAGGTTCGCCTGCACCATCGACCCGGCGTGCGTCAGGACCGCGTAGAGGCGTACACCCGCCACCGCCCTGGCACGCCCTTGAGGTCGTGTTCGCCGCGCTCGGTGAACGACCGGCCTGACCCGGTCACGATCTCGCGCACGGTCGACGAGACCAGCACCTCGCTCGGTCCCGCGAGCGCGCCGACGCGCGCGCCGATGTGCACCGCCATCCCGGCGATGTCGGCGCCGCGCAGTTCGACCTCCCCGGCGTGAATCCCCGCCCGGATCTCGATGCCGAGCGGGCGGACGGCGTCGACGATCGCCTCGGCGCAGTCGAGCGCCACGCTGGGACTGGTGAACGTCGCGACGAACCCGTCGCCCGCGGTGTTCACCTCGCGGCCGGCGAACCGCTGGAGCTGGTGGCGGACGATGCGGTCGTGGTTGTCGAGCAGATCGTGCCATCGCAGGTCGCCGAGTTCGGCGGCGCGTTGTGTCGATCCGATGATGTCGGTGAAAACGATTGTGGTCAGCACGCGTTCGGCGCCGACACCGCCGCGGGCACCGGTGACGAACTCTTCGATTTCGTCGAGGATCGGCCCGGTGTCGCCGACCCAGTGCAACGTGTCGGCGCCCGGCAGCTCGACGTAACGGGATCCGGCGATGTGTTCGGCGAGGTACCGGCCGTGTCCGACCGGGACGAAAGCCGACTCGTGCCGATGCAGGATCAGCGTGGGCGCTGTGATGCGCGCCAGCTTGTCGCGTTCGTCGGACCCTGTCAGCACCTCACTGACCGCATGCGCCATGCTCGGCGACGCCGCCCGGTTGCCTGCAAGGTCCCACCACGCGCGGAACGTGTCGTCTCGCGCCACGCTGGGCGCCGTCAGCTCGAGAATGTCGAAGCCGTGCTCGACCGCGTCCGGGTCGGTCATGACCGTTCGGACTGGCTCGACGGTGCTTGATTCGTAGCCGGCTTCATAGTCGGGCGCCCACATTACGCGGGCCGCGCCGTTGACGATCACCATGCTGCGCACTCGCTCCGGGTAGTCGGCGGCCAGGGCCAGTCCGGTCATCGCGGTGAAACCGGAACCCAAGAGGGTTGCCTCGTCAGATCCGACTGCGTCCATCACCGCGATGGCGTCCTCCGCCCAATAATGGGGGCCCATGGCGCCCTCGGTCGGGATGCGCGACGAAAGACCCGTTCCGCGCTGGTCGAATCGGATCACTCTGGCAAACGACGCGAGGCGGCGATGGAAACGGTACAGCGACGGCTCCGAATCGATCGCATCGATCGAGATCATCGGTCCGGGCAACACGAGCAGGTCGGGACCATCGCCGAGAACCTGGTAGGCGATGTCCATGTCGCCGCATTTGGCGTAGCGAGTGCGCGGGGCCTGCGCCACAGGCCAAGGCTACGTGGAAGAATCGGCTTGTGGCGGGCAATTCTGCTGCGGCCTATGCGCGTTCGGAGTCCGACCGCGTCCGCGACGACCCGACGGCGCGGTGCACGCTGATGCGCCGCCTCTACGAGGTGCCACGCGAAGTCGACCGCGGATATCTCCCGTATCGGCGCGCGGCATCCGCGTTCATGAATTGGCAACTGCGACGGGGACTTCTGAATCCGCCAAGCGATCGGCGGCCCGGCAGCCCGTGGTGGCGGGCGTTGAACGAAACGTTGCTGCGTGACACCGCAGAAGCCCGCGCGCTGGCCTTCGGCTACGCAGGCGAACCCAGCCGAAACGCGGTGACCGCGCATCTCGATTTCATCCACCGACCCACCGCGCGCAACTGGTACCGCGCACACAACGCCAGCATCGCAGCGGGCTATCTGGACAACGAGTCGCTCGCCGCCGAGGAAGGCCGGGTGGAGCGCTTCTTCATCAACGTGGTCCTCGTGCGGGTGCTGTTCGCGCACGCGCTGGTGGCCGCACCCCGGCTGGCGTTGGGCCGGCTCGCGCCGGTGGCCCATGTGGTCGGCGATCCCCGCATCGGCATGACCGGCATCTTCATGTCGCTGTCGCGGGTGTTGCCCGACGAGTACCCGCTCGGTGACGACGTCGAGACCTACGTGGCGGTCGAACACGGATTCGGCCACATGTTGGACATCGGCATCATCGTGCCGAGGTTCAGTCGTCTATACGACTGGTCAGCGGAAGTGCTTGCGCTGCCTGCGCTTCGGGGTTTGGTGGACGACAGCACGCCGACCTATGCGTGGGACTCGGAAGACGACGCCGAGGTGTGGGACTTCAAGCCGTCGAGGCTCGCGCGGCTTGCTCGGCGGGTCCTACCGGCGTCTTAGTGCCGCGCTTCGCCGCCTTCGCCGGCAAGGGCAAAGCGACCGTCGGCCGTCTGCTCGACCAGCCCGTCGACAAGCAGTGAGTCCAGCGCGCGATCGCGCTGCGTCGTGTCGGACAGCCAGACGACGTCGAGTTCCGCACGGGTGACCGGAGAGTCGTTGCCGCGCAGCACATCCAACAGCCGTCCGCGCACCTGCCGGTCGGTGCCCGCGTAGCGCTGGACCCGGCGTGTCTGCGTCGTCGCGGCCGGATAACCGGCCGACCGCCACGCGCACACACTCAACGGGCAGATGCCGCATCGCGGCGACCGTGCAGTGCACACCGTCGCTCCCAGCTCCATCAGCGCCACTGAAAAGCGTGGTGCCTCATCGTCGTTGGGCAGCAGCGCGTCGACGTCGTCGAGGTCGCGTGGCGACGACGAAGCCGCCGCGTCGGCCCTGCCGTGCACCGCCCTTGCCACCACGCGGCGCACGTTCGTGTCGACGACGGGTACCCGCTGCCGATAGGCGAAGCACGCGACGGCACGCGCGGTGTACGCGCCGATTCCGGGCAGCGACAACAGGGTTTCGACGTCCGAGGGCACGACGTCGCCGTGCTCACGCGCGATCGCGAGCGCGCATTCGTGCAGCCGCTTCGCCCGCCGCGGGTAGCCCAGCTTGCCCCATGCGCGCAGCACGTCCGCCGCGCTTGCCGCTGCGGTGGCCGACGGGGTGGGCCAGCGCGCCACCCAGGCCAGCCAGATCGGTTCGACCCGCGCTACCGGGGTCTGCTGCAACATGAACTCGCTGACCAGCACCTGCCACGGCGAGACGCCCGGCCTGCGCCACGGCAGGTCGCGCTGCTCGCGCTCGTACCACTGCAAGAGCTCGGTCGAATCGATCGTCAAGTCGCACTCCGGCACAATGGCGGCCATGCCCAACACAAATCCGGTGACCGCATGGAAGGCACTAAAGGAGGGTAACGAGCGATTCGTCGCGGGAAACCCCGTACATCCCAGCCAGAGCATCGAGCACCGCGCAGCCCTTGCCGAGGGGCAGAAACCGACCGCGGTGTTGTTCGGGTGCGCCGACAGCCGGGTCGCCGCCGAGATCATCTTCGACCAGGGCCTCGGCGACATGTTCGTGGTTCGCACCGCGGGCCACGTCATCGACTCGGCGGTGCTCGGCTCCATCGAGTACGCCATCACGGTGCTCGACGTGCCGCTGATCGTGGTGCTCGGCCACGACAGCTGCGGTGCGGTCAAGGCGACGTTGTCGGCGTTCGACGGCGGCGCGGTACCTGGCGGCTACGTACGTGACATCGTCGAACGGGTCACGCCGTCAATCCTGCTGGGCCGCCGCGATGGCCTGAGCAGGGTCGATGAGTTCGAAGCCAGGCATGTCATCGAGACGGCGGCGCAGTTGCGCGCCCGGTCGTCCGCGATCGCCGAACGACTCGAAGCGGGAACCGTCGCGATCGCGGGCACACCTATCAACTCGCCGACGGACGGGCCGTGTTGCGGGATCATCTGGGCGACATCGGCGAAGGCTGACCCGCGCTGTCGGCTCCTCGCGCAAGCGCTCATCAGCCGACACGCCGGGCCACCTCGGACGATTGTGCGTGACCTGGCCTTACCGTGAGTCTGTGTTGGATCTAGAGCCGCATGGCCCGCTACCCACCCAGATCTACTGGCGCCGCAGGGCACTTGCGCTGGGCATCGCGGTCCTCGTCATCGGCGTCATCGCCGCAGTGGTGGTCATGGTCGTCATGAACACCGGCACCGAGACGAAGAACGCCGGCAAGCCGTCACCTGCGCCCGCCGCCGCCCCGACACCGCTGCCGGGAGAGAACCCCGAGGTCAAGACGCCGGTCGTGCCGCCGGCCGCGAGCGCACCCGCCCCAACGCCGACACCGACCGCAGCCGTCACCCCGCCGCCTGTGCTGCAGGAGGGCGACGACTGCCCGGACTCCACGCTGGCCGTCAAGGGCATCACCAGCCAGCCGGAATACGTGGTCGGCGATCAGCCGAAGTTCACCATGGTCGTCACGAACATCGGCCTGGTGGCCTGCGAGCGTGACGTCGGCGCCGCGGTGCTCGCGGCCTACGTCTACGGCCTCGACAACACCCGGCTGTGGTCGAACCTCGACTGCGCGCCGTCGAACGAGACGCTGGTCAAGACGTTCAACCCCGGCGAGCAGGTGACCACCGAGGTGACCTGGACCGGGATGGGCTCGGCGCCGGGATGTCCGCTGCCCCGCCAGCCGATCGGGCCCGGCACGTACAACCTGATCGTCCAGCTGGGCAATCTGCGGTCGGCGACCATGCCGTTCATCCTCGCCCAGCCCGCGCCGCAGGCGGAGGCCCCGGCACCTGCAGAAGGCGCTCCCGCGCCCGAACAGGGCGGCGCCCGTCGGCTAGGCCAACCGGTCGGCGATCGTCGACTCCGCCAGCTGCGACAGACCCTCGCGGATGTGGCGCGCCCACATCGACCCGATGCCCTCGACGGACTGCAGATCGTTCGCGCTGGCGGCCAGCAGCCCCTGCAGCGACCCGAACGACCGCACCAGCAGGTCGACGTGGGCGAACTGCAGACGCGGAATGCCTGCCATCGCCCGGTACCCGCGCGAGCTCATTGCCGAATCCTGCGCCTCCGCCGTTGACGGGTAGCCGAAAACCCTTGCCAGCGTGGTGAAGTCGAGCAGCTCGGTGTCCGAAAGACCGTCGAGCTCCTCGAGCGTCGCGGTCACCTGCGACGCGGTCGGCGGGTCCGGGTTGGCGTGGTAGTCGCGCACGATCAGCTCGCGGGCGTTGTCGTTGTCGCCGACCAGCTCCTCCAGCTGAAGTTTCAGCTGGCGTCCGTCGGTGCCGAGTTCGACGACATCGGAGTCGATTTCGAGGCTGATCCGGCGGACCATCTCCAGCCGCTGCACCACCGTCATCACGTCGCGCAGCGTGACGAAGTCCTCGATCTCGGCCGTCGACAGCTGTCTGCTCACCTCGTCGAGGCGTGACTTGTACCGCTCGAGGGTGTCGATGGTCTGGTTGGCGCGCGACAGGATGGTCGCCGAGTCGGGCACCACGTGCCGCTCGCCCGCCACGTAGACGGTCACGATGCTCATCGAATGGCTCACCGACACAACGGGATATCCGGTCTGGACGGCCGTGCGCTCAGCGGACCTGTGCCGGGTGCCTGACTCATCGGTCGGAATCGACGGGTCGGGCACCAGCTGAACGTTGGCCCGCAGGATGCGGTTGCCGTCGCTGGACAGCACAACCGCGCCGTCCATCTTGGACAGCTCGCGCAGCCGGGTCGGCGCGTATCGCGACGTCCAGGGAGAAGCCGCCGTCGCAGATCGACTCGACGCTGTCGTCGTAGCCGAGCACGATCAGCGCGCCGGTTCGGCCACGCAGGATCCGCTCGAGGCCGTCGCGCAGCGCGGTCCCGGGAGCCAGGCGGCCGATCGTCTCCCGCAAGGTCGGACGGACCAGCTGCACCACGTTTCGGCGGCTGGACTTCACGGCCATGGCCCCTCCTCGGAGCGGCCGGCTTTCACCGAGATCTCCGTCAGCACCTTCATGGCAGCGGTGATGTTGTCGGCCGCTATCGCCCGTAAGCCTATCGGCACCGATTTCACGCCGGGCGGAACTACCGCACAAGTGAATCCGAGCCGGGCGGCCTCCGCCAGCCGCCGCTCCATGCCGCTGACCCGGCGCAGGTCGCCAGCCAGACCGACCTCTCCGATCGCGATGGCCGTCGTCGGCAGGGGAAGGTCGGCGTAGGCCGATGCGATGGCCAACGCAACGGCGAGGTCCGACGACGGGTCGGTGAGCCGCATCCCGCCCACCGTCGACAGGTAGATGTCACACTGCGCGACCCTCAGATGGGCCCGCTTCTCCAGCACCGCCGCGATCATCGCGGCCCGCGCCGAGTCGATACCGCTGACCGCCCGACGGGGCGACGACGTGGTCGGCGCCGCGATCAGGGCCTGCACCTCTCCGATGAGGGGACGCTTGCCGTCGAGCGACACGGTGACCGCGGTGCCCGAAACGGGTGCCGGACGCTGATCGAGGAAGAGGCCGGACGGATCGGCGACACACTCGATTCCGTTGTCGTGCAACATGAAACAGCCGACCTCGTCGGCGGCGCCGAACCGGTTCTTGACACCGCGCACCATGCGGAGCGCCGACGTCTTGTCGCCCTCGAAGTGCAGCACGACGTCGACGAGGTGCTCGAGCGACCGCGGCCCGGCGATCGCACCGTCCTTGGTCACGTGACCGACGAGAATGATCGCGATACCGGTGGTCTTCGCGGTCATGGTCAGCGCCGTCGTCACCGCCCGCACCTGGGTGACGCCGCCGGTCACACCGTCGGCCTCGGTCGTCGACATGGTCTGCACCGAATCGACCACCACCAAGGTCGGATTGACCTCGTCGATATGGCCGAGCGCGGTCTGCAGATCGGACTCCGCGGCCAGGTAGACCTCATCGTGGTTGCAGCCCGTGCGCTCGGCCCGCATCCGGATCTGGCCCGCGGACTCCTCGCCAGACAGATACAGCACCCGCCGCCCGCTCTCGGCCCAGCGGTGGGCCACCTCCAGCAGCAGGGTCGACTTGCCGACGCCGGGGTCGCCGGCCAGAAGCGTCACCGAACCGGGCACGATGCCGCCGCCGAGCACGCGGTCGAGCTCGCTGACGCCGGTGTGATAGTGCCTTGTGGCGCCCGGATCGATGGAACTGATCGGCACGGCGGGCGTCGTCGGCGCCACCGCCCGCCTGGTGGCCGAGCCGTTGACGGCGGCGAGCACAGCTACTTCGTCGACCGTTCCCCAGGTGCCGCAGTCCGCGCAGCGTCCGACCCATTTCGCGGTGACGTGGTGGCACTCCGAACAGCGGTACTGCGAACGCGCCTTGGCCACGGTGTGACGGTATCCGCCACCGCCGACAGATCCTTAGTGGTGACCGCCCGTGTCGCCACCCTCTTCGTGGGACGCGTCGCCGGCCTGGTCGCGGCGCGGCGCCTCACCCGCCGAGATCGGAACCGCGACGGTGAGTCTGGCCCGCCTTCTCGAAGTTGAAGGTGAAGTCGTAGGTCAGGCCGTTGGTGATCGGCTTGGTGATGTCGACCATCGGCCTTCGCCGCATCGGCGGTCTCAGCCTGCTCGAGCGCGGCGATCTGGCCGTCGGGCTCGCCGACCACCAGAACGTCGGTGGCGGGCAGGGAGGTGTCGCCGGTCAACGACACCGTGCCGAGGCCGGACGTGATCGAGGTCAGCTTGTCGGAGCTGTCGGGCGATTCGTTGGCCGCCACGAACAGCAGCTCCACCTCGCTGCCCGGCTGCACATAGTCGGACGTCTGCGGGGCGCGCAGGTGCACGTTGCGCAGCGTGATGTTGCCGACCGTCGCTGCGGTGCCGTTGACCGCCGCCTGCTGGGTGGCGGTCTGGGCGACCTGCCCGGCGCTGCAGCCGGACGAGGGTGGCGGCGACGGCCAGCGCGCACGCCGCCGAGAGCCACGGTGACGGCGGAACTGC
Source organism: uncultured Actinomycetota bacterium (assembly GCA_963716505.1). Lineage (GTDB taxonomy): Bacteria > Actinomycetota > Actinomycetes > Mycobacteriales > Mycobacteriaceae > Mycobacterium. The sequence goes on from CAVQTL010000021.1 coordinate 167,741, forward strand.
GGGATTTGAAGCGGTTCACCCGGAATGCCTCCTGCTCGGCCGGCGCGACGCCGGTGACCTCGGTCGCCAGTGACTCAGACCTGTTCGACTATGCACAGTAGTAGGTGGTGGTTGGCGACGGTAGCGGAGGTGTCGAGGTCGTCGAATCGGGTTTGCCGCGAATCATCCACAGGCACGTGAGAGGGGTCGCGACGGGGTCGCTGACCAGCCGTTGCCATGCACGTATTCGTCACCGTGTCAACCCCTACTCTTCACCTGCGGTGCCCCTGACCTGCACCGTTGTGCGGCACGTGTCCGGGCGCCGTGTTAGCATGGAGTATCGAAAGGGGCTCGAAACAGATGATTTTTAAGGTCGGAGACACCGTTGTCTATCCACACCACGGTGCTGCGTTGATCGAGGCGATCGAAACCCGGACCATCAAAGGCGAGCAGAAAGAATATCTCGTCTTGAAGGTCGCCCAGGGAGACCTCACAGTGCGAGTCCCAGCCGACAATGCCGAGTATGTGGGCGTGCGCGATGTGGTCGGGCAGGAGGGCCTCGACAAGGTGTTCCAGGTGCTCCGCGCCCCCCACACCGAGGAGCCGACCAACTGGTCGCGCCGCTACAAGGCCAACCTCGAGAAGCTGGCCTCCGGCGATGTGAACAAGGTTGCCGAGGTCGTTCGCGACCTGTGGCGCCGTGATCAGGAGCGTGGCCTGTCCGCGGGCGAGAAGCGGATGCTGGCCAAGGCCCGGCAGATCCTGGTCGGCGAACTGGCGCTCGCCGAGAACACCGATGACGCCAAGGCCGAGATCATTCTCGACGAGGTGCTGGCCGCCGCGTCCTGACGCATGAGCACGGTTGCCGTCGTCCCGGCCGCAGGGTCAGGGGAACGGTTGGCCGCAGGCGCGCCGAAGGCATTCGTCAATCTGGGCGGTCGCCCGATGCTGGAGTATGCCCTCGAGGGCCTGCGTAACTCCGGCGTGGTCGACAGCGTGGTGGTCGCCGTACCGCCGACCCGCACCGACGAGGCCAAGCTGGTCTTCGGCGGGGACGCGGTCATCGTGGCGGGCGGGTCCGATCGCACGGAGTCCGTCAGGCTCGCCCTCGCGGCGGTGGGTGACGCGGAATTCGTCCTCGTCCACGACGCGGCGAGGGCGCTCACCCCGCCCTCGCTGATCGTGCGGGTGGTGCCAGGCGCTCCAGTCCGGTCATCCCGCGGTGGTGCCCGCGCTGCCGGTCAGCGACACCATCAAGGCCGTCGACGCCAACGGCGTCGTGCTCGGCACCCCCGAACGGTCGGGGCTGCGCGCCGTTCAGACCCCCCAGGGATTCCGGACCGAACTACTGCGGCGCGCCTACGACCGGGCGGCCGCGGGCGGGTTCACCGACGACGCCTCCGTGGTCGAAGCCGACCGGCACCCCCGTGCAGGTGGTCGACGGCGACCCGCTGGCCTTCAAGATCACCACGCCGATGGATCTGCTGCTCGCCAAGGCCCTGCTGGAACGGGCCACGTGAGCATGCCGAGGGTCGGCGTCGGCACCGACGTCCACCCGATCGAGGCAGGCAGGCCGTGCTGGCTGCTGGGACTTCTGTTCGACGGCGCCGACGGCTGTGCCGGGCACTCGGACGGCGATGTGGCGGCCCACGCGCTGTGCGACGCGCTGCTGAGCGCTGCCGGGCTCGGCGATATCGGCGAGGTGTTCGGCACCGACGACCCGCGCTGGGCGGGTGTTAGCGGCGCGGACATGCTGCGCCATGTGCACGGCCTGGTGCGCGCCGAGGGCTACCGGGTGGGAAACGCGGCCGTGCAGGTGATCGGCAACCGACCCAAGGTGGGACCGCGGCGGGCGGAAGCGCAGCAAGTGCTCTCGGAGCTGTTGGACGCCCCGGTTTCGGTCTCGGCGACGACCACCGACGGCCTCGGACTGACGGGTCGCGGCGAAGGATTGGCCGCCATCGCGACCGCTTTGGTGGTTGACGCGGATTAGGCCGGTAAGCTGGCCCGTCGTGACCGACCTGCGGCTACACGACACGATGACGGGCGCTGTCCGTGACTTCGTGCCGGTGCGCGACGGCCATGTCTCGATCTACCTGTGTGGCGCCACCGTCCAGGGCCTGCCGCACATCGGCCACGTCCGCAGCGGGGTCGCCTTCGACGTGCTGCGCCGCTGGCTGATGGCCAAGGGCTTCGACGTCGCGTTCATCCGCAACGTGACCGACATCGACGACAAGATCCTCAACAAGGCCGCCGACGCGGGCAGGCCGTGGTGGGAGTGGGCGGCCACCTTCGACCGGGCGTTCTCGGCGGCCTATGACGCGCTCGGGGTGCTGCCGCCGTCGGCTGAGCCGCGCGCGACCGGCCACATCACCCAGATCATCGAGCTGATCGATCGGCTGATCGACGACAAGCACGCGTACGCCGCGGGCGGCGATGTCTATTTCGACGTCCTGAGCCTGCCCGAGTACGGGAAGTTGTCGGGGCACAAGATCGACGACGTGCATCAGGGTGAGGGGGTCGCGACGGGTAAGCGCGATCAGCGCGACTTCACCCTGTGGAAGGGCGAGAAGCCGGGTGAGCCGTCCTGGCCCACGCCGTGGGGCAGGGGCAGGCCCGGCTGGCATACGGAATGCGTCGCGATGTGCGAGGCGTACCTTGGGCCCGAATTCGACATCCACGCGGGCGGAATGGATCTGATCTTCCCGCACCACGAGAACGAGATCGCTCAGGCCGAGGCCGTCGGCGACCGGTTCGCCCGCTTCTGGCTGCACAACGGCTGGGTGACCATGGGCGGCGAGAAGATGAGCAAGTCGCTTGGCAACGTGCTGGCCATACCGGCTGTGCTGCAACGGGTTCGGCCCGCCGAGCTGCGGTACTACCTCGGCAGCGCGCACTACCGCTCGATGCTGGAATTCTCCGAGACCGCGCTGCAGGATGCGGCGAAGGCATATACCGGCATCGAGGACTTCCTGCACAGGGTGCGCAACCGGGTCGGCGCCGTCGAGCCGGGCGAATGGACTGCCGCGTTCGCCGCCGCTCTCGACGATGACCTGTCGGTGCCCATCGCGCTCGCCGAGGTGCACGCCGCACGCGCGGAAGGCAACCGGGCGCTGGAGGCGGGCGACCACGAGACGGCGATGGCCCGCGCATCCTCGATCCGGGCGATGACGGGCATCCTCGGCTGCGACCCGCTCGACGAACGGTGGGAGTCCCGCGACGAGACCTCTGCCGCGCTTGCCGCCGTCGATGTGTTGGTGCACGCGGAGATTCAGCGCCGCGTCGACGCCCGCGAGCGCAGAGACTGGGCGGAGGCCGATGCGATCAGGGACCGGCTGAAGAAGGCGGGCGTCGAGGTGACCGACACCGCGGACGGGCCGCAGTGGACGCTACTGGACGGGTACTCCAAGTAAATGGCAGGCAATTCCCAACGCAGAGGCGCGGTCCGCAAGGCCGGCACCAAGAAGGGCCCCCAGGTCGGCTCGGGTGGCGTGCGCCGCCGCGGTGTGGAGGGGCGTGGCGCCACGCCGCCCGCACACCTACGGCCCAACCACCCGGCCGCCAAGGCCGCGAAGCGGGCCGCCAAGAGCCAACAGCAGCGCCGTCAACAGAAGCGCACCGACGACACCGAGGTGGTGCTTGGCCGCAACCCCGTGCTGGAATGCCTGCGAGCCGGCGTTCCGGCGACCGCGCTCTACGTGGCGCTGGGCACGGACGCCGACGAGCGCCTGACCGAATCGGTAAGGCGCGCAGCGGATGCCGGGATCTCCATCCTCGAGGTACCACGGGGCGATCTGGATCGCATCAGTGCGAACGGACTGAACCAGGGGATCGCGCTGCAGGTCCCGCCCTACCAATACGCCCACCCCGACGACCTGCTCGCCACCGCAACCAAAGGCAGCACACCCGCTCTACTGGTCGCGCTGGACAACATCTCCGATCCGCGCAACCTGGGCGCGATCGTGCGTTCGGTGGCGGGCTTCGGCGGACACGGCGTGCTGATCCCGCAGCGGCGGTCGGCGTCGGTCACCGCGGTCGCATGGCGCACCAGTGCCGGTGCCGCGGCCCGACTGCCGGTGGCAAGGGCGACGAATCTCAATCGGACACTGAAGAATTGGCATGATGCGGGCCTGCAGGTGATCGGGTTGGACGCGGATGGTGACACCACGCTCGACGAGCTCGACGGCGCGGACCCGCTGGTCTTGGTGGTTGGCTCCGAGGGCAAGGGCCTTTCGCGGCTGGTGCGGGAGAACTGCGACACGGTGGTGTCCATCCCGATGGCCGGGCCGACGGAGTCGCTCAACGCCTCGGTGGCTGCGGGCGTGGTGCTTGCCGAGATCGCCCGCCAGCGTCGGCGTTAGCGCACCGAGTCGCGCCGCGGCCGCGTCAGCGTGAATTTGTCCACCGGAATGGCCGCACCGAGCAGTCCATTGACCGCGTAATACGTCGCTGCGATCGATGTCAGTCCGCCGGGAACACCGGGATCGACGTCGAATGATACGAAGCCACACGGATTGTGCATGTCGCGAAACACCGACCATGGCGCGGCTTCCTCGACATAGACCGGCGACTTGTGCCCGGTAGCGGAATCGAAATCGCCGACGCCCGTGAGTACTCGGCAGCGCGCCTCGGGAAAGAACATGCCGTTGGACGGGATGGACGTACCGCCGCCACCGACGACCAGATGCACCGTTCCCGTGGTGGTGTCGATGACATCCGGCCGACTGTCGGCGGGCAAGGGGGTGAGCGTGTCGCTCGGCATGGTCCCGCGGATGGCATGAGACCGCTCGTAGTGATGCTCATGACCGCACACCACAAGATCCACGTCGTAGCGGTCGAACAGCGGCAACCAGTTCTCCCGGATCGCGAGGTCGGCACCATTGGTGCGGTTACCGGTCGACACCGCCGTCTGGTGCATGCACACCACCACCCAGTCGATGTCGCTGTCGGCGCGTGTCCGTGCGAGTTCACCTTCGAGCCAGCGCTTTTGGCCACCGCCGGAATAGCCGCGAACGTACGAGTTCCCGCCGTCCTGGTAGCAGATGTCGTCGTTGGCCAGGGCGATCACCCGCACCGAACCCGCCGTGAACGCGTACCACAGCCCGCGCAACTCGGCTTCGGCGCCGGAATCGGGCAGTGCGAAGTAGGTCTGAAAGGCTTGGTAGCCGATCGGGCCGTTACCCAGCTCGTTCTCGTGATTGCCCGCGGCGGGCATCCACGGCCTGTATCGCGCGGACCTCGAGTTGTTCGCGAACCAATCCGACCAGGTGTGTCACCCGGTCACGAGACAGGTTGGCGTAGCAGAGATCGCCGTTGACGAGGTTGAACAGAGGTGCAGCGTGCTCGACGGCGCTGGTGATGTCGCCTGCGGCGGGCGAACCGCGATTGTCGTGTCCGAAGGCGCGCGCGACCGAAGCGTCCAACGTCGGCGTCGACTGATCACCGAAGCTCGTGAACCGCAGGGCGGCGCGCCCGCGCGGTGCCGTCCGTACCGTCCCCAGCTCGGGACTGGCGCCGTCGTGCATTGCCGCATATACGTAGTGGGCGTCGGGACACAGTCCGGTGATCCTGGCGTGGTGTGCATGGACCGTCTTGCCGGACGCCGCGTCCCGGTACGTGTTCGTCTCGGCGGCTACCGCCTGACCGAATCCGTCGTCAGGTGTGCCGAAGACGACGCGCGGCTTGTGTACCGGAGCAGGAGTGTGCCACGACACCACCACCTCCGTCGAGGCATCGGCGCCAAACTGGAGATGGAGACCGGCTACGCCGGGTGCACCGTCGGCTATTGGCATCAGCAAACCTTTGTCAGTGTCGCCAGTTTCGGCTCGATGCCCGCGCCCCGTTTGGCCCTCCGCATTCGCTTGGCGACGTACGGTGCTGCGAACGCCGCGGTCCAGCGAAGGTTGGCGCGGAAGTCGCGCACCGGTGGCGCCGAAGAGAGCAGTGCCGCCGACCGCGACGTGAGCTCATGTGAAACAGCGAGGGTGTCAAGAACTTTGGCGGCGAAGCGCTCGTGTCCAAGCGGCGAGAGGTGGATGCGGTCGCCGTCCCACAGTCGCGAGTCGCGGAACTCGGTGTAGCGCCAGAAGTCGACCAGGTTCAGGCCGAGGTCGTCGGCGATGCCGCGCAGCAGTTCGTTGTACACGGCCGCGCGGCCGCGCAGCCGCCGGAACAGCGGCACGGTGCCGAGATCTGCTGCCGTGAAGGCGAGCACGACGGCACCGGTCTGCTGCAGCGTCTTGAGCCCCTCGGCGTACCTGGCCATCATGGCGTCGACGTCGTTGCGCAGCAGGAGCAGATTGTTCATGCCCGCATAGATGGTGACGAGATCCGGTTCGAGCATGACGGCGGTCTGAACCTGCTCGTCGAGGATCTCGTCCATTCGCCTGCCCCGCACCGCGAGATTGGCGTAGCGCAGCTCGCCGTTCGTCTGTGCCAGCGAAAAAGCGACGCGATCGGCCCAACCGCGCAGACCGTTGGGACTTGGGGGATAGGGGTCGCCGACACCTTCGGTGAACGAATCGCCGAGCGCCACGTATCGAGAGAACACGCCCACGTCTCCAATTTTGCGGATCGCAGGGCAATTCGCTAATCGCATCGCCGCCGATCTGCGACTCGACGTCAACCGTCCCACCGTTGTTCGCGTCTCCTTAACCATTCCGTAGGCACACGCGACCGATCATGTGCCCGACGGACAGGAGACGACCGATGACCGCCCCGAGGACGGACACCGGAATCGCCCTTTCGTACTCGGGTCGGTTCAAGTTCGGCATCGACCACTGGGCGTACGTGCCGTTCGACGTACCCGAGGGCACCAACCGGATCGACGTGAGCACGTCGCACGAGCAGTTCTCACTGCTCGGGATCGGACGCAACGTGCTGGACCTGGGCATCTTCGGGCCCGCCGGTCATCAACTCGGCAACGCGGCAGGCTTTCGCGGCTGGTCGGGAGGTGCGCGGGCGGGGTTCATGCTCTCGGCGGTCAACGCCACTCCTGGCTATCTGGCCGGGCCGATCGATACCGGCCGATGGGCACTGGCGCTCGGCCCTGTGGTGCTCAACCCGCTGGGCATGGATTGGCAGGCTCGGGTCGTGCTCACTGAGGGCGTACAGCCGTCGTTGCGCGGCGATCCTCGTGCCAACACCGCCGTCTGCAGCACCCCTCGCGCAGGCTGGTACCGGGGCGACTTGCACACTCACACAGTGCATTCCGACGGCCGCCGCCGAATCGAGGAAATGGCGGCCGCGGCCGCGGCGGCCGGCCTGGATTTCATCGTCTCCACCGACCACAACACCAACTCCGCCAATCGGGCGTGGGCCGCCAGCAGCACGGACCTGGAGGTGATCGCGGGCGAGGAGGTGACCACCCGCCACGGCCACTGGCTGGCGGTCGGGCTGCCGCCGGGGGGTTGGGTCGATTGGCGCTACGCCCCACGCGACGGCGTATTCGCGGACTATGCCGCACAGGTTCGCGAGGGTGGCGGCCTGGTGGTAGCCGCCCACCCGTCGGTGCCGTTGCCGGGCTGTGCCTGGGAGTTCGGCTATCACGACGTGGATGCCGTGGAAGTCTGGAACGGTGTGTGGAACGTCGATGACGAACTGTCACTGCGTATCTGGCATCAGTTGCTACGGCAGGGACGCCGAATCACCGCGGTGGGCGGAAGCGACTCGCATGTATCCGATCAACCCGTCGGGCGACCGCAGGCCGTCGTCCACGCCGAGGAACTGTCGACACCGGGAATCATCGACGGCCTGCGGCGGGGTCGCTGCTATCTGGCGGAGTCGAGCGTAGTGGCGTTGGCGCTCAACGCGTCCCATGACCGCAACACGGTCACCGTGACCACAGAGGTGCGCGGCGCGCCCGGTACCACGATCTCCCTCATCACCGACGGCGGCTGCGTCGGTCGCGCCAAGACCGACGACGACGGCGCAGGCACCCTGACGTGGACGGCACCCGGCGGGACGGCCCGGTTCGCCAGGGTGGAGGTGCGGCGCCGTGCGCGCTTTCCTTCGATGGTGGCGCTGTCAAACCCGGTGTGGCTGGACTCAACGGTTGCGTGACATCGAAACTCGACCCGCTCCCCGGCTTACACTTCCGCAATGTTCTCTGAGACGCGCTACGCGCTGAACGGGGACTTGCGCGTCGCCTATCGCGCCTCACGTGAAGGTCCTCGCGACCTTGTGGTCGTCCCGAACTGGTTCACGTGCTGCGAGGTTAGTCCGGAGCTGCCTTCATTTCAGGGGTGGGTCGAGGCGATGACATCGCTCGGTCGGCTCATCTACTTCGATCAGCCGGGCACCGGAGCGTCCGATCCCGTCACACCCGGGGCGCTGCCGACTTTGGAACAATGGGCCGACAGCATCACCGCGGTGCTCGACGACCTCGGGAGTCGCGAAGCGGTTCTCGTCGCGCCGAACTTCGCGTTCGCGACCGCTGCGCTGTTCGCGGCGACACATCCGTCGCGCACCACCGCGCTGGTCGTGCTCGACGGTTACGCGGATGCGGGTGGCACCCCACTCGTTCGAGACGAAGCTCACGCCGCGTTCGTCCGCATGTGGGGCACCGGGGAGGGCGAACATCTGGCAAACCCGGACATGCCGTGGAACGAGGAGATCCGGGCAGCGTGGGCTCGAGCAGAACGCCTGGCGGCCAGCCCGCGGACCCTCGCCCTCATGTTGCCGATCCTTTCCGAACTGGACGTGCGGGCGGTCCTTCCGACAATCCGTGTGCCGACTCTCGTCGTCCAGCACACCGACAACGTGAGGGTTCCGTCCGCGAAGGGCAAGTACATCGCCGAGCACATACCCGACGCGAAATACGTCGAGGTGCCGGGCCGCAACTGGTACCACGGCGTTGAACCGGACTGGCGCGAGTCCTTCCGGGAGATCGCCGAGTTCCTCACCGGACACCAGGCAGAGGTGGCCGATGACCGAGTTCTGGCCACGGTGTTGTTCACCGACATCGTGGATTCGACGCGCCGGGCTGCGGAGATCGGCGACCGTGACTGGCACGCCCTGCTCGACGCGCACGACGCCATCGTGCGGGCGCAGCTGTCCCGGTTCCGAGGCCGTGAGGTGAACACATCCGGTGACGGCTTCCTCGCGATGTTCGACGGCCCTCAGCGAGCGATCCGCTGCGCCATGGCAATCCGCGACGCGGTGCAGGTGTTGGGCATCGAGGTGCGCGCCGGGTTGCACACCGGCGAATGCGAGGTCCGCGGCGAGGACATCGGCGGCATCGGCGTGCACATCGGCGCCCGGGTGTCCGCACTGGCCGGCCCGAACGACGTGCTCGTGTCCAGCACGCTGCGCGACCTCGTGATCGGGTCAGGACTCGAGTTTGAAGACCGCGGCACTCACCAGCTCAAGGGTGTGCCCGGCGAGTGGCGTCTGTTCGGGGTCGCGTCTACGTAGCGCCTCGGGTTCAGAACGGTGCCGGTTTGTAGCAATCGGCGAGCTAGGCGTCGTTGAGTCGTCCCTCTGCGGCAATGGCTTTGGCGGTGTTGTGGGCGCGGGTGTGTCGCCGTTTCGGCATCATTGCGCCGTGGCCTTCGGTCTGTTCGACGGTCGGTGGTGCGCCGGTCCACAGCGTGGCGGTGGGTTCACACAGTATCGGGAACAGATGCCGACTGCCCGGGTGGGTGGTGTAGGCGCGCCCGGTCGGTGAGGTCCAGATGATGCTGCCGTCGTTTATCACGCTAGGACACAGGTTGGTCAAACCGGGATCACCGCTGTCTTGGCGTTCATTGCTTATGCCCCTGGCAAAACATAGGTTAGCTGCTATTATGCCCCCTCTAATAGGGGAAAGAGCAGTGATATGCGCTCAACATCACGAAACATCACTTCACTTTTGGCTGCGGTTGGCACAGTGTTTGCGGTATCCGCAATGATCGGCGCACCCGTCGCCGTCGCCCAGGGTTGCAAGCCCAGTCAAGTGTGGCTCAACGGTGAGTGCACTTATCCTCCAGATGACGCCGGCGGGCCTCCGCCCGAACCAAGGCTCACTACCGTCCACGGCCCGCCGCGCAACCCGGACGCGTGTCTCCCAGTCGGCGTCGGGATGTGCGCGTAGATCGCGACGCAATGAACATCGACGTCACGCCGAAGGTGTCGGCGGCAACGCAGCGGCGGTGGGTAGGTAAGCGGCGCAAGCCGTGCGCGTGGCTAGCTCGGTTTACACTTCCGCCGTGTTCTCGGATACGCGGTATGCGCTGAATGGGGACTTGCGGGTCGCCTATCGCTCGTCACGCGAGGGTCCTCGCGACATAGTATTCGTCTCTAACTGGTACACAAACTGTGAGGTCTTTCCGGAGCTGCCGTCGCTTCAAGGGTGGGTCGAGGCGATGACATCGCTCGGTAGGCTCATCTTCTTCGACCAGCCCGGCACCGGAGCGTCCGACCCCACGACGTCGGGCGCACTGCCAACCTTGGAGCAATGGTCCGACAGCATCGCCGCAGTGCTGGACGATCTTGGGAGTCGTGAAACAGTCCTCGTCGCGGTCGATGGGGCAGTCGCAACGGCGGCTTTATTCGCAGCGACACATCCGTCCCGCACAACCGCGCTCGTCGTGATCGAAGGCTACGCAGACGCGGGCGACGCCACCCCGTTGCTTAGAGAGGAAGTTCTCGCTGCATTTGACGCCCTGTGGCGTACGGGAGAGTTCCAGCATTTCTTCAATCCGGACATGCCGTGGAACGAGGAGATCCGGGCAGCGTGGGGACGACATAATCGCCTAGCGGCAAGCCCAGCAACCGTTGCTGTCATGATGCCTCTCGTGGCCGAATTGAACGTGCGCGCGATCCTTCCCACCGTCCGCGTGCATACCCTTGTCATCCAGCACGCCGACGACCCACTAATCACGCGCGCAATGGGCAAGGATGTCGCCGATCACATACCGGGCGCGAAATACGTGGAGCTGCCTGGGCGCAACATCTTCCACTTCGTGGAACCGTGGCGCGCGTCGTTCCAGGAGATCGCCGAGTTCCTCACCGGACACCAGGCCGAGGTGGCCGACGATCGGATGCTGGCCACGATGTTGTTCACCGACATCGTGGACTCGACGCGCCGGGCCGCGAAGATGGGCGACCGTGACTGGCATGCGTTGCTTGATGCGCACGATGCCGTCGTGCGTGCGCAGCTCGCTCGCTTTCGGGGCCGCGAGGTGAACACCTCGGGAGACGGCTTTCTCGCGATGTTCGACGGCCCTCAGCGAGCGATCCGCTGCGCCATGGCAATTCGCGATGCGGTGCAGGCGTTGGGCATAGAGGTGCGCGCCGGCCTGCACACCGGCGAGTGCGAGGTGCGCGGTGACGACATCGGCGGGATCGCCGTGCACATCGGGGCGCGGGTCAGCGCACTGGCCGGGCCGAACGACGTGCTGGTGTCCAGCACGCTGCGCGACCTCGTGATCGGGTCAGGGCTGGAATTCGAGGAGCGCGGCGCGCACCAACTCAAGGGCGTGCCGGGCGAATGGCAACTCTTCGCTGTCGCGTAGGTCTTGTGCACCCGGTGAAAACGGCACAGACACTTCAGGTTTGACGGGTGCGTCGGACCCACCGGGTAGGCCACGGTGTGATCGATATCGCAGAACTGCGCGGGCTTGTCGCAGCCGGGAAACCGGCAGGTCAGATCGCGGCAGCGGACGAACTCAGCCGTGTCTCGCGTCGGGGCGTAGCGCGGGTCGGGTGCCGTGGTGGCGGACCTCATGGATCGTCGCACGCATTAAAATTCCGCGTAACAACGCCGTCGCAGAACCCCGCCGCCGAATACGAACGCCGGCGGTGCGTGGCACGGGTAGGCAGCCTGACATGGACGGCATCCGGTGGGACGGCCCGGTTCGCCAGGGTAGAGGCGCGGCGCCGCGCGCGCGCTTTCCATTGATGGTCGCGCTGTCAAACCCGGTGTGGCTGGACTCGACGAGCTAGAAGGGTGGGGTGTCGAGTTTGTTGAGTTCGCGTTCGGCTTGGATGGCTGCGGCGATGTCGGCGGCGCGGGTGCGTTTTCGGCGCGGCATCATCAGCCCGCGATGGGATGTGTTGGGTGGGGGTTGCGTCTCGGGTAACGGTAATTCGGCGGTGGTGACGTTCCAGGCGGGGAAGAACAGCCGACTGCCGGGCTGGGTGGTGTAGGTCTTGCCGCTGGGCGCTGTCCAGATCACCGTTCCGTCGGGCAACTGTTCATCTTTCCAGCCGTCGATGCCGGTCCAAAACGTCTTCAAGAGATGATGTGTGCGGCATTTGCAATTCAGATTCGACGGGTGCGTCGGGCCGAACGGCCACGGTATGGCGTGGTCGATGTCGCAGCGATCAGCGGACACGTCGCAGCCCGGGAAGCGACAAAACATATCCCGCATCCGCACGAACTCGGCCAGCGCGGGTGAGGGCCGATAGTGCGGCTCGGGCTCAGCGCCCGGGGTGCGGATCGGTGTGATGGTCGCCCCATTGCGGATCGCTTCGGCCAGCAACGCGTTGGGCAGTACCCCGTGTCCCAGCAGCAGCGCCGGCGACCGCGGCCGTTGCGTGGTCTTCGCGGTGGCGCTGCTGTCGTCCTCGGCGGTCGTGCTGTCGTCCTCGGCGGTGGCGGTCGTTCGATGGCGGCTTGGTCGGCGATCACCCGGATCACGCACATGCGATGTGGGCTTCACCCCGGCAGTAGGGCAGTGCGGCTGATCCGCACCGGCAGGCCAGGGTGTCGTTGCCGTTGGCGATCGCGCCTGCGGCATCAGAGCGGCGCTCACCGGCGCTGCGCGGATCGCCGTCACACAGCCCGGTGACCATCGCGGTGACCCGCTCACGCAGCACGGCGGCGTCGGGCGCCAGCAGCCGCCCCCACACCGAGGCGGTTTCGGCGTCGTCGTCACACGCGCCGATGGTGAAGTCGCGGCCCCGCACGGTGACCTCGGTGCGGCGTTGCGCGTCGGGGTCATGGCGGGCCACCTGCACATCGACGGCGGCGCGCAGCTTGTCCTCCGACAGCCGCTCCCACTTGATCGCCCGCTCGGCGATCGCGGCGTCGATGGCGGCCCACGCCTCGGCTCCTTGCACCAGGCGGGTGCCCCAGGTGATGGTCGACACCAGCCGGGTACTCAGCGCGCCTTTGCAATACAGGGCCGCGATTTCGGGGAGGTGCTCGCGCAGCGCTTCGGCGATACGCATCTGCCCCGAGGCGCGCCGCGACCCGATCGCCATCGCCGCGGCCACTTCGGCGGCGACGGAGTCCCACGGGTCAAACGCCCACCACACCCGGTCGTCGTCGTCGTCGACGCGGCGGCGAGTCAGCTCGGCGATCGCGGCCAGCCGGCGCGCCCCGGCGATCGCCTCCTGCCGCACCCCGTCCTCGATCGCGGCAACAAGCTCCACGTCAGACGCCGCCCCGAACTCCGAATCGAACATATGTTCGACTATACTCGCGGCTGCCGACAGAAATCACTACGTCAACCAAACCTGTGGATAACTTGGGCGCACCCTCAAAGGCAGAACAACTGAATGCCAACCCACAGTCCGAGCACCGCGACGACGAGCGTGACCGGTGTCGTGATCAGCCCGACCCGGCTGAACTCGCGGAACCCGGCGGGAATGTCGCGGCGGACGACGCTGCGCCACAGCAGGTTCGCCAGCGAGCCCACGTAGGTCAGGTTGGGCCCGATGTTGACGCCGAGCAACATCGCCAGCACCGCCGGCGGTCCCGAAGCGGTCACCAGCGGCAGCAGCACGAGTACCGCGGGCAGATTGTTGACGATGTTGGACAGCACCGCGGCGACGGCCGCGATGCCGAGCAGCGCAAGCAGCGTGTTGCCGCTCGGCAGCAGGCCGCGCATCGCGGACTCGAGGCCGTGCAGCATGAGCCCGTCGACGACCACACCCAGGCACAACACGAACACCAGAAACGGCACGTCGGCTGCGGCGGCGATACGGCCGAAAGATGTCTCGCGCCGGGCCAGCGCGCGCACGCCGAGCACGACGGCACCGGCGAGCGCGGCCCATGCGGGGGAGAAGCCGAGCAGCGATGCAATCGCGAATCCGCATAAGGTCAGTGCCAGCACGGCCAGCACGAATACCGGGGCCCGCACCGGGTCTGTGGTCGGAACGGGCCGAGGCTTGACTGAAAGATCGCGAGCGAAAAGCCAACGCAGCAAAAGGAACTCGACGGCGACGGCGGCCAACCACGAAGGCGCCATCACCGCGGTGAAGTGGAGGAACGACATGCCCGCGGCGGTGAACGCCAGCAGGTTGGTGAGGTTGGAGACCGGCAACAGCAGCGACGCCGTGTTGGCCAGATGTGCGGTGGCATATGCGTGCGGCCTCGCAGGCACCCGCAGCGTGCGCGTCGTCGCGAGCACCACGGGGGTCAGCAGCACAACGGTGGCGTCCAGGCTCAACACGGCCGTCGTTACCGCACCGATGACGAACACCCTCGCCAGCAGCCGCCGGGAGTCGCCGTCGGCCGATCTCGCCATGGCCGCACCCGCCGCCAGGAACAGGCCCTCGTCGTCGCACAGCTGCGCCAGCACGAGCACGGCCGCGAGAAACCCGACCACCGGGAGCAGCTGGCCGACTTCGTGTGCCGCATCCCGCAGCGGGACCACATCGAATGCGATCAGGAGTGCGGCCGCAGGCACCGCGGCGACGGCCTCCGGCCAGCCTCTCGGCTTGACCATCGCGAACGCCAGCACGACCGCCAGCGCCACCAGCGCGAGCGTCAGCTCCACGGGTCGGCGCGCTGCCAGAGCGTCGGCAGATGCAGCGGTATGCCGTCGTCGTGGGCAAGCGCGGTGAGTACCCGCATCGAGGCGTCGAGGTCGTCGCCGGCATAGGGCAGGGCGCGCAGCGGCTTGGTCAGCGGTCGGAAGAAGTCGTCCCAGTGGATCAGCACGACACGGCGTGCGCCGACGGCCCGCACCGTCTCGGTCCAGTAGTCGACGAGGTAGCGCTCCGGTTGTATACCCAGCTGCCCGATGCCCAGATACACCACCTCGGCGCGGTATCCGGCGAGGGCGCCGGGCACGAAGCCCGCGCTGCCGATGACCAGCAGCCGCCGATCCGACGGCCGGTGGTGCACGAGCGTCGACCACGCCTCGCCGCATTTGTAGGCCGATGTCCTGACCGGCGGCGTGATGGGCTTGGTGATCACACCCGGAAACCGGTCCGGTGGACAGTGTTCGGCCTCCACCAGTGTGACGTCGTAAGCGCCGAGCGTGATGGCTTCACCAGGGGTCGCGACGGTCAGACGGTCCTCGGTCAGCCCGCCGCCGATGCCGACCTGTACCGCCGACTCTCCTCCGACGATTCGTGCCCCGGTGCGTTGCGCGACCACGGCGGAGTCCATCGCGTGGTCGAAATGGGTGTGTACCGGCAGCACGGCCGCCAGCCGGTCCACCCCCAACCGCTGGAGGCTGCCGTCGATCCGCGGCGCCGACGGGGTGATCTGACGAAGGCCGACGGTGGCCAGCCCAGGGCGGGAGAAGAAGCCGTCGGTCATCAGTGCGGACGAGCCGTCGTCGACGAGCAGTGTGGTGACCCCGGCCCAGGCCACCGTCAGCGGTGCATCGGCCTTGGCTTCGGGTGCGTCGAAATACTCTGTGTAGTTACGTAGATCGGGCCTGCCTGCCTTGAGTCGCATCAGACGAACGCCGCCAGCGCGACGCCTTCGCTTGCCAGACGGTTCCGCACCGCGGTGGCGATCTGCACGGCACCCGGCGAATCACCGTGCACGCAAACCGATTCGACGGTGATCGGGATCGTCGATCCGTCGACGGCGACGACCCGTCCGGACTGGACCATCGACGCCACCCGGTCGGCGATCTCCGCGGGGTCGCGCAATACGGCGTTGCGCTCCCGCCGGGACACCAGCTGCCCGTCGGGCCGGTAGGACCGGTCGGCGAACGCCTCGGGCACCGTGCGCAGGCCGAGCCGCTCCGCCTCGGCGAAGAACACCGACCCAGCCAAGCCCAGCACCGGCAGACTCGGGTCGACGGCGTGCACCGCCTCCGCCACCGCGCGGGCCTGGTCGTGGTTGTTGACGATCGTGTTGTACAGCGCACCATGGGGTTTCACGTACGCGACCGACGACGCGGCCACGTGCGCGAGTGCCTGCAGCGCGCCGATCTGGTAGATGACGTCGGCGGTGAGGTCGGCGGGCGTGATGTCGATGAAGCGCCTGCCGAACCCGGCCAGGTCGCGGTAGCCGACCTGGGCGCCGATCCGGACGCCCTGTTTCGCGGCTTCCTCGCAGCTGTGGCGCAGGGTGGTCGGGTCGCCCGCGTGGAATCCGCATGCGACGTTGGCGCTGGTGACCAGGCCGAGCATCGCGTCGTCGTCACCGAGCTGCCACGTCCCGAAGCTCTCCCCCAAGGTCGGCGTTGAGGTCGACTGAGGCCATGCAGCCAGCCTAGATGGCACGCTGGCTACGTGAACCGACGACGGCGTGACGAGGTGCTGATCACCGCGACCGACCTGGCGGGGCTGGTGGCGGCGGGTGAGCCGGTGACGATCCTGGATGTGCGATGGCAGCTGACCGAGCCGGACGGGCGCGACGCCCACGAGCGGGGCCACGTCCCTGGCGCGGTGTACGTATCGCTGGAGGATGAGCTCAGCGACCACTCGGTCGAAGGGCGCGGGCGTCACCCGCTGCCGTCGGGACGCGCCGTCGAGGCCGCCGGGCGGCGGTGGGGGATTCGGAAGGGGGTACCGGTCGTCGTCTACGACGACTGGAACCGGGCCGGCTCGGCCCGCGCCTGGTGGGTGTTGACCGCAGCGGGCGTCGAGAACGTCCGCATCCTCGACGGGGGGTTGGCGGCCTGGGCGGGTGAGCTCGAGAGCGGACCGGTGACACCCGAGCCCGGCGATCTGACGGTGCCGCACGAGGACCTCTACGCCGGTGCGCTTCCCACCCTGACGGCCGAAACGGTGATGACCGCCGACACCCTGCTCGATGCGCGCGCACCGGAGCGCTTCCTCGGCCATGTCGAGCCGATCGATCCGATCGCAGGACACATTCCCGGCGCCTGCAACGCGCCGAGTACCGGCTTTCTGGCCGGGGACGGGACGTTCATGGCGGAGAAGGATCTTGCGCAGCTGTTCGGCGATATCGACCGCGCCGCCGCCTACTGTGGCTCCGGCGTCACCGCGTCGGTGGTGGTGGCTGCCCTCGCGACGCTCGGCATCGACGCGGCGTTGTATCCCGGGTCGTGGTCCGAATGGTGTTCGGATCCAACGCGTCCGGTCGAAACGGGCTAGTACGCCGGCGCGGTGCGGTGCCGGCTGCCGACCAGCCAGCACAGCAGGAAGATCGCGAACGAGATCGTCGTGACGAACACCGATACCGGCACACCGGGCGCCAGCGACAACACGATGCCGCCGACAGCCGATATCTCGGCGAAGACCACGGAGGCCGCGATCGTGGCGGCGGGGGACACGAAAACCCGCGCGGCCGCGGCGGCGGGCGTGATCAACAGGGACATCACCAGCAGTGCGCCGACGATCTGCACACCCTGCGCCGCCACCACTCCCACCAGCGCGGCGAACACGATGCCCATCGCGCGGACCGGCACGCCGCGCGCCGCTGCCACCTCGGGGTCGACGGTCGAGAACAGCAGCGGCCGGTAACAGACGGCCAGCACGACGGTCACCACGACGGTGACCACCGCGAGCAGCGCCAGCCCCGAGTAGCCGACGCCGACGATCTGTCCGGTCAGCAGCGCGAAGCTGGTACCCGTGCGGCCCGGGTACAGATGGATGAACAGCACCGCCAGGCCGAGCCCGAACGCCAGCACGACGCCGATCGCGGAGTCACGCTCGCGGGCACGTTGCCCGAGAATGCCGAACAGCACGGCGGCCAGCGCACTGCCGACGAGCGCGCCGAGGCCGACGTTCAGCCCGGTCAGCAGCGCGAAAGCCGCTCCGGTCAAGGACAATTCGCTGGATCCGTGCACGGCGAAAGACATCTGGCGCATAACGATGAACGGCCCGATCAGACCCGAGACGAGCGCCAGCAGCGCGGCCGCCACCAAGGCCTGCTGCACGAAGTCGCGGCCAAGGAGATCGGCGGTGACATCGAAGGCGAACAGGTGCGCGAGCAGGTCTGCGAGCCGGTCATTCATGGATGTGCCCGCTCGCGTGGCCGGAATGGTCGATGTGCTCGCCGACGACGACGTAGCGACCGTGCACCTTGACCACCTGGATGTCGGCACGGTAGAGCTCGGACAGTGTGCCCGAGGTCATCACCTCGTCGACGGTGCCGACGCGGAACCGCCCGTCGACCAGATAGATGACCCGATCCACATACGGCAGAACGGGATTCACCTCGTGCGTGACGAACAGCACCGCGGTACCGGCGTCCCGACGCCGCTGGTCGATCAGCGCGGAGACCAGCCGCGCATTGGCCGGGTCGAGGTTGAGCAGCGGCTCGTCGCACAGCAGCAAAACCGGGTCGCTGGCGAGTGCCTGCGCGATCCGCACCCGTTGCAGCTCACCGCCGGACATCACGCCGACGGGCACGTTCGCAAGGCGGTCGGCGTTCACGTGTTGCAGCGCGGTCTGCACGGCCGCACGCCGTCGCGACCGGTCGGCGGGGCGCAGACTCGTGACACCCCAGCGGTGGCCGTCCAGGCCGAGGCCGACCAAGTCCCTGCCGCGCAGCGTGAGGCCGCGGTCGACGGATCGGTGCTGCGGCACGTAGCCGATCTGGTCGCTGCCCTCGGTGACGGGTCTGCCCGCGACCGTGACGGTGCCCGCGCTCAGCGGCAGTTCCCCCAGGAGGACCTTCAGCAGCGAGGTCTTGCCGGTTCCGTTCGGTCCGAGCACCGCGATGAATTCGCCCGCCCGCACTGCAAGGTCCAGCTGGTCCCACAGCACCCGGTCGCCGAATGCGAGCCGGCCACCCTTCAGTTCGGCGACGACGTCACAAGCCACAAGGAGCGATTATCTGCTCGCCGCTTGCGCCTTATCCAACTGGCCTGCCAACTCACTGGCGGTATTCCGCTGCCAAGTGAGGTAGTCGTCTCCCTCCGGGAGCGTTTCGGTGACTGAGACCACCGGCAAGGACGCATGCCGCGCGGCGTCCTCGATCTGCTTTGTGGCTGCGGTCTCGGTCTGCGGGTTGAACAGGAGCGCCGAGACCTGGTGGGTGTTGATCAGGTCGAGCATGGCCGCCAGGTCGGCAGGCGACGGGTCGGTGTCCTCCTCGACCGCGCTGGAGAACCCCTCCGGTGTCTTGTCTGTGATCCCCGAGTTGACCAGGAGATAGTGCGCGACGGGTTCGGTCGCCACCACGGCCGCTCCAGGGTGCGACGATCCGATCGCGCGCTGCGCGACGGAAATGCTGTCGGCCTCGTCGGCGAACTTCGACGCGTTCGCCTTGTAGTCGTCGGCGTGGTCGGGATCGCTCTGCCCGAGCCTATCGGCGATCTGATGTGCGACGGCCTTGGCGGTCTGAAGGTCATAAAAGACGTGCTCGTTAGCCGGCTGCGGCAGTGAACTGGGAAGCAACGAGTAGGCGTTGACCGTTTGCACACCCTGATGGCTGGACAGCACGTCGTCGACCCAGTGGTCGTAGCCACCACCGTTGTAGACCACCAGCGACGCATCCGCGATCGCGGCAGCGTCGGACGGCGTGGCCTCGAACGAATGTGGGTCTTCGACGGTACTCGTGACGATCGATTTCACGGTTGCGTGGTCGCCGACAACGGCTTCGGCCACGCTGCCCCACACGTCAGTTGATGCCACCACCGTGGCGCCCGCGTGCTGATGGTCGGACGCGGCCTGGTCTTGGCTGCAGCCTGCGATGCCGACCGCCAAGCTCAAGCCCAATGCCAGACCGGCGGTGGTCCTGATTGCGAGCATCCACTCTCCTAATACAAATGAAAACCGTTTCCAATAACTCTAACGCAACCGGTGCCGCGGCGCGACCTCCGACGTCGGATAACGTCACCAGCATGTCCAGGAGCCCAACGCCACGGCGCCGGGCAACCCTGGCTTCCCTGGCGGCGGAGCTGAAGGTGTCCCGCACCACGATCTCCAACGCCTACAACCGGCCCGACCAGCTGTCGGCCGATCTACGCGAACGGGTGCTCGCGACGGCCAAGCGTCTCGGTTACCCGGGGCCGGACCCGGTGGCGCGCTCGCTGCGAACACGCAAAGCCGGCGCGGTCGGCCTGGTGATGACCGAACCGCTGAACTATTCGTTCAGTGATCCCGCAGCGCTGGACTTCGTCGCCGGGCTGGCTGAGTCGTGCGAGGACGCGGGCCAGGGCCTGCTGCTTGTCGCGGTGGGACCGAACCGAAGCGTCAGCGACGGGTCGGCCGCGGTGCTCTCGGCGGGTGTCGACGGCTTCGTGGTGTACTCCGCGTCCGACGACGACCCGTACCTGCAGGTCGTGCTTCAACGCCATCTGCCGCTGGTGGTCGTCGACCAGCCGAAGGATGTCCCCGGCACCTCACGGGTCTGCATCGACGACCGGGCAGGCATGGCCGAGCTCGCCAAACACGTTGTGGGGCTTGGCCACCGGGAGATCGGCGTGCTGACGATGCGGTTGGGCAGGGAGCGCCCGCCCGGCGACGGCAAGCCGGTGGTGGCGAACCCGGATCGGCTGCAGACACCGCATTTCCACGTGCAACGGGAACGGATCCGTGGCGTGTACGACGCGATGATCGACGCGGGCCTTGATCCGGCATCGCTGACGGTGGTGGAAAGCTATGAGCACCAGGCGACTTCGGGTGGGGTCGCGGCCGAGGTAGCCCTGGACACCAACCCTCGCCTCACGGCGTTGATCTGCACCGCGGACGTGCTGGCGGTCTCTGCGATGGACTACTTGCGGGCCCGCGGAATCTATGTGCCCGGCCAGATGACGGTGACCGGTTTCGACGGCGTGCCCGAGGCCCTGCGCCGCGGCCTGACGACGGTGAAACAGCCGAGTATGGAGAAGGGTCTGCGCGCGGGCTACCTGCTGCACAACCCGCCGCGGTCGGGTCTGCCGGTGATCGACGTGCTCGAGACGGAGTTGATTCGCGGCCGCACCTCGGGTCCGCCGGTCTGACTCAGGCGCCGAGGAGTTGGGCGCAGCGAAGCAACCCCAAATGGCTGTAGGCCTGCGGATGGTTACCGAGCGCCCGTTCGGCGACCGGGTCGTACTCCTCGGACAGCAGGCCGGTCGGTCCGGCCGCGGTGACGAGGCGGTCGAACAGCGCCTCGGCCTGCGACCGCTGGTCTGTCAGCAGGTACGCCTCGACGAGCCACGCGGCGCACAGGTGGAAACCACCTTCGGTACCCGGCAGTCCATCATCGCTGCGATAGCGGTAAACAGTTGCACCGCTGCGCAATTCAGCCTCCGTCGCGACGACCGTGGCCGCGAATCTCGGGTCGGACGGTTCGATGAGGCCGGACAGGCCGATGTGCAGCGTCGCGGCGTCGAGGTCGGTGCCGTCGTAGGCCGCGGTGTAGGACTGCACCTCGTCGTTCCAGCCCCGTTCCAGCACCTGCAGGGAGATGACATCGCGCAGCGTTGCCCACCCCGGCGGCGCCTCGCGGCCGAACTCCTCGGCCAGCTTTATGGCCAAATCCACGGTCAGCCAGCACATCACCTTCGAGTACACGTGATGCCTTGGCGCGCCGCGGATCTCCCAGATGCCGTGATCCGGCTCGGCCCAACGGCTTTCGACGGCGAACACCATCTCGCTGACCAGGTTCCAGTCGGCGTCGGTGAGCGCGTCGGTCCTCCCGCTCGCGACGCGCTTGTGTACCAGGTCGAAGATCAGCTGCACCACCGGGCCGAAAACATCAAGCTGCACTTGGACATTCGCGGCGTTGCCGACCCGCACCGGGCGCGAGCCCGCATAGCCGGGCAGCGAGTCGATGACGGCCTCTGGCCCCAGATCCGAACCGGACAGCGCGTAGAGAGGACGCAGCCGTTCGGGCCCGTGCATCGTCTCGATCACCCGATGCAGCCAGTTCAGATAGCCCTCTGCCTCGTCGGTGGATCCCAACGACACCAGCGACGCCGCGGTCATCGCGGCATCGCGAATCCAGCAGTAGCGGTAGTCCCAGTTGCGGACACCACCGATCTCCTCCGGCAGCGACGTGGTCGCCGCGGCCATGATCGCGCCGGTGTCGGCATGTACGAGACCGCGCAGCGTCAGCGCCGACCGCTTCATCAACGACTGATTCAGCGCGGGCAGCGTCAGCGTCGCGGCCCAGTCCCGCCAGTAGCTCTCGGCGCGCTCGCGTCGGGACTCCTCGTCGACCGGGCCCTCGGACAAGTCCTCGGTGCCGCAGCGCAATTCGAGCAACACCGGCCCCTGCGACGGGTCCACCACGGCACGGGCAGTCTCGTGGACGCCGTCCTGCACTATCTCCCACTGGACGCCGGGAGCCCGCAACACCATCGGCTCGTTGGTCGCGATCACCCGAAGCCCGCCGTCGTCGGCGCGCAGGTGCACCGGCGCCTGGGCGAACTCGGGCCGCGGCGCGAACGACACCACGGCTTTCGCCTGCCCGCTGATCACCCGGACCAGATCGGTGCGGCCCGCGCCGACATCATGCGACAGATAATCGGTCACCAGCAGGCTGGCCCAACGGGTTTCGACCGTCATCGCGCCGTCGATATAGCGCTGGCTCAACGGCAGCGACTCCCGTTCCGGGCCGATCTCGAAGTGGCCGGCGTTCGCGTCACCGAGCAGTCTGGAGAACACCGCCGCCGAATCGGCCTGCGGATGGCACATCCACACGACGTCTGCCTCGGGGGTCAGCAGGGCGACGGTTCGGCCGTTGGACAGCATGGTCAACCGCTCGATGGGAGTCGAATGACCACCGAGAAGCCATGTGCGGCGGCACTCGAGCAGGAAATTCAGCGCGAGCGCGACGTCCTCGGGGGACTCGACCCGGTAGTCGGCGAGCGTGTCGCCGTCGCCGACCTTGACGCCGACGTCCGGGCCGTGCAGCCGGCGAAACGCCTTCTCGTCGGTCACGTCGTCGCCGAAGAACACCGCGGCGGACGCACCCTGCTGGTGGCGCAGGATGTCGAGGGCCTGACCCTTGTCGGTCTGGATCACCGCGAACTCGAGAACCGCCTTGCCCTGGGTGATCTGGGCGTCCCATGAGTGTGAGGCGGCGTGCGCCTTCTTCAGCGCCTCGTCGGCGTCGGCCGGTTCGGCGTTGCGCACGTGCAGCGCGATGCTCGCCGGCTTGATCTCGATCGCCACGCCCGGGTACTCCGCGGCGATGGCGCCGAGCGTGTCCTTGATCCTGCGCAGCAACGCCTTTGCATCGTCGTCGATGGCGTGTACGAAGCCGGTGTCGAACTCCGAGCCGTGGCTGCCGACGAGGTGCACCTCGGCGGGCATCCGGGACAGGGTGGCCAGGTCGCGCAGCGCCCGCCCGGAGATCAGCGCGGCAATGGTCGACGGGAGCGCCGCCAGCTCGCGCATCGCCGCCGCGGATTCGGTGAGCGGACGCGCATCGTCGGGGTTGGCGACGATCGGCGCCATGGTGCCGTCGTAGTCGCAGGCGATGAGGACCCGGGGAACCCGCGCGACCGTGGCAAGGGCGCGCTTCAGCTCGGCCGGTAACTCCTGCGTCACCCGCTAGATCTTAGGGTGCTCCCCGTCCCCGATGAGCAAACGAACGGCAAGGTCGAGCCGCTTTGCGACATCGGTGGCCGACGCCCGGCGCGTCAGCCAGGCCAGCAGATTGGACAGCCAGACGTCCGAGATGACCCTCGCGATGTGGTACTGGTCCTCGGTCGGCTCACCCTCGCTCATGGCGCGCGCGAACATCGAGTCCATCAGCTTGCCGACGTGATCGACCTCGCCCGCGGCCGATGCGTCGGCGAATACGAATGCGCGGGTCATCGCCTCGGTCAGCAGCGGGTTGCGCTGCATCGCCCGGTTCAGCTTGCCGACCATCAGGTTCAGCCGCTGGTAGGGGGTGCCGCCCGCGAGCGTCGTGCGGTCGGTCTTGGCGTCGATGCGTTCGAACTCGCGGCCCAGCGCCGACACCAGCAGGTGCACCTTCGACGGGAAGTAGCGGTACAGGGTGCCGACCGCGACGTCGGCGCGCTCCGCGACCGCACGCATCTGGACGGCTTCGTAGCCGCCCTTGGATGCGATGGCGAGGGTGGCGTCGAGGATCCGCTTGCGGCGCTCCCGCTGCGCCTCGGAGCCGAGTTCGGACTCTGCGAGGACGGACACCGGCATCACCTGAGGCGGTCGCGATTCAGACCCCGAGGACGGGTTGCTTTGTGCTGGCGACGACATCGGATCCGAGCGCTCCTTCATCATGCGGTCTCGGTGGAAACGATACGCATGCCGATCCCTATTTTCTCACCTCAGCGCCCGTACGGCACCGACGTGTCCTGCTGCAATGGCGTTCGACTTGACGCTCGAACACTGGCACTATTAGAACACGTTCTAGTGAGAAGCATGCCTTTCTCGCACGATGGCATAGGAGTCCGCAAATGTCGCAGGCGTCAGCGACCGCCACCGACGAGCAGTTTGCCGCGCGCGAACTGGTCCGTAGCTGGGCAGCGGGGTCGGGTGCCGTCAAGGCGGCCCGCGACATCGAGCAGGGCGATCCCAACGCCTGGCGGGCGCCTTACTCGAGCCTGGCCCAGCTGGGCATCTTCGGGGTGGCCTTGGCTGAGGAATCCGGCGGAGCCGGCGGCACCGTCGACGACCTGTGCGCGATGGTCGACGAGGCCGCTGCCGCCTTGGTGCCCGGTCCGATCGCCACCACCGCGGTTGCCACGCTGGTGGTACCGAATTCGCAGGCCGAGTTGCTGGAGGCACTGGCGTCCGGCGAGCGCACCGCAGGCCTTGCGCTGAGCGCCGAGCTGAAATACGACGGCGGCCGGGCATCGGGCACCGCCGAATACGTGCTGGGCGCCGACGCCGACGGGGTGCTGCTGCTGCCCGCCGGCGACGATTTCGTTCTCGTCGACGCCACCGCCGACGGGGTCACCGTCGAACCGCTGACGCCGACCGACTTCTCCCGTCCACTGGCCCGGGTCGTGCTCGCCGACGCACCCGCCGAGGTGCTGCCCGTCTCGAGGCGACGTGTCGAGGACCTCGCCGCGACGGTGCAGGCCGCCGAGGCCGCCGGGTTGGCACGGTGGACACTGCATACCGCCGCCGATTACGCGAAGGTTCGCGAGCAATTCGGCAAGCCGATCGGCAGCTTCCAGGCGGTCAAGCACATGTGTGCCGAGATGCTGCTGCGCTCCGAGCAGGTCGCGGTGGCCGCAGGCGACGCGGCGCACGCCGCCAATGACACCGACGATCCTGGCTTGTCGATCGCCGCCGCCGTCGCGGCCGCCGCGGGCATCGAATTCGCCAAGGCCAACGCCAAGGACTGCATCCAGGTGCTCGGCGGCATCGGCATCACCTGGGAGCACGACGCCCATCTGTATCTGCGTCGGGCATACGGCATTTCGCAGTTCCTCGGCGGTGCGTCGCGATGGCTGCGTCGGGTCGCCGTGCTCACGCAGCGGGGTGTCCGCCGCGAGTTGCACATCGACCTGGCATCTGTCGAGCACCTGCAACCCGAGATCGCCGCCGCGGTCGCCGATGTTGCGGCTCAGCCCGTCGAGAAGCGCCAGATCGCGCTCGCGGAGGCGGGGCTGCAGGCGCCGCACTGGCCGCGGCCGTACGGCCGGGCCGCCTCACCCGCCGAGCAGCTGCTGATCGACCGCGAGATGGCGGCCGCAGGCGTCGAGCGCCCCGATCTGGTGATCGGTTGGTGGGCGGCGCCGACGATTCTCGAGCACGGCAGCCCCGAACAGATCGAGCGATTCGTGCCCCCGACGCTGAGCGGCGAGCTCTTCTGGTGCCAGCTGTTCAGCGAGCCGGGCGCGGGCTCCGACCTCGCTTCACTGCGCATGAAAGCCGTTCGCGCCGAAGGAGGTTGGAAGCTCACCGGGCAGAAGGTCTGGACGTCGCGGGCGAACTGGGCACAGTTCGGTGTGTGCCTGGCGCGCACCGACCCGGACGCGCCGAAGCACAAGGGCATCACGTATTTCCTCGTCGACATGACGACGCCGGGCATCGACATCCGTCCGCTGCGCGAGATCACCGGCGAGGACCTGTTCAACGAGGTGTTCTTCGACGACGTGTTCGTGCCCGACGAGATGGTGGTCGGCGAGGTCAACGACGGCTGGAAGCTTGCCCGCACCACGCTGGCCAATGAACGGGTCGCGATGGCGCACGGCACCGCGCTCGGCAATCCCATGGAGGAGGTGCTGCGCACGGTGGCGACGCTCGAGCTGGACCCGACGGTGCAGGACCGCCTCGGCCGGTTGATCGTCGCCGCTCAGGT
Organism: uncultured Actinomycetota bacterium; assembly: GCA_963716505.1. Lineage (GTDB taxonomy): Bacteria > Actinomycetota > Actinomycetes > Mycobacteriales > Mycobacteriaceae > Mycobacterium. The sequence goes on from CAVQTL010000021.1 coordinate 194,022, forward strand.
GGGCTCGCTGCTCGACCAGCGCATCGCGCAGCTGGCGGTCGGCGGCGCCGATCCCGGGCCGCAGGCCAGTGCCCGCAAGCTGATCGGCGTGCGGTACCGGCAGGCGCTGTCGGAGTTCCGGATGGACCTGTCCGAGGGCGCCGGTGTGGTGGAGAACCAGCCCGTGCACGACTTCCTCAACGTGCGCTGCCTGACCATCGCGGGCGGCACCGAGCAGATCCTGCTCACGATGGCCGGTGAACGGCTGCTCGGCCTGCCCCGCTAGCGTCATGAGTCGGTGGGTCGCTGGAAGCCCGTGGCAAGTTGGATTCGGTCCGCCGAACGTGCGCCTACTGCGAAAATCAGCGGGCGTGCGTTGAGACTGCGCTGACGGCGGGGCCTACTCGCACTTCTTCGCCGCCATTGCAGTGTGAAGTGACCGGCTCTCTAGCGCGAATCGTATTGGCGGGCTCGCCACGGCGATCGGCATGAGCAAGAGCGGTCTCTACGCTCACTCGGCTCGAAAGAGGACCTGCAGTTGGCGACCATCGCGTCAGCGCGGGAGACCTTCGTCGCCGAGGTGTTCGTGCCCGCCCTCGACGCACCGCAGGGCATCCGGCGTCTGTACGCCGCCTGCGATGCGTTTCTGTCTCACATCGAGCGGCGGGTGTTTCCCGGCGGATGCTTCTTCGCGGTGGCGGCCGCCGACGTCGGCACGCGGGCAGGCGCGGTGCGCGATGCGGTCGCCGCGCAGCAACGTGACTGGATCGAACTTCTGGAGCGCCTTGCCCGCAAGGCAATGGAAGTCGGCGAACTCGAGTCCGACGTCGACCCGGCCCAGCTCGCCTTCGAACTCAACGCGGTTTTGGTGTCCGCCAGTTCGACCTTCATTCTGCAAGGAGACGCGGCGGTGTTCGACCGCGCTCGTGCGGCAGTCCGCGGCGGTTGTCGCCGGGAGGAGCGTTAGCTGAACGTGGTCTGCGCGCAGGCGGTCGGCGTGGTCAGGTTCACCCCTCCGTAGACCACCTGGATCTGCGAGCACGCGATGAAGTCGGCTTGAGTCCTTGGTTGCCCGGTGGCCCAGTCAATCGGGGCGGAGTCGCCATCGATCCGGAAGCGCTCGATCGGCCCACCGCCGAAATAGGTCACCGAAATCTCGACGTTGTTGGTCGACTTGAACAATTTCGACAGCACGTTGTCGTGGTTGGCGCCCTTGGTTTCTCGGGGCATGCCGGCGGGTGCGCTGTACGAGGCTTCCTCCCACGCGAGTCGGTCCGAACTCCGCAACGTGATGGTCTGCCGCGCCCATGTGTCGCCGGGGAAGCCGGTCGGTCCATCTGGCGTCAGCAGGTTGGCGGTGGTGTTGAAGAAGCACCGGTTCTGCCCGGCCGCGCAGTCTGCATTGACCTGCATTTGAATCTGGTTGGCAGGGTCGACGGCGATCGAGGTTGTCTCTGAGTCCGACGCAGCTATCGCCGCCGCGGGGTTTGTGAGGACCGCCATCAGCATTGCCGCCGCGCTCGCTGCTGCAAGCCGCTTCATGTGTGCTCCCCTCCAGTGCGGCGAATGTTAGCCCGACGCTTATTCGTCGTAGGTGACTTCAACCGAATCCGAGCGTGGCCGGGCCTGGCAACCGAGGATCAGGCCCTCGTCGAGGTCCTGCTGCTCGAGCACGTCATTGACTTCCATCTCGACATCGCCGCTCTTCTTCAGCACCGCGCAGGCGCCGCAATGGCCTTCGCGGCAGGAGAACGGCGCGTCGAGGCCCTTGTCGAGCAGCACGTCGAGCAGCTTCGCGTTGCGCGGCCAGCGGACCTCGTGAGTCTTCCCGTCGAGCGTCACGACGGCGGTGGCAGGACCCTCGTCGCTGTCGTCCTCCTCGATCACCACCGCGGCGAACGGGTCTGACTCGAGCGACTTGAACACCTCGATGTGGATCCGATCTGGGGCGGCGCCCGTGCTCTTCATCGCCTCCTCCGCGGCCGCCATGAACGGCCCGGGCCCGCAGATGTATATGTCGTGACCGGCATACGGCGCCGCGAGCACGGAGAGCGCGGCCGCACTCGGCAGTCCCTGCACCGATTCCAGCCAGTGCACGACGGTCAGCCGATCGGGGTACTTTGCCGCAAGCTCGCGCAGGGCGGCGCCGAAGATGACGGACTTCTCGTCGCGGTTGGCGTAGATCAGCACGACGCGGCCACCGCCCTCGGCGAGCGCCGACTTGCAGATCGACATCATCGGCGTGATGCCGCTGCCCGCGGCCAGCAGCAGGAAGTCGGTGTCCAGCGTCTTGGGCACGAAGGTGCCCGACGGGGCCAGGACGTGGATGCGCATGCCCGGGTGGGCGTTGTCGCACAGCCAATGCGACGCGTAGCCGCCGTCGGTGCGCTTGACGGTGACCGTCATCGGATCGCCGGTGTATGGCGAGCTGCACAGCGAGTAGCAGCGCGCCACCGAGCCGGTGCGGTCGCTTGGCACCCGCAACGTGAGGAACTGACCCGGCGCGTACCGCAGCCGGTCGGCGGGGATGTCGACCCCGTCGGGCACGGTGAACACCAGCGAGCGCGCGTCGTCGGTCTCCTTGACGACGTCGGCCACCTGCAGTTCCAGCACGTGGCTACCGAGCGGCTCGTCCGTCACGCGGTGCCCTTCCTTCTCCGGCCCGAGGGCCCATAACTAGAACAGGTTACAGAAATGCATGTGCGCAGGTCCAGCTGCCGCAGGAATGCGCTGCTCGACACAAATCGTAACGTGTTCTAATCTTTCTTCAGTTCGTTCTCTCGGGAGGCAAATCAGTGACGTCCATTGAACAGCGTGACGTGCAGTCGGTCCTAGCCGGCGTCGACGATCTGTTGCCGCTGATCGCCAAGCGGGCGCAGGCGACGGAGGATCTGCGGCGGCTGCCGGATGAGACGGTCGCCGAGCTCGACGAGGTCGGCTTCTTCAAGCTGCTCCAGCCCGAGCAGTGGGGTGGCCTGCAGTGCGATCCGACGGCCTTCTACGAAGGGGTGCGTCGCATCGCGACGGCGTGCGGCTCGACCGGCTGGGTCAGCTCGATCGTCGGCGTGCACAACTGGCACCTCGCCCTTTTCGATCAGCAGGCGCAGGAAGAGGTGTGGGGCGCCGATCCCACCGTGCGCGTCTCCTCGTCGTACGCGCCGATGGGCGCGGGCCATGTGGTCGACGGCGGCTACCTCGTCAGCGGCTCGTGGAACTGGTCATCCGGTTGCGACCACGCGACATGGACGTTCGTCGGCGGACCGGTGATCAAGGACGGCAAGCCGGTCGACTTCGGCAGCTTCCTGATCCCGCGTAGCGAGTACCGCATCGACGACGTGTGGCACGTGGTCGGCCTGAAGGGCACCGGAAGCAACACGCTGGTGGTCAAGGACGTCTTCGTGCCGCGGCACCGCTTCCTTTCGTACAAGTCGATGAACGACCGCACGGCGGGCGGCCTGAAGACCAACACCGCGCCGGTCTACAAGATGCCGTGGGGCACAGTGCATCCCACGACGATTTCGGCGCCGATCGTCGGTATGGCGTACGGCGCATACGACGCCCACGTCGAGCATCAGGGCAAGCGCGTGCGCGCCGCGTTCGCGGGCGAGAAGGCGAAGGACGACCCGTTCGCCAAGGTCCGCATCGCCGAGGCGGCCAGCGACATCGACGCCGCGTGGCGGCAGCTGATCGGCAACGTCGGCGACGAGTACGCGCTGCTGAAGGAGGGCAAGGAGATCCCGTTCGAGCTGCGGGCCCGCGCCCGCCGCGATCAGGTGCGCGCCACCGGACGTGCCATCTCCTCCATCGATCGGCTGTTCGAGGCGTCGGGCGCGACGGCCCTCAACAACGACGCCCCTGTGCAACGGTTCTGGCGTGACGCGCACGCCGGCCGGGTGCACGCGGCCAACGATCCGGAACGCGCCTACCTGATCTTCGGTAACAACGAGTTCGGGCTGCCGCCCCAGGACACGATGGTCTGATGACGTCGTTCGCCGCCGAAGCCGCTCAACAGCAAGAGATCACGTTCGAGTCGACCTCCCGGTATGCGCAGGTCCGCGCGGACATGCGGCTGCACTATCACGAGGCCGGCGTCGGTAACGAGCAGACGATCGTGCTCTTGCACGGCGGTGGCCCCGGTGCGTCGAGCTGGTCCAACTTCTCCAAGAACATCCCCGTGCTGGCACGGCACTTCCATGTGCTCGCCGTCGACCAGCCGGGTTACGGCCATTCCGACAAGCACACCGAACACGAGCAGTACAACCGCTACAGTGCCACGGCCTTGCTCAACCTGTTCGATCACCTCAACATCGAACGTGCTGCGCTGGTTGGCAATTCGCTGGGCGGCGGCACCGCGGTGCGGTTCGCGCTCGACAACCCGAAGCGGGCGGGCAGGCTGGTGCTGATGGGTCCAGGCGGGCTCTCGGTCAACCTGTTCGCCCCCGATCCCACCGAGGGTGTGAAGCTGCTCGGCAAGTTCGCCGTCGAGCCGACCCGCGAGAACATCGAGAAGTTCCTGCGCATCATGGTGTTCGATCAGAACCTCATCACGCCGGAGCTGGTCGACGAGCGGTTCGCGATCGCCAGCCAGCCCGAGTCGCTGGCCGCGACCATGGCCATGGGCAAGTCGTTCGCGGGGCCTGATTTCGAACTCGGCATGATGTGGCGCGAGGTCTACAAGCTGCGTCAGCCGGTGCTGTTGATCTGGGGCCGGGAGGACCGCGTCAACCCGCTCGACGGCGCGCTTGTCGCGCTCAAGCAGATTCCGCGTGTGCAGTTGCACGTCTTCGGGCAGTGCGGACACTGGGCACAGCTGGAGAAGTTCGACGAGTTCAACAAGTTGACTGTTGATTTTCTGGGAGACGTTCCTCGGAAAGGCGGGTCATGAGCATCAAATCTCTGGGCTACCTGCGGATCGAGGCCACCGACATCGCGGCGTGGCGCGAGTACGGGCTGAAGGTGCTCGGCATGGTCGAGGGCTCGGGCGCGACGGAAGGTGCGCTCTACCTCCGGATGGACGAGTTCCCGGCCCGCCTGGTCATCGTTCCGGGTGAGAACGACCGGTTGCTCCAATCCGGCTGGGAGACAGCCAATGCCGCGGCTCTGCAGAACATCCGCAAACGTCTCGATGTCGAGGGCACGCCGTACAAGGAGGCCTCTGCCGCCGAACTCGCCGAACGCCGCGTCGATGAGATGATCACGTTCGACGACCCCTCGGGCAACACCCTCGAGGTGTTCCACGGCGTCGCGCTCGAACACCGTCGCGTCGTCAGCCCGTACGGCCACAAGTTCATCACCGAAGAGCAGGGCCTCGGCCACGTGGTGCTGACCACGAAAGACGATGCCGAGTCGTTGCACTTCTACCGCGACGTGCTCGGCTTCGACCTGCGTGACTCGATGCGGCTGCCACCGCAACTCGTCGGCAGGCCGGCCGACGGCGCGCCAGCGTGGCTGCGGTTCTTCGGCGTCAACCCGCGCCACCACAGCCTCGCCTTCATGCCGGGGGAGACGCCGAGCGGCATCGTGCACCTGATGGTCGAAGTGGGTGAAGCCGACGACGTGGGGCTGTGCCTCGACCGTGCGTCGCGCCGCAAGGTGCCGATGTCGGCGACGCTGGGCAGGCACGTCAACGACAAGATGCTGTCGTTCTACATGAAGACGCCGGGCGGCTTTGACATCGAATTCGGTTGTGAGGGATTGCAAGTCGAAGACCACGACTGGGTGGCGCGGGAGAGCACTGCGGTCAGCCTGTGGGGCCACGACTTCAGCATCGGTTTCAAGTAGTCGTAGGAGTGTCCGCCGAACCGATGGACCCGCGCACGTTCCGAAATGTGCTTGGCCAGTTCTGCACCGGCATCACGGTGATCACCACGATGGTCGACGACGCGCCGATCGGGTTCGCCTGCCAGTCGTTCGCTGCGCTGTCGCTGGAACCGCCATTGGTCCTGTTCTGTCCGACCAAGGTATCCCGGTCGTGGCAGGCCATCGAGGCCACCGGCAAGTTCTGCGTCAACGTGCTGCACGAGAACCAGACGGACGTCTCGGCGCGGTTCGGTTCCAGGGCGCCCGACAAGTTCGCCGGGATCGACTGGGGCCCGTCGAAATTGGGCTCACCGGTGATCAAGGGCACGCTCGCACACATCGATTGCACCGTGCACTCGGTGCATGACGGTGGCGACCACCTCGTCGTCTTCGGCGCGGTGCACTCGCTGACCGATGTGCCGCACAAGAAGCCGCGGCCGCTGCTGTTCTACCGCGGCGAGTACACCGGAATCGAACCGGACAAGAACACGCCCGCGCACTGGCGCGACGACCTCGAGGCATTCCTCACCGCCACCACCGACGACACCTGGCTGTAGTTCTACTGCCGAGCAGACGCGAAAGCCCCCCAAAACGAGCCGTTTTAGGGGCTTTCACGTCTGCTCGCCGATGAAGGCGATGATCTCGTCGGCTACTTCGCGGTGCATGGTGTCGTTGAGGATGTCGTGGTGCCCGCCGGGAAACTCCTTGAGCCGCAGCGGTTCTATCTGTTCGGCATAGGCCGCCACAGCGCTGATCGGTGCGATCGGATCACTGACGCCGTGCACCGCCAACGTGGGCACCCTCAGGCCGGGCAGGTCGCGGCCGAACCGGTCCCACGCGGTGTCGAGCGCCCGCGCCAACGGCGCGCCGTCAGCATCGACGAAGGCCAACGGGTCGTTCTCCAGCGAGTCCAGGTAGAAGGGGTCCTCGGACAGCCACAGTGGGTCGAGGTCGAACGAGCTGTCCGGGTCGAGCAATTCCGGTATCGGCACCAACGGCGCGCCGGAGATGACGCCCGCACGGTAGCGGTTGGGCTGGTCGAGCAGCCGGGTCAGGGTCACCACCGCACCGAACGAATGGCCCGCAGCGATCAACGGCAACCCCGGACGCGCACCCTCGGCAAGCGCGGTCAACTTATCGGCCAGATCCGAGCTGTCGGCGATGGAGCCGAAATCGCCGCGGGTGCCCGGGCTGAGCCCGTGGCCGAACTGATCGACCGCCCACAGGTCGAAGCCTGCGGCATTGAGCGCGAAACCGTACCGGTGGTAGACGCCGGTGTGCTCGCCGAAGCCGTGCAGGAAGACGACGACGGCGTGTGGTTCCTCCGCCGCCCAGTGACGGTAGTAGGCCCTACCCTTCGGGTGATCGATGAACGGCATGGCGATGAGTTTAGCTGTGGTCCACCGCACACGGGCCGGCCGATTGAGATCCAGCAAGGCTGCCTCGCGGCGCGCCAACTCGTTGATTCCTGCCAGCAGCCGATCAATTGCTGCCAGCGGAATTAAACCCTTGACCTCGCTGTTTAAACAGGCATACCGGTTCGGGAGAGAACCCCAAGATACCGGTAACGCGGAGTTCCGAACCCACAAGGTTCGAACACCACACAGAGGGAAAGAAGAAGGCACCAAATGAAGAAGCTAGGGTTTGCCACACTCATTGCCAGCGGTCTGGCCGCCGCCGTGGTCGGCTTTGCCGCCCCGGCCCAGGCAACCGTTCCGGCGAACGCCGTGGACGTCGTCATGACGGGCCCGTCGCAGGGCATCGACCACCTGGACTGGCTGAATGACATTCAGCAGAAGCCGAATGTGGCGCGTCCTGACACCACGGTGCGGAGCAGTCCGTAACCAACCACAAGCTGACCAGAGGGCACCCCGACCGGGGTGCCCTCTTTTGTTATCGCGCGCCAAGCAGCATGTCGTGTTGGTCGGCCATCCGCTTTCGGATCGCCTCCACCACGGTGCCGACCTCGGGTCGTCGCAGCGTCTCCGGTCGCGCGACGAGCCAATAGGTCAACTGGACGACGACCGTTTCCGGTAATACCCGGACGAGGTCGTCGTGTCGGTCGGCCATAAAGCACGGCAACAGGCCGATGCCTGCGGCGGCGCGGGTGGCCTCGACATGGACGAAGACGTTCGTTGACGTCACCGATTCACGCATGGCGGGAGCGAAACTCGGCGCCAGGTCGAGGTCGTCGACCTGAAGCATGGAGTCGATGAAATAGACCAACGGGTAGCGCGCCAGATCCTCGACGCTCTCCGGCGAACCGTGTTCGGTCAGGTACTCGCGCGCCCCGTATAGCCCGAGACAATAGTCGCCGAGCCGGATGGCTTCGGCGCGGTGCACCTGCGGTTCGCCGACCACCACCTCGATGTCGAGGCCGGAGCGCTGTTGGGTGGCGCGGCGGGTGGCAGCGACGATCTCGACGGCGACCTTCGGATGCCTGCGCTGGACCTGCGCCGCCGCCGGTGCGGCGATGTATGCGCTGAATCCGTCCGTCGCCGAGATTCGCACCACCCCTTCGAGTCCGCGCGAGCCCTCCGCATCGACGGTGAGCGAACGCAGCGCCGACTCAACCGCCTCGGCGGCCGCGAGCGCCTCGCGCCCGAGATCGGTCAGCTCCCAGCCACCCGCGACGCGGGCCAGCACCCGCCCGCCGATCGACTCCTCGAGCGCGGCGATGCGGCGCGAGATCGTGGTGTGGTTGAGGCCGAGTTCCTCTGCGGCCGTGTTGTAGCGGCCGGACCGTCCGACGGCCAGCAACACGAGAAGATCGTCGGCGCTTGGTCGTCGGTCCGTCGGCAACGTCATATCTGCATTTTTGCAGATAGTTCCTGCAGTTTTGGCCATTGCAGCATTGGGTACCTGCATGAATACTCACACACGTCTGTGCTCGGCGTCACATATGAAGGAGTCTCGAATGAGCGATCCTGGGTCTGCCCCGACCGGACTCAAGCGCGTCGTGGTCGCCGCGATGGCGGGCACCGTCGTCGAGTGGTACGAGTTCTTCCTCTACGGCACCGCGGCAACGCTGGTCTTCAACAAGGTGTTCTTCCCGGCGAGCGACAGCGCTTACGGCGCCATCTTTGCCGCGTTCCTGACCTATGCGGTCGGCTTCATCGCCCGCCCACTCGGCGGTGTGGTGTTCGGGCACTTCGGTGACAAGTACGGACGCAAGAAACTGCTGCAGTTCGCCATCTTGCTCGTCGGTGTCGTCACGTTCCTGATGGGCTGCCTGCCGACCTATAACCAGATCGGCGTCTGGGCGCCGGTGCTGCTGGTGGTCCTGCGCTTCCTGCAGGGGTTCGCAGTCGGCGGCGAGTGGGGTGGCGCCGTACTGCTGGTGGCCGAACACAGCCCGAACAAGAGTCGAGGCTTCTGGGCCAGTTGGCCGCAGGCCGCGGTGCCGGTCGGCAACATGCTCGCCACCGTTGTGCTGTGGGTGCTGACCGCAACGCTGTCGGAACAGGATTTCCTGTCATGGGGATGGCGTATCGCATTCTGGCTGTCCGCCGTGGTGGTGCTGATCGGCTACTACATCCGGACCAAAGTCAGCGACGCACCGATTTTCGTTGCGGCACAACAGGAAGTCGACCGGGTCAAGGCCGTCTCCTACGGCGTCGTCGAGGTGCTCAAGCGTTATCCGCGCGGAGTGTTCACCGCGATGGGCCTACGGTTCGCCGAGAACATCATGTACTACCTGGTGGTCATCGTCTCGATCACCTACCTCAAGGTGCAGGTCGGCGTGGACACCACCTCGATCCTGCGTTACATGCTCGTCGCGCACGCGGTGCACTTCGCCGTCATCCCACTGGTTGGCAGACTGGCTGACCGGGTCGGCCGAAGGCCGGTCTACGCCGTCGGCACGGTGCTCGCGGCCACCTGGGGCTTCTTCGCGTTCCCGATGATGGACACCGCAAACTATCTGATGATCATCGCCGCCATCGTCATCGGCCTGGTCATCCACGCGCTGATGTATGCCCCGCAACCGGCGATCATGGCCGAGATGTTCCCGACCCGGATGCGGTATTCCGGTGTGTCACTTGGCTATCAGGTCACCTCGATCGTCGCGGGCTCCGCGGCACCCCTGATCGCGGTCAAGCTGCTGGAGATCTACGAGTCCTGGGTGCCGATCGCGATCTACCTGGCCATCGCCGCGGGGATCACCCTTATTGCGGTGTTCTATCTGCGCGAGACCAAGGGGCTTGACCTCGAGTCCGTCGACGAGGCCGACCGCGACGACCTGGCGAGGGCCGGGGCCCGATGACGGCACTGGAGGGACGCACCGCCCTCGTCACCGGCGGCGCAGGCGGCATCGGCGCGGCATGCGCCCGCGAGCTTTCCGCGCGTGGGGCCGTCGTGACCGTCGCGGACCTCGACGACGTCGGCGCCAAGGCCGTCGCCGATGAGATCGGTGGAAAGGCCTGGCCGGTAGACCTTTCCGACGTTGCCGCCTTGGAGGAGTTGCGGCTGGAGACCGACATCCTGGTCAACAACGCGGGGATCCAGCATGTCAGCCCCATCGCCGACTTCCCGCCCGACCGGTTCCGGTTCATGCTCGCACTCATGGTGGAGGCGCCCTTCCTGCTTATCCGCGCCGCACTGCCGCACATGTACGACAGCGGCTTCGGGCGCATCATCAACATCTCCTCGGTGCACGGACTTCGTGCCTCCGCGTACAAGGTCGCCTACGTCACGGCCAAGCACGCGCTCGAGGGGCTGTCGAAGGTGACCGCGCTCGAGGGCGGCCCGCACGGTGTGACGAGCAACTGCGTCAACCCGGGATACGTCCGCACGCCGTTGGTGACCAAGCAGATCGCCGACCAGGCCCGCACCCACGGCATTCCCGAGCAGGAGGTCGTGGCGGACGTGCTGTTGAAGGAGAGCGCGATCAAACGGCTCCTCGAACCGGAAGAGGTTGCGGCACTGGTCGGCTGGCTCGCATCACCCGACGCGGGAATGGTGACCGGTGCCTCCTACACCATGGACGGTGGCTGGAGCGCACGCTGACCCGCGTGGTCGACTGTGCGAAATCGGAGGTTTTCGGGGCTTCTCGTCTCCGAATCCGCACAGTCGAGCCGCTAGTCGAGCCACGCCCCGATGCGTCGTAGCGCCTCTTCGATGTCGCCGGTCGGGCCCGCGAACGACAGTCGCACGAACGAACCGCCGCGCTGCGTGTCGAAATCGATCCCCGGCGCGATCGCGACACCCGTTTCGGCCAGCAGCTTGGAGCAGAACGACAGCGAATCGCCCGTCAGATGCGATACGTCGGCGTAGACGTAGAACGCGCCGTCGGTCGGCGCGAGCCGGTCGATGCCGATCTTCGGCAACCCGTCCAGCAGCAGCTGCCGGTTGGCGGCGTAGTGATGGAGCAGCGCATCCGCCTCGGCGATCGACTCGGGCGTGAACGCCGCAACCGCGGCGATCTGGGACAGCACGGGTGGGCAGATGGTGAAGTTTCCCGTCAGGCGGTCCACCGCGCGCTGCAGCTGCTGCGGCACCAGCAGCCAGCCGAGTCGCCACCCGGTCATCGCGAAGTACTTGGAAAAGCTGTTGACCACAACGACTTCCCGCGATGTCTCCCATGCGCAGCTGGTGTCTGGGGCGCCTTCGTACACCAGGCCGTGATAGACCTCATCGCTGATCAGCCGAACACCCGACTCCGCGCACCACGACGCGATCGCCGCCAGCTCCTCGGGTGGGATCACGGTGCCGGTCGGATTCGCCGGGCTCGCCACGATCACGCCCTGCACGGGCGGATCCAGCTCAGCGAGCATCGCAGCGGTCGGCTGGAACCTGGTCTCCGGTCCACACGGGATCTCGACGACCTCACAGCCGAGCGCCGACAGGATATTGCGGTAACACGGATATCCGGGGCTCGCGATCGCGACGCGGTCACCCACGTCGAAGCAGGCCAGGAATGCCAACAGGAATCCGCCCGACGAGCCGGTGGTGATCACGACGTCGTTGGGATCGACGACCAACCCGTGCCGAGATTGATAGGAGCCCGCGATCGCGGTGCGCAGTTCGGGGATTCCGAGCGCGACGGTGTACCCGAGAACCGTGTTGTCGAGCGCCGCTTTCGCTGCGGCCCGCACCGCCACCGGCGCCCCTGCACTCGGTTGGCCTGCTGACAGGTTCACCAGATCGCCGTGCGTGCGCTGGCGTTCCGCGGCGGCCAGCCACACGTCCATCACGTAGAACGGCGGGATACCGGCGCGAAGAGAGACGGTGCTGATTTGGGTGCTCCTTTCGTCCGCCACAACGATCGAGGCTAACCCTCCGGCGTTGGCTCCCCCGCAACGAGTCGTCCGATGTCGTCCAGCACGGACTCGGCCAGCGCGATGTCGCCGCGGAGGTCACGGTCCTCGTCGTTGCGCGGCAGCACGGCCGTTAACGCAAGCGTTTCGCCGACCACCCCGCCGAACCGCGTGTCGAGGCCGCGCTGGCGCAACAGCCGGACCGCGCCGACGAGCTCGCAACACAGCAGAACCCGGTAGGCGGCAATAGACCGCTCGAGTTGTTGCGCGCCCTGAGACGCGAAGGTGGCATCCTCCTCCGCGCCGCGGGATAGCACGAGGGTGCCCGCAGCGGCCGGCTGGGCTGCGTTGCGAATCTCGGCGATCGCGCCTGCGGCGACGTACTCGACCATCATCAAGCCCGATGACCCGTCGGCTTCGCCGGCGAGGAAAGCGTTGCCGCCGTTGGTATCCGGATCGTTGAGCATCCTGATTCGGGAATGCGTGATCGGCGCGGTCAGAGCCAGCGCGAGGGTGGCGCCGTCCAATTCAAGCGACAATGACGCTTGATAGAACGCGCCGTGATGGATCACGGATTCGTTCTGAATGTCGAAGAGGGGATTCTCCTGCGCGGCGTTGAGTGTTCGCTCGAGCTGACCCTCGAGCGAATGCAGGGATGCCACCACGCTCGCCTGCGCAACCGGGTAGACCCGAAGCCCGTAGGGGTCCTGAATGCGGGCGGGGCGGCTGTCCGGCCCGCCCGTGGCCGCCAGAAAGGAGCGCAGGCGACCGGCGACGGCGTCAACATAGGGCGACGCCGACGCCCTCGCCGCAATCGACGACAGCGCTTGAGGGTTGCCGTCGAGCGCGAGGAAACTCAGCATGTAGATCGCGCTCGACGCACGTTCGAGTCGCGAAAGCTCTTCCAGCGCCAGACAACCGCGCCCGACGGTCAGGGCGCTGCTACTCATGAACGGCAACGCGCTGTCGGCGCCCCATTGCGCCATCGGTGTCAACGGCCTTGACGCGGGCCGCTCTCCGATCAAAGTCAGCGCGGTGCCTGCCAGAGGCGCAAGGTCGCCGGTACCGATCGACGCGTATTGACGAAGCTCGGGAAGCGCATCCTCGTTGAGCATCGTCTCCAGCCCGGCCAGGATCGCGGGATCGAGACCCGCGCCAGGCACGCACAGCTGGATGAGCCGCACCGCGAGCATCGCCCGAACCGTTCTGTCGTCGAGCGGATCCCCGGCGTCGACCGCGTGGCTACGGAGCAGGCGCATGCCGTATTCAGAGTCGGTGGGCGATACAGAGGCGGCGCGATTCGCGCCGACGCCGGTCGTTCGACCGTAGACGTCATACCGGGTGCCGAGTTCCGCCGCGACCTGGTGTGCACGCCTGACCGCCTCGACTGTGCCCAGCGAAACTGAGACCTCCTCACGACGGTCCGCGAGCGCCACCACGTCGGCGATGGTCGCGAATCCGTTAAGCACAAGCATGAAATTTCCCTTCTTTCGTATCGCCGACGAGCGATGAGACCTATCATCACCAAAATTGGGTCTTGCCGCTAGATGAAAATTGATTTTTACTTGATGGCAAGCGCGGAAGCAACGCCCTCGTAGCTTTCAGCCCGCGAGAGGAGGTCACAGTGGCCGAACCGTCGACACGGACGGTCGAGCGCGCGCTCGCGCTGCTCGCCACCATCTGCGAGCGGGGCGGCGCGAATCTTGCCGACAGTGCCAGGGATTGTGACCTCGCGCCGAGCACCGCGCTGCGGCTGCTGCGCACGCTCGAGACCACCGGTTTCGTCAGCCGCGAAGAGCAGGGCGGTACGTACCGACCTGGAGCTCGCCTGATCCAGCTCGGGGCGCAGGTGTTGTCCAACGAGTCGCTGGTCGATCTCGCCAAGCCGACGATGGAGAAGCTCGTCGCCGAGACGGGCGAGTCGGCGTACCTGTCCGTCGAAGGGCACGGCGCGACCGCCCTGTACATCGGGATCGTCGAGGGCACACACTCCGTCCGGCACACCAGCTGGGTGGGTCGGACAGTGCCGCTCGACAAATCAGCGGCGGGCCGAGCGCTGCGCGGTCGAGTGCCGAAAGTCGGTTACGTCGTGGTGGAGCGCGGGGTCGAGGCCGACGTCACGGCGATCGCGTGCCCGGTGTATTCGGAGGCGCGAATTGTCGCCGCGATGAGCCTGGTCATCCCGAGCTACCGGCTCACCAAAGACCAGGCCGCCGAGTTCGGCCGAATGCTGACGATTGCGGCGGGCGATGTCTCTGCCCGGTTGAGTCGCTCATCGAAATCACCCCTCCCAGAAGGACAGTCATGATCACGTTCGACAACGTCTCCAAGGTGTATCCGGACGGCACCGTCGCTGTTGACAAACTCACCCTCACCGCGCCCAACGGGAACATCACCACCCTGGTCGGCCCGTCCGGCTGTGGAAAAACGACCTCCATGCGCATGATCAACCGCCTGATCGAGCCGACCTCGGGCACTATCGAACTCGACGGGGTGGACACGCAGAGCCTCGATCGGGTCGCACTTCGTCGCAAGATCGGCTACGTCATCCAGAACGCCGGTCTGTTTCCCCATCGCACCGTCGTCGACAATGTCGCCGCCTTGCCGCGATTGCTCGGCGGAAGCAAGAAGGAAACCCGTTCGGCGGCAATGGAACTCCTGGAGCGTGTCGGCCTCGACGCCAAGTTCGCCCGCCGGTATCCGTGGCAGCTGTCCGGTGGTCAGCAACAGCGAGTTGGCGTGGCGCGTGCGCTGGCGACGGATCCGCCGTTCCTGCTGATGGACGAACCGTTCAGTGCCGTCGACCCGATAGTCCGGAGTCAGCTGCAGGACGAGTTTCTGCGCCTGCAGGCCGACATTTCCAAGACGATCGTCATGGTCACGCACGATATAGACGAGGCACTCAAGCTGGGGGACCAAGTTGTGGTGCTACGTGAGGGCGGAACTCTGGCCCAGGCGGCGACTCCCGCTGAGCTGTTGGCAGCACCGAGCGACGCATTCGTGGCCGACTTCGTCGGGTCCGCGCGGGGCTATCGTGCGCTCGGGTTCCACTCTTCGGACGACCTTCTCAAGCTGACGGACGAGCCGACTATCACTGTGGGACAAGCCGTATCGTCGATCCCGACGGTCAACGGACGCTGGATCCTGGCGGTTGATGCGGACAACGCACCGGTCGGGTGGGTAGATACCACCAACGTGCGTGGCGAATCCGTGGCTGACAGTGACGTCAACCTCTGCGCTACGTCGGCTCGTCGCGGCGATCCGCTGCGAGACCTGCTCAACTCCGCCCTGTCGAGCCCGAGTGGTCGCTGTGTGGTCACCGACGAGTCGGGAGTTCTGCTCGGTACCGCCACCGACCACGACGTCATCGACACCATCAGGCGCGCCAAGGAAGCGAGGTCGTCCGCATGAACTGGATCTCGTCCAACATCGATCGCATTGTCGACCTCACCATCAGCCACATCTGGCTCACCCTGGCACCGACGATCCTCGGGCTCATTCTCGCGCTACCGCTGGGCTGGTGGGCTCATCGATCCGGGCGCGGGTACGCGGCCATCGTCGGAACCACAAGTCTGCTGTACACGATTCCGTCGCTGGCACTGTTCATCCTACTGCCGGCAATCCTCGGAACAAAAATCCTCGATCCGATCAACATCGTTGTCGCGCTTACGCTTTACACCCTGGCGTTGCTGGTCCGCGTCGTCGCCGACGGGCTGAGCTCGGTGCCGCACGACACGGTGGCCGCCGCCGAGGCGATGGGATACCGTGGCTGGCAGCGGCTACTCCTGGTGGAGTTGCCCGTCGCCGTACCCGTCATCGCAGCGGGACTTCGGGTTGCGGTCGTGTCCAACGTCAGCATCGTCACTATGGCTGCCCTGCTCGGTATCCCGCAGCTCGGTTCGCTGTTCACGCAAGGGTTTCAACTCAGGCTGTACGTTCCGCTCATCACCGGCATCGTCCTGTGTGTCGTGCTCGCGGTCGTTTTCGACGGCTTGATCATCTGGTTGAACAAGCTCGCAACCCCCTGGCGGCAAAGGACGGTCACGTCATGAACATCGTCGGCTGGTTCACCGATCCGGCGCAATGGACGGGTGCGGGCGGGATCCCCGCTCAGATCGGCTACCACCTGCTGTACTCGGCAGTCGCGCTGCTGGCCGCCTTGGCGATCGCGGTCCCGCTGGGAATCGTCATCGGCTACACGGGAAGAGGTGAAGCACTGATCGCTGGGTTTGCCAACGCCTTGCGCGCGCTCCCGTCGCTGGGGCTGCTGGTGCTGCTCTTCCTGATCATCTCGCCGGTTGTCGCAGGGAAAACCGTGTACGTGCTGCCGACCATCGTCGTACTTGTGCTTCTGGCGGTTCCACCGATACTCACTGGAACGTATGCGGGCATTCAAAGCGCTGACCCCGACGCGGTTGGTGCGGCCCGCGGAATGGGCTTCACCAAGGGTCAGATCTTGCTCCGGGTTCAACTGCCGTGTGCCTTGCCCCTGATGATCTCCGGAGTCAGAAGCTCGACGCTGCAAATCATTTCGACGGCCACCATCGCCGCATATCTCGGCCTTCAGGGGCTCGGCCGGTTCATTCTCGACGGCAGAGCAACGGCGAACTTCAGCGAAATGGCCGGTGGTGCCATCCTTGTCGCTGTTCTCGCCATCCTTCTCGAGTTCAGCTTCGCATGGCTCGGCCGGATCATCGTGTCGCCGGGTCTGCGGCGCACCGCCGCGAAGACCACCTCACCAGTCGCCACGACCGTCCCCGCGCCGGCCGCCACCTAGGTGCCGGCCGGCGCCGATCATCACATCAGGAGAAACACCATGAAGAAACGCAGCATCCTGTCAACCCTCGCGGTCACATCGGTACTCGCGCTGTCCGCGTGCGGTGGTGGCGGCGGCGATCCGCTCTCGGGCGGCGGGGACAACGCCGGATCCTCGGGTTCGCAGATCATCGTCGGTTCCGCCGACTTCACCGAAAGCCAGCTGATCGCCAGCATCTACTCACAGGCGCTGCAGGCCGCCGGTGTGGATGTCAAGGAACAGTTCAACATCGGAAGCCGAGAGGTCTACATCGCGGCCCTGAAGGACGGGTCCATCGATCTGGTTCCGGAGTATTCGGGTGCGTTGCTGAAGTACCTCGACGAGAAGTCGACCGCCTCGACGACCGAAGCGGTGACGACCGAACTTAAAGGCAAGTTGCCGTCTGGTATCTCGATGTTGACGCCGTCTGCCGCGGAGGACAAAGACGTCTTGGCCGTCACGAAGGCCACCGCCGATAAGTACAACCTTAAGACGATCTCGGACCTGGCACCCGTGGCGGGTGAACTCGTCCTCGGCGGACCACCGGAATGGAAGACCCGAGTCAACGGCGTGGTGGGTCTCCGTGACGTGTACGGACTAAACTTCAAGGAATTCGTCTCTCTCGACGCTGGCGGCACCTTGACGATGACGGCGCTGACCAACGGTCAGATTCAGGCAGGGGACCTGTTCAGCACCGACCCTGGCCTCGTCGCGAACAACCTTGTCGCCCTTGATGACGATAAGTCCTTGTTCGCAGCGGAGAACGTCGTTCCCGTGATCAAGACGGCCAAACTGAACGACACGATCAAGAAGACCCTCGATGCGGTATCGGCCAAACTCACCACCGACGACCTCATCTCGATGAACGCAGAGGCGGCCAAGGGCACGAACCTGTCCGACATCGCCAAGAAGTGGCTCGCAGGCGCGGGCATCAGCGGCACCTGACGGGCGCCTCAGAGCACCTCGGACTCGAGCCTGCGCAGGTGCTCGCGCGGCGGCCCCAGCAGCTGTGCGCTTCCGTGCGCACGCTTGAAGTACAGCTGGATGTCGTGTTCCCAGGTGATCGCGATGCCGCCGTGCATCTGCACGGCCTCGGCGGCCACCTTCGAAAACGCCTCGCTGGCCGAGAACCGGGCCAGCGCAGCCGACGTCGCCGACGGTTCCGCGACGGCGTCGTTGACGACGGCGCGCGCGGACTGCACCGCGACGTAGAGGTCGGCCATCCGGTGCTTGAGCGCCTGGAAGCTGCCGATCGGGCGGCCGAACTGGACGCGGTCCTTCGTGTATTCGACGGTCAGGTCGAGGCATTTCGCCGCGGCGCCGATCTGCTCGGCGGCCACCAGGATCGCCGCGGTGTCGGAAAGGCCGGGGTCGGCGCCGATATCCGCGCTGTCCTGCGGCTCCAACCGCGCCAACGGCCGGGTCAGGTCCATGGTGTCGACGCGAGTCGCCGTGAAATGTGTCCAGCGGGTGAGCCTCTCGCCGTCGGCGGCGACGACGACGTCGGCCACCGCGCCGTTGACCACGAAGCCGGGGTCGAAGACGACCGTCCCGATCGCGGCACCTTCGGCCAGCTTCTCGATCGCAGCGGCGTCGGGTTCGTCGGCGGACAGCAGTGCGAGCTCGGCCAGCGTCGTGCCGAGCAGCGGCGTTGGCGCAAGCGCCTTGCCCAGTTCTTCGAGGACGACGGCGGCGTCGGCGAGCTCGCCCCCTGCGCCGCCCAACTCCTCGGGCACCACCAGCGCGGCCGCTCCGACCTGCTCGCACAACAGCTTCCACAGCGACTCGTCGTAATCGCGCTCAGACTCGATTGCCTGCCGCACCGCGGCGGGAGATGCGTGCTTGTCGACCAGCGCCGCGACGGTTTCGCGCAGCAGTTCGCGTTCCTCACTCACTTGAAGGCCTCCAATACCCGGCGGCGGTGCCACGTCAGGTCACCCCACGCCGACCGCAACGCCTGGACCCGCAACAGCAGTAGCGACAGGTCGTGCTCCTGCGTGAAGCCGATGGCGCCGTGGGTCTGCAGCGACGAGCGCGCAGACAGCAGTGCGGCGTCGGCCGCCGCAACGAGCGCCGCGCTGACATCGCGTGCTGTGTCGTCGGATCCGTCTGCCAGCGACAGCGCCGCTCCGTAGACCAGCGGCCTGGCCAACTCGACGGCGATGTAGGTGTCGGCAAGCTTGTGCTTGATCGCCTGGTAGGACCCGATGGTCCTGCCGAACTGGCTCCGCTGCTTCGCGTAGTCCACCGAGGCGTCCAGCATGGCCTGGCCCGCACCGACCAATTGTGCTGCGTTCGCAAGCACGCCGTATTCGAAAGCCTTTGAGGTGTCCGCCTTCTGCGCATCGCCAGTAGCCGTCGCGTCGAAGAGCTTGCGGACGGGATCGACGGACTCGTGCTGGTAGCCCGCGCTTCCGTCGCGCACCTCGCCGTCGACCGCGACCAGGATCAGGCCGGCGGAGTCGGCGTCGACGGCGCGTGGCACATGCGGTGGAAGGGCGGCCGTGGCGATCAACTCGCCGGATGCGAGCGCACCGCAGCGCTCGTCGTCGGCGAGCAGAACCGGTGCCACCGCGATGGATTCGGTGACCGGGCCGGGCACACCCCAGTACCCGAGTCGTTCGGCGGTGACCACCAGGTCGACGGGCTGCGCCCCGATGCCGTCGAACCGTTCAGGCACCAGCAGCGCCGTCACGCCGAGGTCGGCCAGCGTCGACCACACCTTGCGGCCGGGACCGGTGTCGCCTTCCGCCCATGCGCGCACCGCCGCGGGAACGCCGGCTGCGCCGAGCGCGGCGTCGATGCTCGCGGCGAAGTCGCGCTGCTGTTCGTCGATCTCGAAGTTCACTTCTGCCCCCTGGGATCGCGGGGCAGACCCAGCAGCCGCTCGGCGATGATGTTGCGCTGAATCTCGTTGGTGCCCGCGTAGATCGGGCCGCCGAGGGCGAACAACAGCCCGTCCGTCCAGGAGTCCACGAGCTCGCCGTCCGCACCCCGCATGTCCAGTGCCGTCTGGTGCAGGGCGACGTCGAGATCCGACCAGAACACCTTGGTGACCGACGACTCGGCGCCGAGCTCGCCGCCGTTGGCGAGCCGGGTGACGGTTCCGAAGGTGTGCAGCCGGTAGGCCTGGGCCTTGATCCACGCGTCTGCGACCCGGTCGGTGAAGACCGGATCCGGGTTGGCCGTCCATTCTGCGACGAGTCGCTCGGCCGGTGCGATGAACCTCGCAGGGCTGCGCAACGACATTCCGCGCTCATTGCTCGACGTGCTCATCGCGGCGCGCCAGCCGTCGTGCACGCCGCCGATCACGTCGTGGTCACCCACGAAGACGTCGTCGAGGAAGATCTCACCGAACCCGGTGTCGCCGCCGAGTTGTGCGATCGGCCGCACCGTCACGCCGTCGGCCTTCAGGTCGAACATGAAGTACGTGAGGCCCTTGTGCCTCTCGGCTTCCGGGTCGGACCGGAAAAGCCCGAATGCCCTGTCGCCGAACGGTGCCCGCGAGCTCCAGATCTTCTGCCCGTTGAGCTTCCAGCCGCCATCGGCCTTGGTCGCCGTCGAGCGAAGCGATGCCAGGTCGCTGCCCGACTCCGGTTCCGACCAGGCCTGCGCCCAGATCTCCTCGCCACTGGCCATCTTCGGCAGCACTCGGTCGAGCTGTTCCTCGGTGCCGTGCGCGAACAGCGTCGGTGCCAGCATCGAGGTGCCGTTGGCGCTGGCGCGGCCGGGCGCCCCGGCCCGGAAGTACTCCTCCTCGTAGACGATCCACTGAAGCAGCGTGGCGTCGCGGCCGCCGTAGCGCTCCGGCCACGCGATCACCGAGAGGCCTGCGTCGAAAAGCACCTTGTCCCAACGCCGATGCTGCTCGAAGCCCTCTGCCGTGTCGTACGACCTGGTTGGGAAGTGCTCCTTGTTGGCGGCGAGGAAGTCGCGGACCTCGGTCCGAAACTCCTCTGTCTCGTTGTCGAAAGCCAGGTCCATCAGATCGACTCTCGCAGTTGCGGTTTGACCACTTTACCTCCCGGGTTGCGCGGCAGAACGTCGAGGAACGTCACCGATCGCGGGGTCTTGAAGTTCGCCAGATGCTCGCGCGTGTAGGCGATCACGGCCGCCTCGTCGAGTTCGGCGCCGGGCAGCTTGACGATGAACGCCTTGCCGACCTCGCCCAACCGTTCGTCGGGCACCCCGATGACCGCGGCGTCTGCGACCCCGTCCAACCGCGCAAGCACCTGCTCGATCTCCGCGGGGTACACGTTGAACCCGCCGCAGATGTACATGTCCTTGAGCCGGTCGGTGATCTTCAGATTCCCGGCCTCGTCGACGCGCCCGACATCGCCGGTGTGCAGCCAGCCGTCGGCGTCGATGGTGTTGGCCGTCGCGTCCGGGTCGTCGAGATAGCCAAGCATCACGTTGGGTCCGCGCAGCAGCACTTCGCCTGCGCCGTCCTCGGCGGGGTTGTCGATGCGCAGCTCGAAGTCCGCGATCGGGCGTCCGCATGTGGTGGCAACCGTGACGGCGTCGTCGTCGGCGCGGCACATCGTGCCGAACCCGCTGGCCTCGGTCAGCCCGTACGCCGTCAGCACGATGTCGATGTCCAACTCCGACTGCATCCGTTCGATCAGCACCACCGGGATCGTCGCCGCGCCGGTGACGGCGAACCGCAGCGAGCTCAGGTCATAGTCGCCGCGCTTGGGATGGTCGAGCAGTGTCTGGTAGATCGTCGGGGGTCCGGGCAGCACGGTGATCCGGTGCTCGGCCACCGCCGCCATGGCCTTCTCCGGGTCGAACGTCAGCTGCGGGATGAGCGTGGCCCCGGTCTGCAGGCAGGCCAGGATGCCCGCCTTGTAGCCGAAGTTGTGGAAGAACGGGTTGATACAGAGGTAGCGGTCGGCGCTGGTGACCTGCCCGCACGCCGCCCACGCCGCGGGCGCGTCCAGCGACTGCCGGTGTGCGCACAGCGCGCCCTTGCTGCGGCCGGTCGTGCCGGATGTGAACAGGATGTCGGAGACGTCGTCGGGCTTGACCGCGGCCGCGCGGGCGTCGACCGCATCCAGATCGGAGCCGCGGGCGACGAACTCGTCCCAGGTTCCGTCGTCCTTGTCGATCGGGACGCGCACGATGTGCCGCAGGTCGGGCAGGGCCGCCCGATCCAGGTCCGCGGTCTTGTCCGCGCCGAGGAACTCACCGAAGGCGACCAGCAGCGGCGCCCCGGTGCGGGCCAGCACGTCGGCGGCCTCGCCCGCGGTGTAGCGGGTGTTGAGGGGGACCACCACGCCGCCCGCGTAATGGGTGGCCAGGCATGCGACGACCCAGTGCCAGGTGTTCGGCGACCAGATCGCGACGCGGTCCCCGGCGGCGACGCCGAGGTCGATCATCGCCGCGGCGGCCGTGCGGACCTCGTCGCGCAACTGCGCGAAGGTCAGCCGCCGGTCGTGAGTGACCAGCGCGTCATGGTCGGAGAATTGGTCGGCAATCCGGTCCAGGACCTGCGGAATCGTCCTCAGATCGGGGCTCATCGATGCTCCTCTAACAAAGCAAGTGCTTGGTAGGTTAGCCTACAGGGGTGATGGAGGTCCAGGAGTTCCGGGCCGAGGTCCGTGACTGGCTCGCCGACAATCTCGTCGGTGAATTCGCCGCGCTCAAGGGCCTCGGCGGGCCGGGTCGCGAGGACGAGGCGTTCGAGGAACGGCTGGCGTGGAACCGGCATCTCGCGGCGGCCGGCCTGACGTGTCTGGGCTGGCCCGAGGAGCACGGCGGCCGCGGTCTTTCGGTCGCGCACCGCGTCGCGTTCTACGAGGAGTACGCCAAGGCCGACGCCCCCGACAAGGTCAACCACTTCGGCGAGGAACTGCTCGGGCCGACGCTGATCGCCTACGGCTCCGTCGGAGCAGCAGAAGCGCTTCCTGCCGAACATCCTCGACGTGACCGAACTGTGGTGTCAGGGCTATTCGGAGCCCGGCGCGGGCAGCGATCTGGCGAACGTGTCGACCACCGCCGAACTCGACGGCGATCAGTGGGTGATCAACGGCCAGAAGGTCTGGACCTCGATGGCGCACCTGTCGCAGTGGTGCTTCGTGGTGGCCCGCACCGAGAAGGGCTCCAAGCGCCACGCCGGCCTGTCGTATCTGCTGGTGCCCCTCGACCAGCCCGGTGTCGAGGTACGCCCGATCGTGCAGTTGACCGGGACCGCGGACTTCAACGAGGTGTTCTTCGACGACGCCCGCACCGACGCCGACCTCGTCGTCGGCCAGCCCGGCGACGGCTGGCGGGTGGCGATGGGCACGCTGACGTTCGAGCGCGGCGTGTCGACGCTGGGCCAGCAGATCCGTTACGCGCGGGAGCTTTCCAACCTGGTGGAGGCGGCCAAGCGAACCGGCGCCGTCGACGATCCGTTGATTCGCGAGCGGCTGACACGGTCGTGGGTCGGCCTGCAGACGATGCGGTCCTACGCGCTGGCGACCATGGACGTCGAGGGAGGCGGCCAGGCCGCCGGTAAAGATAACGTGTCGAAGCTGTTGTGGGCCAACTGGCATCGCGATCTCGGCGAGCTGGCGATGGATGTCGTCGGTAGGGCCGGTCTGGTGGCAAAGGACGGCAAGCTCGACGTGTGGCAGCATCTCTACCTGTTCACCCGCGCCGACACCATCTACGGCGGGTCGAACGAGATTCAGCGCAACATCATCGCCGAGCGCGTGCTCGGCCTACCGCGGGAGGTCAAAGGCCGATGAGCGCTCGCGCGAAGAGGAGACAGGCATGAGTCTTGCCGAAGCCCCCAAAGAGATTGACGGGCACGGACTTCTGACCGGAAAGGTCGTCGTGGTGACCGCGGCGGCAGGCACCGGCATCGGATCGGCTGTCGCGCGCCGCGCGCTGGCCGAGGGTGCCGACGTGGTCGTCTCCGACCACCACGAAAGGCGACTGGGCGAAACCCGGGACCAGTTGGCGGAACTCGGCCTGGGCCGGGTGGAGAGCGTGGTCTGCGATGTGACGTCGACCGCGCAGGTCGACGCGCTCATCTCGTCGACGACCGCGCGGATGGGCCGACTCGATGTGCTCGTCAACAACGCGGGCCTCGGCGGTGAGACTCCGGTCGTCGACATGACCGACGAGGAGTGGGACCGGGTGCTCAACGTGACGCTGACGTCGGTGATGCGGGCGACCCGCGCAGCCCTGCGGTACTTCCGCGACGCCGACCACGGCGGGGTGATCGTCAACAACGCCAGCGTGCTCGGCTGGCGGGCCCAGCATTCGCAGTCGCACTACGCCGCCGCCAAGGCGGGCGTGATGGCGCTGACCCGCTGCAGCGCAATCGAAGCCGTCGAGCACGGCGTGCGGATCAACGCGGTGTCGCCGAGCATCGCGCGACACAAGTTCCTGGAGAAGACGAGTTCGTCGGACCTGCTCGATCGGCTCTCCGAGGGTGAGGCGTTCGGCCGGGCCGCCGAACCGTGGGAGGTCGCGGCCACCGTCGCGTTCCTGGCCAGTGACTACTCCAGTTACCTGACCGGAGAAGTGATTTCGGTATCGAGCCAGCGCGCCTGAGCTCGCGCTAGCTAGAGGCCGAGCATGCTCGCCGGGTTGGTCTCCAGGATCGCCGTCCGCTCCGCGTCGCTGATGCCCGCCATCTTCTCCAGCCACCCGACCGGGTCCTCCTGCACCATCGGCGCGGGATAGTCGGTGCCAAGCACAACGCGGTCGATCCCGACGGCGTCGATGAGGAACCGCAATGTCTCCTCGGTGTACGTGCAGGAGTCGTAGTAGAACCGGTTCAGGTACTCGCTCGGCGGCACGGGCAGCTTGGCATCGGCGAACTCGGGCACCTCCATATCGGCCGCGCGCCAGGTCTTGTCCATCCGCGCGACGCCGAACGGCGCGTATCCGCCCGCGTGCCCGAGGCAGATCTTGAGACCGGGGTAGCGGTCCATGATGCCGCCGAACACCAGCGTGCCGAACGTGACGGCGCGGTCGACGAGGTTACCGATGCTGTTGGGCAGCGCGTAGCGAGTCGTTCGCGCCTTGACCAGCGTGGGTCCGCACTGATGGAAGAACACCACCGCACCAAGGGATTCCACGGCCTCCCAGAACGGATAGAACCGCGGGTTGTCGAAGGTGACCCCGTTGACGTGGTCGTTGATCGTGATGCCGCGGTAGCCCAGCGTCGACATCGCACGTTCCATCTCGGCGACCGCGCGCTCGACGTCCTGCATCGGCACGGTCGCCAGGCCGGTGAACCGGTCGGGATTGTCGGCCATCATCTGGCCGATCTCCTCGTTGCAGGCGCGGGCGATCTCCTGGGTCAGTCCCGGATCGAGCTCATAGCGGTAGAAGTCGTTGTTGACGGTGAGCACATGCATGTCGATGCCCGCGGCGTCCATCTTGGCGATCCGGTCCTTCGCAGCGATGGAGAACTCCGGGATCTCGAGCTCGCCGATCGCATTGGTCAGCGTGTGCCACGTGCCGCCGTCGAGCACCGCCTCGCGAAAGCTGGGCGGGGTGACGTGGGAGTGAACATCGATGACGGCCACCGTTATTCGGCCTCTCTGCTAGTGGGATCGCCCAACAGCATGGCAGCGGTGCCACGCAGGATGGACTCGACTTCGTCGGGCGTCAGGACGCCGATCGCCGTCAACCGGGTCACGGGTTCGAGAACCCGCATCGGGGCAGGCCAGTCGGTGCCGAGCACAACCCGGTCCGCGCCGACCACGTCGACGAGGAAGCGCAATGTGCGCGGCTCATACGTCACCGCGTCGTAGGTGAACCGGCGCGCGTAGGTGCTCGGCGGTCCGGTCGTGGCGCCCCGCATCGACGGGAACGCCCGCCAGCCCTGGTCCATGCGGTCCAGCGCGAAAGCCGTGTAGCCGCCGCCATGTCCGAGGCACACCTTCAGATCGGGATGGCGGTCCATCACCCCGCCGTACACCAGCGCACCGAACGTGATCGCCCGATCGACCAGGTTGCCGATGGAGTTGAAGAAGAAGTACTTGTCGATGCGGGCCTCGACCGATGTGGGCGCGTACTGGTGGACGAAGATCAGCGCGCCCAGTTCGGCCGCCGCCTCCCAGAACGCGTCGAAGCGCGGATCGTCATAGGTCATCCCGTTGACGTGGTCGTCGATCATCACGCCGCGCAGCCCGAGGTCACGGATCGCCCTGGTGAGCTCCGCGACGGCGCGGTCGGTGTCCTGCATCGGCACCGTCGCCAGGCCGGCGATCCGGGTTGGACGGGCCCGAACCATCTCGGCCACTTCATCGTTCACCGCAGCCGCGATCGTCGCGGTGACGGCCGGGTCCTGGTGGTACTGGTAGAAGACGTCCGTCGGCGAGGTCAGCTGCACGTCGATACCGTCGGCGTCCATCGCCTCGATGCGCTGGTCGATACCCCACAGGTTCATCGGGTTGTGCAGCTCACCGTCGTCGGATGTCATGCCATACCAACCGCTCCCACCGAGCACGACATCGCTGAAGCAGCGCGGCGTCACGTGGGCATGGACATCGATGATGCTTGGCAAACCGTGCCTCACAGACCGTGCATGAGGTGGGTGAGCCTGGCCGTCCACTCGTACTGGGTCACCTCGCCGAGTTGCTTCATGGCCTGCGCGTACTCCTCGCCGGCTATCAGCCTCGCGGCGGCATCCTTGTCTGCGCACCGAATATCGATGATTCCGTCGAAATCGGTTGTCAGCGTGCCGATGTTCTTCCCGATGGTGACCTGTTGCACCTCGGGCGTGCTCTCGAGCGCCTTCACGGCGTCGAGTGCCGCCGTACGCGACGCGTCATCGGACTCGTCGGCCCAGATGAACATGGCTGAGTGCTTGTACTGGTTCTTGGTGATCAACGGTGGACCGTCGTACCACCAGTCGACGCGGGCGGTTTCCTCGCCGCGGCAGATCGACGCGTTGTAGACGGCGACGTTGTGGTGCACGTCGTCGTCGTTGTAGTCGTCCATGCCGGCCTGGTCGTCGAAGTCCAGATGAAGAGCGATGTCGTAGCTCACCGGCGGCCCGAGTCTGCGGCTGCGCCAACGGGGTTGGCGCTTCCACGGCTTTTCCTCGCGCAGCGGCCCGGAGCCGCCGAACTCGTCGAGGCCGAAGTCCAGGGCGCGCACGCTCGGGCAGGCGAACCGCATGTACGCCAGGCCCTTCATCATCTCGACGGCCTGCTCGAGCGTGGTGTCTTCACGGAACATGAAAAAAGCTGAGTGACGCAGCATTTAGTGGTTGGCTCCTTCTGATTCGGCGCCGAGGGGCTCGGCGCGCATCTGTTCGAACAGGGCAAGAACATCGGCCTGCTGCGTGACCACCTCGCGGTCGGTCATCAGCCGAGGCCGGGGAAGGTTGATCGGGATGTCGGAGTAGAGCGTGCCGCCCTTGTTCATCATCAAGATCCGGTCGGACAGCTGTACCGCCTCGTTGACGTCGTGGGTGACGAACAAGACGGTCGCGCCGGACGCCTGCCACAGCTGCTGCAGTTCGGTGCGCAGCGTGCGGGCGGTGATCGCGTCCAGGTGGCTGAACGGTTCGTCCATCAGCAGCAGGTCCGGCTCGATCGACAGCGCACGGGCGATGCCGATCCGTTGCCGCATGCCGCCGGACAGCTGAGAGGGATACATCTCCGCGGCGTGCGCGAGGTCGACCATCTCCAGGAAGCGCATGCACCGTTGCCTGCGGGTCTTGCGGTCGCCGTCGTCGTGGACGTAGATCATGTTGTCGAGCACGGTCCGCCAGGGGAGTAGCCGTGGGTCCTGGAAGACGTAGCCGATCCGGGCGTCTTTGGATTCGCCGGTGACGGTGACAGAACCCGACGTCGGCTTCTCGACACCGGACACGAGGTTGAGGAACGTGCTCTTGCCGCAGCCCGACGGCCCGACCATGCAGACGAACGTATGGCCCGAGGCCTCGAAGCCGAAGTCCGAGATGGCATGCACCGCCGACTGTCCACGGCCGGTCGGCTCGTAGACCTTGTTGACGTGATCGGCTACCAGCGTCGCCATGTACTCACCATCTCTCGGTTCCTTCCTGCCAGCGCCGCGAGCGGCGGGCGAGCCGCTCGAGCACCAACCGGTCGACTGCGAGGATGACGACGATCTCGATCAGACCCCAGCCCATCAAGCCGTCGAAATTGCCTGCGTCGTACCAGAATGCGGCGCGGTAGCCCGCACCCCAGTTGCTCGCGAAGAACTCGACCAACGACAGCGCGCCCCAGCCTGCCAGCACCGCGTAGCGGAAACCCGCGAAGATGTAGGGCGCCATCGCGGGAAGGACCATCCATGCGAAGAAGCGCGCCGTCGGAACGCGGTAGGCCGACGACATGTCGATCAGCGGTTTCGGCAGTGACTTGGCGCCTTCGTATGTCGACGCGACGAGCATCGGGGTCGCCGCAAGCACCGGCACCACGATCGGGCCGACCTCCGAGAAGCCCCACCACATCGCCGCGAGCAGCGCCCAGATGAAGGCGGGCAGGGCGAGCATGATCGTCACGACGTCGCGGAAGTACGCGCCGACGCGCCACCACCGCCCCATCGCCCAGCCGATCGCAATGCCGAGCACCAGCACCACCGACAACGCGATCGCCGCCCGGCGAAGGGTCCACGTGAGGTGCACCCACAGTTCGCCGCGCATCGCCTCTTCGACCAGGAACTCGATGGTGCCGACCGGCGTCGGGATGCGGGTGGACAGCAGGCCGATCAGCTGCCAGACCACCAGCATCAGCAGACCGAGCGGTGTATCGCGCGGCCCGATCGGAGGTCAGCCAGCGCCACCAGTCGCGCGAGGTGGCCGTCGTCGCGGTGCTCATTGGGTCACCACCTTCTCCTCGGCGGCGGTGCCGGCCGGTGCCCCCGTAGCGGGTGTCCCGCCGCCACCGCGCCATCGCCGACCGCGCTGCGGCCGTGTCGGCCCGCCACCGGAACAGCCGGTGCTCGGCATTGACCAGCACCAGCCGCTCGAGCAGGACGACGAAGATGACGAAGAAGCACATCCACGCCAGCACATCGCGTACTGAGAACAGGTGGTAGGACCGACCGATCTGATAGCCCACACCGCTTGAGCCGCCGAAGGTTTCGACAAGGGCCGCCAGCTTCCACGAGTCGGCGAACGACACCCGACCGGCCGCGAACGCGAACGGCGTCACGGTCGGGATGATCACGTGCTTGGCGACGTCGAACCGACTTCGGTTGAACGCCTTGCTCATTCCGACCAGATCGGGGTCGACCGACATCATTCCCGCCGCGACGTTCAGCGCGATACCCGGCAGCACGAACAGGATCACCACCGAGGTCGGGCCCATCCCGCTGATGCCGAACACGATGATCGCCACGATCGCGTAGACGATCAGCGGCACGTTGGCGGCCAGGTAGATCAGGTCGTGAAAGAACGCCCTGGCGTAGCGGAAGCGGCCCATCAGGAACCCGATCACCGATCCGGCGATCACCGCGATCACCCAGCCGAGAACTGTGCGCCACAGGCTGTCAACGAAGTTCGTCAGCACGACGCCCGACTCGGCCAGCTGCCACATCCGCTTCCCGACTGTCCACGGCGACGGCAGGACGTAGGGCTCCATCCGGGAGGAGGCGTACGCCCAGATCCCGATGAAGGTCGCGATCCCCGCCAGGGAGTAGGCCTGTGCTGCGAGGAGGCGACGCGTCGACGGCGCCAACGACATCAGGACTGCGACGGCTTGACGACGACCATCTCGGGATCAGGCTGGTCAGCATTGACCACCCCGGCGTCCTTGAGCAGCTGGAAGATCTTCTTCTCCTTGTCGATCCAGTCCTGGGTCAGGTACGGCGAGTCGACGAACCAGTCGAAGGTGTTGGCGAAATAGCCCTTCATCCACTTGGCTTCTTCGTCGTTCTTGACCGCGAAGTGCTGCGGGTACTCGTCGATGATCTCGTCGCGATGCGCGGCCCACTCGTCCATGGCGCGCTGCCAGACCTTGAGGAAGAACGCGGCCTCCTCCTGATGGGAGTCGTACCACTCCTTGCGGGCGGTGAACAGGTTGCTCATCACGCCCTGGTGGCCCGGTTCCATGATCTCGCCGAACAGCTCGGAGGCGGACCTGCCGTCGTACATGATGTTCAACTTGCCCGAGGCGAACTCGGGGATCGATTGGGTGGGATCGGCGAACGCGCCGCACACGTCGTTGTTCAGCACGAGTTGCGGAATCACCTGGTAGTCGGCGGAGACGAGGTTGAGGTCGTCGCCGTTCTCGGCCAGCTCGCGGTTGTCCATCTGCTTGATGAGCGCCGTCCAGATCAGCGTGTTGCCGACCGGCGACTCCGCGGCGATCTTGCAGCCCTTCGGCATGTCGGAGACGGTCTCCCACTCCGGGTTCGCCGTGATCATCACGTCCTTGGCCTTGTTGAACTTGCCGAACGTGACGGTCTCGACGCCGGTCTCCTGCTCCAGGTTCTGCAGCTCGTAGGTGCCGATGGAGACGACGTCGGCGTGCCCGCCCGCGAACTGGCCGTACTCGTCCCAGGTCACCGTCTGCAGGATCCGGAACCCGGAGTCCTTCTCCATCTCCTCCAGAATTCCCTGGTCCTGGATCCAGTCCCAGGCGGGGTCGGGCGAGAAGGTGAACCGGATGACGCCGTCCTCCCCGCTATCGGCTGACTTCGATTCGCTGCCAGGGCCGCTGCAGCCGGACGCGAGCAAGACGCCGGCGCTGAGCACAGCCAAAAGGGACGTTGTCTTCCTGTACATGGATGGACCTCCTGCGATCACCGCCGGGCGGCTGCCACAGTCTTCGTTGACGAATCACCTGTGCAGGCCGTGCAGCCGTCGGCCTTCTGGCTGCCGAAATAAACTATAGAACGACAGATCCTATAAATTATGGGAATTTCGATCTTGGCGGGTTCCCGATGTGTAAACGGTCCGCGACGGCCGAGGATGTACGGAACGAGCACAGGCCCGTCCTTACCTAGCAAGCGCTTGGTTGCTATCCTCTACTTGTGGAGAAGGCAGCTTTGAGCCGTCGCGACGAGCTTTTGGATCTCGCCGCGACGATGTTCGCCGAACGCGGGCTGCGCGCCACCACCGTGCGCGACATCGCCGACTCCGCGGGAATCCTGTCCGGCAGCCTGTATCACCACTTCTCCTCGAAGGAGGAGATGGTCGACGAGGTGCTGCGCGGCTTCCTCGACTGGCTCTTCGAGCGCTATCAGGAGATCGTCGCCACCGAGCCGAATCCGCTGGAGCGACTCAAGGGCCTCTTCATGGCGTCATTCGAGGCGATCGAGGACCGGCATGCGCAGGTCGTCATCTACCAGGACGAGGCGAAGCGGCTGTCGGGCCAGGGGCGGTTCTCCTATGTGGAGGAGCGCAACAAAGAGCAACGCAAGATGTGGCTGGACCTGCTCAACCAGGGCGTCGACGAGGGCTACTTCCGGCCCGACATCGACGTCGACCTGGTGTACCGGTTCATCCGCGACACCACCTGGGTTTCGGTCCGCTGGTATCAGCCGGGCGGACCACTGACGGCCGAGCAGGTCGGCCGCCAATACCTTTCGATCGTCCTCGGCGGTATCACCGCCGCCGATGAGCGCGTGCGCGAAGAGAAATCAACCCCAGCACCACAAGGAGACAAGTAATGCCCGAGGCATACGTCATCGACGCCGTACGCACAGCGGTCGGCAAGCGAAACGGATCGCTGGCGGGCGTGCATCCCGTCGATCTCGGA
Organism: uncultured Actinomycetota bacterium; assembly: GCA_963716505.1. GTDB lineage: Bacteria > Actinomycetota > Actinomycetes > Mycobacteriales > Mycobacteriaceae > Mycobacterium. The sequence continues at coordinate 225,533 of CAVQTL010000021.1, forward strand.
GCCGCAGGATGGCGCGGTCTGTTCGATCGCGTCGATGTCGATCCCGGCGCGGTCGACGATGTGATCGCCGGCTGTGTCGACGCCATCGGACCACAGGCGGGCAACATCGCGAGGTTGTCCTGGCTGGCCGCCGGATTCCCGGAGGAAGTGCCCGGTGTCACGGTGGATCGGCAATGCGGTTCGAGCCAGCAGGCCATTTCCTTTGGCGCACAGGCCATCATGTCCGGCACCGCTGATCTGATCGTCGCGGGTGGCATGCAGAACATGAGCCAGATTCCCGATCTCCTCGGCAATGACCGTCGCCGAACAGTTCGGCTTCACGTCCCCCACGAACGAATCCAAGAGCTGGCTGCACCGCTACGGCGACCAGGAGATCTCACAGTTCCGCGGAGCGGAGCTCATCGCCGATAAATGGAACATCTCGCGTGAGGAGATGGAGGAGTACTCGCTCGCCAGCCACCAGCGTGCCCAGGACGCGATCCGCTCCGGACACTTCGAGAACGAGATCTTCGGTGTCGAAGGTTTCCTGACCGACGAGGGACCGCGCGATACGTCGCTCGAGAAGATGGCCGGCCTGGCGACCCTGGTCGACGGCGGCCGGCTGACCGCCGCGATGGCGAGCCAGATCTCCGACGGCGCCAGCGCCGTGCTGCTGGCGTCCGAGCAGGCGGTCAAGGAGCACAACCTCAAGCCGCGGGCGCGCATCCACCACGTCAGTGCGCGCGGCGCCGACCCGGTGTTCATGCTCACCGGGCCGATCCCTGCGACGAGGTATGCGCTGGAGAAGACGGGTCTGTCGATCGACGACATCGACACCGTCGAGATCAACGAGGCCTTCGCCCCGGTGGTGATGGCATGGCTGAAGGAGATCAAGGCCGACCCGGAGAAGGTCAACCCGAACGGCGGCGCGATAGCGCTCGGCCATCCGTTGGGCGCCACCGGGGCGAAGCTGTTCGCCACCATGCTCAACGAGCTCGAGCGGACCGGCGGCCGCTACGGCCTGCAGACGATGTGCGAGGGCGGCGGCACCGCCAACGTCACGATCATCGAGCGGCTCTAGTCGACGTCGACGGGCACGCTTCGGCGTTCCTCGGCCGCGCGGTAAAGCGCTTCGGCGACGGCCACTGCCCGCAGGCCGTCGACACCGCTGGCGATCGGGTCGGTCCCGGAGGCGACGGCATGGGCGAAATCGGCCACCTCGGTCACGTAGGCCGGTGACGTCGACGTTGCCAGCCGGCTGGTTCCGTCGTCGTTATGCAGGTCAAGGGTGTCGTCGGGGGCCGGGCTGGTGCCGCCGCGCGCATCGAGCCAGCCGTCGGTGCCGAACACCGTCCAGTCGGGACGGGTGCCCATGCGAAGGCTGTGAGACGCGATATTCGCCAGGGTGCCGTCCGCCAGCCGGCAGCTGCCGACGAACACGTCTTCGGCGCCGGGTTTGTCGATCATGCAGGTGACCTCCACAACGGGTTGGTCGCAGAGGTAGGCGACCAGGTCGACGGCGTGGACGCCCTGGTGCAGCAGGGTGCCGCCGCCCGAGAGCGCCGGATCGGCGCGCCAGGTGTCGTAGGGGTACAGGCCCTTGCCCGCGCCGCAGGACATCTCGGCGTAGAACACCTCGCCAAGCCTCCCCGCGGCGATCGCGTCCCGCGCTGCCCGCGTGGTCGCCTTGTGCCGGAGATGAAATCCGGTGCCCAGCAACACTTCTGCGTCTGCCGCCGCTTCGACCATGGCTCTCGCGTCAGCGACATCGAGTGCAAGGGGTTTGTCGACAAGTACGTGTTTCCCGGACTTGAGTGCGGCAAGGCCGTGCTCTGCGTGCAGGCCGTTCGGCGACGCGATGTAGACGACGTCCACGTTGGGATCGGCCAGCATCTGCGAGTAGTCGTCGTATGCCGCGGCCGCGCCGTGCTTGTCGGCGAACGCTTTCGCACGGTCGAGGCTGCGGCTGCAAACCGCCGCGAGACTGCTCTGATCGTCGGCCCCGATGGCCGGAGCGATGGCGATGTCGGCGACCTTGCCGATTCCGATGATGCCCCAGCGGACAGTCATGTGGTCTCCCTCAGCCGGTGGTTTCATATTTTATAGCGCATAAAGCGAGCCGCCGAATCCGCTGTTCCGAGCCCGAAGGCGGGTGGGCGAAGGTCAGGTGACCGGGTTGGCCGACGCGTTGTCGTCGAACTCGAGGGAGTGAATGCTCGACTGGATGTGCGCCGCGACGGCCTGCGCGGCGGCCTCGGGATCGCGGCGGAGATACGCGTCGAGGATGGCGCGGTGCTCGACCTGCGGATCGGGTCCGACGCGGTGGCTGATGGCCAGCGGGACGTACAGCGCGGCCGCCTCGAGCAGGGAGCTGAGGATGCCCACCAACCGGGGTGCCGGGCGCCGGCGACAACAGCAGCTTGTGGAACTCGCGGTTGCACACGACCCAGCGATGGTCCGCCGTCTCCGACATATCCGAGTAGAGCTCCTCGGCGCGGTTGAGCACATCCAGCGTCACGTGGTCGACGGCCAGCCTGGTGGTATCGGGCTCGAGTTTGAGCCGGATCGTGTGAATCTCCTTGGCGTCGGCAAGGTCCAGCGAGGTGACGGCCGCGCCCTTGTGCGGAAGCAGGGTCACCAGACCCTCGGTCGCGAGATCACGCAGCGCTTCGCGCACCGGCGTCATGCTCACGCCGAGGTCCTTGGCGAGATTGGCCTGGATCAGCGGCGCGCCGGGAGCAAGCTCGCCGGTGAGGATCCTGTCGCGCAACGCTTCGTACGCGTAGGCATGGGCGGTTCGCGGTGCGGCGACAGTCATGGACCCTCATTTCGTCTGCAGCCCGCTTGTCCGCCTCGCGTGCGGGTGACCAGCGATTTTCCCCTTCTATAGAATACAGTATCGTGCCCCCACTTCCGGTAGACACCGCTGCGGCGCTGCAGGTCGGCGGCGCCATGATCGAGCTGGCCGCAACGCTCCTCGACTCTTGCGACCCGCAACAGCGCGCCGCACTGGTCCGCGCGTGGGATGACGAGGACCGGACCACCTGGTTCTACACGCCGACGGACCACGGCGGCCTGCCGATCGGCGCGCAGCGCCCGACCCAGCAGCGACTGACCATGCGACTCGTATCCGAGGGTCTCTCCGGCGCGGCCTACAACACCGTCGCGGCGGTGATCGGGATCGAGAACATTCTCGATCGCGTCGAGGGATTTCAGCGTGACTGGGGCCGCGAACGAGGCCGCGACCCCGGCCTGTACTGGCTCAGGTTGTTCGGCGAACCGGGTTCCGATCGGTGGGGGTGGCGCTTCGGAGGGCACCACGTCTCGCTCAACTACGTGATCGAAGGCGGACGACTCGTTTCGGCCACGCCCTGCTTCATCGGAGCGGATCCGGCCCGATCCGCACTGCTCGGCGGCGGCGAGCTGGCTCCGCTGCGCGCGGTGGAAGAGGTGGCCAGGTCATTGGTCGGGACGTTGACCGAAGCTCAGTTGCGGCAAGCGTTGTTGCACCCCGTCGCGCCCAGCGACATCGTCAGCGGCAATCGCGCCCGACTGACCATGCCCGCCGAGATGATCCATATGAACGAAAGGCAGCTCTGGGGCAGCCTGCTCGACGATCCGCGGATGAGACAGATCGCCGAGGTCATCGACCAGAACCGCGGAAGCCGCTTCCGGATATCAGGCCGACGATCACGAGAAGCTCGCCATCCGCCAGGCGCCAAGCGGGCTCGCCGCGGCGGACATGACCCCCGACCAACAGGCGCTGCTGTACGAACTCGTTGCCTCGTATGAGTCGCGGGCGCCCGAAGGTGTGCTGCCGCGGACCGCGGAGATCGCTGGACGACGTCCATTTCGGCTGGGCCGGCCCGCTGGCCTCGGGCGAACCGCACTACTACCGGATTCACGGGCCGGAGCTACTCGTGGAATACGACAACACCCAGCGAAACGCCAACCACGCGCATTCGGTGTGGCGTCGGCCCGGCAGCGACTTCGGGTTCGACGTGCTCGCGGCCCATCGGAGCAATCACCCGCATTGAGCCGCCGCGCCGGCGACTGCTGCGGTAGTGTTTTCTACACTTTATAAAGTAGGAAAGGGGCTGCCGTGGTCGAGATTCCCGACGTCATGCGCGCAGCCGTCCTGTTCGGCCCGAATGATCTCCGGGTCGTCGAGAAGCCCGTGCCCCGTCCGGCTGATGACGAGGTGCTGGTGCGGGTGGCGATGTGCGGCGCGTGCGGCACGGACGTCGCGATCCAGACGGAACCCTTCCCCGGCCAGCCGCCCTTCGGATCGTTCACACCAGGCCACGAGTGGACCGGCACGGTGGTCGACCGAGGTGCAGGCGTCGACGAGGTAGACGTCGGACAGCGGGTCGCGATCCACGTTCATCACGGGTGCGGCCGGTGCCGAAACTGTCTGACCGGTTCCTACACCGCATGCGAGAACTATGGCGACCGTGAAAAGGGGCATAGTGCAACGGGATTCACCCGCGATGGTGGATTCGCCGAGTACGTCGTGCACAACGTCAGCTGCGTCTACCCGCTGCCGGACAATCTCAGCTGGGAGGAGTCGGTCCTGGTCTCCACGGCGGGCACGTCCGTGTACGGCCTGGATCGCGTCGGTGGACTGGTCGCCGGTGACACCGTTGTCGTGATCGGCCCAGGACCCGTGGGCATCATGACCGCTCAGACCGCGCGCGCACTCGGCGCGACGAGCGTCATCGTCGTCGGCACTCGGCAGGAGCGGCTGGATCTCGCCGCGGCGCTGGGTGCCACCGAGGTGGTGAACTCGGTGACCCACGATCCCGTCGAGGAGGTGCGCCGGCTGACCCGCGGGCGCGGGGCGGACATGGTGATCGAGTCGTCCGGCGCATCCGGCCACCCCCAACCAGGGGCTCGACATGCTGCGCCGAGGTGGAAAGCTGCTCATCCTGGCGTTCTACAAGGACCCGATCTCCTTCAACCTCGGCTTCGCCAACCGTGAGGAGATCTCGATCGTCACGTCCAGAGGCGAGGGCAGACAGGCCGTCGGCCGTGCGCTGCAACTCGCGGCCGCCGGTCTGATCAGCGGCGAACGCCTCGTCACCCACAGGTTTCCGCTGGATGAGATACAGGCCGGTTTCGACATGCTCAGGAGCCGCCAGGGCAAGCCGATGAAGGTGGTGTTCATCCCGTGATCGACCACATGATCGCATTCAAGGCGCCGAACCTCGACCCCGAGGCGGAGAAGGACCTGTTCGCGAAACTCGGTGAGCTGCAGCATGTTCCTGGAGTGCGTGAGTTCTCACTCGGACGGAACTTCGGGGCCCGTTCGAGGGGCTTCGACATCTGCATGCGCATCACCTTCGACAGCCGTGAAGACCTCGACGCCTATGAGGAGCACCCCATCCACAAGGAAGTCGTCGCATACAACCGCAAGGTCACCGAGGAGCACATCTGCTTCGACTTCGAGTCGATGTAGTGCGCTACTGCGCGAGTGCGAGACCGCCGAGCGCGATGATCCAGCTGGCGAAACTGCCGACGAGGAAATACTCGGTGACGGCGTCGATGCCGATGTTCCCGTTCTCGCGGGCCTTCGCGGCGTTGATCTCGGGGAACCGGATGATGCTCTTGGCGGCGACGACGGCGGTGGCCGCGGCGAGCTGACCGGCCAGGCCGAGCCCGAAGATCAGGATTCGTTCCATCGGACCGAGCAGGCGACCGCCCTTGAGCCGGTCCGACGGCTGCGGCTGACCCTCGGGTTTCACCGCGCCGACCGAGCCGAGCACCAGCCGCACCAACTGGTTGCCGGTGACGAACTGCAGCAGTACTACGCCGACGATCATCAGCAGCCGGTTCGGGCTGACTTCGCCGATGCCGGGCACCTCGACCCACGACGCCCACCGCTCGACGAGGCCGTTGACGTCGGAAGCCCAGCCGGACAACAGGATCAGGGTCGCGAGCGCGAGCCCGAACACCGCCAGCGGCGCCCCCTCGTGATCGCCGGATCGTTCCGCGCGGGCACCCAGCAGGACCCAGCCGACGCCGGCGGCGGCCGCGATCGCCAACAGCGGGAGGTCGCCGAGATGCCATAGCCCGGACAGCGCCGCGCACACCACCACCGCGATGGGCGCGACCACCGCAGGCACCCACACCGGGCGGATCAGTCGCCGGACCGCGTCGGCGATGCCCATCGCGATCAGCATTACCGCAAGCGCGCTCATGGCACGCTCCGCAGGTACTCCGAGGCCACCACGATCAGGTCGAGACCATCCCGCCCGGCGCGTTGCGACACCGCCGACGGGCTGATGCCTTCGGCCGCGGCGATGTCCTTCTTGGTCCGGTTCTTCAACAGTGCCTTCACAATCCGTGTCGATCGGTCGTCCAACGATCCAAGCAGGTGGTCCCGACAGATCAGCGCGGCGTTGATCGCGTCGAGGTCGGCCCTGGTGCCTGCGGCGGCCCGGAACGACGTCCGCACCAGCGCCAGCCCGGGTTGGCGCTGAGCCGACGCCGTCCATTCGATGGCCTCACGCGCGGCCCACCAGCCGGGGCCGTCCTGGATGCCCGCGGTCTCGTCGAGCATGGTGACCGCACCCCAGCCGACGCCGAACCGCACGTCTATCTCGGGCGCGACGGCCAACCGGAGTGACAGCGCCGCGTCGATCGCCAGGCCGACCGTCGGGTACGCACCCTGGAATTCGTCGCCGACCGTGAAGGCGGGCGGGTCGATCGCGTCATCGGCCACGGCGCGCAGGGCGCCGTTGAGCAGCCGGTGCACCCCGGCGCGGTCGGCGACCGTCCGCGAGCCGACGACGTCACCGATCAGGGTCGCGCGGCACCTGATGAAGCCAGATGGCTTCATCTTCGGCCCATATGAAGAGTATAGCTTCATTAGGACATTTTGAAGCTATCTGCTTCAAAATGGGTTCAACAGCTGATGGGGTGCTTGTCCCAGAAGACGCCGAGCTGTTCGCGGATCCAGTCGGTCTTCTCCTCGAACACCCAGTGCCCGCACTCGTCGATGACACCGCCCTCGGCGGAGTCGGCGATCGCCTGTGCGCAGTTGAAGCAGTGATCTCCGAAGGAAACGCGGCCTCCCCACGCCAGCATCGGCACGGGCAGCCTGTTCTTGGTTAGCTCTGCCGTCTGCGCGGCCATCTGAGGAATGAAGCCGTAGTGGTTCAGGCTCGCGCGGAGGTTGCCCGGCTGCTTCATCTGCATGACGTACCACGCGACGTCGCTCTCCGGCACCGCGGTCGGGTTGAAGGCGAAGTCGCGGAAGAAGTGCCGCAGGTATTGCTCTTCGCGGCCCTCGACCAGAAAACGGGTGAGGTCCATGTTCATGTGCATCCCGAGGTGCCAATAGGGAACCCGCGGATCGACGTATCCCGGATAGCTCAACCCGAAGAAGGGCGTCTCGATAGTGGCGATTGTCGCGGCACGACCGGAAGCGGTGTAAGCCAGTGCGACAGAGGGTGGTCCGCCGAGATCGTGGCTGAGGATATGGAAGCTCTCGACGTCTTCGACGGCGAGGAGAGCGAGCATGTCCTCGGCGATCGTCTTCGGCTCGTAGCCGTCATAGGGCTTGTCGCTGTCGGCGTAGCCGCGCAGGTCCGGTGCGATGAACGTGTATTGGTCGGCGAAGCCCTCGATCACCGGCAGGAATTCCCGGTGGTTTTGCGGCCATCCGTGCATGCAGAGGACGGTTGGCCCCCTGCCCGCGGTGACGTAGTGCAGAGTCACCCCGTTTACCTTTGCCCGCTTGTGCGTCATAACGGTCATGGCCGGCTCCTTCCATATCCAGATTGAGACCGTTTGGGCAGGTCGAAACGCTACTCCGGATGTGAGGTGCCGTTGGGTCCTTCGGCCGATCAGTTGACGAGTGCGGCGGCGGCCTGCAGGTGCTTGACCGCATCGCCGACGATCGTTTCGACCAGTTCGGCGCACGACGGCAGGTCGTCGAGGATGCCGGCGACCTGACCCGACGCCAGCACGCCCGCGTCGGTGTTGCCCTCGACGAGGCCGGCCTTCAGCAGCATCGGGGTGTTGGCCGCCATCACGACCTGCGACCAGGTCAGCTCCTTGCCGTGCCGCATCTCGAGGCCGTCGCTGATCATCGACCGCCAGGTCATCTTCGACATCTTCTTGAACTTCTGCGCGTTGCGCACCGCGGCACCGAAACCACGCAGGCGCGAACCGCTTTCGAGCTTCTCGACCAGCCCGGTGCGCAGCACGCGGTGCGGCATGCCGTCGACGCGGGTGGACACCACGGTCCCGTCGAGGCCCGCCTGCAGATATCGCTGCTTGACGTCGTCCGGCACGGTGGAGTCCGACGTCAACAGGAAGCGCGTTCCCATCGCGACTCCTGCCGCGCCGTAGGACAGCGCGGCGGCCAGCCCGCGGCCGTCGAAGAATCCGCCCGCGGCCACCACCGGGATGTCGACCGCGTCGAGCACGGACGGCAGCAGCAGTGTGGTGGCCACCGGGCCGGTGTGGCCGCCGCCCTCGCCGCCCTGCACGATCACCGCGTCTGCACCCCAGCCCGCGACCTTCTTGGCGTGCTTGGCGGCGCCGACCGACGGGATCACCACCACGCCTGCATCTTTGAGCTTGGCGATCAGGTCCGGCTTGGGCGCCAGCGCGAACGATGCCACCTTGACGCCCTCGCGGATCAGCAGGTCCACCCGGTCGATGGCATCGCCTGCGTCGGCGCGGATGTTGATGCCGAACGGCTTGTCCGTCGCGGACTTCACCTTGGTGACCGCGGTCTGCAGTTCGTCCAGGGTCATCGTCGCCGATGCGAGGATGCCGAGACCGCCCGCGTTGGACGTCGCCGACACCAGCCGCGCACCGGCCACCCAGCCCATGCCGGTCTGGACCACCGGATGGTCGATGCCGACCAGTTCGGTCAGCGGCGTGCGCAGTTTGGTCATACGCGTACTTCCTTGTCCCGCAGCGACTTGGGGTCGATCACCTCGCGGAGGAGCTTCAGTTCGTCGCCGGTGGCGAGCCGCGTCTGCTCGGCCTCATCCAGCCCGTGCACCTCGAAGGAGGTGTTCTCGCGGACCTGTTCGGCATCGATACCGGGATGCAGCGACAGCGCCCGCATGGTGTGGTCGGGGCCGTTGAAGTCGAACACGCCGAGGTTCGACACCACCCGGTAGACGTTGACGAACCGGTATGCCGGGTTGTCGGGATCGACCTTGTTCCAACCGATCCCGGACACGATGTCCACGTTGTCGCAGAACACCCGCTTGGAGTGGTTGCCGACCCAGTAGCTGGTTGCGTGGTTGATCGTGTTTCCCGGTGCGCCCCGCACGCCGAACATCTGCCGGGTCGGGTGCTGCAGCGGCCCGAACGCGGACAGGTTCTGGTTGCCATAGCGGTCGACCTGGTTCGCGCCCATCACGACGTGTCTGCGGCCCCAGGCCAGCGTCTCGAAGACCCGCCCGAACGGCATCCAGCCCTCGATCGCGCCCGCCGCGCCGATCGCCGGGGTATCGGCCAGCAGTCGGGCCTCACCGTCGGTGAGCACGATGTCGGGGGAGAACGTCAGGCGCGCCAACCGGGCGCCGATCGACACCATGGTCGCCATCGGGCTGACCATGATCTCGCCTGCGTCGCGGAACAATTCGGCGCACGCGACGGCACACACCTCTGCGCGAGACACGGAAATCACTTGGCCTCCTCGGCGAACTTGCGCACGGCCGCCTGGTAGTCCGCCTCGCCACCGGACAGGTAGGTGCTGACGAACGCCTGCCATGTTTCGTCGGACCCGGCGGCTTCGGCATAGTGGCGCTGGAACTTCTCATCGCGCTTGTAGTCGGGTTCGGCGGTGGTGAAGTGCGCGCCGTTGGGCGCCTCGACGACGTCGTCCACCATCATCCGGTTGATCAGCAGCGCCTGCGGCGGAACCGATTTCACCAGCTCCTCGGTCGGCACGACCCGCTCGACGGACAGCAGGCGCTTCTGCGCTGCCATCAGATACAGGTCGTCGAAGTACGGGTCGATGCCGGTGTAGGCGGCGTTGCCCTGCTGATCGCCGATGTTGAGGTGCACGAAGGCCACGTCGAGGTTCAGCGCCGGCATCGCGACGAGCTCCTCGTAGCCACCGTCGGTGGGGTACGGCGACTTCACGGTCCGCAACTCGTCACCCCAGAACACGCGCACGTCGCTGCCGAGGCCGGCGCGAATGGGTAGGAACGGAAGTCGTTGCGCCGCAGCCTGTAAGCCGCACCGCAGCATGCCTTCGTCCATCTCACGAGATTCGATCGAACCGCCGGTGCGCGCCTTGGCGAACCACGGGTCGTAGAACGGCGGTGAATCCAGCGATACGAATCCGTAGTAGACCCGCTTGACCTTGCCTGCCGAACACAGCAGCCCGATGTCGGGCCCGCCGTAGGTCACCACGGTCAGGTCGGTGACGTCGGTGCGCAGCAGCGCCCGCACGAATGCCATCGGCTTACGCCGCGACCCCCAGCCGCCGATGCCGATGGTCATGCCGCTCTCGACCGCGGCGACCGCCTCGTCGAGAGTTGTTCTCTTGTCGCTCACTTGGTTCCCTTGTCAGTCCCGGCGAACGCGTCGCGATGCTCGTCGGACACCCCGGACAGGTTCAGCTCGAACGTGAAGCCCTGCTCCATCCGATAACTGGAGTTGACCCTCTGCACGTCGATGAGGTTGAGCGCCTCCTTGGCCGCCCGGATGACCCGGGTGTCCTTCGACGCGATGTCCCGCGCGACCCGAAGCGCCGCCTCGTCGAGGTCGGCACGCGGGACCACCTCGTGCACCGACCCGAAGTGGTGCAGGGTCGCTGCGTCCACGGTGGCGGCGGTGAAGAACAGTCGGCGCATCATGTGCTGCGGCACCAGGCGCGACAGGTGCGTCGCCGCACCGAGGGCGCCGCGCTCCACCTCGGGCAGCCCGAAGGTGGCGTCGTCGGAGGCGACGATCACGTCGGCGTTGCCGACTAGGCCGATTCCACCTCCCACGCAGAACCCGTTGACGGCCGCCACCACCGGAACCGCGCACTCGTACACCGCGCGGAAGGCCTCGAAGCAGCCTCGGTTGGCGTCGATCAGCGCGGTGTAGCCCTCCGTTTTCTGCATCTCCTTGATGTCGACGCCCGCGTTGAACCCGCGGCCCTCGGCCCGCAGAATCACGACGTGGGTGGACTGGTCGCGGCCCGCGGCCGTGATCGCGTCCGCGAGTTCGAACCAGCCCCGGGAAGGGATCGCGTTGACGGGTGGGTAGTCGACGGTGACCGAGACGATGCCCGGCTCGACCGACTTGGTGGTGATCGACATCGTTGACTCCTGCAGGGGGTCGGCTACCTAAGCAAGCACTTGCTTGGTACGCTAGCACAGTGACCGAGGCGGCTGACAGTGCTGGTTTGGCGGGCATCAACCTGCGGCTGAGCGGCCGGGTCGTCCTGGTGACCGGCGGTGTGCGAGGGGTCGGTGCCGGTATCAGCGCCGTCTTCGCCGACCAGGGCGCGACCGTCGTGACGTGTGCCAGGCGACCGGTCGAGGGATCGCCGTATGAATTTCATCCCTGCGATGTTCGCGACGACGAATCGGTGAAATCTCTCATCGACGCGATCGTCGCCGGGCATGGCCGCCTCGACGTGGTGGTCAACAACGCGGGCGGGTCGCCCTATGTCCCCGCGGCGGAGGCGTCGGCCAAGTTCAGCAGCAAGATCATCGAGCTCAACCTGCTTGGGCCGCTGTCGGTATCGACGCATGCGAACGCCGTGATGCAGACGCAGGAGCATGGCGGGTCGATCGTCAACGTCGCCAGCGTCAGCGGCAGGCGGCCGACGCCGGGGACCGTGGCATACGGTGCCGCGAAGGCGGGCCTGGAGAACATCACGAGCACACTTGCCGTCGAATGGGCGCCGAAGGTGCGGGTGAACTCGGTTGTGGTCGGCATGGTGGAGACCGAGCAGTCCGAACTGTTCTACGGCGACGCCGATTCCATCGCCGCCATTTCGAAGAACGTGCCGCTGGGCAGGCTCGCGAAACCGGCCGACGTGGGCTGGGCCGCGGCGTTCCTCGCGTCGGAGGCTGCGTCGTACATCAGCGGGGCATCGCTCGAAGTGCACGGCGGTGGCGAGCCACCGCACTACCTGGCAACGACAACCGCCGACATCAAATAGTCAAGGAGACAACGGATATGGGACTGCTCGACGGCCGTGTGGTCATCGTGACAGGTGCCGGTGGCGGCATCGGGCGCGCGCATGCGCTGGCGTTCGCCGCCGAAGGGGCGCGCGTCGTGGTGAACGACATCGGCGTCGGCCTCGACGGGTCACCGGCAGGCGGCGGCAGCGCCGCACAGGGCGTCGTCGACGAAATCACCGCTGCCGGAGGCGAAGCCGTCACCAGCGGCGCCAACGTCGCCGACTGGGCGCAGGCCGAAGGCCTCGTCGCGACGGCCGTCGACACCTTCGGCGGACTGGATGTCCTGGTGAACAACGCGGGCATCGTCCGCGACCGGATGTTCGCCAATACCAGCGAAGACGAGTTCGACGCCGTGATCGCGGTTCACCTCAAGGGTCACTTCGCGACGATGCGTCACGCGGCGGCGTACTGGCGTGCGCGGTCCAAGGCCGGCGACACCCCCGACGCCCGCATCATCAACACCAGTTCCGGTGCGGGACTTCAAGGCAGCGTCGGTCAGGCGAACTACAGCGCCGCGAAGGCAGGCATCGCGGCCATGACGTTGGTCGCCGCCGCGGAGATGGGCCGCTACGGCGTCACCGTCAACGCGATCGCACCGTCCGCGCGCACCCGGATGACCGAGACGGTCTTCGCCGACATGATGTCGACAGAGGGCAAGGACTTCGATTCCATGGCGCCCGAGAACATTTCGCCATTGGTGGTCTGGCTGGGCAGTGTCGAGTCGCGCGACGTCACCGGCAGGATGTTCGAGGTCGAGGGCGGCATCATCCGCGCCGCCGAGGGCTGGGCACACGGACCCGAGGTCGACAAGGGCGCCCGCTGGGATCCAGCCGAATTGGGCCAGGTGGTCAACGATCTGCTGGCCAAAGCGCGCCCGCCGGTGCCGGTTTACGGCGCATAGGCGTACCTGCCGACTAGGCTCGCACGGTGCTCGCATACGGCTTCACCGAGATCGGCGGACCGGACAAACAGGCGTTCCTCGATGTCCCGATCCCGCAACCCGGTCCGGACGAATTGCTGGTACGGGTTCGGGCGGCGGGCGTGAACCCCGGCGACTGGAGGGTGCGCGAGGGCTCTTACGGTCATAGCGGTCCGACAGTGCTGGGTCGAGAAGTGGCGGGGACCGTCGTTGCACTGGGACCGGGGATCTCCGAATTCACCATTGGTGAAGAGGTTTTCGGCGGCTGCCCCGAAATGGTCGGCGGCTGGGCCGAGCAGGCCTTGACCATCGCCTCATTCACCGCGCAACGTCCTGATGGAGTGAGCCCCGAGTCAGCCGCGGCGCTACCCGTGGCGGCGGCGACCGCGTTCGATGCCCTGAACCGGTTCGGGCTGCCGGAGGGCTCGACGGTGTTGGTCAACGGCGCCGGTGGCGGGGTGGGCGTGCCCGCGGTGCAGTTGGCGAAGGCGCGCGGGCTGCGGGTGATCGGGGTGGCGAGTCCGGCCAAGCACGAGCTGGTGGCTCGGTTCGGTGGGATTCCGGTGGCCTACGGCGCCGGCGTCGAGGAGCGAGTTCGTGCGGCAGCGCCCGAGGGGGTCGACGCCGTCCTCGACATGGTCGGAGGAGATGCCCTGCGGGCAGTCGCGGCACTGCTCGGCGATCGCTCCCGCCTGACGTCGCTGGCCGACAAGCCGTTGGCAGTTGAGCTGGGCGGCTTCGAGCTCGTACGTGACCGGAGCACCGCGGTGCTCACCGAACTGGCCCGATTGGTGCAGGCAGGCAGGCTGGACCCGCACGTCACCGTCATCCGACCACTGTCGGATGCGCAGGCCGCCCTGGCACTCGTCGAGCAGGGCCACGCAACCGGAAAGGTTGTTCTGATTCGCTGAAGAGTGTTTGAAAAGTCGCTGTAAAGGTCATCATGATCAAGTGAGGCGGATCACGTTGCCGGTGCTTGCCGGCGCAATGTTGTTGGTTTTGGCGGGGTGTGGCGGACAAAGAGGTGGTGACGGCGGCGGCGAAGCCGCACCGGAGCCGACGACGTGCACCGTCGACTCCGACGCCCGCCTCAGCATCGCGACGGGAAACACCACCGGCGTCTACTACAGCCTCGGTGGAGCGCTCGCCGAGGCGATCGGCAAGAGCAGTGGCGGAAAGCTGAAGGCCACCGCGGCGGAGACATCGGCGTCGCTGCAGAACATCCAGCAGTTGGTGGCGGGCACGCACCAGGTCGCCTTCTCGCTCGCCGATACGGCGGCCGACGCGGTCGAGGGCAAGGAATCCTTCGACGAGCCGCAGCCGATCGCGGCGCTGGCCCGGCTGTACCCCAACTACACACAGGTGGTTGCGCGGACTGACGCCGGCATCAACTCGATCGCCGAAATGCGCGGAAAGAGGGTGTCCACCGGAGCGCCGAATTCGGGCACCGAGGTGATCGCCAACCGCATGCTGCAGGCGGCCGGGCTCGATCCGTCCAAAGACATCCAGGCGCAGCGCACCGAGCTGGGCAAGACCGTCGAGGGAATGAAGGACGGCTCGATCGATGCGATGTTCTGGTCGGGCGGGCTGCCGACCAGCGGTATCACCGACCTCTTCACAAGCCAGCGCGACAACGTCAAGTTCATCGATGTCGCAGGCACCCTGGACAAGCTCAAGGAGATCAACACGATCTATGAGCAGGGTGTCATTCCGGCCGCGACGTACCAGACCCCCGGCGATGTGCCGACGGTGGTGGTGCCGAATCTGCTTCTGGTGAAGGAAGATATGGACGGCAACACGGCGTGTGTGGTGACCAAGGCGCTGTTCGACAACAAGGCCGAACTGGTCAAGGTGAACAAGGCGGCCGAGGACATCAACCTGGACACCGCGCGCCAGACCGAACCCGTACCGTTGCATCCGGGTGCCAAGAAGGCGCTCGACGAACTCGGCGCGAAGAGCTGACCGAGCGCGCGGGCGAGGACGAAGACGGCCGGCCGGAGCCGGCCGGAGGCACCGCGACCAAGACCGCGACGGCGGCGGCAGCCTACGAAGAAGAGAAGCCCGCCCGGGAGCTGACCGGGTGGGTGAGCCATGCGGTGATGGCCGCGTGCGTCCTGATCGGCGTGTTCGCGATCTACCAGGTGTTCTTTCCGCTCGCTCAGGGCAACCAGGTCTCGCTGATCTACTTCCTGGCGGCCGTGCTCCCGCTGACCCTGCTGTGCTATCGCTCCGGTGTTCGGTTGCGTCGCAAAGCGACTGAGCCCGAAGACGACGAGCACGACGATCACGAAGTACCGGCAGGCAATCCGACGCCCGTGGATTGGCTGCTTGCCGCGATCGCGTTGGTGGCCTGCCTGTACCCGGTACTTCCCCTCGAATTCGCAGGCGGTGGAGGAGGATTCGACGAGTTCCTCAGCCGGCAGGGTACGCCCGCGATGATCGACGTCCTCGTCGGGACGATCGTGCTGCTGCTCGTGCTGGAGGCCTGCCGCCGCACCACGGGTCTCGCGCTGCCGATCGTCTGCCTGCTCGCGCTGGCGTACGCCTACTACGGCGGTTACCTACCCCAGGGCGCGGCGATCGCGCATGCCGGGGTGAACTGGGACCAGATCATCAGCGCGTCGTTCATCCAGTCGACCGGCCTGTACGGTGTGCCCCTCGACGTGGCGGCCACCTACATCGTGCTGTTCACCATTTACGGTGCGGTGCTTGACGCATCGGGCGCCAGCAAGTTCTTCATCGACTTGTCCCTTGCGGCATTCCGGAGGTCACGGGCAGCGCCAGGCCGGACCGTCACACTGGCCGGGTTCCTGCTGGGCTCGGTGTCGGGTTCGGGGACGGCGACGACGGTCAGCCTCGGCTCGGTGACCTGGCCCATCCTCCGCCGCGCCGGCTACCCGAAAGAGAATGCGGGCGGAATGCTGGCGGCCGCCGGAATCGGCGCGATCCTGTCGCCGCCGACGCTGGGCGCGGCGGCGTTCATCATCGCGGAGTACCTCGGCGTGCCGTACCTGACCGTGCTCGTGTGGGCGATCGTGCCGACGATCCTGTACTACCTGGGCATCCTGCTGGCCGTCGAGATCGACGCCAGGCGATACGGCACGCGCGAAGTCGAGATCAGCGATCAGTCCGGCTGGCGGCTACTCGGCAGATTCGGATACCACCTGATCTCACTGGTGATGATCGTGGTGTTCCTCGCCATGGATATCTCGGCGATACGGGCCGTGGTGTACGCGACCTTCGTCCAGATCGCGCTGTCGTTCCTGGACAGGGAACACCGCATGACGCCGGGCAGGCTCTACCGAGCGCTGGGCACAGGCGTGCGGGGTGTGCTCGCCGTTGCCGCGGTGTGCGCCGCAGCAGGCGTCATCGCCGCGATGATCACCCGAACGGGATTGGGTCTTCAGCTGAACTCGATTCTGGTGAACGCCGCCCGCGGAATCACCGAAAACCCAGCTCTCGTACTCGTTTTCACCGCGATCTTCGCCGCGTTGGCTGTCGCGGTGCTCGGGCTGGCCGTGCCGGTGACGGCTTCGTTCGTGATCAGCTGGGTGATCGTCGGCCCGGCGCTGCAGGACCTCGGCGTCGCCGCACCCGCGGTGGCCATGTTCGTGTTCTACTTCGCGGTGCTGTCGGAAGTGACGCCACCGACGGCGCTGGCGTCCGTCGCCGCATCCGCGATCACCGGCGGGCGGGTGATCGCCACGATG
This sequence comes from uncultured Actinomycetota bacterium, assembly GCA_963716505.1. GTDB lineage: Bacteria > Actinomycetota > Actinomycetes > Mycobacteriales > Mycobacteriaceae > Mycobacterium. The sequence goes on from CAVQTL010000021.1 coordinate 242,299, forward strand.
ATGCAGACGTGGAAGTACACATTGCCTGCCTTCCTCGTGCCGTTCGCGTTCGTGCTGACCGACAACGGCGAAGGGCTGCTCGGGCTTCGGTCGATCGGCGACATGGCCTGGACGGCAGCGGTTTCCGCGTTGGCAGTGGCCGCGCTCGCGGTCGTCACCGGCGGCTGGTTGATCCGGCGTGCGGGCTGGCCGGAACGGGTGCTGTGTGCACCGGCCGCCGCGCTGCTGCTCTACCTGCACCCGACAACGATGGTCATCGGGGCGGCGCTGTTCGCGGTCGCGATAGCGGTGAACCTGGTGCTGCGGCGCGGCACTGAGCAACCCGAGGCGGCCGCTACTTCTTGAGGCGCCGGCTGCCGCCGTGCCAGTCCTCCTGCTTACCAACCGATTCGGTGTCGACACCGAAGCTGGCCAGCTGAGGCCGTTCGCGCAGGCTGCGCTTGAGTTCGGCGAACCCGCGCGAACTCGGCGAGGCCGATCACGTGATCCCACAGCCGACCGGCGTCCTCGGGACTCGGCAGCCGGCTGATCACCGGGCCGAAGAATGCCGTGCCGTCCGGCGGGTGGAAATGCAGGATCGGGGTGCCGACGTCACGTCCGGTCAGCGCGAGCGCCTCCTCGGTCTCCGCGCGGATCTCGTCATCGAGCGACGTGTCGTCCAGCGCGTCCGCCAACTCGACGGGTAGGCCGGCGTCGATCAGCAGCGGCTCGAGTACGCGCCGTACACCTTGGTCCGCACCCGACAGCGGGTCGATCTCCCGCGAGGTGTCGAACAGCCGGGTGCCGATCGGCCTCGTACAGCGGCCCGACGGCGGCCCTACCGTGTTCGGCCCGGGTGCGGGCGGCGACCCGCAGCAGCCGAAGGCCGGCCGTGTGCCCGGCCTCGTACTCCGGCGGGAAGTGCGCGTCATAGTCGATGTGCGCGTTGAGGATTCGTAGCGAGATGAACCGCCAGTCCACCTGGTAGTCGCGCTGTGCGGCGACGAGCCGTACCCACTTGCTGGTCATCCACGCGAACGGGCAGACGGGATCGAAGTAGAAGTGCAGGTCCACCCGCACGATCCTAGGACGTGATCAGAAACGGGCGGATGCTTGCCCGGATGTGGTGGATGAGTCCGTCAGCGGCGGGGATGACGAAGGTCTCGTCGATGTGGGCGCCCACCCGTCGGCCCGCCAGCGTCGGCTTGGTCACCAGATCGAACTTCGCCCGTACCCGGTCGCCGTCAACGCTGAATTCGGGAACCGTGGTGGACGCGATCACTCGGTACTGCGGGCCGCCGTTCAGGCTGCGCCGCAGATGATCTCCGGAGAATCCCGTCTTCAGGCCGACCTCGATGCGTGTGCAGTCCGGAGCGAACGGCACGGTGTTCGCATCGTGGTTCACCAGCGCGTCGATGTAGGCCTGGGCGGCCGCGATCCGCTCGGCTTCGGTGTGGACGCGGGTCTCGGCCACTAGATCCGCTCGATGATCGTGCCGGTGGACAGCGCGCCGCCTGCACACATCGTGATCAGCGCGGTGCTCTGGTCGGTGCGCTCCAACTCGTGCAGCGCGGTGGTGATCAGCCTGCTGCCGGTGCTGCCGACCGGATGGCCGAGCGCGATCGCGCCGCCGTTCACGTTCACCTTGTCCAGGTCCGGGTTGTGCACCCGCGCCCAGGACAGCACGACGGACGCGAACGCCTCGTTGATCTCGGTGATGTCGATGTCGCCCATCTTCATCCCGGCCTTCTCGAGCACCTTGGCGGTGGACTGCACCGGCCCGTCGAGGTGGTAGTACGGCTCCGCGCCGACCAGCGCCTGGCTGATGATCCGCGCCCGCGGCCGCAGCCCGAGCGCCTTGGCCTTGTCCTCGTCCATCCACAGCACCGCGGCGGCGCCGTCGGAGATCTGCGACGACGTGCCCGCGGTGTGGATGCCGCCGTCGATGCACCGGCTTGAGCGACGCAAGGCCCTCCAGCGTGGTGTCGCGCAGCCCCTGGTCGCGGGTCACGAATGCGCGCTCCGACGTCGGCTGCTTCTGCTCGTCGAGCACCGGCGCCTCGATCGGGCTGATCTCGCGGTCGAACCGGCCCTCGGCCCAGGCCTGCTTGGCCCTGCGCTGCGACTGGAAGCCCCACTCGTCGATGTCCTCGCGCGTGATGCCGCGGCGGTTGGCGATCCGCTCGGCCGCGGTGAACTGGTCCGGCAGGTCGATGTCCCACGACTCCGGCCGGAGCACCGAACGGTCGGGCCCCGCGTTGGCGCCCAGCCCGATCGCGCTCATCGCCTCGATGCCGCAGGCGATGCCGACGTCGATGGCGCCTGTCGCAATCAGCCCGGCGATCAAATGATTGGCCTGTTGCCCGCTGCCGCACTGGCAGTCGACGGTGGTGGCGCCGACGTGTTCGGGCAAACCCGCGACCAGCCATCCGACCCGGGTGATGTTGTTCGACTGCGCGGCGAACTGGGTCACGCAGCCGCCTATCAGCTGCTCGACCTCACCGGCGTCGATGCCGGCCTTCTCAACCACGGCTCTCTGCGTCGCGCCGAGAAGCTCGGTCGGATGCAGGCCCGACAACCATCCATTCCGCTTGCCGATCGGGCTGCGAGTGGCTTCAACGATGACAGGGTTACCCATCCCGCCAGGCTAGAACACGTTTCCTTACTCTGCCAAGCGACGTTACCGCCGTGCCTTTGATCTGCGGAGAAGGCATGTTTTACTGGCACTAGAACACGTTGCAATAAGGAGTGCCCTCTATGCCCTGCCCCATTTCGCCCGACTTCGACTTCCTCGACGCGACCCTGAACCTCGAGCGTCTGCCTGTCGAGGAGCTCGCCGAGCTCCGCACGTCTGAGCCTATCCACTGGGTCGACGTGCCCGGCGGTACCGGAGGGTTCGGCGACAAAGGCTATTGGCTCGTGACCAAGCACGCCGACGTCAAAGAGGTGTCCAAGCGCAACGACATCTTCGGCAGCTCGCCGGACGGCGCGATTCCGACTTGGCCGCAAGCGATGACCCGCGACGCGATCGATCTGCAGAAGGCCGTCCTGCTGAACATGGACGCGCCGCAGCACACCCGGCTGCGCAAGATCATCTCCCGCGGCTTCACCCCGCGCGCCGTCGGACGGCTGGAGGACGAACTGCGGACCCGCGCCGAGAAGCATCGCGAAGGCCGCGGCCGCCGAGGGCACCGGGCGACTTCGTCGAGCAGGTGTCCTGCGAGCTGCCGCTGCAGGCCATCGCCGGCCTGCTCGGCGTGCCACAGGAGGACCGCGACAAGCTCTTCCGCTGGTCCAACGAGATGACCGCGGGCGAGGACCCGGAGTACGCCGACGTCGACCCTGCGATGTCGTCGTTCGAGCTGATCACGTATGCGATGAAGATGGCCGAGGAGCGGTCGAAGAACCCGACCGACGACATCGTCACGACGCTGATCGAGGCCGATGTCGAGGGCGAGAAGCTCTCGGACGACGAGTTCGGCTTCTTCGTGGTGATGCTCGCGGTGGCGGGCAACGAGACCACCCGCAACTCCATCACCCACGGCATGATCGCGTTCTCGCAGAACCCCGACCAGTGGGAGCTGTACAAGAAGGAACGTCCCGAGACCGCCGCCGACGAGATCGTCCGCTGGGCGACGCCGGTGTCGGCGTTCCAGCGCACCGCGCTCGCGGACGCCGAACTCGGCGGCGTGAAGATCAAGAAGGGCGAGCGTGTGGTGATGTCCTACCGCTCAGCCAATTTCGACGAAGAGGTGTTCGAGGACCCGCATTCCTTCGACATCCTGCGCAGCCCCAACGCGCATGTCGGCTTCGGCGGCACCGGTGCGCACTACTGCATCGGTGCGAACCTCGCGCGGATGACCATCAACCTGATCTTCAACGCGGTCGCCGACACGATGCCGGATCTGAAGCCGATCGGTGAGCCTGAGCGGCTCATGTCGGGGTGGCTGAACGGCATCAAGCACTGGCAGGTTGACTACACGGGTAAGTGTCCGGTCAGCCACTGACCCGCAGGCGAATCAAGGAGGATTCGGGTGGACTTCAGTCCCGACGAAGGGCAGCAGGCTGTCGCCGACGTGGTCACCTCGGTGCTGGAGCGTGACAACAGCTGGGACGCACTGGTCGCGGGCGGCGTGACGGCGCTCGGCGTGCCCGAGCGACTCGGCGGTGACGGTGTTGGACTGCCGGAGCTCACGACGGCGCTCACCGAGATCGGCAGGCACGGCACCACCGGCCCCGCGTTGGGCGCGCTCGGTGCCACCGTCGGTGCTGTTGGACCTGGCTTCGGAAGCGCAGCAGGACCGCTACCTGGCCGGTGTCGCCAAGGGCTCGATCGTGACGCCGGCTCTCAACGAACCGGGCGCTGCGCTGCCGGACAAACCGGCGGCGAAGCTCGCGGGCGGCAAGCTCAACGGCACGAAGGTCGGCGTTCCGTATGCGGCGCAAGCGGACTGGATCGTCGTGACAACCGACACCGGTGTCGTGGTGGTGTCGCCGAAGGCCGACGGGGTGGAGGCCACGCAGACACCGACGTCCAACCACTCCGACGAGTACGTGGTGACGTTCTCCGACGTCGCCGTCTCGGACGACGACGTGCTGGCGGGTGCGCAGGCGAAGCGGGTCAACCAGCTGGTGCTCGCGAGCATCGGTGCTTTCGCGTCGGGGCTCGTCGCCGGTGCGCTGCGGCTGACCGCCGACTACGTCGCCAACCGCGAGCAGTTCGGAAAGCCGCTCTCGACGTTCCAGACCGTGGCGGCGCAGCTGGCCGAGGTGTACATCGCATCGCGCACACTGACATTGGCGGCCACATCGGTGGTCTGGCGGCTCTCCGAGGGGCTCGACGCCGACGAGGACCTGGATGTGCTCGGCTACTGGCTCGCCTCGCAGGCCCCGCCGGTGATGCAGCTGTGCCATCACCTGCACGGCGGCATGGGTATGGACATCGCCTACCCGATGGACCGCTACTACTCGACGATCAAGGACCTGACCCGGCTGCTTGGCGGCCCGTCACACCGTCTCGACCTGGTGGGAGCACTATGTACATCGAACTGACCCCCGAGCAGAAGCAGCTGCAAGCCGAACTGCGCGAGTACTTTTCGAATCTCATCTCCGGCGAAGAGGCCAAGGAGATGGAGGCCGACCGGCACGGTAAGGCCTACCGCGCGGTGATCAAGCGGATGGGCTCCGACGGCAAGCTCGGCGTCGGCTGGCCCAAGGAGTTCGGCGGCCTCGGCTTCGGGCCGATCGAACAGTCGATCTTCGTCAACGAGGCGCACCGTGCCGACGTGCCGCTGCCCGCCGTCACGCTGCAGACCGTCGGCCCAACGTTGCAGGCGTACGGCACCGACCTGCAGAAGAAGAAGTTCCTGCCCGGGATCCTCGCCGGCGAGGTGCATTTCGCGATCGGCTACACAGAGCCGGAGGCGGGCACCGACCTGGCGTCGTTGCGCACCACCGCGGTCCGCCACGGCGACGAGTACATCGTCAACGGCCAGAAGGTCTTCACCACCGGCGGCCACGACGCCGACTACGTCTGGCTGGCGTGCCGTACCGATCCGGAAGCCGCGAAGCACAAGGGCATTTCGATGCTGATCGTGGACACACGGATCCCGGCTACTCGTGGACGCCGATGATCCTGTCCGACGGTGCGCACCACACCAACGCCACCTACTACAACGACGTGCGGGTGCCTGCCGACATGCTCGTCGGCGAGGAGAACGGCGGCTGGCGCCTGATCACCACGCAGTTGAACAACGAGCGGGTGATGCTGGGACCGGCCGGGCGGTTCGCGGCGCTCTACGACCGCATCCACGCGTGGGCGTCCAAGCCGGGCAGCAACGGCGACACCCCGCTCGACCACGACGACGTCAAGCGCTCACTCGGTGAGATCAAAGCGATGTGGCGCATCAACGAGCTGCTCAACTGGCAGGTGGCGGCGTCCGGCGAGACCATCGACGTCGCCGACGCGGCGGCGACGAAAGTGTTTGGCACCGAGCGCATTCAGTACGCGGGACGACTGGCCGAGGAGATCGTCGGAGCGCACGGCAATCCGGCGGACCCGGACACGGCCGAACTGCTCGAGTGGCTGGACAGCCAGACCAAGCGGAACCTGGTGATCACGTTCGGGGGCGGAGTGAACGAGGTGATGCGCGAGATGATCGCGGCTGCGGGGCTGAAGGTGCCGAGGGTTCCCAGGTGAGCGCCGGAGGACATCCACAAGGCCGTCGAGGAGATCAAGGCGGCGGGACAGAGCAAGCCGCGGGCCGGCCGGGATCCGGTGAACCAGCCGATGATCCGGCACTGGGTCGACGCCATCGGTGACGACAACCCGATCTACATCGACGAGGCGGCGGCCAAGACGGCCGGCCATCCGGGGATCGTCGCTCCGCCCGCGATGATCCAGGTGTGGACGATGATGGGCCTCGGCGGTGACCGCGCTGGCGACGACCCCATCGGACCGATCATGGAATTGTTCGACGGCGCAGGCTTTGTCGGTGTCGTCGCGACCAACTGCGACCAGACCTATCACCGGTATCTGCGACCCGGCGAGGAGGTCAGCGTCGTCGCCGAGCTGACCGACGTCGTCGGTCCCAAGAACACCGCTCTCGGTGAGGGCTACTTCATCAGCCAGCGGATCACCTGGCAGGTCGGCGACGAGGATGTCGCCGAAATGGACTGGCGCATCCTGAAGTTCAGACCTGCCGACGCCGACCAGACTCGGGCTGCGCCCGTTCCCGAAGACCTCGACGCCGACGCGATGATGCGGCCCGCGTCGTCGCGCGACACCAAGTTCTTCTGGGACGGCGTGAACGCACACGAGTTGCGCATCCAGAAGCGAGGCGACGGCAGCCTGCAGCATCCGCCGGTGCCCGCGCTGTGGCAGGACAAGGAAGCGCCGACCGACTACGTCGTCGCCAGCGGCAAGGGCACGGTGTTCAGCTTCGTCGTGCACCACGCACCGAAGGTGCCCGGCCGCACGCTGCCGTTCGTCATCGCGCTCGTCGAACTCGAAGAAGGGGTCCGGATGCTCGGTGAGCTCCGTAATGTCGATCCCGCGACCGTGGCGATCGGAATGCCCGTCCGCGCAACGTATATCGACTTCCCCGAGGGCGACAGGCGGCCCGGCTTGGACTCTGTACGCATGGGAGCCGGACGCATGAGCGCACCAACGATCTCGGTCGGGACGAAGCTGCCGGAGCTGTCGCTGTACGGCGATCCGACGTTCATCGTGTCGACGGCGATCGCCACCCGTGACTACCAGGACGTCCACCACGACCGCGACAAGGCGCAGGCCAAGGGGTCCAAGGACATCTTCGTCAACATCCTCACCGACACCGGTCTGGTGCAGCGCTACATCACCGACTGGGCAGGTCCGACCGCGATCATCAAGTCGATCGAGCTGCGGCTCGGCGTGCCGTGGTACGCGTACGACACGGTGACGTTCAAGGGTGAGGTGACCGCGGTCGAAGACGGGTTGATCACGGTGAAAGTCGTTGGCAGCAACAGCCTCGGCGACCACGTGATCGCGACGTCGACGCTTGACCATCGGAGGGTGCCTGATGCCGGGCGAGCTGTCCGGCAAGGCCGCCATCGTCGGGATCGGCGCCACCGACTTCTCGAAGAACTCGGGCCGCAGCGAGCTGCGGCTGGCCTCCGAGGCCGTGCTGGATGCACTCGACGATGCGGGCCTGACGCCGGCCGACGTGGACGGCATGGTCACGTTCACGATGGACTCCAACACCGAGGTCGCGATCGCGCGTGCCACCGGCATCGGTGAGCTGAAGTTCTTCTCGAAGATCCACCACGGCGGCGGCGCGGCGTGCGCGACGGTCCAGCAGGCGGCGATCGCCGTCGCCACGGGAGTCGCGGATTGCGTTGTCGCGTATCGCGCTTTCAACGAGCGGTCGGGGCAGCGGTTCGGCCAGGTGCAACTGCGGTTGGTGGAGAACGCGGACTCGACGGGCGTCGACAACTCGTTCTCGTATCCGCACGGCCTGTCCACACCCGCGGCGCAGGTGGCGATGATCGCCAGGCGGTACATGCATCTGTCCGGAGCGACGAGCAGGGACTTCGGTGCCGTTTCGGTGGCCGACCGCAAGCATGCCGCCAAGAACCCGAAGGCGTACTTCTACGAGAAGCCGATAACCATTGAGGACCACCAGAATTCGCGGTGGATCGCCGAGCCGCTGCGACTCCTGGACTGTTGTCAGGAGACCGACGGCGGCGTCGCGCTGGTCGTGACGTCGGCGGAGCGGGCGAAGGATCTCAAGCACCGGCCCGCCGTCATCGAGGCCGCATCGCAGGGGTCCAGCCCGGACCAGTACTCGATGGTCAGCTACTACCGGCCCGAGCTGGGACTACCCGAGATGGGGCTGGTCGGCAGGCAGCTGTGGGAGCAGTCGGGGCTGAAGCCGACCGATATCCAGACCGCGATCCTCTACGACCACTTCACTCCGTTCACGCTGATTCAGCTGGAGGAGTTGGGATTCTGCGGAAAGGGCGAGGCCAAGGACTTCATCGCCGACGGTGCGATCGAGGTCGGCGGCAGGCTGCCCATCAACACCCACGGCGGTCAGCTCGGTGAGGCCTACATCCACGGCATGAACGGGATCGCCGAGGGTGTGCGGCAGCTGCGCGGGACGTCGGTGAACCCAGTTCGATGATGTCGAGCATGTTTTGGTGACCGCAGGCACCGGTGTGCCCACCTCCGGGCTCATTCTCGGCTGACCGATCCTATGCGGTGCTGCGCTTCACGGCCTTTGCTTCGTTTTGTGGCTAGGAGCCTCTAGTGAGTTGGGGCCGAACCCTTAGCGGGCATGCGGTTCGGCGATGAGGCAGGACTGCGCCGCAGCGTGATGGCAACTCAATCTGGCGAACCCTTGACGATCTGTCTGTGTCTTTGCCCTGAGCGATGTCGCGATCGATCCACGGCCAGTCGCCGATGCCGCCGAAGCTTCGCCAGCGGTTGTCGTTCTTTACGGGTGAGAAATATTGCTAGATCGGCGTCCCCTCGTGCAAGTTGACATCGAGGTAAATAGTTCGAGCAGCTGAACAGCAGGGCTGTGGTAAGCAAAATACCTGGTAGATGGCGGTTTGGCACGGTGGACCTGGCACTTGCACACACGCAACGTAACACCAAACGGCGTGGCGCCGAAAAGAATTTGCTAGATTCTCCTTGCAGTGCAAAAGTGCGGGTGGTAGCTTCCATAACTCATAGGGGACGTTCGGCCGGACGACCACACGGCTAGCTAATTATCAGTTATTTGCACGATAGCCGTATCCCAACTTCGGGCCGCGGATGTCGAGAGAAGAAAGGGAGGGGGACCCGTGCCAGATCAAAAAAGGCGTCTTCGCACGTCGTCTTCGCTACGGCCACGGTTGACTTGCCGCGCCTGTCGCTCATGGCGCGTTCCGATGGCCGGCGGAGTCGGCACACCCCTCGCTGACTCCGCCGGTTTTGAACCTGACTGCGATCTGCCGGCGCTGCTCACTGCCGGCTGCGGGGTAAGCGCGATGGTCCTTCAGCAGGGCCGCGTTCCTCTCGCCCAGCCATCCGACGGCTGTGGGCGGGCAGCTGGATGGCGAGTTCACCCTGCGCAAATGCCGGGCTCGCGTCCGCCAAAAGACGATGCACCGAGTCAAGCTACTTGGCCGCTCGAAGTGGGAGCGCCGGTACACCAACAATCTGCGGATAACGGACACCGTCGTGGTTTGCGCCGCCGTGCTACTGGCGCAGTACGTGCGGTTCGGCAGTACTCCCGCAGCAGGTAGCTCGATGAACCATTACCAATCGGCATATTCGGCTGTTCTCGCCGTGATCTGGCTATCGGCTCTTGCCGGCTTTCGTACTCGATCACCGAAGTACATGAGTGCAGGCATCGAAGAATATCGGCGAGTGGTGACCGCATCGTTCTGGACGTTCGGAGCGGTGGCCATGTCAGAACTGCTTCTCAAGCTCGAGCTGTCGCGCGGCTACCTCGCAGTGGCACTTCCGGTGGGAACGCTTTGCCTGGTCCTGAGTAGATGGAAGTGGCGGGACCACATCGTGCGACAGCGCGCAGCCGGCCGCTATCAGTCTGCGGTGCTGGCGATCGGAGACACCGAGGCGGTCACAAATCTTGCGAGCGAGCTGACCGACGATCCCCGCAGTGGATATCAGGTCGTGGGAATCGGCATACCCGCATACGGGGCTCCGCGTGGCGAATCGCTCACCATCAACGGTAGAGAGGTTCCGATCGTCGGTGGGGTGCCCTACCTGTTGAACGCGATCCAGAGCTGTGGCGCTGACACAGTGGCGATTGCTGGCACCGAATACTTCGGCGTAAAGGGCATCCGCAGGCTCATCTGGGAACTCGAACCCATGAACGTGGAGCTGCTGGTGTCGCCCGGAGTCATGGATGTTGCGCGCTCTCGGCTGGCCGTGCGGCCGATCGCCGGACTGCCGCTGCTCTGCATCGACAAGCCGCAGTACCAGGGTGCGAAGAGGTTGCAGAAGCGCGCGTTCGACTTCTGCTTCGCGCTGGCCGCGCTCATAGCGGTCTCGCCCCTCCTGCTTGTCACTGCGCTGGCGATCAAGCTGACCAGCAAAGGCCCGGTCTTCTACGCCTCGGAACGCATCGGAATCGACGGCAAGCCGTTCTCGATGCTGAAGTTCCGCACCATGGTCGAAGACGCAGATAAGGAACTGGACACGCTGCTCGGCGCCAACGAGAGTGACGGTCTTCTGTTCAAGATCCGCAAGGACCCGCGAATCACGCCGGTCGGGCGTTTCCTGCGCCGGTTCAGCATCGACGAACTGCCGCAGTTCATCAACGTGCTTCGACAGGAGATGAGTGTCGTCGGTCCTCGGCCGCCGCTGAGGCGGGAAGTCGAGAAGTACGACGACGACGTGCAGCGGCGCCTTCTCGTCAAACCCGGCGTGACGGGTCTGTGGCAGGTCAGCGGCCGATCAGATCTGCCGTGGGAGAAGGCCGTTCGCTTAGATCTCTCATACGTCGACAACTGGTCGATGATCGGCGACATCTTGATCATCGCAAGGACACTGCAAGCAGTTTTTCAGCGGACGGGAGCGTACTGAGGTGCGATGCCGACTGTGTGACTCGATCCGGCTTGTCAGCGTTCTGGACCTAGGCGCTACGCCGCCATGCGAGAAGTTCCTTAGTGCCGACGAGCTCGACTTGCCCGAGCCGACATTTCCGCTGCACCTAAGGGTGTGCGAAGACTGCCTGCTACTGCAGATTCCGGCACTCATCACACCGGAAGAGACCTTCACCGAGTACGCGTACTTCTCCTCGTACTCCGACATCTTGGGTGCAGCACGCGAAGACACTTCGTCGACGAGGCCGCGGAACGCCTCGGACTCGGTCTTCGACTCCTTCGTCGTCGAAGTCGCCAGCAACGATGGTTATCTGCTCCAGCACGCGGTCGCGCAAGGGCATACCGTGCCTGGGCATCGAGCCGTCGGTCAATGTCGGAGCGGCCGCACGCAGCGTGGCGTGCCGACCACGACGGCCTTTCTTGGACGAGCAACTGGCCGCAGTCGTGCGCGCCGAGCATCGGCCCGCAGATCTCGTGGTTGCCAACAATGTCTATGCGCACATTCCCGATCTCCTTGGGCTTCACCCGATCGCTGCGCGGACTGCTGGCCGACGACGGCTGGTTGAGCATCGAGGTGCACCACGCGCTGAACCTCGTCGAGCCTCGGCCAGTTCGACACGATCTACCACGAGCATTTCCAGTACTACACGGTGCTATCTGCCATGCGCGCACTCGCAACGGCAGGCCTGACGGTCGTCGACGTGGAGCTGATCCCGACGCATGGCGGCTCCATTCGAGTATGGGCACGTCCCGAGCAGAACGGCCGGACCACCAAGCGAACGGGTGGCCGACGTGCTGCGGATCGAGGAGGCGGCCGGCCTGCATCACGTCGATGGCTATCTGCAACTTGCGCCCTCGGACCGAGACCGTTCGCCACGAGCTCCTGCGATTCCTGCTCGACTGTCGACGCCGAGGGAAAGCGAGTCGTCGGTTACGGAGCACCCGGAAAGGGCAACACGCTGCTCAACTACTGCGGTATCCGCAGCGATCTGCTCGAGTACACCGTCGACCGTAACCCGTACAAACATGGGCGGTTCACGCCGGGAACACGCATTCCGATCCACGATACGGCCCAGATCGACAAGGACCGACCCGACATCGTGCTGGCGCTGCCGTGGAACCTCGAGACCGAGCTGACCGAGCAGCTCGCCTACATCACCGAATGGGGCGGCGAACTCGTGTTTCCGCTTCCCACGCTGCATACCGCCGCGATCCGACAATCCAAAGAATCAGAGGAGGCAAACATCATGAAAGTTGTTCTATTCTGCGGTGGTTACGGGATGCGGATGCGCAACAGCAGTGATGACAGTGTCCCCAAACCGATGCAGATGGTCGGACCGCGGCCACTCATCTGGCATGTGATGCGCTACTACGCCCACTTCGGCCATAAAGAATTCATTCTCTGCCTCGGCTATGGCGCGTCCCACATCAAGAACTACTTCCTGACGTATCAGGAAGCCGCATCGAACGATTTCACAATGCAAGCAGGCCGCATCGAGTTGATGCATTCGGATATCAGCGACTGGTCGATCACGTTCGTCGACACCGGACTCGAATCGGCGATCGGCGAGCGACTGCGTCGCGTGCGTGAACACCTGCGCGGGGATGAGTATTTCCTCGCCAACTACGCGGACGTGCTGACCGACGCGCCACTCGACCACATGATCGAGAAGTTTCACGAATTCGGTGCCGCCGCTTCGATGATCATTGTCCCGCCGCAGTCGTCGTTCCATTGCGTCGAGGTCCGTGAGACGGGTGAGGTGAAAGATATTACCGCAGTGTCCGAGTTGCCGATCTGGGAGAACGGCGGCTACTTCGTGCTGTCCCAGGACATTTTCGACTACCTGCCCCCGGGAGGGGACCTTGTCGCGGACGTCTGTGGCACGCTGGCAGGGCGTGGCAAGTTATTCGGTTATCGATATGAAGGGTTCTGGAAGTCGGCCGACACTTTCAAGGAACGAGCGGAGCTAGATTCCCGATACGAACGCGGTGACCGACCCTGGATGCTATGGGAGCGCGCCGACGACGAGTCGATATTGGGTGGCGCCGTAGGGGTCCGATGATCCCGCTCGGCACGGGCGCGGTCAGCGAAATCGCAGTGGTCGGTGCACATTGCGATGATATCGCGATCGGTATGGGCGGCACGCTGTTGAGCCTGTCCGAGAATCGTCCTGGACTTCGCGTGCGCGCACTGGTGCTCTCTGGTGGAGGCACCGAGCGTGAGGCGGAGGAGCGGCACGCGCTGGGTGCGTTCTGTCCTGGTGCCGATGTCGATCTGATTGTCCTTGACATACCGGACGGGCGGGCGCCGGCGCACTGGGAAAGAATCAAGAACCACCTGAACGATTTCCGTAGATCCTGCAATCCAGATGTGGTGTTCGGTCCGCAACGCGGTGACGCTCACCAAGACCACCGGCTCCTTGCAGAACTGTTGCCGACCGAGTTTCGTAACCAGCTCGTACTCGGCTACGAGATCCTCAAGTGGGAGGCCGACACCCCGAGCCCGACCGTCTTTCATCCCCTCGAAAGCCACGTGGCTGAGGAGAAGGCGCGCTTGCTGCTCAAGCACTACCCCTCGCAGACGAGCCACGACTGGTTCGACGAGCAAGCGTTTCTAGGGCTTTCGAGGCTCCGGGGCGTGCAATGCCACAACCTGCATGCGGAAGCCTTCATCGTGGAGAAGGCGATCGTCACATTCGAGCCGCGTTGCAGCGCCGGACAACTGACCACGTAGACCGGACGAAGGGTATAAGGGAATGCGAGTACTGGTCACCGGCCACCAGGGTTATCTGGGCACAGTCATGGTGCCTATCCTTCAAGCTGCGGGCCATGACGTAACAGGTTTGGACACCGGTTACTTTGCCGACTGCGTGCTTGGGGCTGCGCCACAGGATCCACCCGGAATCCGGGCGGACCTGCGCGATATCGGGTCAGAGCAGTTGAAGGATTTCGAAGCGATCATCCATCTCGCGGCATTGTCTAACGACCCTCTCGGCTCACTGGCCCCGCAGATTACTTTCGACATCAACCATCACGCCTCGGTCCGGTTGGCCCGAATAGCGAAAGAGGCAGGTGTTCGAAGGTTCCTCTACGCCTCCACATGCTCGGTGTACGGGGCGGCGGGCCAGGACTTGGTCAACGAAAGTGCTTCGCTGCACCCGTTGACGCCGTACGCGGAAAGCAAGGTCCGCGTAGAGGATGACGTCGCCGCGATGGCTGACGACTCCTTCTCACCGGTGTTCCTGCGTAACGCCACTGCATTTGGGTTCTCGCCGCGGTTACGTGCGGACATAGTTCTGAACAACCTGGTGTGTCATGCCGTCCTCACCGGCGAGGTCAGAGTTCTTTCCGACGGCACACCTTGGCGTCCGCTGGTGCACGCTCGCGATATCGCAACAGCTTTTCTCACCGCACTTGAAGCTCCGATTCAGCAAGGTGCATTGCGCTGCTTACAATGTGGGAACCGAATCGAACAATCTAACCGTGGCTGAGATCGCGCAATCGGTGGTCGATGTCGTGCCCGGCGCCAGATTGCTGATAACAGGTGAAACGGGATCTGATCCTCGTTCATACAGGGTGGATTTCTCGGCGGTGCGGCAGGCGCTGGGTTTCGAAGCTGCGTGGTCAATTCCCGACGGAGCTGCGGAACTTTACAAGGAATACATCTCGGCTGGACTGACAGCTGACGACTTCCAAAAGAAATTCACACGGCTGCCTCATCTGGAAACATTGCGCACTGCAGGTGTTCTCGATGCCTCGATGCGGTGGATCAAGACAAATGTCTGAGCAATTCACCCCAGCTGCCAGCACCTGCGTCGCGGGCGGAGACGATCGAGACCGGCAGTGGCCAATCGATCGCAAGGTCTGGGTCGTTAAAGGCGACGGCCAAGTCCTCGGAGGGATTGTGGGGTCGATCGATCCGATAGCACACATCGGCAGTCACCGTCTGCGCTTGGAAGCCGTGCAGGAAGCCCGGTGGAACGTACAAATGCCGAAAGTCGATGTCGTCAAGCAGAAATGCCTGCTGCTCGCCGAACGTCGGCGAGTCCTTCCTGATGTCGACAAGTACGTCGTGCACGGCTCCGTTGGCGCAGCGGACGAGCTTGGCCTCCCCTCGCCCCGAGCGTCCGTGCATTCCGCGGACAACTCCCTTGCCGGAACGAGATTGGGAGTCCTGCACGAACGACGCCGAGATCCCCGGCTCGCCGAGAGCGTCGTCGAAAACGTCTGCGTCGAAGGTCCGCGTAAACAGCCCTCGGTCGTCCCGGAACGGCTCCGGGACGAGCACGAGAACATCGGCGAGGTTCGTCTTTTCAATCCGCACGGGGTAATGCTGCCATGAGTGAGTGCAGAGGATGCGGCAAAACCGAACTGAGCCGGGTGCTTGATCTCGGAAGAGTGCCTGCGGCCGATTACTTTCCGCTCGCAACGGATCCTGTACGCACGGACGAGGCATCGCATGCGTTGGCTATGGACGCGTGCTCGGTCTGTGGCTTGGCTCAACTTGCCGACGACGACACGGTCACCGACGAGCCGCGCGGCGTGGAGCCGCAGGCATTGAAGGACCAAGCCAAGGCCGCGATCGATCTGGTCGCCGCGGCGGGTTGGCTGCGTGGTGACACTGTCATCGAGTTCGGCAGTCCGCACGGTGGTACTTGGATTCCGCTGCTCACGGAGCGCGGATTCACCACGGGGTCGTCACAAGCAGACGTGGTGCTGGACTGTTTCGGGGTCATGCACGAACCGGACCAGCGCAGCGCGTTCGCCCGACGCGCCCATGTCGCCGCCGCGGATGGCGTGCTACTGCTGCAGTATCACTCGATCGTCACGATCGTCGGACAAGGTCAGTGGAATGCCTTGCGGCACGGGCATTTCGCGTACTACTCGCTGACCGCACTGGCGCAACTGCTGGGTGCGGTCGGTCTGCGGGTGGTCACCGCATGGGAGTTCGACCTATATGGCGGCACGGTGTTGGTTGCGGCGGTACACGGGGACGGCTGCGCCGGACGAGTCGGTGCGGCGCATCCTCGCAACCGAGCAAGCTCTGGGAATCACCGACCCGGGTGTCCTCGGTGGCCTTCAACTCAGTGCCGATCAGCACGTCGGCTCGCTGAAGAACTGGCTCGAAGAGGAAGCGCTTGCCGGCCGTACCGTGATGGCGTATGGCGCCGCATCGCGTGCGGTTGCCCTCTTCAGCCGCGCGGGCCTCGATTCGCGGTTACTGTTGGCGGTTGCTGACGCTGCGCCGGCTAAACAAGGTAGGCGGATGCCAGGCACCGACATCCTCATTGTGTCGCCGGATGAGCTTGTGGCGGCGAAGCCAGATCGCGTGCTGCTGACTGTGCCCGATCTCTTACCCGAAGTCAGGCTCCGCTTTCCCGAACTTGAAGGCCGATGGAAAGTCGACGGTCACGACTTTCCGCTTTGGTTTTGTTCCACCCGAAAGGCAGATAACAAATGACAACAGTTCTCTTCAACCCCGACATCTCCGACGAGGAGCGGCGCACGCGGCTGTACGGCGGACAGGTCCTGGTGTATTCCGCATCACCGGAATCTCTCGCGCTGATCGAGCATGCCCGCACCCTCATTGCCGAGGCGTTCGGAGCGGCGGATCCACAAACCGCGCAACATGACATGTCGGTTGAGGATTTCGCGGCATTGCTAGCGGAGCTGAAACCAAAGTTCATCCACCATCCTGAGTCCAAGGAGCGGATTAGAGCGTTGCTCGCGTCCTATGGCTGCGACCTCGACCGGACATACTTCGACGTTCCCCGTACGCGTACGTCGACATCCGGCGACTATCTGACGTCGGGCATCTCTTACGCCTTCCACCCGCATCGCGACACCTGGTATTCGGCGCCATTCAGCCAGCTGAATTGGTGGATACCTGTCTTCCCGTGGTTCCTGAAAACGTGATGGCGTTCCATCCGCAATACTGGAGTAACCCGGTCCACAACGGCTCCAGGCGCTATAACTACTACGAATGGAACCGGACTAGCCGGTTGAGCGCTGCTCAGCACATTAAGACAGATACGCGCGACCAGCCCAAACCGGAGGAACGGCTGTGGCTTGACCCCGAGGTGCGCGTCGTGCCTGAGGCAGGCGGGGTGAAGCTGTTCTCCGGCAACCAATTGCACGCGACCGTGCCGAACACTTCGGGTCGGACCAGTTTCAGTATCAACTTTCGGACGCTAAACATTGATGATGTGCAATCGCGACGCGAGGCGCCGAACGTCGACTCAGAATGTACGGGGACATCGCTCCGAGACTTCCTGCGCGCCCGGGACTTCGAGCAGATCGCTGAGGATGTCGCCCTTAGCTACGAAGGTCTGACGCCCGCGGATGTCTGATGCGCTCAGGTTCGTCGCGCCGGTGCCGCGGTTGTCAGCGGACATGCTCGCTGCTGCGGTACAAGCAGGAGAGCATTGTCCCGAACTTGAACGTCGAAGGAGAATTGACGCATCGTGACGACACAGGACCGCCAGGAGGGATCCTCCGAGCGGCGTAGCTTTACTCGATCGAACCAGTTACAGGCGCGCCTTCATGAACTCGTGCCCGGCGGGGCTCACACGTACGCACGTGGATCCGATCAATATCCCGAGGGCATGGCGCCCGTCATTGACTACGGTGAACGGGCGCGCGTGTGGGACGTCGACGGCAACGAGTTCGTAGAGTATGGGATCGGATTGCGCTCGGTCGTGCTCGGCCATGGCTACCGGCCGGTGGTCGAGGCAGTCTGTGCAGCGATAGCAAAGGGCGTCAGCTTTACTCGGCCCACGGAGCTTGAACTGCAGGCAGCAGAGGACTTCATCAATTTGGTACCCGGGGCCGATTTGGTCAAGTTCGCCAAGAACGGCTCAGATGTCACTACCGCGGCTGTTCGATTGGCGCGAGCCGCCACCGGTCGGGAGTTGGTGGCGATATGCAACCAGCCGTTCTTCTCGGTCGATGATTGGTTCATCGCAACAACACAGATGGCTGGCGGCATACCCGAAAGTGTTGGTGCGCAGACGATCCGGTTTGACTACAACAATCTCGCTTCTTTGGCGGACGCCTTCGAGTCGAATCCGCGAGCGATCGCTGCCGTGATCCTCGAGGCAGCTACCGCGCTGGACGAGCCGGTGCCGGGATTCCTCGAAGGTGTCCGGGCCCTATGTGACAGGCACGGTGCGGTTCTGATCTTCGACGAAATGGTCACAGGATTTCGGTGGTCGGAGAACGGCGCCCAGGCCATGTATGGGGTTACGCCTGACCTGTCGTGTTGGGGCAAGGCGATGGGCAACGGCTTTGCCGTGTCGGCACTTGGTGGGCGACGCGAGCTAATGGAGTTGGGTGGCCTCAACACCGATCGTGATCGCGTCTTCTTGCTTTCCACCACTCACGGGGCCGAGACAGCCGGACTTGCTGCATTCCGCGCTGTCGTGCGCGCCTACCGAGAAGAGGATCCGATCAGGCAGATGGAGTCCGTCGGCCTACAGTTGCGCGCAGGATTCAACGATGCGGTCCGAGAACTGGGCATAGCTGATCATGTCTATGCAGCGGGACGACCGTCATGCCTGCTTTTCGTGACGCGCGACAACCTGGGAGCCCCCTCGCAGGCGTTCCGGACTTTGTTCATGCAGGAGATGCTGAATCGCGGCGTCCTCGGACAGTCGTTTGTCGTATCTGCGGCTCATACCGCAAAGGATGTGAGCGAGACGATCGATGCGGCCCGGCAAGCGCTTCGCGTTTACCGCCAAGCACTTGAGGCTGGTTCGGTGGATGGCCTGCTGGAGGGACGGGCCGTCGCGCCCGCGATCAGGCGACGCGCCGTTCCACGGCAACTTTCCGTAATTTGACCGATCGATGAGACCGTAACAATGGCACCACGGAAAGTACGTCAGTATCGCCCGGGGTGGATCTTCGGGGTGCTCCTGGCGGTGCTAGTCCTAGTTCTAGTGGGTGCAAGTACGTCGTGGGTGCTGTGGCGGCAGTCTCACGAGGAATCCGTCAACCAAGGACAGAGCATGCACATTCCGGGGATTGCGGGCCTCACCATGCCGGAGCGGATGTCCGCTACCAACGAAGCGAGACCGCACGGGCCGCCGTTCGTTTCCTCCGTGAGTACCAGCGGTCGCTATTTCGTCGATCAGTACGGCACTCCTATCCTGCTGAGGGGCGACTCGCCCTGGGCAATGATGACCAGACTGGCGCCGCAGCAGGCGCAGCGATGGTTTGCGGACCGACAAAGACAGGGCTTCAACACGGCTATCGTCTCGTTGATTGGAGCCACGGCCAATGGTGCTCCCAGCGATGACGGCGCCACATTCGATGGGTTGCTTCCCTTCGTAGGCGGCGACATCCTCCAATGGCAGGAGCCCTACTGGGAGCGGGCGAAAGCCTATCTTCGGATGGCCGCCGACCACGGCATCACGGTCATGCTCTATCCGATCGACGGTTGGACCATCGGAAATGCCTTCATCCCGACGTCAATCGAGCAGTGCCGCCTGTACGGAGGCAAGGTGGCGCAGCGCTTTCGTGAGCTGCCCAACATCGTATGGATGTCGGGGGGCGATTACGCCTCACGCAGTGCGGACCCGGAACGTGGTAGTGACGTCGACCGCTGTATCGACGCGATGTTGCGCGGCATTCGCGACTCCGGGGACGGTCGTCCATTTTCCATCCAATTTACTGCCCAGTCAATCTCGACACGAAACCCTTTCTGGGCAGGTCGAATCGACTGGAATTTCGTGTACACCTATTACCCGACCTATGCGGGGGTGCTGAATGCTTATCGACGGCAGCCGGCGGTTCCGGCGCTGCTTGGGGAGGCCAACTACGAAGGTGAGAACAACCAGCCGGACACAGCACCGACCACGGACGAAACGTTGCGGCGGCAGGTGCTCTGGGCGCTGACATCCGGAGCGGCCGGTGAGTTCTTTGGCAGTGACGACTGGGAGTTCCATGATGGGTGGGAGGGGCGGTTATCGACTCCTGCGCTTACCCAGATCACACGGTTGCGCGCCCTGTTTTCGACGCTCGCGTGGTGGGAGCTGGTGCCCGACACCGCGAACGAGCTCATCACGGGCGGACGCGGCACAGAGCTCCCGACCGACGAGGGGACGGATTTCCAAGACGTTCTGGACAACGACTACGTGACGGCGGCTCGGACTCCAGACGGCCGGCTTGCAGTGATCTACCTGCCCACGCAACGCACGATCTCGGTGAATACCTCTGCGATGCTCGCCGGCACTCACGCGGAGTGGATAGATCCGACGTCCGGCAGTAAGCGCCCCGTCCCCATGTCTGAGACCTTTACGACGCCGGGCCCGAATGCCGATGGGAGCAATGATTGGCTCCTACTCCTGACATCATGAGTGCAGGGCGGTCCGACAAAGGCCGAAAGACATAGGCCGAAATTAGATCAGAGCAACGGTTAGGTCAGAGCAACAGAATTGTCCATATCCAGTGCCAAACGGAACTTGTTACCGCGTCTGGCGATATCGTCCGGAGGTAAACTGATGACGCCCTTTGACTCCGGCCAGGGTCCCGGTCGTGACCAAGGCGCAATTTACGGCCGTGGCAGCGGTTTCATTGCCGGGGCGGCTGATACGGCTCATCCCGTTGAAACGCGTGTTGTGAACTCGACCGCGACGACGCGGAGGAGCATCGTAGGTGGTCAGCGGCCACGCTGGCGGTTTCGGTTGAGAGATCTCGTCGATTCTCGGTCCGGTCGGAAGAACCGTGTAGTCGCATTCCTCGGAAATTTCGGCATCGGCAATTTCGGGAATGAGGCGTCACTGTCCAGTGCCATATCGGCAGTCCGGCGACTCGATCCCGCTGCGGACTTAGTCTGCATCAGCGCTGGTCCGGACGTTGTGCGTCAAATGCACGGTATTGATGCAATGCCCATCCGGACGGATGGCCGACGGCCGGATATGCCCCGAAGACCACGTCTGGTCCGCATCGCGCAGCGGCCGATGGTCGAACTCGCCCATTGGATCTCGGCCTATCGTTTCCTGCGCCGTGTGGAGTTGGTGGTTGTCCCCGGAACCGGAGCACTCGACGACTTCGGGGACCGGCCAAGAGGAATGCCGTATCAGTTCTTCGGTTGGGCCTTGACCGCACGGTTGGCGCGGACGCCTTTCGCCTTCCTGAGCATTGGCGCAGGGCCGATAACGCACCCGCTGAGCCGCTTTCTGATGAAGTACGCGGTCAAGTTCTCGACTTATTGTTCCTACCGAGACGAATTTTCTCGCTCGTATATGGCAGACATCGGTGCATCGCCCATGAATGCCCTGGTGAAGCCCGATATTGTATTTGCTTTACCTTGTCCCAGCGGATCCTCGACATCTGCCAAGACCACAATCGGTCTCGGCGTCATGTCTTACCGTGGTTGGGCATATGACGGGGCCGACGCGGACGCTATTTTCCGACGTTACATCGACAATCTGGCTGTAATCGCCTGCGGCGTTCTCGACGATGGAAATATCATCCGCATCCTTGTCGGTGACAACGGTGACGCGTGCGCGGTAGACGCGCTTCTCGAGGAGATCCGGATACGGCGAGGTTTTGATTCCGAATTGGATCGGGTGATCGCCGAGCCTATGGAGTCGATGGACGACCTGCTGAGGCAGATTGGAAGCACCGACCTGGTGATCGCCACCCGATTCCACAATGTGGTGGGCGCGCTGATGATGAACCGTCCGGTCATCTCCCTCGGCTATGCGGCCAAGTTCATAGACATCATGACCTCTGTGGGCCTCAAGCGCTACTGCCATGACGTGGAATCGTTTTCGCCGGACGTCGTTCTCCGCGACCTGGATGAGCTGCGCGGGAAGTGGGAGGAGTTCTCACCACTCGTCGACAACGGCAACCAGCGAAGGCTCGAGGAGCTCACTCGTCAGTTCGAGATCCTGATCGGTGGCACTGCTCGATGAATACTCTCGTAGAGGCCCTTCCTTTACGCCAAGCGGGAGCGAAGCCAACCAGGCCATGGCAAAGACAACGGCGTATAGCACCACCTATCTCGGCTAACTCGATGAGGTTAACCGACGGCGCTTCGGTGTGGCGAAGCGGTCAGGCCTCAGACAAGAATTGTGGGCACAGTCAGACAGGGCAAATCAAAGCTGCTACTCACGCTGACCGCCTACGTCCTGTCATGTACTCTGTTGCCCCGCCGATAGTCAATCCGATCGCCAGTATCGTAGTATCAGGTGCTAGCGCTGATAATGCCGCTGGATTTCGCGACGCGTCTCGCGCTCAGCGGAGCACTTGGGCGGCGGTAGCGGTGACCCCAGTCGGTGCATGGAGGGTGATGATCGCTATGTCGCGCGCTTGCAAGGCTCATATCGGTAGAGATAGTGAGTACGAGCAGAAACGACGCCACCCCCGCTTGCCAAGTGTCATGGTGGCAAACACGGGACCGAATGAAGCAAAGATCGGGGAAACTTGCAGAGTAACGCTTCGCAAATTGGTGGATTTCCGACTGTCGCGCCGTTGAGACCGCCGCACATGACCACCGATACCCCTTGTCAGCGGGAATTTCGGCTGTGACAGGGAGTCTTGAGCAGTCAGTCCGCCAATCGCTTAAATGGAGTTTGGCAGGAAATTTCATTGTACGATTCGGCACTGTCCTCGTGGGAATTGTGCTCGCGCGGCTGCTTACCGTCGAAGAGTTTGGCGTCTATGCGATCGCGTTAAGCGTGCAGATGCTCCTGCAGACGCTTCCGACTGCAGGTTTAGGCGCGACTTTGGTTCGCGCCGAGGATCCAGAGCGGTTGGCCCCAACAGTCGCGACGATCGCACTCACAATCGGGGCCGCAATCTGTGGTGCGATGGCGCTCTTGGCGCGGCCAGCGGCCGACCTGGTGGGGGTTCCTGACGCCGCCCCCGTAATCGCGGTGCTCTCTTTCACCTTGCTCCTGACCGGCGTCGCCGCTGTACCCTCCGCGTTCCTGGTTCGCAGGTTCGAACAAAAGAAGTTATTCGCGGTAACTGGTGTTGAATTCGTTATAACCACTGTTTGCTCGATTGTGCTTGTGGTTATCGGCCTCGGACCGCTCGGTCTCGCAATTGCACGTATAATCGCTCAGAGCTGTTCGACGGTGATGCTATGGGTTTTCTCAGATTGGCGTCCCAAATTTGGATTCAACCATTCGCTAGTGAGTCCGGCGCTTCGATTCGGAGTTCCAGCCGTGTCCGCGAGCTTTCTTTCCGTGGTGCTGATAAATATAGACAATGTTGTGATAGCCCGAGTAGCGGGGGAGGTTGCGCTAGGTTTCTACGCACTCGCATTCAATATTTCTAATTGGCCAATGAGTGCTTTAGGGCAGGGAATAAAACAGGTTTCGCTCGCAGCTTTCTCCGAGTCTGCCCGGCGTCGCGCAGGTTGCGACAGCAACCACCGTGATCCAGGCCTGGCCGTTGCCACAACTTTTGCATGGGCAGCGGCGCTACCTGTCGGATTGTTGCTCGCGGTGCTTGCGGTTCCATTGATACGGGTGCTGTACGGAGACAAATGGCTGCCGGCTGCCGCGGTGCTCGCCGCCCTAGGTGTGTTCGGCGCACTACGCGTGGTGTTCATGCTGTTCGACGACTATTTCCTTGCGTGTCAGAATTCGCGAGTAGTGATGTTGTTGCAAGTGCTGTGGATCGTGACGTTGACCCCGGCGATGATCGTCGGAACCCGTTTTTTTGGTGTTGCTGGTGGCGCATGGTCGCATGTCATCGTCTGCGTAGGTGTCATGTTGCCGCTCTATCTCTTGGCGGCGCATCACGTTAGAGCTGACGTCTGGGGCGTGGTGCGAGCTCTTATCCCTCCGATATTGGTCGCCGTCCCATGCTGGTTTGTCGCCCATATGGTATCGCTTCAGTTCGGCCAGCCCGCGCTTGCCCTCATATGTGCAGGCTCGACAGCGATACTTGTGTACTTAGGTTTAATGTCTCGGCGCATGCTCCGGGTGTGGAAATCCGTACGCCATGACGGATCTATGACGGCTTGAGGAGGATCCTATTAAAATGGTGTCCAATTAAAATGGTGTCCAATTGCTCTGGAGCTACGCGTATCCAGGTCCACGAAGCGCTCCGTGATAATACGATTCTTACTATCAGAGCAAAGGTCGATCGGTCCAGGGAGTTCCCGGTCACCATCATAAAGCCGGGTCGGAGTGGATTCTTGGTGCCTGTCGGCGATGCCCGAGCGCTAGCGGACCGACTCGTTGACGCACTCGCATTGGGCGAATCCAAAGGACGGACTATCTCTTACGCGCCGCTTGTTACGGCGTCCCAATACGCGTGGAGTGACGCCACCCTGCCGGATAGTAGTTCGCAGCGTTAAGAGAACGAAGATGAGCTTGAAACCTGAGCCACTAGTAAGCGTGGTAACGCCTGTCTACAATGGTGAGCAACATCTCCGCACCTGCGTCGAAAGCGTGCTGGCCCAAACGTATTCCAACTGGGAATATACGATCTGCAATAACTGCAGCACGGATCGAACCCTTGAGATCGCGCAGGAGTATGCCGACAAAGACCCCCGGATCAAGGTCCATAACAATCAGACATTCGTCAACGTGGACGAGAACCACAACGTCGCGTTCAGAACCATCTCCGAAGAAAGCAAGTACTGCAAGGTTGTCGCTGCCGATGAGTGGATTCTCCCTGAATGCCTTGAGACGATGGTCGGGTTTGCCGATAAGCATCCCAATGTCGCAATTGTTGGATCCTACGGGCTTTTTGAGTCAGAGGTCGTTTATGACGTCCTTCCACACGATGCCACTGTGGTGACCGGTCAAGACTTGTTCCGCCAGTCAATGGAAGGCTTCATTTGGGGCGGGAGGTCGTTGTTCGGCGGTCCGACTTCCGTCCTCTATCGATCAGACATCGTGCGAAGCCGCTGGTCATTCTACGACGCCGACAACGTTAACACTGATACGGAGGTGTGCTTCGAATTCTTGGAACATTTTGATTTTGGATTCGTCCATCAGGTGCTGACGGTGGAACCGAAGCGGGCGCGGAAGGGCGCGGCAAGCAGCATGTCGGGACACTTGCGAACGGACTTGCCCAACGCACTGCATCTGCTCGTGCATCATGGTCCGAAATTTCTTTCTGCTTCGGAACTGACAGAGATGATCGACGGCTTACTCAAAAAGTACTACGGCCGGCTGGGGCGGGAAGTTTACCGGAGGCATGACGAGGACTTTTGGGCGTACCACAAAAAGAAGCTTGCGGAGCTGGGATATCCGCTGAGCAGAACACGAGTCGCTGCTTGGGCGATACGGTTCGTGTTCGAGTGTCTCGCCAATCCGCGGTGGGCGATTGCAACGTTGAAACGCAGCCTGCAAACGTAGCGGAAATAGGGTTTTTTTGGGAGTCTGGTTTCTGGGCGCACCGTCTGTAGTATTAGTTCCCTATGCGGGGCGTACCCCGCCCCGCCCGGCAGGCAGGTGCCGCCTCCGACGCCGCCGAGGACACCGTCATATAGCGCCGGCGATTGCTCAGATGACGGTGGGCAATCTTAGTTTCGATGGCTGCCTTTGCGCTTGATTACCCAGCGCAGCCGATGACACCAGCAGATCCCCAGTGACCTGGGGGGTTTCCGGTGCAGATGACAAAGCGTTTTAAGCAAATAACACGCCGATGTAACCTTCCCGAATACATAACTACTTCGGGCATTTTTTGGCTCTACTGACTGATCCGTGGGTGTTTGGTTCGGCCGGGTAGGGCGGGGCGGTGGCCACCGAGGGCGAGTATGGCCAGAGCGACGAGTGCTTCGGGAGACCCGGAATCCGAACGCGATCCGGGTGAGGAGTCTGATCTTGGTGTTGGTGGATTCGATGAGTCCTTGGGAGAGGCCGTGGTCGAGGGCGGCGTTGATGGCCTGGCGGTGTCGCTTGATGCGGCCGGCCAGTTCCACGAATACCGGGATGCGGCAGCGCCGTGCCCAGGAGATCCACCTGTCAGGGCTTGTTTGGCTTCCTCGCCTTTGACCGAAAACACGTGCCGTAGGCCCTCTTTGAGTAGATAGGCCGGATACAGTCGCCGATCTGTCTTGGCAATCCAGGCCAGCTTGGCGTGTTGGTGTTCGCTGAGGTCCTCGGGGTTCTTCCACAGCGCGTACCGGGCGCCCTTGAGCTTGCGGGTGGCCGTGACAGCCTGAGTTGGCCCCAGGAGGACGGCTTGAAGTGGCTCCACCTGCGTGGTGGCGGGGTGTCGTTGTGACGGTCTGATTTGGCCCCACCTTTGCGACACGCCGTGGCGGTTGTGACGGCTTGAACTGGCCCCACCTCACCGTGATCAGCGATCCGGATGGCCCGGATCGCTGGTCACGAAGGTGAGGGCTGGAGGGTGAGGTCAAGGGTGGAGCTGTTCGCGGCGATTCGCCGCGATCACCGGGTCGAGGGTTGTCGATTCGGGCGCTGGCGGACAGGCATCGTGTGCACCGGCGCACGGTGCGGCAGGCGTTGGAGTCGGCGATCCCGCCGGCGCGGAAGACGCCGCAGCGGATCGCGCCGCGGTTGGAGCCGTTCAAGGCGGCGATCGACGCGATGCTGCGTCAGGATCTGGATGCGCCGAAGAAGCAGCGCCATACGGCGCGACGGGTGTTGGCCCGGCTGGTCGATGAGCACGGCGCGGTGGGCTTGTCGTATTCGACGGTGCGCGACTATGTCCGCAAGCGCCGCCCGCAGATCCTGGCCGAGGCGGGCAAGCCGCTGGAGCTGGGCTTCGTGCCGCAGACCCATCCGCCGGCGGCCGAGGCGGAGGTCGACTTCCCCGATCTGTGGGTGATGCTGCGCGGGGTGAAGACCAAGACCGCGTTGTTCACCATGCGGTTGTCGTACTCGGGACGCGCGGCGCACCGGGCGTTTTTGACCCAGGGGCAGGAGGCGTTCCTGGAAGGACACGTCTACGCGTTCGAGCGCCTCGGTGGGGTGCCGGTGGACAAGATCCGCTACGACAACCTCAACAGCGCGGTCAAGCAGGTGCTGTTCGGGCGCTCCCGGCAGGAGACCGAGCGCTGGATGGCGTTTCGCGTCGCACTACGGTTTTGACGCCTTCTATTGCCAGCCCGGCCATGAGGGCAGCCACGAGAAGGGCGGCGTGGAAGGCGAGGGCGGCCGGTTCCGCCGCAACCACTGCGTGCCGATGCCGGTGGTGGACTCGATCGAGGAGCTCAACGCGCTGCTGGAGGCCGCCGATGACGCCGACGACGCCCGCCGGATCGGCAACCGCGCCAACAGTGTCGGCCAGACTGGGCGTTCGAGAAGACGCTGCTGCGCCCGCTGCCGAGCGAGCCGTTCGACACCGCGCTGACGCTGACGCCGCGGGTGGACCGCTACGCCCAGGTGATGGTGCGCTGCAATCAATACACGGTGCCGGCCCGGTTCATCGGGCATCGGCTGCGGGTGAAGCTGTCGGCCTCGGCGGTGATCGTCTATGACCGCAACACGGTGGTGGCCCGGCATCAGCGCGCGATCGGCAAGGGCGCCAAAGTCCTTGATTTGGACCACTATCTGGAGATCCTGCACCGCAAACCCGGCGCGCTGCCCGGGGCGACCGCGCTGGCCCAGGCCCGCGCCGCCAAGGCGTTCACCGCCGAGCACGACGCGTTTTGGGCCGCCGCCCGCAAAGCCCACGGTGACGCCGGCGGCACCCGGGCGCTGGTCGAGGTGCTGCTGCTGCACCGCCACCTCGACCGCGCCGACGTGCTCGCCGGGATCAGCGCCGCGCTGTCGGTCGGGTCCACCAGCGCCGACGTGGTCGCCCTCGAAGCCCGCAAGGCCGCCGAACGCGCGCGGCGCGGCAACCGGCCCAGACGGTGCCGACCGCGGCGGTCGGGTGGTCGTGCTGGCCGAGCATCGCGCGGCCGGCCGTGCCCGCCGATGAGCGTCCGCTGCCCTCGGTGGACAAGTACGACACCCTGCTCGGGCGGGAAACCTCATGACCCGCCGGCGCAGCGTCACCGAGCAGGCCGCCACCGCGGCGATCGAGCAGGGCTGCCGCATGCTGCGCCTGCCCACCATCCGTGACCGATTCGCCGAGATCGCCGCCGCCGCCGAACGCGAACAACTGACCTACCTGGGGTTTCTGTCCGAGCTGGTGATCGCCGAATGCGACGACCGCGCCCGCCGCCGCGCCGAACGCCGCATCCGCGACGCCGGCTTTCCCCGACCAAAACGGTTCGAGGAGTTCTCC
This sequence comes from uncultured Actinomycetota bacterium, assembly GCA_963716505.1. Classification (GTDB taxonomy): domain Bacteria; phylum Actinomycetota; class Actinomycetes; order Mycobacteriales; family Mycobacteriaceae; genus Mycobacterium. The sequence continues at coordinate 270,547 of CAVQTL010000021.1, forward strand.
TTCGACGCCAACCCGGCCATCAACCCCGCCGTCATCGGGCAGCTGGCCACCTGCGCCTGGGTCAAGGCCGGACACCCGTTGTGCTTGATCGGTGACTCCGGCACCGGCAAGACCCACCTGCTGATCGCGCTTGGGCACCCTGGCCGCCGAGGCCGGCTACCGGGTCCGCTACACCCTGGCCTCCAAGCTGGTCAACGAACTCGTCGAAGCCGCCGACGACAAGCAGCTGTCCAAGCTGATCACCCGCTACGGCCGCGTCGATCTGCTCCTGGTCGACGAACTGGGCTACCTGGAACTGGACCGGCGCGGCGCCGAACTGCTGTTCCAAGTTCTCACCGAACGCGAAGAACGCTCGGCCATCGCGATCGCCTCCAACGAGCCGTTCTCCTCCTGGACAAAGACATTCACCGACCCGCGGCTCTGCGCCGCCATCGTCGACCGGTTGACCTTCGCCGGGCAGATCATCGAAACCGGCACCACCTCCTACCGGCTCGCCCACGCCCGCACCATCAAGGCGACGCCGAAAGCCTCCACCGCGACCACCACGCACAAGCGATGAACAACCTTGTACTCCAACGTCATTGACAGCGGCAAGGCTTGAGGGTCAAAGTTCCTCACCGTTTACCGCATAGCCCAACAGCATGCCAGCGAAACGGCTCACCTCAGCGCGCAGTTCCTCCGCCGTGCACACCCGGCCGACATAGTCCGGCACGCCGACGAACTCGTACAACGACGCATCCAACCGGTTCGGGTCGCTGGCCAGCCAGTCGCTGACGAACGCAAGCAACTCGCCCAGCTCCACCGCATCGCCAGCATCAAGACCCTGAAAACGACCGACCCCAGGCTGCTGCACCATGACAGCCGAGCCTAACCCTTCATTCGCCGCGAACCTCGAGCAACTCACCGTTCAGCTTGAAATCACATGGGGCCACTTCAAGCCGTCCCCTGGGGCCACTTCAGGTTGACATAGCCATTGCGGGCCCGCTCGCGCCCTGGACGCGGCTCGGCGTTGTTGGCGGGTCGGCCGCGGCCCCACTTGGGTTCGGTGCGGGCCAGCGCCGGGCGTCATGTCCAGGCGCGGCGCTTGGCAGCCGCGGCTCAGTGGCCCAGGCCACCACACGGAACGGCGCATTATCGCGTCGGGGCGTCGCTCGGTGACCACGTCGGCGATCCAGTCCGCGGCATCAGCCGACACGTGGGTGATCTGCGCGCACCGCCCGGCGCCCAGGGCGTCGAAAAACCCCCGCAGGGTGGCGGTGTCGCGGCCCGGGGCGGCCCACACCAGCCGGCCGCTGTCGTGATCGACCACCACCGTGAGCTCCTTGGCGGCGTCGGTGTCTCATCGACGCCGATGCGACGCAGACCCGCGAACCGGTCGATGCTCTTTTCGGTACGGCCGAGTTCGGCCACGATCGCCTCCCCGGTGCGCCCGGCGTCGCTCAATTCGCACACCGCGGTTTTCGCACATGTCCTCCGCCAGCCAGGTCCACCGTGTCATCGAAGGCCAAGGTGTGCCCGGCGTGGTGGCGCGCCCACGGCACCGCCACCACCGTCGGCCCATGGGCGGGGCAGTTGACCCGCGGCGCTTCGGCCACCAGCACCACCTTCACGGTGCCCTTCCAGGCCGCGCCATCGGGCCGCCCCTTCACCGCGGTCATACCAGGGCGCCCGACGCCCGCAGCGGCCACAGCGGCGTGAAACCCCACTTCGTGGCCGCACCCGCGCACCACCAGCGTGGCGCCCTCGGTGTCTTCCTCCTCGAACTCTCGAACTCGATGTACTCAGTCACCGGGGCTTACGACACCCAACAGCCCACGCCATAACCTCACATTGCGCACGTCGTTGCCCGCTCCTTTGGTTCCTGACCCTTGACAAGCCAGAAACCTTAAGCGACAACGACGTGCGCCCTCTATAGATCAGCAACCCACCCACGGAAATGTCAGAAGAGCCCATTTTTTGGGAGTCTGGTTTCTGGGCGCAACGTCTGTAGTATTAGTTCCCTATGCGGGGCGTACCCCGCCCCGCCCGGCAGGCAGGTGCCGCCTCCAACGCCGCCGAGGACACCGTCATATAGCGCCGGCGATTGCTCAGATGACGGTGGGCAATCTTAGTTACGATGGCTGCCTTTGCGCTTGATTACCCAGCGCAGCCGATGACACCAGCAGATCCCCAGTGACCTGGGGGGTTTCCGGTGCGGGTGACAAAGCGTTTTAAGCAAATAACACGCCGATGTAACCTTCCCGAATACATAACTACTTCGTCCGGCAAATAATGAACGAGCAACACTTGCTCACCAAGCATACTGGAGGTTCAAGCCCCGCTTAGGGTTACGGGCCAATTGACGATTGGGTGAACTCCATTGGAGACAGCTGCGGTCCTCGATCCGCGGTTGATTTGGTGTATTTGACAACCTTTATCACTGCGTCTATTTCGGCGACTCCGCTTCCTTGGCCGAGCAATGCCATTGGCTTGCCAAGCTGGTGTGCTGTGGCGACGACGGACAACATGTCAACTTGAAGTGGTCCTGACCTGCCCCAGGTTTGTTCCTACTCGGTTGTGACCCGACTTGGCTCAAATTTAGTGCGCACCGTCGGCGCGGATCTTGAGGAGGGCGGCGCGGAGGTCGTCGGGTAGCGGGTCGGCGGCGGTGAGGGTCTGGTTGCCGGCCTGATTTTCACGGTGCGGTAGCGGCGGGCGGTGCGCACGAATTTCTTGATGCTCCAACCGGTTTGGTGCTCGATGTAGTGGCTGACGGCCATCGCGGCGACCACGATGCTCAGGTGGGCCTCGATGGAATCGCGCAGGTGGTGGTAGATCGGGCGGGCCTGCAGGTCGTGCTTGGACATCCGGAAGCTCTTCTCGATGTGCCACAGCTGGTGGTAGGCATCGATGACGAACGCCGAGGACGCGCTGGTGAGGTTGGTGGTGTATCCCTTCCACCCGCCAGGGCCCGGGTCTTGGCCTCCAACGTCGCGGTTGACCGACTTCGTCGCCCCGGACAGCTGGATGTAGCGGTTGCGTTTGACCGGGGCGTGGCCGTCGACGGCACGTTCGGCCTTGCGGACCTGCTCGTCGATGCCGCGCAGCGTGCGTCGCGCCCGGTCGTGGCGGAACTGGTAGTAGATGACCCGATCCGGGATGCCGCGGGCCTTCTCAGCGACTGGTGGCCGGCCACGGTTGGGTCAGCACCAGCCCGTCGGGGATCGCCTCGTCGGGGTGGTCGTCGCGCCATTCGCGCACCACATCGGGCAGATACGGGATGCGGGTGCCCAGGATGAACGACAGCCCCGCGGCCTGCAGCGCGATCTGGTTGGCCTCGGAGATCATCCCCGCATCGGCGACCACGGTGACATCGGTGAGCTGGTGGGCGGTCTTGAACGCGTTGATGACCGGCAGCATGGTGGCGGTCTCGGCCTTGTTGCCCTCGAACGCCTGCACGGTCAGCGGGAACCCGGACGCGTCGGTCAACAGCCCGAGGGTGATCTGCGGTTCCAGCCGCCGCTCCTTGGAGAAGCCCGGTTCGCGGAAACCGTCACCGGCATCGGTTTCGAAGTACAGCGTCGAGACGTCGAAGAGCACCAGGCGAGCCGGCCCCAACCCGGCGCGGCGGGCACTGGCGCTGGCCAACGCCTGTCGCCACCGCGGTTGGGCATAGCTGGGCAGGCGGCGCTTGAGGGTGGCATACGAGGCTGGTTCGACTCCGACCTCGCTCAGCACCCGTTCGGCGTCGATCTTGCTGGTGGGTTCGATGATCCGTGCGAGCACCAGATCACGAAACACGGTGTCGCCCTTGGTACTGACTCGAATCCCAAGATCCGGTAGGCGGCGCACAGTCCGTCCCACAGATGCGTCATCTGCGAGGAGGTGATCGGCAGCGGCTCGGATCCCGGCGGGCGCGGTCACACCGAGATCGAGCACGGCCTGGTTGGCCGCCAACCGCTCGGCAGCCGCGGCCTTCAGCGCCGCCAGCTCGGCCTCATCATGGGCCGAGCCCAGGTGCTCGATCGAGCGTGACCCGCGCCGCGAGGACCACACGATCTGCACCGCGGTCGCCCCCGAGGCGGTCTTCACGGTGCGCACATAGGCCACCAGCGCAGCCTACGATCCCGATTTAGTGCACAAATTCCAGCCGAGTCGACAGCAGAATCTCCAGGTCAAACCGCTGCGACTACCGTCAACCCTGAAACGTGAGCCAAGTCAGGGCAATTTCGGCGACTCCGCTTCCTTGGCCGAGCAATGCCAATGGCTTGCCAAGCTGGTGTGCTGTGGCGACGACGGACAACATGTGAACTTGAAGTGGTCCTGACCTGCCCCAGGTTTGTTCCTACTCGGTTGTGAGGGCCGGGGTTGGCTCGCTTACGGGGGTGTGAGGTGCCGGCGAGGGCGGCCTCGTACTCGACTGGTGGAACGTAGCCGAGGGCTTCGCAGGCGTTCCTGGTTGTACCAGCCCACCCATTCGGCAGTCGATAGTTCGACGTCGTCGATGCAGCGCCACAGGCCCGGCGATGGTGATCAACTCGGTCTCTTAAGCGGCGTTGACCGCTTCGGCGAGGGCGTTGTCGCAACTATCGCCACGCGACCTGACCGCGGGGACGATCCCGAGGTGGGCCATTGCCGGCCGCCGGCGATGACGCCGGTAGCGCGTCTGTCGGCGATCGTGTCCGTGCACGTGGGTTCGCGGTGACCGGCATTGGCGGCCTGTATCTGAACGCATGTGTATAGGCCAGCGACGGGCGGCAGACGCTGACCGTCGCAACCCCGCGGTCGAAGTGCCGGCGGCGCGACTGTTGCCGGCCAGACCGATTCCCGGCGGCGCCCTACATCTACACCCACGCGGAGATCACCGCTCTGCTCAACGCGACGGGCCGACTCCGTCCACCGATCCGGGCGGCGACCTATCGCATGCTGATCCGCTGATGTGCTTGCCGATCGCACATTCAGAAATCGTATGGCTAACCCTTAGAAGTTAGCCCTGACGGTAGCGGTTTGGCCATTTGGGTGTAGTCTTTAGCCTCGATGCCAGCCGGATCGGGGGCTACTCTTGTTGGTCGTCGGAGATGAGGGGTGAAGCAGCCATGCCGGGCCCCTTGACTGTGTGCTTACTAAAGACCGACGTAGCGCCTTGGAGAGAGTGGGCAGAGGAAGACGAGTCTGCAGTCAATGTCTCCTCCGTATCGAACCTCGCTGACGACGCGTCGACGATTGAGACGAGCCGAGAACGATGGGCAGGAATCGGTGCGGGGGCCCTTCTTAGCAAAATCAGCATCGATGCCATGACACTGATGATGCGTGGCCGAACGCTGGTCGCGACACGCGGGCGTGCGATACAGCTCGCGGCGATTTCCAGTCGGGGGCTGCGGGAAGTTCGCCAACAATTCGTGCGACGCGGGTACCGGCCCCTCACCCTTCGCACTCGCACATCTGTTTCCGTCGAGCGGCCCTTCGCCGAGCGTGAGGGGGTCGTCCGCGCCTCATGGACCGGTCTGGCGACCGTGTTCGCCCGGAAGACCGGCCCGGACCTTCGTTGGACCCGCTATTTCCGGGCACTGCGCCGTCGGCAACGTTTCGGCGGGATATGGACTGACCGGATCCCGGTGTTCGCGGGCGCGGTAGCGGCTCGCCAGGTGCGGAACAAGCTGGGTTGGCGGGGCGGGGAGCGAGCCGGTGGCTAAGCGGCCCGATGTGGGAGCGGTGGTGCGGTCAGCGCGCGTATGGCGGCAACGCGCCGCACGCCGGCGTCTCACGCTCCAAATCACGGAGCGGCAGGTCACGGAGCCGACCGTCTACGTCATGGCCCCCGACTTCGATTACCCCGCGGGCGGAACCCGGGTCTTATACCGCCACGTCGACATCCTGCGCGCGGCGGAGATTCCGGCGACGGTGTTGCACCAGAAAGCCGACTTCCGTTACACCTGGTTCGCCAGCGACACGCCCGTGACCCATGTGGCCGCGACCCCCCTCGGCCCTGAGGACCTTCTCGTCGTCCCGGAGCTCGACGTCGACGTCCTCGTGCGACGTGGCGTGTACCCGCGGCACGTGGTGCTCAACCAGAACGGCTACCTCACCTGGGACCACGACCCGGAGGCCGTGGCCGCGCACTACCGCTCCAACCAACGGCCGCTTGCAATCGTCGCGGTCTCCGAGCACACGGCCGAGTTCGTCCGCTTCGCCTTCCCCCACCTGGACGTGCGGCAGGCCAACCTCAGCGTCGACCCCGATCGGTTCGCACCCGCAGAGGAGGAGCCGCCGCCGCGGATCGCCTACATGCCGCGCCGCGGCGCAGCCGACGCTGCGATGGTGCTCCGGATGCTCGAGGCGAGGGACCGGCTGCGGGGGTGGGAAGTACGCGCGCTGAGCGGGCTGACGGAGGACCAGGTCGCGGCCGAGCTGCGCAACACCCGGGTCTTCCTCGCGGTGAGCCCACGCGAGGGGTTCGGGCTGCCTCCCGTGGAGGCGATGGCCTCGGGCTGCTACGTGGTGGGGTACGACGCGATCGGGGGCAAGGAGTTCATGCGACCGGAGTTCAGCAGCCCTGTCGAGGTCGGCAACACGCTCGGCGTCGCCCAGGCCATGGAGACGGTCCTCGACCGGGACCTCGCCGAGCCGGGTTGGCTCCGGACACGGGGACTGTCAGCGTCCCGCTTCGTGCACGACCGGTACAGCCCCGAGCGCGAGCGGGAGACGGTGCTCGCCGCCTACCGGGACCTCATCGAAGCTCGCGCTTACCACTCGAAAATGGTTGGAAGACGAAACGTTCCGTAATGAAGACGAATCCCCGGTATCAATGCATCGATAGGAGGACCAGATACGAGCAATTCGACTGAAGTGATACGTGAGATTGATCGTGACCTTTTGCAGGAACAAGTGCACACGGCCAGGCCATTCCCACACGTCCTCATAGACGATTTTTCACGACGCCGAATTTGCCCACGAAGTACTGTCCGCATGGCCTAGCTACGAAGACGCTGCAAGCATCGGCAAAGAGTTTCGTTCGATCAACGAGCATCCGCGGCTGCGCGTTCTCGGCGCGCAGCCGCTACAACTCCGCCGCGTCGCCCGTCGACAGCCCTTCAGTGCCCTCGCGTTCAGCGCGGTCCTTGGCAACCCAGTTACCCAGCGTGCCCCCTATGAACCCCGCGGTCACGGGCTATCTGGGCGATCGGCTTACCGGTCTCCCGGACGATGCGGACCGCACCCTCCTTGAACTCCCGGTCGTACTTCCTGCGCATTTCTGGCATGACTACTCCTCATAGTGCATGCCTCCACGGTTTTGGGGGATGTCCGGGGGGTTAACGGATAACGTCTTGGCCAAGGTGCCCAAGAACACCCAGGCCGAGGTTAAGGCCGACTACTGGGCGATTTCGACGTGGGCGAGGACGTCGAGCCCAGACTGCAGACCGTCGCGACGGACCAGCGCCGCATCGACGCCTTCGCCAAGCGACGGCGCGATTCCTACCCCGCCGCAGTCCGCAGCCTGCTCAAAGATCGCGAGTCGCTGACCGTCTACCTGCGGTTCCCGCGAGAGCAGTGCAACCGGGTGCGCCATTCGAACTTCATCGAACGCACCTTCGGCGAGACCCGCCGCCGCGTGAAGGTTATCGGGCGCCTACCCGGCGGGCATTCCTGCCTGTCGCTGGTGTGGGCGGTGCTTGACGGGCCTCGACCGGCTGGCGCGGGTTCGCCATGACTCCCGCCGGGCTGCCGCTGCGGACCGATCTGCGTCACGCCGTGCATGACCCGCCGACCCAACTGCCGCAACGGAATTCGTCGCAATCCACTAAAGCTGGCGCGGCGCCAGCCGATTCCGCTGCCCTCGCATAAAATCGTGAACGTAAACGAGCGGAACCGACGTCAGGCCAAATTTTCACCGCTTCTGTGGCGCCACCTTTTTTCAGCATCTACCGAGTCAACGACGTTTAAGCGTCTTCCAGTAGTTCGTTGGGTACTGGGGAGGACTACGAGGTCGCCCTGTGCCCTTGTCGCCCAATGCGCCCAAACGACTGTCGGTCAGGTGGTTCCCGCCCAAGGCGGTGGACTTCGGGCGGTTCCGCGCCGACGATGTGTGATCCCTGGAAGTCCACGAGTTCCCGCCAACGCCAGTCATACGAAAGCGCTTCCCCGGCCGGCGATAGAGACGTCGCACCAAGAATCTGACGTGTCGGGGCCAGTTTATCTAACTCTGCTGCCAGACGCGCAGGTAGTCGATTTCGAGGATCTCGATTGCCGTGCAGGAGTCTCCACACGTCAGCGCGACGTCGCGCTGCCAGCCCGTGTCCACCATCAGGTTGATCTTCAGGAACATCGGCACGTTGGGAATGTTGGTTCCGGCGGTTCCGTCCATCCGTGCGCATTCCTGGCCGTCGATGCGCCAGGCAATGTGGTCGGGCTGCCAGTCGATGGCCCAGGTGTGCCAGTCGGTGCTGTAGTCGATGACCGGGCAAGCGGCGTTGTCGGCGGTCAGGTCGCCGGTGGAGTTCGCGCTGTAGGATCCGGCGCGGTTGGGGGGCCAATAGGTGGCCATCCCAGAGGTCTGCGGGTGACCGCCCAGGATCTCGAAGATGTCGATCTCCCACTGGTAGGGTGCCCCGTTCGCGGCGTCGAGCATCCAGAACGCCGAGAAAAACCCCCTGGTCCTCGGCACCTTGATGCGCGCCTCGGCGTAGCCGTAGGTGAACTTGTACACATAGGGATATGCGTTGTTGTCGGCACTGGGCCGAGCGGTGGAGAGCATTCCGCTCTTGTAGTTGCATGCGTTTTCGCCCCCGTAGTATGGGCAGTTCCCGGCGGGGGGACTCTGCGGCTGGGCCGCGATAGTGGCTCGCCCGTCATGGACGGTGACCTGGCCCTCCGAGGCCGATTTCTGCACCATCTCCTCACGTCCGTCGTTGATCGAGCCGACGGCGCACTGCCCCGCCACCCCGCCATACCACCAGTCGCTACACGGCAAGACCTTGGTGAGGTCCAGAGCGTCGCCGGCGAAATCCTCGTTATAGGCAAGGTGCCAGGACTTCCCGGTGGCAGCGGCAAACGGCGGTGGGCGCAGTGGGTCAGGCGTAGACGGCTGCGCCGAACTGCATCCCGAAAGCACCAGCAGCCCAGCACATATTATCGCCGGCATTCTGAGCGGCTTCATCTCGTCACCACACATTTCCGTTAACCAAACTCAAGCCGCCGCGAGTACCCGCCACGCTGATACGTGTATACGGCAACAAATGGCGGCTTTTCAACATGAATGAGCGGCAACCCGGCCGCCGGTCGTATCATCAGGCGCGGGCCGCCGAACCGCGACCAATGCCAGCACCACCGCGGCGAGCACCGCTGGCAACCCACCGACCTGCTCCGAAACGCTGATCGCCAAACCTCCTCCGGCAAATTTCCTAGGCGTAAGCCATCGGCGCTCGAGCTACTATCGCAGATTCTGGCGACTTCGTGCGGTAATCACAGAGGCTTTCGTCACACGCCCCGCAGCGGAACAGCTCCGCCGCTCCGCGTGCTGACTCAGGTGTGTGAACCACTGTTCAGGACATACAAAGATACCGACGACCATCGCGCGCATGGCCAGCATTGCGAAGGCGACTGTCGAAATTCGTTACCATCAAAAATACTCGGCCTGACAGCGAGCCAGATTTCCACGAAGCGTTGGCCGAATTCGTCACCGCTGCAAGACGGCTAGTTATCCACGTCGCGAAGCCGGTCAACTCGATCGTCGTAAACATCGTCCCGCTCCAGCATGGCCTGTTAGCCGAACACTGGGACGTCATTCGGGACTAAGCCAGCCAAGCGGCATAGAAGAATGGGCTACTGAGGTTGAGCGAGACACTTGGCCCGCACCTGCCGAGCCACCCGCCGACTGACCGTGACCGCCAATGCCGCTCCCGGCGCCTGCCCCAAGCGGCGGCTCAACGGTGTGTCGGCTAGGGCCGCAAACTGTATCAGTGATGGCAGTTCGAACGCTGTAACTACGGGCAACCCCAACTCGGCTGCTGAGGCAACGGCAAAGCCGCAGCAAACTCAACCGGCTGGATCAGCGCTGATGTTGCTGCAGCTGGTGACAGCAACGCCGTACTCCCGCGCCGGTACCTGCGCCGCGGACGGCCCACCACCGCGCAGGGTGCGCAGCGTGTTCGTGCGAGTGAAAGCGCCACACCAGGCATTGACCAGCGCTGGAGTAGATGTCGAAGGCGTATTCATGTAGGCGGCGACCACCTATAGTCCCAGCTGGGCCAGCTTGGCAGGGGTTGTCATGCGGCGAGCGATTTATTAGGTGAGGCGGGTACCGATGGCGATGCTAGGTTGGTATGCGCGTCGGCTGCGTTCGATGAAGAAGCGGGAGCTGCTGTGGCGTACGGGGCGTGCAAGTCTGTCATTGCTGCCGACGATGCGATGGAACGGACGTCCTGACGCAATCTTGGCCTCGGAGGGCGCGCCGGATTGGGAGCGTGCGCTCGAAAAGTTCCGTGCGGGTGCGAACCGACCGGTGCTGCTCGACCGCGAACGTGCACTGGCCATTTCGGAATGCAAGCCGACACTGGTTGCCGGGTTGCTCCATTCGGCCGACCAGGTCGCGAAGTACTCGTTCCGCTACTTTGGCTACCCTGCGGTCTCACTGAAGCAGCCCATCGATTGGCGTTACGACCCCATTGCAAAGGTGCGATGGCCGGACGTCCCCGCCGAGAGGATCGACCACCGTGCCGCGGCTGGAGATGTCAAGTGGATTTGGGAACTAAATCGCCTTCAGCATCTGCCGTGGCTGGCTGAGGCGTGGCTGTTCACTGGCGACAGTCGGTACAGTTCAGCCGCTTTCGAGCAGCTCGAGTCCTGGATCGACCAGAATCCGCCTGGACACGGCATCGCATGGCGTGGCGCGTTCGAGGCGGGGATTCGCGCGATTTCGATAGCCGTCGCGCTCCAAGGACTGCGTGACGCGCCCGAGCTCACGGTCGAGCGCTACCGGCGCATCGTTCGCTTACTTGCCGATAGCGCATGGCGGTGTTGGAAAGATCGATCTCGCTTCTCCTCTGCTAACAATCACCTTATTGGTGAGATGGCGGGCCTCGCAGTTGTGGCGATAATGTTCCCCGAGCTGAAGTCAGCGTGTGACTGGGAGAAGCGGGCGGTCCAGACATTGTCCGTCGAGGCCGACAGGCAGATTTTGTCGGACGGCTCTGGCGCCGAACAGGCAGTGGGCTACCAAATTTTCACTGTCGAGTTGCTACAGCTCGTCGCGGCTTTGCTGGCCCAGCGAGACGGGCGAGCCCCGCAGCCAATCGCCGAAGCAATTGCTCGGAGCTCCGCATTCCTGGCGGCCGTCGTGGGCGAGGGTGATCCGGATCCGCGATACGGCGACGATGACGGAGGATTCGCGCTGAGACTCGGCCCGGAGTCGGTTCGAACAGTCCGTGGTCATATAGGCATCGTCGCAGCCTTTGGATGGGGCGCGGTCGGCGCAGAGGCAGGACACGACAGCCTCGGCGCGCAGTGGTACAGCAACATCGCGCAGTCGTTGCCTGCGCCGGTTTTCGCCGCAGATCGTGTCTGCGCGCCAACGACAAGGCCGCAGAGCCACTTCGCCGCTGACGGGGGACTGGTCGTGCTACGGTCCGGGCGGCGCCGAGTGACGATGGACGTCGGGTCGCTTGGCTATCTGTCGATCGCGGCGCACGGCCATGCTGACGCCCTGGCTGTCACGCTTAGCGATGACGGTCAAGAACTGATCGGTGACCCGGGTACAGGCAGCTACTACGGGCATCCGCAATGGCGCGCGGTGATGCGGGGGACACGCGCGCACGCCACGATCACCATCGACGGCCAAGACCAGTCAGTGATCGGCGGGCCGTTTCTTTGGTCTCAGCACGCCCACACGCATGTGCGAGGGGTTGACCTTTCAGCTGGAATCGTCGACGCCGAGCACGACGGGTATACGCGGCTGAAGGGCGGCATCGCGCACAGACGATGGCTGATCGCACCACCCGAAAACCGAGCGTTGCTCGTCGTCGACCTCATCAGAGGGGATGGTATCCACGAGGTCCGTACATCCTGGCCACTACACCCTAGTTTGGACGTGCGGCAGGTCGAAGGCGGGCACACCGTCTGCCGTAATGAGTCCCCTGTGCTCCAAGTCCTTCATGCCGCCACTGCAAAAATTACGCACGACCAGATCCGTGGCGACACTGTGCGCAACCTGGGCTGGTGGTCGCATCGGCTTGAATCCCGCGTGCCAGCATGGTGGCTGGGTGCGACGTGTTTCGCCGAAACACCGCTCGTGATGGTCACTTTGCTCACCCCGGCGGACGGAGTTACAACCGTCGATCTGAAAGTCACGTCGAAGGATGGCCAAATCGAGACAAGGTGGGCCGAAGGGGACAATGCGCAATGTATCACGATCGAAACCGCCGGCTTCGCTGCAGTACGGCACAGCGCCCTCACTCTGCCAACGCGGGGAACGAGCCAATAGCGAAATCCAGCGTATGCATTCGCCTGCGCGCCCTTGCCCTGTGCAGGAAAGCTCTGGCTACTTCGACCTGAAAAAGGGTTAGGTGCTGTGAGGGCGTCAGCCTCCCGACCGTCCGTCTCGACCAAGAACCCCAGGAAAAACTGCAGCCCGGCAGCGCCAGCCGACACCCCGACGTTTCCATCAACAGATCCGTGCGCTCTGCCAAACACCCGACACTCTAGAGATGGCCGCGCACTCGATGGTCAACTCTGCCTGGTGAAACGCGGCCGAGTCAAAGATACCGACGGGGTGGGGGCGTTCCTGCGCTGGTGCGAGGCCACCGGCACCCCAGCAGAGTTGACCAAGCCTGCGATTCAGGCGTTCGTCGCCTATCTGCTTGAGAAGGGCGCTGAGGCGACCACCGCCCGATCCGGTCAACTCGGGGTGCGCCGCATTTCGGCGTGGCTCGCCCAGGAGGGCGAGATCGACGACGATCCGCTGATCGGCATCAACGCCCCGAAGCTCGACGCCAAGGTGACCTCGGCGCTGACCGACGACGAACTCAAACGACTCACCTAAGCCTGCCAAGGCAATAGCCTGCGCGATCGCCGCGACGAGGCGATCATCCGGCTAATGGCCGAAACCGGCATGCGCGCCGGCGAAATCATCGGCATGCAAACCTCCGACGTTGATCTTCAACGCGGGCTGGCGACGGTGCGCCGCGGCAAGGGCGGCAAGGGCAGGGTGGCACCGTTCAGTCCGCAGACGGCCACCGCCATCGACCGCTACATGCGGGCACGCCGACCGCTACACCGGGGCCTGCGCGTCGGAGCGGACCGCCGCCGAGGCGCGCGGGCTCGGGCTCGGTGACTTCTGATGCCGAAGATGACCCTCGAGCAACTGCGCGCTGCGACCCGTCTGGCCGGCAATGATCAGAACCTGTGGATGAACCTCGGGAGGCGGCGTGAATGGGCGTACCTTCCCGAGGATGATCTGAAGTCCAGTAGTTCGATCAAGGCCAGCGTTGGCGCGCTGGTTCGGGAAGGTACGCCCGTGCTCACGGTAGTTCACGACGCGGAGACGTCCAACGAGGACGGCGGCGTGCGTCGCGGTCGTTGCTGGATGAGATCGTCCGTGACGGTGCCCGGCAGATGCTCGCGGCGGCGTTGCAGGCCGAGGTCGCGGCCTATATCGAGCAGTTCGCTGATCAGGTCGACGAGAACGGGCATCGGCTGGTGGTGCGCAACGGCTACCACCAGCAGCGGGATGTGCTGACCGCCGCCGGCGCGGTCAGCGGTGACCGCGCCGCGGGTCAACGACAAGCGGGTCGATCCGGAAACCGGTGAGCGGCAGCGGTTTTCGTCGGCGATCCTGCCGGCGTGGGCACGGAAGTCGCCGCAGGTGACCGAGGTGCTGCCGCTGCTGTATCTGCACGGGCTGTCCACCGGGACTTCGGGCCGGCGCTGGAGCAGTTCCTCGGCTCGGGGCCGGGTTGTCGGCGGCGACGATGACCCGGCTGACCGCCCAGTGGCAGGACGAGGCCAAGGCCTTCGGGAGCGGGACCTGTCGGGCATCGACTTCGTGTACCTGTGGGTCGACGGCATCCACCTGAAGGTCCGGCTCGAGCAGGAGAAACTGTGCCTGCTGGTGATGATCGGGGTCCGCGCCGACGGCCGGAAGGAGCTCGTCGCGCTGACCGACGGGTACCGGGAGTCGACCGAGTCCTGGGCGGATCTGCTGCGGGACTGCCGCGCCGCGGGATGAGGGCCCCGGTGCTCGCCGTCGGTGACGGCGCGCTCGGGTTCTGGGCGGCGTTGCGGGAGGTGTTCCCGGCCACCCGGGAGCAGCGGTGCTGGTTCCACAAGCAGGCGAATGTCCTTGCTGCGCTGCCGAAGTCGGCGCATCCGGGGGCGCTCACGGCGATGCAGGAGATCTACAACGCCGAGGACATCGACCACGCCCAGGTCGCGGTCAAGGCGTTCAAGATCGACTACGGCGCCAAGTACCCGAAGGCGTGGCGAAGATCACCGACGACCTCGATGTGCTGCTGGAGTTCTACAACTACCCGGCCGAGCACTGGGTGCATCTGACGCACCACGAATCCGATCGAATCGACTTCGCGACCGTGCGGCTGCGGACCAAGGTCACCAAGGGGCCCGGCTCCCGGGCGGCCGGACTGGCGATGGCGTTCAAGCTCATCGACGCCGCCCAGGCCCGGTGGCGGGCGGTCAACGCACCCGCACCTGGTCGCGCTCGTCCGCGCCGGCGCGCGTGTTCCACAAGGGCAAACTCGTCGAACGACCCATCGACATCAGCCCCGAACCGATCACTGCCGACCCGGCCGAAACGCCGGAACGGAGGTGCTTGACCGGTATCGGGAGCAGGCCAAGCGGGTCACCGCCGACACCCTCGATAACTCGTTCATCGGCGCGTTGATCGCCGCGCAAGCTCCTACACGGACGCGACATCGAAGGCGATTCTCACCGACCTCACTCCAGACGAGGAGAAGTGGAAGGCGCCGAAGGACTGGCCCGCCAACGCCCGCGCCGCCACAGGTCAGCTAACCCGACACGCGCCCGCGCTGCGCGCCCAAGGCTGGACGATCGACAACGACAACGGGCGGAACAAGCGGAACAGAGTCCAACGGACTATCCACCACCAGAGAAGGACTGCAATCCTGACTCGCCTGACTCGCCAGAACCCGATAACAACTGGTCAGACGGCCTATGGGACGGCGAGTCAGGCGCCTGGTTAGACGACGACGATGACTCGCCCAACTCGCCTCCTGACTCGCCTGACTCGCCTAACCCGCCAACAAATAAGCCTCTGGCCAGCGAAGACGAGTTGGCGAGTCAGGCGAGTCAGGAATACGCACAAATTTGGTCTTCGACGAAGGAGACTTCCCCACGCGCTGCGAAAGCGGCAACGAACTCGTCTCACAGGAATCCCAACACCGGGGCTACTGCACGCCGTGCTTCTTCCGCCGCAAACGCGAAACTGGGGCCGACCGATGACCACGGTTAGGTTTGAGCGCCGCGGTGACATCACCGCGATCACCCTCGCGACCCTTCGACCCCCCAGGGGGTCGAGAGCATCAAGACCATCCCCAGCTTCGCGCGATCGTGGAATCCGATCCGCCGGGAGTGGCTGGTCTTCGAGCCCGTCTACGCTGCCGAGCTCGCGAGCATGCTTTACGACGCCGGCCACATCGTCATCGGCATCGAGTCGGCTCGATGCCATGCGGAGCCGGATCCCTCGAGCTGGGCTCGCGCTGTGTTCGAGCGCGTCGGCCCCGCCCGCGCACCACTGGCCTATCGACTCCTGTCCAAGCTGTGCCACCCAGATCACGGCGGCGACCACCAACTCCAACTCGAACTGAACCAGGCATAACTTCTTGTGACTGCGCCTGTAACGGCGAGGATGGTCCGCGCTACGAGGCGAGGGTCATCGAATCGCTGTCCTTGTAATGACCTGGACGCTGAGCAGTTTCAATGGGCAGCAGTTACGAACCGTCTTTGGTGTCAGTAACCGTGGGGCGGCGCCGACCCGGGCGGGCGGCCTTCGTGTGAGGCTGGCACGGACTGGTTCTTCCGGGCGCGGGCGCATGTCGGAGAATTTTCGGCGTGAGGTACTACTCGATGGGTGGATCGGTGGCCGCCGAGGCGCTGACCCGGGCTCTGGCATTGAAACGGATACGGAAGGCCCTTTTCATTCCAGCGACCACCTTGCCAGTCCCGGAGTTACGGCTAACCGTGCCGCGTTCACCAAGCACGAACGTCCTAACAAACCACACGTTGCGGAACATGAGCTGGAACGCGATGGGGGCAGAAATGCTCACCACAAGACCGCCGATGAACCACACCGCGCTCGTGTGCAAGCCGAAGTGATCGAGCAGATGGTGTGAGGCGGCGGCCGGAAAAACATGCAGCAGATAGATCCCAAACGAGAAACTACCCACCCAGGCAAGCAATGTCGTGTTGAGCAGGTTGCGGGCGGAGTAGATCAAAACAACCGCGGTCGTACCCACTCCGACCGCGATTGCCTTGTCGGCGAACTCGTCGGGACGGTACAGATGGAAAATGACGAGCCAGCGGAGGGCATAGACGCCCGCGAACGCGACTATCGTGGCCACCGCCCAGGCTCCACGCACATCGAATAGCGCGTGTCGACGCAGACCGTAGCCGAGCAGGAAGAATGGGAGCAGTCGCAGTGCTCCGCTGACCGTGAAGACGTCGACTCCGGCCGGTACGTGGACAACGACGAAGGTGATCGCTGCCAATGCGGTGGCAATCGACCAACGCACCCGCGAAGCCAGAAGGCCTGAGCTGTCGAGAATTCCGACTATGAGAAAGATGATGAAGAGCGACTGGAGAAACCACACATGCTCGAATTTGAATACATAGACCTGCCAGAGTGCGACGCCGTCGGCGTTGGAGTTCAGGCCGGGGAGCGTGCGCTTAAGAACGTAGAGCACGGTACCGACGGTGATGAGCGGCAGCAGCAGACGTCGAGACTTGCCCTTGATGAGCTGGGGGTAACGCCCCCATTCGACGATGGGGACCATCGCGTAGACATATCCCGAAATCAACGTGAACAGTGGCAGTCTGATGTCGGCCAGGCCGAGATAAAAATCGTTCCACAACCCGACGCGGGCGCCATCGTCGTTGGTGGCAATCTCATGACCGGCCACCATCAGGATCACCGCAATGCCGCGCAGCGATTGTATTGCCGGGTCTTGTCGGCGCCCCCGAGACGTGGCCGCGTGAACGGAAGTTTCCTTGATCGCTGACATTTGCTCTCCAGTCGCGGAGGACGACATGTACGTGTCACCAAAGACGCCATCGTACGGGACGCCAGCAAACTCTGCGGAACAAACTTCCAATACTCACAGGAAAATGCCTCGGCGATGAGATCGCGGGGGCGGCAGCCTGGCTAACCGCATCGGTTGGCTCTAGTCGCACTGCAGCTGCGCGAAGGACCGCATGGACATCATTTCTGCCTATCAACAACTCGGGTCGTACCGAGGCGCCGCCGAGCTCTGCGGCACCACCCACAGGACCGTCAAACGAGTCGTCGAGAAGTTCGAAGCCGACGAGGCCGGACGCCGCCACCGCGGGTCGAGCGGACCCATAACTACGACGCGGTGACCGAGCTGGTCGCCGAACGGGTCGCCGAAGTCGCAGGGTCGGATGTCGGCCAAACGGATGCTGCCGATCGCCCGGGCCGCCGGTTACGACGGGTCGGCTCGTAACTTCCGCCGTCTGGTCGCCGAGGCGAAAGTGTTGTGGCGCAGCGAGAATCATCGTGGACGCCGCCCAGCGGTGTGGTCACCGGGTGAGTATCTGGTGATCGACTGGGCCCAAGCCGCACCGGGGTTGTTCCTGTTCTGCGCGGTGCTGGCGTTCTCCCGGTGGCGCTTCGTCGCGTTCGCCACCGACCAAAGGGCGTCGACGACGCTGGCGTTGATCGCCGAGACGCTCGGCGCGATCGGCGGCGTGCCGGCCCGGGTGCTGGCTGATCGGATGGCGTGTTTCAAGGGCGGCGTGGTCGCCAACGTGGTGATCCCCACCGCCGAATACGTCCGACTGGCCAGACATTACGGGTTCGCCCCGGACTTCTGCCACGCCAACGATCCGCAGTCCAAGGGCATCGTGGAGAACCTCTGCGGTTACGCCCAACGCGACCTCGCCGTCCCGCTGCTGACCCAGGCCGCCATCGACGGCATCGCCGTCGACCTGCGGGCCGCCAACGCCGCGGCCGGGGCGTGGTGCGCCGAGGTCAACGCCGCGGTGCATTCGGAGATCTGCGCAGTCCCCGACGAGCGGCTGATCGTCGAACGTGAACTACTGCAACCCTTGCCGTCGTTGCGGTTGCAGATCGGGGCACCGTCGGTGCTCCGCAAGGTCGACCGACTGTCGTGCATCCGCTACGGCTCAGCCCGCTACTCGGTGCCGACTCGGCTGATCGGGGCCAGCGTCGCCGTGGTGGTCGACCACGGCGCGGTCTGCCTCGTCGAGCCCGCCACCGGGATGATCGTGGCCGAACACGAACTCACCGCCCCGGGCACCGCGTCGATCCTCGATGACCACTACGACGGCCCGCGGCCACGCCCAATCGCGGACCACGCCCAAAAACCAGCATCGAGCAACAGTTCTGCGCCCTTGGCGAGGACGCCCACGCGTTCCTGGTCGGGGCGGCCGCGATCGGCAACACCCGACTCGGTTCCGAGTTGGAGGTCCTGCTCGCCCTGGGCGCCGCGCACGGTGAACAGGCCTTGGTGGCCGCGTTGCACCGGGCGGTGGCGTTCCGGCGGTTCCGCGCCGCCGACGTGCGTTCCATCCTGGCTGCCGGTACCGGCACACCGCAACCCCGTCCCGCCGGGGATGCGTTGATCCTGGACCTGCCGGTCGCCCCGACCCGCTCGTTGGACGCCTACACGATCACCCCGGTCGTCGACGGCGGTGTGACGTCATGACCACCACAGCGAAGGCCATCAAACCCGTTGCACCGCTGTCGGTCCCTCACTGGCTGCCGATCTCGATGCCGGGTTGCGTCGACTCAAGCTGGCCGCGATCCGTCGCACCGCACCCGAGGTGCTATTCACCGCCAAGACGCAACGCTGGACCCCCGAAGAGGTGCTGCGCACCCTGGTCGAGACCGAACTCGCGGCACGCGATGCCTCCCGACTTGGCTCAGTTTAGTGTTCAGTTGGCCGCCGATTTTGGTGATCGCTTCACGGAGGTCGTCGGATAGCGGGTCAGCGGCGGTGAGGATCTGTCGGCCAGCTTTGATCTGGACGGTGCGGTAGCGGCGTGCGGTGGCGCACGAATTTCTTGATGCTCCGCCCGGTTTGGCGCTCGATGTAGTGGCTGACGGCCAGCGCGGCGAACACGACCGTGAGGTGGGCCTCGATCGATTCGCGGAGGTGGTGGTAAATCGGGCGGGCTTGCGGGTCGTGCTTGGACATCCGGAAGCTCTTCTCGATGTGCCACAACTGGTGATACGAGTCGATCACGAAGTGTGCGTCCTGGCCGACCAGGTTGGTGGTCACCCGGCCAGCGCCCGGGTTTTGGCCTCCAACTCCCGGTTGACCGACGTGGTAGTGCCGGTGAGCTTGATCCGGGGACGGTGGTGTCCACACGGCCGCCTTCAATCCTTGGCCGCCACCGGCCGCCTTCCAACGGCCCGGCCCCCTGTCATCCCGGTTAAGCGATCCGCCCCAGAATGTGCAATTAACGAGGCATCAGCGAGGGTTCACTGGCATTCCACCCCATGCCCAGCCTTCCCCTCGCCTGTGGACCCCGGACGGAACGGGGTCTTTGGGCTTCCCCGTGAGCTTCGCACCCGACCGCCGCTGGCGGCGACGACCACGCACGTCACGGTGGGGACGGGTCTCAGACACTGACCCGGGCTACGTCTTCAGCATCGGCTGAACCCCCAATCGGCGTAGCTACTCACCGCGTGCGACCTCGCGTCGCAATTGAAATACTGCTTGATCCGACTGGCGCGGTAGTAGCAGCTGATCTGCGGGTCGACATCTTTGGTGATTACTTGGGTGCGGAACGTGCCGGCGTGCGACAGCTGATCCGCCGGCCGAAGATCAGCGCGACCTTCTCCGGTCGGCCCACGTCGAGGTGGTCGCGGATCAGCTGTTCGAAGAATGAGCGGCCCCGCCGCCGGCCGGTCGAACGCCCGGGTATCGGAGATCTCGAACTGGCGAAACGCCAACTCATAGACGTATCCGGCGCGCAGGTCGTCGCGCGCACGCGGGGAGGGCAGCCGGCGCTGCCAGCGCCAAAAGACACTCTTCACCGCCCCCGGGCCGAGCCGATCGCGGATCCGCTGCAGCGCCTCGGGGTCATCGCAGCGGCGGAATCCGTTGTCCAGCGCGGCGTATCCGATGCCGAGCCGCTGGCATTGGCGCTGCGCCCAGGAGCGCCCGTTAAGCCAGATCCACACCGGCCACGGCGCATAAGCGTTGGTCTTCCAAAACGCCGCCCCCCACTCGGGATCCCACAAGTAGAAATAGAAATGGTTGACGAAGGCCATCTGCCGGCCCCACTCCATGCGGATGCGCCACATGCTCTTGGCCCTGGCCTTCCACGACCGCCACACCGGCGTCTTTTCCTGTGCAATCCCGACCAGCACCACCTTCCCGTCGCCGCCCTCGCGTACGGCGGCCTGCAGCAGCGGGCGGGCGATCTGCTCCTTGTTCTCACCCTTGGCGAAGCAGCGCACCGGGATCGCGTTCAGCTTCGCCCACCGATGTATCTCGGCGACGTAGGCGTCGCCGATCTTGCCGAACGCCGCCGACGACGGAATCCCGAACCCCTTCTGCCAATACAGGAACTGACACACCCCGCCCACCGACTGCAGCTTCGGCAGGTAGGCCTGCAAAAAGATGCGGTCCACCGATCGACAGGTCAGCGTCACATGATCCCGCAGTAAAGTTGCATAGTCGGCCATCACCGCCTCCTTGGTCTGAACAACCCTGAGGCTACGACCGACACGAGGGATCTCCGAACACGGAGATCCCTCGTCTCACCAGCACACTCGGCCCACCGGCCGAGCATCACCCGACCAAACCCTTACGTATGAGGAAGCTCGCTACTGTTAGCCGCTGCTATGGCGACGTCAAAGGTGTACCCGGATGTCCTGGTGGGGGCGACGGCGGCTTCCAGCCCGGCAGCTGCGGTCTGTCGATCAAGGTCGGCCTGGCATTTTCCAGCGCCCGCATATCGGCATCTACCATGATCTTCACCAGTTCTGGCATCTGCACCTGCGCCTTCCAACCCAGCACCGATTTGGCCTTTGACGCGTCGCCGATGGAAGCGTCCACCTCGGCGGGCCGCAGATAGCGTTCGTCGAATCGAACGTATTTCTCCCAGTCGAGGCCGACGTGATCGAAGGCAAGTGCGAGGAATTCGCGCACCGAGTTACCCGTACCCGTGGCGAGCACGAAGTCTTCGGGGGTGTCGACCTGCATCATCCGCCACATGCCCTCGACATATTCCGGGGCGTACCCCCAGTCGCGCACCGCGTCGATGTTGCCCATCCAGAGGTGTTGATCCAGCCCCGCCTGGATGCGCGCTACCGCGCGGGTGATCTTGCGCGTGACGAATGTTTCGCCGCGCCGCGGTGATTCGTGGTTGAACAGGATCCCGTTGACGACGAAGAGTCCGTACGCTTCGCGATAGTTACAGGCCGTCCAATACGCGAAGACTTTCGCGGTGCCATACGGTGAGCGCGGGTGAAACGGCGTGTCCTCGTTCTGGGGCGGCGGCGACGAACCGAACATCTCGCGAACTCGACGCCTGGTAGAAGCGACACTCCAGGCCGATTTGCCGGATCGCCTCCAGCAGCCGAATTGTTCCCAACCCCGTTGTCTCCGCAGTGTATTCGGGCTCGTCGAAGCTCACCCTGACGTGCGACTGTGCCGCCAGGTGGTACACCTCGTCCGGCTGTATCTGTCGACAGCAGTGCGGACAGCCGGGATCCGTCGAGGAGTTCGCCGTAGTGCATGAACAGCCGGGCACCAGCGACGTGCGGGTCGACGTACAGGTGGTCGATCCGATGGGTGTTGAACGTGGACGCACGGCGGATGATGCCGTGTACTTCGTAGCCCTTGTTGAGCAGAAGCTCTGCGAGGTATGAACCATCCTGACCGGTAATTCCGGTGATGAGTGCACGCTTGACCATCAGTTCCGCCCCCACCCATGATCCGCCGACGCATGTCCGCGAGATCGATGATCCACTGTTCGTAGCGATCCAGTGCCGCCTCCTCCGACAGCAGCTCGTCGCAGTAACGTCGGCCGGCTTCACCCAGCTGCGCGCCCAGCGCGCGATCGGTGCCGAGTCGAAGCGCCTCGCTCAACAACAGGTCCGGCCGGTCGGCGGGCACACATACACCCGGCACCCGAGGCGGCGAGCTCCCCCGCAGTGAATCCGGCGGCGTCGGTCGCGGCGAGGATCGGCTTGCCGGAGCTGAAGTAGGAAGTGAGCTTGCTTGGCACGGCCATCTGCGCAACCCCCGGACGTTCGTTCACCAACAGCACGTCGGCGGCCCCGAGGGCAGCGGGGAACTCTTCGTCGCTGACCGGATGGCAAGAACTCGAGCGCGCGGACACCCGCACCTGCGGCTTCCAGGCTCGCGCGCTGATTGCCGTCTCCGAGCAGGACGAACCGCGCTCGGCTGCTCGCTGCGACCGGCCAGTTCGGCCGCCGCGATCACGTTCTCCAGCCCCTGCTTGTAGCCCATGTTGCCGGCATGCAAGACCACCACCTCGTCGGCACCCCAGCGATGCGCGTCACGAAAAGCCGCGCTCGCCGACGGGTCGGGCGGATCGACATGAGTCCAGTTCCGGATCTCGCGAATTCGCCGCACGTCGACGCCGAGATGTTCCGTCGAGATCCGTCGTGAATCCGGCATGAATCACCGCAACACCGTCGGCCAGCCGAAGCGCCGCCGATTCCACCACACGCACCGCACGGGCCGAGAGGCCCCGACGCCGCTCCCGTCTCCGCGACCCCGCGGCTGTACAAATCGTGCACCAGGATGCCGATTGCAGGTCGCCGCCAGGTCAGCCGGGCGCGGACCGCCGACATCGCGGCGGCCAGAAGCGGCGGGGTCACGCAAATCACGACCTCGGGCCGACCCCACCGGGTGGTCAGCAGCTGCAGCCCGAAGGTGACCTCCATTGCGGCCCGCCCGACCCAGGACGAGCTGTCGTGGCACGGGGTGGCTGAGACGACGAACGCGCACGCCGTCGATCTCTTCGTCGGACCGGAATCCGGAACTGGCCTCGTCGCGCTTCCACTGTGGATAGTGCGGATAACCGGTCAAGACCCGGACGTCGTGTCCGCGCTCGGCCAAGCCCCGTCGCGAGCCCGGTCGTGTAGGGCGCGATTCCGGTCGGCTCCGGGGCATAGTTAATCCCGAGAATCGCCACCCGGACCGGTCGCTGAAGCACGTTATCTAGCGTAGTCGGCCACGTGCGTGCAGCTGAAGGCGATGGACGTACTCGCTCCGCGTCGAAGTTCCGGCCACGGCGGAAGGAAATGAAGCGGAGTCAGTTAACCTTGGAAAGGCGTCTTCATACCGGCGCGGGCATTGTCAAGCTGCTTGGAGTCGGTCAGCTTCGGTTTGGGTTGGGAGGTTGATGCCGACGATGCAAGTCGTTTGTCTCTGCGGAACTGACCGACAGCGACGGCGTGCTGCTCGCCGAGGCGCACGACCTGATGGTGCGATTGCTGGCCGGTCAGCCCTGACCCAGCCCGCCTGCCCTGTGGTCCCAAGCTACACAGTCACGAACCGGCGGTTCCCGCGACCGGACGCTGTATCGAGGCAGTGCCCGCCCAATGTCCCGGTAACGAATAGAGCACTTCCGCTTTTGGCAAACTCTGGCCACCAAAGCACAGTTCCAGTGGCGGGCCGGACGTGAGACGTGAACCAAAGCGGTCCTTGGCGTAGTGTTCAATGTCATAGGCCTGCGTCGGTGCGCGGTACGTGCGGTCGAGCGCGCTATCGCCTTTTGCAGGTGGCGTGCCGGGGCTGCACAGCTTTAGATGACCGGTCAGATCTGGGTGTTGGTCGAGCCAGGCGAATGCGCTCATGAGCTGCTCGGTTTTTTCCTGCTCTGCTCGTAGCGGCAGGATAGCGTTGCTGACCAGCGGCAGCGCTACACCAGCTCGGAGCGCCACCAGCAGCGCCAACGTAGTTAAGACCGCTGCGGCCGCCAGGCCTCGCTGGAGTAGCTGGGAGCCCGGCAGCGGCAGGTCATCCGCGATCGCTGCGATACACGGCATTAGTACGAACAGGCTGTAAGTCGGCGAGCCTGATCCGGTGGCCAGCGGCAGCGCTGCGCAGGCCACGATCAGGGCAGCTAGTGCCGTGTGGCGGTGTCGTAGCGCGTTAATCAGGCTGGCGCCGATCCAGCAGAACATGGCGGGAAGTCCGCAGAGCATCAGCGCTATTGCGCCGAGAGCGGCGACCGCCCCCCATACGAAGCGCATTCGCCGGGTCAGGCCCAGCGAGATACCTGCGACGATCGCTAGCAGCACCGAGAGAACGCTGACGATCCGGTTAACTTCCAGCATCCGGAAAGACGTTAGCAGTCCGTAGAGTGGATCGCTGTTGCCTAGGCCGTGGGACGAGTGTACCAATACCGCAACAAGTGCAAGTGCCGCGCCGCTAGTGACCACTGCAGCGTCCAAGCGGGCAGTACGGCGATTGATCAGGCATTCCAGCCAGAGTCCTAAGACGTAGGCCGCAAAAACCAGCAACGCGAAGGGGTGAAACATGCCCGTCACGACGGCGGCTGCCAATCCGGCCAGCGCGTTTCTCCAGTGGAGCCCGGGTGCGCGGCTTTGGTGAACCAGCAAAGCAGCGATAAATATAAACAGTGGCGGATAAAAGACGCCGTGCAAATGGAACAGATAGATGTATCCGGAAAAAAAGGCGAACCCGCAGATCAAGCTTAGCCAAGCAAAGCTCAGCTGTCGCCTGCACGCGGTACACGCCAGCGCCCATGCCAGTGCTGTAAGCGCGAAGTTCACCAGCTGCTGCAACCAGATTCCGCCGGATGTGAGGTGAAAAGTGATCCAGGCCAGGGCGATTCCCAGCGGACGGAAGTTTTCCAACGTCGGGATCGGATTGGAAGTCAGCGTCTGCCAGAACGAGATCTTCGCCAGACTGTTCGCCCAGACCAAGGATTCGTTGTGGTGTTGCCAGGGGAAGGTGAGCCAGAACCCGAGCGATAGCGAAGCACACGCCAGCACCATCGGCAGCAGCCGCCTGCCCGGTGGGCGGTTTTCCGTCGCGGGTTGCCCCGCCCCGGAAAGCGATTCCTGGACGTTCACAACGATCCGGCGGCGTCTGGCGCAGGGTGGGGCGAGAGCCGGTCAGCAAACACGAAATCGAACTCTACACCGGCGGGTGGGCTGGGACCGAACGGGGTAACCAGGCGGGCACCGCCTGGGTGATTTCGTAAAGACTGCCCGACCACTCTTAGCCTGAATCCGTGGATGGGTGAATTCGCGTGGTCGTCGACGTGGTTGCGGGTGCAGCGTGTTGTCATGCCGGAGACCGAGTTCGAGTCGGACGGTGCTCGGCGACGATCAGTTGCCGATTCAGCCGGTGGAGCGGTTCCTGGCGTATGTGGCGTCGATCGAGAAGTCGCCGAACACGATCAAGGCCTACGCCCACGATCTGAAGGACTGGTCCTTTCTAGGTTGGACATTCAACATAGAGGCTACGGCTGGGTTGTCGAAGTAGTTATCATCGCCAACGATGAGTGAAACTGCCCCCGTGCTCGGCGCCAAGGCCGCCCAGTCGGCGCAAACCCGCAAGCGCCTCATCGACGCCGCTAGCGAATTGTTCGCTGAGCAGGGCTACGCCGGCACCTCGATCCTGCAGATCGCCGGGCGCTCCGGCATCTACGAGACCCGAGACAACCTCTGACGAAAGAGGGTGAGTAAAGAATGTTATTCCGGTGGCACTGCATGGCCGCGGATGTTTACCCGCCGGCGTTGCTGCGGATGAAGCGTACGGCGAGAGTGGGCGAGGCGCGGTGGCGCCGGTATCGCGAGACGGCCCCGAACGGGGCAGGTTCGTCAACCGCGGCGCAGCATGCCGAAGTGGCGGCCGTGGTGGTGACGTACAACAGTGCATCCGATATCGCCCAGCTGATCGAGGATCTCCGCCTCGCGGCTCGTGACCGTCCGATTCGGCTAATCGTTGTGGACAACCAGTCCGTCGACGACACCGTCGATGTTGTGCGTGCGCATGACGACATCATTTTGGTCGAGTCCGGCGGAAACCTCGGCTACGCCGGCGGGATAAACGCCGGGATGCCCTTGGTCGGGGACTGCGACAACGTCCTGATTCTCAATCCTGACCTCGCGTTGGCGCCCGACACGGTCACGCAGGTTGCTTGCGGCGGCCGACGCCGCGCGGATCGGCGCGGTCGTGCCGCTGATACTTGACGCGGACGGGGCGATCTATCCTTCCCTGTATCGTGAGCCGTCGCTTACCCGCGCCATCGGTGACGCACTCCTTGGCAGCAAGGTTCGCGCGCGGCCCGGGTTTTCGTCGGAGATCGATTCTGCCGTCGCGCAAGCTACCTCGAAGCGCACGACGTGGACTGGGCGACGGGAGCCGCGTTACTGGTTCCCTCCGTGGTCGCACGCGAGGTGGGTGAGTGGAACGAGGAGTTTTTCCTGTACTCGGAGGAGATCGATTACTTCCGTCGGATCCGGACGAGCGGCCGGCGGATCCGATTCGAGCCTTCCGCGGTGGTGAAACACCGCGGGGGTGGATCGGGTATGTCACCTGCAGCTCGCGACCTTGAAGGCTGTAAACCGCGTCCGTTACATCGAGCGATATCACGGGCGGGCATACTCGGCGCTGTTCCGTGCGGTGGTCGCACTGGCGGAGGCGCTTCGTTCCTATGATGCTGTCCATCGCCGTACCGTTGCCGTTATCTTGAACCGCCGGCGCTGGCAGGAACTGCCGCAAGCTACGAAACCCGTTCCGCCACAACGCCTTTCGGGGCCACGCCAGCGTGGTGCCGTGATTGTCGCGGCGTACAACGAGGCCACGGTGATCAAACGTACTCTCGCCCCGTTGAGTCGAGCGGCAGTTGAAGGGTTCATTGAACTGATCGTGGTCTGCAACGGCTGCACTGACGACACCGCCGACGTTGCCCGAAGTGTCCCGGGAGCGCGGGTGCTGGAAGTGGAGCAGGCATCGAAGCCGGCCGCGCTCAACGTCGGCGATGACGTTGCCACCCTGTGGCCGCGACTGTACCTGGATGCCGACATCCAGATCTCGGCCGAGGCGGTGCTTGCAGTTCTCGATCGGCTCGCTCAGGGCGACGTGTTGGTCGCCCGCCCTCGCTGCTATTACGACTCGCGCGGTGCCAGCGCGTTGGTGCGCAGCTATTACCGGGTTCGCAATGGGAGAGGTTTCTTCAGCACAAGTTGGCGATGTGGGGTGCCGGGGCCTATGGACTCAACGAGAAGGGGCATGAGCGATTTGGTTCCTTTCCGGCAGTCACGGGCGACGATCTGTACGTCGACACACGGTTCGATGCGCACGAGAAGGCCGTGGTGGCCACTGATCCGTCGGTGGTAAGAACGCCCGCCGACGCCAGGAGCCTGATCGCGATTCTGCGTCGCCACCGAGGCGGCGCGGAGCTGTTGGCCAGCGAGCACGGAGCACACGGGCGAGTCCGGGATACGGGTTTGGACACTGCGCTTTCGGTTGTTGCGACGATCCGCGGTCCGCGATCGGCCGTCGATGCGGCGGTGTTCTTGGGGATCGCGCTCGCCGGACGGCGCCCTCACCGGGGGCCACCGGTGTGGGAGCGAGACGCGAGCAGTCGATCGAGCGAGTGACGTCGGTGCGCTACGGCCTCAGAAATATCACGGCTTGGCGGCTTTCGGCGTAGCCGAACCAGGATGTCGAGGACGTTGCCGTGCTGGGTCGACCGCGCGCAGGAGTGGTTTGCCGTGACGGATAAGACCTCGTCAGGTGCCATCCTGTCACCGGGCTGTGCCGGCGCAGCGGTTGGCGTAGGACTGAAACTGTCGGTCGGGATCAGTCAGGGGCGACCTCGCCGATTTCGGGCGGTCATGACTAGGACGATCCGCGCCGACTTGCCGCCGACCAACCACCCCGCCCCACATCTGTTAGGAAACGCATGGCGCACCATCGACACTCTCATTGCCGAAGGACCGTCGATGACGCAGCGAGCTTCACGTCATGCAGCGGACGCTCGGTAGCTGCCCTTCAAGGTGGTCCGACACTGGGGTTCGATCAGACCCGTTTCCAGGCCCAGTCGCAGTCTGTAACCCGGTCTCCAACCAGCTACCCGGACCGGACTTTCACCGGCAAGCGATGGCGAGTTTACGGCCACAGTAACCTGTATGGTGTTAATGTTCGGAACAATGGTGCCCAATAACGACAAAGCCTTCGGTAGTGCGCACCAACCTTCGAGACGAAGGGCGCATCGGCTGCGCGAGTATAACTGCAACCTCGTCCTGAATGTCCTGAGCGCCGCGGCAACTTTGCCGCTTGAGAATTTCCTGCCACCCGTTGCCGAGTTCGACGAGCCCGAGCCGCCTTGCGCCCAGACGTTAGTCATCGAGAGGTCGTTGCCCCTTGCCGCCCATATAATTCTCGCCGCCGTGGCCGCATTCGACGATGGGTGGTATGCGTTTGCTTGCTGCTGATCGGCGCTGTGATCGGCGGACTGCCTGTCTACGTCCGACCGCAGGTTGATCCACTGCGGCACGCCGACGCGATCCTCATTCTCGGCGGCGAAGGTCATCAGCGGTACCCCTTCGGCTTTGAACTTGGCGTGCAGGGCCGGGCACCGATAGTGGTGGCGTCTAACCCGCTTGGGTCCAATGACCCATGGCTCAGCAAGTTCTGTGCGACGCCACACCCCCAGCTGAACTTGCACTGCTTTGTCCCGGATCCGGGTACGACAAAAGGCGAGGGTCGGGAACTTCGCCGTTTGGCTTCGCAATATGGGTGGCGGACGGTCATCGTCGTCACTTTCCGGCCACACATTTCCCGAGCCCGGTTCATCTTGGAACAGTGCTTCGATGGTGAGCTTGTGATGGTGGCGAGCCCCGCCGACATATCCCCACTGAACTGGGCGTTCCAGTACATCTACCAGACCGCGGGTTACGTGCGCGCGGTGCTACAACCTGGTTGTTGACGAGAGGGCGCCGACACGTCTTCGCTTTGTGCGCATGTGCTGTACCGACCGCCGCAACCCTCACCCTCGACAGGGACTGGATCGGCTCCCAACTCTTCATCCAGCACGGGGTCGCGACCATCAACACCGCGGAATCCATCGGCAGCCATCATTGGATCAACCAGCAGGCACCGTCGGGCGCGATGCCACCGGCAGGCCGACTCTGGGCGATCGCATCCGGGTTTGAGCCGACGCGCCGAGAACGAGAAATCCTGGCGGTTCGCGATCCT
>CAVQTL010000022.1:0-350485 GCA_963716505.1 uncultured Actinomycetota bacterium
CGTTCGTGCTCAATACCGGACGACTGCTGGAGCACTGGCACACCGGGTCGATGACCCGCCGCTCCTTCGCGCTGGACTCGATCTCGCCGCGCGCGGAGGTCTACGTCAACCCCGAGGACGCGGCCGAGCGAGGTCTCGTCGACGGCGAGCTGGCCCGGGTCTCCTCCCGTCGGGGCACGATCGTGCTGCATGTGAAGGTCTCCCACCGCGAAGCGCGCGGGAACGTGTTCATCCCGTTCCACTTCCGGGAGGCCGCGGCCAACCTGCTCACGATCGACGAGATCGACCCGTTCGGCAAGATTCCGGAGTTCAAGTTCTGCGCAGTCCGCATCGCCCCGGCCGGCGACCGCGAGAGCGCGTTAGTCGGAGGGTCCGCACATTGACAGTTGCGGCTAACCAGCAGCCGGCGGTACCGGGAGTCGAAGCGCGTGCGGGTAAGTTCCGCGGTCCGAGCCTGATCCCGATGCTGATCGAGATCCAGGGGCGCCTCGGCTGGCTGCCGCGCGAGGAACTGGAGGCACTGGCGCGGGAGCAGAGGCGGCCGCTCTACGAGATCCAGGGTCTGGTGTCCTTCTATCCGCACTTTCGCACCGAGCCGCCCACAGGCGTCACCGTCCGGGTCTGCCACGACCTCACCTGCTGGCTGCACGGCGCGGAGGAGCGGATCGCGCAGTTGCACGAGCAGTACGGCGATGCCGGTGACGTGGAGGTGGTGGAGATCTCCTGCCCCGGCCGGTGCGACATCGCGCCTGCGGCCACCGTCGACGAACAGCCTGTCCGGCTCGACGACGTCGACACGCTGGTAAACGCCAAGCGCGGCGGCGACAACGACCTCGGCGCAGTGGTGGCCTATGGCCCGGAGGGCGGCTGGCCCAACGACCCCTATGGCCCTGGCGAGCCGCGCTACCAGGCCCTGCGCGCCCTGCTGTCTGGGGACATCACCCCGCAGCAGGTGATCGACAACCTGCAGGCTTCCGGCCTGCGCGGGATGGGCGGGGCGGGCTTCCCGACCGGCAAGAAGTGGGAACTGGTTCGCGGCGAAGAGGCCGTCGACGGCAGCGGCATCAAGTACGCCATCTGCAACGCCGACGAGTCCGAGCCGGGAACCTTCAAGGACCGCCAATTGCTCGCCGAGCAGCCGCACCTGGTACTCGAGGGCCTGCTGATGGGCATGGTCGTCACCGGCGCCGAGGAGGGCTGGGTCTTCATCCGGCACGAGTACGGTCCGGAGGAGGCGGTGCTGCACGCCGAGATCGAGAATCTGCGCGACCAGGGCCTGATCGGAGACGACGTGCTGGGCAGCGGCCGCCGCCTGAGCCTCGACATCTTCACCTCGCCGGGTGGGTACATCCTCGGCGAGGAGACCGCGCTGATCGAGTGCATGGAGGGGCATCGGGGCGAGCCGCGCAACAAGCCGCCGTTCCCCGGCGTCTGGGGGCTGTGGGGCCGACCCACGCTGATGAACTCCGTCGAAACCTTCGCCGACGTACCCATCATCGTCTCCCGGGGTGCGCAGTGGTGGCAGGACCAGGGCTTGGGCGACAGCGACGGGTTGAAGTTCTTCGCCGTGTCCGGTCACGTGGAGCATCCCGGCGTTTACTGCGTGCCGATGGGCACCACCATCCGCGACCTGCTCGACCTCGCCGGCGGAGTGGCTGGCGGGGCGGCCCTCGAGTCGGTGCAGCCCGGCGGCGCCTCGTCGAACTTCCTGGGCCCGGAACATCTCGACGTGCCGCTCGACTTCGGCACGCTCGCCGAGGCGGGCTCGATGCTGGGCTCGGGCGCGGTGGTGGTGATCGCCGAGGGCACCGACTCGCTCGCGGCCGCCACGAATGTACTGCGCTTCTTCCGCAACGAGTCGTGCGGCAAGTGCGTGCCGTGCCGGGTCGGCTCCACCAAGGCTCACGACCTGCTCACCGATACTCTGCGGGCCGGCGGCGAGCTCGACGAGGGTCGTCGGGCCAGGCTGCTGGAGCTGGAGCTGACCATGCGCAAGACCTCGATCTGCGGTCTGGGCCAGGTGGCGCTCGGCCCGGTGGTCAGTGTGATGGGCCAGCAGCGTGGTGGCGCCGTGGCGCGCCCGCAGCCGCGGCAAAAATCGGATCAGTGAGGTTCGGGTGACCGGTCGGGAGTTCTTCACGGCCCAATCGGTGTCGCAGGCGCTGGCCGGGTTCCGGCCGGCGCGACGTACCCGCATAGAGACGGTTCGCCGCGAAGAGGCCCTCGGCCGGGTGCCGGCCTCGCCGGTGGTGTCGGGTTCGGCGCTACCCGGCTTCGCTCGGTCGACCGTGGACGGCTACGCGGTGCGCGCCGCCGACACCTACGGCGCCAGCGACTCCCTTCCGGCGTACCTCAACCTCGCCGGAGCGGTGCGGATGGGTGCCGCCGCTGACATCGCCGTGCGCTCCGGTACGGCGGTGCAGATCCCGACTGGAGCGGCGATCCCCACCGATGCGGACGCGGTGGTCATGGTGGAGTACACCCAGGTCACCATGCCCGGCGTGATCGAGGTGAGCCGGCCGGTCGCGGTGGGCGAGGGTCTCGTGCGAGCCGACGAGGACGTCGCCGTCGGCGCTGAGATCGCGCCCGCCGGCAGGCCGCTGCGCGCCCAGGACCTCGGCATGCTCGCCGCTGCTGGCGTCACCGAGGTGGCGGTCCACGCCCGCCCGCGGGTGGCGATCGTGTCCACCGGCGACGAGGTGGTGCCACCCGATACCGTGCACCTGAGCCTCGGTCAGGTGCGCGACGCCACCGCCTCGGCGCTGGCCGCGATGGTCACCGAGGCAGGCGCCGAGCCATCCCCGCGCGGGATCGTGACTGATGACACCGAGGCGCTCGCCAAGACCCTGCAGGCCGCCCTGCACGACTGCGACCTGGTGGTGGTCTCAGCCGGGTCGTCGGTCGGTGCCCGTGACCAGACCGCCGAGGCGGTGGAGTCGCTGGGCGCACCCGGCGTCTACTGCCACGGGCTGGCGATCAAGCCGGGCAAGCCGACGCTGCTGGCGGAGTGCGACGGAGTGCCGGTGATCGGGCTGCCCGGCAACCCGCTGTCGGCCCTGGTGGTGTTCCGCATGGTCGGGCTGCCGGTGCTCCGCCGCGTCGCCGGCATCACCGTCACTCCCCCGGAACCGACCACCACAGCGGCGCTGTCCCGCGAGGTCGCCTCGGCCGCGGGCCGCCTCGACGTCGTGCAGGTGCGGCTTAGCGACGGGCCCGAGCGCATCGCGACACCACTGTTCGGGTTTTCCGCGCTGCTGTCCCTGCTTACCAGCGCCGACGGCTACGTCGTGATCCCCGAGGCCGCCACCGGCCTCGACGCTGGGTCGACCGTAACCGTGACGATGTACAGGTAGGTTGGCCACCCGTGCACGACCCGTCGAGTCCGGCCGCGCCGGACAATAGCCCCTTCATCAGCGACGTACCCGCCGACACCGCAATCCGGTCGTGGCTGGACGCCTGCGCCGCCGCCGGCTGTCCCGAGCGGGTCGGGGCCGTCACCGTGCCGCTGGCCGAGGCGGTCGGCCGGGTCACCGCCGAGCCGGTCTGGGCGACTCGTTCCTCGCCGGTCGGTGACGTTGCCGCGATGGACGGCATCGCAGTAGTCGCCCGGGACACCGCTGGCGCCTCTCCCACCACACCGCTGCAGCTCGGCAACTACACGGTGGTCGACACCGGCGACCCGATGCCGGATGGGTTCGACGCGGTGGTGATGCGCGAGCACGTGCACTACGTCACCGGACCCGCAGGGCCGGCGACATCAGGCGAAGTGGCCGCGGAGATCCTGGCCGCGGTCCCGCCCTATCAGCACGTGCGTTCGATCGGCGAGGATGTCAGCGCCGGCGAGCTGCTGCTGCCGGAGGGGCATCGGCTGCGCCCCGTCGACGTCGCCGCCGCAGCCGCTGCGGGCGCGACCGAGCTGCAGGTACGCCGGAAACCACGGGTGGTCGTGATCCCCACCGGGGACGAGATCGTGCCGGTCGGATCGCCGCCGCAGCTGGGCGAGATCCTCGACACCAACTCGCTGATGCTGGTCGCGCAGGCCCAAGAGGCAGGGTGCGAGGCGTGGGCGACGCCGATCCAGCCCGACGTGGTGGGCCAGATCAGTGCCGCGGTGCGAAAGGCGGCCGCGGGAGCGGACCTGGTGATCGTGGTCGCCGGTTCCAGCGCCGGACGCGACGACTACACGGCCCGCATCGTGGCGGAACTCGGCGTGCTCGCGGTACACGGGGTCGCGGTCCGACCTGGCCACCCGGTGGTGTTGGGTGCCGTCGACTCGACTCCGGTGGTGGGGGCACCCGGCTACCCGGTCTCGGCCGCCCTGACGTTCGACATTTTCGTCGCGCCGCTGCTCGCGGGGCTCGAGGGTGCGCCACCCCCGCACCGGCCGGAGGCCCCTGCCCGGCTTGCGCGCAAGCTTCCGTCCGTGGTGGGGATGGACGACTGGGTGCGGGTGCGGCTCGGATCGGTGGGCGGCCAGGTGGTGGCGTCGCCGCTGCCCCGCGGTGCCGGGGTGCTGACCTCGCTGGTGCGCGCGGACGGGCTGCTGCTGGTCCCGGCTGGCGTGGAGGGACACCATGCGGGTGAGGAGGTGTCGGTGCAGCTGCTGCGGCGGTTGCCGGAGATCGAGCGCACGATCGTCGCGATCGGGTCGCACGACCTGGTGCTCGACCTGGCGGCCACGGCGCTGCGGTCGTCCGATCCGACACTGAGCCTGGTTTCGACGAACGTCGGCTCGCTCGGCGGGCTGGTGGCGTTGCGCGACGGGCTGTGCCACCTCGCGGGCTCACACCTGCTACACCCGGCAACCGGGGAGTACACCCTTCCCTACCTCGACGAGATGATGGGCGACCGGGACCTGGCCGTGGTGCGGCTGGTGCATCGCGACCAGGGCCTGATAATTCCTTCAGGGAACCCGCGCGGCGTGACCGGGATCGCGGACCTGGCGAGTGGCGAGCTCTCCTACGTGAACCGGCAGCGTGGCGCCGGCACCCGGATGCTGCTCGACCAGGAGCTGTCGCGGCTCGGGATCGACCCGGTCACGGTCCACGGCTACGAGCGCGAGGAGCCCACCCACCTGGCGGTCGCCGCGGCGGTCGCGGCCGGGCGCGCCGACTGCGGCCTAGGCATCCTCGCGGCCGCGCGGGCGTTCGGGCTGGACTTCGTCCCGATGGTGAAGGAGCCCTACGACCTGGTGGTCGAGGCGGCCAGCCTGACCGATCCACTGCTCGCCCCGCTGTGGGAGCTGCTGGATTCCGCGGACTTCCAAGCCTCGGTGCGCCGGCTCGGCGGCTACGGAACGGAGGAAACTGGTCGCCGGATCCGCTGATCTGTACCCTATGCGGATGATACAGAGGGCACAGGAGGTCGCCGAGGCGATCGCGGCCGACGTGCTCGCGGGCCGGCTGGATCCCGGCGACGCAGTGCCCACCGTCCGCGCGCTCGCCCAGCAGCTGCGCTGTGCGCCCGGCACCGCCGCGCGGGCACACGGCATCTTGCGCGATGCTGGGGTGATTGGCGGTGCGCCCAGGTCGCGCGCGGTAGTGGCTGCCGACGGTGTTGCCGCAGCCCTGATGATGAGCGCTCACCAAGGCGTGCTCCGGCTGTCGGGCAGCGATGACCCCGCACTCGACCTGCTGCTGTCCGCGGCCGTCGGGGGTGTCGAGCGCGCCGTCGGCGCCCGCGGCAGCGTGGTCGGGCTGGGGATGCTCGCCCAGGGGGTGGTCGACGCCGCGGCGGTACACCTGCGTGACGCCCGCACCGGCCGGTACAACGACGTGTTCGCCCGCCGGGTGCTCGGTGGCGAGCCCGCCCGGCTGGTGCATCTGTGGAGGCGAGAGCAGGGCATCGTGGTGCCGAAGGGTAACCCCTTGGGCATCCGCGGCATCGCCGACCTCGACGGCGTTCGGCTCGCCTGGCGCCCGTCCGGTACCGGGTCGCGGCTGCTGCTGAACCGGCTGCTGCTGGAGGCTGGTGCCGTGCCCGCACCGGAGGGCGAGCTGTGCGACGCCCACTTCGGAGTCGCTGTGGCGGTGGCCGTCGGCGCGGTCGACGCAGGGCTGGCCGTTCGGGCGGTGGCCGAGGCGGTCGACGCGGACTTCCTCCCGGTGGAGTGGGAGGACTTCGAGCTCGCGGTGAACCCGGGGGCGGTGGGGATGCTCGGCCCCTTGCTCGACGTCCTCGCCTCCA
Source organism: uncultured Actinomycetota bacterium (assembly GCA_963716505.1). Lineage (GTDB taxonomy): Bacteria > Actinomycetota > Actinomycetes > Mycobacteriales > Mycobacteriaceae > Mycobacterium. The sequence continues at coordinate 6,187 of CAVQTL010000022.1, forward strand.
CCTCTATGCACCAGCGGGTGTCCCGGCTCAGCGGCTACGAGCTGAGCCGCAGCGGCGAGTCCCGAGTCGCGGCATGAGTAACCCTGTGTCAAGCCGTCCGGCACGGCTGCGGAAGGCGGGTCTGCTCGTCGCTGCGGGACTGCTGGTCACAGCTGGGTGCGGTAGCGAGCAGCCTCGTGACGCGGAGGGGGCGGCCGAGGCCACCGGGAACATGATCCTGGCCACCACGACGAGCACCCAGGACTCCGGGCTGCTCGATACGATCCTGCCCACGTTCGAGCAGAACTCGGACTGCGTGCCGAAGACGGTCGCGGTCGGCTCCGGGCAGGCGATGGCCATGGGCGAAAGCGGCGACGCCGACGTGCTTCTCGTGCACTCGCCGAAGGCCGAGGAGAAGTTCATGGCCGAGGGCCACGGCTCCAGCCGGGAGCCCGTCATGCACAACGATTTCGTACTTGTCGGTCCGCCGGACGACCCCGCCCACGTCGGGGGGGCCCAACAGGCCGCGGAGGCGATGGCGCTCATCGCGCAGCAACAGGCGCCCTTCGCGTCCCGGGCCGACGACTCCGGCACGCACGCGAAGGAGCTGAGCCTCTGGGAGAAGGCCGGCGTCAAGCCGACGGGGTCCTGGTACATCGAGACCGGACAGGGAATGGGCGAGACACTGACCATCGCCAGCCAGAAACAGGCCTACACGCTCAGCGACCGCGGCACCTTCCTCGCGACCGGCAACCTGCAGTCCAAGATCGAGTTCCAGGGATCACCCGACCTGCAGAATCCCTACCACGTGATCGTCGTGGACCACGGCGGCACCACCAACGTCGCCTGCGCCAAGGAGTTCTCGCAGTGGATCCGGTCCGGGCCGGTGCAGCAGACCATCGCCCACTTCGGTGTCGACAAGTATGGTCAGCCACTGTTCTTCCCCGACGCGCCGAGCTGAGGTCGTGAGCTGATGGCCGAGCCCATCTACGAGGTGCTGGCGCGGTCGGCCCTCGTGTCGGTCACGGCGACGCTGATCGCGGCGGTGATCGGTATCGGGCTGGGCACCGTGCTCGCCCTCGCCCGACTGCCGGGGCGGCGGCTGATGACCGCGGTGGTCAACACCGGGATGGCGGTGCCGACGGTCGTCGTCGGGCTCGTCGTCGCGCTGCTGCTCTGGCGCAGCGGACCCCTCGGCGACCTCGGCCTGATCTACACAGTGCAAGGCATGATCGTCGCCCAGGTGCTGATCGCCACCCCGTTGATCACCGGGATCACGATGGCGGCGATGCAGTTGCTTCCGGCCGCCCTTCCCGATCAGCTGCGCGCACTCGGCGCCAACCGGGCCCAGCTGGTGCTGCGGATGTGGATCGAAGCCAGGGTCCCGCTGCTCGCGGCGGCGATGGCCGGGTTCGGACACGCGATCTCGGAAGTCGGCGCGGCGACCATCGTCGGCGGCAACATCCACCGACACACCCAGGTGATGACGACCGCGATCGTGGAGCACGTCGGCCGTGGGGAGTTCGCGCCCGCGCTCTTCTACGGCGCGATCCTGATCACGCTGGCGTTCCTGGTCAACGGCCTGCTGGCCTCGGTGCAGCATCGGGGGGCGTCGTGGGCGCGGACGTGAGCCTGCGCCAGGTGCGACAGATCCGTGGTGGCCGCGAGATCCTTCGGGTCGATGACCTCGACATCTGCGACGGCGAGCATGTGTCGGTGCTCGGCCCCAACGGCGCGGGCAAGACCACCTTGCTGCGGCTGCTCGCCGGAGTGGACCGCCCGGCCTCCGGCACGGTCACGCTGGACGGCGTCAGCACGGCCCGCGGCGGGGTGGAGCTGCGCCGGCAGGTGGCCTATGCGACCCAGCAGCCCGGACTGCTGAGCACCTCGGTGCGGCGCAACGTCGAGCTACCACTGGGCTGGCGGAAGGTGCCGCGCAAGGAACGCGCCCAGGTGGCGACGGCAGCCCTGGAGCGGCTTCGGGTCGCGCATCTGGCCGATCGCCGGGCGCATGAACTGTCTGGAGGCGAGCAGCAGCGGGTCAATCTCGCCCGCGCGCTGGCGCTCGATCCGTCGGTGCTGCTGCTCGATGAACCGGCCGCCGGCCTGGACCCGCAGACCCGATCGGCCTTCTTCGCCGATCTCGAGCAGGCGCTGGCCGATCGCGCCGCCACGGTGGTGCAGGTGTCGCACCGGGCGGAGGAGGCGCTGCGGTTCGCCGACCGGGTCGTCGTACTCGTGGACGGGAGCGTGCACCAGGTCGGCACGCCCGACGTCCTGACCCTACGGCCCGCCGACGCGAGTGTCGCCGCGCTGGTCGGCTACGACAATATGGTCGACGCGACGGTGCGACCAGACGGAGCGGTGCTGGTAGGCGGCGCCCCGACCGGGCTCGTGCACCGGGGACCGGTCGGTGCTGCCACGGTGGCGGTATTCGCCTGCGGCGTGCGCCTGATCGACGCCGATCGCACCGGCCTTCCGGTGCGGGTCGCGCGCGTCACCCCCGGACCCGGTCATCGCGTGCTCGCGCTCGAGGGCGCGGTGTCGCTGCTCGCTCAGCTGCCGATCGGCTGCCGGGCGCCATCGCCCGGTGACACCGCGCGGGTGGTGTTCGAACCGGCCCTCAGCGCCGTGCTCCCGCGAGCCCCGGAAACCTCGTTCAGGTGGCCCGGGGCTCCGGGTCGTCGGCCGCATCAGTGCTCTCGGGGAGCTTGCGTGCCCGGCGCAGGTGCTCCTCAGGGGTAACGACCTCGCTCGGCGGCACCCAGCTGAAGCTGCGCGACGCGTCCTTCAGAAGCACAAAGGCCAACGTTCCGAAGCAGAACGGCAAGGTCAGCGCGGGCAGGCCCCACGGCCCGAAGAACGAAGCGATCGCGCCGAAGAGCAACGCGGTCAACGCCGCACACGCGACGCCCAATAGCGCTGAGCGCCAAGTCAACACATAGAACACACCGGCGATCGCGAGCGCCGCGTCGAACGAGTTGAAACCCCACAATCCGTTGTAGATTGCCGTTCCGTCGGCGCCCAGCGCCATACCGACGAGCATGCCTACGATCGAACCGACAAGGGCGAAAACGGCGGCGATCCTGGAGCAGAACGCGATCCCGATGATGATCAGGACGCCGGCCAGGATGCTGTTGAGGAAGAACAGCTGGCCGATACCCCGGAACACCGCGTTCACGATTGCCATCGCGTCGGTGCTCCCGACGGCGTCGGCGCCCGGTCGCAGGGCGGTTTGCACGCCCGGCCCGCCGGACACCGGTGCCGCGGGTTCGACACCGACACCGAGGCGCCCGTTCGCCACGTGCAGTCCGGTGATCAGGAACAGCAAGGTGATCGTGTTGAACGCCAAGGTGAATGGGGGCACCCCCAACGCTCCGACGAACACGGCTGCCAGCGCACCCATCAGCACCGAGGAGGCGGCGCTGAGCACGATGATCCACACGATGACGAGCACGTCCCACTCGGGAGTCAGGAACAAGTGCCAGCGCCAGCCCGACGAGAACTCCGTTGAATCCGTAGAGGCCCACGTGGATGAGGTCACGATCGATACCCAGTGCGTGCGCGGCGAGCGTCGACGCGACGACGCCGAGCGTCCCGGCGAAACCGAACCACGGGTCGTAGATCCACATGGCGGCCACGATGAACAGGCCGGTGATGGGGCTGTTCATGAAAACGACCTGCCCGACTCCGCGCAGGCAGTACTCGATGAACCCCACCACGGGGATGTTGTGCGCCCGCTCCCCCAGCGCCGGCATCGTGCCGTCCACTAGTCGCAGCGGGCCTTGTGTTGGATGTGCCGTCGTCATGACCGCCTCCTGGCGTGAATCAACGAAAGTCTCGATGTCTAGGGACGTCTCGGGACGCCTCGAATTCCTGACCGTCGCCGGCCGGCGACGCAGCGCGGGCGCCGCGTGGCGGCCGACCGGGAGGCGGGTCCGTTGGGACGGCCCGCCTCCCCGCGATACCTACGCCGGATCAGCCCCCACTGGACATCGGGACACCCATGCCGGGATCGATCTGCGTCGGGCCCTTGGCCGAGGGACGGATATCGATGTCGAAAATCTCGGTTGGGATGTACACCGTCGAACAGGAGTTGGGGATGTCCACGACACCGGACAGCCTGCCCTCGATCGGCGCTGAACCCAGGATCATGTAGGCCTGGATCCGGCTGTAGCCGAACTTTTCGAGGTAGTCGATGGCGTGCAGGCAGGCCCGCTGGTAGGACAGGTGCGAGTCCAAATAGTGCTGGACATCGTCGAGCGTGACCGAGGTCCCGGAGAACGCCAGCCACCGGCTGAATTGTGGGTCTGTGGTGCCGGGCATGAAGATCGCGTTCTCGCCGACGCCGTAGGTCTCCATGCCGCCTTTGATCAGGTCGACGTGCAGGTCGATGAACCCACCCATCTCGATGGCGCCGCAGAAGGTGATCTCGCCGTCTCCCTGGGAGAAGTGCAGGTCACCCATTGAGAGGTTCGCGCCGTCGACGAAGACCGGGTAGAACACCCTGGTCCCCTTGGTGAAGTTCTTGATGTCCTGGTTGCCGCCGTTCTCCCGCGGCGGGGCGGTGCGGGCGGCCTCGGCGGCAGCCTTCTTGAATTCCGCGCCGGAGAGACTTCCGAGGATCGCGGAATCCGGCAGAGGCGGCAGCGCCAGTGGCGGCACGCGGTCCGGATCGGTGTCGATCAGGGCCTGCTCACGGGCGTTCCACTTCGCGAGTAGGGCCGCCGAGGGTGCGGTCCCCATCAGCCCCGGGTGCACGATGCCGACGTAGGAGACGCCGGGCACATGCCGCGAGGTCGCGACCCCGCCCTGGAAATCCCAAATCACCTTGTAGGCGTCGGGGAACTGCTCGGTGAGGAACCCGCCACCGTTCTTGGTGGCGAACACGCCGGTGTAGCCCCAGCCCTGGCCCGCCAGTGGCCCCGAGTCCTCCTGCGGGATCGGGCCGACGTCGAGGATGTCGACGATGAGCAGGTCGCCAGGCTTGGCGCCCTGAACGGCAATCGGCCCGCTGAGTACATGCACAGAAGGAAGCGGCGCGTTCAGCACATCATCGGCGGAGTCGTCGTTGACGATGGCGCCATCGAACCATTCGCGGCAGTGCACGCGGAACGAGTCGCCCGGCTTGACCTGGACCTGGGCCGGGATGTCCGGATGCCACCGGTTGTGGCCAACGATCTTCTGCTCGGTGAACTTCTTCGAGGAATCGAGCGGAAACACTACGTTGGGCATCAGATCTCCTTATTCATTTGAATGAACGCCCGGTCAGTAACCTGGCGTGGGCACGTGGTTAGGGCCTCGGCAGGCGCTGCAGAGCTGGGTTCAGTGCAGCCGCCGGCCTAGTGCGGGCCCGACGTGGCGGTAGAGCCGAAACCACGTCCGGCTCGTCGCGAGTCTTCTCTGTGCCGTCGATCGCGGCCACTAGCGCACGAGGCGCCAGCGAAAGCATCGGTGCTGAGAAGACCCGCACCGCCTCGCTGTTACAGATCGGACATGGCCGATGCGACCCTGCCGTCCCCATCGGCAGGCTCACGTCGAAGACGCCGTCCAAGGCACAGCGATACCGGTATGTCGCCATACAACCGCAACTCCCTCCCACGCACGGTTTATGTTCGAGCGCAACAACATACGGGAGAACGGCGCCTATCCTTGGCGCGTCGCCAACGTCAGGCGTCAACCTCGACGAACACATTACGACAATTGACGGCAGCGTTTGTCGGTTCCGGTCGAAGTGAGCACCCTTCGATTGGAGAGTGATGACTGTGGACGATTGGGCGAGATTCGCCGGCTGTATCGGTCGGAGAAGCTGTCGCAGGCTGCGATCGCGCGGCAGTTTCGGGACGACTAACATCGACGCTGGGCCGCTGCCCTATTTCTTGGGTTCAAGCGAGACAAAGTAGTCGGCCTCAACTTTCACGTCCTCGACGATGCGTTCGGTGGTTGTAACGCCGACTGCGTATTGCTTGAGCAAGTCACACAGGCTGCTGCCGTCAATCAAGTCGATTGGTGGTGCTCCATCTCGAGCCGCTTCCTTCCGCGCATCGTTGGTGAAGGTGCCGGTTGTAATGAGCAGTCCTTTGTCGCCGCGGCCCGCCATCGCGCCCCGGAAATCGCGGACTGCTGACGGGGTGACGCTGCCCTTGTATCGCTTGCACTGAAAAAAGACAGGGAAGCTCAAGAGCGAAAGCTGGTAGACGCCCAACCCGTCGATGCCGCCGTCACCGCTGCGGCCTGTCACGACGGCGCTGGAAAATCCTGACTCGCGAAGTACTCGCGAAGTAGTCGCTGCGCCAGCTTCTCGAACGCCGCAGGAGACATCGCCAATAGCGCCTCCAACAGCTCGTCTTTCCACTTGTCTTCAGCCTCGGCTTCAACCTGGTCGATATCGCTTCCACCGGACTTCGCACCGCCCTTTTCGACTTCTTGACCTTCTTCTTGGAGGTGGTCACGCAATGGCCAGAATGGCGGGCTGCTTCTTGGCAACGGAGGCAGGGGCTACAACGGAGGTACGGGCGGCAATGCTGGGCTGAGCTGCAGGTGGCGGCGCTGGCGGCGACGTCCTTGTCGCCAACAACAACACCGACCTTCAACTCGACCCGACCAAGGCAGTCGGCACCACCACGGGACGAGCTGGCGGTGCAGGCGGCAAGGGCGGCACGAGCGGCATCTTCGGCGGCGGCGGTGCGGGCGGTCAGGGCGGTAGTGCCTCTGCTAAAGGCAGCGGTGTTGACGTCAACGTAATCGTCGCCTCCGTCGCCCTCTTCCTCTTTCAGTTCAGCACAGCCGCGACAAGTCTGGCGACACCGCCGACTAATCCGTCGGCACCTCCGTCGAATCGCAACCCAACCGCAACAGACTCTCAGCCTCTGACGGCCAGTCTTAACAGGCCGCGCCCATACGCTCGGCACTCCAGGCCAGCAACGGCCGTCGTCGTCAGGAGGCTCGTGACCGACCATCCGCGAGTCACCGTCAACGGCTCATGCTCCTCCAGATTTGCACGCGTCCGCAACGCCTTTGAAACCAACTTCCGCGAACACAAGGAGGTCGGTGCCGCCGTCGCCGTCTGGGTCAACGGCGAACTCGCCGTCAACCTTTGGGGCGGCACCATCGACGCCGCGGAACAACAGCCCTGGCACGAAGACACACTGGCCAGCATCTTTTCCGGCTCGAAAGCCTTGACTAGCACCTGCATTCACTTACTCGCCGACCGCGGCGAGCTCGACCTCAACTCCCCCGTCGCCGACTACTGGCCCGAATTCGCCCAAGCCGGAAAGCAAGACATCACCGTCGCGATGGTGATGGGCCATCGTTCCGGCGTCATCGGGCCGCGCACCCGCCTCACACCGAAAGAAACCCTCGGCTGGGACGCCGTCTGCGCCCATCTCGCGAGGGCCGAACCGTGGTGGCAGCCCGGCACCGCGCAGGGCTACCACATGGTCAGCTTCGGCTTCATCCTCGGCGAGATCGTCCACCGCGTCACCGGACGCACCCTCGGCGAATACCTCCGCAAAGAAATCGCCGAACCCCTCGGCATCGACGTCCACATCGGCCTGCCCGCCGCCGAACATCACCGGTGCGCCGACATGGTCGACAAGCCTCACATCCGCGACGTCCTCAACAACGGGGGCGCACCCGGCTACCCCACCACCCTCACCGAGCATCCGATGGCGGCGTTCTCGATCGCCATGGGCTTCATCCCCGACGACGAACTCGGCTCCGACGACATCACCGCCTGGCGAACCGCCGAGTTCCCGTCAACGAACGCCCACGTCTCCGCGCTCGGGCTCGCGACCTTCTATAACGCGCTCGTCCACGGGAAGATCCTCAGCTACGAGCACATGGAGAAATGCCGAATCTCGCAGGGCGGCTCCGACACCGACCTCGTCCTCGGCCCGCGCGTCGCCGACCACGGCTGGGGCCTCGGCTACATGCTCAATCAGCGCGCCATGAACGGCCCCAACACAAGGATCTTCGGCCACGGCGGATCGGGCGGGAGCTTCGGCTTCGTCGACCTCGAACACCGCATCGGCTACGCCTACGTCATGAACTACTTCGACGCCACCAAGTGCAACGCCGATCCCCGCAGCGTCGCCCTCTCCGACCAGGTCTACTCCGCTCTGGGCATAACCCGCGATTAGTTCACGGCCCCAAACCGCACTTTTCTGTGAGTACGCTGGTCGCCATGGACGGCTTTTTGCTCGTGCTCATCATCGTTGTTGTCGGCGCGATCGGCCTGGTTGTTTGGAACGCGTCGCGCAACTCGGCCAACCGAAACGCCAACTCCCTGGCTGACGCCAAGGCCGATGCCCGCAGACTCATCGATCGCCTCGGCGGCCAGGTCCTCAACCTGTCCGGCACCGACGATGCGTCCAAGCAGGCCCTCGCCGACGCGTCCGAGCGGTTCAACGCCGCCGGCTCGCAGATCGACCAGGCCACGACCGCGAAGCAGGCGTTGCTCGCCAAGGAAAGCGCCATGGAAGGGCTGTACTACGTGCGCGCCGCCCGCACCGCGATGGGCATGGACCCGGGGCCGGAACTCGAGTCGCTCAACGGCCAGCGCTCGGCGGGCACGGTCACCGAAGACCGCCGCGTCGAATTCGAAGGCCGCGAGATCGAGGCGTCGCCGAATCCATCTGGGCGCACCCCGAACTACTACCCCGGCGGCCGCGTCGCCGGTCGTCCGGTCCCGGCCGGCTGGTACTCCGAGCCGTGGTGGAAACCCGCGTTGGTTGCCGGAGCGTGGGGCGTTGGCTCGATGTTCCTGTTCAGCGCGTTGTTCTCGGGCATGGGCGGGGTCGGCTACGACGCCGCGGCGTTCGAAAGCGGACAAGGCGAAGGCGGCGACTACGGCGCCGACGGCGGCGGTGACGGCGGCGGCGATTACGGCGACGGCGGTGGCGACGGCGGCGGCGGCGATATGGGCGGCGGCGATGGTGGCGGCTGGGGTGGCGACAGCTGGGGCGGCGGCGACAGCGGCGGCTGGGGTGGCGGCGATTTCGGCGGCGGCGACTTCGGTGGGGACTTCGGCGGCTTCTAATCCCGCTGCGACACAGCCAAAGTCAGAGCCGGCTCTCCAGTCGGGCTGACACGCCGGCCTCCTGAAGGTCGAGCCGTTCCAGCATCGCACGCACGGCTTCGTCCTCGATGCGGCCCGAGTCGCGTTCCTCGATCAGCACTGCGCGCTGCGCCGCCAGCACATCGCGATACAGCGCCGAGAACACCTCGGACCGCTTCGTGTGTGCATCGGGATCGGGCATTTCGTCGGCGTCCTGCGAGTGCCGTGCGATGACGGCACGAATCTCGGCGAGCACGCGCGGATCCATCCCCTCCGGCGGGTTCGCCCGGAACTCGGCCAGCACTTCGTCGGCGGCATCGTGCACGACGCGTTCGGCTTTCAGCTCCTCCTCGCGGTCGGCGGCATGGTCGTCGGTGAACCTCGAGACATGCAGCCACTTGATCAGCAGCGGCAGCGTCCAGCCCTGGATCAACAGGGTGCCGACGCTCACCACGAACGCAATCGCCTGAATCATCGAGCGCTCGGGAAACGGCTCGCCGGTGACGGTGGTCGCCGGAATCGCCGCTGCCGCAGCCAAAGTCACCACCCCGCGCATTCCGGTCCACGACACCACGACGTTCTCCTGCCAGCTCAACGGCCGGCGGTCGATCCGCGAACGCCACTTGCCCGGCGGTTTGTCCCGGCGACGCAACCCAAGCGCACCACGACCACCAACGACCGGGACCGGCACGCTGAGGCGGCTTCCCACGTGCGACGACAACTTGTTCCGGCCAAACATGGCGAACACCGACACCGGCCGGATCACGAGCACGATCAACAGCACGATCGCCGACACGACGGCCACCTGTGTCAGAGATTCGTGTGTCGCTCGCAGGTCTTCCAGCACGAAGCGCAGATGCAGCCCGATGTAGGCGAACACGAACGCTTCGAGCAGCACGTCGACCGAGTTCCACACATACCGCTCCTGCAGCCGCGTCTGGTATCCGGCGCCCAACGTTCCGTTGCCGACGACGAAGCCCGCGACGACGACCGCCAGCACGCCCGATGCGTGGATTTCCTCGGCGCAGATGAACGCCGCGAACGGCACCACCAACCCCTGCACCGTCTCCAGACCGGGGCTGGCCATCCGTCGTCGAATCCACAACGTCACATATCCGAGAGCCGCCCCGACCAACGGCCCGACGACCGCGCTGTAGCCGAATAGCAGGAACGGGTTCTCGATGAAGGTGTGGGTGCCTGCGACCTGGGCCACCGCGACGGAGAACAACGTCAACGCCGCCGCGTCGTTGATGAGGCTCTCGCCCGTCAGGATGGCCATCACGCGCTTGGGCAGGCCGAGTTTGCGGCCCACGGCCACGGCGGTGACGGCGTCGGGCGGCGCCACGATCGCGCCCAGCACCAGCGCTGTGCCGAACGTCAGCGGCACGACCACCAGCCACGACGACACCAGTGCCACCGAAAAGGCAGTGACCACGACGAGGCCGACGCCCAGACCGAGGATCGGCCGGATGTTGCGCAGGAACGTCGGGAACGAGAAGTCCAGCGCGGCCGAGTACAGCAGCGGAGGCAAGACGACTGACAACAGGATGTGCGAATCCAGTTCCGGCGCCTCGAAACCCGGCAGGAACGACACGGCGATGCCGATGACGACGATGATCAGCGCGGGTTCCAGCCCGCGCCGATGCGCCATGGCGGTGACGACGATGGCTCCGACGACGACAAGGATGAGTTCCACGCGCCGATTGTCTCTGAGGAGCGGATTTCGCGTTGACTCTGCGCCGAAGGCGCGGTCTTCTCGCAGTTCGCCGCCGGGGACGCAGACTCAACGCGGCAGGCCCGCCGCTATTTCTGGCAGTTCGGGCACCAGAACAGGTTGCGGCCCTCGAGCACCGCGGTGCGCACCTCGGTCCCGCACACCCGACACGGGTCCCCGGCGCGCCGGTAGACATAGGTGCGGGGACGCCCGGTCCGGTACGACCCCAGACCGTGGTCGTCCTCGCGATCGACCGTGATGATCTTGCCGCGCCGCAACCCGACCTTCATCAGCTCGACCAAGTCCGTCCACATCGCGTCGAACTCACTGGCATCGAGCGCGACGCCCGGCCGGTACGGGTCGATGCGATGACGGAACAACAGCTCGTTGCGATACACGTTGCCGACCCCGGCGATCACCGTCTGATCCATCAGCAGCGCGCCGATCGGCCTGCGGGACTTGGTGATTCGCGCCCACGCCAAGGCCCCGTCGGCATCTCGGCGCAACGGGTCGGGACCCAGTCGCGCGACCACGTCGTCGACCTCGGCCTCGTCGATCACCTCACACACCGTCGGCCCGCGCAGGTCGCTGCCGAATTCCGTGCCGACCATCCGCATCCGCACCTGCCCCACCGGCAGCGCCATCGGCACCTCGGACTCGCTGAAGGTGCCGTACAAGCCGAGGTGCACGTGCACGACGCGGCCGCCCTCGTAGTGGTGGAACAGATGCTTGCCCCACGCGCTCGCCTTCTTCAGCACCCGGCCGTTGACGGCGGCCGCCCCGTCGACGAAGCGGCCCTGCGGGCTGGACACGATGACGGGCGCCCGGCCGAACTTGCGCTGGTGGAGCCGAGCCAGCCGGTGAAGCGTGTGGCCTTCGGGCATCCCCTACGCCGGCGCGCTCGGGACCCTCGGCGGGACGTGCGTCTCTTCGTACTTCGCCAGGATGTCGATACGACGTTGGTGCCGTTCGGCTTTCGACCACTCGGCAGCCAGGAATGCGTCGACGATGGCGAGCGCTTCGGGCACGGTGTGCATGCGGCCGCCGATCGCCGATCAGCTGCGCGTTGTTGTGCTGGCGGGCCAGCGACGCCGTCTCGGTGCTCCACGCCAGCGCGCAGCGCGCGCCGGGCACCTTGTTCGCGGCGATCTGCTCGCCGTTGCCCGAGCCGCCGATCACGATGCCGAGGCTCTCGTTGTCGCCGACGGTCTTCAGCGCGGCGGCGATGCAGAACGCCGGATAGTCGTCCTCGGCGTCGTAGGTGTAGGCGCCGCAGTCGATGGGCTCGTGCCCGTTCGTCTTGAGGTGCTCGATGATCTCGTTCTTGAGTTCGAAGCCGGCATGGTCAGAGCCCAGGTAGACGCGCATGGCGGTCATTGTGCCCTACCCTCTTGACCCTCTTGACGCCCAAACCAACATATGGGCGCAGAAGTGCGAGTGGATCACGCCATTTCGTCGATCTCGGCGTGCGCAAAGTTGTGCAGGGCGCGCCTTCGAGAGGCCTTACGGGTTGATTTGTGGGGCTTATCAGTGTCGACAGCGCCGGTCTAGCTGCACTGGCGGCCGACTGCGATGGCGCGCTGGGCATCCTCGGAAGAATAATTCTCGGGCAAACGCCGCCAGACCCCCACGATCCTGACAGTTGGGCATAGCAGATGGATCACGCGTGACTACTGACAACGACGACGAACTAGTCGCAATCGACCTCGACGAGGGGGAGCGCAAGCTACTGGTGCTCGCCCTCAACGAGTATGGCGGCTCCGCGCAGAGTGCGGTCGAACTACTCCCACCGTTGATCGGCAAGTTGAGCTACGCCGGGTGGTGGGACTATATCGTCCCACTTTTGGAGGCGATCGAGAGAAAAGAGCCACTCATCGACTTGGACTGGGCACGTGCGCTTCTCCTCACCGAGTTCGGCTTCGGCTTCGGCTTCGGCTTCGGCTTCGGCAGCGACATGGTCGCTAACGCGCGACGATTCGGACCCGCCGCCGACGAATACTGGGTGCTAGTTCTTCGCTCACTGGAGAATAAGGTCAGCACCGACGAGCGCTCGCGACTGCTGCTGAAAAGCGCCACGTTCCCCGCGTTCGACAGCACCACAGATGAGCGCACCTACATCCTCCCAATGAATCTGGGCACAATCGAACTCGACGAGGACGAACGCCGGCTCATGTCGGTGACGATCAACGCCTACGCCGAATCACCCCAACGCGGTTTCGGACTGCTCGCGCCGATCGCCGGCCAAGCCACCTACAACGACTGGGCAGCGTATGTCGCTTACCTCCACCAAGCCTTCGCCAGTGGACAAAACCTGATTGAGCTCGACTGGGCACGCGCTCTGTTTCTCACCGAGATGGGCTTCACCAGCAGCCTCGTCGGCTTCGCGCCGCAATTCCGCGGGGCAGACGAACGCGGCATCGTCATCCTGCGATCACTACAGATGACGATCCACAGAGGCGAGCTGGCTCTCCTGTTCAGCGAGAACGCCACCTATCCCTGGATTCGCCGCGACTAGTGTAGCGACCTTGCCGCGCGAAGGAGGATATCGCCCACCATCGATTTCTGCCACACGGCTGTGCTCGCAGCCGAACAGCAGCCCTGACGCGGAACTCGGCGCGCAGAAATTCACGCATGACGCGCCGCCGCGCCTCCGCGACTAGCGCTCAGTCGAACTCGGGCGCCTCGGTGCGGGTGCGCTTGAGCTCCCAGAAGTGCGGGTACGACGCGAATGTCACCGACGCGTCCCACAGCTTGCCGGCCTCTTCGCCGCGCGGGATCTTCGACAGCACCGGGCCGAAGAACGCGACGCCGTTGATGTGAATCGTCGGCGTGCCGACATCGTCGCCGACCGCGTCCATGCCCTCGTGGTGGCTCTTGCGCAGCGCCTCGTCGTACTTGTCGGTGTCGGCGGCCTCCGCCAACTCGGCAGGCAGTCCGACCTCCTCCAACGACTCCTTGATGACTTTGGAGAAATCGGGGTCGAAGTCTCGATAGCCCTGGTTGTGGATGCGCGTGCCCATCGCGGTGTACAGCGGCGCGAGGATCTCGGAGCCCTTGGCCTGCTCGGCGGCGATCGCCACCCGCACCGGCTTCCACGCCTGCTTCAAGCCTTCGCGGTACTCCTCGGGCAGATCGTCGCGGTTCTCATTGAGCACCGCGAGGCTCATCACGTGGAAGTCCACCTCGATGTCGCGGACCTTCTCCACCTCGAGAATCCATCGCGATGTAATCCAGCACCACGGGCACAGCGGGTCGAACCAGAAACCGGCGACGGACTTCTCGGGCATGGATGGTTCCTCTCGATCGGTGTCGTGAAACAAAACTCAGTCAGCGCAACCATGCGCCGCGCGCAACTGTTCCAAACCTTTACAAAAGCGTGTTGTCAATGTGACCTGGGTACACCACTGTTACACAAGTGACACAATTACATCGAGCCAGCACACTGGCCCTCGCAGCCTCAACGGTCGCGGCGGGCCTCTCGTTCGCCGCACCAGCCCTCGCCGACCCGGCCGATCCCAACGCCGACGACTTCCTGTCCACGCTGAACCGCGCCGGCATCGGCTACGCGGACAACAACCCCGACCTGACCGCACAGTTGGGCGAGCGAGTGTGCCCGATGCTGGTCGAGCCGGGTAAGTCGTTCGCCCAGGTTGCGACGACCGTCGCCGACAACGGCATCAACCCTGGTATGGCGTCGTTCTTCACCGGCATCGCGATCTCGATGTACTGCCCGCAGATGATGGGGTCGATCGGCAACGGGACCTTCCTGAATTCGCTGCAGGGCCTGCAGGGAATGCCGGGCGTTCCGCGGGTGCCGGGCTTTTAGCCAACGGGCGCTCGTCTGCCCCACCACACCGGGGCCACTAAGTTGGACGTGTGGCACTTCCCAATCTGACTCGCGACCAGGCCGTTGAACGCGCCGCCCTCGTCACCGTCGACCGCTACCGCGTCGACCTTGACCTCACCGACGGCGCAGGCGCGCCCGGTGAGAAGACGTTCCGCTCGGTGACGACGGTCGAGTTCGACGCGCTTCCCGGCGCCGACACCTACATCGACCTCGCCGCCGACAGCGTGCAGCGCGCCACCCTCAACGGGATCGCGCTCGACGTCTCCGGCTACGACGAGTCCACCGGCATTGCGCTGCGCGGCCTCCGACGGCGCAACACCGCTCGTCGTCGACGCCCTGTGCAGCTACTCCAACACCGGTGAAGGTCTGCACCGCTTCGTCGACCCTGTGGACGACGAGGTCTACCTGTACTCGCAGTTCGAAACCGCCGACGCCAAAAGGATGTTCGCGTGTTTCGACCAACCCGACCTGAAGGCGACCTTCGACATCACCGTCAGCGCGCCCGCGCACTGGGAGGTGGTGTCCAACGGCGCCCCGGTCGGCGCGCAGGTGGACGGCGACGCCAAGACGGTGACGTTCACGACGACCCCGCGGATGAGCACCTACCTCGTCGCGCTGATCGCCGGACCGTACGCGTTCTGGCGACGACGCCTACACCGACGAGCACGGCGAGATCCCGCTCGGGTTGTTCTGCCGTAAATCGCTGGCCGAGTTCATGGACGCCGACCGGCTGTTCACCGAAACCAAGCAGGGCTTCGCTTTCTACCACCGCAACTTCGGCGAGCCGTACGCGTTCGGCAAGTACGACCAGCTGTTCGTGCCCGAGTTCAATGCGGGTGCGATGGAAAATGCCGGGGCCGTAACGTTTTTGGAGGACTACGTCTTCCGCAGCAAGGTCACCCGCGCGTCCTACGAGCGGCGCGCCGAGACGGTGCTGCACGAGATGGCGCACATGTGGTTCGGCGATCTGGTCACCATGAAGTGGTGGGACGACCTGTGGCTCAACGAGTCGTTCGCGACGTTCGCATCGGTGCTGTGCCAGAGCGAAGCCACCGAATACAACGAGGCGTGGACGACGTTCGCCAACGCCGAGAAGTCGTGGGCCTACCGGCAGGACCAGCTGCCGTCGACGCATCCGG
Source organism: uncultured Actinomycetota bacterium (assembly GCA_963716505.1). Taxonomy (GTDB): domain Bacteria; phylum Actinomycetota; class Actinomycetes; order Mycobacteriales; family Mycobacteriaceae; genus Mycobacterium. The sequence goes on from CAVQTL010000022.1 coordinate 21,924, forward strand.
TGGCCGCCGACATCCCCGATCTGCACGCCGTCGAGGTCAACTTCGACGGCATCACCTACGCCAAGGGCGCCAGCGTGCTCAAGCAGCTGGTCGCCTACGTCGGCCTCGAGGCGTTCCTGGCCGGGCTGCGCGACTACTTCCGCGACCACGCCTTCGACAACGCCACCTTCGGTGACCTGCTCGGCGCGCTGGAGAAGTCGTCCGGCCGCGACCTGTCGCATTGGGGTAAGCAGTGGCTGAAGACCACCGGGCTCAACACGCTGCGCGCCGACTTCGACGTCGACGGAGACGGGCGGTTCAGCCGCTTCGCCGTCAGCCAGAGCGGTGCGGAGCCCGGCGCCGGCGAGACCCGCGTGCACCGGCTGGCCGTCGGCATCTACGACGACGACGGCTCCGGCAAGCTGGTCCGGGTTCACCGCGAGGAGCTCGACATCGAGGGCGATCTCACTGAAGTCCCTGCGCTGCAAGGTATTCCGCGCGGCAAGCTGATCCTGGTCAACGATGACGACCTGACCTACTGCTCGCTGCGGCTCGACCCGGAGTCGCTGGAGACGGTGCTGACGCGCGTCGCCGACATCGCCGAACCGCTCCCCCGCACGCTGGCCTGGTCGGCGGCGTGGGAGATGACGCGCGAGGCCGAGTTGAAGGCCCGCGACTTCGTCGCGCTGGTCGCCAACGGCGTCGGCGCCGAGACCGAGGTCGGCGTCGCACAGCGGCTGCTGATGCAGGCGCAGACCGCGCTGCGCTCCTACGCCGACCCGGACTGGGCGTGCGCGCAGGGCTGGCCGCCGTTCGCCGACAAGCTGCTCGAGTTGGCCCGCGCCGCCGAGCCCGGATCGGACCACCAGCTGGCCTACGTCAACGCACTGTGCACGTCGGTGCTCGCGCTGCGCCACGTCGCCGTGCTGGCCGCGCTGCTGGACACCGACCCCGCCGAGCACGGGCTGCCCGGGCTCGATCGTCGACACCGACCTGCGGTGGCGCATCGTCACCGCGCTGGCCGCCGCGGGCGACATCGACAACGACGGGCAGGCAACGCCGTTCATCGACGCCGAAGCCGAACGCGATCCGACGGCGGCGGGTAAGCGCAACGCCGCCCGCGCGGCAGCGGCCCGCCCGCAGATCGCCGTGAAGAACACGGCGTGGCAGCTCGTCATCGAGGACGACACACTGCCCAACATCGTCGGACGGGCGATCATCGACGGCTTCGTGCAGCCGGGTCAGCAGGCGCTGGTGCAGCCGTTCACGGCGAAGTACTTCGACGTCATCTCGCGCGTCTGGGAGCGACGGTCCAGCGAGGTCGCCCAGACGGTCGTCATCGGCCTGTACCCGTCGTGGGATATCAGCGACGACGGCCTGGCTGCCGCCGACCGGTTCCTGGCGGGCGAACTGCCGCCGTCGCTGCGGCGACTGGTGATCGAAGGCCGCGCAGGCGTCGAGCGCGCGCTGCGGGCCCGAGCCTTCGACGTCAGCTAGGCCGGCGAGACGCCGGCGCTCATCACCTTGATCGCGCTGATGAGGCCGGCCATCAGGTTCCCGTAGTTGAACGACGCCGCCGCGGCCTTCACGCCGAGCGGGGCCGATTCCTCGATGCCGCGGCCCTGCACGTCGGAGCCGTAGACGACCTCGATGGCCTTCTGATTCGGCGACACCGCAAGCAGCACCGCGTTGTTGGGCGTCGGCACGTCGGCCAGGACGTCCCGCGCAGTGGCGGCCGTGTCTGCGCCGAGGTCGCCGACGTACACCGCGAAGCGGGCCTTGGCCTTCCGCGACCCGAACTTCAGCGCGTCGTCGAGCCGCACCAGGTCCTTGACCGGGAACGGGTAGGTGACCGAGATCGCGCCGGGCTCGGTGACGCCGGAGACCCGCCCGCTGGAGGTGACGACGAAGCCGCGGGGCAGTTCGAGTTCGCCGGATGCGCGCGTCGCGACTTCACCACTTGCCACTGGCGCCGCCTCCTACGGTCAACGGGTGCGGATGCCCGTGGGAATGGTCTGCGGGCTCGTCGGACGCCCACAGGATCGGCGCGTGCGTCCACTCGGCGTCGGACATCTTGTAGGTCGCCGGGTGCGGGCCCTTGCGGTCCTTGCCGACGCCCCAGATGAGCGACGATCAAGACCAGCGTGATGCCCAACGGCACGCCAATCAATATCGAATGTGTCAACGCGGTGCTCACGACGCAAACCCTATCGTGGCAACCGGCTAAGCCGCGCCCTCACCCAGATATCGCATCCATGCGGGATCGAGTTCCTTGACCGTCGACAGCAGCCGCCAGTGCTGACCCTTGGGCCGCGTCGGCGTCGAGCGCAGCGTCCAGCCCAGCTCGGCCAGCATCCGGTCGGCCTTGCGGTGATTACAGGTCGAGCAGGCGGCCACGCAGTTCTCCCAGGTGTGGTCGCCGCCGCGACTGCGGGGCACCACATGGTCGACGGTGTCGGCCTTGCTGCCGCAGTAGGCGCAGCGGAACCGGTCGCGGTGCATCAGCGCCGCCCTGGTCATCGGGATGCGGGCGCGGTACGGCACCCGCACGAAGGACCGCAGGCGGATCACCGAGGGCACCGTGACCGACCGGGTGGCCGAGTGGATCACCGGCCCCGACGGGTCGGCGTGCACCACGTCGGCCTTGCCGCACATCAGCATGACAACCGCCCTGCGCATCGGCAGGGCGGTCAGTGGTTCGTACGTCGAGTTCAGGAGCAGTACGCGGCGACGACCCCAGAGCGAGCCTTCGCGGGTGCCCGGACGAGTCTCGACACTGTGCAGCAGCGTCGGGGTGTGCGCCACCCCGGATAAGCCCGCCGCGACCCCGGAATGCCGGTGGCCGCGGCCCTTGTTGCGATGCGCCATTCGTCCTCCGACCGACAGTCCACCATGGATTTGGGTTTATCGCATAGCAAATTCGTGCGTGTCTGCAGGTCACCGGGTGAACTTCACATGACATCACCAGCTCGCACGGGCGTCGGGCCGGCAAGGAACAATGGGGGGCGTGACTCAGCCGCAGCGGTCCTTCTATGACGAAGTGGGTGGCCACGACACCTTCAATGCCATCGTGTCGCGGTTCTACGAGCTCGTCGGCGAGGACGAGATCCTGCGGCCGATCTATCCCGAAGAGGACCTCGACGCCGCCGAGGTGCGGCTGCGGATGTTCCTCGAGCAGTACTGGGGCGGTCCGCGCACGTACTCCGATCAGCGTGGCCACCCCCGGCTGCGGATGCGGCACAGCCCGTTCAAGATCGGCTTCATCGAGCGCGACGCCTGGCTGCGGTGCATGCACACCGCGGTGGCGTCGATCGACTCGCAGACCCTCGATGACGAGCACCGCCAGCAGCTGCTGGCCTATCTCGAGATGGCCGCCCAGTCGATGGTGAACTCGCCCTTCTGAACCGGACACCGCAGCGGTGTAGGTTGCGGGCGTGCTTGATTCGGACGCGACGCCGTGGTGGTCGCATGCCGTGTTCTACCAGGTGTATCCGCGCTCGTTCAGCGACAACAGCGGCGACGGCGTCGGTGACCTCGACGGCGTGGCCTCGCGGCTGGACTACCTCGAGACGCTGGGCGTCGACGCCATCTGGCTGAACCCGGTGATGGTGTCGCCGATGGCCGACCACGGCTACGACGTGTCCGATCCGCGTGACGTCGACCCGCTGTTCGGCGGGATGGATGCGCTGGACCGGCTGATCGAGGCCGCCCACGCACGGGGCATCAAGGTGACGATGGACCTGGTGCCCAACCACACCAGCTCGGCGCATCCGTGGTTTCAGGCCGCGCTGGCCGCGGGCCCCGGCACCGACGCGCGGGAGCGCTACATCTTCCGCGACGGCACCGGACCCGGCGGGGTGCACCCGCCCAACAACTGGGTGTCGATCTTCGGCGGCCCGGCGTGGACCCGCGTCGTCGAACCCGACGGCAACCCAGGGCAGTGGTATCTGCACCTGTTCGACGCCGAACAGCCCGACCTCAACTGGGAGAACCGTGAGGTCTACGACGATCTCGAGAAGACGCTGCGGTTCTGGCTGGAGCGCGGCGTCGACGGCTTCCGTATCGATGTCGCACACGGCATGGCCAAGCCGGCTGGACTGCCCGACATGGAGGTCATCAAGGCCGAGGTGCTGCTCGCCGACATGGACGACGACCCGAGGTTCAACGACGACGGTGTGCACGAGATCCACCGCCACATCCGCACAGTGCTCAACGACTACCCGCACGCGGTCGCGATCGGCGAGGTGTGGGTGTACGACAACGAGCAGTTCTCCCGGTACCTGCGTGCCGACGAGCTGCACCTGGGCTTCAACTTCCGGCTGCTGCGCGCGAAATTCGACGCGGCCGACATCCGCGGCGCGATCGAGAACTCGTTGGCGGCCGCCGCGATCGAGAGTGCGACGCCGACGTGGACGCTGTCGAACCACGACGTCGACCGCGATGTCACCCGGTACGGCGGCGGCGATATCGGGCTGGCCCGCGCATGGGCGATGGCGATGGTGATGCTGGCGCTGCCGGGTGCGGTGTTCATCTACAACGGCGAGGAACTCGGGCTGGCCAACGTCGACCTGCCCGACGAGGCGCTGCGCGACCCGGTGTGGGAGCGCTCCGGGCATACCCGGCGCGGCCGTGACGCGTCGCGGGTGCCGGTGCCGTGGGAGGGTGACGCTCCGCCGTTCGGCTTCTCGACGAATCCCGACACCTGGCTCCCGCTCCCGAAGGAGTGGTCATCGCTGACGGTCGAGAAGCAGCTTGCCGACCCGGGTTCCACGCTGTCGTTCTATCGCGAGGCGATCCGATTGCGCCGTGCCCGAACCGAATTCGACGGCACCGCGATCGAATGGCTGGACTCCCCGGATGACGCGCTGGTGTACCGGGTGCGCGACGGCGGGCTGGTGTGCGCGCTGAACGCCGGCGTCACACCCCTGGCACTGCCGGCCGGTGAGGTGCTGCCGGCCGGTGAGGTGCTGCTCGGCCGGTGAGGTGCTGCTGGCCAGCGCCGACCTCGTCGACGGCAAGCTGCCACCGAACGCCGCCGCCTGGCTGGTCTAGTTCTCCTCGCGAGCAGACGCAAAAGTGCCCTAAAACCCGTGGCTGAGGGCACTTTTGCGTCTGCTCGCGCGAGAAAAGTTAGCGCAGGACGACGGCGGGGTCGCCGCGGCGGCGGTACACCGAGCCGAACCGGGCGTCGATCCGCAGCCACGCGGGCAGGGCACGCACTCGCACGATCTCGTCGACGGCCACGGTCTCCGGATCCAGACCCATGCCCTGGTCTGCTGCCGCCGACGACTGCGGCAGGAAACCCATTGCGGTCAAGGCGAATACGCACCGCATCGGGATGTCGACGTCACCCTGCGGCGAAGCTGACCGCAAGTACTTCCTGGTCCAGCAGCGACACCGGCGGCCCGTGTGAGCTGCCGTGCTCCTTCGCGAGCGCGACGCCACGCTGCGCCAGCTCGAGCACGACCCGCGCGGGCACGTCGTCGATGTGCGCGAAGCCGTTGTCGGGAGGCAAGACGCCGCGCCACGCCGAGTCCATCGGAAAGCCGGGATCGACGTGACCGCCGCGGTCCATCGCAACCAGGCCCGCAGCGAGCGCGTCGGCACCGGCGCTCAGGTCGGCCGGACGCACCCGGCCCGCCACCACCCGGCTCGCCAGCACGTCGAAACCGGTTGCCACCCAGGCCACCACCAAACCCTCTGAGCGCTCACGCAACCGGATGACGGCGGCGTCATCGAGCCGCACCGCCCGCTCGACGAACGTCGCGAGATCCTCGCGGTGGGTGGCGTCGTCCAGCCAGATGCCCCGCTCGGGACTGCTCATCGCAGTCCAGCGCTGTAGATACTCTTGCTGGGCCGGCGAAAGCCGTTGCAGCCGCTGCTCTTTGATGTGCACGGTGGCCAGCTGTGTCTCGGCGATGACCGCCGGCTTCGAATCAGCGGGCTTGTTCACCGACCGCACCTCGTAGCCGATCGTGAAGTCGACGGCACGCACCCGCTTCGACCACATCGTCACCTGCAGCGGCGAGTCCCTCAGCCGCAATTGGCCCTTGTAGAGGATCTTGACCTCGTGAATCAGCAGACCGATCTCGTCGATGACGTCTTCGAACGGCTCACGCAGGAACGGGATTCGCGCCTCTTCGAGGATGGTGACCATGGTGGCGTGGTTGACGTGCTGGTACATGTCGATGTCCGACCATCGCACGTGCACCGGCGCCGTAAAGCCCGTCACCCAGACTTCCCCGTTCCACTCGTTCGCGTCATGCTGCGGATCTGACGCGCCGCCACCGACAACGTCGCAAGGTCACGCTCGTCGGACTGGTAGATCTCGTTCAACGTGCGCCGTGCGCGCTGCACACGAGAGCCGTTGATCAGCTCCCACTCCTCGATCTTCTCCTCGCCGCGCTCCTCCGGCTCGCCGACGGCGAGCACATCGAAGCACAGCGAACGTAGCGAGCCGTAGATGTCGTCGCGAATCGCCAACCGGGCCAACGAATGCCAGCGGTCGTCGCGCGGCAGCCCGGACACCGCGGTCAGCAGCGCATCCGCGTCGAGATAGTCCATCAGCGCGAAGTACGTGTCCGCCACTTCCGCCGGCTCGCGGTCGACGATGTCGGCGATGTCGATGATGTCGAGCAGGCTGTACTGATACAGGCCCGACGCGACCATGTAGGCGAGGTCTTCCGACACACCGTGCGCGGAGAACTGGCCGACTTCCTTCTCGACGATCGCGCGGTCGTCGCCGCGCAGCCACTCCCGCATGCGCGGCGTCAGCTCGGCCACCTTCCTGGCGAACCGGTTGATTTCGGCGCCGACGGCCAGCGGCTGCGGCCGGTAGTTGAGCAGCCACCGGCCGGCCCGGTCGATCTGCCTGCGCAGATCCAGCGTCAACCGATCCGACACGTTCACCGCGATATTGGCGGCTCGGATCGCACGCCATATCTCGTCGATGCGGAAGATCGCATCGGTGGCGACGTAGGAACGCACCGCATCCACCGGTCCGACGCCGACGTCCTCCATCACCCGGTACACGTACGAAATGCCCGCGGTGTCGACGAGATCGTTGACGAGCATCGTGGTGATGATTTCCCGGCGCAGCTGGTGCGACCGGATCTCCGGCCCGAACTCGTCCCGCAGTCGGGTCGGGAAGTAGCGCGGCAGCCGGGCGGCGAACACCTCTTGATCAGGCAGGTCGCTGGCCAGCACCTGGTCCTTGAGGCTCAGCTTGACGTGTGCCATCAGCGTGGCCAGTTCCGGTGAGGTGAGCCCGATTCCGGCTTCCGTGCGCCGTCGAATCTCCTTCTCCGACGGCAGCGCCTCGAGTTCCCGGTTCAGCCCGCGGTCGGTCTCGAGGTCCTTGATCTGCCGGGCGTGCACGGGCAGCAGGCTGGCCGCATTGGCTCTGCTGGTGCCCATCAGGTCGTTCTGGTCCTCGTTGTCGACGAGCACCAGCTCGCCGACCTCGTCGGTCATCGACAGCAGCAGGTTCGTCCGGTCTTCCGGCCGCACCTTTCCGGTGCTCACCAACGCGTCGATCAGGATCTTGATGTTGACCTCGTGGTCGGAGCAGTCCACGCCCGCGGAGTTGTCGAGGGCATCGGTGTTGATCCGGCCGCCGGACAGGTCGAACTCGATACGCCCAAGCGATGTGACACCGAGGTTGCCGCCTTCGCCGACCACCTTGGCGCGCACCTGGTTTCCGTTCACCCGGATCATGTCGTTGGCGCGGTCGCCGACATCGGCGTCGGATTCGGTTTCGGCCTTGATGTAGGTGCCGATGCCGCCGTTGAACAGCAGGTCCACCGGCGCCTTGAGGATCCTGCGCAGCAGCTCCGGCGGCGGCAGCTCGTCGACGTCGTCCTCGAGGCCGAGCGCGGTGCGAACCTGCGGGCTGATCGGGATGGACTTCTGCTCGCGGCTGTAGACACCGCCGCCCTCGCTGATCAGCGACTTGTCGTAGTCGTCCCACGTGGACCGCGGCAGGTCGAACATGCGCTTGCGTTCCTCCCACGACGTCGCCGCGTCGGGGTTCGGATCGAGGAACACGTGCAGATGGTTGAACGCGGCCACCAGCCGGATGTGTTGGGACAGCAGCATTCCGTTGCCGAACACGTCACCACTCATGTCGCCGATCCCGACGACGGTGAAGTCCTCGGACTGGGTGTCGGTGCCCATCTCGCGGAAGTGCCGCTTGACGCTCTCCCACGCGCCCTTGGCGGTGATGCCCATCGCCTTGTGGTCGTAGCCCACCGAACCGCCGGAGGCGAAGGCATCGCCGAGCCAGAAGCCGTAGGACTTCGCGACCTCGTTGGCGATGTCGGAGAACGTCGCCGTGCCCTTGTCGGCGGCCACCACGAGGTAGGCGTCGTCACCGTCGCGGCGCACGACATCGGTTGGGGTGACGACGTTTCCGGTGGTCTGGTCGACGTTGTCGGTGAGGTCGAGCAGCCCGGAGATGAACAGCTTGTAGCAGGCGATGCCCTCGGTGCGCTGCGCGTCGCGGTCGGCGGCCGCATTGCCCGAGAGCAGCGGGGGGTGCTTGACGACGAATCCGCCCTTGGCGCCGACGGGCACGATGACGGCGTTCTTCACTGCCTGCGCCTTGACCAGGCCGAGGATCTCGGTGCGGAAGTCCTCCTTGCGATCCGACCATCGCAGCCCGCCGCGGGCGACGAAGCCGAACCGCAGGTGCACACCCTCGACGCGCGGTGAATAGACGAAGATCTCGAACATCGGCCGTGGCAGTGGAAGTTCGTCGATCAGCTGTGAGTTCAGCTTGATCGAGAGCACGTTCTGCGCACGGGCCGAATCCTGTCTGCTGACAAAGTAGTTGGTGCGCAACGTGGCCTGAATCATCGATGCGAAGCCACGCAGCACGCGGTCGGTGTCCAAACTGGTCAGCGCGTCGATGTCGGCGGCCACCGATGCGGCGGCGGCCTGCGCGGCCTTCCGGTCGGGATCGGCCGCCGGGTCGAACATCGCTTCGAACAGCTCGACCAGCGACCGGGCGGTGCGAGGGTTGCCGTTGAGCACGCCCTCGATATGTGCCTGGCTGTACGGAAAACCGGCCTGCCGCAGGTACTTCGCATAGGTGCGCAGAATCACGACCTGCTGCCACGTCAGGCGTGCGCGCATGCACCAACTCGTTGAACCGGTCGATCTCGGCCCGGCCGTGCCAGATCGCGGTGACCGCGTCGGCGAACCGCACCGCGGTCGCGTCCTGTTCGGGCCCCTCGGGCTCATCGGGGATGTCGCTGAACACCGAGATCTTGAACTGGTAGATCCACACCGCAAGCCCGTCGGGACGCGTCACGGTGAACGGCCGCTCTTCGAGCACGATGACGCCCATGGACTGCAGCATCGGCAACAACTGGCTCAGCGACGCCGACCGCCCGCCGAGATACCAGATCAGCTGCGCCGAGCCATCCCTGCCGTCCTCGGAGAACACCAGCTTGACCGAATTGTCCTGCAGCTCTTCGATGATCGCGATGTCGTTGATCGCGTTCTCGGGGGCGACAGCCTGCTTGTAGACCTCCGGGAACGCCGCCGAGTAGTGCTCGGCCTTGACCTGGTCGATCGACCCGGTCTTGACCGCACCGAGCAGCCGGTCGCCCCAGGTTCGCGCCGCCTGGGTCAGCAGATCCTGGATGCGCGTCTCGTTGCTAAGTGAGACATCCGCACTCCCGGGTCGGGACCCCTCGGGCATGCGGACAGTGAAATGCACGACTGCCCACGGGGATTCGCTGACCCGGGCGGTGTATTCGATGCTCTCGCCACCGAGCTCGCGGACAAGGATGTCCTGCATTTCGAGGCGCACCGCCGTGGTGTACCGGTCGCGTGGCAGGTAGACGAGGCAGGAGACGAAGTGGGCGAGCTGATCGGCGCGCAGGAACAACAACGTGCGCCTGCGCGAGCCCAGGTCGACGACGGCCATCGCCATGTCCAGCAGCTCGCGCGAGCTGAGCGCGAAGAGCTCCGACCGGGGAATGGTCTGGATGATGTCGAGCAGCAGTTGCGCAGGATGGCTCGGATCGCGCTGCGCCAATGCGATCGCTTCGCCGACCCGCCGCGAGATCAGCGGGATATCCATCACATTGGCGTTCATGGCGGCCACCGTGAACAGGCCCACGAAGCGGTGCTCGATCGCCTGATGTCCGGGGTGTTCGCGGACCACGACGATGTAGGGGTAGGCGCCGTAGCGCAGGAAGCTGGGAATCGTGGCCTGCGCGAGCACCAGCAGGTCGTCGCTGTCGGTGAGTTGCGGGAGGATCTCGTCCCTGAATCGCAGGACGCCGAGTCGGCTCGACGAATCGACCGACGACTGCCCGCCCTGCACCGGGCAACGCTGATAGCCGAGCAGGACGAAATGCCCGTCGGCGAGCCATCGCAGCAGCGCGGCGACGTCGGTGCGATCAGCGCCAGGGAAGCGTCCCTCCGGGTCGGTGTCGAGTTCGTTGGCGAGGCCGAGCAGTGTTCCTGTCAATGCTCGGGAATCGAGCGCAACCTGGCGGGCATCGGCGAGCACGCCTGACAACAACCTCTTGGCCTCCGCGACCGCCTTGGGATCGACGGAACTCGACAGTTGGATGTGGATCCACGCCTCGTCGACGGCTTCCCGGGAGTTGTCGGCCTCCGAGGCAGGCTGGATGTCCAGCAGCTCACCGGTCGGGCTGCGCCGCACCCGCAGGATCGGGTTCATGATCGCCTTGTAGGCCACTCCGAGCCGGTGCAGCAGCACGGTGACGGAGTCCATCAACAGCGTCGCGTGATCGGTGACGATCTGTATCGCGGGGCCGAACCCGCCGGGGTCGTCTGCGGGATAAACCGCGACGAGCGTTTCCCCGACCTGCCGCCGTCTGCCCAGCCGGTAGTGCGCTGACAGCAGGTTCGGCGACATCAGCTTGCCCGCGGCCCCCATGTCGACGGGGCCGGTGGCCGCGTCGCTGACAGGCGCGTCGCCGTGCGGCCCGTGATAGGTCGCAATGTAAGCCCTGGCGAGCTTGTCCAGGCTGGCTGGAAGAACCGCTCGCTCAGTCGCCCCCTCGATCGCCCCCGCCCCCGGATTGACCGTCATGCCACTCGCTCCTGACTACCGCTGCGCGCCGTCGTTGGCACGCAGTGGCGACATTAGTCGCGTGTGAGGCGGCGGTGGGTCACCCGGTGCGGACGGGCCGCATCGATACCAAGTCGTTCGACTTTATTTTCTTCATAGGCACCGAAGTTGCCCTCGAACCAGAACCACTTGGCCTCGTTGTCATCGTCGCCCTCCCAGGCCAGGATGTGCGTGCACGTGCGGTCCAGGAACCAGCGATCGTGGCTGATCACGACGGCGCAGCCGGGGAACTTCTCCAGCGCATTCTCCAGCGAGCTCAGCGTTTCGATGTCGAGGTCGTTGGTCGGCTCGTCGAGCAGGATCAGGTTTCCCCCGACCTTGAGCGTGAGCGCCAGGTTGAGCCGGTTGCGTTCTCCGCCGGACAGCACGCCTGCCGGTTTCTGCTGGTCGGGACCCTTGAAGCCGAACGCCGACACGTAGGCGCGCGACGGGATCTCGGTCTGGCCGACCTCGATGTAGTCGAGCTTGTCGGAGACGACCTCCCACACCGTCTTCTTCGGGTCGATTCCGCCGCGGCTCTGGTCGACGTAGCTGAGCTTGACGGTGTCGCCGACCTTCACGGTGCCGCTGTCGGGTTGCTCGAGGCCGACGATCGTCTTGAACAACGTGGTCTTGCCGACACCGTTGGGGCCGATGACGCCGACGATGCCGTTGCGCGGCAGCGTGAAGGAGAGGTCCTTGATCAGCGGCCTACCGTCGTAGCCCTTATCCATGTGGTCGACCTCGACCACGACGTTGCCCAGTCGAGGACCGACCGGAATCTGGATCTCCTCGAAGTCGAGCTTCCGCGTCTTCTCCGCCTCCGCGGCCATCTCCTCATAGCGCCCGAGGCGGGCTTTGTTCTTTGCCTGCCGCGCCTTGGCGCCGGAACGCACCCAGGCGAGCTCCTCCTGCAGCCGCTTGGCCAACTTGGCGTCCTTACGGCCCTGGATGGCGACGCGCTCGGCCTTCTTCTCCAGGTACGTCGAGTAGTTGCCCTCATACGGATAGGCGCGACCACGGTCGAGCTCGAGGATCCACTCCGCGACGTTGTCCAGGAAGTACCGGTCGTGGGTGACGGCCAGGATGGCGCCCTTGTACTCGGCGAGGTGCTGCTCGAGCCACTGCACGCTCTCGGCGTCGAGGTGGTTCGTCGGCTCGTCGAGCAACAGCAGGTCGGGCTTGGACAGCAGCAGCCTGCACAGCGCCACCCGGCGTCGCTCGCCACCGGACAGGTGGGTGACGGGTTCGTCGGGCGGCGGGCAGCGCAGCGCGTCCATCGCCTGCTCGAGCTGCGAGTCGATGTCCCATGCGTCGGCAGCGTCAAGCTCCTCCTGCAGATGGCCCATCTCCTCCATCAGCTCGTCGGTGTAATCGGTGGCCATCAACTCGGCGACCTCGTTGTACCGGTTGAGCTTGGCCTTGATCGCCACCCCGGCTTCGACGTTTTCGCGGACGGTCTTGTCCTCCTCGAGCTGCGGCTCCTGCATGAGGATGCCGACCGTCGCGCCCGGCTGCAGGTAGGCATCGCCGTTGTTGGGCTGGTCCAGGCCGGCCATGATCCGCAGGACGCTCGACTTGCCCGCCCCGTTCGGACCGACCACGCCGATCTTCGCGCCGGGCAGGAAGTTCAGCGTGACGTCGTCAAGGATGACTTTGTCGCCGTGCGCCTTGCGGACCTTCCGCATCGTGTAGATGAAATCGGCCATGCCGTTGTAATGCCTCTCTGGTCTCGGAATTGCTCGCGGACCATCGTAGGCGCTAACACTGGCCGTCCCGACCGCGCGTCAGCGGCCCAGCCTGCTCACGCAGACACCGGGAGCACCCTCTCGCCCACGGTTTCGGCCGGCTCCGCTGTCTCGGCATCGTCGCCGCACTCGTCGCGCTTGGCTTCGGCGGCATCGTCGCTGCTCGCGTCGGTGTTCTTCGGCCGGACGATGGTCGCGACGCTTCGCGCCAGATCCGGTCCCACCGCGGTGGCCCGCACCTCCAGCGATGAGCGCCGAACGCCTTCGCGGTCGTCGTACTCGCTGGTGTGCACGTAGCCAACAACGATGACCGGGTCACCCTTCCCGAGGGAGCCTCCGACGCCCTTCACCAGGCGTTTGCCCCAGCAGTTGACGGAGACGTACAGAGAGTTGCCTGGCTCCCAATTGCCGTCGGCGGTACGCCGTCGCGAATTGCTGGCCACCCGAAACTTGTAGACCTCCTGGTCGCCGACCCGGCGCAGGACCGGATCCGTGATGATCGTGCCGACCACGGTGAACGGTGTTTCGAACATTGCTCGTCCTTTCGATTGATCTGGCTTTCGCCGTACATCGCCATTGACCCGGTCGGCACCGACGCATCACGGGTCACCTGCCGGCGTCGGGACGGGGCTGTGGACGAATCGCGGACTGTGGATGGGCACTCCTTGCCGCGAAACGGAATTCCAGCACGCAAATGTCGAGGGCAATGTCAAGCGGTTAGTGCAACATTTAGGCGGCTTGGCTAATCAGGGCGGCGAGGCGTTGAGCGGGTGTGTCGAGGTCCAGTGTGGGTCGGGGCCGGGTGTTGAGCTTGTCGGCGACGCGTTTGAGGTCGGCCTTGGTGTAGCCGGCTAGGTCGGTGCCTTTCTCAAACCAGAACCGCAGCAGCCGGTTGGTGTTTTCGTTGGTGCCGCGCTGCCACGGCGAGTGCGGGTTGCAGAAGAACACCGGCGATTTGAGCTGCAGCTGGATGTCTTTCCAGTTGGCCATTTCGCTACCGCGGTCCCAGGTGATCGACCGGCGCAGATGCTCGGGCAGCTCGCTCATCGCCTCGATCATCGCCGCCGCGACGGTCTCGGCGGTGTGATCGCCGGGCAGGTGCAACAAGATGGTGAACCGGGTGCTGCGTTCCACCAAGGTGCCGATCGCACTCTGGTTGCCGGCGCCCAGGATCAGATCGCCTTCCCAATGACCGGGTACCGCACGATCGGCGACCGCGGGGGGCCGGTCGCTGATGGTGAACACTTCGGCGCCGTAGACGCCGGTGCGCCCGGTGCCGCGAGGTTTGCGTGCGGACCGTTTCGTCGATAGGCATTTGTGCAGATCGGCGCGCAGGCTGCCACGGGTCTGCACATACAGGCTCTGGTAGATGGTTTCGTGGCTCACTGTCATCAGCTTGTCACCGCGGTGATCGCGGGCCAACACCTCAGCGATCAGCTTGGGGCTCCAGCCGTCGTCCATCCAGTTCTCGATCGACCGACACAACAGATGGTTGCCCAGCTTGAAGGTCTTGGGCCGGCGGGCTTTCGCGGTCGCAAAGGCGTTGGCCATCAGGGCGTGATAGTCGCCATTGGGAAGACAGTTGCGGTGGTATTCGCGCCAGACCACGGAGCGGTCGCGCCCGATCGTGTCGGCGATTTCGGCGAAGCTCAGGCCCGCGTCGCGGCCGCGCATGATCTCCACCCGCTCTGCGAAACTGACCCGATGGCCCTTACCTGCCGGCCCACTCAGGTCGCCCGGGCTGGCCAACCCGCCCAGCCCGTTTTTGCCCTTACGTAGTTTCATGCCGCCAGCGTCGTGCCACCAGTGCCACCCGGTGCGGCGCGACACGCCGACCTTCACCGACGCTTCCGTCGTGGCCATCCCCAGGCAGACAAGATCGAAGAACTCCCGCCTAACCGCCGGCGAAACCCGAACCCCAGACGTCACAGCAACCTCCCAAATCATCGGATGTTGCACTGACCGTATGAATCCGCCGAGGAAGGGCCTGCTGGAATTCCGTTTCGCAGTAGGCAGCGGCGGGAGGCGCGCTAGGCCGGCTTTCGCCATATCGACACGTGGCGGGTGCTCTCGTGGGTGAACGGCGCGCCGTCCCAGTCCTGCCACCGCTCGGCGAGAGCCAGTCCGGCGATGCGGGCCATCAGGTCGAGCTCGGCGGGCCACACGTAGCGGAACGGAATGGACCGCAGTCGCGCATCGCCGTCGTCGTCATCGACATAGTTGGAGCTCATCGACTGCGTTGCGCAGTCGTAAAAGTCGTAGGCCCAGAACTTCTCGCCGACGTCGAACGGGACGGCACGTTGTCCCGGCGGCAGCAGTCGCAGGGCGGGGACACCGACCTCGATGACGAAGCTTCCACCCGGCTTCAGATGCGCCGCAGCGTTGACGAAGCAGGCAACCTGGGCATCTTGAGTGGTCAGATTGTTGATCGTGTTGAAAACCAGGTAGACCAGCGAGAACTCGCCGGGGACATGCGCGTCGGCGAAGTCTCCGATCGTCACACCGATCGCGGCTCCGCCCCGCTTGTCACGCATCCGGGCGACCATCGCCTTGGACAAGTCGATGCCGTGGACGTCGACGCCGCGTCGAGCGAGCGGAAGCGCGATACGCCCCGTCCCGACACCGAATTCCAGCGCTCTGCCGTCACCGGCGAGCCCGGCGAGAACGTCCACGATGGTGTCGATGACGCTCAGGTCGTGCATGCCGGACGTCGCGGCGTCGTAGGTCGCGGCGATCTCCTCGCCGAAGTATCCGTCGTCGTCGGTCACGTCTAGCGCGTGTCCCGCTTCGCGAGTTCCGCCAACATGGCGTTGTAGGCAGCGAGGTCGGCGTCGTCGTCGCGGTCGGCGGCCCGGTCAAGCCTCTTGGCGGTGCGCCGGTCGCTGCGCGTCCACTGCACCAGCAGGGCGATCATCACCACGACAAGCGGGATTTCGCCTGCCGACCAAGCGATTCCACCGCCCAGCTTCTGATCGCCGAGCAAGTCGGTGTGCCAGTACAGCTGCAGGGACTTGTAGAAGCTCTCCCCCAGCACGCGGTTGGTGCTCATCAGCACCACGCCGAAGAACGCGTGCAGCGGCAGCGACGCGAACACCATGCCGACCTTGCCCAGCGGCGGTATCGGTCGCGGTGTCGGGTCGACGCCGATGACGACCCAGTAGAACAGGTATCCGGTGAGCAGGAAGTGCAGGTTCATCGCGACATGCGCCGCGTGGGTGCCGACGGCGGCGTCGAAGATCCCACCGAAATACAGGCCGTAGAACCCGGCGACGAACAACATTGTCGCGACGATCGGGTTGGTGAGGAACCGTGACACCCGTGAATGCAGTGCGGCCAGAAGCCATTCGCGCGGGCCCGGCGGTTCACCCTTGCCCGCCGTCGGCAGCGCGCGCAGCGCCAGCGTCACCGGCCCACCGAGCACGAGCAGGATCGGCGTCAGCATCGACAGCAGCATGTGCGCGGCCATGTGCATGCTGAACATCGCGGGCATGTACCGACCGAGACCCGACGACGTCGCGAACAACAACACCAGGCAGCCGAGCAGCCACGCCACGATTCGGCCCGTCGGCCAGGCATCGCCGCGCCGACGCAGCCGTATCACCCCGGCGAGATAGACCAGTGCCATCACGATCGCCGCGGTTCCGAAGATGAGGTCGAAGCGCCAGTCGAACAGCACGCGGGCCACGGTCGGCGGCCCGGCGAAGTCGTAACCGATCTCGATGGCGGGGATGGACGGGTTGAAGACCGGTGGTGGCGGCGGCGGTGTCCTGCCCAGCGCGACCGCGATGCCGAAGGTAAGCCCGAAGACCACCGCCTCGGTCATCGCCAGCCTGATCAACGGGCCGCGTGCCTCGGGGTCGGATTGCAGTGCGGCGACGCCGCTGCGCCGCTGACGCCAGCCGATGAAGCCCAGCGTGCACAGCGCGACGGCCTTGGCGACGATCAACAGGCCATAGCGGCCGTCGAACAGTTCACCGGGACGGATCCGCACCAGGGCGTTGACGATGCCGCTCAGCGCCATCGCGATGAAGCACCACAGCGCGACGGCCGAGAACCGGCGCGCGGCCAGATCGGCGTGCCCGCCGCGACGCAACGCGTGCACGAGAAGCGCCAGCAGTCCGCCCGCCCACAGCGCGGCGGCGATCAGATGGATGAGCAGGCTGTTGGTGGCCAGGTCGTGCGAGCCGCCCAACGACGAGTGCCCGGTCAGCGCAAGCGGCAGCAGCGTCACCAACGACCCCGCGAACAGCACTGGCGTCGGCGTCCAGCGCAGCACCGGGATGCTCGCGACGGTGACGATCGCGGCAAGGACTGCGGTCCATCGCCACGCGCCCGCCGTTTCGACCAGGCTGGCCACCGACCAGATGTCCGACGGGCTGAGCCGTGACGTCAGCGGCTGACCCGTGACATCGGAGACGGTCAGCGGCACCAGCAGCGCCGAGCACACCGTCCATATCGCCGACGCGCCGGTCCCGACGCGCAGTGCCCGGTATCCGTCGGCGTCGAGCACCCCGTTCTGCTGCGGCGGCACCATGAACGCGGCGAACATGAACGACCCCACCGCGACGACGGCGGCGATCTCGCCTGCGGCCCGCACGAACGGCAGGCCGTAGGTCGTCACCGGGCCCGGATCGGGCAGGCCCGTCGCGGTCAGCGCGTCGGCCAGCGCCATCGCGCCCAGGCCCGCCGCGGTCACGCCGGCCAGCACAGCGACCCCGAACAACACGGGCCACACGACGCCGGTGCGCACGCCCTGGGTAGTGGCCGTCATAGACCAAGCGTATGGCCACGCCCTGTCGGCTACTCAGACACGTCGCGCAGGGCGCGTCGCTCCTTCTCCCGGGCGAAGAACTGCTCGCGGGAGATCTGCTCGATCCTGTCCATGTCGCGTAGGACGTCGCGCAGTTCGTTGCGAAAGGCGGTCCGCCGCTCGACCAGATCCGCCGCAGGCTCCAGCAGGTGCTGATCGGCGACCACCTGACGCGCGGTCGCGAACAGCAGCGCCGACACCGCTTCGGTGGTGCGCACCCGGTTCTGCGCGACGTACTGGTCGCCGACGCCCAGCGCCCTCTTCGTCAGCTCTTTCTCGTCGATCTCGGCGGGGGCGTCGCGCAGCACGTCGGCCACGATTTCGTACGCCTCGAAATAGGGCCGCAGCACGGCCTGCGAGATCAATGGCCGCTTGGCCCGTAGCATCGCGTCGATCTCCGCACCGCCCGCGGCGACATGGGCCTCCCAGTCGTCATGCCAGGCCATCTCCTCGGCGAGGTGCTCACGGAACGCCGTCGAGTCCGCGAAGTAGAAGTCGAACTTCAACAGGTCGCGCAGCCGCATCGCCTGAGTCCAGAACGCCTCCAACCGATCTCCGTCGGCGCGCGCGGCGTAGGCAAGCGCAAGTTCGACGATCGCGGTCTCGAGGAACGCGTCGATGATCGTATTGCGGTAGAACGCCGCCTCGTGCTCCTGCTCGGGCGCGATCCGCCAGACCGGCTCACGTCCACCGTCGACGCACGTGACCGGATGGCCGTTGGACAGCGCGTCCAGGGCGGACCGAACGCCGTCGGCCGTCCGTAGCCGCAGCACGCTGTTGGTGACCGGAGTCTGCTTGCGCTCCAAGTAATCCAGCGAGTCCTGCAGCGTGTGGTGCAGCTGGTCCAGGGTCAGCGCGGTGCCGCGAGTGGTCAGCAGCAGCGCCGAGACCAGGCCCGTCGCGTTGACCGGTGTCGCGCGAAGGATCCGCCAGGACACCTCGATCGCCATCTTCTGCATGGCAAGACGTTTCGCGGCCTCGTCCTCTGCGATCGGTCCGCCCGGCTCGCCGAGGTACTCCCGCATCGACACGGCTTCGGGGAAACGGACGTAGATCTTGCCGTAGTTCCGTTCGCCCTGGGCCTTGATGAAGTTGTACAGCCAGGACAGCCCTTCGGGTGTCTTCTCGCCGCCGCGGGCGTAGGCAGCGTACTCGGCGGTCTCGTGCAGCTGGTCGAAGCTGATCGACACCGGCTGCAGCAGGATGTCCCCGCTGCGGCCCTCGAGGTAGGCGTCGGCGACGTAGCTCATCAGACCGAGCTTGGGCGGCAACATCTTTCCGGTTCTGGACCGGGTGCCCTCGATCGACCAGCTCAGGTTGAACCGCTTCTCGACGATGTAGCCGATGAACTGCCGCAGCACGTACTTGTACAGCGGGTCGTCGAGCTTGCGCCGGATGAAGATGACGCCGGAGCGGCGCATCAGCGGCCCCATGAACCCGAACGACAGGTTGATGCCCGCGAAGGTGTGCACGGGCGGCAGCCGGTTCTCCTGCATCGCGACCGGCACGATCGCGCCGTCGAGGTAGGACCGGTGCGAGAACAGCAGCACCGCGGGATGAGTCTCCAACGCGTGCCGCATGTTTTCGATCTCGGCGCGGTCGTAGTCGATGTTCGGGTCGAACCCGCGGCTGAAGATCGCCCGGCCCATTGACGGGATGAGGTCGACGGAGAACCGACTCCAGCCGGTGCCCAGTTCGTCGATCATCTCGCCCGCCTTTTCAAGCGTCGCGCCGGGGATCTTCTCCAGGCCTTCCCTGAATCGTGCCGACGCCAGCATCTCCGGCTTCATCAGCTGGGGCGACTTGTACTCGGGCCCGAGCAGCCGCAACTCGACGCGTTCGATGGCGAGGCTCGCGCGCCGGAGGACGAAATGGGCTAAGTCGCGAGGGTTTTCGCCGACAGTGGTGTCGCTCCACTGCTGACGCAGCTCGGAAACCTTCGCGGGCTCCCCCGCCACCACGCGCGCACGTGACGGGTCCCGCTTGAGGAAGCGTCGTTGCAGGATCTCCGGCGGCCGGTAGGTGTCGCGCCCCGACATCAACGCGACCACCTTGGACCGCGTGGGCAGACCACTGGGCATCCAGAAGACCCGTACGGGAACCACGCTGCGGTCCTCGTCGGCTTCGAGTTCCTCGACGAGCCGGGCCAGCACGCCCGGCGGCGGCTCCCCGTCGGGAATCTCCAGCACCGCGACGTTCGATTCGGGATGCTCACGCTTTTGCTGTTGCAGCCAGTCGCTCAACAACTCTCGTTCAGCGGGCGACGACACCGACGCCAGCACCAATGCGTCGTCGGTTGTGGAGAAGGGGGCCATCGGGTCGGCGGCGGTCACGACCGTCCCTTCTTCGCGGCTGCCTTCGTGGCCGTTGTCTTTGTGGCCGTTGTCTTCTTGGCCGTCGCCTTGGTGGTCTTCTTGGCGGCTGCCGCCTTCGCCGGCGTCGACTTCTTCGGTGCCGCAGCCTTCTTCGCCGGCGCCTTCTTGGCCGCGCTCTTTGTTCGCGCGTACGGCCCGATCTTCGGAACCTTCTCGTGCGGCCAGTCTTTCAGCGTGTCCAAGTAGAGCTGACGCACCTCGGCCATGCGGCCCGGCAGGTTCTGCACGGTCCAGTCGTCGGTGGGAATCGGCGGGTAGACCACAACATCAACGGTGCCGGGGTTGAAGGTCGTCGAATCGCGGGCAGAGATGATCTCCGCATTCCGAATCACGATGGGCACGATCGGGATTCCGGCCGACATCGCGATGCGGAATGGCCCTTTCTTGAACGGGCCCACTTCGGTGGTGTCGAGCCGGGTTCCCTCCGGCGCGATCAATATGGACAGGCCCTTCTTGGCAAGCTCCTCAACCTTTTTCAGGCTCTCCACCGCGGCCTTGGGGTTGTCCCGGTCGATGAACGCAGCGTCCATCACCTTGCCAAGAGTGCCGACGATCGGATCGTTCTCGAGTTCCTTCTTGCCGACCGAGGTGAAGTTGGTGTCAACGAGCCGGCCGGCGATGACGGGATCAACCTGGTTGCGGTGGTTGAAGATGAACACCGCGGGCCGCTGCTTGGTCAGGTTCTCCTTGCCCAGCAGGTTGATGTTCACGCCGGTGGCGGTCAGCAGCGATCGACCGAACGCCGACGTGAAGAAGTTGACGCCGGTGCGCCTGTTGCGGGTCAGCAGGCCGAGCCCGAGGGCGCCTGCTGCGATCGGCACCAGCGACGCGACGCCCGCGGCGGTGCGCAGTTGGGATACCGGGTTGCTGCCGCTGCGACTGCTGAAGCGCAGCACCGGCCAACCCCGTTTGGCCGCAACGGCAGCCAACTTGCCCGCCGGATTGGTGGGCCGCGGATTGCCGACCAGATACATCAGCGCGACGTCCTCGTCGCCGTCGGCATAGAAGTAGCTCTTGGACAGATCGACGCCGTTCTCGGCGGCGAACGCCTGCACCGCCCTTGCCTTGCCCGGACCCCAGATGATCGGTGTCTTCACCTCACCGGTGATCAGGCCGTCGTCGTCGGTCTCGAACATGTTGCTCAGCACGTTCTTGATCCCGAGGAAGCGCGCCACCGGTTCCACCTGAACCGTCAGCGCAGATGAGCTGAGCACGACGGTGTGGCCGCGCTCCATGTGAGCGCGAACCAACTCGCGCATCTCGGGATAGATGCGGCCGATGATCTTCTGCATGAACAGCCGCTCGGCGAGTTCGTCGATGTCTCCGAGCGAGCTGCCACGCAACATGCGGGCGCCCTTGCCGATCAGATCCTCGAACTCCGACCGGCCCAGCTGGTGGTTGAGCCCCGCCTGCACCATGCCGATGAACTCGCCGACGCCCATCTGGCCGCGCCGCAACCGATCCTGGGTCATGATGACGCCGGTGAAGCCGGCGACCAGGGTGCCGTCGAGGTCGAAGAACGCGCCGACCTTGGGACCCGCCGGGCTGCCCTGGATCTCGGCGACCGAGCCGGGCAACCGCATGGTTCGCCGGATTGGCGCGACGTGTCGTCTGGTCGTCTGCCGATGTCATTGGGCGCTGCTTCCGTTCGGTGACGGCGGACTGGGTACGTCGGCGTCCGGCGTGAATGACGCAGGGATGGAACGGCCTTCGCCGCCGAGTGCGAGCACCTCGTCGAATCCGGCCTGCAGACATCGGGCGAAAAAGTCCCCGTCGGTGACTGCGGCACGATCGTATCGCGCGGTGACGGTGATGAAGCCGGCCCGCGACACCAGCACCACCATCATTGCGATCCCTGGCAACGGTCCAAGTCCGTACTGCCGCAGGATCTTCGCGCCCGCCATGAAGGTATCGCCGGCATACACGGGCACATTGCTCGCCTGCACGTCGGAGTTGACGACCGATCCGGCCATACCCTCCAGCACGGTGTCCGGCAGCAGGCTGAGCACCGGCGCGATGACACCGACCATGTTCATGGCGCGCTCGTCGCGCTTGCGCGTCATCTGGGACCGAATGCTCTTGATCCGTTTCTCAGGATCGACGACGCCGATCGGCGCGGCGAGATTGACTCCGGCGAACCGGTTTCCACCTGAGGGGTCGTTGTCGGATCGCATATTGACCGGAATCGCCATCGGCAACGTGTCAATCGGCACACCCATCGCCTCGTGGTAACGCCGCAATGCACCGCACAGGCCGGCCAGGTAAGCGTCGTTGATCGAGCCTCCTGCAGCCTTCGCGGCCCTGTGCAGATCACCGAACACGATGTCGATCGCGTCGCTACGCGACGACAGGCTTCTGCGCTGCAACACCGGCGACGATTCGGCGGCGGGTCCCATCACCCTGGCGCTGGATATCGCGTACTCCACAGCACTGCTAACCGACGAGACCGGGTCGCGTACCACGTTGCCGACCGCGTGTGCCGCCCCGTAAAGCGCGTCGCGGACTCCACCCGCGATTGCGCCGGGCAGCCGATTAAACCCTTGCCGCATCAGATCATTCGGCGATAAATCCTGCGGGATCGGCAATGGCGGATCGGCTTCGGGCGGCGGGTCGCGCTCGAGGTCGTAGAGGTTGGCGAACATCTCGACACCGCCTACGCCGTCGGTGACCGCGTGACTGAGATGCAACAGCTGTGCAGCCCGACCCCCTCCGAGGCCTTCGACGAGCGTTGCGGTCCACAGCGGTCGGGAGATGTCCATCGGTGATTGCAGGGCAACCTCGGCCAGGTCCATCACCTGGCGCAACGTGCCGGGTTCGGCCACCCGCACGCGGCGCACGTGAAAGTCGAGGTTGAAGTCCGGGTCGATGACCCAGCGGGCGGCGGCCGTCGGCAAGGTCGGCATCACGACCTTCTGGCGTAGCCGCAACACCTTCCGCGACGCGTTCTCGAATCTCGACCTGAACCGCTCCCAATCGGGCGTGGTGTCGAGAATCTCCACCGCCATGATCCCCGACCGCGTGCGTGGGTTCGCCTCGCCGCGATGCAGTATCAGGTCGACGGGACTGAGTTCCTCGGGAGGTCCGGCCACGTCCGATCCCGGCACGTCGCTCACGACTCCGGCCACCCTGCCATCGTTGCCGCTCCTCCCATGGGCTCCCACATTCACCTACCCACGCTAGTCCGCCATAGTCGCTGTGGAGGACGTTTCGGGGTGCCTCTAACGCGCAGGTCAGGTCCGGTTCCTAGCGCTGGG
Organism: uncultured Actinomycetota bacterium; assembly: GCA_963716505.1. Classification (GTDB taxonomy): domain Bacteria; phylum Actinomycetota; class Actinomycetes; order Mycobacteriales; family Mycobacteriaceae; genus Mycobacterium. The sequence continues at coordinate 45,182 of CAVQTL010000022.1, forward strand.
GGCTGCCTACCGCATCACGAGCACATCACTCTCCAGGCGCTTGCCGTGCATCCTCCCGTCGGGAGGGGGCGACGCGTCGATCGAGAACCCGGCGACCGCCGCCACAGATGAACCGAGCAACGCAACGGCAAGGATTTGGAACCTACTGGCCGCGATGAGGAACCGAACCTTTGTTGCGCTGCCAACCCTCAACGAGTCGAGGACTACGACGTTGCAGTAGGCGGACTTGTTTCTCGCATCGATCTCATCGTCTCATCGTCGCCCCAGTCGGCGTTGACGAAGTCGAGCAGCGATGACCGACATCTGAACGTCAGTGCAGCTAACAGTGGCATGCTTCTGAACGCGGGCGGATGTGACGCGTGTGGCCGCAAGATAGAATCTGCGGGCGCCGCCCTCGTAGCTCAGTGGATAGAGCAACCGCCTTCTAAGCGGTTGGCCGCAGGTTCGAGTCCTGCCGGGGGCACTTTTGTGCGCACTTTTGTGAAGGGTGTTTTCCAAAACGGCGTGCCGGGGGCGCCGTCAGTAGGCGAGCTGGTTGACGGCGCTGGCGAATATCTTCGGCATCGATGCCGCAGCCGGCACGATGCGCGTGCGGACGGGCGCATATGCGGCCGCCCGCAACAACGCCGCGGTCAGCATTCGGTAGCGCAGGGTCAATGTCCTCCATCGGCGGTCATAGTCACCGGGGCGATCGCGGACAACGCAATCCACCAGCAGCTCTGCCCCACCGAACGCCAGCCCCATGCCCTCCCCCGTGAGCGCGTCGATGTAGCCGGCGGCGTCACCCACCAGCATCACGCGGCCGGCAACTCGGCTGCGAGCCCCCTGTCTCAGCGGACCCGCAGCGCGATCTGGGCCGTGAGCGCAGCCGTGCACACGTTCGCGAAGGGCAGGGAAGTCCTCGAAATGGTCGCCGAAGCGACCCCGCCTCGAACTGAGGATCGCAATCCCGACACAGTCGTCAGCAACCGGCGTCACATACGCCTCGGCGGCGGGTGCCCAGTGCACCTCTACAGAATCGGTCCACGGCGCGATGTCGAAGTGGCGGCGGATCCCCCACCGGCGGGGACCTGGACACGTCTGCGACAAACCGAGCGCGCTGCGAACCGGTGAGTGCAATCCGTCCGCAGCCGCGAGATAACGAGCTCGAAATCCTCCCCCACACAACGAGTCCGCGTCCTGCTCGATATCGCCGAGATCGCCGTGGACCAACTTCACGCCCGCCGCTTCGGCAGCCCGCCACAGTGCGGTGTGAAGAACCGTCCTGCGCACACCCCGTCCATCGCCCATCCGGAAGGCGGCGTTGACACGGCGGTCGCCGTCGACGTAGCTGATTCCGCGGATCGGGCGCCCGCACGCCGATACCCCGAGCCGGTCCAGGTGGGCGAGGGTGTGGGGCATCATGCCCTCGCCGCACGCCTTGTCCAGCACGCCGGTACGGCGTTCCACCACAGCCACCTGTAGCCCCGCCCGCGCCCCATACAACGCGGTCGCCAGACCCGCCGGGCCCGCGCCCGCGACGAGCAGGTCGATCACGCCAGGCCCGCCAATGCTGAGTCCTCGACCTTGATCCGGGTGCGCAGCAACAGCGCATTGCACACGGTGAACGCCAGCGCGGTGAGCCACGCTGAGTAAACCAACGGCAGGGCGATGCCCTCGACCACGACCGCCACGTAGTTGGGGTGAGATATCAGTCGATATGGTCCCCCGACGACACGGTGCCCGCCGGGGATGACGATCACGCGCGTATTCCATTGGTGTCCAAGCGTTGTGATGCACCACCAACGCAGACCCTGGGCGGCCAACACGACGGCCAACATTGGCCAGCCCAACGCGGGAATGAACGGGCGATCCGCGACGACCGGTTCGACCAGACAGCCGACGAGCAGAGCGATGTGCAGGACGACCATCACCGGATAGTGCTCTGCACCAACCTCGGAACCGCCACGCGCCCTGCTCCACTCCCAGTTGCGTTTGGAGACAGCGAGTTCGATCACTCGCTCCACGGCGACGGCTGCGACAAGCGCGGCGTACCAGATCATCTCATCGCCAACGCAGCAGCACGAGCTCGGAGCAGAATCCCGGACCCATCGCCATCATCAAGCCGGGGCTGCCCGAAGGAGGGCGCTTGGCCATGGTGTCGCGGAGCACGTGAAGCACGGAAGCCGATGACAGGTTGCCCACCTCGGCCAGCGAACGCCAGGTCAGTTCGAGTGCCTCGTCGGGCAGGTCCAATGCCGCTGTGATCGCCTCGATGACCTTGGGGCCGCCCGGGTGGCTCACCCAGGCGCCGACGTCGCCGACGTCGAGACCGTGGGACGCGAGAAATCCCGTGACGTCATCGGCGAGATAGCGTTCGACGACTGCAGGCACATCAGGCGACAGCACCAACCGGAATCCGCTTGAGTCGACATCCCAGCCCATCGTGCGCAGTGAGTCGGGATAGAGGTGGCTACGCGAGTCGAGCAGATCCGGTCCAGATGCAGCGATCTCCTCTGCCCGGCGATCACCGACGGCCACCACGGCCGCCGCCCCGTCGCCGAACAGCGCGCTGCCCACGAGCGTCGCTAGCGACGGCTCGGTCTTGGGGATGAGCGAACACAATTCGACTGCGAGGAGCACGGCCACGCCGTCGGGATCACCACACAGGTAGTCGTGCAGCCTCGCCGTCCCCGCTGCGCCTGCGACGCACCCCAGCCCGAACAGCGGTACCCGTCGCACATCCGGACGCAACCCGATCCGGCCCGCGATGCGGGCATCCACGGTCGGCACCGCAACACCTGTGACGGTCGTGGTCATGATCATGTCGACGTCGGCAGGCGTGAACCCCGCGTCGTCGAGCGCGCCCAGAATGGCCGCGCTGCCGAGTTCGACCGCGTGCTCGATGTAGACGTCGTTGGCCGCGCCGAAGTCGGTGAGCGTGGCGTATTGCTCCAACGGCAGTACGGTGTGCCGACTTTCGACCATCGCGCTGGCATGGACGGCGCGCAGGAATTCACCGTGTTCCGAGAAGCCAGGCATGGCCAGCAATGCCTCGACCACCTCGTCCTGGCTATAGCGGTGAGCAGGGACCTCTCCGTGTACGGCTGCTATCACACTCATGACGCACTCCTCCTGTTGTTCAACTCACCCGATACTTCGATTGCGTTGGGAGCGTGTGCCGTTGGCCGCTCCTGGCTTCCGCCGTCTTCGATGCCGATGCGGTCGTGCAGCTTGGTCATCCACTTCGGCGCCCACCAGTTCCACTCCCCCATGAGGTGCATGAACGCCGGGAGCAGCACCATCCGGACGATGGTCGCATCGACCAGGATCGCGAGTGTCAGGCCCAGGCCGAACATCCGCATGAACGACACGTGCGCGGCGATGAGGGCGGCGAATGAGATGGACATGATCAGAGCCGCCGCTGTGACCACACGTCCCGTGCGCGCGATGCCGAGCGCAACGCTTTCGTCGTTGGCTTTTTTGGTTCGTGCGGAAGCCAGCCAGAACTCTCTGATCCGCGACACCAGGAACACCTCGTAGTCCATCGATAGGCCGAAGGCGATGCAGAACAACAACACCGGAATGTTGGCGACCAAAATTCCGGTGGCCGTTGTGCCCAGTCCGCCAAGGTGGCCGTCCTGGAAGATCCACACCATCGCGCCGAATGCGGCGCTGAGCGATAACACATTGAGCGCCAGGGCCTTCAGCGGGATCATGACACTGCCGGTGAGCATGAAAAGGAGCGCGAACATGATCAGAGCGATGAGCCCGAGCACCACGGGCAATCGCGACGTGATCGCGGCGACACTGTCGCGATTGACCTGCGCCGTGCCGGCGAAAAGCACCTCGCGTCCGCCGGGACCGCGCACCGCGTGCAGGCTGTCGAGCTGGGCGTCCGATGACGCGGTGAACAGCGGTGCCGTGCTGTGGACCGTCACGGATGCGCTGGCGTCGACCTCGCGAACCGGAGATACGCCAGAAACGTCCTGTACTCGTGCGAGATCCATGGCATACCGGTCGAACTCGGCGCGCGCGAGCCCGGCGGAGTCGGGGACAACGATGGTGACGGCGGTCGAGGAATCGTCGGGGAAGGCCGTTCGCATCTGATCTCCGACCTGATGGGCCGATGCCGTTTGCGGTAGCACCCGATCGTCGGGGAATCCCCATTTCACGCCGAGAAACGGGACCCCGAGCATTACGAGTACCGCGACTACGACCAGACCAGCTGGCACCGCTCGGCGCATAACGCCCCTCGTCCATCGATACAGGAATGGCGCCGTGGCCTGACGATGCGCAGAGCGACGGCCGCGAACGAACCGGCGAGTGTCCAACGGGTGTAGCCGATCCCCGAGCAAGACGACGGCTGCTGGCGTGATGAAGAGCGCCGCTATTGCGGCGAACGCGACGGTGGCCACGCCCGCGTAGGCGAACGATCTGAGGAACGCCATCGGGAACACCACGATGACGGCCATCGAAAGGGCGACGATCGATGCGGAGAAGAAAACCGTGCGGCCGGCGGTGGTCATGGTCGTGACTATCGCGTCCTCACGGCTCGCACCCTCGGAGAGCTCGTCGCGGTACCTGCTGAGGATCAGCAGCGTGTAGTCGATCGCCAATGCCAGTCCCATTGCAGCGCTGAGGTTCAGCGCGAAGATCGAGACGTCGGTGAAGAACGTGACACCCCGCAATACGGCGAGCGCGCCGAGGATCGCCATTCCTCCGACGGCAACGGGTATCGCCGCGGCCAGCACGCCACCGAACACCCAGACCAACACGAGGAAGCTGATCGGAATCGCCAAGGACTCCATCAAGAACAGGTCGCGCTGCGACTGGTCAGTGATCTCGAGGTTGACCATCGCGTCGCCGCCAGCACGCACGGTGACCCCATTTCGGTCATGAACAAAACGGTCCGACAACTCTTTTGCGTATTCCTGCGTCTTGCTTTCCTCACCCGAAATTCCGGCGACGATCAGACCCGAGGCCCCGTCTCCGCTGATAAGCGCGGACCGTTCCGGTTCGGGCGCGGTCCACAACGACGTCACGGACGCGACGTGCGATGAGCGGGTCAGCTCGTCGACCAGATCGGTACCGACCATCCGGGCTGCACCACTGTCAGCCCCGCCAGGCGCAGACACGAGGAGGACAAGCTGAACATCGCCGGCGCCGAACGTATCGCTCAACAGTTCCTTCGCCTTGGCCGATTCCGACGATGGGTCATCGAACCCGCACGCGCACAGTTCCTTCGCCACCGGCACACCGAATATTCCGGCGGCCGCCGCGACAAGCAGCGCGACGGCGAGCAGGCGTCGTGGTTCCGAGATTCCGATGAGCGCGATGCGATGTAGGACGCCGACGGACGCCGCCGTAGGCCTGGGGGCACTGAGAGGAGTCTGGGCGCTCAACCGTCCCACGCTGTCAACCACGGAACCACCCGCCTCTGTGACACTTGTTCAACAACTGATGAGAAATGTCATCTGTCGATGACTTAGCACCATAGGCGTACCTAGGGCCGAAGTCAACAACTGATGAAAAATGTCATCATCTGATGACTTAAACTCCGCAGGCGTACACCTGCGGCCGAAGTCAACAGCGGATGACATAGAGTTCGGTGATGGGTACACCACGACCGCGCAGTGGGCCCCGGACGCGCGCCGACATCCTCGAGGCCGCGCGCCGGCGCTTTGCAACGGACGGCTACGAGCGGACCACCCTGCGCACCATCGCAGCGGACGTCGGCGTCGACGCGGCGCTGGTCACCCGCTACTTCGGCAGCAAGCAGGACCTGTTCGCGACGGCAACAGAGTTCCGGATCAATCTGCCCGATCTATCAGACGCGGATCCAGACGACATCGCGAACATGCTGTTGCCGCAGTACTTCGCCGTGTGGGAGGACGACCACACCTTCCTCGCGCTGCTGCGAGCCGCAGGCACCAGCGCGGTTGCCGCCGAGACGATCAACGAGACCCTCGCCGAGCACGTCGCACCGGCACTTCGCACCGCCACCCCCGACCATGACCGGCAGCGGATCGCACTTCTCGACGCATTCGTAATCGGACTCGCCATGACGCGATCCGTTCTGGCCAACCCGGCTATAACAGGACTCAGCCGGGAAGAACTCAGCCGGTGGGCGGCACCGGTGTTTCGACTGCTGCTCGTCGGCCCCACACCCTCCTGATCGTCTGATTTTCTATGCGCGCCCGACCAGATTGCCTTGCCGAACGTCAAGCACCGTAGGTGTTGACCGGCGGATCGATGCGCACCACGTTCTCCACGTCGAATGTCGGGATAGACGACACGCCCGAGTAGCGCTGACCGGGCCGAACCGTGCCCTCAACACGAACCCAGGTGTTGTCGGGCAGTCGCGCGGCCGTGGGCGCCGCCGGCCCGGCCAGGTGTAGCCGGGCCAGCTGGGCGTCGGCCGCGCAACAAATGATGACGATTTTCGCCAAATCCACCTGCTCACCGTCCCTCATGGTGAAACCCGCGACGGTGATGAGCTTGTTGTCGACGTCGCCGACGGCGCCGACGGCGATGCGCATCAACACCTCTGGCAGCGACACCGTCGGTGCGCGGCCGGCAGGCAGAGGTGGGAACGGCCGGGTGTTGGTCGCCGTCACCGTAGCCGGCGCGACCGCGCGCGGGTTCAGCGCCGGGGGCAGCACGAAGGTCAGCAGCGCGATCGGCAAGGCCAGCAGCCAGACGATGCCGCCGCGGTCGGAATGCCCACCGTGCTGACTTGCGGCCCCGGCGCGGAGATCGCGTCCAATCGCGCTCAGCGCCAGCACGATCAGCACCACGGCCGAAGCGATCAGCCAGGGAAACATGCTCGGCTTGACGTAGCGGGTAAACACACCGGTGAACGTGATGAACCCGACGCTCATCCCGAGGAGCAACAACACGATGTTCATCGGCTCGCGTCTCACAGCAGCATCAGACCCACCACCGTCGCAACCACAGTTGTCACCACAAGGGTCAGCGGGGCGAAGCGCATCGCGAATGCCCGGCCGAACAGACCCACCTGCATCGCGACGAGTTTGACATCCACCGCCGGGCCAACGACCAAGAAGACCAGTCGCGGCACCAACGGCACCATCGTGAGGCTGGCCGCCACGAACGCGTCCGCCTCCGAGCACAACGCGAGCACGAACGCCAGCCCCGCCATGGTCACCACGCCGAGCAGCAGATGACCCGCCATGTGCTCGAAGATCCACGGCGGCACCACAACTCGCAGGGTGGCCGCCGCGGCCGCCCCGATTACCAGAAATGATGCGGCCTGCAGGAAGTCGTGGCGCGCGGTCTCGGTGAACACCGTCCACCGCGGCTCGTCGCAGTGCTGCGACACAGGCAACGTACGGGTGATCCAACCCGGTCGGCCCCACCGCGACCACAGCAGACCCACCACCACCGCGGAAACCAGCGACGCGATACAGCGGGCGAGCACCATCGCCGGCTGACCGGGAAAGGCGACCGCGGTGGCCACCAGGACCACCGGATTGATGGCCGGTGCGCTGAGCATGAACGTCAGCGCAGCCGCCCCGGTCGTCCCGTCACCAAAGAGTCGCCGGGCCACCGGTACCGACGCACACTCACAACCCGGCAGCGCCGCTCCTGCCACCCCCGCGGTCAGCACCGCCCCGACGGGTCGCCGTGGCAGAAGGCCGACCAGACGTTCGCGAGACACAAATGCCTCAATCAGGCCGCTGATCAGGACGCCAAGCACCAGAAACGGCACTGCCTGCAGGAAGAGACCGCAGAAAACGGTAGCGGCGGTGGCCAGTCCTGCGTCGCCGGCCACACCGTCGTGCAGCCACGAGCCGGCCAGCGCACACAACACCATTCCGGCCACCAGCACCTCGGTCGACGTCACCAGACGACGGCGAGGCTCGGTCACGGTCATCGACACATGGTGGCACTGGTGGCTGTGTGCCAGCAGCTTCGGTGCTCACGGTCAACGGGCGACGTGGCGATGAGTCACGCACCGCTATCGAATTGTCCAGCGGGTTTCTCAACTCGCAGGGTCACCCCTGATAATGGCTCCGTGCGAATGACGCAAAAGTGGCTCGTAGCAGCGGAGACGGCAGCGGTATTGACGCTTGCCGGCTTCGGTGCCGCCGGCCAGGCGTCAGCCGACCCCGGCACAGGGCCATCGGCGGATTACAGCGCCGAAGGGAGCGTCCCCGACAGTCAGCGCATCAGCCCGTTCGATCTCTCCAGCCCGGCGGTGTACCGACTCGATCCCGCACTGCTCGACGCCATCGAGCGGGCCGCCAACGCCGCCGCCGCCGAAGGCATCACCATGGGCCTGACGTCGGGTTGGCGGTCACCCGAGTTCCAGCAGCAACTGTTCGACGATGCCGTCGTCCAGTACGGCAGCGCCGAAATCGCCAGCCAGTACGTCACGTCCCCGCAGGTTTCGAAGCATGTGATCGGCAAGGCCGTCGACGTCGGTCCCGCCGGCGCCGATGACTGGCTCATCCGCAACGGCCCGGCGTTCGGGCTGTGTCAGATCTATGCCAACGAGATCTGGCATTTCGAGCTCGCGAGCGACTACGGCGGCACGTGCCCACCGTTGCGGCCCAACGCCGCGGGCTGACACTAAGCGCGCACACGCACCTACAACGTCATTGCCAGGAAGCGATGCCACGCTGAAACAGTGCGTCGGCTCTTGATCCTGGCGGTCTGTGCCTGCGTCGTCGCCGCCGGTTGCAGCGCGCCGTACCGCGCACCGATGCTTCCCCCGATGGGCTGGAACTCCTGGAACTCGGGAATCCTCCTGACAGAGCAGACGGTGAGGCAAACCATCGACGCCATGGTGTCATCGGGCCTGCGGGATGCCGGCTACCGCTATGTCAACCTCGACGCCGGCTGGGCCGCACCCACCCGCGATCGCGACGGCAAGCTGCGGGCAGACCCCGCCCGCTTTCCGCACGGGATCGCCGCGCTCGCCCGCTACGCCCACGAGCGCCACATGTACCTGGGCATCTACCACAGCCCGTTCAACGAGGGCTGCGGTCAGGATCCGCGGATCGGCGGGGCCGGCCACGAACACATCGATGCGCAGACGTTCGCCGATTGGGGCGTCGACTACCTCAAATACGACTGGTGCCGGCCGGAGGGCGCGCACACACTGCAGGTGCACTACTTCTCCGCGATGCGAGATGCCCTGCGCGCCACGGGCCGTCGCATTTTCTATAGCGTCAACCCGAACAGCTCGGACGACGCAGACGCCGGAACCAGATACGACTGGTCGACGATCGCCGACATGAACCGCAACTCCGTCGATCTGGTACCCGCGTGGGGCGACGACGCGCTGTGGTCTCGAGGTCTGGCCGGTGTGGTGCAGGGCGCGGGCGTCGCAATCCCGCAGGCCGACAAGAGCGGTCCCGCCCACATCAACGATCCTGACATGATGGTGATCGGACTCGGGTGGAACGACTTCGTCCGCACGCACCCGACGCTGTCCCTCGGATCGGCGCAGCCCGACCTCAACGACACCGAGCAGCGGGCGCACTTCTCGTTGTGGGCGATGCTGGCGGCACCGCTGCTGACAGGCAACGACGTCCGCACGATGAACCCGCAGACACTGGCTATCCTCACCAACCGCGACGTCATCGCCGTCGACCAGGATTCGCTTGTCGCGCAGGGACATCCGCTGGACAGCGATCCTCGCGTCTGGGTCAAGCCACTCGCCGACGGCGCGGTCGCCGTTGCGTTGACCAACGCAGGCACCACTGCAGGTGACGTCGGCACCACGGCCGCGGCCGTCGGTTTGCCGGCCGGCGGCTGCTACCGCGTGCGCGACCTCTGGACACATACCGAAAGCGACAGCACCGACGCGATCGGTCCTGTCCGCGTCCCGCCACACGGCGTGGCCATGTTCAGGGTGAACACCTGCGGGTGAGGTATTCACAGGATCATTCCAACCTGCGCATAGCCGGGACATCATCTGCGATGACCCAATGGGGGCTATGACTTCGACGCTGGAGGCGCCCACCGCTGCTGACGCGGCCGGCGAGATTCCTGTTCGCATTCGACGTCGCCTCGGCGGCTGGAATCGTCGTCGCGTCGCGCTCGGCGTGCTGTTGGTGGCCACAGCGATCACCTACCTGTGGAACATCACTGTGAACGGCATGGGCAACCAGTTCTATGCGGGCGCTGCGCAGGCGGGCTCGAAGAACTGGGAGGCGCTGCTCTTCGGATCGGTGGATCCGCACAACTTCATCACCGTCGACAAACCACCGGTGTCGCAGTGGGTGATGGGACTGTCGGGCCAGCTCTTCGGCTTCAGCAGCGCCAGCATGCTCGTGCCGGAAGCACTGATGGCCGTCGCGTCCGTCGCGCTGCTCTACGGCGCCGTTCGTCGCGTCGCGGGACCCAACGCGGGCCTACTCGCGGGCGCGTTGTTCGCGCTGACCCCGGTCGTGGCGCTGATGTTCCGATACAACAATCCCGACGCCGTCATGGTGCTGCTCATGATGGCCGCCGCTTACTGCACAGTGCGGGCGTTGGAACGCGCCAGCGTCAAGTGGCTCGTGTTGGCCGGTGCGGCTTTGGGTTTCGCGTTTCTGGCCAAGATGCTGGAGGGGCTGATGGTGGCACCGGCGATCGGGCTGGCGTATTTGATGGTCGCGCCCACAACGGTGCGGCGGCGACTCATGCACCTGGCCGCAGCCGCGCTCGCATGCCTGATATCCGCAGGCTGGTTCGTGGTGCTGACGCTGCTGTGGCCGGCCTCATCGCGGCCCTATCTCGCCGGCTCGACCGACAACAACTTCATGAACCTCGTCCTCGGCTACAACGGCCTGGCGCGGGTACTCGGGCGCGAACACGGCGGCGGATTCATGTTCGGCCCGTCGATCGGTTCCGCTCTGGGATCCAACGTCCGAATATCGTCGGCGCATCACGGCGGCTTCAACCCTTTCGGCGGAGCGGACCCGGGCCTCACGCGGCTGTTCTCCGGAGAGTTCGGCTTCGAAGTCGGCTGGCTGCTCCCCGCCGCCTTGCTCGCGATGGTGGTGGTCGTCGTCACGCGCCGGCGGGCGCCACACACCGACCTCACCCGCGGCGGCGCCGTTCTCTTCGGCGGCTGGCTGCTGATCGACGGACTGGTGCTCAGCTACATGAAGGGCATGGCGCACCCCTATTACTGCCTTTCGGTGGCGCCCGCGATGGCGGGGCTGGTGGCAATCGGCGGCAGTGAGGCATGGCGCTTGCGCCGGACGGTATTGGGCCGAAGCGCCTTGGCTGCAATGATTCTCGCGACGGGCGTATGGAGCTGGTGGCTTCTCGGACGCAACGCGGACTGGATGCCGGCGTTGCGATGGGTGATCCTCGCCGTGACGATCGCCGCCACCATCGCACTGCTGGTCGTGCTGAATTCGCCGAACCGTCGGCGGGTGGCCGCGTTCTGCCTCGCGGCGGCTGTCGTTGTCGCCGGGGCGGGATCGGCCTCCTACACATTCGCCACCATCGGCCAGTCGCATGAAGGCGGAGGCGCGAGGGTCGGACCACCGGTCGCAGACGGGAACGGGTTCGGGCCCGGCGGCTGGGCCGACGACACCGACAACACCCAGCTCGAGGCTCTGCTCAAGGGCACTCACACGCAGTGGTCGGCCGCGATCAACGGGTCATCGGCTGCGGCAGGCCTCGAGCTGTCCACGGACACCGCTGTGATGGCGATCGGCGGCTTCTTGGGCTCCGATCCGGTGCCTTCGCTCAGCCAGTTTCAGGACGACGTCACCAACCATCGAATCGGCTACTACATAACGCCCGACACCACCCGCGGACCAAGTCGTGGCCCTCAGCACACCGACATCACCCGTTGGGTGGCAGCGCACTTCGTGGCACTGAAGACCGGAGCGGACACCGTCTACGACCTCTCCACGCCAAGCCGTTGAATCCGCGACGCGATCGACTACCGACAGCAAACACATTGACGTCTCCCGGCTGGCTCCCGGGAATACTTCGGCGGCAGTCGCGGCTGTCAGAATGCGACAACAACGATCCCCGGAGGCAGCGATGAAGTTTGGAATCTCGACGTTCGTCAACGACGACACCATCGACACGGTGACGTTGGCGCGCGCAATCGAGGAGCGGGGTTTCGAATCGCTGGCCATTGCCGAGCACACGCACATTCCGGCCAGCCGCGAATCCGCCTACCCGATGGGGGGCGAGCTGCCGACGATCTACTACCGGACGCTCGACCCGTTCGTCACGCTCGCAGCGGCCGCAGCGGTGACGTCGAGGATCGAGCTGATCACCGGGATTGCACTGCTGATCCAGCGTGACCCCATCATCACCGCGAAAGAGGCCGCCAGCATCGACCTGATCTCGGGCGGTCGTTTCGTGTTCGGAGTGGGTGCGGGCTGGAACATCGAGGAGCTGAGCAACCACGGGACCGACCCGAAGACACGCGGCGCCCTGCTCGACGAACGCATCGAAGCGATCCGGGCGCTGTGGACCGACGAGCCGGCCGAGTACCACGGCAAGTACGTCGACTTCGACGCGTCCTACCTGCGGCCCAAGCCCGTGCAGAAGCCGCACCCGCCCATCTTCATCGGCGGCGACTCGAATGCCACGGTCAAGCGGGTGATCCGGCACAACGCAGGCTGGATATCGAACCCTCTCCCGGTCGAGCACCTGAAGAAACGCATCGACCAGATGCGGGACGGCGCCGGCCACGAGGTGCCGTTGGCGACGTTCGGCACGCCGATAGATCCCGATTACTGGCGCGGCCTGGAAGACCTCGGCTACGGACACGTGGGGCTCATGCTGCCGACGAAACCGGAGGACGAGTCGCTGCGGCTGCTCGACGATTACGCCGCCGCGCTCGAAAAGTACCGGGCCTAGGACATACGCTTCGTGCGGTGAGCGGAAAACGAGGCACCTCGCTGGCGCTCGCCGCGATCGGCCTCGCGCTTGTCGCCTGCACGCACACGCCGCCGGGACCGCCACCCGCACCGAGCGCAGCCCCGAGCGCGGCAGCGTCCTCGTCTCCCACCGTGACCTTGCTGGACGACCAGACGGCCAAACCGTCGGGCGCGCAGCCCGAGCTGGCGTCGGATCCGGCACAACTGGCCGACGACCTCGTCGCCGACGAACGGGCGCTGCGTGACCCGTCGACGCCGGAGGCAGCGCTGCAGGCAGCGGCGCGCCGCCAGCAGGCGGCCTACCGCGCGATCGGACGCGACAGCCAGTTGGACGCGATCACCCGTCCCCGAATCCCGCCTGCGCTGCTGGAGGTCTACGACCTCAACGTCGACGCGCGTCGCCAGCTCACCGCGATGGCGGAGACACGGGACACGATCCCGGTCTGGCGCATCGTCGCTCCGGCGCCTGCAGACGAGTTGCTGGCTTACTACCGAGAGGCGGAAGCGGCTTCCGGCGTCGGCTGGAACTACCTGGCCGCGATCAATCTGATCGAGAGCCGGCTGGGCAGCGTCGTCGGGCCGAGCAGCGCAGGCGCACAGGGCCCGATGCAGTTCCTGCCTTCCACGTTCGCCGCGTACGGCGACGGGGGCGACATCTACTCGCCCCGCGACAGCATCCTGGCGGCCGGCCGCTACCTTGCCGCCAACGGCTTCGCCGGCGATCGCGATCAAGCCATCTATCAGTACAACCATTCGGGTCGATACGTGCGGGCCGTCAACGATTACGCGGCGGTGCTCGCCGTCGATCCCGCGGCGTTCACCGGCTTCTACCGGTGGGAGGTCTACCTGAAGACGACCGCGGGTGATCTGCTGCTGCCCATCGGCTACGCATCGTCGACACCCGTCCCGGTGCAGGAGTACCTCGCCACCCACCCGCAGTAAGGCGTTCGACGTCAGCGTCGCCAGAAGTCGAAATGATCGCGGCCGGAACGGAAGCCGGCCGCTTCCGCGATGTCCACGGCCACATCGAAGCGCTCGCCGACCCGGAACGGCTCATGCGCGTCGCTGCCGAACGAGACCGCGTCGCCGCCCTCCTCCCACCACCACCGCAACTGGGAGACGGAGGCCATCGGACTGCGCGTGTTGATCTCCAACGCACGCCCGGACGACGCCAACGTCCGGAACACCGCCCGGTACTCCTCTTCGAAGTCGGAGTCGTCGTACGCGCCCACCCGTTCGGCGGGCCAGTAGCGGCGCGGGTAGTCGCAGTGCGCCAACACGTTGAAAACCGGTGACCCGCCGACGAGGAGGTCGAGTTCGGTGAAGTACCGGCGCATCAACTCATGCGCATCGGTTCTCGCAAACAGCGTTCGGCCGATCGCGGTGAGTGTGCCGTCGACGTCGATGCCGTGCAGGCTGCCGAGCACCCGCTCGAAGTTCCCGGCAGACAGCACGGCGCCCACATCGGCGGGAAAAAGGTGCGGCTCACCGGCTTCGATGCCGGACAGGATCCGCAGATCCGGGAACTCGTCGCGGCAGCGCGCCAGGTCGGCCAGATAACCGTCAACGTCGAAGGGCGCCACCCGCCTGCCGTCCGCGAGGATCCAGTCGGTGAAATCGACGTGCTCGGTGAACGCCAGACCCGGCAGGCCCAACTCGACGGCACGTGCGCAGGCGAGCTGCATCGACGAGGTTGACGCGGTGTCCCAGGACCACCGGGTGTGGACGTGATTGTCGGGCGGCGGCATTTCGTCCACGCCCTAACGCTAGTGCGCCGTTTGAACACGCTGCCGCGTCGCGCGGTGTACCCAACGGCGAGCGCCAGCGCATGGCGACGTTGCCCGAGCGCCGACATCGTGTCCGCGAGATCGCCTACGAATCGGCTGGGCGCTTACTGCAAACCTCGCGATGCGGCTCAGGACCTTTCTCGACGCGTTCTGCCGCAGCCTTAAGATTCGATCGACTGCACACCGATAAAGGCGGCAAGCTGATCGGCGTTCCGGTGTGCGTCGAAGGCGCGGAGCAGCTCGATGTAGTTCTGCTTGTCGACGTCCCAGTCGTATTGCCACTCGGCCAGGTCCTGGGCGGCCATGAATACCAAATCGGCGAGAAGCCTTGTGGTGCGGCTATTTCCGTCGACGAAAGGATGGATCGCCGTAGCCCGGCGTGAGCGGCATCAGTGCTTAGGTGTCTGCCGCGTGGCGAGGAAGGATTTCACGGCGGCCGATCGAACGTAGCCGGCAGGCACCTCGCGGTTCTCGAGCTTGGCTGATGCCTTGGTAGCCCGGGCGGCGGCCTTCTTGACGACCGCCTTGTTGGCGACCGCCCGTTTCTTCGTTTGGCGTTCCGTGGCCACACCTGCTCCAGACATCGACTGGCGCCCATGTTACCGACTCACGGCCTGGTCCAGCGCTCACGCCGTGAACGCAGCCTGTTGGTACTGGCCATGACTGCCGCCCTCGGCCGCACCGCCGAACTCGAAACGCATACGCGCGGCGCGTTACACAACGCGCTCGCCGAACGCGAACTGACGGCAGTTCTCAAACAGATCGCCGTCTAGTGCGGAGTGCCCGCGGGCGTCACGGCACTCAGAGCAATGCGTCAGGTCATCGTCTCGATTACGGGTGGCGAATCGTGCTGCGGACCGTAATCTTCTCCCGGATCTGGTCAGTACCTGTTGATGGCCCTGCATCCGATCAAGGTGTTCAGCCTGAGGCGATGATCCCGCCGTCGATGCCTCCCATTAATGGCACGAGTGCACCGAAATAGGCGTCGTTGACCGAGAACAACATGCCGACGGCAGCCGCGACCACCCTCAGCGTGACCTTGCGAAGGTTCAGGCGGCATCGTCCTGTTGTTGATCGACTACTTCACCGGCACCGCACCGGATGTGACACCAGTCACAGGCCGCGATACCGATGTCACACCCCGCGGGTCGCCAGCCGTCTTAGGAGCAAGCCCCGACGGGGATGCCGATTAAAGGAGGCGGCCATGAACGCCGCGTTGTGGACAGCCCAGATCGCGCTGGCGGGGATCTTTGCCCTGTCCGGCACCGCCAAATTGACCATGAGCCGGCAACGGCTCCTCGACACCGGCCAGACCGGTATCGCGGTGTTCCCGATGCCAGTGGTTCGTTTCACGGCGGCCATGGAGTTACTCGCCGTCATTGGTCTCATCGCGCCGCGGCTCGCAGGGGTCGCGCCCGCGCTCAGGCCGGCCGCCGCGATCGGTCTGTGCGCCGTCATGGTCGGCGCCGCCTACGCTCACAGCCGGCTGCACGAACCGCGCAGCGTCGCTGTCAACGCCACCCTGTTCGCCTTGGCCCTGTTCGTCGCTATCGGCCGGCTGGTCTGATGACCTCGACAACCAGCGCGCACCCCGAGTTCGCGACGATCCGCTACGAGCGCCGCGAAGGTGTGGGCACGCTGACACTCACGCGACCCGCGCAACGCAATGCCATCAATCCCGCAATGCGACGTGAATTGACCGACCTCGCTGAGGAACTCGCCGCCGACGATGAGATCCCTTGCCTTGTCGTCGCCGGAGATGGTTCGTCGTTCTGCTCCGGCATCGACCAGGACGCGGCCACCAGCATGCGGTTCGCCGTGCAGGCCCAGGCCGACTGCTTGCGCTCCCCCGACTTCGCCCGAGCTCGGAACGCACTCGCCGACCGCAATCAGTCGTCGTTCTAAAGTTCATCGGTCGCTGTCATGGCCGTGGTGTTGGTCGGTGTTTCGAAGGCACGGCCGCAACCGATTCACCGCGATGTCAGCGCGCTGACCTAGATCCATGATCAGCCCTTCTGTGTGTCTGATCAGACCGTCGACGTCGATATCGTGCGCACAGGCTTCGCGGCCATCTCTGAGTCGGTCTGCGGCTCGCCGCAGCACTGACTTGGCGCCGACAATGTTGCCGCGCTGAATGTGGGTGATCCCAACAGCCAACTGCGCCAACCCTTGCCACATCGCGCGCTCGTCATCTGGCGCGTCCTTCCAGGCCGCCTCCAACACCTCGTGCGCGTTGAACGCCAGACCGCGATCCAACAGTTCCTGGGCATATGTGAGCGAAGTCGTGGCCGACAGGTGCAGATCGTCTGGGATGCGGCTGACACCCTGACTGCCGTGCGGCAACGGTCGGCCCAGCGCGTCACGTGGCCGCCGATTGCGTGCCTTGCCCGCTTCGTCGCGATCACGATCTGGCACTCGACCAGTCTCGCACGCATGCATCCGAACGCTTGCGGCACCGGTCCGCCGAACGTGCCGCTGCTGCGAAAATCCGCGCAGTTTCTCGCAGTACGCGCACGTTCGGCGAGATGGGGACCGTGTTGACCACCAAAGAATTGCGCGCGACCCAAGGCCGTCGAGATGGTGGCACAGGCACCTTATGTAGCACACTGCTACACTCGTTACATACTGCTACAACTGTGGAGGCGATGATGGCGGGAACCACCGACCGCGTCACACGTTTTGCGGCGGATCTTCTGGATAGCGCCGCCGCCGAGGGCGCGCGGCAAAGTCGGTCGGCCAAACAGCAACTCGACCACTGGGCCCGGGTCGGCCGCGAGGTATCCAATCGAGACACCACGGCCCGCAGGCGGGTCGAGGCGGCGCTCGCCGGAGAGCTGGAGCTGCGGGATCTCGGCGTCGAAGAAGGCATCGTCTTCAACGCCGAGATCGCTGCCGCGATCCAGGAGAACTTGGCGAAGTCCAACTATGGCGAGGTACTCGCCAAGCGCGGCGTCACCACGGTCTCACTCAACGAGTCCGGGGAACTCGTCGAGCACCGACCCGACGGCAGCGCCGTCGTGCTGACGACGCGGCGCCGGGCGGCTCGGCGCAGGAAGTGAGCACCGGGGACACCCGATGAATCGGCTCGATCTCGTTGTCGGCTGCAATGGTGCGGGTAAGTCGAGCTTCGTCGAGTTCACGTTGGCGCCCTTGCTTCCGCAAAGTGTCTTCGTCAACGCCGACGAGATCGCAAAACAACGGTGGCCCGACGACCCCGCCGGTCACGCATACGACGCCGCGCGGGTGGCCGCGGAAACCAGAGCAAAGCTCGTCGAGCTCCGGCGGTCGTTCATCGCCGAGACGGTGTTCTCGCATTCCTCCAAGCTCGAATTGATCGACGCCGCCCACGCTGCCGACTACACCGTCGTCGTGCACGTTCTGCTGATCCCGCTGGAGCTGGCCGTCCAGCGGGTCAGATATCGAGTCCGCGCGGGCGGCCACGACGTTCCCGAAGTCAAAATTCGCGAGCGGTATCAACGCCTTTGGGCTCTCGTCGCCGCCGCCATCGTCCGATCGGACTCCGCTACCGTCTATGACAACAGCATGTTGAAAGGACCGCACATCGTGGCGCAGTTCACCAACGGGTTCGCCGTCGGCTCGCTCACCTGGCCCGCGTGGACACCGCAGGAGCTGTCCTCGGCATGGTGACGAAGGATTTCCCTGACGATTACTGGAACCACAACACCGCCTACCACCCGTGGCTCGTCGATATTGCCAAGCGCCACAACGGCGCTGCCCTCGACGTCGGCTGCGGCGACGGACTGCTCGCACAACGGCTGGCGCGCGTGTCCCGGTCCGTGACGGCGATCGACCCCGACGCAAGCGCGGTCCGGCGAGCTACCGAACGCTTGGCGACCCGCGACAACGTCGCCGTGGACATCGCTGACTTTCAGGAGTTCCAACCCGCTGGACGACGGTTCGACCTCATCACCTTCGTCGCGAGCCTGCACCACGTGACTTCGCTGGCGGCTGGATGCCGTCAGCTTGTTTTCATGCCGCTTGGGCATGAAGGGCCAGTCCGGCCCGGAGGATGTTGCGTGCGGCGTGCCCGTCTGCTGCGGCGGTGTGACCGCAGCGCTGGCAGGCGAACTGCGCTTGGGTGACCCTGTTTTCGGCGGCTGCATACCCACACTTCTCGCAGCCGTCGGAGGTGTGCCGGGGGTCGACCTCAATCCACGTGCGCCCAGCGTCTTCCGCTTTGGCGCGCAGAATCGAGACGAACTGACCCCAGCTGGCGTCACTGATACTTGCGGTTGAGCCCCGACTTTGCCCGGGCACCGTTGGGCAGAAACTGTCCCGGCTTGTCGGGATCGGCCAGCGGCTTTGCCCGCCGAACCATGTTGGCGATCTGTAGGTCCTCCACCACCACAACGTGGTAGGACTCGACAAGCTTGCGGGCCTGTTTGTGGTGAAAGTCCTTGCGCTGGTTGGCGATCTTGCGATGTCTCGCCGCGACGGTTTCCCGCTTACCGATACGGTTGTTCGAACGCCGCTTGGCGCGCTGCAACCGCCGTTGCGCAGCAGTCAACCGCGCACTGGCCGCGCGAGCCCAGCGCGGATTGTCCACACCGGTCCCGTCGCTCAGCGTGGCGTAACACACGATCCCGACGTCGATGCCGGCCTGGCGGCCGGTGGCCGGCAGCGGATTGGCCGGCACGTCGTCACAGGAGAGCACCAGCATCCAGCGCCGCCCCTGGCGTTTGATCTGGATCGTCTTCACCCGACCCGCCACCTGGCGGTGCAGATGGACCTTGACCTGCCCGACACCCTGCAGATACACCCGCTTTGCCTGCGGCAGCCAGCGCGCGCCGTCACCGTCTTTGGGCCACTGCACACTGTCGAACCGGGCCCCACCCTTGAATCGGGGATACCCCGCAGTCTGGCCCGCTTTCACCCGCCGGAAAAACCCCTGGAACGCCTTGTTGAGCCGACGCAACGTGGCCTGCTGACTGGAGAACGACCACACCGCCTGATCCGGGCATGCCGACCGAATCTCGGTCAACTGCGCCGACTGGTCCCCGTAGCCGATACGGGTCTTGCTGTGCGCCCACCCATCCCGGCGTTCCTGCAGAGCTGCGTTGTAGAGCTCGCGGTGGGCCTCCACACACGCCGCCAACGCGATGTGCTGACGCGACGTCGGCCGCAGCCGAAACACATAGGACCGCCTCATCACGCCCCCACCGCGTCCCACCGGTGTGCCATGTCGCCGCGCACCGCCGACTCGCAGACGTCGCCAACCGAGGCGGCCAAATACCACGGCGACCACATCGGTCCAACCCGCACCAACAGGTGCACCTGATCAGCCATCACTTCGGTGGCCACAAGCTGCACGCCATGCCCGGTGCGACCCGCTCCAGTGGCTCGCCCAGCCCGCCGCCGACCCGCCCGCCCACAACCCCGCGCCCATACTTCGGGCACCACACCAACTGCAGGCCCAACGCGCACACCCCACCAGGTGTGCGGCCAAACCGGCGCTCAGACATAGCACAAACGCTACGAAACGGACCGACAAACTCACCACCACACCCTGCTCACCAGCCCCGATACCCCGACGGCAAAAGCCGCCGGTCCCCTCGGCGCGCACTGATGGAGCTTCGCTCCACGCTGCTGAAAGCGCGCGACATGTTGACGCCGGCGGGTGAGATTGCGGTCGTCGGGCTCTCCGCGAACAAGTCGATATCGGACTGGTTATGGGCTGTGGGATGTCTGCCCGCTGTGCTTGTCGGCTCGCGCCTGCACGAGGTATCCAGCGACATCGGCGTCAAGATGACCGACCCCATCGAGAGCCTCTCGGAGATCCGTCGCACTACCGACGAGGTGCTACCTGGGAGTTCGGTGCGGCGCGCGCTGTACTACCGCTATCTCCTGCGGTGGACGTCGAGTTCTGCGGGAGGGTCGTAATCCCGCGCGGCAAAATCACGGCCCTCGTGCAGAAGTCGATGTCTAAGTAGAGGAGCCGATCTAACATCCAGGCATGATCCGAGCCGGTATGGCGTTCTGGGCGGCGTTCACCCTGGCGGTGGCGGGCGTCGTCGGCGCGACCGCCGCGCAAGCAGAGCCCTTTCCTCCGCCGCCGTGCGGCTTCACGCTGTCACCCCCGCAGGTGGTGCAGGTCGACGGCGTCAGCAAGGTCACCGCCACCATCACCTCGGTGGTGTGCGGCATCGCGGCCAGCCCCTATCAGAGCGTGGCGTGCGTGGAGATCGCCGGTCAGCAGGGCGGATCGTGCATGCAGGGCACCGATACCGCGCAGGTGTACTACTCCGAGCCCTACACACCCGGCGCGACCTACATCATCGCGGGGGCGCGGCTGCGGCATCATCGTCCCCACGCTGCCTGCGGACAACTGCCAGATCCTCGGGCCCATCACCGCGACCCTGTAGGCGATCACTAGCCTGAAGCGATGTCCGATCGCGTCCTTGTGCAGGTCGAAAACCACGTCGCGCTGATCACCGTCAACGACCCCGAGCGCCGCAATGCCGTCACCGCTGAGATCTCGGCCGGGCTGCGGGCGGCCGTCGATGCGGCCGAGGCGAACACCGACGTACACGCCCTCATCGTCACCGGGGCGGGCAAGGCGTTCTGCGCAGGCGCCGACCTCACCGCGCTCGGCGAGGCGACCGAAAACGGCCTGCGGACGATCTACGACGGCTTCCTCGCGGTGGCCAACTGCACGCTGCCCACGATCGCGGCCGTCAACGGCGCCGCCGTCGGTGCAGGGCTCAACCTCGCGCTTGCCGCCGATGTGCGCATCGCCGGCCCGGCGGCGATGTTCGATCCGCGCTTCCAGAAGCTCGGCATTCACCCCGGTGGCGGTGCGACGTGGATGCTGCAGCGCGCCGTCGGCGTGCAGGCGGCCAGGGCGTCGCTGCTGTTCGGGATGCGCTTCGACGCCGAGGCCGCCGTGCGGTACGGGCTGGCACTCGAGGTCGCCGACGACCCCGTCGCCGCCGCCAAGGAGCTGGCCGCCGGGCCCGCGGCAGCACCGCGCGACGTCGTCCTCGCCACCAAGGCCTCCATGCGGGCTACCGCCAACCCGGGTTCGATCGACCTCGACCAGCACTCGATCGCCGTCGACACCGAGCTGAAACCGCAAGCGGCGTCGATCCTTTCGCCGGAGTTCGCCGAACGGCTGGCCGCCGCCAAGCGCAGGTAGCGCGTTGAGACTGCACTCGTGGCGAAGAAGTGCGAGTAGGCTCCGCCACCACCGCAGTCTCGACGCGTGTAGACCGGCGTCGCTAGCTGTCGAGCAGCGCCAGCTCCGGCGACTCGATCAATCGCCGCAGCTCGCCGAGGAACGCAGCGACCTGCGCACCATCGGCAATGCGGTGGTCGAAGGCGCACGTCAGCGTCATCGTCGGCCGAGCAACGACGGCATCGTCGACGACGACCGGCCGCGGCTTCAACGACCCCATGCCCAGGATCGCGGCCTCCGGGATAGTTGATGACGGGCACTCCCTCGTCCAACCCGAGGGCGCCGAAGTTCGACACCGTGAACGTGGAGCCCTGCAGCTCAGTCGGTTTGACGGTTCCTGCGCGCGCTTCCTCGATGAGCCGCGACACCGTCACCGCCAACTCCCGCGTCGACATGTCCTGCGCGTCCTTCACGACCGGCACCAGCAGCCCGCGCGGTGCCGCCACGCCGAATCCCAGGTGCACAGCGGAATGAACGTGGATGTGCGGTCCACCCGCGGTGTCCACCCATGTCGAGTTGAACATCGGGTGATGCGTCAGCGCGATCGTCAACAGCCGAAGCGTCAGAACGAACGGCGTGATCGGCGGCCCGTCATCGCCGACCGCATCGCGCAGCCGGTCACGCATCCGCAGCAACGCCGAGCAGTCGACCTGAACGCTGGCATGCGCGTCGGGAATCTTGCTCCGTGACAATGTCATTCGCTGTGCCATTGTGGCCTGCACGCCGTTCACGCCGACGGTGTCCGGAGTCGGGTTCCGACTTCCCCGCGGCCGCGAGCACATCCTCACGGGTGACGATTCCGTCCGGACCGGAACCCGGCGTCAGCGATGCCAGATCGACGTGCAGATCGGCGGCGAGCTTGCGCACCGGGGGCTTGGCGCGCGGTCGCGTGCCGTCCTCGGCCGGAACCCGGCGGCTGGTGTCCATATCGTCGTCGGTGCCGTAGCCGACCAGCACCGCCTTGCGCGCCGGTTTCCCACCGTTCTGGGAAGCGGGAGCGGGTGCATCGGTCGCGATGCGCACCAAAACCGCACCGACGGCGAGCGTTTCGCCGTCTGCACCACCGAGTTCGACGATGCGACCCGCATACGGGCTGGGAATCTCCACCTCGGCCTTGTTGGTCTCCACCGTGCACAGGGTCTGGTTGAGTTCGACGTCGTCGCCGACCGCGACACTCCAGCTGGTGATCGTCGCGTCCTCGAGGCCCTCGCCGAGATCGGGAACCAGGAAGTCCCGCACATTGTCGCCGGTCACGAGTGCATCGCCTTCTCGACGCAGTCGATCAGTCGGTCGACGCCGGGTAGCCACAGCTTCTCGAGCCGCGCTGGCGGATACGGGGTGTCGAAACCGGTGGCGCGCAATACCGGCGCCTCCAGGTCGTAGAACAGCTCCTCCTGAATGCGCGCCGCCAACTCGGCGCCGAAGCCGAGGGTGCGAGCACCCTCATGGACCACCACCGCGCGCCCGGTTTTGCGCACCGACGCCGCGACGGTGTCGAAGTCGAGCGGGTTGAGCGAACGCAGGTCCACGACCTCGAGATTCCAGCCGTAGTGGTCGGCGGCGAGATCCGCTGCCGCCAAGGCGGTTTGGACCAGGCCGCCGTAGGTGAGCACGGTGACATCGTCGCCGACGCGGCGTACCGCGGCGCGGCCGATGGGCAATCCAGGCGTGCCGGTGTCGACGTCCTCGCGCGCCCAATACCGCCGCTTCGGCTCCAGGAACACGACCGGGTCCCGGCTGGCGATCGAATGCCGCAGCAGCCAGTAGGCGTCCGACGGCGTCGACGGCACCACGACCTTCAGGCCGGCGGTGTGCGCCCAGTACGATTCGGTGGACTCCGAATGGTGTTCGACCGCACCGATTCCGCCGAAGGACGGGATGCGGATCGTGACGGGCATGTCCACGTCGCCGTGGGTGCGCACGCGGTATTTCGCGAGGTGGCTGACCATCTGGTCGAACGCCGGGTACGAGAACCCGTCGAACTGGATCTCGGGGACCGGGACGAAGCCGCGGATCGCGAGCCCCACTGCGATGCCGATGATCGCCGACTCCGCCAGCGGAGTGTCGAAACACCGGCCGTCACCGAAGGTTTCGGTGAGGCCCTCGGTGACCCGGAACACGCCGCCGAGCGTCGCCACGTCCTCGCCGAAGACCAGAACCCGGTCGTCGGCAGCCATCGCGTCGTGCAGCGCCCTGTTGATCGCCTGCACCATCGTCAGGTTCGTGGCGGTCGGTACCGGCGTGAGCAGCGGGGGCTCGTGTGAGTCGTCCCCGTAGTCCGCAGGCCGCTCGATGATCTGGGTCATGTCACGCCTCCTTCGCCAACTCGGCCATCAGCTCGTCGCGCTGGGCTTGCAGTGTCGGGGTAATCTCCGCATAGGTGGTGTCGAACAGTTCGCCGACGTCCATGTCGGGTGTGTTGACGATCGCGTCGCGCAGTTCCGCGCACAGCCGGGCGGCCCGCGTTTCGACGCGGTGCTCCAGCCGTTCGGTCCACACATTGATGTTCTGTAAGTAGGTGCGGTAGCGCGGAATCGGGTCAAGCGCCGCCCACCTGTCGACCTCTTCCTGCGGCCGGTAGCGGGTCGGGTCGTCGGAGGTGGTGTGCGGGCCCAGCCGGTAGGTGACCGCTTCGATCAGCGTCGGGCCGTGACCCTCGCGGGCGCGTTGGGCGGCTTCGGCCATCACCGCGTGGCACGCCAGCACGTCGTTGCCGTCGACGCGGATGCCCGGCATCCCGTAGCCGATCGCCCGGTGCGCGATCGACGGCCCCGCCTGCTGGCGGCTGACCGGAACGGAGATCGCCCACTGGTTGTTCTGCACGAAGAACACACACGGCGCCTTGTAGACGGCGGCGAGGTTGAGCGCTTCGTGCGAATCGCCCTCGCTCGTCGCGCCGTCACCGAGGTAGGCAACGGTCACCGAGTCTTCGCCGAGTCGCTGCGCGGCCATGGCGGCTCCGACCGCGTGCAAACCGTGCGTGCCGATCGGGATCGCGATCGGGGCGACGCACTTCTCGGTGAACCCGAGGCCGCCGTGCCACCGGCCTCGCCAGACCGCGCCCATCTGTGCGGGCGTGATGCCACGCAACAGGAACGCCCCGATCTCGCGGTACTGCGGAAACAGCCAGTCGGTCTTGCGCAGGCACGCCGCCGACCCGATCTGTGCGGCCTCCTGCCCGCGGCACGGCGCGAACAGCGCGAGCTCACCCTGTCGCTGCAGGTTGACGAATTCCGCGTCGATTGCGCGGGTGACGGCCATCAGCTCGTAGAGCCACCCGAGCGTCTCGGGTGGAAGATCTCGGCGATACCGGGTCTCGGTGGTCGGCGTCCCATCCGGGGCGACCAGCGCAATCGGCTCCAGCTCGACGTCGAACGACGTCAGGGGTGCCGAAACGGTCCCTGCCATACCGCCTCCTAGGGTCACTGACGGCGGATCGCGCCGTCAGGCGACTGAGGTGCTCAGCACGGAGGCGGTCGGAGCAAAACCCCTGGTGAGGGGTCTGTCCGTCAGCTGCCGGGGTGAGGCGCCAACGAGACGATGCGCTCTGCCCGCCGCAGTACCGGGGCATCCACCATTATGCCTTCGAATTGGAAGACGCCTCTCTCATCGCGGGCCGCGGCGAGCACGTGTCGCGCCCATTCCACCTGTTCGGCGGTCGGTGCGTAGCCCTCGCGAATGACCGCGACCTGCGTGGGGTGGATCGCGACCTTGGCGTCGAAGCCGACCGCGACGGCGTCGTCGACCTCGCCGCGCAGACCGTCGAGATCCTTGATGTCGAGGTACACCGAATCCAGCGCCATCCGCCCGTAGGCCTTGGCCGCCAGCAACGTCTGCGACCGGACGTGCTTTGCCACATCGCGGTAGCTGCCGTCGGGCCACCGGTTGGCGGTGCCACCCGTCGCCGCGAAGAGGTCCTCGGCGCCCCACATGAGCGCGAAGGCGTTGTCCATCCGCGCCAGCTCGTTGACCACCACCGCGCCCAACGGCGTCTCGATCAGCACCACCACGTCCAGCGGCGCCAGGTCGCGGATCTGCTGCGGGTCCTCGGTTTTGGCCAGCATCACGGTCGTGTACTTGGTTTTGGCGAGCGCGTCGAGGTCCGGCCCGTGGTCGGCGGTCGTGGCGGGGTTGATCCTGACGACGGTGCGGTCCGGATCCAGCGGGTTGTCCAAGAGGGCAGTGCGCGCGGCGCCTCTATCCTTCGCCGCGACACCGTCTTCGAGATCGAGGATCACCACATCGGCTGCGGCGGCCGCCTTTCCGAAGCGTTCCGGCCGATCGGCCGGGCAGAACAACCAGCCAGGTCCTGTCTGCACCAGCGGCATTCAGGCCTCCTCGGCAGGGCGCTTGCGCACCATCGTCTTTCGCGATGCGGTCGCCACGACGTCGTCGTGCTGATTGCGGCCGGTATGGGCGAAGGTGACGATGCCCTCCCCCGGCCGGCTCTTGGACTCGCGCTTGTCGGTGATTTCTGTTTCGGCGTACAGGGTGTCGCCGTGGAAGAGCGGCTTCGGGAAGGCGACCTCACCGAAGCCGAGGTTGCCGACGATCGTGCCCTGGGTCAGCTGCGCCACCGACAGCCCGACGAGCGTCGAGAGTGTGAACATCGAATTCACCAGTCGCTGGTTGAACGGCGGCAGCGCGTCGGAGAAGGCGGCATCCAGATGCAGCGCCTGGGTGTTCATCGTCAAGGTGGTGAACAGGACGTTGTCGGCTTCGGTGATGGTGCGCCCTGGCCTGTGCTGGTAGAGCACGCCGGTCTCGAACTCCTCGAACCATAGGCCCCGCTGAACGACGATCTTCTTGTCGGTCACAGCCCAGCCTCGCGGGCGATCACCATCAGCTGCACTTCCGTTGTTCCTTCACCGATTTCGAGGATCTTGCTGTCGCGGTAGTGCCGCGCGACGGGGTATTCGTTCATGAAGCCGTAGCCGCCGAACACCTGTGTCGCGTCGCGCGCGTTGTCCATCGCGGCCTCGCTGGCGACGAGCTTGGCGATCGCGGCGGCCTTCTTGAACGGCTTGCCCGCCAACATGAGTGCGGCCGCGTCGTAGTAAGCCGTTCTGGCGGAATGCGCCCGCGCCTCCATCCGCGCGATCTTGAACGAGACGGCCTGATACGTGCCGATCGCCGCACCGAAGGCCTCGCGTTCCTTCGCGTACTTCACGCACTCGTCGACGCAGCCCTGCGCGGCGCCGACGGATAGCGCGGCGATGGCGACGCGGCCCTCGTCGAGGATGCGCAGGAAGTTGGCGTAGCCCCGCCCGCGCTCGCCCAGCAGGTTTTCTGCGGGCACCCGGACGTCGTCGAAGCTCAGCGGGTGGGTGTCAGACGCGTTCCAGCCGACCTTGTTGTACGCCGGCTCGGCGGTGAACCCCTCGGTGGGAACCGGCACCAGGATCGACGAGATCTCCTTCCGGCCACCGGCTTCCCCGGTGACCGCGGTGACGGTCACCAGCTTGGTGATGTCGGTGCCCGAGTTGGTGATGAACTGCTTGCTGCCGTTGATGACCCAGTGGCCGTCGTCGAGCTTGGCCGTCGTCTTGGTCGCGCCCGCATCCGTTCCACCGCCCGCCTCGGTCAGCCCGAACGCACCGAGCGCCTTGCCACTTGCCAACAGCGGCAACCATTCCTGCTTCTGGTCCTCGTTGCCGAACCGGTACACCGGCATCGCGCCAAGCGATACGCCGGCCTCCAGCGTGATGGCGACGCTCTGGTCGACCTTGCCGAGTTCCTCGAGCGCGAGGCACAGCGCGAAGTAGTCGCCGCCCATGCCGCCGTACTCCTCGGGGAACGGCAGCCCGAACAGGCCCATGTCGGCCATGCCGGACACGACCTCATACGGGAACGAGTGCTCTTCGTCGTGCTTGGCGGAGACGGGCGCCACCACGCTCTGCGCGAAGTCCCGCACCGTCTTGGCGAGCTGCTGGTAGTCATCGGGCAGCATGCCGGTGGCTAGAAATTCACTCATGTCGGTTCTTTCTCACTTGCAGTGATCCGGGCCAGCGGCTGGCCCACCTTGACCTGGTCGCCGACGGCGACGAGTAGTTCCACCACACCGTCGACCGGTGCGGTCAGCGCGTGCTCCATCTTCATCGCCTCGACCGCGACGACGACGGCACCCGCGTCGACGGTTGCGCCGTCCTCGACACCGACGGCGACGACGGATCCCGGCATGGGGCTGACGAGTTCGGCGTCCCCGCTGTGTTCGTCGTCGGGGCGGACGGGCGCCTCCCGGACCTCGTCGACGACCGCGGTGCGACCTGCCTCGCGCCAACCAGATCTGACCGTCAGTCGCGGCGACGAGGTAGTCGGTGCGCAACCCGTCGAGTGTCACCACGAGCCGGTCGTCATCGAGACCGGCTGTGAGCGTGCGTGATTCGCCGTCCTCGACCACGGCCGTCGCCGCTTGCGGGGTGCCGGTCAGGTACACGTGGTCGGTGCGCTCGCCCGCGTGCAGGCGCACGGTGGTCGGACCGTGCCGCCCTATCCGCCAGCCCGACGGCACGTCCCACAGGTTGCCCGCCGGCACGGGCCAGCTGCGCAACCACTTGTATGCCGCGGCGGCGATCAGCTCGTCGTCTCCCGGCTGGAGCGGCGCGAAATCCGTTGTCCTGCGGTCCAACAACCCGGTGTCGAGTCGGCCCGCCACGACATCTTCGTCGGCCAGCAGGAAGCGCAGGAACTCGACGTTCGTCGTCACCCCCAAGACGGCGGTGTCGGCCAGCGCGCGGTCCAGCGCACGCAGCGCCGCGGGCCGGTCAGCGGCATGCGCGATGACCTTGGCCAGCATCGGGTCGTAGTCGCTGCCGACCACCGTGCCCGCCGCGAGGCCGGAGTCGACGCGAACACCCGGGCCATGCGGCTCGGTGAGATCGAGCACCTCGCCACCCGTCGGCAGGAAGCCGCGCGCGGGATCCTCGGCGTAGATACGGGCTTCGATGGCGTGCCCGGTCATCGTGATGTCGTCCTGCGCGACCGGCAGCTTCTCCCCCGCGGCGATGCGCACCTGCAGTTCGACGAGGTCGATGCCGGTGACCATTTCGGTGACCGGATGCTCGACCTGCAGGCGGGTGTTCATCTCCATGAAGAAGAACTCGTCGGGCCGGTCGGCGGACACGATGAACTCGACGGTGCCCGCGCCGGTGTAGTCGACGCTGCGCGCGGTGTCGCAGGCCGCGGCGCCGATCCGCGCCCGCGTCGCCGCGTCCAACAGTGGTGACGGCGCCTCCTCGATCACCTTCTGGTGACGTCGCTGCAGGCTGCATTCGCGTTCGCCGAGATGGACGACGTTGCCGTATCCGTCGGCGAGCACCTGCACCTCGATGTGGCGGGGGTTCAACACGAATCGCTCGAGGAACAGGGTGTCGTCGCCGAACGCCGCGGCCGCCTCGCGCCGGGCGCTGATCAGGGCCGCCGGTAGCTCGGACGGTTCGTGCACGACCCGCATGCCCTTGCCGCCGCCGCCTGCCGACGGCTTCACCAGCACCGGGTAGCCGATGTCGCCCGCCGCCGCGATCAGGTCGTCGTCGGTCAGGCCGGGCCGGGCGATGCCCGGCACGACGGGCACACCGAATGCCGACACCGTCGTCTTGGCGGCGATCTTGTCGCCCATGGTCTGGATCGCCTTGACCGGCGGC
The DNA here is from genome assembly GCA_963716505.1 of uncultured Actinomycetota bacterium. Lineage (GTDB taxonomy): Bacteria > Actinomycetota > Actinomycetes > Mycobacteriales > Mycobacteriaceae > Mycobacterium. The sequence continues at coordinate 74,658 of CAVQTL010000022.1, forward strand.
CCGATGAACACGATGCCCGCCGCCTCCAGGGCAGCGGCGAATTCGGCGTTCTCCGAGAGGAACCCGTATCCGGGATGGATCGCCTGGGCGCCGGTGCGGCGGGCGGCGTCGACGACCGCGTCGATGTTGAGGTAGCTCTGCCGGGCGGGAGCGGGCCCGATACCGACAGCGACGTCCGCCTCGGCGACGTGGCGGGCGTTGGCGTCGGCGTCGCTGAACACGGCGACCGAGCGGATGCCCATTTCGCGCAGCGTGCGGATCACTCGCACGGCGATCTCGCCGCGGTTGGCCACCAGGACCGTATGCAAGTTCACGACATCACATCCGGAACACGCCGTAGGAGATCGGTTCGACCGGCGCTTGACCGACTACCGAAAGCGCGAGCCCGAGCACTGTTCTGGTGTCGGCGGGGTCGATGACGCCGTCGTCCCACAGCCGCGCCGTCGAATAGTAGGGATTGCCCTGGCTTTCGTACTGCGCACGGATCGGGGCCTTGAACTCTTCCTCCTGCTCGGGTGTCATCTCGCCGCCCACGGTGGCCAGCACCGAGGCGGCCTGCTCACCGCCCATCACCGAGATCCTGGCATTCGGCCACATCCACAGGAAGCGAGGCGAATACGCGCGCCCGCACATCGAGTAGTTGCCCGCGCCGTACGAGCCGCCGATCACGACGGTGAGCTTCGGCACCCGCGCACACGCAACGGCGGTCACCATCTTGGCGCCGTGCTTGGCGATGCCGCCGGCCTCGTAGTCGCGGCCGACCATGAAACCCGAGATGTTCTGCAGGAACAGCAGCGGGACCATCCGCTTGTCGCACAGCTCGATGAAATGCGCACCCTTCAAGGCCGATTCGGAGAACAGCACCCCGTTGTTGGCGATGATTCCGACCGGATGGCCGTGAATGCGGGCGAAGCCGGTCACCAACGTCGAACCGTATTCGGCCTTGAACTCGGCGAACTCGCCGCCGTCGACGATCCGCGTGATGACCTCGTGCACGTCGTACGGCACTCGCGCATCGACGGGTACCACGTCGTAGAGCTCGCTCTGGTCGGCAACCGCGTCGACCGTCGGCGCGACGTCCCACGGCGGGTCCAGCCGCGGGCCAAGCGTCGAGACGATGCGTCGCACGATCCGCAGCGCGTCGCGGTCGTCGTGCGCCAGGTGGTCGGTGACACCGGAGGTCTTCGAGTGCAGATCACCGCCGCCGAGCTCTTCGGCGGTCACCACTTCGCCGGTCGCGGCCTTCACCAGCGGCGGACCGGCGAGGAAGATCGTGCCCTGATTGCGGACGATGACCGCTTCGTCGCTCATCGCGGGCACGTACGCGCCGCCGGCGGTGCACGAGCCGAGCACCGCGGCGATCTGCGGAATGCCCTCGGCGCTCATCGTCGCCTGGTTGTAGAAGATGCGGCCGAAATGGTCGCGGTCGGGGAACACCTCATCCTGTCGCGGCAGGAACGCGCCGCCCGAGTCGACGAGGTAGATGCAGGGCAGCCGGTTCTGCCGTGCGATCTCCTGGGCACGCAGATGCTTCTTGACCGTAATCGGGTAGTACGTACCACCTTTCACGGTCGCATCGTTGGCCACGATCATGCATTCGCGCCCAGATACCCGCCCGATTCCGACGATCATGCCCGCACCGGGACACTCGTCGTCGTACATGCCGTCGGCGGCAAGGGCCGACACCTCGAGCAGTGGGCTACCGGGGTCCAGAAGCCCGTCCACCCGGTCCCTCGGTAGCAGCTTGCCGCGGCTGACGTGGCGCTCGCGGGCTTTGGCGGAGCCGCCGAGCGCGGCGGCGGCCATCTTCTCGCGCAGCTGCGCGACGAGCTGCAGATGCTGCTCGCGGCTGCTGGACTGGAGCGCTGTTGTCATCGGTACTGCCCGTTTCGGTTGAGTTAATGACGACTAACTCGTAGTATGTTAGTCACGATTAACCGAAATGTCCACCAGCGCGGATGGGGGTAACACCTTGTCTCTCCCGGCTTCCGGGTCTGCTTCCCTGCCGACCGGTACCAGCCGCAGCAGGGCGAAATCCGACCGCCGCGACAAGCTGATCGCCGCGGCGGAACGACTGGTCGCCGAGCGCGGCTTCCTCGCCGTGCGACTCGAGGACATCGGTGCGGCCGCAGGCGTCAGCGGACCCGCGATCTACCGGCACTTCCCCAACAAGGAAGCGCTGCTGGTCGAGCTGCTGGTGGGGATCAGCACCCGGCTCCTCGCCGGAGCGAGGACGGTCGTCGCCGAAGCGCCCGACGCAGCGACCGCGCTGGACGGATTGATCGACTTCCACCTCGATTTCGCGCTCGGCGAGTCCGATCTGATCCGCATCCAGGACCGCGACCTGGGATATCTGCCCGAGCCCGCGAAGCGTCAGGTCCGCAAGGCCCAGCGGCAGTATGTGGAGATCTGGGTCGACGTTCTTCGTCGGCTGGACCGCGCGAGCGACGAAGCCGACGCGCGGCTGATGGCGCACGCCGTCTTCGGCCTGCTGAATTCAACGCCGCACAGCGTCCGGCCGGGCACAGCCAAATCGGCCGGCCGAGGAACGGTTTCCGGGTCGCGGGCGATCTTGAGGGAGATGACGATCGCGGCCCTGTCCTCAGCCGGCCGAAGCGGCGGTTAGACGCTAGTCAGCGCTAGTACCAGACTTTTCGACCACCGACTGCGCGGCCGGTGGATCCGAGGATCCAGAACACCGCGCCGATGACGATCAGCACGACGCCGATGTAGGTCAGGATCGAGATGCCGAAAAGCACCCCGAGTATCACGAGGATGACTCCGAGGACGATCATGATTCACTCCATTCGATCAATGAAATATCTAGAGCCCGTTGACTACTGGCTGGGCTGGGGTAGATCTACGTTGCAATCGGTCACCTTCGGGTTCGCGCCCGCGTAGTTCAATGGCCCCGCTACGACCGTCAACGCGATGGTTCCCGCTGTGGCGCAATTGTTTGCGTCGGTCTTGAAGTAATCCCTCTGGTAGGCCGCCACCACACCGATCAGCAACCAAACCAAGACGATCACGCCGAGAATTCCGCCACCACGCATGCTGGCCTCCTCCTGTTGAGCGCCGATTTGGCGCAGGAGAGTTTTACCCCGGGGACAATTCCGGTAAACGCGTCAATTTGATCTTGAACCGTTCAGGAGTCCGGGGCGCGCAAACGCCGTGGTGAGCCACTCACTCATCGCTTTGACCAGTACGGTTCGGTTCTCGCGCTTGTCGAGTTCGTGGCCATCGTCGGTGAAAAGCAGTTGCTCGACAGTGCGGCCCAGTGCCCGCAAGGCGTCGTACATCTGCTGCGACTCGCTGGGCGGGACGTTGGTGTCGTTGAGTCCGTGCACCAGAAGCAGGGGCGCGGTCAAGGCGTGCGCGCAGAGCAAAGGTGACAGTTGGTCGAGCAGCTCCCGGTCGCTCACCGGGTGGCCGTACTTCGAATAGGCCGCCGCCGCGATCCACGGCTCGGTGTTGCGGTACCACGTGTTCAGATCGCTCATCCCGCAGATGCTGATGCCCGCCGCGAACAGCTGCGGATGGAATGTGAGCGCCGCCTGCGTCAGGTACCCGCCGTAGGACCAGCCGCAGCAGGCGATGCGGTCGGCGGGCGCCAGGCCGCGGTCGGCCAGAAACAGCGCCGCGTCCGCGACGTCGTCGATGGCCGCGAAACGCTTCTCCCGGTCGTCGGCATGCATGAACGCCCGGCCGAATCCCCCGGAACCGCGGACATTTGGCAGGAAGACCGTGATGCCGGCCTCCAGCAGCGGTGGGAAGAACTCGTTGTACCCCGGCCTGCCCTGACCCTCGGGCCCGCCGTGCAGGAACATCATCGCCCCGATCGAGTCGACCCCGTCCGGTGGGCGGAACAGCCAGCCGGTGAACTCCAACCCGTCGCGGGCGGTGATGCTCTCCATTGTCGGCTCCGCGGACAGCGGACCGCTGCTCGGCTCACGGTCGACGGGCTCCCATTCCCTGGTTCGCGGGTCGACGAGCTCGACGGTGCGCGGCTTGTCGGGGCTCTCGACCGTCATCGCCACCATGGACCCGCCGGCGCTGATGGTGAGTTCGGAGGCGACCATGCCAGGCAATGGAATTGGCTCGTGCAAGGTGTAGTCAGCGTATTCGAGGATCTGTAACTCGCTGGCGCCGTTGATGTTCCACAACAGCGCTACCGTCGAAAGGTCGTCGCTGACGACGAACTCGTCGAGTTCATAGCCAGGGCGCTCGGCAATTACCTGGTAGGACACGCCGTCGGCCGTCGTCGTCACCTCGAGCAACCGAGCGTGGTCGGCACCGTTCTCGCTACGGACCAGCGCGCGCACATAGCCCTTGGTGCTGTTGACTCCATAGTCCTTCGCCGGGTGGTACAGCTCGGTGAGTTCCCCTTCAAGGCCGGCCCGCAGGCGTCGAGGACCTTGATCGTCCAGGATAATCCCAAAATCGGTCGTGGAGCCGGGATCGTATGGCAGCAGCGCGATCTCGGTCAGTCCACGCAGCATGATGAGATCGCGGTAGCCCCGCGGTCCGACCCGCACCAGCGCCGCGCCCGCCCAAGCGTCCACCAGCCGGCCCCCCGAACGGCGGTCCAGCACATCTGTCGCGCTGTCGGCCGGATTGATCAGACACGAGCTGCCGACGCCGTCGTCACCAGTCAGGATGGCGGCGACCTGTGTGCCGTCCCAGCTGATCAGTTCGGCGGTGCCTTCCGGTACGCCTGCGGGCCAGCTATCGATCCGATGTGCGTCCCGATCGTCGGGGTCGGTTGTCACCACCCAGATTTGACTTCGCGTGCCACCTTCAGGCGCAACCTGACAGGCCAGCCAATGTCCGTCGGCAGAGTGGATCACCCGCGTGACGGCACCCTCGACGGGCAATTCGACATCTCGGGAAGAACTCGCACGCCAGCCGCGCAGGAAACGCTGCACCGCCCGCGGGTAACCGCCGTCATCGACAAGGTGCGCGAACGCCGTTGCGTCCGGCGACAGCGACGCACCGTAGTTGGTGCGCACCTGCTGCCTCATCGCATCAGCTTTGCATGCTCTGTAACCACATCTCGAGCACCGCCAACTGCCACAACGCGTTGGCACCCAGCGTCGTGCGGGTTCCGTTGGGCGCTGCCAGCAGCGCGTCGACTGTCTTCCCACGGTAGAGGCCGCGGGCACGTGCGGCATCGTTGGTGAGCGCATCGCGAACCATGTCGAGCATCTCACCGTGTAGGTGCCGGATGCCGGGCACCGGGAAGTAGCCCTTCGTGCGGTCTATCACCTCGGACGGCAGCAACCCGCGCGATGCGTTCTTCAGAACGCCCTTGCCGCCGGCTGCCAGCTTCAGGTCGGCGGGGCAGGCAGCGGCAAGTTCGACGAAGTCATGGTCAAGGAATGGCACCCTGGCTTCGAGACCCCAGGCCATCGTCATGGTGTCCACCCGCTTGACCGGGTCATCGACCAGCATCACCTGCGTGTCCAGCCGTAGTGCCGCGTCAATCGCCGTTTCGGCGCCCGGAACGGACTGATGGGCCGAAACGAACCGGTGGCTCGGATCTTCGGTCGCAATCCCGTACTCGGGCGCGAAAATCGCCAAGACGTCGTCGTGGCCGCGGTCGAAGAAGACTTTTGCGTAGGCCTCGGTGGTGTGCTCTCGGGCTATGTTCGCCAGCGGGGGGTACCAGTCGTAGCCGGCCAGGATCTCGTCGGCGCCCTGGCCCGACTGCACCACCTTGACCGACTTACTGACCTCTTCCGACAGTAGATAAAACGCCACGCAGTCATGACTGACCATCGGTTCGCTCATCGCCGCAATGGTTTTGGGCACTGCTGGCAGCAGCCGCGAACTGTCGATGTGGATGCGATGATGGTCGGTATCGAAGGTCTTGGCGATCAGATCGGAGTAGAAGAACTCGTCGCCGGATTCATCACCGACCGAATCGAAGCCGATGCTGAATGTGGAAAGGCCGTGCTGGCCCTGCTCGGCCAGCAGCGCCACCACGATCGAGGAGTCGATGCCACCGGACAGCAGTACCCCGACCGGGACGTCGGCGACCATGCGTCGTGCCACCGCGGCGCGCAATCCGTCCATCAGCGCGTCCTGCCAGTCCCTCGCGGACCACAAGGCGCGCGACGGGTCTCGCGCGAAGACCGGTGTCCAGAACACGGTGTCCTCATAGGAGCCGTTAGGCGCAATCACGCGGACCGTGGCGGGCGGCAGCTTGCGCACGCCGCGGTAGATGGTGCGCGGCGCTGGCACCACGGAATGAAAACTCATGTAGTGATGCAGGGCATGGCGATCCAGTTCGGTGTCGACGTCGCCGGCATCGAGCAGCGCGCGCACGGTCGATGCGAACCGCAGCCGCCCCGGAGTCTCGGCCAGGTACAGCGGCTTGATACCGAGTCGGTCCCTTGCCAGCGTGACTACACCGGTTTCGCGGTCGGCGATCGCGAACGCGAACATGCCCTTGAAGCGGTCTACACAGCGGATTCCCCACCGGTGGAAGGCCTTGATGACCACCTCGCTGTCCGCGGTCGAGAAGAATCGATAGCCCGCAGCTTCGAGTTCCTTGCGCAGATGCTGATAGTTGTAGATGCAGCCGTTGAACACCAGCGTCAGCCCCAGGTCGCTGTCGACCATCGGCTGGGCGCCGCGGGCGGACAGGTCGATGATCGACAGCCGCCGGTGACCGAGTGCGATCGGTCCGTGCGCGAACACGCCGTCGGAGTCTGGGCCGCGCGACGCCATCGCTCCGGTCATCCGGGTGACGGCGGCGACGTCCGCCGACTCACCGTCCCAACGGATTTCTCCGCAGACGCCACACATATCCTTGTACCCCCTACGTCGAGCCCGGGTCGTCTTGGTTATCTGTCCGTATCCACGTGTCCTTGCTGCCACCGCCGGCCGACGAGTTGACGATTCGGGAGCCGAGCGCAGCGACCCGAGTCAGCGCGGCGGGCATGACGTGTGCCGACACCGAATCCCCCGGTCCGGCGCGAAGGTGCACGAACGCCCGCAGGTCCACGTGGTGCGGGTACATCCCTTCACCGTCGAAGGAGGGGTGCGTGGACAACGCGATCACGTCCTGCGCGATGTATCGCTCGGGCTGCGCCTGCAGTTCGCGCCGACGGGCGTCCAACAGCTCGATCGATGCATCGGGCCCGATCACCACGCCGCCGCCGCCGAGCCCGTCGATCGGTTTGGTCACCAGGGCGCCGAGATTGTCCAGCACGTAGTCACGTTGCTCGCGTTCGGCGCAGATCCAGGTCGGTACCTGGGCCAGGGCGGGCGTCTCACCGAGGTAGTACTCGATCATCGCAGGGACGTAGGCATAAATGGCCTTATCGTCGGCGACTCCGTTTCCCAGCGAATTGGCGATGGTCAACGTTCCGCCTGCGACCGCCTCCAGCAGGCCCTCCCGCAGCGGCGCACCGTCGTGGCCGGTGGACGACAACACCATGTCCTCGTCCATCCGTGCGTACAACACGTCGATCGCGTGAGTACCAGAACCCATGTGGCGCAACAATCTTCCTTCACCCACCGACAAGTCCGAGGACTGCACAAGTGCGATGCCCATATCTTCGGCGAGAAACGTGTGCTCGAACCAGGCGGAATCGTCCCAGCCTGCCGACAACAGGGCCACCGTCACCTCTTCGGAGGCCTTCGACGGCGCCGCGGCGCGCAGCGTATCGAGCAGCGACTGGGGAACTGAGTTCACATCAGCGATGTCAGCAGGTCGGTCGAGTTCGGGCAGATGCTTGGACAGTAGCCGCCGATTGACGACCGCGTACGCGGTGCCGGACGGGATGCGTAGGTTGTCCTCGAGCACCATCCAGTTGCCGGCCCGGTCGCAGACCACATCGGTTCCGCTGACGTGCGCACGAACCGGTTCGCGGGATAGTTGCCCCGTCGAGCGGAATCCGGGGGCCCGGTCCAGCGCGTGCTGCCCGATGACGCCGTCGTTGACGATCGCTTGCTCGGAATAGATGTCGCGCAGGAACGAATTGAGCGCCCTGGCCCGCTGACCCAGCCCCACGGTGAGTTGGGACCATTCATCGGCCGAAACGAGCCGCGGGATCAGGTCGAGTGGAAATACCTGCGCGCGGCTCTGTCCACTGACGCGGAACATGATGCCGTCGGCCCGCTGCTCCTGTTCGATCTCGCCTTCCCGGGTGCGCAGCACGGACACCCCCAGCTGGGCGACGGAGTGCAGGATCGTTTCGTAATCCGGTCGCGGAGTGCCGTTGGGGTCGACGGCTTCGTCGTAGCTCACCGCCGCGGTCTCGTCGGTGCTGTCATAGTCGCGATCGGGGTGATATCCGAACAGCAGCGTCGGGTCCTCCGTCACCGCGGCTGTAGTGCTCGGCCAACTGCCGGCAGTCTCGGCGATCAACTGGTCGACGACGTCAGTCAGCCGGCCACGTCGGCGCAAAGCGCGGCGCTGGCGGCCCGCCGACGTCCCGGCAATGAGAACCCTCCGAGTCAGATCGCTGATCGAGTCCCAGTCACCCGCGGCCTCGAGCTGCGGGCGCAGTGACCGGACCAGGTCGGAGACGACATCGGCTGCGGGCCTACTCACTGGACCATCGATATCGACGAGCTCGCCCTCAAGCCCGGATCGCGCGGCACGCCACAGGGCGGCCCGACCCATCGGCGGGGACATCTCGAACGCGGGCACACCGGCCCGCAGCCCGTCGACCTCGCGCTCGACGAGCGCCCGGAACAGCCCGGCGATCAGCACGATGGTGTCCACGGACGGGCAACTGTCACATATCCGTAGTTCCAGCGTCGGCGCGGCGATTGCGGGCCTGGCGTCGAAATAGACCATGCCGGCGTCGGTGATCACGCCGCTGGCGACCAACTCGGAGACGAGCTTGTCGTACTCGGCAGCCGACGAAACCGGCGCGGCGAGCCCCGTCGTCGGCCAACGCTGCCACACCAGGGTGCGACCGCTGGAGTAGCCGGTGTCGGACCCGTCCGCCCAGAACGGAGAGCTCGCACTCAGCGCCAGCAGCGTGGGCAGATACGGCGCCACCCGGTTGGCCACGACAACCGACTCGTCGCGGTCGTCGATGCCGACATGCACCTGAGTGCCGCAGATCAGTTGCTCGCGCGCGAGCAACTGATAGTCCGCGAGCATCTGCCGGTAGCGGGCGGTCTGGGTGACCTGCATTTCGGCGGGCACCGAGAGCGGCACCGCACCCGCAGCTACCACGCCCATGCCCAGCCGGGTGGCCGCGTCTACCAAGACCTCGCGGTGACCGCGTAAATCGGCGCGCAGGCCGTCGAGGGAATCGACGACGCCGCTGTTCATTTCGATCACGCAACGCTGCAGCTCGGCGACGTAGGTATCGGACAACTCGTCGAGCAGCTCGGGCGCGCGAGCCGTCAGGCGGCGGGTTTTCAGGTCGACGAGGTGAAACTCCTCCTCGACGCCCAGGGTTCGCGGCATGGCGCCTCTCATCTCGCGCACGGTAATTGACGGCCGTTACAACAGTGATAACCCGGCTGGCCGCGGCTAACCGTGGTTGTCGGCGCGAATTGATCGTCGCGGCCAACAGCAGGAAGTGCGAACAGGCGCGCAGGTACCCTTCAGCCATGAGGTGGGTATGACCAATACACCACGAGGCGAAGGCCCCGAGCCGACGCAACCGTTGGGCTACAGCTATCCCGCATACCCCGATCCGGCGTATTCAGGCCAGCCGCCGTACCCGCCCACCTACCAGGCACCCCAGGCGCCCGATCCCACCCAGCAACTGCCGCCGTACTCGCCGTACGGCTACGACCCGTACGGCACCGGCCAGTACGGCACCGGGCAATACGGCACCGGGCAGTACGGCACCGGCCAGTACGGCACCGGGCAATACGGCCCGCCGTACCCTCCCGGCGAACCGCCGGAGGGCCCGCAGAAGCCCAAGTCGCCGCGGTGGCTGTGGGTGGCGGCAGCGGTGGCGGTGCTTCTGGTCGTCGGCCTGGTGATCGCGCTGGTGGTCGTCGAACAGCTCGAATCAGGAGACGGTGGTGGCGCCGCCGCCGATGCCGGAGCCGAGCTCGACCGACCTCCCGGACACCGACGCCGACGACGACGCTGCGGCCGCTCCCTCCGATCGTTCCGGTGCCGACGCCGAGCACCACCCCACCCAGTGAGTCGGCAAGCCCGGGCGCGACCGAGTCGGTGGTCTACGAGGTGACCGGGACCGGAAGGGCGATCAACATCACCTATGTCGACACGGGTAGCCTGCTGCAGACGGAGTTCAACGTCGTGCTGCCGTGGCGCAAGGAAGTCGAATTGCCCAGTCCGGCAGAGGATTCAGCGAGCCTGACGATCATCAATGTCGGTCGGCAGGTGTCCTGCTCCGTGACGGTCAACGGGGTCCAGGTGCAGTCGAACACCGGCAACGGCCTGACGATCTGCACCGCCGTCCGCTAGCGCGCCGGAACCCGGTGCGGCGCGTGTACCAGCGCCATCATCACCATGCCGGCGGCCAGCACCAGCACCAGACCACCGATGCCTGCCCGAACCGAGCCGAACCAGTCGATGAACACCGAGATCAGGAACGGCGCAAGGAACGAGACCGCACGGCCTGTCGTCGTGTAGAGACCGAACGTCACGCCTTCCTTGCCCTCGGTCGACATGCGCAGCATCAGGGTCCGCGCCGACGACTGCGTCGGCCCGACGAACAGGCAGAGCAGCAGCCCGCAGACCCAGAAGCCGAGCGGTCCGGACAGCGACCAGAGGATCAGCGAGATCACGATCATCGATGCCAGGGAGCCGAGGATGACCGGCTTGGATCCGACCCGGTCGTCGACGAGACCGCCGACAAATGCGCCGAGCGCGGCGATGACGCTCGCGCTCACGCCGAACAGCAGCACGTTCGCGCTCGATATCCCGTAGGCGCTGACGCCGAGAACGGCGCCGAACGAAAACACCCCGGTCAGGCCGTCGCGAAACACCGCGCTGGCGAACAGGTAGTAGACGATGTTGTGGTCGCGGCGCCATTCGCCGACGATTTCGCGCCACAGTTTGCGGTAGGCACCGACCAAACCGACGCCCTCTCGCGGGTCGCCGGGGTCATGCGGCGGCGAGGGCACCGCGAAGAAGATGGGCAACGCGAACAGCGCGAACCACACGGCGGCGAACAGCATGGCCGCCCGTACATTCTGGCCGTCGGCGACCGGGATTCCGAGGAGTCCCCGGGTATCGCCGTCGCCCGCGATGAGCCCGACATAGACGATCAGCAGCAGCATGACACTGCCGAAATAGCCCATGCCGGAACCGAACCCGGAGATGCGGCCCGACGTCTGAGGCGTCGAGAGCTGGCGCAGCATCGCGTTGTACGGCACGGTCGAGAGCTCGGCGCACGCGGCGGTGCCCCCGAGCAGCACCAGGCCCAGCCACAGATAGTGGTAGTCGTCGCGCACCAGGCTCATCGACGCCGTCAGCAGCACCACCGCCCCGGAGAGCAGCGCAAGCACCCTACGGCGCCGCCACGGCGCGTCGACCCAGACACCGGTGATCGGAGCCAGCAGGGCGACGACCAGGCCGGCGGCTGCAAGTGCCCGGAAGAGCCAACTCTGCGGTGTCGTCCCCCCGGGTAGGTCGTCGCCGACCGTGCTCGTGAGATAGACCGAGAAGACGAATGTCGTGACGATCGCGTTCACACCCGTCGCACCGACGTCCCACAGCCCCCACGCCAGGACCTGCGACCGCCGTGGAGATTGCCCAGGCGGCCGCGTTTCGCTCACGATCGCCCACGATATAGTCCGGCCCATGCCAGTACCCGCACCCAGCCCGGATGCCCGCGCAGTTGTCACAGGTGCTTCGCAGAACATCGGCGAGGCGCTGGCCATCGAGCTCGCCGCGCGAGGACATCACCTGATCGTCACCGCCAGGCGCGAGGACGTGTTGAGGACGCTGGCCGACCGGATCACCGAGAAGTACGGCGTCGTCGTCGAGGTGCGACCGGTCGATCTCGCCGACCAGGGCGAACGCACGAAGCTGGCCGAGGAGCTGGCCGGCCGCAACATCTCGATCCTGTGCGCCAACGCCGGGACGGCGACGTTCGGGCCGGTGGCCAAGCTGGATCCCGCCGACGAGAAGGCTCAGGTTCAGCTGAATGTCCTTGGCGTACACGACCTCGTCCTCGCCGTGCTGCCCGGAATGGTCGAACGCGGAGCGGGCGGAATCCTGATTTCCGGTTCGGTGGCGGGCAATTCGCCGATTCCGAACAATGCGACGTACGCGGCGACCAAGGCGTTCGTCAACACGTTCAGCGAGTCGCTGCGCGGCGAGCTAAAACGCGGCGGCGTGAATGTGACGGTGCTGGCGCCCGGGCCCGGTGCGCGAGACCCTGCCCGTCGAGCACGAGCAGTCGTTGGTGGAGAAGCTTATCCCCGATTTTCTGTGGATCTCGACCGAGTACACCGCGAAGCTGTCGCTGGATGCGTTGGAGCGCAACAAGATACGGGTGGTGCCCGGTGTGACGTCCAAGGCGATGTCGGTGGCCACCGGATACGCGCCCCGCGCGATCGTCAGCCCGATCGTCGGCGCGGTCTACAAGAAACTCGGCGGCGACTAACCCGTTTTTCGCGAAACGGAATTCCGGCAGGCCTCTTCGACATTCCGCTGCTGGAATTCCGTTTCGCGGATGCTGGAGGGTCAGCGGCGGCGGCGGCCGGTGCCGAAGATGCTGCGGGTGATCTCGCGGCCGAGCACCGTGCCCGCCGAACGCATCGCGCTCTTGAATGCCGGGCTGCTCATCATCTTGTCGAACATGCCGGGCTCGACGGACTTCTTCGCCGTGACCGTGCCCTCTGCGCTGGCCTCACCCTGCGGGGGCACGTAGACCGGCGGCGGCAGCGACGGGTCGTTGGCGGGCGGCTGCTGCTCCGCCGGCGCGAGTCGCGCGTTCAGCCGCTCGTAGGCCGAGTCGCGGTCGATCGTCTGGCCGTACTCGGCCTGCAACGGGCTGGCCTGTGCGGCGGCCTTGATCGCATCGGGGCCGATGGTGTCCATCAGCGAACGCGGGGCGCGCATCCTGGTCCAGGCCACCGGCGTCGGTGCACCCTTCTCCGACAGCACCGTGACGATCGCCTCGCCGATACCCAGCGACGTCAGCGCCGACTCCAGGTCGTACACAGTGGTTTTCGGGTAGGTGCGGACCGTCTTGGAGAGCGCCTTCTGGTCATCGGGGGTGAACGCGCGCAGCGCGTGCTGGATGCGGGCACCGAGCTGGCTGAGCACGTCGTTGGGGACGTCGGTGGGCAGCTGGGTGCAGAAGAAGACGCCGACGCCCTTGGACCGGATCAGCTTCACGGTCTGCTCGACCTGCTCGAGGAACGCCTTGGACGCGTCGTCGAACAGCAGATGTGCCTCGTCGAAGAAGAACACCAGCTTCGGCTTGTCGACGTCGCCGATCTCGGGCAGCGTCGTGAATAGGTCGGCAAGTACCCACATCAAGAACGTCGAGAACATCACCGGCCGGGCGGCCTGATCGCCGAGTTCGAGCAGGCTGATGATGCCGCGGCCCTGCGGGTCGAGGCGCAGCAGATCCTTGGGCTCCAGCTCGGGCTCGCCGAAGAACGTGTCGGCGCCCTCGGCCTCGAGGTTGACCAGCGCGCGCAGGATGACGCCCGCGGTCGTCGGCGACACCGCACCGAGGTTCTTCAGCTCGGGCTTGCCCTCGTCGCTGGTGAGGAACTGGATCACCGCACGCAGGTCCTTCAGGTCCAGCAGCGACAGGCCCTTCTGGTCAGCCCAGTGGAAGATCAGGCCCAGCGTCGATTCCTGAGTGGCGTTGAGCCCCAACACCTTTGACAGCAGGATCGGCCCGAAGCTGGAGATGGTGGCGCGCACCGGCACCCCGATCCCCGATGTGCCCAACGACAGGAACTCGACAGGAAAGGCGGTCGGCGTCCATTCGTCGCCGGTGTCCTTGGCGCGCTGCGTTGTCTTGTCGTTCGCTTCGCCCGGTCGCGAAAGGCCGGAAAGGTCGCCCTTGACGTCGGCCATCATCACCGGAACGCCTGCGGCGGAGAGCTGCTCGGCGATCACCTGCAGCGACTTCGTCTTGCCGGTGCCGGTTGCGCCCGCGACGAGGCCGTGGCGGTTGACGGTGGCCAGCGGAATGCGCACCTGCGCAGTGGGATCTACGGTGCCGTCAACGACGACTGTGCCCAGTTCAAGCGCCTGACCCTCGACTGCGTATCCGGCGGCGATCTGCTGGGCGGGGGTTGCTGTCGACTCGGTCGTCATGGGTCGAACATTACTGTGCGTACACCGAGGCGGCGGGTGTGGTGGGGGTCTTGACGGGTGTGGGCCTACTGTTAATTGCTGTGCGTGACGAACTGGTATGGATCGACTGTGAGATGACCGGCCTGGACCTGAAGTCCGACCGCCTCATTGAAATCGCGGTCCTGGTGACCGATGCCGACCTCAATATCCTGGGCGAAGGCATCGACGTCGTCATCCACGCACCCGACGATGCCCTGTCCGGAATGATCGAGGTCGTCGCCCAGATGCACGACCGATCCGGACTCACCGAAGAGGTGCGGGCGTCGACCGTGGACGTGCCTGCCGCCGAGCAGATGGTGCTCGACTACATCCGCGGCCACGTCAAGCAGGCCAAGACGGCTCCCCTTGCCGGCAACTCGATCGCCACCGACCGCGGCTTCATCGCGCGCGACATGCCGGCGCTCGACGACTACCTGCACTACCGGATGATCGACGTCAGCTCGATCAAGGAACTGTGCAGGCGCTGGTATCCGCGCATCTACTTCGGCCAGCCGGAGAAGGGCCTGGCGCATCGCGCGCTGGCCGACATTCACGAGTCGATCCGCGAGCTGCAGTATTACCGGCGGACCGCCTTCGTTACCCCGCCCGGGCCGTCGACCAGCGATATCGCCTCGATTTCCGCCGAACTGAGCCCGTCGGCGTCCGACGACGACCAAATGGATTCGGCTGCCGAGCGTCCGAGCGGCTAATATCGACGACGCCGCGGTGCCCGTTGGGTCAGCGGCGATGGTGGCTGTAGTTCAGTTGGTAGAGCACCAGGTTGTGATCCTGGCTGTCGCGGGTTCGAGTCCCGTCAGCCACCCCGAACAAGTCGGAGGGCTATTTAGCCCTCCGACTTTTTGTTTACCAGGACATCGCCTGTTGGCCCCTGTCGGTGAGGGCGAACCACGCATCGAACACCCAGTTCCGATCGCCATGGTGGACGATGTACTCGTCGTGGATCCGAGCCATCGCGTCATCGAGCGACACGGAGCAAATGATCGCGCAACTGAATTGGCGCCATTCAATTAGCCTAAGTGCCGATTTGTGGGCGCCACGCACAGATTTCAGCGGCGGTTCCGACCCAACTGCGAGGTGTGCCGCCGTAGGCTCCGGTCACGATCACGCGATTCGGGCGAGGAGCACCCTTCATGAGCATTGCCAGGATCGCCATCCTGACGACGTGCGCCGCTCTCGTGGTGGCCGCGTGCTCATCGGCGCCGTCGACGTCGACGGAATCGGGTACGACGACAACCGCAGCCTCGCCGTCGGCCTCCCCCGCGCTGAACCCCATCGATCAGGCAGCGCTCCAGGCCGTCGTCGAGAAGGCGACCAAGGAGATGCTCGTGCCCGGCGCGGTCGTCGCGATTCGCACGCCGCAGGGCAGCTACACCGCGGCGGTCGGCACGACGGAGCTCGGCAGGCAGACGCCGCCCGACGCGAACACGCACTTCCGCATCGCGTCGAACTCCAAGACCATGACCGCCGCACTGGTGGTGCTGCTGGCCCAGGACGGCAAGCTCAAGTTCAGCGACCCGGTGTCCGACTACGTCCCCGACGTACCCAACGGCGCCAACATCACCGTCGCCGAACTCTTGAAAATGCGCAGCGGGCTGTACAACTACACGAGCGCGCCGGAGCTCTCCGCCGAGTTGGACGCCGATCCCGCGAAGGCCTGGACACCTCAGGAGGGGCTGGCGATCGCGTTCGCGCATCCGCCCAACGACCCGCCCAACGCCGCCTACGAGTACAACAACACCAACTACGCGCTGCTCGGGTTGATCGCCGAGAAGGTCGGCGGCCGTCCGCTGGAAGATCAGTTCCGGGACCGGCTCTTCGGGCCGTTGGGTCTGGCGCAGACGTCACTACCCGCGATCGATGACACGTCGATCCCGGCGCCGTACTCGCACGGCTACATGTACGGGGGTTCGGCATACGCGATGGTCGACGATCCCTACCCGGCCGACATCAAGGCCGCCGCGAAAGCCGGAACGCTCCAGCCCATCGACTACACCAACCAGAACCCGTCCTACGCCCACGCAGCCGGCGGCGTCATCTCCACGGCCGACAACATCGCGACCTGGATTCGATCGCTGGTGTCGGGCAAGGTCTTCAACGCCGACTTCCAACGGCAATGGCTGGAAAGCGTGCAGGCCGAGGACCCGGACAATCCCGACGGGCAGAAGTACGGGTACGGCATCTCGTATCAACGCTTCAGCCCGACAGCCGCGATGTACTACCACGGCGGCGAGCTGCCCGGCTTCAACTCGTTCATGGGCTATGACCCGGATAACGATGTGTCACTGGTCATTTGGACGAACCTGACGATTTCGCCCGACGACAAGACGACGGCGCAGGCCCTGTTGCCGACCGTTCTGGACGAGATCTACACCGGGCTGTCGCTGGCGCCAACGCCAACCCCGACCACCACGAGGTAGTCGAATGACGCTCCGGCGTCAGATGTTGGCGTTACCCGCCCGCCACTGATCCCACGGGATGTTCCAGTCGCCGAGGCCGTCCTCGCCGGGCAGGATCGACCCGACGGTGTTGACGACTTCGACGATGTCGCCGCGCTTGGTGTTGTTGAAGAACCACTGCGCGTTGCTGGTGCTGACGTTGACGCAGCCGTGACTGACATTGCTGTAGCCCTGGCTGCCGACCGACCACGGCGCGCCGTGCACGTAGATGCCGCTGTAGGACATCTGGGTGGCGTAGTCCACCTCGGTGCGGTAGCCGTTGGGCGAGTTGGTCGGCACGCCGTAGGTCGACGAGTCCATGACCAAGTGACCGAATCGGTCCCCGATGATATAGGTGCCGTTGTTGGTCGGCGTGCTGTTCTTGCCCATCGATACCGGCATGGTCTTGACGACCTCGCCGTTAAGGCGGACGGTCAGCGTCTTGGTGTTGTCGTCGACCGACGCGATGACCTCATCACCGATGGTGAAGTGCGTGGTCGACGTTCTCCTGGCCGAACAGGCCGTCACCGAGATCGACGCCATAGGTGTTGACGGCGACGTCGACGGTGGTGCCCGGCTTCCAGTATTGCGCTGGGCGCCATCGGACTTCGCGATTGCTGAGCCAGTAGAAGGCGCCCTCGACGGGCGGGTTGGTGGTGACGGTGATGGCCCGCTGCGCCGCCAGCCGGTTCGGGATGTTCTCGTCGAAGCGGACCGCGACGGGCTGACCGATGCCGACGACCTCGCCGTCGTTCGGCAGCAGGTACGGCATCGTCAGGTTTTCGGGCGAGTGCGTCTGGAAGGTCATCTGCTGGCTCGCGGCACCGCCGAGGCCCAGCGACTGCGCCTGCAGCGTGTAGCGCGTGTTGTAGCCGAGCGGCTCGGTGGTGTGCCACGTCAGGCCGTCGGGGCTCAGCTCACCGGCGACCGGGACGCCCTCGTCGTCGTTGACCATCGTGACCGAGCCGAGCACACCGTCCTCGGCGCCGACCGTGACGGGCTGATCCACCGTCACACCAACGGCGCCGTCCTTGACCGACGCGGTGAGCTTGGGCACCAGCAGGTCGCCGAACGGCGTGCCCTTGTCGTTGATGACCTGGGGTTGCGGAGGGGCAGAGTTGCCGCCGCACGCGCTGAGGCCGAAGACCAGCGCCGGCACCACCGCGATGGCCATCAACCAGGCACGAAGCCGACGCGGACGGGCCATGTCATTGACCTGCCACATACTTTGCTCCAACTCGTAACGGGACATGCTCATAGGGATTCTTGGCAATAGTCTAAGGGAAACCTGAGTCTCTGCGCGACTGCGCTGAGAGTCTCCTCAGGCAAGGGGCCGGAAAGGGATTTCACCCAGCTTCGCAGGGCCTGTTATTGTCGCACACGCGCGCCGTTAGCTCAGTTGGTAGAGCAGCTGACTCTTAATCAGCGGGTCCGGGGTTCGAAACCCTGACGGCGCACCACACCAAAACCGCAGTTCAGGGGCGGTATTTAACGCCCGGAACGTGGCTACTCGCATACCGAACAGGGTATCGAAACGGCCGAAAAGCCTCCACAAAGCTTCCACGCTGCGGGGAGACCTTCGCCACAGCAAACCGCGCGTCACGGGTACGACATAGGCTCGACGGGTGTGACGACCGAGGCGTGGCTCGAAGGGGATCCGTTCGATCTGCGGGACCTCGCAGAGCTTCTGCCATCGGGAAACATCAGAGTCCTGCGCGAAGACAATGCCTACTACCTGACAGCGCCGGAGTTCGACAACCCGCCGGAGGGAACGCAGTTTTACAAAGCCGCCGCGCGGCTCATCGAGTGCCTTCCGCTGGAACCGTGCCTCGGACACCAGCGGGTGCACCTGCACCTGACGTGCGGAACCTAGGACGGTGTACGGCTGGTCGTCCATCTCCACCTCCAGGCGGTCGATCTCGTCACGGGTGCGGCATGCTTGCTCCAGGATCGCCAGAAGATTCGGCTCAGCCCGGAAGTCAAAGACGGACCACATAGCGCGCCATAGGGCGCGCCCACCCTTCTGCAGGCCCTTGCGGCCAACCCCTACGCAGGTCAATCGAGGGTTCTTGCGACGGTCTGGCTGCACGGCCACAAGCTGATGCTGCGGGCCATGCTCGCGGCGACGACACGGTTGTTCGTTTAGCGGCGGGTCGTCCATGCGGTACTTGCGGCGGTAGACGGCACGGCGATGCCCGCAGTGAATGAAACCTTGTGCGCGCACTGACGCTGCCCATCCTCCACGGTGTGGAGGATGGGCAGCGGAGGATCAGATGCCGGGATTCAGCATCTTTGCGATCGCACTACGCGGTACCGATACCTCGATGCCGCCGTAGCCCGGGTCCATCTGGTTCTGGTCGAAGAAGAAGATGACGGCGTCGTTGGTGACCGCGAAGTTCTGGTAGTTGGCGGCGTCCAAGCCGTCCTCCATCGGTTGGCCCGCCGTGGCGCTCAAATGCTGCTGAACGATCGGCAGGATCGCATCCAGTGGTTTGGTACCGGGCCGAAACAGCGTGTCGAAGGTGATCGGCGCCTTGGCCGCGTTGTTGTAGGTGAACGCCTTGTACCAGGTCAGCGGGTACAAGCCACCCAGGTGCTCGGACACCTTGACGACGACCGTCTGCGTACCCGCCTCGGGTGTCCCGGAGGTGTAGGTGGTGCTGGTGGCATCAAGTTCTTGTAATGGCCTCGGGTTGTCCAACGTTCCCGGTTCGGTATTGGCGTTGAAGTCGTCGAGGACCTTGTTCAGGTAATCGACGATCGACTGCTCTTGTGGGGTGTTGGCGGGAAACGTCAGATCAATGATGATCGAGGGTGCGCCGGCGCCGACCGAGCAGTTGCCGTCGGCGTCGTGGTAGCTGCACAGGCCGTTGGGGTCGTTGAGGGGTGCGGCCGGGGCCATGATCGGGCTGAGCGGCAGGGCAACACCTTGTTGGGCAGCGCTGATGGGCGCGGTGACGGGTGCGGCGGTGGCTGCGCCCGCCAAACCGAGGGTGGCAGCGCCGAGCATCGTGGCGACAATCGCGGTACGGATGACGTTCTTCATCGTGGTGATCTTTCTGTTGGTGTGAGAGCACCGGACGGTGCTGGATGACAACAGCTTTCGTCGAAACGCTCGACAGATTCTTGGAAGATTCTTGGCGAGGGCGGTGACGTTGGCACATCAGCTCCCGCAAACGCCCCACCACGCCGGCTGACGCCTCGCCAGCTCGGCATGATCGAGCGCCGTGGGCCAGACATGGGCCAGACGTTCAGCGCGCTAGCAACCGACACGAGAGGTAGCTAGCTTTGACCCGGGGAGTTTGCGTTCAATGGCCACATGTCGGTGGTGCTGGTGCTCACACTTATCTTCGACTTCGCGATCGCGGCGGTCAGTTACGCGCTGGTGGAGGCGCCGTGCCGCCAGGCCATGCGGCGCTGGGGAGTACCACAGATCGCAGCGGACCAAGTTTGGGTTTATGCCGTGGTGACCCGCCTGCCGCTGCCGAAGTCGCGGGTGGCGCAGACCAGGGTCTTCGGTGCGCAACGCCCGATGCTTCGCACTCTTCACGACTAAGCGTCGGCGGGATGATGGTTTAACCATCGGAGGTGACCGACATGGACCTGTACTTGATGCAGCACGGTCAGGCGACGACCGAAACAGAGGATCCCGAGCGACCCCTCACGGATGCCGGTCGAGCGGCGGTGCAGCGTGTCGCTAAGAGAGCCCGGGCTGCTGACGTTCGGATCAGCGGCTGCCTGCACAGCGGAAAGCTGCGCGCAGAGCAGACTGCGCAGCTGCTTGTGAGGGAGATCGGCGTGGAGCCGAGCGTCGAGGCTCGACCGGGTCTTGCGCCGAATGACCCGGTGGTACCGGTCGCGCAGTGGCTTCGAGCGGAGACCGAGCACCAGTCGCTAGCGCTCGTGGGCCACATGCCTTTCCTCGGCAGGCTTGCCTCGTTGCTGGTCGTAGGCGACGAGCAGGCCCAGGTGGTCGGCTTCCAGATGGGTGGCCTGGTGAAGCTGGAACCGAAGGTCGATCGGGACGGGTTCTCCGTGGCATGGGCGCTTCCGCCCGACCTCGCCTGACCATGCACCAACAACTGGACGGCGCCATGCATCACCGAGAAAAGGTGCCGCGATGATGGCGACGAGTCCGACTAGCAGTGCTGTCTCCGCCGCAGCGGACGGTGGACCTCAAGGTCCGGAGAGCCCGCGAACAGTCGTAGGTTTCCCCAGACGTCTGAGATCAGAAGAAGTCGGAGTGATAGTCGGCGTTCTCCGAAAACGGAGATCCCTCGCCTTGTCAGCACCTCGGCCTACGGCCGCAGTGAAACGAAGCCATCCCGTATGAGGACGCTCGCTACCCATAGCAGTGCGAGCACTGTACCGATCAGTCCCGCCAGTGAGTACCCACGCGCTCTTCGCGGATACGCAATCGGGTCCGTTTTCCCTCGCGACGCCTATTGCTGATGACTGTGTGAAATTGATCGAAAGGTGCCGGGCCGCAGCATTTTTCTCAACAACAAATCTCGGCCGCCACGGCGGCTTCAACGAAAACTGACTGGAGTTAATGATGTGGACCATTGCACCATCCACAGGGCAACGAGTCGACGGCATCCTGCGTGAACAAGACGCCCGGCGTGCAGTCCACATGCTTGGCCTTACGTAAGCCATCTTCCCCTACGCGTGGTAAGTGGTGAACAACCAAGGACGCCGCTTTTTCGCAGAGATCAGACGACGGTCGCGAGCCGTCTGAGGGCGCCGTGGCACCAACCCCACCGCCCGAAATATGCTGTAGAACTTGCAGTTTGACAATTCCTTCCCTGGAATCTGCTAACGAGACAATTGCGTCCAGAATCCGGCAAGAATCCTTCAAGGGCGCTATCGGACTCTGGCGTCACCCGGAACGAATCCGGACACCACCCACAAAACCAAGGAGTCCAAATGTTCACATCACACCGCTTGAGCAAGCTCGCCTGCACCGCCGTCGTCGCTGCCGGCTTAGGGTTCGCCACCGTGGCCACCGCCGCCACCGCGTCTGCCAGCTCGTCCGATGACACCTTCCTCTCCGATATCAGCAGCGCAGGCATCCAGTACGACTCGGCCCGCTCGGTCATCGCCGAGGCGCACACAGTGTGCTCGGAGCTCGACGATGGCTCCGACCCCACGTCAACTCATGACGAGAACTCGATCCTGAACAACATGAGCGATCAGCAGGTACAGATGTTCGTCGCCGCCTCGGCCGAGGCCTACTGCCCCGAGCACCTCGCCTACGCCTAGAAAGCTGGGTGCGGCAACCCCGTTATCGCGAGGTTGCCGCACCATCCCGTTCCAGTCAGACCTTCAGCCACCATCCGTGCAGCGCGTTGAGGTTCTCTTCGCCCTGCACATCACCGAGCAACAGCTTTGACTCGTCCGTCCACGCGATGTTGGCGTTGTTGTTGTAAACGCCGCATGCGAGCTGGCCCGCGACCTGATCCGGGGTCGACGAGTTACTCCACATGATCGGTGAATCGGCACCGCCGCCTGGACACGGCACCCACTGCTCGTCATCCTTGATGATTTCCCGGAATTGATCGTTCAGCGTGACGCGATCGGGAAACACAGAGTAGCGCGCCGTCACTGGGCCACCGGGGCTGGAGTTCGTGCCACACTCCACCGTGGATAGCGCTTCGGTAATCGGCGGATCGATAAATTGGCACGCGTTGCTGCCGTAGCCGCTCGGCAGCAGTTCCTTCAGCTGTGAATCGTATGCCGTGACGGCGGTGGTGCTCCGGACGGTTGTGGTCGGCATGCTCGTGGACGACGAGTCCCGCTTGCCCACCAACCACCAAATTCCCACGCCCCCAAGGACAATCGCGACGACTGCCGCCACGGCGATGCCGGCGATGAGCGCTGGTTTGCGCCGGCGTGGAGCTGATCCCGGCTGCGGCTCGGACGCGGGTGGGGTCGCCGCCTGCGGTGACTGCGGTGTTGACGTCGGCTGAGGCTGCGATACCGTGCCGGGCACCGCCGACTCCGGCATCGTCGCGGCCTGGCTGCGCCGCAGGATCGTGTCCGCCTGGTCCTGGTCGCGGCGCACGAGCGCGTCGTGTGCGGCCAGGGCGAGATCCCCGGCGCTGCCGTAGCGTTCCCCGGGTTTCTTGGCCATGCCCCGCGCGATCACCGCATCGAATGCAGTGGGAACTCCGGGGCGCAGCTCGCTCGGCTTCGGAATCGGCTGCATCAGGTGAGAGGTGATGACGACGCTCACGCTGTCGGCCTTGTAGGGCTCTGAGCCAGTGATGCATTCATGCAGCACACAGGCCAGCGAGTAGATGTCTGCACGGTACGTCACCTCGTCGCTGGTGAAGCGCTCCGGCGCCATATAGGCGTAGGTCCCGACCGCGGTGCCGATTTCGGTCAGCTTCTCGTCGGTGGCGGCGTTGGCGATACCGAAGTCGACCAGATATGCGAAGTCGTCGCCGGTGATGAGGATGTTTTCCGGTTTCACGTCGCGGTGCGTTATGCCGCTTTCGTGCGCTGCGTCAAGGGCCGAGGCGACCTGGCGGATGATCGCCACGGCGCGCGCCGGCGTCAGTGGCCCGAAGCGGCTCAACATCTTGCGCAGATCGGTGCCATCGATCATCCGCATGTCGACGTACAGCAGGCCGTCAATCTCGCCGTAGTCATGGATCGGCACCACGTGTGGTTCCTGAAGCCGCCCTGCCGACTGCGCCTCCCGCTTCAGCCGTTTTCGGAAGACCTGGTCGTGCGAAACGCCCTCGGGTAACAGCTTCAACGCGACGACGCGATCCTTGCCGGTGTCCTCCGCCTCGTAGACCTCGCCCATACCGCCGCGGCCGATCAACCGCCTGAGACGGTACGGGCCGAACTGTGTACCGACCCGCGAGTCTCCGTCGGTGCCGCTCATCGCCGTCTCCTCGCCCTCAGGCAGCCCGACGGATGGGCTGCGTGGGGCACCGTTGTGCTAGGCCCCACGCTAATGCCTCCGCATGGCGGCCACAGCGAAAAGCCGAGTTGCGGATCGGCTAATCGCGGGGCTCGAATTCGAACGTGAACTCGTGATCCGAGATGCGGATGTTGTCGCCGTCGGCCAGCGTCGCGCTGCTCCGAATTCGCTCCTGCTGCACATGAACTCCGTTCGCCGACTGCATATCCGCGATGACGAAGTTGGTGCCGGTGTCGATGATGACGGCGTGGTTGCGACTGACACCCGGGTCGTCGAGGACGATGTCGTTGTCGGACAGGCGCCCGATCCGGGTGGCCGTCGTCGTCAGCGGGTAGGACCGCCCGGAAGCGTCGCGCAACCGGGGCGCCGTAGACTGAGCGCTGACCGCGGTGTGGTGGCCGATGTTGATGACGGTGGCGGCGGCGGTTCTCTTGGCGGCTTGTTTGACGTCCAACGGATCCTGGCGCAGGATCCGCTCGTGCAGCGCACGGATGGTCGGGCCCGGGTCGATGCCGAGATCGTCGGCCAACGTGTTCTTCAGCCGGCGATGGGCGTCGAGCGCGTCGGATTGGCGTTCGGCGAGATAGTAGGCGGTGATCAGCTGCGCCCACAGCGGCTCGCGATAGGGATGTTCCGCTGTTAGCGATTCGAGTTCACTGATGACGGCAGAGGCTCGGCCGCAGGCGATTTCGGCCTCCGCGCGGGCGGAGTGAGCGGTCACCTTGTCCTCGACGAGCGCAGTTGCGTAAGCGTTGACGAACTCGAAGTCCCGCAGGTCCTCGAGAACCGGTCCACGCCACTCGGCAAGTGCGGCCGACATGTGACGACTGGCCTGCTCGAAGTTGCCGGCCGCGGCGGCCTTCACGCTGACGTTCTTCTCGATGATGAATCGGCCGAGGTCGCAGTCGGCGTCGGGGACGTTGAGCCGGTACCCCGGCGGTGCGCTGACCAACACCCGGCCTGAGTCGACTCCCACACTGTCGAGCAGTTTGCGCAAGTTCGACACATAGGAGTGCAGGCTGGCCCGCGCCCCCGGCGGTGCGGATTCTTCCCATACCGCGTTGATGAGCGAGTCCGTCCCGACAGGCCGGTTGCGGTTGATGACCAGCATCGCCAGCACCGCCCGCTGCTTGGGCGTGCGCACGGGCACCAGCGTGCCGTCGACGCTCATCTCCAGCGGTCCGAGAACCCCGAACCCGACACCCGCCATGGGCAATATTGTGACGCGGGTTGACGTCGAGCAGTGGCTCAAAGAACTTTTCAAGAATCCGTGAAGGCGCTCATTCGAACCTGATGCCGTCCCAAACGACCAATTCAGAGAGAGTGAGCCCTAGACATGACCGACAACTTCTCAGCACAGCCCGCCAATCCGGCCGAGTCGTCTGAGCCGGCAACCTTCAGGATCTCGAGCCAATCCCGGCCAGATACGAATGGCCAGTACCGCAACCGTTCCCGCGCTCGTGTGGTGCTCGCAGCGCTGGCCGCGGCGCTGGTAATGGCCGGCATCGGCGGAGCCGTCGGCGCGGGTGTGGAGAAGTCTTTGCCAAGCGGGTACACGCAAGTTTCCAGCCCGGCCAGCGCTCTCAGCAGTCCGCCGGTTCCCGTCCCCAACTCGATCGAGCAGGTCGCCCAAAAGGTGCTGCCGAGCGTCGTGGAGATCCAGATTCACACGGACGAGGAAGACATGGAGGGTTCGGGCATCATTTTGTCCGCGGACGGCCTGATCTTGACCAACAACCACGTCGTGGGGGGCTTCTTCAATGGCCGGATTTCCACCGACCAGGTGAAGGCCTCGGTCAGGTTGCAGGACGGCCGCACGGCGCCGTTCTCCGTGGTGGGCTTGGATCCGGCGACGGACATCGCCGTTATTCGGGTCGACGGCCTCAGCGGGCTCACCCCGATAACAGTGGGGTCATCGGCGGACCTTCGTGTTGGACAACGGGTGGTAGCCGTCGGCTCACCCCTGGGCCTGCAGAACACGGTCACCTCGGGCATCGTCAGTGCCCTGCACCGCCCCATGTCCAGCCCGGGGGAACTAGGTGAACCGGACCCCCTCTACGAGGCAATCCAAACGGACACCGCGATCAACCCTGGAAACTCCGGCGGAGCCCTTGTCGATGAGAACGGCGAGTTGATCGGAGTGACTTCGGCGGGCACGTCTCCGACCGGGAATTCGATCGGTCTCAATTACGCCATCCCCGTCGACCAGGCGAAGCGCATTGCCGATGACCTGATCGCCACAGACGGACGTGCTTCCTACGCAACCCTCGGTGTTCGGGTGGCGGACGACCCAGATGGCGAGGGCGCCAGGATCGCCGTGGTGACCAGTGGCGGTGCCGCTAAGGCGGCGGGGCTGCCGGCCAGGTCCGTGGTCACCAAGATCGACAACGAGCCCATCGACACGTCCGACGCGCTTGTGGCAGCGGTGCGAGCCAAGACGCCGGGTGCTCGGGTGACCTTGACCTACCTGGACCCCGCCGGTGCCACGAAGACGGTACAGATCACGCTCGGCACCGAGCAGACAAGTCACAGTCTGCCCGGTGGCTCGGTGGCGCCAGCGAGTTAACGCCACCGCGGAGGGTTCCCGGGCCGGCTCACGGTCCGGGAACTTTCTTGTCCTCCGACGGTACGTCGCGCGGGCAGCGGCCCAACCACACCAGCAGGAGCAAGTTCCTCGCCCCGGTTCGGCCTTCCGCGTCGTGGCGCCACAGCGGCGACGCAGGCCTAATCGGGAAATGAACGCCACGTCAGCCGCGGTACAACAGCGGTCGCCCATCGCCACCGTGAATCCCGCAACCGGGGAACTGGGTGCAGGAGTTCACCCGTATGAGTTGTCCTGTGTAAAGCCACGGTGTGTTGATGCTGTTTCAGGTTCTGGAGTGCTCGGTGGTCGGCGGGTTTGTAAACGGTGTTGGTCTGCCAGCAGTGCCAGATGACGTAGAGCCAGGCGCGGGCGAGGATGCGTGTGGCGTGGGGGTGATCGTGTCCGCGGGCTCAGGCGCGGTTGTCAAATCAGGGAGGCCGCTGAAAAAGAGCGAGATTCCCAACGACGTTTACGAGGCTGAATTGTTCCGTTTCCAAACGGAATTCGTCAAGCTGCAGGAGTGGGAGCGGCTTATGGCAGGGCGAGCTTCGCCGCGAGCTGGCCGACGAATACGTCGCCTACATCCGCGACACCGGCCTCGCCGACTACCGTGCGACGCCAGGCAATCTCGGCGCGCTGATTGCGGTTCGCGATCTGGACGACGATCGCGCCGAGGTCATCACGTTGAGCTGGTAGCCATCGATGGATGCCATCCGCGGATTCGGCGGCGACGTAGAGCGGGCGACGTAGTACCCGCAGGGCGACCGCTACCTGCTGACCAAGCCGGAGAAAGTTCAGCACTACTAATCGGACGGCGCGTTCGATCCGCCTACGCACGGGTGAGGCTATCTCCGTCGGATCCCACTCGGCATCCGACGCCGCCGCCCGCACAACGTCGCGGCGTTCGGCTCGTCCTCGACGATCAGCTGCGCAGCTCCACGTGTCCGCAGCAACCCCCATGCGATTGGGGTACGACGGCCAACCAGACGGGGTCGCAGACGCTTCGGTGGTATCTCGGCGCCCGCCGCGAGGTCGGCGATCAGCGCATCGGCGTAGGCGACCAAATGGGCGGCGTCGATGGCGTATGGCGCCGGTCGGTCGTCCTGGGCAAGTCGGGCCGACGCGCGGCGCGAGTTGGGCCAGGCCCTGCCACAGCATCCGCTCGCCGGCCGGGCCGTTCTTCCATGCGGCCTCGAGCACCTCATGCGCGTTGAATGCCAAGCCACGGTCCAGCAGATCCTGGGCATACGCGAGGGTTTCGGCTGGCGGCAGCTCGAGATCATCCGGGATGCGTAAAACGGCCTCACTGCCGTGCGGAAGGGGTCGGCCCAACGATCGACCATCCATCAATGTGATCTAGGCCACAGCTGTGGCTTGGTTGCCATATTTTGCATGGCCGGAGCTTTGGCGCTAGCGAACAACTTCGCCGTTGGCGCTTCCAGTTTTCGGCACGATGCGTTCAGGATTTTCGGGCGTATGCGGCTCAGGCGACGGGTGATCACCATGGGCGAAAACCAGACCGGTGACCCAACTCGACGAGCAACGACGCACGGGTCCTGATGGTAGTAATGGCCTGTCGGGACACTTTCTGAGAAGTTCCGCGGACGGGGAGACAACGGCCATCTGCCGCGGCGGTCGAAACGCCCGATGTTCACCAATGGACGATCGCAACTGCATGGTGTCGCCCGAATCGCCGCGAGTCTGACCACGCCTGCGACATGGCTGCGCAAACTCAGCTGCATCGGTCATGATGCTCGGCTCCGTTATAGCGATTCCGTTGCCGCGCCGTTGCGTGCAAGATATGTTCTCTGTGCTTTAGATTCAAGAAAGCTAAGAACGCACTTATGCCGCGTCTCAAAGTTTTCTTGCTTCGTCTGGTCCGCCGTCGGGCCAGACAACCAACAGAGTGAATCGACGAGGCTAGGGAGAAAATGAAGGCAATCAGTCGGATGCTGATCGCGATGGTCACCGCCATCGCGGCTCTTTTCGTGAGCACCGGTACCTCACATGCGGGACTGGACAACGAGCTGAGCCTGGTTGACGGTCAGGATCGGACGTTGACGATCCAGCAGTGGGATACCTTCCTCAACGGCGTGTTTCCGTTGGACCGCAACCGCCTGACCCGTGAGTGGTTCCACTCCGGTCGCGCCAAGTACATCGTGTCCGGCGCCGGCGCCGACGAATTCGAGGGCACGCTGGAGCTGGGCTACCAGATCGGCTTCCCGTGGTCGCTGGGCGTTGGCATCAACTTCAGCTACACCACCCCGAACATCCTGCTCGACGACGTCTCGCTGTTCCCGGTGTTCAACCCGCTCGGCTCGGTCATTACGCCCAACCTGTTCCCCGGCGTGTCGATCAGCGCTGACCTGGGTAACGGCCCCGGCATCCAAGAGGTTGCGACCTTCTCGGTTGACGTGGCAGGCCCGGCAAACGGTGTGGCGGTCTCCAACGCACACGGCACCGTCACCGGTGCCGCCGGTGGCGTGCTGCTGCGTCCCTTCGCCCGCCTGATCGCCTCGACCGGTGACAGCGTCACCACCTACGGCGAACCCTGGAACATGAACTGACAGTTGCCCAGACACAG
Source organism: uncultured Actinomycetota bacterium (assembly GCA_963716505.1). Taxonomy (GTDB): domain Bacteria; phylum Actinomycetota; class Actinomycetes; order Mycobacteriales; family Mycobacteriaceae; genus Mycobacterium. The sequence goes on from CAVQTL010000022.1 coordinate 103,473, forward strand.
CCGATGGCTGATCTCGTCGGCGCGTTCCGCTCACTTCGGCTCATCGTTGACGCTGAGCTGATGGCCTCCCTGGCATAGGAGCGGGATGCGCCGGCACCTTTCCTACTCGGTGAAGAAGCAGACGACTACCGGTTGGGCGCCACCCTCAAAGGCGCGCGGTCGTGGACCGGGGCGCCAGAATTGTCGCGCAGATTTTCTCCCCGATTTTGATCATTTCCCCTGATCGACGGGCGTCGCGTCTGCCGCGTTGATCACCTCGCCGAGGAGGAAGCTGTGCGCGCTGCGAGTTATATCGGTCGGGTCGGGGGGCTAGCTGTAGCCCTTGGCGTGGGCACTGCCATCTTCTCCGGGGCGGGCGTCGCGCATGCGACCGAAGGAGGCCTGTTGGCGATCGTTCCCATCATCGGAGGCTCGGGACCCCAGTCCGCGGCAGGCTTCCCCGCCTCGCTCGGCTTGGGTACACAGGCGAGCAATGCGATCAGCGTGTCACTCAACGACGCCGCAAACGGAACGGAGGTCGTCGGGGCTCCGACGTTGACGATGACCTACTCCGGCATCGGGACCAGCCGTCACGTCTACGCCCAAGTCGTGGACAAGAGCACTGGACAGGTGGTGGGCAACATTGTCACGCCGATTCCGGTCACGTTGGACGGCCGGACTCACACGCAGGAGTACTCGATGGAGAACATCGTTTGGACCTACGACAACTCCGTGCCTAACGAAAGCGACCTCGAACTGCAGATCGTCGGGTCGGCAACGCCTTACCTGAACCTCACTGAATATGGCTACATCAACGTCACGAACGTAAGTGTCTCGCTACCAACGCCGGGACCGGGAGTGGTGACTGAAGCACTCCTGTCTGCGTGACGTCGACAAAAGCGTCACTGCGCCCGTAGCAGGTCCACCTCGGTCGCGGTGCTGACGCGCTGGGCCGGGAGGCCGGCATGGTCGCAGGTCTGCGCGACTGCGCTCGCCGAGTCGGCGGTGAAGACGGCAAACAGCACCTCGTCGGTCGGCACGGCGAGCAGATTGAGCAGCCGGACCGGTGACCCCTGCGCCGACATCGACACCGCGGAGTCCTTCAGACGCGCGACCGTCTCATCGAGCGGCTCCTCCGCCACGGCGGAGTGATACCACTCGACGAGATAGCAGGGCACCGAAACTGTCATTGATTGAACGCTAACCGGATATCAACGCCGAGGAATCGGGTGTTTCCCTACATATTCAGCTCGCCGACGTGTCGGCCGAGTTCTGCACGCGAGTGAATGCCGAGCTTGGCGTAGATGCGGGCAAGGTTCGATTCAACGGTCTTCGGGCTGATGAACATGGCAGCGGCGATGTTGCGGTTGGTCATTCCCGACGCGGCGAGTTCGGCCACCCGCCGTTCGGAGGCGCTGAGGACCTTTTGGCGCGGGCCCAGGCTGACACGGCCAAGCTCAGTGCGCGCACGGTCCGCCCATAGTGGCGTGCCTAGCTGGTCAAACATCGCCAGTCGCAATGTCACCGCGGGCGGCCGTCACCATGGCCCGCCCACGGGAGCCGACGGCCAGCATCCAATCGCGCCGCAGTCGGGATCCGTTCCGTTCGAGCGCCGTCACCAGTTGCTCTGCCGGTTCAAGCCGATCCAGCGCGACCAGCGCCTCGACCGCGTCAGGGATGAACGAGGCGGCGATGATCTCGGTCGCATCCGGCATCATCTCCACCCTGGCGAGCAGCGGCGAGAGCGCGTGCAGCGCCGCCTCATAGTCACCCAACGACACCTCGAGGAAGCCGAGCGCCGTTGTCGGCCATTCACCTAACCTGTCTGAGCCGCAGCGATGGTTGGCAGCGCGCGCGTCATCGACAGCGGTACGTGCTTCATCGACCCGACCCAGGTAGGCCGCGAGCAATGCCCGGCACGTGAGCGCAACGGAAAGCGGCAAGTCACCACCCAATTGCTGCGCGAGCTCCATCGTGTCTTCGGCAATCAGGGCTGCCTCGGCGAATCGGCCGCGCCAGATCTCGACCAAGGTGTCATGAAATGCGACAAGCATGAGCTCGCCGTCCTGGCCGTGTTCGATACATCGCCGCCGAAGAGACGTGATTTGTTCGTGAGCCCAATCCAGCTCGCCCGTACACGATCGAAGGATGGCGTTGTGAACTGACGGGCGGAGGGCGAACGGAATGTTCGCTTGGTGATCTTCCAGTTCAAGCGCCCTTTGCAGGCCGGGCTCGTCCAGGCCGTGACCATGCAGGAGGCGGACCATCGCCCGCATACCGAGCGCCTGACTCAACAGATCCGGCCGCCCGATCTTCTCGGCCTTCTCGACCGCCTCCTCCACGCACCGCAACGACGCGTCGAGTCGGCCCGAGTTGAACAGCGCGAAGATCGGGTGACTGAACCGGAGCTTGGCGCCGTCGATATCGATAATTCCGCGGCTCTCCGCGGCCTCGAGTTGTGCGGCAACGATATTGAGATCAGCACCCAGTGCACGCGCAACCAATCCCACTGTCGGTGTGGCGAGACAGGCCACGGCCAGCAACGCATCATCGACACTGGAGTCCCCGCCACGCACCTTCGAGCGGATCAGTTCCTTGAGGCTGTCGGGCAGTGAGATCTCGGTGTGCGCCTCATGGTCGTCCATCATCCTGGCAATTTCCAAGGCGTAGAACGGATTACCGCGAGAGGCCTCTTCGATACGCAACATCGTCGGCCGCGAAAACGACCGATCCAGTCGGTCCGCGAGCACTGCGTGCAGCGCACCGACACTCATGGGAGGCACGGCGATTCGCCGTACCGAATCGGGCCGTGGAAGCTGCAACCACAGGCCTGTGTTGTCGTTGTCGCCGGTGCGGACAGTGGCGAGCACAGACCGGTCCGGCGAGTCGACGCGCCACGAACGCGACCACGAGACGGCTCGAGGAATCCAGCCATTGCAGGTCATCCACTGCCACAAGGACTCTCGTCCTCTCCGCGAGAATCGTGACGACGGACAGGAATCCCGCAGCCACCGCACACTGGTCAGCCCGGGGCGTCTTCGGCGTCGCCCCGCACAAGGACGCGGTCGAGCGCAACCCGTTGCGGATCAGGCAGTTCCGCGAGGATGACGGTGTCGACGCCGTTCAGCATGTCGGCCAAGGACGCGTAGGCGAGCACCGACTCCGCGGCGACCGGCCGCGCGGCCATGACATGGAAACCGTCCGCCTTGGCGCGTTCGATCGTGTCCAACCACAGGGTGGTCTTGCCGATGGCGGGCTCCCCCTCGATCACGAGCGCCGAGGGCGCAGCAACAACCGAGGTCAGGAAGTCGGCGATCGCGGACGCTTGCGGCTTACGGCTGACGACCCGCGCTGACATGAATTCATGCTGACAGGTGGCAAGCCGCGGGTCCATGCCTCAGCTACCGATTAGGGAGATTCGTCTGCGCTGCCCGCGGAGCTATCATCGTGATCGTCGCTGCGGCCCGCGATTGTCTTGACCACATTGCGGACCCTTCGCGGAATCCCTCGATGCCGTCGCGGATGTCGTTCCGCACCGTTTTCAGGGCAGTCCCTCCGCCACTTCGACTGGTGGAGTTCGATCCGAACGGCCGAGAGCGGTGCCCGTCTGGCCAGCGCCGAACCCAGCAAGCCCCTTGAGCCTTCCGCATGGCGGGTCCCTTTCAAGCGTTGTGACCTCGACCACACAATAGATACCTTGGAATTGCCTGGCAAACTTTGAATTGGCCGATCCAGCCCCTGCGTCTTGGCCTTGGCATTACCAGAGCTAACAACAGCGACAATCTCCTCGTTGTGGTCGTTGCCATTGACCGGTGGTTGCCAGCATTCCGCTGCCTGCGAGCTGCCGGAAAATTCAGACATGGCCGTTAATATGTGCTACGCGCCACTGCTTACACGCCAATCTATCCAGATTGCGAACCGCCACCAAGTAACGGGCATGTATCAACGATTGGCAGTGCACCGTTTCAAGCTGCGTAAAAGCCGAACACTATGTTAGGCTCCTGTTAGCTGAAGGTCGTTGCAGATGCAACAATTTTTGGCTCGAGGGTCGGATGGGAGGCTTAGCTCATGTTGGCGTTCGACGCGACGCGCTCGTCAGATTCGTCGACCAAGCCTGCCGCAAGCCTTGTTGCTGTGCAGGTCGCAGACCTACCCGAGCCCGCCGCCATCCTCAATTGCAGGCGCCTCGGCCGCAGCGCCAACCCGCCCGGCTTCTCCTTCGGTGGCTGGCTACGCGATCGGCGTAGCCGCTGAGAGCAGCCTGGTCAACGCCTGAGCTTGCGAACGAAGAGCACCACGAGCAGGGCGCCGATTCCGGCGATCGTGATCGCCACCGGCGGTTTCTTGACGAATCGAACCACCCCTGACTTCACGTCGTCGGCGATCCTGCGCGGATTGGCACGCTCGGCGAGGTTGTCGACCGTGACGGCCAACTGGTCGCGGGCCTGATCGATCTGCTGCCGGATGGTTTCGGGATCTCGATCCGCCACCTGTCGTCCTCCATCGTCCGCACGCACCTCGTGCGCTCCTCGCGTCCGCACTGCCTTGCCGAACTACCCTAGATCAGCCGGCGCCAACCCCGACGCACCGGTGGAGAAGAAAGGGATCACTGGTGGCACAGACCCCACGCCTGGAGGTGGGCGACAAAGCCCCCGCGTTCAGCCTGGCCGACGCCGACGGCAAAAAGGTGTCTCTGGCCGACTACCGCGGTCGCAAGGTCATCGTCTACTTCTATCCGGCGGCATCGACACCGGGATGTACCAAGGAGGCGTGCGACTTTCGCGACAACCTGGGTGAACTGAACGAAGCCGGGCTCGACGTCGTCGGCATCTCCCCCGACAAGCCGGAGAAGCTCGCCAAGTTCCGCGACAACGAGAAGCTCACCTTTCCGCTGCTGTCCGACCCCGATCGCAAGGTGCTGACGGCATGGGGCACCTACGGCGAGAAGATGATGTACGGCAAGACCGTGCAGGGCGTCATCCGCTCCACGTTCGTCGTCGACGAGAAGGGCAAGATCGAGGTCGCGCAGTACAACATCAAGGCGACCGGGCACGTGGCCAAGCTGCGGCGCGACCTATCCGTCTGAGACGTCGAGGATGCGCTTTCGACCGGGGTCATAGAACGGCTGCATCTGCAGTCGTGCGGCAAGATCGCCGCTCGGCGTGCGAACCGTAAATGACTGCTCTCGCAACCATTCTCCGGTGACCCCACCCTCGTGGGTCACCTGTGCCAGTCCCACCGGCCCGCCGAGCGTGTATCCGTACGCGGCCGCCCGCACGTAGCCGACCCACTGGCCATCGACCATCACGGGCTCGTTACCGAACAGGTCGGCCGGCGGGTCGTCGACCAGTAGGCTCACGACCCGGTTTTGCGAGGGGCCCTGCTCTTTGAACTTCAGTAGCGCGTCGCGACCAACGAATCCCCCTGGCTTGTCCCACGCGATCGTGAATCCCAGCCCTGCCTCGATGGGGTTGTCGGTGTTGTCGATGTCCACGCCCAGATCGCGATAACCCTTTTCCAGCCGCAGACTCGACATCGCCGAAAGGCCCACCGGCCGCAACCCCAAATCCGCACCTGCCTCGATCAATTCCTCGAAGACGCCTGCGGCGTACTCCGTGGGGATGTGCAGCTCCCAACCAAGCTCACCGAGGTACGTCACCCGAACCGCAAGCACCGGTGCGTAGCCGACGTGGATCTCTCTCGCCGACAGATACGGAAATGCGTCGTTGGACAGGTCGGCATCGGTGAGCCGAGACAGCAGGGCGCGCGATTTGGGACCCTGCACCGACAGCAGCGTTGTGCCAGAGGTGATTTCAGTGACAACGACGACCTCATCGGACCGGGTTTCACGGCGGATCATGGGTTCGATGCGCCGGTGGATGAGATCACTGGCGACGACGAGGAACTTCTCCTCCCCCAGCCGGGTCACGGTCAAGTCGGTGGCGATCCCGCCCGTGGTGTCGAGCCACTGCGTGTAGACCAGCCGCCCGATCTCACGATCGACGACACTGACCGAGAGCCGGTCGAGAACCCGCGCCGCGTCGGGCCCCTGCACGAGGAACTTCGCCATCAGGCTCATGTCCAGAACGCCGACATCCTCGCGCACCGCCCGGTGCTCGCGGCCCACGAGCTCGAAGCTGGCCTGCCTGCCGAAGTCGAGCGTGGTGGCCGGATGGGCCCCGTCAGTGTCGTACCACTCGGCGAACTCCCAGCCGATCGAGGCGTTGAAGTGACCGCCTGCCGCTACCAGCCGGTCGTGCAGCGCCGAGCGCCGCACGTCTCGGGCCGAGCCCGGCTTCCATGAGGGCCAGACCGCGTCGCCGAACAACACGCCGAGTTGCTCGACCGTACGTTCGGCGCGAAAGCGCCGGGAGGTTTCGTGCCTGGCAGCCCGGTCGATGGCGTAACCCGTGACGTCGACCGGAGGCACGCCGTCAACGATCCAGTGCGCCATGACATTTCCAACGCCGCCGCCCGTCAAGATCCCCAGCGAGTTCATTCCGGCCGCGACGAAGTAGCCGTCGAGTTCCGGGGCAGGTCCCAGCATCGGCCGGATGTCCGGCGTGAAGGACTCGGGGCCGCAGAAGAACAGTCGGACCCCGACCTCGGACAGCGACGGAATGCGCTCGAGAGCGGCGCCAAGGTAAGGGCCGACCCGGTCCCAGTCCGGCGGCATGGAGCCGAACGCGAAGCTGTCCGGCACACCGTCCAGCGACCACGGGGCGCCGACCGGCTCGAACAAGCCCACGAGCATGCCGTCGCCCTCGGGGCGGTAGTAGCCGTAGCGGTCGGGGTCCTCGATCACCGCCAGGTCGCGGTCCATTCCCGGGACTGCGTCGGTGATCAGGTAGTAGTGCTCGGCCGCCTGCAGCGGGATGCAGACGCCGTCGAGCGCGCCGAGTTGGCGGGCCCACATGCCCGCTGCGTTCACCACGATCTCGGTCTCGATGCGGCCCCGGTCGGTGTTGACCGCGGTGACCCGCCCGTGTTTCGTCTCGACTCCCCTGACGGTCACGCCCTCGACGACACGCGCTCCGAGCGCCTTGGCGCCCTTGGCCAACGAGGTCGCGACGCCGACCGGATCGGCGCGGCCTTCGTCGGGCACGTAGAAGCCGGCCAGGACGTCGGAGGTGTCCAGCAGCGGCCACATGTCCTGCAGTTCCCTGGCGCTGATCTCGTGATCGTCGACGCCGAAGCCGTGCACCCAGGCCGACTCGCGGCGCAGCGCCTCCAGGCGTTGCGGGTTGGTGGCCAGGCTGACGTGGCCGACGGGATTGAACCCGGTGGAGTGGCCGGTCTCCTTCTCGAGGCGCTCATACAGATCCCGCGAGTACCGGCTCAGGAACAGCGCGGTCTCATCGGTCATACCCGCGGAGGTAATCAGGCCCGCCGCGTGCCACGTGGTGCCTGCTGTGAGTTCGTGTTGCTCGAGCAGCACAACGTCGGTCCACCCCAGGTGCGCCAGGTGGTAGGCGATGCTGCACCCTGTCACGCCGCCGCCCACGATGACCACCTGCGCCCGCTCGGGCAGGTCCTTGGGACTGCTCACCGGACGAAGCCTTGGCCGTCATTCTCCAACTCGGCGAAGTGGTGTCTGAACATTCAGTCAGCGTGACACAATTCCCCCATGGGCGAAACCGAACTGTCTGACGTCATCGTGATCGGGGCAGGCTTCGCCGGCCTCGTAGCCGGCCGCGACCTCATCGAGGCCGGGCACACAGTGGTGATCCTGGAAGCCCGGGATAGGGCCGGGGGTCGTACCTACAGCCGCCCGTTCCCCGGGACCGACGTCGTGGTCGACCTCGGCGCCGAATGGTTCGACCCGCAGCGCCATCACTTCATGGCAGCCGAGGTGACCCGCTACGGTGCGCGGTTCGTCGAAGCGGACAAGGGCGGTGCCAACCGCTGGTTCCTCGACGGCCGCCACGCCGAGGGCGAGGAGCCCGACGGTCTCATCGACATGGATGAGTTGGAGGAGGTCCTCGACCGGCTCAGGGCCGACATCGCACCGGTGGTCTTCGCCAAGGGCTTCGACCAGGTCAACACGGCCGAATTGGACATCCCCTTCAGCGACTACCTGGAGAAACTCGCACCGCCGCCTGCCATCGCGGACCTTCTTCGGGCCCAGTCCTACACCCTGACCGGAGCCCTGCCCGAGGAGTTCTCGGCCCTGGTGTACCTCCGCGAGATCGCGGGCTTCGACAACGATCCCGCCTACTCCTTCTTCGCATCCCTGGCCCGCGTCAACATCGGCAGCGGCGGTTTGGCCGAACGCGTCGCTGCCGAGATCAGCGACCACATCCGCCTCGGCGAGCCGGTCACCGCGGTGACCGAATCGGCCGACGGGGTGGAGGTCGTCACCGCCACGGGCAAACACTATTCGGCTCGCCGAGTCGTTCTGGCCGCCCCGCTGAACACCCTCGCCGACATCAGTTTCAGCCCTGGCCTGCCGCCCGCCCTGGCCCGATTGGTGAGCCGTGGTCACACCGGTCGGTGCATCAAGGTCTGGTCCAAGTTGGCCGGACTGAAGTACGTCTTTGCGATGGGCTGGCCGGGGATTGTCGAGTGCACGGTCATCGGCGAAGTAGGCGAGGGTACCGAAACGCGTTCCATCACGGCATCTTTCGGCCTGGCGCCGGATTTGGCCGTCGACCGGCCCGACCTGCTTCAGGCAGGCCTCGACCGGCTCGAGCTGGGTGCCACCGTTGAGGAGATCTACGGCCACGACTGGATCGGCGATCCGTTCTCGAAAGGCACCTGGCTGGCACTGCGACCGGGACAAGCACCCGACCTCGCTCACGTCGAGACCCGCTGGGGCGCAATCCACCTGGCCGGAGCCGACTTCGCCGCGGTCTGGTCAGGTTGGGTCGACGGGGCCATCGAATCCGGCCGGACGACAGCAGCGGAGGTCAACGCGGCGTTGACCGGCCAGCAAGAGCACGGGGCCGAGCTGCGGCGCGACCTATCCGTCTGACGCCAGGTTCGCCAGGTTCGCCAGCAGCAGCGCCTCGGCGGTGGCGGCACGTTCCAGCACTCCCAGGTGCAGGCTCTCGTTGATGCTATGCGCCTGTGTCCCAGGATCTTCCACGCCGGTGACCAAGATCTTCGCTGACGGGAAGGCATCGGCGAACTCGGCGATGAACGGAATCGAGCCGCCCATGCCCATGTCGACCGGCTCATTGCCCCATGCCTGCCGAAAGGCCGCGCGGGCCGCGTCGTAGACCGGTCCGGTCGCGTCGATCGCGTACGGCTGGCCGACGTCGCCGGGTGTGACGGTGACCTGCGCTCCCCACGGTGCGTGCTTCTCCAGATGGCGGGTCAGCGCTTCCAGGTGAGCCCGCGCGTCACCGCCTGGCGCGACCCGCATGCTGACCTTCGCCCGTGCCCGCGGGATGAGCGTGTTCGACGACGACGCGATCGGCGTGGTGTCGATGCCGATGACCGTGATCGCCGGTTTGGCCCAAAGCCGTTGCGGCACTGAGCCGGAGCCGATTTCGGCCACACCGTCGAGCATCCCGGACTCGTCCCGTACCCGCTCCGTCGGGTAGTCCACATCGGCGGCGGTCGCCTCGTGCAGGCCCTCGACCGCGACATTGCCGACATCGTCGTGCAGCGACGCCAACAGGCGCACCAGCACGCTCAGCGCGTCGGGTACCACCCCGCCCCACAGACCCGAGTGCAGGCCGTGATCGAGCGTGGCGACCTCCACCACGCAGTCGGCCAGCCCGCGCAGGGACACGGTCAACGCGGGGATCTCGGTGCTCCAGTTGTCGGAGTCGGCGATGACGATGACGTCTGCCGCCAGCATGTCCTTGTGCGCTGCCAGCAGCCGGCCAAGCGACGGCGAACCCGACTCCTCCTCACCCTCGACGAACACCGTCACACCGACCGGCGGCCGGCCGCCGTGTGCGCGAAACGCAGCCAGATGTGTTGCGATGCCGGCTTTGTCGTCGGCGCTACCGCGGCCGTACAGACGGCCGTCGCGTTCGGTCGGCTCGAACGGCGGCGACACCCACTGGTCGGGATCGCCCTCGGGCTGGACGTCGTGATGGGCGTAGAGCAGCACCGTCGGCGCGCCCGCGGGTGCCGGATGCCGCGCGATGACGGCAGGTGCGCCGTCCTCGCTGACGATTTGCACATCACCGAAACCGGCCTGCGACAACAGCTTTGCCGTCATCTCCGCGCTACGCTGCACCTCATTCCGGCGCGCCGGATCGGCCCCCACCGACTCGATGCGTACCAGGTCTTCCAGGTCGCGCCGCACCGACGGCAGGACTTCGCGCACCCGCTGCACCAGATCGCTCATGGTTCGAGGTTAGCCGCTCACCACACACCGCGAGCGACCGCAAAATGCCACAGGTAGGCGGCGTGTCGCGTACAGACACGGCCGCTCGCGGTGCAAGTCCTAGCGCTCCTCGAGTACCGCGACCGCGGCGGCGGTGTCCCCCTCGTGCGTCAGCGACAAATGGATCGTCACCTTCTCCAGGTGCTCGGCGATCGCGCCGGTCAGCCGCACCCGCGGCCGGCCCCACATATCGGTCACCACCTCGATGTCGCGGTGAATGCCCTCCGGCAGCACCGGCCGCTTCGAGAACCGCGACCCCGACCACGCCTTGATCACCGCTTCCTTGGCCGCCCATCGGGCCGCCAGGTGCCGCGCCGCCGACGAACTCTTGTCCGCGGCGTCGCGGCGTTCACCGGGCGTGAACGTCTCGGCGAATACGGTGCCGGGCTGGTCGACCTGCTCTGCGAACTCGGGGATCGAAACCAGGTCGATACCGATGCCGACGATGCTCATGTGAGGAACACTAGCTGCCGCTATTTGCTCTTCACACGAGCGCTCATCGCGTGTACACCCCGTTTTCGCCGAGCCTCGATGCCGGATCGAGCAGCATCTCTGCCTCCGCCCGGTTCTCCGGCGCCTCGTCGTCCAACCGGCGGTTGCTCGCCGGCCGCTCGTACAGCGGCGTGCCGCCCGCGATCGCCGAGGCCAGCCTGCGCTGTCCGGCGAAGATCCGCGCGCCCGCCTGCTCCTGGTAGGCCTGCCGCTGCTCGGGATCGAGCGCTGCGATGAAGGCCTGCGGATGCACCAGCGCGATGACGCCGGAGACGTGACCGAAGCCCAGGCTGGTGATCAGGCCCGCCTTGAGCGGGAACTTCTCGCCCAGCCGCAGGGTCTCGCGCACCCACACGAAGTGCTCGGAGCCGGCCAGCTCGTCGTCGACACAGTCCAGGCTGCGGTTCGGCGGGATGACCCCGTCGCGCAGCATCTGGCACATGCCCATCATCTGGAACACCGCCGCCCCGCCCTTGGCGTGACCGGTCAGGCTCTTCTGCGACACCACGAACAGCGGGGCGCCGTCCGAACGGCCCATCGAGTCGGCGAGCCGCTCGTGCAGCTCCGTCTCGTTGGGGTCGTTGGCCAGCGTCGACGTGTCGTGCTTGGACACCACCGCGATGTCGTCGGCGCCGACGCCGAGCTTGGCCAGCGAGCGCGACAGCAGCGACTCCTTGCCACCGCGGCCCGCGCCGAGGGCGCCGAGCCCAGGAGCCGGGATCGAGGTGTGCACGCCGTCGGCGAACGACTGCGCGTACCCCACCACCGCGAGCACCGGCAGGCCCATCCTGCAGGGCGAGGTCGCCGCGGGCCAGCAGGATCGTGCCGCCGCCCTGCGACTCGAGGAAGCCGAGCCTGCGACGGTCGTTGGCGCGGGAGAACTTCGAATCGCTGATGCCCTTGGCGCGCATCATCTCGGTGTCGGCGGTGGCCGCCATGTCACCGAAACCGATGATCGCCTCCAGCGTCAGGTCGTCGAAGCCGCCTGCCACCACGAGCTCGGCCTTGCCCAGCTTGATCTTGTCGACGCCCTCCTCGACCGACACCGCCGCCGTCGCGCATGCGCCGACCGGGTGGATCATCGAGCCGTAGCTACCGACATAGGACTGGATGACGTGGGCCGCAACAACATTCGGCAGAACTTCCTGCAGGATGTCGTTCGGCTTGTTCCGCCCGAGCAGGTTGCCGTGGTACATCGTCTGCATCGACGTCATACCGCCCATGCCGGTGCCCTGCGTGCTGGCCACCATCGCGGGATGCACCCAGCGCATCAGCTCGGTCGGGGTGAAGCCCGCGCCGAGGAACGCGTCGACGGTCGCGACGATGTTCCACACCGCCACCCGGTCCAGCGACGTGTTCATGTCCGCGCTGATGCCGTACACCGTCGGGTCGAACCCGGTGGGGATCTGACCGCCGACGGTCCGCGACAGCTTCGTCTTGCGCGGCACCCGGATCTCGGTGCCCGCCTTGCGAGTCACCTGCCAGTCGCTGCTGTCCGGCACCGGGATCGCAACGGTGTGCTCCGGGTCGAACTCAACGAACGCGCGAGCGTCGGCTTCCGACGACACCACGAAGGTGAAGTCCTTGTCGAGGAACACCGAAACCAGCAGCGGTGACGCGTGATCGGGGTCGATCGCGCCGTCGTCGACGAACTCCCGGATGCCGGTCCGCTCCACCACGGCGTCGTGGTAGCGCTCGACCAACTCCGATTCGTCGACCATGTCACCGGACTCGGTGTCATACCAACCCGGCTTCGGGTCGTCCTCCCATTTGATCAGGCCGGTGGTCCAGGCCAGCTCGAGCACACCCGCGGCAGACAGCTCGTTGTCGACCTCCATCTCGAAGCGGGTCCGCGACGAGCCGTACGGGCCGAGTTCGGCGCCACCGACGATCACCACCAGGTCGGCGGGGTCGATGTCGAGGTCGTCCCACGCCGGCGGTGGCGCGGAGGTGAAGCCCCTCGGCGGCGACGGCAGCGCGGCGATGGTGCCGTCCTGCACCTCGCTCTCCTCGGCGGTCTCGGCGGCCATCTCTTCACGGGCCTTGGCGGCCAGCTCGGACATGTCGATGTCGATATCGCCGAGCCCGCCGGTCAGGTCGACCTTCAACGGCTGCTGCGCGGCGGCCACCTTCGACTCGACACTGCACAGATCGAGCAGCATGGCTGCCATCTGCTCGGTCGAGTAGGTGGTGACGCCCGCCTCCTCGACGCCGTTGACGATCGCGTCGTTGGCGCCCATCAGGCCGGTGCCGCGGGTCCAGCCGATCAGCGCGTGCGCCAGGCTGACTCGCTGCGCCCACGACGACTCGGCGTTCCAACGCGTCACGACCGCATCGAGTGCGGACTTGGATTCGCCGTACGCACCGTCGCCGCCGAACATGCCGCGGTTCGGCGAACCGGGCAGCACCACGTGCAGCCGCGACGCGATGTCGCGCTCGGAGCCGATGTGCGACAGGCCGCCGATCAACCGCTGCACGGCCCACAGCAGAACCTTCATCTCCATCTCGGAGCGAGATCCGGCCTCTGACAGGTCGCCGGCCACCCGCGGTGCCGCGAACGGGAACAGCAGGGTCGGCGTCTGCGCGTCCTTGAGGTGAATCGACTGCGGCCCAAGGCTTTCGCTCTGCTCGTTACCGACCCAAGCCACCAGCGCGTCGATGTCGGAGTAGGAGGCCATGTTGGCGGGCACCACCCACAGCGCCGCGCCGAAGCGGGCGTTGTCGCGGTACAGGTTGCGATAGAACTCGAGCCGGTTGTCGTCGAGCTTGGACGTCGTCGCGAAGACGGTCGCACCGCCGTCGAGCAGTCCGGCGACCACCGAAGCGGCGATCGATCCCTTCGATGCGCCTGTCACAACGGCGATTTCGTCGCTATAGCGGCCCTTGCCCGGGTTCTCCGAACCGGCCGCGGCGCGGCCGAACAAGGACGCGTGCACGTTGCGTCCGGCGGCCAGCGCCTTGCCCTGCCACCAGGAGGCCTGCTTGCCGACGACGTGACCCGCGCCCTCGAACCGCTCCGAGAGCTGCGGCCAGTTGGCGTCGATCTCGCCCTCGTCCATCAGCCAGAGCTTCACCAGGTCCTCGCGCGCGCTGGCCCACCGGTCGTCGAACAGCACGGCCTTGCGGCCGTCGAACACCGGCGCCACCAAACGCGGCCAGTCCGAACCGAGTTCGGCGGTGACCAGGTCGATCAGCTCGGCGTCGGTCGACGCCTCCGGCGTGGTGACGGCATTGTCCAGTCCCAGCTGGTTGAGGATCGTGCGCGCAGCCGAAGCCAGCACACCGTCGCGTCCGGTGACCTGCTCCGCGAACTCGGTGAGCGCAGCGGAGTCCACGACTCCACCGCCCGCGCCGCCGCCCGCCGAGGGCAGTGCCACGGCGATACCGCGTCGGCCAGCCACCGCAGCCACGGCTGCGTCGATCACCTTGTCGACGGTCGCAGTGTCGGCAAGGGCGCCTTCGTGCAGCCCGCCCAGGCTTCCGCCGCGCACGCTGTTGCCCTCGCGGGTGCCCAGCGCGGTCTCGACCGTGACGTGCTTGACCCAGCCGTCGCCGAGTTCCCATGTCTTCTTGACCCGCTCGGCGATGTAGGCCGGACGCTTGCCTGACGGCCCGAGGGCCGTGCGCAGCTGATCGCTGATCGCGTCGGAAAGCACTGGGCCGAAAGGCTTGTACGTCCGCGCGAGCTTGGTCACCTGACCCTTGAGCCCGGCCAGATCGGCCTCCGCCGCGCCGTCGATGGCGCCGAGGTCCAGCTCCGAGCCGAGGTCGACCAACAGCTGGTTGCGTCGCGACGACGCACCGTCGGTGATCGACTCGATGGAGTCCAGCGGCTCGATCTGATCGATACGCATCTTCGCCGAGAGCGCGATAAGCGCCATCGTGGCGTCCGACGCGTCGAACGAGATGTCGTCGGGCCGCGGAGCGCCCGCAGCCGCGGTCGCGGGAGCGGGTGCCGGTGCCGCGGCTTCGGCGGCGGCAGGTTCGGCAGCGGCGTCCTGCGCGGGTGCCTGCTCCTCCGCGACATCATCCTCGTCCTCATGCGCGGGGTCAGTGTCGTTGGCGAACAGCACCGGTGCGTCGCGCTCAGCGTTCAGCACTTCGGTGGTGTTGTGCGAGTACTCGGGCAGCTTGAGCGTGTTCGTGGCCAGCCCCGCGACGGTCGGCGCAGACTTCACGCCGATCTCGACGAAGCGCTCAACACCGAGGCCGCCTGCCGCCTCCTCGATGAAGAGCAGGTCCTGGGTCTCGATCCAGCGCACCGGGCTGGCGAACTGCCATGCCAGCAGCTCGATGATGAGCTTCCGGGTCAGTTCCCGCGGCCGCTCGTTACGCCACGTGTCGTAGTCGGCAAGGATCTCGTCGAGCGGCTCGGCCGGCACCAGATCGCGGATCTCCTGGATGAAGTCGCGGTCCAGAGTGAACGGCCTCGGCACCAGGTTCGGGATGTACCGCCCGACCACCAGGGCGGGATCCGTGTCGACGGGGAGAACCCGCTCGAGCGCACGCCGGAAGTCGGCGACGCCGACCCGCAGCACCGAGGAGTGGAACGGCACGTCGATGCCGGGCACCAGGATGAAGGACCGCTTCCCGCCGGAGATCTCCCGGCGCTTCTCGACCTCTTCCTCGAGCACCTCCAGGCCGCGCACCGTGCCCGCGATGGCGTACTGCGAGCCACGCAGGTTGAAGTTCACGATCTGCAGGTATTCGCCTGTGCGCTGGGAAATCTCCTCAACAAAGTCGACTACGTCATCGTCATCGAGGTCGATCTGCGACGGGCGGATCGCGGCCAGCCGGTAGTTGGACCGGCCCAGTTCATCGCGCGGCACGATGTCATGCATCTTCGAACCGCGGTGGAAGACAGCTTCCAATAGGCCCTCGAGTTCGTAGACACCGCTGACGCAGGCAAGGGCGGTGTACTCCCCGACCGAGTGCCCGCACGCGATAGCGTCCTCCACGAATGCGCCCTGTTCGCGCATCTCGGCGACCTGAGCAGCCGCCACCGTCGCCATCGCGACCTGGGTGAACTGCGTCAGGTACAGCACGCCCTCGGGGTGCTGGTAATGCACGCCACTGGCGATCAGGCTCGTCGGGTTGTCGCGCACGACGTGCAGCACCGAGAAGCCAAGCGTTCCGCGGGTGAACTTGTCGGCGGTGTCCCACACCTTGCGGGCGGCCTTGGACCGGGCACGCACCTCCATGCCCATGCCCTTGTGCTGAATGCCCTGTCCGGGGAAGGCGTACACCGTCTTCGGGGCGGCCAGCTGTGCCGTCGCCGACATCACCAGATCGGAGCCGACGCGCGCCGCGACCTCGATAATCTCTGCGCCACGGTCGATTCCGACGCGATCGACGCGGATGTCGACCTCGTCGCCGGGCAGCACCATGCCGAGGAAGCGAGCGGTCCAGCCGACCAGCCGGGCGGGCGGAATCGCCTTGCCGTCGGTGGCGGTGACGACCTGCTGCGCGGCAGCCGACAGCCACATGCCGTGCACGATCGGCGATTCCAGACCGGCCAGTAGCGCTGCCGCACGGTCGGTGTGAATCGGGTTGTGGTCACCGGAGACCACCGCGAACGCGCTCATGTCGGTCGGTGCGGTGACGGTGACGTCGCGACGGCGACGCCGTGGCGTGTCGGTCGCGTTGTCGGTCATCGCCCCGCCTGCACGCGGCGGATCGGTGAGCTCAATGGCACCGGTACGGCCGCGGATCGCGAACCGCTCCTCGAACTTCGCGAGTACGGTGCCGTCAGTGGCGTTCTTGACGGTGGCTGAGACCGGCACCACACGGCCGTACTCGGTGTCGGTGGCGGCCGAAGCCGTTGCGGTGACGGTCAATTCGGCCTGAGTCTTCGGCATCGGCGCCAGCAGGTGCGCGGCGTGATCCAGGTGGACCAGGCTCAGCAGGCCTTCCACCACCGGGAAGCCGTCGTCGGTGACGGCCGAGCCGATGACCGAGAACACCGCGGGCCAGCAGAGGCCGACCAGCGCGTCGGGCGCCAGGTTGAGGCCGGGAGCAAGCGGGGCGCCGAACGTCGCCGTCACACCCTTGTGGTCGGCAACCTTCTCCGGATCCCAGGCGACGGTGACTTCAGCTGTGTTGTCATGCACCGCAGGCAGACTCGTCGGGCCGTCGGCGCCCGCGGCGATCGCCAGCACCGAACGCATCGCGTCGGAGGCGTCGTCGACGGTGACCACCGGCATCCCGCCGTCCACCGTGCAGGCAGGAAGCGTGAACCGGATCGTGATCCAGGTGCCGGACAGCGGAACGCTCAGCGTGACGGTGTCGTCACCCGCCAGCTCCAGTCGCGCACCCGTGGATGGATGTGTGGCACTTCGGTTTTGGTTGACCTGCCACTTGCCCGGTGCGCCGATCCGGTGCACAGGGTTGATGGCGGTGCGGCCCGCCCACAGCACGTCGGGCGCATCGAGCACGACGGCCAGCGCGCCGGTGACGTCACCGCGCGCCTGGCGGCGGGTGACCACCGAGACAGGCTCGGCACCCGACCCCAGCACATCGTCGATCGACGCCTTCTCGAACCTGTCCAGCAGCTCGCCGACCGGCTCGTCGACCTTCGTGATGCCGACGACGGACTGGGTGCCGGGAATGATGCACACCTGGTCGGCGTCGTAGCGGGCGTCGTGGGCCTGCCACAGCGAGTCGCTGCGCCACCAGCGCCGCACGTCCTTGTCGATGACGGGCACGAAGTTGACAGGCTTGCCCAGCGTCTTGCACAGCTGGATGTAGAACGGCACGTCGGCCGGGTGCAACTTGATGGTGCCTGCGTCCGGGTAGCGGCCGACCAGCGCGGTGATCGCCTGCTCCGGCTTCTCAAGCAGCGCTTCATCATTGAACAGCGTGTCGATCGGCCCGAAGTCCTTCGGGTGTAAGCGGGCCTCGGCGCGCTTGAGCATCTCGGCGAACCGGTCACGCCAGGTGTCGGCCAGCCACGGGCTGCCGGGCGCCGCGGTGTCGGCGGTGCTGTCGCCGTCGCCGATGGTCAGTTCGACGTAGCGCTGCAGCCACTGCAGGTATGTCATCTCACCGATGTCGCCGAAGTACGGCTTGCAGGTGTTGGCCATCGCGGCGATGATCTCGTCGCGGCGGGCGGCGACGGCTTCGGCGTCGCCGGCCACCTCGTCGAGCAACCGACCGCAACGGGACGCGGTGTTGTCGATCTCGTGGATGTCCGCGCCCAGCTGGCTGCGGCTGGAAGCCATGCCGCCCTGCGCTTTTCCTGCGCTGATCCAGTGGTCGGTGCCGCCGGTCTCGACCAGCATCCGCTTGACGGCGGGTGAGGTGGTCGACTCCAGCGTCGCCATCGCGGCGGTACCGACCAGGATGCCGTCGACCGGCATCAGCGGGAAGCCGTATGCCTGCGCCCAACGACCGGACAGGTACTCGGACGAGCGCTCGGGGGTGCCGACACCGCCGCCGACGCACACGGTGATGTTGGACCGCGACCGCAGCTCGGAGTAGGTGGCCAGCAGGAGGTCGTCGAGGTCCTCCCAGGAGTGGTGGCCACCGGCGCGGCCGCCCTCGATGTGCATGATGACCGGCTTGGTCGGCACCTCGGCGGCGATCCGGATCACCGAACGGATCTGCTCGATGGTGCCCGGCTTGAACACGACGTGGCTGATGCCGACCTCGTTGAGCTCCTCGATCAGCGCGACGGCGTCCTCCAGCTCGGGGATGCCCGCGCTGACCACGACGCCGTCGATCGGCGCACCGGCCTGGCGTGCCTTCTGCACCAGCCGCTTGCCGCCGACCTGAAGCTTCCACAGGTACGGGTCGAGGAAGAGTGAGTTGAACTGGACGGCCCGGCCCGGCTCGAGCAGCTTCGTCAGCTCGGCGATGCGGCCGTCGAAGATCTCCTCGGTGACCTGCCCGCCGCCTGCGAGCTCAGACCAGTGGCCGGCGTTCGCGGCGGCCGCGACGATCTTGGCGTCGACGGTGGTCGGGGTCATCCCCGCGAGCAGGATCGGCGACCGCCCGGTGAGCCGGGTGAACTTCGTGGACAGCTTCACCGAACCGTCGGGAAGGCGCACGAGCGTCGGGGCGTAGCTGGACCACGGCTTGGCCACCTCGGGCACCGCGCCGACGGTGAACAGGTTGCGCTGCCCGCCGCGGGTGGCCGCAGGCACGATGCCGATGCCGAGGCCGCGGATGACCGGCGCTGTCAGCCGGGTCAGGATGTCGCCGGGGCCGAGGTCGAGGATCCAACGGGCGCCCGCCTCGTGCAGGTCGCTGATCTCGCTGACCCAGTCCACGCGACCCACGAGTATGGCCTCGGCCATCTCGCGGGCCAGGCTGACGTCGAGCCCGACGGTCTGGGCCCAGTTGCCGACCATGTCGATGGCGTCCGACAGCCGCGGGGTGTGGAAGCCGACCTCGACCTGGACCGGGTCGAACATCGGCTTGAACACCGCGCCGCCGCGAATCTTGTTCTTGCGCTCGGCTTCTTCCTTCTCGGCGATCTGCTCGCAGTAGAGCTCGAAACGCGACAGCTGCTCGGGAGTTCCGGTGATGACGACGGAACGGCGGCCATTGCGGATGGACAGCACCGGCGGAAGGACGGTGCGGACGTCCTGCGCGAACTCCTCGAGAAGCTCGCCGATGCGCGCGGGGTCGGCGTTGGTGACCGACACCATCGGCGGGCGGTCACCGAGCACGGAGATACCGCGGCGACGGGCCACCAGAGTGCCCGCGGTACCGATCAGCTGTGCCAGCGCCAGCAGTTCCACATCCTTGGCACCCTTGGCCGCGAGCGCCTCCACCGCCAGCACGCCCTGTGAGTGCCCGGCAACGGCCACGGGCGGTGTCGCGGTCAGGTCCATGCCCTGGCGGCTCAGCGCACGCACGGCGGCGATCTGGGTCAGCAGCACGCCGGGCACCGATACGGCGGCCGACGTCAGGTGCTTGGCGGTCGGCACGGCCTCCTCGGCTGCCAGCGCGCGGACCCAGTGCATCGGCTGGAACCCGATCGGACGCACGACGATCAACTCGCGCGCGACCGGCTCCAGCAGTAGCTCGGCTTCGCCGACCAGCGTCGAGAGTTCGGCCTCGATACCGGCCGAGGACACCAGTTCCTCCAGAGTGTCCAGCCAGGCGCTGCCCTGGCCGCCGAACGCGACGGCATAGGGCTCGCCTGCGTTCAGGCGATCGACAAGGGCGTGGCTGGTCTGCGGGGTTCCCGACTCGTCGTCGCGGCCGGTGGACACCCTGTCATGTTCATTGATCGTCACGTTTGTAATCTCCTCAGTCCTGCTTCTCGCACGTCTTGCGTACTGCGTCGTATGTGGGCTGTCGTCGTGTCTGGGTGGTGTGACCCGGCTCCCCTGCGGGGTCACACATGATTCGTCGTCGAATCCCGACTGGCGTTCGGACACGTCCCGCGGAGCGGACGGTCGTGACGGCCACTTCCACAAAGGTCGAGACCGTCCCTCGGACACTCCAGCCGTACTAAGAGTGTCATAAGGGCAAGCACCATCTTTCCCTCCTAAATGGTTACTGGCGAGTTCTACGCACGGGTAACCACGCGTTGGGTAACACCGGGCTCAACAACGGCCGAAGGCTTCCAAGACAAACGTCCTGCATGTAAGTGGTTACGGTCGAGTAGGCGAAACAGTGCAGATCAAAGCATGACTGTTATCAAATCGTTATGTAAAAATTTCGCTTCGTCGTCGGCGCTCGGCGGACAGCTTCAGAAGCGACAACTTGGCGAATTTTGTCTTGCCGGCGGCGCCGGCCGACCGGAAAAGTTTGCTGATTCTTATTACTGATCGGTAAGGTTTAGTCCCATTGACCGAACCGCGGCTTGAGCACGTGGTTGATGTCCACACCGATTCCGCCGACGCTTCGCTTGTCGATCTCGACCTGGTGAAGATGTGCTGCGGGATGGACGAACCCCTTCGGTGAACCCCAGTTGTGCTGCCAGAAGTACGCGCCAACGCCGTCCTGGAGCGCCCAGTCGATGGTCTTGGAGTTGGCGTAAACACCCACCCGCTGATGGCCGAGCACCGTCTCCCAGGCGCGCAGATAAGGCGCAACCTGCTGCTTGTACTGCTCATATGACGGGTCGTCGTCGATCGACGCATAGATCGGCGCGCCATACGAGCCGCCCGCGGCGACGTGTAACTGCCAGCCTCGCTTGGCATGCGTAACTCCGGCGTTCTGTCCGCCGAGCCAGTCCGCGGTGTCCTGCTTGCCGTACTGGTAGCAGGAGACGATTTTCAGGCCGCTTTGATACAGATCGCGGGCCTCGGGAAGCTGGATCGGCTTGCCCAACATCCAGTCGCCACCGGGCCTGCGGTCAGAGACGTAGCGGATAGCTCCGTGTGCGCCCGCGGCGCGGATATCGGCGGCCTTGATGACCCCGGCCGCATAGTCCAGCAGGATCCCCAGCGGCTCAGCGTTGGCCTGTGGCGGCGGCACCAACGACGACGCGGCGAGCACCGCCGGGGCCGCGGCCGCGTACTTCAGCAGGTCCCGACGGGACGCCGACCGCGAGGTGGACTTGTTCGCCACGTGCCACAGAGTACGACAGAAACCTCTGCTTTCACTTCAACGCCACTGGTCACACTTGCATCAAGATTCTCAGCATTACCTGTGCAATTCCCCGCGAACGTTCCTTACCGCTCGAAATTTCGTCAAATTCTCGACCGGTAAGGAACGTTCGTCGTGTGTTGCCGCATGATCGCGGGGTGGCCGTACAGCTGACCCTCGAGCCGTTCCGCATCGCGATCCCCGACGAAGAGTTGGCCGATCTGCGGACCAGGCTGGCCGCGACGCGTTGGCCCGACCAGTTGCCCGGCACACCCTGGCAGCGCGGCGTACCGGTCGACTACCTGAGGCAGCTGGCCGACTATTGGGCCGACGGGTTCGACTGGCGCGCCCAGGAGGCCGAGCTCAACTCCTACCCGCAGTTTCGCACCCGGATCGACGGCCAGACGATCCACTTCCTGCACATCGAATCACCCGAACCGACCGCGCGGCCGCTGATCCTGCTGCACGGCTGGCCTGGCTCGGTGGTGGAGTTCCTCGACATCATCGGCCCGCTGACCAACCCCCGCGCCCATGGCCTCGATCCCGCGCAGGCGTTCCACCTCGTCATCCCTTCGCTGGTCGGCTTCGGCTTCTCGACCCCGTTGTCCGGCGCCGACTGGACGGCGACGCGGATCGCCAAGGCCTTCACGACGCTGATGGCCGGCCTGGGCTACGACGCGCTACTGCGTGCAGGGCGGTGACTACGGCTCGTTCATCGGCCCGCTGATGGGCAGCGTGGCCCCCGATCGCGTGATCGGTGTGCACGTCAACGCCGTCGCGTTCGGCTTCATGCCCGGCAAGTCAGTGACCGACGACGACCTCGCGTCGATGACCGAACTCGAACGCGACCGCGTCACGCGGTCGCGGGACTGGGCCGCCGAGAAGGCCGGCTACTTCAAACTTCAGGGCACCCGACCGCAGACCCTGAGCTACGGGCTGACCGACTCGCCTGCCGGGCAGCTGGCGTGGATCGTGGAGAAGTTCAAGGAGTGGACCAACGCCGAGAAGGACCTGCCCGATGATGCGGTCCCCCGCGACCGTCTGCTCGCCAACGTGTCGGTGTACTGGTTCACCGGCACCGCCGGGTCGTCGGCCAACCTCTACTACGAGACTGCCCACGCCAAGACGATGCCGGAGCCGTCGGGAGTGCCCACCGGCGTCGCGGTGTTCGCCGAAGACCTGGCCATCCGCGGCATCGGCGAGAAATGGCACAACATCACCCACTGGAGCGATTTCGACACCGGCGGCCACTTCGCTGCGATGGAAACCCCGCAACTGCTCGTCGAGGACATCCGGACGTTCTTCGCGACGCTCACCTGATTGCGATTTCGGCGTGGAAACCTGCGCTGAGCGCGGGCAATCACGCCGAAATCGCTGATGAGGCTGCGAGTAGACCGCGGAATTCGTAGGATCTGCCAATGCCCTCGGGGACGGCCAGCGCCCAGCAGCGCATTGATTCCGCTGCCGCCGTTGACGATCCACAAATCGAGCTGATCGGCCTTCGCAAGGAGTTCGGCGACTCCCGGCACAAGGTGGTCGCCGTCGAGGGCGCCGACATGGCCGTCGGCGACGGCGAGCTGTTCGCGATCCTCGGACCGTCCGGATCGGGCAAGACCACGGTGTTGCGCATGATCGCCGGGTTCGAGCAGCCGACGGCGGGCACGATCCGCCTCGGCGGCGTCGACGTCACCGCACTGCCCGCGCGGCGTCGCGACGTCAACACCGTCTTTCAGGAATACGCCCTGTTCCCCCACATGACCGTCGCCCAGAACGTCGAGTACGGGCTGAAGGTCAAGGGAGTGGCGCGCAACGAACGCCGCGGGCGCACTTCGGATGCGCTCGACATGGTCCGGTTGACCGGCGAGGCGTCACGCAAGCCCGCGCAGCTGTCGGGCGGTCAGCGTCAGCGGGTGGCGTTGGCGCGCGCACTCGTCGGACGTCCCCGGGTGCTGCTGCTCGACGAGCCGCTCGGCGCACTCGATCTCAAACTTCGCGAACAGATGCAGATCGAGCTGAAGGAGATCCAGCGCGAGGTCGGCATCACATTCGTCATCGTGACCCACGATCAGGACGAGGCCCTGACCCTGTGCGACCGGCTCGCGGTGTTCAACGACGGCCGCATCGAGCAGATCGGCAGGGCCCGCGACGTCTACGAGAACCCGGCGAACCGGTTCGTCGCCGACTTCGTCGGAACCTCCAACGTGCTCGACGGGTCCGCCGCCGAGGCTCTCGTCGGCAGGCCGGGGACGTGGGTCGTACGACCAGAGCGCATCGCAGTATTCGCACCGGGAACCGACCCTGTGCCGGGCGTTCAAACAGTTGACGCGACGGTCTTGGAAGTCATCTACGCAGGCGCCACCACGAAGATCGCCGCCGTCACCGCACAGGGCGTCACATTGACCGCCACCGTGCTCACGGCCAGCACCTGGCTGCCGCCAGATCTTGCGCACGGCACCCCAGTCACCTTGGCGTGGCCCGAAAAAGCCCTTCATCAACTGTCGATCGAGGAGTAGCCATGAGAGCAACCGTCCGGATGGGTTTTGTCCTCGGCGCGTGCGCCGCGCTGATCGTCGCGTGCTCGGGTTCCGAGGAGTCCGGCGGGACGGGCGAGTCCCCGCCGAAGCTGGAACCGTTGAGCGCCGTCGGCGACGGCGAGGGTGAGCTCAACCTCATCGCGTGGGCCGGCTACGCCGAGGACGGCTCCAACGACAAGGCCGTCGACTGGGTGACGCCGTTCGAGAAGGAGACCGGCTGCCAGGTGAACGTCAAGCTGGGCAACACATCTGACGAGATGGTCCAGTTGATGCGGACCGGGCAGTACGACGGGGTGTCGGCATCCGGCGATGCGACGCTGCGGCTGATCTACGCCGGCGACGTCGCACCGGTCAACACCGACCTGGTGCCCAACTACGCCACGATCTCGGACTTCCTCAAGGACAAGTCGTGGAACTCGGTCGACGGCCAGATGTACGGCGTCCCGCACGGCTGGGGCGCCAACCTGTTGATGTACAACCTCGACGTCGTGCGTGATGCGCCGAACTCGTGGGGCGCGGTGTTCGACGGCGCGGACAAGTACAAGGGCAAGGTGACCGCCTACGACTCCCCCATCTACATCGCCGACGCGGCGCTGTATCTGTCGAAGACCAAGCCGGAGTTGGGCATCAAGGACCCGTACTCGCTGACCACTGAACAGCTCGACGCCGCAATCGAATTGCTCAAGAAGCAGCGGGAGAACGTCAGTGAGTACTGGTCGGACTACACCAAAGAGGTGCAGGCCTTCGAATCCGGCACGTCGGTGATCGGCACCACCTGGCAGGTGATCGCCAACACCGATCGGCGTCGGCGAACAAGGTCCAGGTCAACACGGTGCTGCCGAAGGAAGGTTCCACCGGATGGTCGGACACCTGGATGGTCGCGTCGAAGGCCGCGCATCCGAACTGCATGTACAAGTGGATGAACTGGATCACCTCGCCGGAGATCAACGCGCAGGTGGCCGAATACTTCGGCGAGGCGCCGGGGCAGACGAAGGCGTGTGAGTACACCACCGAGAAGGACTTACTGCGACATCTTCCACGCGACCGACGCTGACTACGCCGCTCAGATCCATTACTGGACGACGCCACAGAAGAAGTGTGTCGACGGTAGCGGCGACAACTGCACGACCTACGACGAGTGGGTCACCAAGTGGCAGCAGATCAAGGGGTAAGACGCGGCCGCGCCGATCTCGGTGTCCGTGCGGCGCCGGATCGGCCTGGCCTTCCTCCTGGTCCCGCCGCTGGCCTGGCTGGTGCGTGGCCTACCTGGGATCGCTTGCGGTGCTTCTCGTCTCGGCGTTCTGGAGCACCAACAGCTTCACCGGCGCGGTGGTACACAAGTTCACCACCGACAACGTCGTGCGGGTGTTCACCGACGCGGTGTTCCGGGCAGTCACGGTGCGCACCGTGTCGGTGGCCCTGCTGGTCACGGTGATCTGCATCGTGCTGGCGGTGCCGCTGGCGTTGTACATGGCGAAGGTGGCCTCACCGCGGATGCGAGTGCTGCTGGTGATCGCGGTGACGACGCCGCTGTGGGCCAGCTATCTGGTCAAGGCGTATGCGTGGCGGATGCTGCTGTCCCCCGAGGGTCCGCTGGCGTGGGCCGGCGACTTCACACCGGGATACGGCCTCACGGCCACCGTGATCACCCTGGCCTATCTGTGGTTGCCGTACATGATCATCCCGGTGTTCGCGGCGTTCGACCGCGTGCCCGACTCATTGATCGACGCCAGCTCGGACCTCGGCGCCTCCGACTTGTCGACGCTGCGGATGGTGATGGCGCCGTTGGTCTTTCCCGGCATCGCGGCGGGTTCGATCTTCACCTTCTCGCTGTCACTCGGTGACTACATCGCGGTGACCATCGTGGGCGGCAAGACGCAACTGCTCGGCAATGTGATCTACGGCCAGTTGGTGACCGCCAACAATCAGCCGCTCGCCGCTGCGCTGTCGATCATTCCGCTTGCCGCGATAATCCTGTACCTGTTGGCGATGCGCCGCACCGGCGCGCTGGAGAACGTCTGATGCTGTCGCGCGGCGCGCGGCGCGCGGTTCGGGCGTGGACCGTATTGATCCTGCTGTTCCTCTACGTCCCTTTGGCTCTGGTGCTCGTCAACGCGTTCAACTCGTCGCGCACGTTCGCCTTCCCGCCGACCGGCTTCACGACGCAATGGTGGGTCACCGCATGGCACAGCGAGGGGATGTGGAAGTCGCTCGCCAATTCGGTGGTGGTGGGCCTCGGGGCGACGGCGATCGCGTTGGTGCTCGGCACCATGGCGGCGTTCGCGGTGCAGCGGTACAGGTTCTTCGGCCGCGAAGTGGTCAGTTTCCTTGTGGTGCTGCCGATCACGCTGCCGGGCATCGTCACCGGTATCGCACTGAACGCGACGTTCACCTCGGCGCTCGGTGTCACGCTCGGCCTGGCGACGGTGATCGTCGGTCATGCCACGTTCTGCATCGTCATCGTCTTCAACAACACGCAGGCGCGCCTGCGGCGGCTGGGCGCCAGCCTGGAGGACGCGTCGGCCGACCTCGGCGCGTCGCCGTGGCAGACGTTCCGCTACGTGACCTTCCCGATGATGCGCGGCGCGCTCGTCGCAGGCGCGATACTCGCGTTCGCGCTCAGCTTCGACGAGATCGTGGTGACGACGTTCACCGCGGGTCCGACGGTGCAGACGCTGCCGATCTGGATCTTCGGAAACCTGTTCCGGCCCAACCAGGCACCGGTCATCAACGTTGTCGCGGCGGCCCTGACCCTGGTTGCGATCATCCCGGTGTGGCTGGCCCAGCGGTTCGGCGGCGACCCCGCGACAACGCGGGTGTGAGCTACGAAGCCGTCGGCTTCCAGTTCCCGCGCGCTCCGATGCTGGTGGTGTAGTCCGAAAAGGCGGACACCATGTGCCGTTGCAGTCCCTTGTCGAGCAGGTGTGTGACGACTGCGATGCCGAGATCGCGGTAGTCCGCAATGAGCCCGGCCACTTCGTCCATCTCTTCCCGCTTCGGCACGTACCCGGCCCCGTACCGCGCGACGATGGCCTCCTCGAGCGCGGCAACCAGGGTGGCCGCCAGCTCGTCGATACGGCCGCCGGTGGAGTCGACCACCCGCAGGATCATCTGGACGTAGGAGAGTTGGTCGGTCGAACGCGTGACGATCTCGGCCATCTGCGGATGGACGAGGGCAACCGAGTTCTCGACGAGCTCGGCAAGCCCGCACGACACCAGCCGCTGCGCCTCGTCGCACCCGGGATCGAGATCGAGGACCACCGCCGCGACGACGGAATCGTCGGCCCTGCTACCCAGAATCGCCTGCTGGACGCCCAGGATCGCCGCGAGATCGTGGCCCTCGCGCATGCGCGCGAAGAACTCGGCGATGTGCGCGCTGTTGAACCCCTTTCGAAGCAGCTGGTTGATGGTCTTCAGCTGGGACAGGTGGTAGTCGTCGTAGAGCGCCGAACGCCCCTGGCGCCGTGGCGGGTCGAGCAGGCCGCGTTCCCGATACGCGCGGATATTGCGTGAGCTGACTCCAGAGATCCGCGCGAGGTCGTCCAGTCGGTACTCAGCCAAACCGGCGCACCAAGCGTCGACGGAGACGGCCAGCTCGCATGCCGACACTGTAGTACCTCGCCTGTGATTTTGAGCGAAGTCGTGACTGGTTCGGTCAGAATGTCAGAATTGGGCTGGCCACGCCACTCATCTGCGTATATGGCGTATCAGCTGTTTCGATCACCGCATGGTCGAACAGTTTCAGCCAATTTTGCGCCGTTGCCCTCAGCTATTCCCGCCAACCTGGTGAGTGATCTCACCGGCAATGAATTGGCGCATCGACCGCTCGCTACGGGACGATGAGCGGGCCAGTTGTCAAGACAAAGTCATCTTCGAGAGGTTCCGCGTGCGTCCCTGGATCGTTTGGGCCACGGGACTCCTGGCATACATCGTCGCCGTCCTCGACCGCACCACGCTCGGCGTCTCCGGTCTGGAGGCCGGCGACCGGTTCACCGCAGGACCCGGCGTGGTGTCGTCGTTCGTCGTGCTGCAGATCGTGGTCTACGCGGGCGCGCAGGTGCCCGCCGGTCTGCTGCTCGACCGATTCGGCTCGAAGGTCCTGATTCTTTCGGGTGCGACCCTGATGGCGGCTGGCCAGCTGACGTTGGCGTTCACCGAGTCGCTGCCCGCCGCGATCGCGGCCCGCGCGGTGGTCGGGCTTGGCGACGCGGTCACGTTCATCTCGGTGCTGCGGCTGGTGCCGCACTGGTTCAGGCCGGATCAGGTTCCGTTGGTGACGCAGCTGACCGGTATCTGCGGCCAACTCGGCCAGGTGCTTTCGGCGGTGCCGTTCCTGGCGCTGCTCGCAGGAGAGGGTTGGACCACGGCATATTTGTCCGTGGTCGCGCTCGGCGTGGTGTCGATTGCGTTGACGTTGGCCTTGGTGAAGAACACCCCGAACGGCAAGGCCGCCGACCCGCCGTCGACCTCCGTGCGCGAGGTGTGGGCCAGCGTCAAAACCGTGTGGCTGCGACCCGGGACCCGACTGGGCTTCTTCACCCACATGGGCACGCAGTTCTCGGTGACCGTCTTCGCGCTGATGTGGGGCGTGCCCTACCTCACCGTCGGGCAGGGGTTGTCGATCCACGTCGCGGGCACGCTGCTGAGCCTGTCGGTCGTCGCGGCGATCGTGTCGGGAATCCTCATCGGCATCTTCACTGGACGTCGGCCCCATCGACGGTCACGGCTGGTGCTGGCCATCATCGCGAGCAACGCTGCGGTCTGGACGGTCGTGCTGGCGCTGCCGTCCGCGGCGCCGCTCTGGCTGCTGACGCTGCTCGTCATCGTCATCTCGGTCGGCGGCCCGGGTTCGATGGTCGGCTTCGACTTCGCGCGCACGTTCAACCCCAGCGCCACGCTCGGCACCGCCCAGGGCATGGTCAACATGGGCGGCTTCCTGGCCTCCCTGCTGGTGATGCAGGCGATGGGCCTGGTGATCGGGGCGGTGGGCGGCTACTCGTTCGAGTCGTTCCGGCTCGCCTGGACGGTTCAGTACGCGATCTGGGCGTTGGCGACGGTCGGCATTCTGATCACCCGCAGAAAGACGCGCAGGCAGATGCGCGAGGAACGGAATCTGTTGGAGGGCTTCGACCCGCACCCGGCTGAAGCCGCGGCGACGGGGTAACCGCTACTCGCCCCGAAAAACCCGAACCTGGAGTTGCAAGTGCCGGCCGAAGTCGCGAGGTTGGTTCGTCGACCCCAGATGAGCGACGGCCGCTTTCTTGACCAGACGGCTCAGCGCTCGCCACCGCGAGACTGTGGTGCCGCTTGCACTCCCGCGCGACTTCGGACGGCTACGAAGTGGCGTTACCCGACTCGTCGTCCGCTAAACGCGCTGCGATGGCCTTCTCGGCGTGCCGGTAACCAAGCAGCTCGTAGCCCACGACGGTCAACGCAGGCGCCAGCATGACGATCAGCAGCGCATTGGCCATCGACATGCCCGTGTCGACGAGCACCACCGCCGCTATCAGCACCGCGACGGTGAGCCCGAAGAGAAGCAGGTGGAACGCGTCTCGCGCCCGGACCAACCACTCGTAGAGCAGATAAGACCGCCCCGATGTAGATCGCCACCGGTATCGCCACCGACAGCACGGTGCCCACCGCGCCGAGCTTCGAGTGGTGCTCGACGTAGTAGGCGGCCGCGTGCAGGCCGGCGCCGGTCCCCACGATCGCCCCGTAGACCACGAGGTGCAGATACCCGAACCGGAAGGACAGTTCACGACGAGCGTGCAGCAGTCGTGATTGCGGCACGATGAAGTACACCCACCACATGCCGAACGTCAGACCGGTGCCCGCGACCGCGACGAGGACGGCGGCCACACTCCAGCCCTGCGCCGACACGACCGCCGACAGCGAGGCGACCGTGCCGACGACACCCTCGCCGAGCGCGATGATGGTGAGCAGCGAATAGCGCTCGGCGATGTGATGTGCGTGCCACGGGGTGCCGCCCATGCGTCGTTCGGCCAGCCACGGCCCGAACATCTCGAAGGCCACCAAAACGGCGGCCCACACCAACGTCGTGACGACCGACGTGCTGACCGGGATCATCGCGATCCAGCCGATCTGCCCGATGGTGACGACGGTGGCATAGGTCAGGCATGCCGCGCGGCGCTGCGGGTCCTGCCTCGCCGCGCGTAACCACTGCGCCACCAGGGCGATTCGCATCACCACGTAGCCGGCCACCATCACCCGGTTGTCGACATGCCCCCCTTCGGCCATCGAGGCGTACATCGCGGGCAGGCCGAGCGCGAGGATGATGACGCCGACCATCTGCAGCATCGTCATCAGGCGGTAGATCCAGTCGTCGGTGTCGTAGGCCGATGCGAACCAGCTGAAGTTGATCCACGCCCAGCAGATGGCGAACGTCGCGAACGCGAACGAGGCCAGCCCCGTCCCGACGTGGTCCTCGGCGAGCTGATGGGCGAATTCGGAGGCGGCGACGCCGAAACCGATCACGAACGTGAGGTCGAACAGCAGCTCCAGCGGAGTCGCGACCCGATGCGTCTCGTAGGGGTCACGGCCGGACATCTTGCGGACGCGGTGCACCTCGACCTTTTCGGGTCGGTGCGACTCAATCTCACTCATGACCTGCAGAGTTTGCCCAGCCGGGACGGCGCTGTCCAGGCGCCCCCTGCCGAAGAAACAGGTAGTCGACTACGCATGCCACCGCGCCCCGGGCTTCGCATCATCAACTGCAGAAGCCGGATGAGGCGGAAGGCGGTGTCGCAATGTCGGAACAGTTCACGGTCACGATGTTGGGTGGCTTCGACGTCTACCGCGACGGTCAGCTGCTCGACTTGCCGCCGTCATGCCAGCGCCTGGTGGCCCTTGCAGCTTTGAAGCGCCGGGCGGTGCCCCGCAGCTGGACGTGCCGGACGCTGTGGCCGACGACGCGGCCGGATCGGGCGACGGCCCGGTTGCGCACCACGCTGTGGCGGCTGCGGCCGATGGGCGCCGACGCTCTGATGACGGTCACGCCGCAATCGATCGCGATCGCGCCCGATGTCTCGGTGGACTGGTATGACTCGGTGGATCTGATCGGGCAGCTGCTGGGCCATTCCGAACCGGCGGAGCCGGACCGAGACCTCACCGCTGAACTGCTCCCGCTGCTGCGACAGGGCGCGCTGCTGGACGGGTGGACCGACGACTGGAATGCCTATGCCCGCGAACATCTACCGCGAGCTGCGGCTCGACGCTCTCGAAACCCTCATGGAGGAGTGCGCAGAAAACGGGTAGTGCACTACGCATGCGTGTCGCTGTGAACGATTCCTACGCTTACATCGTCAAATAGATACAGACGACAGAAATGGAAGAGAGCCATGAACGCCCTACTCGTGACCTGCTTGAGCCTGGCGGCACCGATCGCCGCGCTCGGCGTACACGAGTTGCAGGCACGGCTCGAGCGCTGGGACTACGAGCGGCACGCCGAGGACTAAATGGGATGGCGGGGCTAGCCTCGGTCGAGTGGACGAACTCACCGACGACGTCATCGCTTTCATCTCTGACGGCACCCGGACCGGAAAGCTCGGCTACACGGCATCCGATGGCCGCCCGCTGGTCGCACCCGTCTGGTTCGTCGTCGACAATGGCGAGCTGGCCTTCAACACCGCCAAGGACACCGCCAAAGGCCGTGCGCTGGCCCGTGACTCGCGAGCGGTGATCTGCGTTGACGACCAGCGGCCGCCGTATTCGTTCGTGCAGGTGCAGGGCACGGTGACGATCAGCGAGGATCCGGCTGATCTGGTCGACATCGCCAG
Source organism: uncultured Actinomycetota bacterium (assembly GCA_963716505.1). Taxonomy (GTDB): domain Bacteria; phylum Actinomycetota; class Actinomycetes; order Mycobacteriales; family Mycobacteriaceae; genus Mycobacterium. The sequence continues at coordinate 135,164 of CAVQTL010000022.1, forward strand.
GCGGACCGGCGCCCGGTACATGGGTGCCGACCGGGCCGAGGAGTACGGCCGCCGCAACGGCGTACCGGGCGAACTGGTGGTCCGGCTGCGGCCGACCAAGGTGGTCAAGGCGTTCGACCTGGCCGAATAGGGCGCTGCTTCGTCGAACGTGCGCTGACCGCGAATTTTCGCGAATCTTTTCGCAGCACTTACACGTTGGATTCGTCCAGGGACGGGCCATGGCGCCATGGTTTACACAATGAACTAGATTTGTCAGCTATGGATGGCTACGCCTACGACACTGCGCTGTTGATTCTGCGCGTGTGCCTCGGCCTCACCATGGCGGCACACGGCTACAACAAGTTCTTCGGCGGCGGCCGGATCCCCGGCACCGCGGGTTGGTTCGAGAGCATCGGGATGAAGCCCGGCATGCTGCACGCCCGCATCGCCGCGACCACCGAGATGGCGGCAGGCCTCGGCCTTGCCGTCGGACTGCTCACCCCGATCCCGGCCGCGGGTTTCGTCGCTCTGATGTTGGTGGCGGCGTGGACGGTGCACCGCCCGAACGGCTTCTTCATCGTCAAGGAGGGATGGGAGTACAACCTCATCCTCGCGGTCAGTGCCGTCGCACTGGCGGACTGGGCGCAGGCCGGTTCAGCCTCGATCACGCGCTGTTCTCGGGCACCGGCTCCTACGACTTTCTGCACGGCTGGTGGGGACTGCTGATCGCGGCCGGGCTCGGGCTCGCCGGTGGTATCGGCCAACTGCGTGCTCTTCTACCGGCCGCCGCAACCGGCCGAGGCTAACTGACCCGTCCGCCGACGATGGTGGTGGCGACCATGTCGGACGCCAGCGTCTCGGCTCGGGCGCCCGGTGTCAGCACGATGAGGTCGCCCGGCTGACCGACGTCGACGGTGCGCGGCACCGACGGGCGGTCAGGGTGGCCGAGGAACAGCCGCAGCGCCGCCTCGGCGGAGATCCGCTCGTCGGGGCCGAGGACCTCTCCCCCAGCGGTGCTGCGATGAACCGCGGCTCGCATCGCCGCCCACGGGTCCATCCCGCCGAACGGTGCATCGGTGCTCGCGGCCATCGGGATACCGGCCCGCAGAAGCGACGCCACCCGCCACAGCTGGGGATGGTCGTCGGCAGGCACGTCGCGCAGATAGTGTTCGCCGCGTTCGGCGACGAAGTTGGGCTGGGTGACGACGGTGACGCCGACCTCGGCGAGGTCGGCGACCATATCGTCGGGGACGACGGCCGCGTGTTCGATCCGGTCGCGCGGGTGACCGCCCGCCGACCGCAGGGCGGCGAGCGCGACGACCAGCTGGGCGTGGGTGACGCAGTGCAGCGCCACCGGCACATCGTCGTCGTGGTGATCGCCCACCCAGCCGATGAGTTCGTCGACGTCGAGCCGGTCGTCGTGCAGGATCCGCTTGCCGGGCGCTAGGAAATGCAGTCGTTGCGGAATCTCGCCCCGCTCGTGCGCCACGGAGAGCGTCACCACGTCGTCGGCGGTGAGATCCGGTGTGGCATCGGTGATTCCGGTGACGCCGTAGCCGGCGAGCCGGTGGGTGATGTCGGCGAGCGCCGTCGCCCGGCGCGGCAAGCGCGTCCGCCCAGTCGTCGGCGCTGTGCAGCCTGCCGTCCGGATGGTCGGTGAGCCCGACGCGGGTCAGCGCGGCCGAGTTCAGGATCCACATCGCACCGCTGCGGTGCTGAATTCGCACCGGTGTGTCCTGCGACGAGCGCGTCGAGCTGTTCGCGGTCGAGCTCACCTGCGACCGAGGCGTGGTACCCGACGGCCCGGATCCAGCCGTCGGGCCCCGGCTCGGCCGTTCTCAATGCCTGTGCCAGTTGCGCTTTCGTCCGGACCTCGCGGCGGCCCGACCGCGAGGGAGTCGAGTGCCGCGGCCATCGCCCGCAGGTGCAGGTGATGGTCGTGCAGCCCGGGCAAGCACGGCACCGGCCTCGGCGTCGATCACCTGCTCGGCTTCGAACGGGTCGAGCCGGTCGGCGATCTCGACGATGCGCTCGTCGACCCGGATGTCGGCGATCCGACCGTCCGGCAAGCTGCCCCGGCGAATCAGCATGTGGTCGAGCCTGGCTTCGATCAGCTCGCGCACCCGCCGGTTGTCCGCACCGAGCTCGGGTGCAGGCACCGGCGTCGACTCGGGAATCTTCAGTGGCTCAGCGCTTTTCGAGCCGACGGTGAGCAGCATCGTGGCATAGTCGGCGGCCACCTCCGCCAGCGCGGTCTCGACGATCTCGCCGCCGCCACGCCCGAGCGAATCGAGCACGGCATGCGTTGCCGCCAAGCCGGTCAACGGGTCGGCGATCGCATCGCCGATGAATTCGACGCCCTCGGCGACGAGGCCGCCGGCAACAGCCGCATCGTCGCCGAAGGCGACCCGGTCGGCGCGCTCCCCTTCGGTGCCGTACCCGGTGACGCGTAACCAGATCCGGCCGTCGCGACCCCGCACCTGCTCGGGACCGAGGCCGCGGCGGATCAGCGCCGCCGGTCGCGACCCCTCGATCACCACGTCGGCGGCCTCCAGCAGTGGGCGCAGGTCGTCGTCGCGGAAATCGATGGCATAGGACAACTTCGACGAGTTCATCCAGTCGAAGAATCGCGGGTCTCCCCCGCGGGTGCCGTCAGGCCTGCCGCGGCCCTCGACCTTGACGACGGTCGCCCCGGCGGCGGCGAGCAGGTGCCCGCACAACGGACCCGCCCACATCGACGAGAGGTCGGCGACCAACAGCTCGGACAGTTTCCGTACCGCTCGATGGCCGCTGGGCACGAATTTCGTTGGCGCGGAATCGACTTCACCGAGTACCGCGGCCGGCAGGTCGAGCATTCGAGCCCGCGCGACGAACTCGTCAGCATCGCGGTCGGCGGCTGCGGCGGCCAACGCCGCCCACGGGTCTGCTGGTTGTTCGGCCAGTTCGAGAAGCGCAGGAACCGCCTCGATGTCGTCGACGCGCGACAGCGTGAGCGCGCACCAGCCGTCCCGGGTGGACAGCAGCCGTGTCGAGCCGCCCGCCGAGATTCGCCCGGCCGGTGCCAGCCCGAGCAGTCCCGCTCGCCCGGTGAGGATCTCGTCGGCGTCGACGCTCACGGCGCCACCGAGGTCGGCCGCACTGCGGCTGAGGTCGTCGGCGACCCGCCGCGCACGGGCGAACACGGCGTCGGGGATGCCCAACGAGCCCATCACGCCATTCTGCATCGGTCTATGCCAATTCGATCGCGTCTACCAAAGCCCAGTCGAGTGCGGTGTGCGCGTCGATGGTGCGGCCGGACAGCACCAGGTACGCCGTGCGCCATCGGCCGATGCGTCGCGGCACGCTCACGGTTCCGCCTGCACCGGGGATCAGTCCGAGGCTCATCTCGGGCAGGCCGAGCACCGAATCACGCTGCGCCTCGACCCAGCCGCAGAACGCTGCCATCTCCAGCCCGCTGCCCAGCACCTGGCCATGCACCCGCGCCCGGCACCGCATGCCGAGCCTCGCGGTGAGTTCATCGAGAATCAGAGCCGGGCTGTGCCGAACGCGTGCGATGTGCGCGCTGGCCGGGTCGGTGAACGAGCCGAACTCGGCGAGGTCGCCGCCGCTGCAGAACGACGGCCCGTTGCCGGACAGGATCACCTCGTCGACCGACGGGTCGTGGCGGGCGATGTCGAGGGCCTCGAGCAGCGCCGCGCGGGCATCGTTGGAGAAGGCGTTGTGCCGCGCGGGCCGGTTGAACCGGATATGCAGCGTGTCGCCGTCCCGCTCGGCCACCACCGGGTCCGGCAGGACCGGCGCCGTGGCGGGTCCGCGCTGCTGCAGCCACGCCGCGAACTCCCCACCCGACTGCAGCGTCGAGTACCCGAGCGATTCCGTGATCACCCCCGCCAGCGCGGGCGCGCCCGGATCGACCGACCGCAACACGTCATCACACACGGTGGCGGCCTGCGGCCACATTTCGAAACGGGTGGTCAGCTCTGCGAGCACGGCCGCGGTCGATTCGACGGTGATGACGCGAAGATCGGACGACGCTGTCCTCGGTCAGGGTGAAGGTGGCGTGCTCGACCCACGGTTGGGCGGCCGGCGACGCGATGTCGGCGGCGGATCCGACCGCCACGACCACCCCGGTCGGGGCCGGAGAACCGGTCGGCGGGTCGCCGAGGTCAATAACGAGCACGGCCCCGCACGGCGCTACACCGGGTCGAAGGACGAGATGAGCCAGCCGCCGTCGACCTTCTGCATGGTGACCCGCACAGCGCTGTTGATGAAGCTTGCGTCGGGCCGGTCCTTGCTTTCGGTGGTCTGGTTGATGAACACCAGAACCACTGCGGTGTCGGGATGAATCTCCGAAACCGCAGCCCGGACGACCGCCGCCTCCGTCTTCACGGCTTTCTGCTTGGCCGCGGGCGCCACGATCTGCTCGGTGAACTGGGTGTAGTACGACAGAAAACTGCCGGTGAGCTTGCTTTTGGCCGTCGCGAAGTCCTTGTCGAGGCTGTCCGGCGAGTACGACAGCAAGCGCGACGGTGCCGTCGGATGCGGCCTTGATCGCAGAATCGGCTGCGGCGGCGTCGGTCTCGCGGTCCGGCTGGTACACGAAGAAGAACGTCCACGCCGCCAGGCCCGCGGCCACCACAAGCGCCAACGCCAGCGCGATGGTCGCCCACTGCCTCCTGGCGCCCTGCCTAACCCGGCCGACGTAGTCGCGCTTCGGCTTCGGCGTGGCCTGCGTCTCGATGGCTTCGGCCTCGGTGGCGGTTGACGTGGGCTCGTCGCCGTCGGTCACATCGACGTCGGGGGCGTCCTGCTCAGCGCTCACGGTACGAACTCAACTTTCGCCAGCTTCAACTGTCCGCCGTCTCGGGCCAGGTCCACGCTGAGCCGCCACGCGCGCGGCTCCTGCTTGGCGCCCGCGGCGTTGGTGACGCGCGACGTGGCCGCGACGAGCACGGTCGCGGTGTCGTCGGTCATCGACTCGACCGCCGTCGCGGTCACGTTGGTCTCGGTGACCGCCTTCGAGTCGGTCGCCACCTTGACGAAATCGTCTTTCGTGTTCTCGAAGTCGGTCTTGAACTGACCGGTCGAGTTGTCGATGATGCGCTGAACGTCTTCCTTGGCCTTGTTGTAGTCCAGCGACATCAGCGTCACGACGGACTGCCGGGCGGCAGCCGCGAACTCGGCCCTTCGTTGTTGCTCGGCCTGCGCCTTCTGGTGATCCCATGAACATCCAGCCGGAAACGGCGAGCAGGGCGGCGATGATGAGGACGGACAGCGCGGCCGCGACAGCCTTCCACGACGGCAGCGGTATCCGCACGCCTCGACGCTCCGTGGCATTCAACGTCTTGAGTTCCTCGGCGACGGCGTTCGGATGAGTCGACGGCCGTGACTTCGGAGCCGTCAGCGTCGGCGACTTCTTCCTTCTTCTCGTCATCGGCGTCGTCGTCTTGCTCGGTGTCGTCTTCAGGCTCCGGTGCCGCGACGGTCTCGGCCGCCTTGGCTTCCTCGGCTTCCCGGCGCAGCCGCAGGGCCTTCGCCCGCGCCCGCGCAGCGGCGGCGACAGCTTCGGCCTCGGCGGCCTCGGCCTCCGCCTCCTCCGCCAGTGCGAGCGCGTCGACGGCGGCCGAATCCGGCTCGTCGGCCGAGTCGTCGACGTGGTCGCCGTTCAGTTCCGGCGGAGTCTGCTTCCGGGACCGCATGCAACCTCCTGTCCGGTAAGCACGTTGCTCAATGAGAATGGCATTTTCTATTTTCGGTATCGCCGCGACGATACAGGATCGGCAGATCTGCAGAAATCAAGCATGTCCTGCGGAAATGCTATTTACGCACTGTGCGGGCGCTTAGCGCTATCTTTTGATCAGTCGGTCCTTCATCACTTTGCCTGTCGCGTTGAGCGGCAGCTCGTCCAGAAACTCTACGTACCGGGGCACCTTGAAACCAGCCATCCGATCCCGGCTCCAGGACACCAGTTCGGCTACCGTCACCGTGCCCTCCTGGCCACCCTTGAGCACCACAAACGCCTTGCCGACCTGTCCGAGGCGGTCGTCGGGCACACCGATCACGGCCGCCTGCGCCACGGCGGGATGCTCGAGCAGAAAGCCTTCGATCTCGGCGGGATAGGCATTGAAGCCGCCGACGATGAACATGTCCTTCTTGCGACCCACGATCAGCAGCCGGCCGTCGTCGTTGAACCTGCCGAGGTCGCCGGTGTGCAACCAGCCGTCGCCGTCGATCGCTTCTGCCGACGCGACGGGGTCGTCGAGGTAGCCCTGCATGACGCTGTAGCCGCGGACCAGCACCTCACTGTCGTCGGCGATGCGCACCTCCACCCCGTCGCACGGCACACCCGCGGTGGTGGCGATATCGGAGAACGAGTCGCCCGGCCGCGACAGCGTCACGGTGCCCGCCTCGGTCAGGCCGTAGCCGGTCGCCAGCGTCTGGAACGGCAGTTCCTCGTGCACCCGCCGGATCAGCTCGACCGGGATGTCCGCCGAGCCGGTCACCCCGGCCCGCAGAGTCTTCAGCTTGCTCTTGTCCTCGACCGCCAGCAGCGAGTGGTACAGCGTGGGCGGCCCGGGCAGCATCGTGATCTGTTCGGCCTCAATCAGTTCCACCACTCGGTCGACGTCGAACACCGGAACCGGAACCATGGTCGCACCGCGGGTGAACGACGCGATCAGGCCCGCCTTGAAGCCGAACGTGTGGAAATACGGGTTGATCATGAGATAGCGGTCGCCCTCGCGCAGGTCGCCCAGCTCACACCATTCGGCGTACAGGCGCAGGTTCTGGCGGTGATTCATCATCACGCCCTTGGGCCTGCCGGTGGTACCCGATGTGTAGATGATGTCGGAGATGTCGGTACCGCTCACCGGGTTCTCGAAAGGCGAACCGCTGGAGAGGAAGTCGGACTTCACGTCGATCACCGGTACGCCGGCGGGCGCGGCGTAGTCCTGGCCGAGGAACCCCTGTTGGATCAGCACCGCCTTGGCGCCGCTGCGGTCGATGATGTCGGCCGCTTCCTCCGCCTTGAACCGGGTGTTGACCGGAACGAGCACACCGCCCGCGGTGAGCAGACCGAAGGCCGCGATCATCCATTCCGCAGAGTTGGGCGCCCAGACGGCGACCCGCTCGCCCTTCTCGATGCCGAGATCCTTGAAGGCCCCTGCGGCGCAACGAATCCGGTCGACAATCTCGGTGAAGGACAACCGCAGCGGACCGTCGACCACCGCTTCCGCATCGCCGAAACGGTCCGCCGAACTCAAGACCATCTCGGGGATGGTCTCCCAGCGTTGGTGGTAGCTGTACGTCACACCGTGACGAGCCGGCCCAGGTTGCCGCCCATGATCTTCGCCTGATCCTCAAGTGAGAGGTGCTCGAGCGCGGTCACGTAGTGGGTCGGCTCCGCCAGGCCCTCCGGATGCGGCCAGTCGGATCCGTAGAGCACCTGGTCCACACCGATCAGGTTGATCAGGTCGTCGATGCCCTCCTCGTAGAAGGGGCTGACATAGATGCGGCTCTTGATCTCCTCGATCGGGTTGCCGGGGAAGGCCTCCGGCGCCTTCTTCCACACCTCGGCCATGGAGTCCAGCAGCGGGAACATCCATTTCGATCCGGCCTCGACGATCCCCACCTTCAGCTTCGGGAACCGGAACAGCGCGCCGTGGATCACCCAGGAGGCGACCGCATCCTGGATCGGGCGCCACTCGTTGAGGATCGACATGGCGTTGGTCTGGAACGGCAGCATCTCCTGCGCGGCGCCGTCCCACTCGGAGGTGTAGCGGGAGTAACCGCTGTCGGAGGAATGCATGCCGACGAAGACGTCGTACTCGACGCACCGCTCCCAGAACGGGTCGAACTCGGGCAGCGCGAACGAGCGCGGGCCGCGGAAGCCGGGCACCGGCGCCGGGCGGATCAGGATGGCGCGGGCGCCGCGCTTGACCGCCCACTCGAGTTCCTCGATCGCCTTCTCGACGATCGGCAGGGTGATGACCGGCGTGGTGAAGATGCGGTTCTGGTAGTTGAAGCCCCACACCTCGTCGAGCCACTCGTTGAGCGCGTGAATGACGACGTGGATGGCGACCGGGTCGTCGCTGAGGCGCTCCTCGATCAGGCTGGCCAGCGTCGGGAACATCAGCGAGCGCTCGATGCCCAGCTCGTCCATCTTCTCGATGCGCGGTGCGGGCTCGAAGAACGCCGGGATGGCCCTCATCGGCTCACCGAACAACTCGCGCTTGCTCTTGCCGTCGGGGTTGCCGAACTTGAAGTACTCCTCCCAGGCGCCCGGCCTGGCGACCACCGAGAATGTGGGGTTCGGGATGTAGTTGCTGATCTGGCCCTTCAGCGCGATCTTGGTGCGGCCGTTGATCTCCACGTACTGCACGACGTCCTTGTACTCCTTGGGGAGGTACTTGGTCATCGCCTCCGGCGGCTCGTACAGGTGGTTGTCCGCGTCGAACAGCGGGAACGGTATGTCGACGCGATGCGAAAGCTGCCCCATGAAACACTCCTTATCGTCTTGGGAGAATCCTATTCTCACTAGCTGCGGGGCGCAATGTGCGGCCTGACCACGCCCGAATGTGCTGGCGCACGAGAAACTTCTGCACCTTGCCGCTCGCGGTGCGCGGATAGTCGTCGACTTCGTGCAGCTCTTCCGGCCATTTCTGCTTCGCCACGCCGACCCGCTCGAAGTGCTCGTGCACCTCGGCCATCGTCGGCATGCTCCGCCCTGGCTTGACGCGCAGGACGGCGGCCGCGCGCTCGCCGAGCCTAGCGTCGGGCGCGGACACCACCACGGCTTCGGCGACGGCGGGCATCGTCAGCAGCAGCTCCTCGACCTCGAGCGCGCTGATGTTCTCACCGCCGCGGATGATGACGTCGGCCTTGCGGTCGGTGATGGTCAGATAGCCGTCGTCGTCGAGCACACCGACATCGCCGGTGCGATACCAGCCGTCGGCATCGAAGGCCCGTTCGGTCAGCGCATCGTCGGTGTAGCCGAGGCACAGATCGGGTCCACGGCTGTAGATCTCGCCGTCGGGTCCGAGCCGGACCTCCACACCTGGCCGCGCGTTGCCGTCGGTGTAGAGCCGTTTGTCCTCCGGCGCATCGCGACTCGATCCCGTGATCGACGGATGCTCGGAACTGCCGTAGGACCGGAACACGAAGATCCCCATGTCGGCCAGCCTGCGGGTGACTGCGGAGGGCACCGTAGACCCGCCGAAGCCAACGGTTTTGAAGTGCGCCATGTGTTCGGGTGTGCAGTCGGGATGATCCATCAGGCTGGTGACGAAGTACGGCGGGCCGCCGCCGATCGACAGGCCGTGCCTCTCGATGAGCTTGAGCACGTTGCCCGGATCCCACACGTCGGCGAGGTCGATCGACGCGCCCTCCAGAACGGGGATCAGGAATGCGCCGAGCATCCCGATGAAGTGCCCGACCGGGGTGGCCGTCAGTTGCCTGCCGCGGTCGGGCGGGTAGTTCGCATGCAGCTGGCGGGTCTCGAAGCCGAGCGTCTGATGGCTGTGGATGACGCCCTTCGGGTCGCTTGTCGTGCCCGAGGTGAAGGCGATCAACGCCGGGCTCGACGGATCGGCTGCGATGGTGCCGACCAGCGGCTCATCAGCCAGCAGCTCGTCGAATGTGCTTCCGACCAGCCCGACGATGGGCACGTCCGCGCAGAGGTCCGGTTGGTATTTCATCCGGCCGAACTCGTCGGCCGTGATGAACACCTTCGGCCGCGCGGTTTTCATGATGTGGCTCAGTTCTTTTCGGCCGTAGAAGTGCACGATCGGCACCACGACCGCACCGAGGAACGCTGATGCCCAAAACGACGCCGCGGCCTCCATCCAGTTCGGCAGCTGCAGCGCAACCACATCTCCCGGCCCGACGCCGCGTTGGCGCAACCCGGCAGCCAGCCGGCGGGCCTGCAACTCGACGTCGGCGAAGGTGCCCTCGTACGGCCGGACGGCGGAGTGCACCCAGAAGCCGGTGGCCGGGTTGGCCTGCAGGCCGTCTGCGATCAGATCACCGAGTGTTTCGGGCCGCCACCACCCTTCGTCCTCGTAGCGTTTGGTCAGCTCTACCGGGATTTTTCGCATCGCGCGCCGCGGCACCTCCATTCGGTCGTGATGCTATTCTCCGCTAGAGAGAATGCCAATACCGCAGACGGAGAATGCCCGATGGTCGACCTGGAGATGGACGAGGGTTTGGCGGTCATCACCATCGACCGCCCGCACGCCCGTAACGCCATCTCACTGGAGACGATGGACCAGTTCGACAAGGCGCTCGACGGGGCCGAGGGCGCGGCCGCGCTGGTCATCACCGGCGCAGGCGATCGCGCGTTCGTGTCGGGCGGCGATCTCAAGGAGCTCAGCGCGTTGCGGACCGAACGCGAGGCCGGCGCGATGGCGTGGCGGATGCGCTCGATCTGCGACCGCATCGCCGGCTTCGCCGGCCCGACCATCGCGGCTTTGAACGGGCACGCGCTCGGCGGCGGCGCCGAGGTGGCGGTGGCGGCCGACATCCGGCTCGCCGCCGACGACATCAAGATCGGGTTCAACCAAGTGGCGCTCGAGATCATGCCCGCGTGGGGCGGCGCCGAGCGGCTCGTCGCGCTGGTCGGCTTCAGCAAGGCCCTGCTTCTTGCGGGTACGGGCATGCTCCTGACCGCACAGGAGGCGCAGCGCAGCGGGCTGGTCGACCACTTGATTCCGCGGGAGTCCTTCGCCACTGAGTCGCGAAAGATCGCCAAGGCATTGGCCCACCGGCCCGCGGGCGAGATCAAACGCGTAATGCGCGGCGTTACCACCACCGAGGCGGTCGCCGCCTTTGCGCGGCTGTGGGTTTCCGATGAACACTGGGCCGCCGCCGACAAGGTGATGAAGCGCGACAACTAGCACCGCGAGCGGCCGTGTCTGTACGCCGACACGCCACAATTTGTGTACAAATGCGGTCGCTCGCGGTGCGTACAGTCAGGCGCCGAGCACCCTGATGGGGTCGCGGCCGTCCCATTCCGCCGCAGCGTCGTGCATGAACATCGCGTTGGCCGATGTGGCGTCGGTGAGCTCGGAGATCTCGATCACGGCGGCGGGTGCATTCGGCGGTTCGACGTAGGCGAAACGCACGCCGTACCCCTCGCCCCCTGACCACACGACTGGCCAGCCCGCCTTCTCCACCTCGGTCATCGTCGCTGCGAAATCCGTTGTCCAGTAGGCCAGCTGGTGTAAGCCGGGACCATGGGCCGCGAGGAACTCGGTGAAGATGCTCGGCGTGGTGTCCAACTGCTCAATCAGCTCGATCTGCATCTCGCCGCTGTTGGCAATGGCGAGCGACAACGTCGTCTCACACGGTTCGCCGCGGTAGAGCGCCTGCATGGGCAGGCCGCGCATCACGAACCACGGGCCGACGCCGAGCGCCAGCCATCCGGCCATCGCCTGGTCGAGATCGGTTACCACGTAACCGATCTGGCGCACCGGGCCGGGCAGGACGGTCATGAGGCGCTGGGATGCACGATAACGCGCGGCGGCCCCTGGCCTTTGCGCACTTGTTCGATGGCGTCAGGCACGTCGTCGAGGCCGATGATCCTGCCGATGCTCGGCGAGGGATCCAGCCTGCCTTCGGCCACCGCGTCCAGCGTGCCGTACCAGTCCTGCGGATGCGGGCCGCCACCGAACTGCATCGTCACGCCCTTGTGCGTCGCGGCGGTGCAGTCGATCGTGCCCGCGTCGTACCACCCGCCCGCGACATGGACGCGCGCCATGAACTCGCACTCCTCGACGATACTCTGCAGCAGACCGTTGCGGCCGACACATTCGAAGATGACCTGTGTCGTCTGAAAGTTATTGGCACGAAACGTCTCTCGCCATACCTCATATGGGTCGCGGGAAGCCGGGTCGACCAGGATGTCGGCGCCGAACTTCTTGGCGTACGCAAGCCGGTCGGCGTTGTAGTCGGACACCACGATCGGGGCCACGCCGCGTGCGGCCAGCGCGGCCACGGTGGACAGGCCGATTGCGCCAGCGCCGATCACCAGCGGCAGCTCGCCGGGCTTGATTCCCGAACAGCGAACGTAGAACTCCCCCACGGCGAAAGCGTCCACCAACGCGACCGAGTCGTTCGGGACGTCGTCGGGCACCTGCCGTGCCATCACCTCCGAGACCAGCATCAGCTCACCGAACGCACCGGGCGCATCCGGATTGTGCCCGATCACGAGCGGCTCCTCGCCGTGGCGGATCATGATCGGCAGGCTGGTGACGCGGGCACCGACCGGGATGTCGCCCGAGCAGTCCGGACCGTGGCCGACCACCTCACCGATGAACTCGTGGCCCATGATCGTGTCGCGGCCGGAGTCCCACACGAACCGGTCGGCCGAGTTCGGATGGTCCATGTAGTGCACATCCGACGCGCAGATCGCCGCACTGAGCGGTTTGATCAGCAGTTCGCCGGGGCCGGGCACCGGGTCGGCCGTCTCCCGCACCTCCAGCTTCCCGCCGCGAAGCACCACAGCCCGCATCAGCCGGCGCCCTTATGCTTGCCGGCGGAGTCGAGGGACGCGGCGCTCATGAGCTCGACCAGCGTGCGCCGGTCGGCGGTCCACACCATCGATGCCATGGCTCGATTCTTCTCTCCCACAGGGTATGTCGGGCCGTTGCCGATGTTGTCGATGATCTCTCGTGCAACGTCTTCTGGGAGCATCACGGTCTCCGGGTCATAGTCATAGCCCATCCGCTCGAGTGCCTCCGTCCATGTCATGCCCAGCGGCGTGCAGCACACGTCGACGCCGTGCGGCCGCAACTCCGCCCACAGTCCCTCCGCGAAGTTGACGTTGAACGCCTTCACCGCCGAGTACACGGCCAACAGAGACGACCCGGCCAGGCAGGCGAGCGATCCCACCAGGACGATGCCGCCGCGACCGCGTTCGCGCATGGCCGGGGCGAAGTGTCGGGCCAGCGCAACCGGTCCGATGCAGGCCAGCTTGATCTGCTGAAGCGAGTCCTCGAACGAATCGTCGAGAAACTCAACCGTCCGGTTCGCGGCGCCCGCGTTGTAGATGACCAGCCCGACCTCGAGGCCCTCGGTCGCCTCGGCCACGCGGTCTGAGATATCGGCGACCGTCAGGTCCAAAACCACGGGCCGAATCTCGACACCATGACGTTCGCGCACTCCCGCCGCGACTTCGTCGAGCAGCACCGCATTGCGCGCGATCAGCATGAGATTCAGTCCGCGCGCGGCCAATTGGTCGGCCAGGCTGGCGCCGACGCCCTCGGACGCGCCCGCAATGACGGCCCATTGTCCGTATTTCTGCGCGAAGTCCGAAGTCACGATGGACCTCCACCGGTGAGGATCCGCGGAGTGTTGGTGATGCGACGGCGAATCCGCCATCCGTCGGGGCCGCGCACAAGTTCGTCGTCGTAGTGGCCGATGACGTCGACCCACGGCGCGTTGTCGTCGGGCGTCACCATGAGCACCGCGTGTACGTAGGTGCGTGCGGTCGCGGTGTCGCCGTCGACGTCGATGACGAAGTTCGACAGCCGGTGATAGGTGGGCCCCATCGGGTTGTGCACCTGCGCGAACAAGTCGGTAAAGGCATCGGGATCGATGAACGTCCCGAGCTCGCCGTAGTCGAGGTCGACCTCGTCGGTCCAGCAGCTGCGGAACAACGGCCAGTTCTTGGAGTCGATTCCGGTGGCGTAGCGAATGAGCACCTCGGTGATCTGCACCTTGTCGGCATCCACGCGGGAAGGCTAACGGATAAGTTAGACTCGGGTCAACAATCATGATTGCGGGAAAACCGGTGTAAATGGCGCAGATTGCCCGAAATTCAGTTGCTGACCGAGGTCAGCGCAGGGCCTCGTTTCAGCAGGCGCGTTCGCGCGAGACCAAGCAGTCGCTGGTGCAGGCCGCGACCGCGCTGTGGCGGACGAACGGCTATGCCCGCACGACCGTTGCCGACATCTGTCGGGCGGCAGGTGTGTCGAAGGCGTTGTTCTACTTCTATTTTCCGCGCAAGGAGGACGTGCTGTTCGAGGTCGGCATCGTGTCGACGGATGCCGCACACCACAGGGCAACCGCGATGCTGCGCAAGCCGTATGAGGTCCCGGCCGTCATCCGCGCCGTGCTGGAGTCGCTCGAAGAGACCATGCGGGGCAGCACGCCGGAGCTTCTGACGGAAGCGATCCTCGAGGGCTACCGCCAGACCCTGGCCGGACACGACCATCTCGAGCGCACCTCGGTCGTGTTCGCCGAGGTATTCGGCCGGGCAGTGGCCGACGGGAAGCTTCCCGCCCACTTCGACGTCGCCCACGTCGCGACGGTCGCGCAGTCTCTCGTGAGCGAGGGCGCCCGACTATGGGCCGCCGGACGTTTCGAGGGCCGGTCGTTCGCCGAGGTCGTCGGCCGCGACATCGCCGCCCTCGTGGTCGGCTACAGCGCGCCAGCGACCTGATGGACCGCGTGTTCTCTCTAGACGAGAATGCCATTTCCGATTAGTGTCAACCGGGTGTCGACACAGCAGAAGGCGCTCGCGCCCGAGATCTCTACCTGGCCCGACGAGAATCCGCAGCTGATCGGTAGTCGGTGCGGGGCGTGCGGCGCCACCACCTTCCCCGTCCAGCAGCGCTGTCCCAAGTGCAGTCGCGGCGATATGTCCGACGTGAACCTGCCTCGTCGCGGCACCCTGGTCGCGTGGACGACGCAGGGCTTTCCACCTGGCGCGCCGTACAAGGGCCCGACGGGCAAGGACTTCGTGCCGTTCGGCGTCGGCCTCGTTCAGCTCGACGACGTCATCCGCGTCGAAGGCAGGCTCACCGAGAACGATCCGAAGAAGCTGCAGTTCGGTATGGACGTCGAGCTGACCATGATTCCCTTCACCACCGATGACGAGGGCAACGAGCTCGTCACCTTCGCATTCCAACCGGTCTAGAGAGGAATAGCCGTGACCAACGACGTCGCCATCATCGGCGTGGGGCTTCATCCCTTCGGCCGGTTCGACAAGACCGCGATGGAGATGGGCGCCGACGCGATTCAGTTCGCACTCGACCGACGCGGGTGTCGACTGGAAGGACATCCAGTTCGGCTTCGGCGGCAGCTACGAGGTGTCCAACCCCGACGCGGTGACCCGGCTGGTCGGCCTGACCGGGATCACGTTCACCAACGTCTTCAACGCCTGCGCGACCGCCGCATCGGCCATTCAGCAGACCGCGGACACCATCCGGCTCGGTAAATACGACATCGGCATCGCCATCGGGCTGGACAAGCATCCCCGCGGGGCGTTCACCGACGACCCGGCCAAGCTGGCGCTCCCCCAGTGGTATGCCGAGAACGGTCAGTTCGTCACCACGAAGTTCTTCGGCATGAAGGCCAATCACTACCTCAACAAACACGGCATCTCGCAGGAGACGCTGGCCAAGGTCGCCGCAAAGAACTTCCGCAACGGTGCGCTGAACCCGAATGCGTTCCGCCGCAAGCCGATCCCCGAGGACGAGATCCTCAACTCGACGGTGCTGAATTACCCGCTGACGCAGTACATGTTCTGCGCGCCCGACGAAGGCGCGGCCGCGGTGATCATGTGCCGGGGCGACATCGCGCACCGCTTCACCAAGAAGCCGGTGTATGTGAAGGCCACCGAGATTCGGACGCGCACCTTCGGTGCCTACGAGGTGCACGCAACGTTCGCGCCGCTCGATGAGGACCCGTCGCCCACCGTGTATGCCGCGAAGGCCGCGTACGAGGCGGCAGGCATCGGGCCCGACGATGTCGACGTCGCACAGCTGCAGGACACCGACGCAGGCGCCGAGGTCATCCACATGGCCGAGACCGGGCTGTGCGCCGACGGCGAACAGGAGAAGCTGCTGGCCGACGGCGCCACCGAGATCCACGGCACGATGCCCGTCAACACCGACGGCGGGCTGATCGCCAACGGCGAGCCGATCGGCGCCTCCGGCCTGCGGCAGGTGCACGAGCTGGTGCGCCAGCTGCGCGGCGAGGCAGGCGACCGACAGGTGCCCGGCGAACCGAAGGTGGGTCTGGCCCAGGTCTACGGCGCGCCGGGTACGGCGTCGGCGACGATCCTGTCGGTCTAGCGCGGCATCGATCGACCAGGCCGTGCCCAGCGTCGCCGACACCGTCAACCGATACGTCGAGCTGCTCGGCACGGGCAGCGCCGACGAACTGGCGGCGCTCTACACACCGGATGCCACCGTGGAGGACCCGGTCGGCAGCGGGGTGCGACACGGCCACGACGAGATCCGCGAGCTGTACAGCCGCGTCGAAAAGCAGGACCGCACAGTCGAACTCCTGTCGGTGCACGTCAACGGCAACGAGGCGGCGTTCCTGGCGCGGCTGACCGTCATCGCCGGGGATAGCCGGACCAGGATCGACGGGATCGACGTGATGACATTCGACGACCAGGCCCGGATCACGTCGATGCGGGCGTTCTGGTCTGCGCCGGAAATCTAGCCGGCTATCGCCGAGCCGACGAAGTAGCTACCAAGCAGGCAGATGCCGATGAGGACGACCCACCCGTCGGTGAGTCGACACAGCAAAGCGGGAGCGTGGCGCACCTCCATGAACTCCCTGAAGATGATGCGCACCTTGATGAGTGCGATCACGATCGCGCTCACGGTGACGACGGTGCTTGCCCTGAGTGTTCCGTTCTGATCGACCGATGAATCCAGCCAGACGTACACCAGCGTCATCGACGTCAGGATCGCCCAGACGATCAGCAGTCTCTTGTTGAATGTGGTGCACACGATTCACCTCACCACGTAGAGCAACGCGAAGATCAGAACCCACAGGAAATCGATTGTGTGCCAGTAGGTGGCGCATGTTTCGACCAGTTGTTGGGATCGTCGGGCGGACTTGACAATTGATAGACGAGAACGCCCAGCACGACGAACCCGATCAGGACGTGTATGCAGTGGATCGAGGTCAGGAAGAAGTAGTGCTGGAAGAACTCGTTGCTGGTGAACGTGTTTCCCATCTGTATCTCTTTGATCCACTCCAGGATCTTCGACACGAGGAACACCAACCCGAAGAAGATCGTCAGGTAGGCGTTGAGTATCGCCGACCGATACGCGCCTGCCCGCGCGGCCTGGACGCAGCGCGCGATCGCCCACGAGCTGAGCAGCAGGGCGATGGTGTTGAAGACGCCTATGCGCAGATCCAGATCGGCTTGAGACTGTAGGTACAGTTCCCGATCCTGGGTACGCGAGACGAGATAGACCGAGAAGTACCCGGTGAAGAGCAGCGTCTCGAAGAGAACGAACATCCACATGTCGGGCTGACCCGGCACGAACTTCGCCGGCTTCACCTCGACCTGCTGCTGCACGGAATCCGCACCGGTGACGTTCGTCATCGAACCGCCTGCAGTGAATCCGACTGTGCCGCTTCGCCCTTGCCCGGCAGATCCGGCAGTACGCCGGTGCCGAAATCCTCGCGTTCAATCATCTTCCGCAACAACACGATGAATACGCCCGTGTAGAGAACGAACACGACCATGTTGATCCACCAGGCGATCGCACCGTTCCAGGCGAAGGCGCCACGCTGGAAGATCCACGCCGGCGCGACGACGACCTCCGTCAGCGCGTTGCACAGACTCAGGTAGCCGAACCACTTCGGGAACACGCGGTTCTTGTCGAGCAGCACGGCCACCAGCCAGACCAGGGAGCCGATCATGAATACGCCCATCGTCCCGCTGAACGACAAGAACGCGAAATCGTAGAGCCACTGGATCAATTGGGGGTCTCGATCCGGCCGAAGAGCCGCGGCAGTCATCGCGATGGCCATCACCAGCATGCCGGGAACTGCGGCGAGGGAATAGATGATCAGGTACGAGTAGGCGAACACCCGACTCACCGACATCCGCCGCATCGAATATGCGAGGAGTGCGTTCATCGGCGCGCACATTCCGGCGACCAGAAATACGACGGCGAAGCCGACGAGAATGCCCGAGCCGTGGTCATCGAACCATCGCACGACCGTCGGGGTGTCCCACGCGGGGCTCGGCGGAGGCTGCACGCGAGTGACGAAGAAGAACAGCACACCGTAGAGCTGATAGAAGATCACCATCACCCACCACGCGAACCACAACTCGCGTTTGGGATGGTGACGGAAGTTCCACAGGAACCTGCTCATCCGTGAGCCGGCGGGCGGGTCCAGCATCGGCAACGGTTCCGTCGTCGATGCACTCATGCGGCCACCCTGTCCAGCGCCCGCTGTTGCCGAATCGTTTGGCCGAGAACGACTCCCATGACGACGATCCATACCGCGATGGCGACATTCTTGAGCCAGAAGGACAACACGCCGTCCCAGGCAAGTGGCCCCTGTGGACGCCAGCGCGGTGAACGCGGCGGGCGCCAGTGCCATGGCGACGAGCAGGTTGAAAACCGCCACCCACGGTTTGAAGACCGGTTGGTCCTGCCGGTCCCAGAAGATCGCGAGAGCCAGCAGAAGGCACTGCGCGATCAAATAAGGCACCAGAACGTGAAGGTGAGCCAGGCGAGATCGTTCAGCAACTGGGTCAGTTCGGGTGCGCGATCCGGGCGGAAGGAGCCGAGGAGCCAGAACATGTCGGCGATCAGGAAGAGCGTGGGCGGACCGCCGGCACAGGCGATCAGGCTGTAGGACAGGATCGGTGTCCGGGAGCCATCCGGCGTATCTGCATCGCCAACAGGATCACGATCGGGATCAGACCTACGCCGAACCAGTTGAACAAGATCATGCTGTAGCGGATCCGCGCCGTCTCGTCGCGATAGAAGTTCGCGACCTGCTCAGCGGACAAGTTGGGTGACATCGGGTGCACGAAGCCGGGAAACAGGACGAACGCCGAGATCCAGATGATCGCCACCGCGGGCAGTGTCCAGAAGATGATCAACTCGCCGTCAGGTCGTCTCATCGTCTAATCCTCATCGTGCGTGCCTTCGGTTGCCGATCGGCAACGTGGACGGTAGCCGATCGGCAACTGCGCGGTCAATGCCCGGCTACCCTCGTCGTTGTGACGTTCACACACGAGCACCGCAGGTTCAGTGCGATCACGCGCACCGCTGCCCAAACTCGCGTGCTGGACGCGGCATTGGAGCTGATCGCCGAACTCGGTGTCAGTGGAACGTCGTTGCAGATGATCGCCGACGCCATGGGGGTGACGAAGGCGGCCGTCTACCGCCAGTTCAAGACGAAGGAAGAGATCGTCATCGCCATCACCGAGCGCGAGATGGGCCGACTGGAGGATGCGCTCGAGGCCGCCGAGGCCCAGGGGCATCCCTTGCGGGCGCGCGAAGTCCTGCTCGACCGGATGATCGAACAAGCCATCGACCGTCGCGGCGCTTACAGCATTCCGATGTTCGACCCCGTCATCATCCGCCTTCAAGCGGAGTACGAACCGTTTCAGCGCTTCATCGAACGCCTCTATGCAGCGTTGCTCGGCACCGAGGCCGGCGTCGAGGCGCGCTTACACGCGGCGATGCTGTCGAGCGCGATCAGCGTCGCCGTCATGCATCCGTTGATCGCCGACGTCGACGGTGACACTCTGCGCGAGTACCTGAAGGAGATGACGCGCCGGATGATCGGACTCTCCGAGTGACGGGGATCGGTCTTTACTGAGCGAGTACTACACCGAGTCCATAGGTACTCAGTCGACCAGGTTTCGTCTCGAAAACGAGTGCCGGGCTACTTGGTCCGACAGGCGGATACACGCCGAAACTTCCGATGTAGTGGCGCCGATAAGGCGACACCCATCGAAAGGGAAGGCCATGAAGAAGTTGTTGCAGCCTCTGCATTCGCAATCTGCCTGGCCGGTTTCGGCGGCATCGCCGGCGTGGCCGCTGCGGCGCCGGATACCGGGACATACGACGACCAGATGGATCTTGCGCAGGAAACCAGCTGGGGCTCTGTGTCCAGACCGGTCGCGTGGGAGGTCGGAGACCCCGAGTCGGCGGGTTGCGCGCATTCACGCACGTGACGGCGCTCCCCATAGTCGCGAATCCACGTATTGATCGCGGACCCCCGCTACTGTCGAGCCGGATAGCTGAATCGCTATACCTCATGAAAATCTTGTTCTAAAATCCGGAAATGATGTTTCCGGCAGGTCGTGCGACGCTGCGCGCCCGACTGCTCACCGCAATGGCGGCTTTGACCATGCTGTCGACGGCCGCCATCGCGGTGCCCAACGCGGTCGTGCGCGCGGATCCGGAACCGGCACCCGGGCCACCACTGCGCCATGTCCAGTACACGGTGTGGACCGAACAGCCCTACGGCAACGCCGAGATCTACTACCGCGACACCGATCCGCCGAACTGGGCGGAGTACAGCCACAACCCCTACCTCTACAGCCCCAACGTCGAGGCCCAGGTCGGGCCCGACCAGAAGTGGAACCTCGACGTGTATCTGGCCAACCCCGACTCGTGGGCGATGGTCACCACAGGGATCCAGAGCGACTCGAGTGCGATACCCAACTTCCACTGCGTGCTCGCGGTCGACGGCGTGGTCGTCAAGACGGCACAGGGGCCAAAGGGAGCGCTCTGCTCGATCCGCACCTGGTGACGCTGTCAGCTGTGTGCGGTCGTCACGGCCGCCGCAGCGTCGGCCGGCTCCCCCTCGAGCTGCCGCAGCCACGCCTCGACGAACTCCAGCGTTTCGGCGTGCCCCGTCGACATGCCCAGCGCCGTCTCCATGACGAGGATGCGGGAAAGGCTCGTCGCGAACACCGCCCATACCACGGGCGGCACCTGGGTCGCGTCGATGCCGTAGCGCTGCAGCGTCTCGGTCAGCACCTGACGTTCTCTCTGACGGAACATTTCGCCGTAGCGCGCGAACTCGGCCCTCAGCTCGGCACGGTGGCTGGCCAAGGCCATGAACTCGACGGTGAACGCCGTGATCCTCGGATCAGAGCTGTAACGCCACAGCGCCCACAGCGGCTGCGGCGAGTTCAGCGCCTGGGCCTGCGCCTCGAGCCCCTGCTCGGCTCGCCGGCGAAACACGGCCAGGTACAGGTCGCCCATCGTGCGGAAGTAGTAGTGCACCAACTGGGGCTTCAGCCCCGCTTTCTCCGCAACGCGCCGCGACGTCACCGCGGCGTAGCCTTCTTCGAGCATCAACCGCTCGGCGGCGTCGAGCAGCACGGTGCGATTCTTCGCGTCCGGCGCTCCGATCCTGCGCTCCGATGCCATCCCTTTTCTTCGCCTTCCTCACTGCCGACCAGCAGCCTGACCGCCCGAAACGCCGATGGTAGCCGCGACCGGGCTCGTCGCCTTGACCCTGACCTTAGCGCCATGCTAAGCAGATGCTCAGCATATTTGCGTCATTCGACGATAATCACCGTTCCGGCCCGGGAGGCACGCAGCAGATGACCACAGACTTCGATTCGGTGGACTACTTCACCGACCCGTCTCTCGTGCCCGACCCGCACCCGTACTTCGACCATCTGCGGACCAAGGATGCGACGTGCTGCCCCATCAACAACGGGGTGCTGGCCGTCACCGGCTGGGAATCGGCCAACGCGGTCTACAAGGACACCGAGAACTACTCGTCCTGTGTGGCGGTCGCAGGCCCGTTCACCCCGATCCCGTTCACCCCCGAAGGCGACGACATCTGCGCACAGCTCGTGGAGCACCGCGCGGAGATCCCGATGTACGAGCACATGGTCACGATGGACCCGCCGTACCACACCGACGCGCGTTCGCTGCTGAGCCGGCTGCTGACCCCTAAGCGGCTCAAGGAGAACGAGGACTTCATGTGGCGGCTGGCCGACCGCCACATCGACGAGTTCATCGCCGACGGCAAGTGTGAGTTCCTCGCCGCCTACGCCAGGCCGTTCTCGCTGTTGGTGGTGGCCGACCTGCTCGGGGTTCCCGAGGGAGATCACGAGGAGTTCCGCGAGGCGTTCGGCGCGCAGCGGCCCGGCACCAACATCGGCGGGCTCGACCACGAGCCGATCGCGGCCAATCCGCTGGAATGGGCCGACGAGAAGTTCTCCCACTACATCGAGGACCGCCGCGAGAATCCCCGCGACGATGTGCTCACCGGCCTGGCCACCGCTCTCTATCCGGACGGGTCGACGCCCGAGGTGGTCGACGTGGTCCGCACCGCCACCTTCCTGTTCGGCGCCGGCCAGGAGACCACCGCCAAGCTGCTCAGCGCCGCGATTCGGGTGCTCGGCGACCGGCCCGACATTCAGCAGCAGCTCCGCGAGGACCGTAGCCTCATCCCCGTGTTCATCGAGGAGTGCCTGCGGATGGACAGCCCGGTCAAGAGCGTGTTCCGGATGGTGCGCAAGTCAACGACGCTGGGCGACACCGCCATCCCGGCGGGCACGACGGTGATGGTCAGCCCGGGCGCGGCGAACAGGGACCCGAACCGGTTCGACAACCCGCACGAGTTCTCGCTCGACCGCAAGAACGTGCGCGAGCACATCGCGTTCAGCCGCGGCATCCACTCCTGCCCTGGCGCGCCGCTGGCCCGGGTCGAGGGCCGGGTCAGCATCGAACGGATCCTCGACCGGCTGGCCGACATCTCGATCGACGACGAGAAGCACGGGCCTGCCGGCTCGCGTGCGTACAACTACGAGCCGACGTTCATCTTGCGCGGGCTGACCGAGATCAATGTCAGGTTCACCCCGACGCAGTGACACGCTTTAGAGGTCGCCGCGCTCCCACTTCGTGGCCCCGTTCTGGGCAACGCAGGTGAGGAACAGGCCGTCGGGCGCCTGGGCGACATCGCCGTCCTGCCCGAAGCAGAAATCGCCGACGAGTTTGACGCCGTGCATTTCGGGCGCCCGGAACCAACGCGAGTCATAGCGGCGCGGCGACCCGCAGAACACCAGCCGGCCCCAGTTGGTGACGCCGAACGCCCAATACGTGGAGTTGCCGCAATACGAGCCGAGCACGACATTGGGCTGGATGCCCGGCGTGCAGTCGGGATAGTTGCACTCAGGGTCGGCGGCCGCAGGCGGCGCGGCCGCCAGCAGGCCCGCGGTCATCACCCCGGCGAGCACCGCAACGACAGATCGCACGCCGCCATTCTGACATACGGCGGGAACGAAATTCTCTCTTTTGGAGAGTATTGCTCCCCCAGGGCGTTAAGCTGTCGCAATGCGCGCAGTGAGTGTCATCGGCGGCGTCGCGGCGACGGCGATCGCCGTGCTCGGAAGCCTAGGCGTCGCGCCGCAGGCGCACGCCTCGAATTACGGAATCGAGCTCAACGGGACCTGGCGTGTGATGACCAACGGCGAATGGGCCAGGACCAACCAGGTCCTCATCGATGAGAAGGTCGTGATCCAGAACTGGACCATCACCTCGAGCTGCGTGAGTCCTCTCGAATGCACCGGGACGGTGGTCAGCGATCAGGGCTGGACCGCCCCGATCAACCTCGTCAAGGTGTACTGGATCCTCAACCGCGACATCCCCAACTGGGCACCGTGCCCCGATGGCACCTTCGCCACCGGTCACGACAAGTGGACGGTCTGGGGGATAAACCCCACCATCAACGAGCGTGACCTGAAGATCACCGACCTTCTCGCCGGCCACCAGATCACCGAAACCGAGAGCGGGGCGTGCGGCATCAACAAACCGCTCGATATCGAGATACCCGTGAGGATGGAACGGCTGTCGTAGCCGCCCCGCCCTCCGCGGTGGGCAATCAGATCGGGAGCAGATCCTTCCACGACTTCGGCGCGCCTCCAGCAGCCAGATTCTTCACCTGCTGCAGCTGACCGTCGGGCGTCAGGTACTCGCCGGTGTTCGGGTCGTAGTGCGCGGTCGCCACCGACGGTCCGCCGGACAGAAGCGTTGCCGTTGAACGCACTTGGCGCAGCCGGGACGGCCCCATCGCCGGCAGGCGGTAGAACCGCAGCGTCGCCGGGGGGCGCTTCGGCAGGTGGCGCCTGCGGTATCGGCACACCGTTGAGCGAGTTGCCGGGCGGCGCAGGCGCAAACGGGGCCTGCAATGGGCCCGGCGGAGGACCGAGCGGCACAGGCGCACCCGGCGGCGGTGCGTCGGGAGGCGTTCCCGCCGGAACCATCGCCACCACCCCCGGCGGCATGGGCGTGCCCTCGATCGGCGCGTGGATCCGGTCGTTGAAGTCGACGCGGTCGTCGAGGGGGACGCCCTGGGCGACCAGGTTGGGGTCGAATGGATAGGGCCCGAGATAGTGCTGTCGGATCGCCGTCGGTATGAAGCCCTTCGGGTCGTTGCACAGTTCGACCGTGGGCGCCCGCTTGCCCGGGTGCCCCA
This sequence comes from uncultured Actinomycetota bacterium, assembly GCA_963716505.1. Classification (GTDB taxonomy): domain Bacteria; phylum Actinomycetota; class Actinomycetes; order Mycobacteriales; family Mycobacteriaceae; genus Mycobacterium. The sequence continues at coordinate 159,362 of CAVQTL010000022.1, forward strand.
TACACGGATAGTTGCGGGCTCCACGCACTGAGATCGGCGAGTCCTGCGGCAGTTTGCAATAGAGCCCGTCGGGTGTGTCGATCACCGTCTCGTCTGCCGGGTTGCGCCACTGCGACGGCGGCAGGAACCCGACCGTGCATGGCGGCGGATCGCTGATCGTCAGCGCGAAGTCTGCATAGGGCAGACCCGTCGGGTTGTTCTTGGGCAGACCGAAGGACTGCTGTGCGGCGATGATTCCCGGGAAGACCACCAGAAGCTGTTCAATAGACGGGTTGTATGTGACGAGGATCTGACTGACCGTGGTGAGATTCGCCAACAGGATCGGAAGCGTCGGCTTCACCTGTTCCAGCAGCGACGAAACCTCCTGCGCGAAGCCGGGTCCGCGTTGCAGGATCGCCCGCACTTCCGGGTCGTTCTGCGCGAGTTGCGCGGTGACCCCCGACAGGCTGCGTGCCCACGTCCGAATCTCGTTCGCGGTCTCGGCCTGTGAATCCAGAAGCGGCCCACTGTCATCGATCAGCGCCCGCGTCTGGTCCGAGACGCCGTTGACGTCACCGGTGATCTTGGACGCCGAGTCCAGCAGCGACTGGAAATCGGGGCCTGCACCGTTGAACGCCTTGAAGGACTCGTCCAGCAGGTCCGAGATCCGGTCTCCGGGAATGCTGCCCACCAGCTTGTTGAGTTGGTCGAGCATCGGACCAACCTCTTGCGGGATGGAGGTGTTGTCCTTTTCGATGACCGAGCCGTCCTTCAGGAACGGACCGGAATCGGTGCGCGGACGCAGATCCACGTATTGCTCGCCCACGGCGGAGACACTGCGGACTTCGGCCTTCAGGTCTGCGGGAATCTTCGGCGACGTGTCCAGTGTCAGCGTCGCCTCCGCCCCGTTCTCGGTCAGCTTGACCTCGGTGACCTTCCCGACCTGCACCCCGCGATAGGTCACGTTGGAGAACCGGTACAGGCCGCCCGCAGCGGGCATCTGCATCTTCACGTCGATGCGGCCCAGACCCACCAACGTCGGCACCTGCATGTAGGCGAACAGCATGACGGCCACGCCGACGATCGACGCGATCGTGAAGATGATCAACTGGTTTCGGACGAAGCGGGTCAGCATCAGCCACCGCCTCCCGGTGCCGGAGGGAGGACGTCGGGCGGCGCTACCGCAGGTTCGGCCGGGGGTGGCGGCGCGTCCGCACCGAACGGTCCCGCGAAGATCGACGATGCGGGTCCGGCCTGCGTTTGGATCATCTGGGGCGCCGTCGGCGGCGGAGCGACCGGCAACACCGGCCCCGGAATCGGCGGCGGCGCGCCGTCCGGCGAGGGCGGCGGCGGGGGCAGGGCCTGATCCGGCGGTGGTGCAACACCGACCGACAACGGGTTGTAGGAGTAGTTCAAGTAGTACGGATCGCCTGGTGCCGGAATGAGTTTGGCGTTCTCATCGCCCCACCGGGTGCCGAGGAGAAGTGTCTTCTTCAACCGTGGATAGGTCAGGTCGAAGATCGCGACCAGGTTGATGTAGTCACCACGGGTGATGGTGTCGGCGAAGCCCGGTCCGTACGGGAAGGCCGACGCCCAGATCAGCGCAGAGCTCAGGTCCGGCCCGATGTCGGCGAGCGCCTTGAGGGTGGGCTCCAGGTTCTTCAAGTCAGCCACCAGATCATCACCGGCGTCGTTGACCAGGCCAGTGGCCGTGTCACTGAACTGTCCGAGCTTCGTCAGCGCGGTGGTGAGCTGCGGCCTTTCCTTGACCAGCACGTCCAATGCGGGCGGGATTTCCTTGAGCGCGCGGTCGATGACCTCGCGCTGTCCGGCGAAGGCTCCGGCCACCCGGTTCAGTTGCTGAATGGACGCGATGATGTTGTCTCTCTGCGTATCGAGGACACCGATGAAATTGTCTAGGCGGGTGAGTAATTCGCGGATCTCGGGCTCTCGACCGGACAGCGCGGCGCTGAAGTTGTGCACGATGTCACCGATCTGGCCGAGCCCGCCGCCGGTGACAACGGTGGACAGCGATGACAACGTCCGCTCGGTGGACGGATAGGTCGACGATTTGTTCAGCGGAATGGTCGCACCGGGTTCCATTCGGCCGGTTGGCTTTTCGCCCAGTGGCGGATTGAGCGCCAGATGCATCGACCCCAACAGGCTGGTCTGACCCACCGTGGCAACGGCGTTGGCAGGCACGACGACGTCGGGTTTGACCGATATCTCCACATCGGCGTGCCAGTTGTCGACGGTCATCTTGCCGACACTGCCGACGACGACGTCGCTCATCAGCACCGGCGAATTCGACTCCAGCGTCGCGACATTCTCGAGCTCGACGTGGTAGGTGGCGGCATCGGGCCCCCGACCGACCGCTCCGGGCAGCGGAAGTGAGTTCAGCCCCTGAAACGAGCAGCCCGTCATCGTCAGCGCGACGCACGAACCGACGACGACCAGCCTTCTTGTCCGACGAATCATGATGGCGGCGTCCCTTCCGCAGGCAAAAGCGGTGCGTTCGGGTCCGGCGGCGGTGGCACCGCGGTCTGCGGAAGCAGCATTCCCTCGACTGTCGACCCTTGGGCGGGGATGTTGGAGATGATGTGCGGCCCGGACAGGGGCGGCGCGTTGTTGATCACCGCAGGCGACGGGGTGGAAGGGGCGTCGTTGCCAACGGGAGGGGCATAGATGCCCCGGTAGTCGTTCGGCGGCCCGTCCCATCCCGGCGGTGGCGGTATGTCGCCCGCGCCGGTGAAGGCCGACACCGTCGGCGGCGGTTCGGGTGCGTCACCCGGCCCCGCGCCGCCCGGTGCCAGCTTCGGGTCGGTGTAGATGATCCGGTCGGGATTGATTGCCGGACGCAGGTATTGGTTGATCGGGAACGGGATGCCGTTGAAGTTGGCGAGCCGCAACGCCGGACCGAGGTACTGCGCGCACAGCTTCGCGGTTTCGGGTGCGGTGGTGTTTTCGACGGCGCCGATCATCCCGCAGATGGCCTCCACCGGGTTCGAGAAGTTGACGAACGAGAAGGCGCCGGTCACCGAACCGCCGTTCGGGTAGTAGATGTTGTTGAAGTTGGCGATCGCGTTCGGCGTGATGTGCAGAACGTTCTCGACTGCCATCTTGTTGTCGACCAGCACCTGGGTGACGTTCCCAAGCCGCTGAATCTGTTCGGCGGTCTGGTTGCGAGTGCCGGCCACAAAGCGTTGCACCTCGCCGATCGCCGTGGACAGGTCGGTCAGCGCCGCGTCCAGGCTGGACCTGTTGTCGTCCAGCACGCTGGTCAAGGTCGCGAGCCGGTTCTCGAACAGAACGATCTGTTCCTTGCTGTCGCGGAGCGCGGTGACGAAGGTCTGCAAGTTCTTGATGATGTCGACGATGTTGCCACTGCCCTCGGCGAAGATCCGTGCCACACCGGACAGCTGGGCCAGTGTCTCGCGCAGCTTCTCGCCGTTTCCGTCCAACGCGTTCGCGGTGCTGTCGATGAAGCGCCCGACGGACGTGTCGGACACCTCGCCCGATGCGCCGTCCTTGGGGCCCAGTTCCGTTGACAGCCGCATCAATTGGGTCTTGACCTCGTCCCATTCGACGGGCACCGCGGTCCGGTCGGCAGGAATCACTCCACCGTCGGCCATGGTCGGTCCCTCATTGTTCCGGTAGGCCGGCGTCAGCTGGACGTAGCGCGCGGCGACAAGGTTCTGAGCAACGATGACGGCCTTCGCGTCGGCGGGGATCGGCACACCCCGGTCGACCTTCAGGGTCATCTTCGTCTGCGTGCCCTCCGGTTTGATGGAGTCGATCTTGCCGACCTTCACGCCCGACACCCGGACCTCATCGCCCGGATAGATCGATGTGGCAGTGGGGAAATAGGCCGTGATCGTGGTCGGGCCGAAGAACGCCTGGCGGACCAGGAACGCCGCACCGGCAACCAGGGCGACGGCCAGTGCGATGGCGGCGATGGTGACCAAGGGTTTACGGCGCGGGTTCACCGGGGTCTCCATCGTTTGGCAGGTCTCCTGGCTGAGGAATGCTGTTGACGGGGAACGGCAGCTCCGCCCGCGGCCCGGCATTGTCCGGCGGCTGGCCCGCGTTCACACCGCGCCTGAAGCCGAACGCGTAGTCCAGGAACGGCTGCAGGAGCTGTCCGAACACCAGGTTCGGTACCAGCGCATTGTAGTAGGCACCGTTGGACACGATTTCGCCTTGTGTCAGATAGTATTTCGCCGCGCCGGGCAGCATCTTGGCCAAGTTGTCCCGGTTCTTCTCCAGCATCGCGGTGACATCGTTCAGCTTCTCCAGCGTCGGCGCGAGCTGCGCCTCGTTGTCGGCGACCAGGCCGGTGAGTTCCTTCGACACCGCCGACGTGGCCGACAGCAGGCTGGTGATCGCGTACCGGCGCTCGTTGAGCACCCCGATGAGGTCGTTGGAGTTGAGGATCAGCGTGTTGACCTGCTGGCTGCGCTCCGAGAAGATCCCGGTCACGTCGCCCGCGGTCTTCAGCAGCTCGGCCAGGCTCTCGTTGCGGTTGTTGAGGGACCGCGACAGCCGCGACACCCCGTCGAAGGTCGGGCCCAGCTGCGGGGAGATCTGGTCGAGCGTCTGCGCGAGCGTATCCAGCGACTGGTTAAGGGATTCGGTGTCGGTAGCCGCCGTGTTGCTGGTCAGTTCGTTGACCGCGTCGGTCAGCGAGTACGGCGACGACGTCCGCGAAATCGGAATGACCGAGTTCGGCGCCAACGTGCCGCTGCCCGCCGACTCCAGCGCCAGCACCCGCTCGCCGAGCAGGGTTCCGGTGCGGATGTGGGCGGTGGTATCCGAACCGAGCGCGTACTTGCCGTCGATGGTGAAACCGACCAGTGCGTCACCGTTGTCGAGTTTGACCGACGACACCGAGCCGACCTTGATCCCCGACACTGTCACGTCGTTGCCGGGGGCGACGCCGCCCGCCTCCGAGAACAGCGCCTGGTAGCGCAGCGACGTCGCCCACTGCACCAGACGCTCGGGCTGCAGTCCGATCGCGATGACGAGGATGGCCAGGACGACGCCGATGATGCCCGCCCTGACGAGGTTCGTGCCCGCGGTACTTGATCACTCTTCCCTGCACCTTCCCGTTTCCTGCTTGATCCATGGGAAGACCACGGTCCGGCCCTGTAGGTCACTGGCGCGGAAGGCGACCGCGCAGATGTAGTAAGGGAAGAACGCGCCGTATGAGCCCACCCGCGCAAGCTTCTTGTAGATGTTCGGCAGGCGCTGGAGGGTGGCGTCGAGTCGGTCCTTGTCGTTGTAGAGGATCGGGGCGATCCTGTCGAGCTGGTCGATGTTGCCCGCCAACGGCTGCCTCGCCCGACCGAGCAGATCCGCCAGCGACGTAGTGCCGTTGTTCAACGATTCGATCGCCGTGCCGATGGGATCGCGGTCCGCCGACAGCCCGGAAACGAGCTTCTCGAGCCGGTCGATCGCACCGGAGAGATCGTCGCCGTCCTTGGACAGCGTGTCCAGCGTGCTGCGCAGATCATCGATCAGCTGCTCGATCACCTGGTTGTTGTCGGCCAGCGAGTTCGTGAACGACGACGTCTTGGAGAACAGCGATTCCAGCGTCCCGCCCTGACCCTGCAGAATCTGGACCAGCGACCCAGTGAGCGCGTTGACGTCCTGTGGATTCAGGCCCTGGATAACGGGTTTCAGGCCACCGAGCAGCAGGTCGAGGTCCAGCGCGGGCGCCGTCCGGTCCACCGGAATCTGGCTGCCGGCCGGAAGGATCTTCGTCGAGTCCGCGGGAGCGTCGACGAGTTCCATGTAGCGATCGCCGACGAGGTTGAGATAGCGGATCGCAGCATTGGTTCCCGTGGTCAGCTTGATGTTCTTGTCGGTGTCGAACTCGACGAGGACCTTCCTGTCGCCCTGCAGCGACACACCCTTGACGGTGCCGACCCGGATGCCCGCAATGCGCACCGTATCCCCGGACTTCAACCGTGACGCATCGTTGAAGACCGCCGAATAGCCGTTCGTCGAACCGGTTCTCGTTTGGTTGAAGACAAGGAACAGGAAGGCGGTCAGCAACACCATCACCACCGCGAAGGTGAGGAACTTGATGAGCGTGCCCGTCGATCGCGTCATCCCGGCTGCCCGATCTGTGCGGTGTTGCGCGGCGGCCCGTCGAGCGGGCCGAACAGCCACTGCTTGAGTGCGTCGGAGTTCAGCAGGATGCCCTGGTTCCCGTACCTCGCCGGGTTCGAGCCGACATCACCTGCGACGAACGGCGGCACGAAGTTGGGTGGCAGATCGGGAAGGCCGAGCGGCTCACAGTAATTGGCGCCACCGCTCTTGGCGGCGACCTTCGGCAGGTCCCCGGGATAGCGATACCGCTCGACGCCGAGCGTCAGACCCGACGACGTGATGATCGACGAATACTGCGGCGGCGATTTCGCGAACGGCACGAGGCCACCGATACCGCACCGAATCGCATCCTGGTACTCGGCTGTGGTGCCTAACGTCGGCACCAGCAGATTCGCCACGTCGGTCAGCCCCTGCCGGTTGGCGCCGATCACCTCGTTGCCAAGCTCAGCCAGACCTGTTGCGCTGACCAGGAACTCGTCGAGGTTCTGCTGCTGATCGACGATGGAGTTGCTCACGGTCGTCGTGTTCTTGATCGTCGAGATCAGATCGGGCGCCGCGTCGCCGTAGGCGGTGAACGTCGGCACAGCCGCCTCGATGTCGTGCGAGAGGTTCGGCAGGCTCGGTTCGATCTTCGCCAGCAGCGCGTTGAAGTCGACGAGCGTCTGACCGAACTTGTCGCCGCGGCCGTTGAAGGCCGTAGCGATGGCGCCGAGTGTCTCGTTGAGCTTCGCCGGCTCGATCTTGTCCAGCACCGTGACCAACTGCTGGAAGACGGTGTTGATCTCGACGGTGACGTGCTGGCTCTCAATCACCTGGCCCTCACGCAACTTCTGCGGAGACGGATCCGGCGGGGCGTTCAGTTGGACGAACTTCGCGCCGAAGACCGTGTTCGACGTGATGTCGACGAGGACGTTGGACGGAATGAGTTGCAGCTGCTTCGGATCCATCGCCAGGTGCAGGACGGCCGTTCCGTCGGCCCGGTTCTCGATCTTGTCCACCTTGCCGACCTGAACGCCGCGCATCTTCACCTTGGCGTCGGGATCCATCACCAAGCCCGCGCGATCCGAAACGACCGTCACCGGAACGGTTTCGGTGAAGGTGCCGCGAAACAGCATGACGGCGAGCGCGAAGATCAACCCGAGCGCCACAACGAGGCCAAGGCCTGCCAGCGGCCGCACCGCACTACCCTTCATCGACTCGTGTCCCCTATCCCGACAGGTTGAAGTTGCCGTTGGCACCGTAGATGGACAGGGAGACGAGCAGTGTCACCGACACCACGACAACCAGTGACGTACGCACCGCGTTGCCCACCGCGACACCGACCCCGGAAGGGCCGCCCGACGCGAAATAGCCGTAATAGGTATGGATCAGCAGGATCGTGATCGCCATCAGCACGGCCTGCAGGAACGACCACAGCAGGTCGATCGGGTTCAGGAACGTGTTGAAGTAGTGGTCGTAGAGCCCACCGGACTGGCCGAACAGCACCACCGTGGTGAACTGGCTGGCGACGAACGACAGGATGACGGCGATCGAGTACAGCGGCGTGATCGCGATCATGCCTGCGACGATCCGGGTGGACACCAGGTACTCGATCGGGCGGATGGCCATCGACTCCAGCGCGTCGATCTCTTCGTTGATCCGCATCGCGCCGAGCTGAGCCGTCACGCCCGCACCGAAGGTGGCCGCCAGCCCGATGCCCGCGACGACGGGTGCGCTGATGCGCACGTTGATGAACGCGGCGAGGAACCCGGTCAGCGCTTCGATGCCGATGTTGCCCAGCGAGCTGTAGCCCTGCACCGCCAGCGTGCCGCCAGCCGCCAGGGTCAGGAAGCCGACGATCACGACGGTTCCGCCGATCATCGCCAATGTGCCTGCGCCCATGGAAATCTCGGCGATCAGCCGGATGATCTCCTTGCGGAAGTGCACAGCCGCGTGCGGGATGCCGGCCAGCGCCTTGCCGTAGAACAGGACGTGGTCGCCGATCCGGCTGAAGAAGTCGACCGGTCGTCGCGCTTGCCGGAATACCCGTGGATACGTCGCCCGCAGTGCCATCGCGCTATCCCGTCGTCATCCGGATACCGATGGCCGTCACGATCACGTTGATCACGAACAGCGCCATGAACGCGTACACCACCGTCTCGTTGACGGCGTTGCCGACGGCCTTCGCGCCGCCGCCGCTGATCGTCAGCCCGCGGTAGCACGCCACCAGCCCTGCGATCAGACCGAACAGCGCCGCCTTCACACACGAGATGATCACCTCGGGAACGCCGGTCAGCAGCGTGATGCCCGCGGCGAACGCACCAGGGTTCACGTCCTGGATGAACACCGAGAACATGTAGCCGCCCAGGATGCCGATGATCACCACCAGGCTGTTCAGCAGCAGCGCCACCAGACCCGACGCCAGCATGCGCGGGGTCACCAACCGTTGCACCGGGTTGATGCCGAGCACTTCCATGGCATCGATCTCTTCGCGGATGGTCCGTGAACCGAGGTCCGCACACATCGCCGTCGCGCCGGCACCCGCCACGATCAACACCGTCACCAGCGGGCCGATCTGGGTGACCGCACCGAACGCCGCGCCCGCCCCGCTCAGATCCGCGGCGCCGAGTTCGCGCAGCAGGATGTTGAGCGTGAAGCTCACCAAAACGGTGAACGGAATCGCCACCAGCAGGGTGGGCGCCAACGAGACCTTGGCGATGAACCAGCACTGCTCGAGGAACTCTCGCCACTGGAACGGCCGCTTGAAGATGAACCGGACCGCGTCCGCCGACATCGCGAACAGTCCGCCGATGGCTTGCATCGGGCCGGAAAGGTTCTTTCCGAACGTCACCCCTGGAGACCATCTATCTGCCATGGGCAACCGGTCCTTCCAGAATCGTGACCGCAGACACCGCAGTCGGGCCGCCGAGATTGTGGGCGAGTCCGATTCGAGCGCCGTCGACCTGGTTGGTGGCCTCGCCACGCAGCTGCGCGAAGAGCTCAACACATTGGGCGACACCGGTCGCGCCCGGCGGGTGGCCCTTGGCCTTCAATCCGCCGCTGGTGTTCACGGGCAATGCGCCGCCGATGGTCGTTTCCTCCGCTTCGAGAAGCTTGTAGGCACCGAAACGCTCGGCGAAGCCTAGATCTTCATAGCTGATCAACTCGATGCCGGTGAAAAAATCGTGAACTTCCGCGACGTCAACATCGGCCGGTGTCATTCCCGCCATCGAAAACGCCTGTTTCGCGGCGCGAACCGTGGCGGTGAACGTCGTCAGGTCCGGCTTGTGCTGATGCATGACCGAGTCCAACCCGATGCCCGACACCGCGGATCCACACCGGCCTGTCGGTGAAGCGGTCCACGACGTCCTCGGCGGCGAGCACGAGCGCGGCGGCCCCGTCGCTCGGCGGCGCGCAGTCATAGCGCCGGAACGGCGTCACGACCGTCGGCGCCGCCATGGCCTGCTCCACGGTGATCTCGAAGCGCAGTCGGGCCTTCGGGTTGTTCACGCCGTGCCGGTGGTTCTTCACCGCCACCATCGCCAGGTGTTCCTCGGTGGCAGGCGACTCGTGCAGGTATCGCGCAACGTGCAGCGCGAAGCCGGCGGGAGACACCAGGCCGAGCGGGTAGTCCCACGCCATGTCGCGGGCCATCGCCTCCCACTCCCACAGCATGTCCGCCGATGTGGTGTCGCGAAGCTTGTCCGCACCCATCACGAGCGCGACGTCGAAGGCCCCCGATGCGACCCCGAACAACGCATTGCGGACGGCGTCGTTTCCGGTGGCGCACGAGTTCTCCACCCGGGTGACGGGCAGGTCGGGCAGGCCGAGCGAATCGGCGAGGATGCCCGACGGGAAGCCGTCGGTGGTGCCCATCGCCCCGAACCAGGCCGCCTGAAGGTCCGACTTCTGCAGGCCCTTGTCGACGCTGGCCGCGCAGTCGGCGAACGCCATCGGCAGCAGGTCCTTGATGCCGAGCGCGAAGTGCTCGCCGAACGCCGTCATCCCCGCGCCGACGACCGCGACGTTCCTCATGCCTCGGCTCCCGCTCGCTCCGGTCCTCGCTGCGCTGCGATCCTCACTCGCGCTCGCCTTCGGGTCCTCATGCGGCACGCCTCAGGCTCGAACGCGTACCCGTAGTCCGGGACCCCCGACCGCACCGCGACGCGGCGCAGCGCCATCCGGCCACGATCGCCGATGCCGACCGTGCCCGGCTGTGCCCCGGTGACTTTCACGAGCGCGCGAACCCCCACACCGTCCAACTCGACGATCACCAATGAGTAGGGCGTCCGCAGCCCGGGAACCGGAATGTGCACCGTCGTCTCGGTGTAGACGGTTCCGGTGCGCGGCAGCGGCACCAACTCGTATCGGGTGGAAAGGCTACCGTCGTCGGATACCTGGTACCGCGGCGGGAAGTCCAACTGCTCGGAGTCCGCGAAATACCCTGCCTCCCAACGAACCTTGGCCTCGAAGGCACGTTCGTAGGCGGCCAGGGAGATCGGGATGTCGGCGTCGGCGGTGTAGCGGCCCTCGGAGACCGGCCGCGCGGCGGGCTCGCGGCGATGGATCGGCGCACTGCCGCCCGCGACCGTGATGCCCGACAGGATGGCCTGCTCGACCGCCACCAGTGGTCCGGTAATTCCGTGCTCGCTCATACCCGCGAGGGCGAACAGACTCGAGCTCGCGCCCGTCGTCGGCAGGGTCGGTGGATTTCCTCTGCACAAGGCCGTGACGCGCTGGTGATCGACACCGGCCACCGCCGCCGGGGTGTCCAGCCAGGCGGCGTCGAGGGAGGCGATCAGCCCCCGCTCGTGCAGCAGCCGCGGGTCGCCGTAATCGTGCACGTCGCCGGTCGAGTTGCGGGTGCGGACGGGCAGGCTGCGGGACACCCGCGCCGCGGTGCGGATCTGCAGCCCGTGGTCGGCGGTGATGATGGCGGCGGCGCCCGCGGGATCCAGGTCCGCCCCGATGATCAGCGTTCGCGGTCGCGCAGAGCTGACGGCGTCCACGGTGGCGGGCGCGCCGCCGAGTCGCTCGACCACTTCGAGCTCAGGGTCGAGCCCGAGCCCGGCGAGAAGCACGGCGGCGTTACTGCTTTCCAGCAGCGGCAGATCCCGGCTGACCAGAACGACGCGCTCCACCGCGCCGCCCGAACTCAGCGCGGCGCGGCCGGCTTCCACGGCAAGCGTGATCGCGTCCTCGTCGTCACCCACCACCCGGTGTCGGGGATTCCCCCAACACGGCAGGTAAGTGCCGATCGAAGCGACGTAGGGCATGTGGTCCTTCGCGATTAGGTGACGGCGCCGGCCGTCTTGAGCTCGATGATGCGGTCCCAATCCAAGCCGAGTTCCAGCAAGATCTCGTCAGTTTGCTCTGCGAAGGCCGGCGCGGGTCCGGATTGCGGTGCACTGACATCGAACTGCACCGGATTCGCCACCAGTTCGAGCTCGCCCGCCTGCACGAGGTACTCGTTGGCCCGGATCTGTGCATCCTCGACGGCCTGCAGGGTGTCCTGCACCGGCGCCCACGGTCCGAGCAAGGTCGAGAACCGCTCACTCCACTCGGCAAGCGGCCGTTTGGCCATCGCCTCGGTGAGGATCTCCGTCGCCGCCGCGGTGTTCTCGGCGATCGACTCGACGGTGGCGAACCGCGGATCGTCGGCGAGCTCATCGAGGTCCATGTGCTTGCACACGTCGGCCCAGAACTTCGTCGGCTGCATCATCACGAACGAGATGTAGCGGTCATCGGCGGTCGGGTACAGACCCACAAGCGGGTTGATCGGCGAACCGTGCACTCCGGGCGGGAAGGCCTCCATGCGCTCGCCGAGGTGCTTGGTCAGCGCCACGGTGTGCCCCATCGACCAGAACCCGCTGCCCAGCAGCGAAACGTCCACGATCGACGGCTCGCCGGTGCGCTCCCGCTTCAGCAGCGCCGCCGCGATGCCGCCTGCGAGGTTGGTGCCGCTGATGGTGTCGCCGTAGGCAGGACCGGGCGGTCCGATCATTCCCGGCATGCCCGGTGGGGTGATGGTGGCCGCGGTGCCTGCGCGGCACCAGAAGGCGGTCATGTCGTAGCCGCCCTTCACCGATTCCTCGCCGCGCGGCCCCAGTGCGCTGCCCCTGGCGTAGATGATCTTGGGGTTGACGGCGCGGATGTCGTCGACGTCGATGCCGAACTTCTTCCGGTGCCCCGGCAGGAAGCTGGTCAGAAAGACGTCGCTGCGCCGGGCGAGGTCGTAGAGCACTTCCCTGCCCTCGGGCACCGACATGTCCAGCCCGATGCTGCGCTTGTTGCGGTTGGCATGCTCGATGTTGGGGTTGGGATCTCCCTCGACGCGCAGCAGGCCGGTCTGCCGCAGCCCGCGCTGCGGGTCGCCGGTGATCGCGTGCTCGACCTTGATGACGTCGGCGCCCCATTCGGTCAGCACCGCGCCCGCCGACGGGACGAAGCCGTACATGGCGACTTCGAGAACGCGGATCCCATCCAGAGGAGCTGTGCTCACGCACTGCCCGTCTGCTCGTTCGCGCAAGCGGCTCATCGACCACCGTCGCGATCGTCTTGCGCTCAAGGAACTCCTCGAGTCCGGCGACACCCATCTCCCTGCCGATCCCCGACTGCTTGTAACCGCCGAACGGGCTGTCGGGTGCGAAGAACATGCCGCCGTTGATCGAGAGCGTGCCGGTACGGATGCGGCGCGCCACCGCGATGGCGCGGTCCTCGCTGCCGAACACGGCGCCGGACAGTCCGTAGATGGAGTTGTTGGCGATGCGCACGGCATCGTCGTCGTCCTCGTAGCGGATGACGACGAGCACCGGCCCGAACACTTCGTGCTGCGCGATCTCGCTGTCCGGGTCGACATCGGTGAGAAGCGTCGGCTTGTAGAAGAAGCCCGGGCTCACCTTCTCGCCGCCGGTCACCAGCGTCGCGCCCGCCTCGACGGCGCGCTTGACCATGCCGTCGACCTTGTCGCGCTGCTTCGCACTGATCAACGGACCCGTGTAGGTGCCCTCGTCGGTGGGGTTGCCGTAGTTCACCACCCCGAAGTTGTTCTTCAACTTCTCGACGATCTCGTCGTGGTGCGGTGCTCGGCACCAGTATCCGTGTCGTGATCGCACAGCCCTGACCGGAGTGGCTTGCCGTGGCGAATGCGGTGAACAGCGCCGCCATGTCGAAGTCGCCGTCGTCGAGCACGATCGCCGCCGACTTCCCACCGAGTTCGAGAAAGACGCGCTTGCACGTCTCGCTGGCCGCGGCCATGATCGCCCGGCCGGTCGGGGTCGAGCCGGTGAAGGTGATCATGTCGACGTCGGGGCTCGTCGTCAGGGCGACACCGACTTCGGGGTCGGCGCCGGAGAGCACGTTGACCACACCGGCAGGGATATCGGTGTGGTTGGCGATCAGCTCACCGAGCGCCAGCGTGATCAACGGCGTATCCGGTGCGCCCTTCAGCACAACGGTGCACCCGGCCGCCAGCGCGGGCGCGAGCTTGGCCAGTGCGAGTTGCGTCGGGTAGTTGTACGCGATGATCGCCGCGACCACCCCGGCAGCTTCCTTCTCCACCCAGCGGTGGTGCTGCATGCCGTGGCTCTCGCTGTTGCCGAGATCCTCGGTCAACGGGTACGTCTTCAGCAGATCCGCGTAGTAAGCCACGATCGCGATCGGCGCGTCGAGTTGTGCGCCCGCGCACATCGCAGGCGTCGCGCCGACCTCGGCGATGGTCAGCTCGGCGAGCTCGTCGCGGTGGTCGACCAGAACCTGGTGCAACTGGTCGAGGCAGCGGATCCGCAACTCGGTGTTGGTGGACCAGTCGGTGGCGTCGAACGCGCGTCGCGCCGCCGCGACCGCGGCCTCGGCGTCGGCCACCGTCGCGTCCGGAGCGTGGCCGACCACCTCTTCGGTGGCGGGGTTGATAGAAGGAAACGTCCGTGGCGTCTGCGACCAAAGCGACCGTCGATCAGCATCCGCCGATCGGTGTTCTGCTCAGATGTATCCCGCGAGATCGTCGACGCTTCCGTCATCCACACTCCCTATATGTGATGGAAACTTCATTCTCATCCTCGGCGAATCATACATTCGCGCCACGAGAACTCAAGAAAATGAAGATGGCCTAGTCATGTGGCCTGATAACGGCGTTGAGGTAAAAATGCATGCGACAATTCGACCTGATTTGTCTTGCGATACTGCATAGAGCGAGAGTACGGTTCTCATATTCGGAAAGGTTGATTCTTGATGACTGAGATGGGCGCGGGCGCGTGAAGACGGCCGTCGTCACCGGCGGCGGTTCGGGCATCGGCCAGGCCGTCGCGAATCGGCTGCGTTCCGGCGGTTATCACGTCGCCACCCTCGACCTCGTCGCTTCCGACGAGAAGTTCGCGCATACCGCCGACGTCACCGACCGCGCCGCGGTCGACGCCGCGCTGAACGCCGTCCGGGAACAGTTCGGCCCGATCACCATCCTGGTGAACGCCGCCGGGATCGAACGCTTCAAGCGGTTCACCGACCTCACGTTCGACGATTTCAATCACGTCGTCGACGTCAACCTGAACGGCGTCTTCCACTGCGTGCAGGCGGTGCTGCCGGACATGATCGACGCCGGCTGGGGACGGATCGTCAACATCTCCTCGTCCAGCGCGCAGTCCGGCCAGCCGTACATGTCGGCGTACGTGGCGGCCAAGTCGGCGGTGAACGGGCTGACCAAGTCGCTGGCCCTCGAGTACGGGCCGATGGGCATCACGGTCAACGCGGTGCCGCCCGGCTTCATCGACACCCCGATGCTGCGCAAGTCCGAGGAGCGTGGGCCGCCTCGGGGGAACCGTCGAGGAACACATCGCCAGGACGCCGGTGCGCCGGGTCGGCACGCCGGAAGACATCGCCGCCGCATGCGCATTTCTGATCTCCGAGGAGGCCGGCTACATCACCGGCCAGATCCTCGGGGTCAACGGCGGACGCAACACCTGACACAAGAACGAAAGGACATCGTTTCAGTGGGACGCGTTCAAGGGAAAGTCGCCTTCGTCACCGGCGCCGCGCGCGGGCAGGGCCGCAGCCACGCGGTCCGGCTGGCCGAAGAGGGCGCCGACATCATCGCCGTCGACCGGTGTCAGGACTTCGACCACCGTCGGTTATCCGATGGCCACACCGGAGGATCTCGAGGAGACCGCCCATTTCGTCGAGAAGACGGGACAGCGCGTCGTCACCGCGAAGGTCGACGTGGCCGACGGCGGCCGGCTGAAGTCGGCCCTCGAGGACGGCATCGCCGAACTGGGCAAGCTCGACATCGTCGTCACGGCGGCCGGAATCGCGGGCATGAAGGGGTCTGCCGATCTGGCGGCCTGGATCGACGTGATGAACACCAACCTGATCGGCACGCTCAACGCCATCCACGTCGCGCTGCCGCACCTCGGCGATGGCGCGTCGATCGTCGCCACCGGCTCCACCGCGGCACTGATGGACGTCTCCAAGAACGACAACCCCGGCACCGACCCGGGCGGCGCGGCCTACCTGCATTCGAAAAGGCTGCTGTCGCAGTACGTGCACAACCTCGCGGCCGAGCTCGCACCACGGGGCATCCGGGCCAATGTCGTGCACCCGACGAACACCAACACGCCGATGCTGCAGAGCGCACCGATGTACAAGTCCTTCCGGCCGGACCTGGACAACCCGACCAAGGCCGACGCCGAACCGGTGTTCTACGTACAGCAGGCGATGAAGATTCCGTGGGTCGAGCCCGAGGACATCAGCAACATGGTGCTGTTCCTGGCGTCGGATGAGGCCCGTTACATCACGGGCACGCAGCAGCGCGTCGACGCGGGCGGCTATCTGAAGTGGTACGACTACCACGTCTAACGGAGGTCTCAAGTGAAGGTTTTCGTCGACTCGGAGCGCTGCCAGGGGCACACGCTGTGCGCGATGATCGCGCCGGATTCGTTTCTGCTCAGCGACATTGACGGCACGTCGTCGCCGGTGAACGAAGTCGTTCCGGCCGACCAGGAAGACGCCGTGCGCGAAGCCGTGCACTCGTGTCCTGAGCAGGCCATCTCGATCGAGGAGTGAGGGAGACAGTGAGCGTCGACGACATCGCCGGAAAATCAGCCGCCGACAGCGCCCGCAAGAAGAATCGGTACCACTTCGACCGGCACACACCGGAGTACCGGATGCAGTTCGACGAGATCACCGAGGAGATGCAGGCCGAATGCCCGATGGCCTGGACCGAGGTCTACAACGGACACTGGGTCGCCGCGGACAGCAAGCATGTCTTCGAACTCGCGCGCTGTCCGGCGGTGTCCAACGACCACGACATCAACGGTGAGCGCAAGGGGTACCAGGGCATCACGATTCCGAAGGCGCAGCGGGCCACGGTCGTGCGCGGCGGCATCCTGGAAATGGACGAGCCCGAGCACAGCCTGTACCGGGGAGCGCTGAACCCGTACCTATCCCCCGCCGCCATCAAACGGTGGCAGCCGTTCGTCGACGAGATCGTGCGCGCCGCCCTCGACGAGAAGATCGAGTCGGGCCGAATCGACTTCGTCGACGACCTCGCGAACATCGTGCCCGCGGTGCTGACGCTCGCGATGATGGGTATCGAGCTGGCCAAGTGGCCGGTCTACAGCGAGCCCGCGCACCTCTCGGTGTCCACCCCGGAGCACTCGCCCGACGCCGCGCGCGTCGCCGACATGAACCGGCAGATGGGCATCGACATGATCACCACGATGATGGAGATCCGGGAGAATCCGCGACCCGGCCTGGTCAACGCGCTGCTGCAATTGCGCATCGACGGTGAGCCGGCTCCGGATCTGGAGATCCTGGGCAATCTGGGGCTCATCATCGGTGGCGGGTTCGACACCACCACCGCGCTGACCGCGCATTCGTTGGAGTGGCTGTCGGAACATCCGGATCAGCGCGAGCTGCTCAGCCGTGAACGTGACACCCTGCTGAACGCCGCCACAGAGGAGTTCCTGCGCTTCTACACTCCCGCGCCGGGGGACGGTCGCACCTTCTCCGAAGACGTCGAGGTCGAGGGCACCAAGTTCAAAGAGGGTGAGCGACTGTGGATCTCGTGGGCGATGGCCAACCGTGACCCCGCGGTGTTCGAAAAACCCAACGAGCTGATCATGGACCGAAAGGGCAACCGGCACTTCAGCTTCGGCATCGGCGTGCACCGCTGCGTCGGGTCCAACGTGGCCCGCACGGTGTTCAAGTCGATGTTGACCGCCGTGCTCGACCGGATGCCCGACTACGTGTGCGACCCCGAAGGCACCGTGCACTACGAGACCATCGGCGTCATCCAGGGCATGAAGCACCTACCCGCGACGTTCACACCCGGCAAGCGACTGGGTCCAGGGTTGGACGAGACGCTGGAGAAACTCCAGCGGATCTGCACCGAGCAGGAGCTCGCCCGGCCGATCACCGAGCGCAAGGAAGCCGCCGTTATCGACTGAATGCCAACCCGGCCTTCGGGCCGGATGGTTTGATAAGCAGCCAGTACGCGACAGGGAACGGAGGGACGCTCATGAAGCCCCTTGAGGGCTGTGACCGCGGCGGCCGTGCTCGCCGCGGCTGCGACGGTGAGTGCCCCGCCCGCCGGCGCCATGATGCTGCTGGGCAACTACGACCTGCTCACCAACCGGTACAACATCGCGTCGTGGGTGTGGAACGTCTCGGCATGCATCCCGGAGAAGTCGGTGGACTGCCTCGACGTGAGCGGCATCTCGCGACTGAAGTACTACTACGAGTACTACGGCAAGGCGCACCTCGACGGCGACACGTACACCTTGGTGGTCGACGTGCCCGACGGCCTGCGCTGCCCCTTGGGCGAGATCCTGCCTTCCCGTGACACCTATACCTGGAACCAGGTCAGCCTGGCCGGGGAGATCAACTCCACCTACGACCGGGGCTGCTTCGGCGGTCCGCCGGGAACGCAGTTCTGGACCTTCGCCCTTCAACGGCTGTAGCTCACGCCCCGGGCGGCGGGACGAACCCGCCGAGCATTTCCTCGATCAGCCGCCCGACGGCGAGTGTGGTGCGGTCCTCGAGATAGGGCCCGACGATCTGAATGCCGACCGGCAGGCCCGACGGCGTGAATCCGACGGGCACGACCGTGGCGGGCAGGTGGGTCAACGTCGCCAACGCGATCCAGGCCATCAGGTCGGTGTAGGGCCGGATCTCTCCGTCCACCCGGATCACCCGTTCCGGGAACGGCTCGCTGTGGTCGTGCGGGATGGCGGGCATCATCGCCACCGGCATCAGCAGGGCGTCCACCACGACGAAGAACTCCGCCATCAGCGCGCGCACCTGCTCGCGCTTCTCGTTGGCGAACACCCAGTCCCGGTAGCGCTGGGTGGCGAAACGCGCCGTGCGCGCCAGCGGACCGTCATCGTCGTCGGTTAGCGACTCGGCGCGCGTGACCATCTTGTCGAATGAACGTTTCGCCATGGTGGACAACAGGATCGGATACAGGAACTGCTGATACAGCCGAACCACGTCCGGGAGCACGACAGCAGGCCGGGTATCGACTACCTGCGCGCCGCCTGCCCGCAGCGCGTCCGTCGCCGCCTGCAGCACGGCTGAAACCTCGGTGTCGACCGGATAGGCCGGATCGTCGAGCCAGAGCGCCAACCGCAGATCTCTCAGTGTCTCGGCGCGTGGGGCGGGGAGCTCCAGCCGCCACCCGACGGCCGCATGGCCCGCCGCGCCGCCGAGCACCCCGAGCGCCAGTTCGAGGTCGGTCGACGTCGCGCGCCAGCGGGCCGACGACCGACAGATCGGTGGCGGCGAGCGTGCCCGGCGCAGGCGGCAGGTAGCCCGCCTGTGACACGACGCCCCAGGTCGTCTTGTGCCCGCACACGCCGCACCAGTTCGCCGGGAAGCGGATCGAGCCGCCGATGTCGCTGCCCAACTCCAGCGCGGTCATACCGGTCGCGACGGCGGCCGCGGCGCCACCCGAGGACCCGCCGGTGGTGCGCGTGGTGTCCCACGGGTTGTTGGTCGTGCCGAAGATCGCGTTGTAGGTCTGCCAGTCCCCCGCCAGGGCCGGGGTGTTGGTCTTGCCGAAGATCACCGCACCCGCACCGCGCAGCCGCCGCACCGCCTCCGCGTCGTGTTCCGGCACGTGGTCCCAGGCAGGCAGCCCGCACGTGGTTCGCATGCCTGCGGTCTGGTAGGTGTCCTTGACGGTCATCGGCACGCCGTGCAGCGGGCCGACATCGTCACCGCGAGCCAGCGACGCGTCGGCGGCGTCCGCGGCGATGCGCGCACCGTCAGGGTCGAGGGTGACGACGGCGTTCAGTGGGCCGTTGAGCGGCCTCGACACGGGCCAGGTAGTGCTCCAGCAACTCGCGGCTCGACACGTCGCGCCGCCGAATGGCCTCGGCCAGCGCATGTGCGGGCTGCAAAGCGATGTCAGACATGCGGCCACGCCCTTTCTATTAAGCAAAGAGTACAAACAGCCCCAACGCTTTCCAGCGCTGAGAGACTGGCCGCAGGATCGGTTGCGGCGCACTGCGCATCAATGGGCACGAAACAGAGGAGACGAGCATGCCGGAATACGACTTCGAAGAGATGAAGAAGGAAGCCGAACAGTACATCAAGTTCGAGAAGGACAAGAAGAATCGCATCGCCTACATCACATTCGACCGACCGGACGCGCAGAACTCCACCACGCTGGGCATGCGGCAGAACTACGCCGACCTGATCCACAAGTGCAACGTGGACGACGACGTCAAGGTGGTCGTGATCCGCGGCGAGGGTGAGGATTTCGGCAGCGGCGGCGACCTTCCCGAACAGCGCGGGATGCTGGAGAACCCCGGCATGCCGCTGCTGCACGAGCTGGCCATCAACGACGACGAGGTGCGCTACCCGCCGGGTGGCTCGTACCGCTACCTGTCGACGGTCACCGACTTCTATGCCAAGGCCAAGGCAGGCAACCGGCCGCTGCAGGAGTTGCGGAAGATCAGCATCATCGAGGCGAAGGGCTACTGCTACGGCTGGCACTTCTACCAGGCAGGCGACGCCGATCTGGTCGTCTCCTCCGACGACGCACTGTTCGGTCATCCGGCGTTCCGCTACGTCGGGTGGGGGCCGCGACTGTGGTGGTGGGCCGAGACGATGGGCCTGCGCAAGTTCTCCGAAATGCTGTTCACCGGAAGGCCGTTCAGCGCGAAGGAGATGTACGAATGCGGCTTCATCAACAGCGTGGTGCCACGCGACAAGCTCGAGGACGAGACGCTGAAATACGCACTTGCCTGCTCGAAGTCCCGCCCCACCGACACGGTCGCGGTGCAGAAGACCTTTCTCGAGCTCTACAAGCAGCACAAGGGTGAGTACTTCGGCAGCCTGCTCACCGGCATGGTCGAGGGCATGCTGCCGTTGATTCAGAACGACCAGCCGAACGACGTCGACCTCACCGAGGGCACCTTCGAGAAGGGTCTCAACAACGTGGTGAAGGACAACGACATGAATTTCCCGCCCGAGTGGCGACTGAGCCGCTCGGGCCGCAAGAAGCCCTGAGCACACTGGCGGGTCGGCCGAGCAGACCTGGTAAGCCGACTAGAGCTCATCGAGCGTGCGCTGGTGGCGACATTTCCGACCAGATTTCGCAGTGAGCGCACGTTCGATGCAGACACCGAGGAACTTCTTACATCGAGCCGTTTCTTCGACGCCAGCTACGGCGTTGGCGCGCCATCGGCAGGCGCGCCATCGGGCCCGGGGAGGTCTTGACCAAGCCCGGACGGAATGTTGGTACCGGGCGGCGGCGCCGTACCCGGTAGCGGCTCACCGAGTTGTTCCTGGGGCACCTGCCCCAACAACCCGCCCTTCAGCATTCCGGCGCGATACATGTCGATGTAGCGCCCCATCCACGTTCTGGCGTTGACGTCGGCGTTCTCCTCCCCCGGCGCCACATCGAATTGCTCGCCCTCACCGGGCGCCGACGGAACCAGGTTCTGCTGCGGGCCGTATGCGTTGTTGAATGCCCGCAGGTTCGGGGTCACTCCCGGACCAGCGCCCGGCGCCGACGGCGCTGCGTTCTGACCCAGCACGGTGGTGCCGTCGAGCCCAGGGACGCTCGGTGCGCCAAGCGGACCGGGGGCCGGATCACCCGCCTGCCCCAGCACCGACAACCCGTTGGGCCCCAGGTCGGAACCGAGCACCGGCACCGGCACCGGAGGTGCCGCGACCACGGGCGGCGGCGGCTGCGGGGCGCGGTCCGCGGTGGCCACCGCCGGACCGACCACCGCAGCCGCGACCATCAAGCTGCCGACCGCGACGACCGCAGAGATGTTCGGCACCTTCGCTTTTCGACCACCCACTGGAGTCACACAGCCTTGGTGACGCCGTAGTAGGCGACCACGTCGTCGGTGTCCGTGGTCGAGCTCGTCAACGTCGCGTACGACCGCAGGAACGACTGACCGACGCAGCCGTCGACCTTGATGTGCGTGTCCTTGAGCGTGACGCGTACCGGTGCTGCCTTGAAGGATTTCTTGTCGACGGTGACATTTGACACCGTGCCCGGTTTGGCGTGGATCTCGATGGTGCCGGAGATCGGGAAGCTGCAGGTCGACGAGGCACCGGTGTACGACCCCTCCGACTGGCAATCGATGCGCCAGCAGATGCTTCGCAATCCCGACAGCGACAGCTGGGACACACTCGTCGTCCAATCGGTCGTCTTGTACCGCAGCGCCGAGGACGCACAGCGGTTCTTCACCGAGTCGGCGAACCGGTGGGCGAACTGCACCAACCACCGCGTCAACATCCGGCTCAACGACCAGCCGTTGCCTGCCTGGCTCAGCGGCGACCTCGTCCAATCCGACCGCAGGCTCACGATGCCCTATGTCCGTGGCAGCGGTGCCCAGATCCGCACCTGCCAACATGCACTTGCGGTTGCCGCCAACGTGATCGTCGATGTTGCGGCGTGCAAATTGCAGCAATCGACCGCGGTCAGCCAAGCGGGCGACATCGCCGACAAGATCGAGGCGAGGCTCCCGAGATGAAACCACTTGCCGCGGTGGCCATTCAGGTCAACCAACCGACCTCGCGCAGGAACGCCTGGGTGTGGGCGATACGACCGGTGAGCTTCTTCGGATCGCCGATGCACAGCAGCACCGCGGTCTCGGTGATGAGCTCGATGTCTTCGGTGTCGGTCTTGGCCAGATCCAACGTGCCCGCCCCCGGCGTGGCGACCGGGTTCGTCGGCGCCGCGGCGTTCACCGCGATTCCGTCGTCGTACAGTTCGGCCGCGAGGCTCTTGGTCAGCCGGTTGAGAGCGGCCTTCACCGTGCCGTAGACACCGAAGCCGGCCGCGCGATCGAACTCGGAGAACGGCGGCCCGACCGGCAGATCGCCGCCGACCGACGTCACGTTGAGCACCCAGCCACGGCCACGCTCGCGCATGGCCGGAATCGCCAGCTGCGTCAGGTGCAGCGGCGCCAGCACGTGCATCTCCATCATCAACCGCACTCGACGGTCCGGAAACTCGTCGAGCGGCCGCAGGAAAGTGACCGCGGCGTTGTTCACCAGGATGTCGGGCGCGCCGACGCGTTCGACGACCTCACCGAACAGCCGCTCGCGGTCCTCGGCGTTCGAGAGATCCGCCTGGATCGCCACCGCAGACCCGCCCGCGGCCGCTATCTCGTCGAGCGTCTGACGAAGGGAGCCTTGATATTTCGGGTCGGGCTCCAAGGTGCGCGCGGTGAGTGCCACCGTCGCACCCTCGCCGGCGAGGCGCTGCGCGATCGCCTTGCCGAGGCCCCGACTGGTGCCGGTGACCAGGGCCACCTTGCCTTCACACGGCATTGAACCTCCTGGGTCAGGTGCGCGGAATGCCCGCCAGCTTGTCGGCGAACTTCGCCTCGGCGGCCTCCCGCAGCCGCAGCAGGTGCTCGGACGGGAAGACGTCGGGCGCGGGCTTGTAGTCCTTGAGCAGCAGCCGGGCCAGCGTGACCTTGTGCACCTCGGTCGGCCCGTCGGCGAGCCCGAGCACGAACGACTCGACGAGGTACTGCACGAACGGCATTTCGTGGGTGGTGCCCAGCGAGCCGTGCAGCTGCAGAGCCCGCGCCGACACGTCGTGCAGCACCTTCTGCATCATCGCCTTGACCGCCGAGATGTCCGCCCGCACGGCCTTGTAGTTGTTGTGCTGGTCGATCTTCCACGCGGTCTGCAGGGTGAGCAGCCGGAACGCCTCGATCTCCATCCATGAGTCGGCGACCATCTCCTGGACGAGCTGCTTGTTGGACAGCATGTCACCCTGCGTGTATCGCGATACGGCCCGCTCGCAGATCATGTCGAAGATGCGGTGGACCAGCCCGACGGTCCGCATCGCGTGGTGGATGCGCCCGCCACCCAGCCGCGTCTGCGCGACGACGAACGCCCCACCGCGGGGACCGAGCATGTGATCGTCTGGCACGCGGACGTTCTCGTATCGGACGTAGCCTTCGCGACCACCGCCACCGAACGGCTGGTAGCCGAGGCCGACGTCGCGCAGCACGGTGATGCCGGGGATGTCGCCGGGGACGACGAACATCGAATAGCGTTCGTAGGGCGGGGCATCCGGATCCGTCATCACCATCACGATGATGAACGATGCCATCGAGGCGAACGAGGAGAACCACTTCTCGCCGTTGATCACCCAGTGGTCACCGTCCTGCACGGCGCTGGTGGTGAACACCTTCGGATCGGCGCCGCCCTGAGGCTCTGTCATCGAGAAGCAGGACACGATGCGGTTGTCGAGCAGCGGCTCGAGGTAGCGCTGCTTCAGCTCAGGCGTTCCGTAATGCGCGAGAATCTCGCTGTTGCCGGAATCGGGTGCCTGCGAACCGAATACGATCGATGCGCATTCGGACCGGCCGAGAATCTCGTTGAGCAGCGCGAGCTTCACCTGACCGTAGCCGGGCCCGCCGAGATGCGGACCGAGGTGGGTGGCCCACAGCCCGCGGTCCTTGACGATCTGTTGCAGCGGCGGAATGAGCGCCTGGCGCACCGGATCGTTCAGGTCGTGGGACTCCTTGACGATCAGGTCGATCGGCTCGCACTCCGAGCGCACGAACGCCTCGACCCAGGCCAGCTGCTCCGCCCACTCGGGGTCGGTCGTGAAGTCCCACGCCATCGTTCGTCCTTCCGTCGACGTTCAGTCCCGCGACCACTTCTGCCGTCTCGCGGCCGCGTCGTCGGTGGCGTGGCTGAGCACCTGGTTGCGGTTCTCCAGTTCGATCGCCGCGTCGAGTCCGGTGGCGTCGGTGTTCACCTGAAGCGCACGCTTGGTCAGCTGCACGGCCAGCGGCGCCAATTCGGCGATCGTGGAGGCGATCTCGATGGCGCGCCCGGCCAGGCCGTCGGGCTCCACCAGTTCGCTGACCAGACCCCGGCGGTCGGCTTCGTCGGCCGCCACGGTGCGCCCGGTCAGCATCCAGTCGGCGGCGACGCTGGTTCCGACGATCCTCGGAAGGTGATAGCTCATCCCCATTTCGGCGCCGGACAGCCCCAGCAGGATGGCGGCGTTTCCGAATGTGGCTGCGCTGGAGCAGATCCGGATGTCGGCGGCCAGACACAGCGCGAGGCCGCCGCCGACGCAGGGGCCGTTGACCGCGGCGACGACCGGTTGTGGCAGGCCCCAGATCGCGCGAGGCAGCGCCGCCATCGACTCCTGGAACCGCAGCCGATCGATGGCGGGGTCGGCGGCATCGGGTACACCAGGCCCGAATTCGCGCATGTCGATGCCGGAACAGAAGCCGCGGCCTGCGCCGGTCAGCACGATGGCCTTGACCGTTTCGTCGCCGGCCGCCGACGCAAGCGTCTCGGTGAGTTCGCGCCGCATCGCGTCGTTGATCGCGTTGAGCCGCTTCGGCCGGTTCAGCGTCACGACAAGGACGCCGGGGTGCGGCCGTTCGACGAGCAGTGTCTCGGTCACCGGACTCAGCGCCGGGGTAGGCCGAGCACCTGCGTGGCGATGATGTTGCGCTGGATCTCGGAGGTGCCGCCCGCGATGGTGCCGCCGAAGCTGCGGGCGTAGCGCTCGAACCAGCTCGCGAAGTAGTGGTCGAGGTTCATGTGCTCATAGGGACCCGTCGTCGCGGGGTGAAGAAGCCCGTCGGATCCCGCTGCGGTGAGCGCGTTTTCGAGCGCCTGACGCTCTGCCTCGGATCCGAACAGTTTGAGCACCGACACCGACGCGGTGTCCATCTCTCCGCGGGCGGCCTTCGCCAGCGCCGCGGAACCCATCGCGCGCAGCGCCAGGTAGTCCATGATCGTCGTGGCGTACTGGTCGCGCTGCAGTTCGCCCCGCGGCCGGAAGTCGGCGATCAAGTTGTCGATCCGGTCGGCGAAGCCCAGCCACATCATCGTGCGCTCATGCCCGAGTGACCCGTTGGCCACCCCCCAGCCGCCGTTGAGCGGCCCGACGAGGTTCTCGGCGGGAACCCGCGCGTCGGTGAAGAACACCTCGTTGAAGTCCAGGTTGTCCTCGCCGCACATGTCGGCGAACGGACGGCACACCACGCCTGGCGTGTCGGTGGGGATGATCAGCGCGCTGATCCCCTTGTGCTTGGGGGCATCCGGATCGGTGCGCACGAACGTCAACAGGAAGTCGGCGTGATGTGCGCCGGAGGTCCACACCTTCTGGCCGTTGACGACGAAGTGGTCACCGTCGAGGACCGCGCGGGTGCGCAGCGACGCCAGGTCGGAGCCGGCGCTGGGTTCGCTCATCCCCAGCGACGCCGTCATCTCGGCCTTCAACACCGGCACCACCCAGCGGTGTTTCTGCTCGTCGGACCCGAACGAGATCAGCGACGCCGCAATGATGTTCACACCTTGCGGATTGAGGCTGTGGTAGATGCGGCGGCGGCACAGCTCGTCGAGGTGTACAAACTGCTGCAGCAGCGTTGCGTTGCGGCCGCCGAACTCGGCCGGTTGGGCCGGTAGCAGCCAGCCGTTGTCGAACAGCAGCCGCTGCCACTTGCGGGCCCACTGGGGCATGTGCGACACCGACTTCGGCCGCTCCAGCGTCTCGGCCTCGGGAGGCAGATGCTCGTCGAGGAAAGCCGAGAACTCGGCGCGAAACTCCTCGACGTCGGAATCAAAAGTCAGCTGCATTGAATTCCTCCGCGATGATCGCGCGATGCTCCGCCGCGCCACCGAGCAGCAGTTCGCCGGCCTTGGCTCGCTTCAGCGCGAACTGAAGATCGTTCTCCCACGTGAATCCCATCGCGCCGAACAGTTGCAGGCCGTGCCGGAACACGATGGCTTGGCACTCCCCGGCCGCCGCCTTCGCCATCGCCGACGCCAGGCGCCGGCGCGGATCGTCGGCCGAGATGGTCAGGGCCGCAAAGTAGGACAGCGCGCGGGCGCGCTCGGTGACGACGTGCATGTCGACGGCCTTGTGCTGCACGGCCTGAAAGGACCCGATGGCGACGCCGAACTGCTGGCGCTGCTTCACGTGCTCGAGGGCCAGGTCGATGATGCGCTGGCATGCGCCGACCGTGGTGATCGCGATTCCGGTGAGCGCCAGGTGGCGCGCCTTCTCCGCGTCGGTGTGCAGTCGCTCGGTGTCGGCAACTCGCACGCCCGCGAAGGACACGTCGGCGATGTGCAAGACCGGGTCGAAGACCTTGCTGCGCCGGATGGCCACCTTGTCTGCGTCAACGAGAAAGACACCGCCCGCGGTGACCACGGCGAGCCGGTCGGCCCGGTCCGCGTCGAGGACGTGGCGTGCGGTTCCGTCGAGCACCCAGCCGTCGGCGTCGCGGTAGGCGGTGATGCCGTCGAAGATCGCCGTACCGGCGCGCTGCGGGTCGAAGCGGTCGCCGACCAGCGGTGCGAACTGCGTCAACGTGGCCAAAAACGGCGTCGGGTCGGTGGCGCGGCCGAGTTCTTCGAGCACGATCGCGAGTTCGACCGCGTTCTCCGGGTCGGTCAGCTCGGTCCAGCCCGCGTCGATGTAGGCCTGCCACAGCGGCGCAGGGTCGACACCGTTCTCGGCGACCTCACGCACCAGCGATGGCGGGCACTGTTTTCCGACCGCATCGCGCACGGTGTCCTGCCACAGCCGTTGATCCGCATCGAACTCGAGTAGCATCCGGCGCCTCCTGGTGCGATTACCCGTCGAGCACGAGAATAACATTCTCCTTAGGTGTCGTAACTGTTCTCGAAATGCGACTACCTCGTTTCGCGGAGTGGCTGCCGTGCATGTGACCAGCGCACACCCTGACCTGCGGAGAAGTAAGCGCTGCGCTTGAGAACCCAATTCTTGCCAATGAAGAACTTGGCTTTACACTGGCTGTATGTCCGGTGCAGACCGGCAGACATCGGAGGCCTTCAGTGATCCAACATCCTGACGGAGCGACGACGCCCGTCATCGATGCGAGCGTGCACATCTTCGTCAAGTCGAACAAGGACCTCCGCAAGAACTTCATGGCCGAGCCGTACCGCAGCCGCGGCTTCCCCGACTATGAGATGGACTGGTACGGAGCGCCGGGCGGCGAGTATGCGAAGGGCACCGAGGGCCCCGACCGCCAGTACCCCGGGTCGGATCCGGAGATCGTCGGCGGTCACCTGTTCGACGAGCGCGGTGTCGACGTCGCGATCCTGCACCCGATGACGCGCGGGATCATGCCTGACCGCCACCTCGGGACCGCTATCGCCGCAGGCCACAACGAGATGATGGTGACGCGCTGGCTCGACGACGGTTCCTACCGCGACAGGTTCCGCGGGACGATCCGGATCAATCCGGACGACGTCACCGGCGCGCTGCGCGAGATCGAGAAGTACAAGGACCACCCCAAGGTGGTGCAGATCGGTGTGCCCCTGCAGTCGCGCGAGGTCTACGGAAAGCCGCAGTACTGGCCGCTGTGGGAGGCGGCCGTCGACGCGAATCTTCCGGTCGCCGTGCACATCGAGGTCGGTGCCGGCCTCTCGTTCGCGCCGACGCCATCGGGGGTCACAAGGACCTACGAGCAGTACGTCAGCTTCATGGCGCTGAACTACCTGTATCACCTGATGAACATGATCGCCGAAGGGGTATTCGAACGAATGCCCGAGTTGAAGTTCGTCTGGGCCGACGGCGCGGCCGACATGCTGACGCCGTTCATGTGGCGGATGGACTGCTTCGGACGCCCACACCTCGAACAGACGCCATGGGCGCCGAAGATGCCGAGTGACTATCTGCCCGGCCACGTCTTCTTCATCCAAGGCGCGATGGACGGCCCAGGCGATGTCGACTTCGCCGGTGAGTGGCTCGGGTTCACCGGCAAGGAGGACATGCTGATGTACGGGTCCAGCTACCCGCACTGGCAGGCCAACGACCTGAAGGTGCCCGGCGCGTTCTCGCCCGAACAGCGCGACAAGCTGTGCTGGCGCAACGCCGCGCAGCTCTACGGGATAGACGTTGAGGCCGGTGTCGGCGCACAGTAAGAACCACAGGCTTCGATTAGGGAGACCACGATGACGGTGACAACCACAGAGCGCAAGCCCGCGGCCGAGCGCATCGCCGTTCGGTGCGTCGACTCCGACGTCCACCCGACTCCGCGCGCAGGCGAGCTGACGCAATACATCCCGGAGCCATGGCGCAGTAAGTACTTCCTGGCCCGCAAGATCGGCGACCAGATCTATTACGACGCCCCCGACTACGCGCACTCGTACGCGATGCGCGCCGACACGTTCCCCGCCGACGGTCAGTTCCCCGGCAGCGATCCGGAGCTGGCGTTCAAGCAGCTGATCATGGAGGCCGGCGCCGATATCGCGATCCTCGAGCCCGCCGCCTACCCGGCCCGCTTCCGCGAGGCCAACCACGCGATCAGCGTCGGCCTGAACGACTGGCAGGCCAATCACTGGCTGGACAGCCACAACAACTGGCACGAGCGGTGGCGTGGCTCGATCTGCGTCGCGATCGAGGAACCCGAGGCGGGCGCCCGCGAGATCGAGCGCTGGGCCGGGCACCCATACATGGGTCAGATTCTGATCAAGGCCGAGCCGAGGCCGTCATGGGGCGACCCCAAATACGACCCGATCTGGGCCGCCGCGACCAAACACGACATCACGGTGAGTTGCCATCTGTCGCGCGGCCACCACGAGGAGCTGCCGATCCCGCCGGTCGGCTTCCCCAGCTACAACCACGATTTCATGGTCACCTACTCGCTGCTGGCGGCCAATCAGGTGATGAGCCTGATCTTCGACGGGGTCTTCGACCGGTTCCCCGACTTGCGAATCGTGTTGGTGGAGCACGCCTTCACCTGGATCCTGCCGCTGATGTGGCGGATGGACGCCATCTACGAGGCGCGCAAGTCGTGGGTGGACATCAAGCGCAAGCCGTCGGAGTACGTCAAGGACCACATCAAGTTCACCACCCAGCCGCTTGACTATCCCGAGGACAAGACCGAGCTCTCTCGGGCGTTCGAGTGGATGGAGTGCGAGAAGATCCTGCTCTTCTCGTCTGACTACCCGCACTGGACGTTCGACGACCCGCGCTGGCTCGTCAAGCACCTGCCCGAGCACGCCCGCGAGGCCGTCATGTTCCGCAACGGCATTGCGACGTACCACCTTCCCGAAACCGTCCCGGCCCTCGAGGGCCAAGTTCGGGTGTTCTGACCAGGATGGCAGAGGAAACGAAACCGCCCCGGCTTGCGCAGGGGCGTGAGCACGTCGTAGCAACCGTCGACGAAATCCCGCCGGGGACACACAAGTTGGTGCCGATCGGACGCCACGGTGTGGGTGTCTACAACGTCAACGGAACGTTCTATGCGATCGCGAACTACTGCCCCCACGAGGGCGGCCCGCTGTGCTCCGGCAGAGCACGGGGCCGAACCATCGTCGACGAGAAAGTACCCGGTGATGCCGTCATGGTCCGCGATCTCGAATTCATCTACTGCCCATGGCACCAATGGGGATTCGAGCTCGCCACCGGCACCACCGCGGTCAAACCCGAGTGGAGCATCCGCACGTATCCGGTGCGGGTCGTCGACAACGACGTTCTGGTGATGGCATGACAACATCCGAACTGGCTGGCCCCAAGCTCAAGCGCGGCGAGAAGGTCTTCGAGGTGAACGGCGGCAACGTCGTTTACGAAATCCTCGGCAAGGAAGGCGAATTCATCGCCCTCACGCCCGGCGGCCGGTACAGCAAGGACATCGAGGGCCTGCGCCCGCTGGCACAGGCGTTGGTCAAGGGCGGGTACCGCGTGCTGCTGTGGGACCGGCCCAACTGCGGCAAGTCCGACGTCCAGTTCTACGGGCAGAGCGAATCTCATATGCGAGCGGAGACGCTGCACGCATTGATCACCGGGCTCGATATCGGACCGTGCATCATCGCGGGCGGTTCGGGCGGCGCCCGTGACTCGATGCTGACCACGATGCTCTACCCCGACATCGTGCGAAAGCTCGTGGTGTGGAACATCGTCGGCGGTGTGTACGGGGCCTTCGCGCTGGGCGCCTACTACGTCATGCCGACCATTCACGCCGCGAGGGCGCTGGGCATGCAGGGCCCGCTGCGGTTGCCCGAATGGAAGGAGCTCATCGAGGCCAACCCCCGCAACAAGGACCGAATTCTGGCCCAGGACAGCGACGAGTTCCTCAAGGTGATGTTGCGCTGGCTGAACGCATACGTGTCCAAGCCCGGTCAGACGATCCCCGGCGTTCCCGACGAGATGTTCGACGAGATCACGGTGCCGACGCTGATCATCCGCGGCGGGGAGAACGACTGGGACCACCCGAAGCGGACGTCATTGGAAGTCAGCTGCTTGATCAAGGGCTCCAAGCTGATCGACCCGCCATGGCCCGAGGACGCCTGGGAGCGCGCCAGTGAGGCGCGTGCTCAGGGAAAGGTCAAGCGCTTCAACATGTTCGACACCTGGGTGCAGGCGGCGCCTGCGATCCTGAAGTTCCTGGACAAGTAATGTCGTTACGTCGTTCGGATGTGCACTTCGCAGTTGAGGGACGCCTCGAGCGCGGTGTGGATTCGGCTTTCCGGCACGCGGTCCAGGTCGGCCTTGCGCAGCGTCACCGCGACGATGTCCAGGCCGTCTTCTCCCGGCGTGCGGGTGATCTCCCCGACCAGACCGAAACCCGCGAGCACGCCGTGCGCGTCGTCGTCGGTGCCCCGGCTGACGTAGGTCAGCACGCCGGGAGCGGGATCTGTACCGAACGCCTTCGCGCACAACGAAACCGCGTCCCGCTTCAGCTGCTCGGCATCGCCGCCCACCATCAGCATCTGCACTTCCCGACGGCCGGCGGGCATCGCGGCGACGTTGCTGTCCAGCACCTCGATGCCCGCCGCGTCGACGAGACCACGGAGGGCCGTCATGCCGTCCGTTAACTGGTCTGGCGTGAGGCGGCCCGCGGGGTCCACCTGGACACGCACCACCGCGGTTCTCATGTCGGCAACCCTATCGGCGGGCGGGAGGATGCCATGACAGCGACAACCGACTTCGCCGTCACGGTGTGGCCCGGCATCGAGCCCCGGTTGCTGCGTCGAGGCGCCGAGGACTACTCCGACTACCGCGGCTCGGGCGGATACCGCCCGCTTGACGATGCCGACGGCCTGTTCCACCAGGTCGACCTGTCCGGCGTCCTCGGCCGCGGCGGCGCTGCCTTCCCGCTGGCGGTGAAGCTGAAGACGGTCCGCGACAACGGCCGGACAGCCGGCGGGGCAGTGGTGGTCGCCAACGGTGAAGAGGGTGAACCCGCGTCGATCAAGGACCGGTGGCTGCTGCGGCACCGTCCGCACCTGGTGCTCGACGGGCTGCGACTGGCCGCTCGGCTGGTGTTTGCCGACCGCGCGCATGTCTACATCTCCGATCGCGGTGCCGCAGAAGCGGTGCAGACCGCGCTCGCCGAGATCGACGAGGACGTCCTCGACGGTCTGTCGATCACGGTGTTGACGGTCGACCCGGGTTACGTCGCGGGCGAGGAGACGGCCGCGGTGCGGGCGCTCAACGGCGGCCCCGCCAAACCGACCGACAAGCCGCCACGCCCGTTCGAAGAGGGCGTCGGCCGCCTTCCGACCATGGTCAGCAATGTCGAGACGCTGGCACTGATCCCGTTCATCCACCGGCACGGCGCCGAGGTGTTCCGCGCGCAGGGCACGTCGACGTCACCGGGGACGTTCCTCGCGACGATCACCGGCGCGGGCAGACCGCCTGCGCTGTACGAGCTGCCCCACGGCCTGGCGTTCGGAGAGCTGCTCGAATTCCACGGCGTGGCTGCCGATCAGGTGCACGGCGTGCTGATGGGCGGGTACTTCGCCGGCCTGCTCAACCGCGACGTTCTCGACATCACGCTCGACCACGAGTCGGTGCGTCGCCTCGACAGCGGACTGGGCTGCGGAGCGATCACCATCCTCACCGAGGACTGCCCGGTGGCGGTCGCGGCGTCGGTGATGGCGTACTTCGACCGCGAGAACGCGGGCCAGTGCGGCTCGTGCTTCAACGGCACCGCCGCCATGTCGGCGGTGACCGGGGCGCTCCGCGACGGTGTGGCCACCAATGAGGACCTTGCGCGGCTGGAGAGATGGTCGGTGGTGCTTCGCGGCCGAGGCGCATGCGCGACGCTGGACGCCGCGACAAACGTGGCGGCCAGCCTGCTCTCGGCGTTCCCGCAAGTCGTCGATCGGCACATGAACAACGACTGCGACTCGTGCCGCGCCGGCGCGTTCGAGGCGCAACGGCCCTATG
Organism: uncultured Actinomycetota bacterium; assembly: GCA_963716505.1. Lineage (GTDB taxonomy): Bacteria > Actinomycetota > Actinomycetes > Mycobacteriales > Mycobacteriaceae > Mycobacterium. The sequence goes on from CAVQTL010000022.1 coordinate 192,084, forward strand.
AGATCGAGGCGGTGGTGACGGCGTGAAGATTCGTCTCGACCGGACCATGTGCGACGGTTTCGGCCAGTGCGCCAAACATGCGCCGGAGTACTTCTCGTTGGACGACTGGGGATATGCGTCGCTGGAGGGCAACGGCACGATCCCGCAGCAGGACCAGGCCGCGGTGATGCGGGCCCTGCTGGACTGCCCCGTACACGCCATCATCGAGATGGGCGACCATCGACCGTCACGTGACGGCGCCGCACATTCCGACGCCACGGAAGCGCCAGAACCCGATCCGAAGACAGATGACAACGAAGCGATATCGGAATTCGTCCGGTGACAAGGCCGCTGCCAGAAGTCAACGCGCAGAACGAATTCTTCTGGACCGCGGGCGCCGACGGCGTGCTGCGGATCCAGGAGTGCAAGGACTGCGACGCGCTGATCCATCCGCCACAGCCGGTGTGCCGGTACTGCCGTGGTCGCAACATGGGTGTGCGCGACGTGTCCGGCGAAGCCACCCTGTCCGCCTTCACCGTCAACCATCGCTTCGGCTTCCCCGATCTCCCGCCGCCCTATGTGGTCGCACAGGTCGCGATCGTCGAGGACCCGCGGGTTCGATTGACCACCAACATCGTTGACTGCGAACCCGATGAGCTCGAGATGGGCCAGACCGTCGAGGTTCGGTTCGAGAAGCTCGAGGACACGGTCGGCACCGTCTGGCTGCCGGTGTTCAAGCCGACCGCGGAGAAGAAGAGCGGGCCGCAGGCCGTCGACGAGATCGCGCCTGCGGACTTCGGCAAGCACGTCTCGCCGATGCTCACCAAGGAGAAGTTCGAGGACGCGGCGGCGATCACCGGGATCGGCATGTCGAAGATCGGCAGGCGGCAGATGGTGCCGCCGCTGTCGTTGACCATCGACGCCTGCGAACAGGCGGTGGCCGACGCGGGCCTGACCTTCGACGACATCGACGGGCTCTCAACGTATCCGGGGCTCGACATCGCGGGTATGGGTGAGGGCGGAGTCACCGCGCTTGAGGGCGCGCTGGGTCTGCGGCCGGCCTGGATCAACGGCGGAATGGACACGTTCGGCCCCGGCGGCTCGCTGATCGCGGCCGTGATGGCCGTCGCTACCGGCATGGCCCGCCACGTGCTGTGCTTCCGCACGCTGTGGGAGGCGACCTTCCAGCAGTTGATGAAGGAAGGCAAGATGTCGCCGCCAGGGGGTGCCCGCACCTCGAGCTGGCAGATGCCGTTCGGCGCGACATCGGCCGCGCACACGCTCGCGTTGAATGCGCAGCGCCACTTCAACCGGTATGGCACCACGAGGGAGACTCTCGGCTGGATCGCGTTGAACCAGAGGGCCAATGCGGCGCTGAACCCGACCGCGATCTACCGCGATCCGATGACCATGGACGACTACCTCAACGCCCGGCTGATCACCACCCCGTTCGGGCTCTACGACTGCGACGTGCCCTGCGACGGCGCGATCGCGGTGATCGTGTCGGCCGTCGACGCCGCCAAGGACATGCCACGCAAGCCCGTGTTGTTCGAGGCGGTCGGCACGCAGATCGTCGAGCGCACCGACTGGGACCAGACCACGATGACCCACGAACCGCAGGTGCTGGGTCAGTCCGCGCACATGTGGACCCGAACATCGCTGCGGCCCAAGGATGTCGACGTGGCCGAACTCTACGACGGTTTCTCGTTCAACTGCCTGTCGTGGCTGGAGGGGCTGGGTTTCTGCGGAATCGGCGAGGCGAAGGACTTCATCGACGGCGGCAAGGCCATCGCCCGTGACGGCGTGATACCGCTGAACACCCACGGCGGTCAGCTGTCGCACGGCCGCACGCACGGCATGGGGCTGATCCACGAGGCCGTCGTTCAACTGCGCGGCGACGCAGGCGAACGCCAGGTGAAAGACGCGAGGGTCGGGGTGGTCAGCAGCGGCGGCCTGACGCCGAGCGGAGCGATACTGCTGCGGGTTGAGGAGTGAGCGTCCAACCGCGGCCACGCGTCGTGCTCACCGACGGCGTGCCGATGTCGGCGTTGGTCGCGTCGGCGCCGGAGCCGAAGGCCGTGATCGTCGCAGTGCACGGCGGCGCCACGTCGGCGGCGTACTTCGACTGCCCCGGACACCCGGAGCTGTCCCTATTGCGTGCGGCGGCCGCCGACGGCTACACGGTCATCGCGCTGGACCGCCCTGGCTACGGCGCGTCTGCGTTCTACCACGACGACATGGCCGAGGCGGACCGACGCGTCGGCTTCGCGCTGGGCGCCGTCGACAAGATCCTCGGCGAGAGTTCCCGTGGGGCAGGGCTTTTCCTGCTCGCCCACTCCGCGGGATGTGAGCTCGGGCTGCGGATGGCGGTCGACGAGAGGGCCGTCGACGTGTTGGGGATCGAACTGTCCGGGACCGGATTGCGGTACGGCGAGCAGGCCAAAGCCATCATCAGCGAGGCCACCGCGACCTCGCGTCCCGCGGGTTTGCGCGATCTGCTGTGGCAGCCCACCGACCTCTATCCCCCCGAGGTGCTGACCGGTGGCCTCTCGGCGCCGGGCGCACCGTATGAGGCCGAGGTCACCGCGAACTGGCCGCGCCGCGACTTCGGTGAGATCGCGGGCCGGGTGACGGTGCCGGTCGAGTTCAGCATGGCCGATCACGAGCGCGTCTGGGAGTCGACACCGCAGGCCTCCGAGGCCATCGCCGCATTGTTCACCGCATCGCGTCGGGTCGTCGTCAACGAAATGCCCGACAGCGGACACAACCTCAGCGTCGGCTGGAGCGCGGGCGAATACCACCGGCGGGTGCTGTCGTTCGTCGACGACTGCGCGGCCGCACGCGAAGAACTGGAGGCGGGTTGATGCGCGTCGGCTTCATCGGACTGGGCAGCCAAGGTGGCCCGATGGCGCGACGGATCGTCGAGGGCGGGTACGACCTGACGTTGTGGGCACGCAGGCCTGCCACCCTCGAACCCTTCGCCGACACCGCCGCGAAGACCGCACAGTCACCGGCCGAACTGGCGGCCGCCAGCGACCTGGTCTGCCTGTGTGTCATCGGCGATGACGACGTGAGGGAGGTGCTGGAAGGCGACAACGGCGTACTGGCCGGGATGGCGCCGGCCGGGATCGTGGCCATCCACAGCACCGTGCATCCCGACATGTGCCGTGAGATTGCCGAATCTGCTGCCGGTCAAGGTGTTTCGGTGATCGACGCGCCGGTGAGCGGCGGGGCGCCCGCCGTCGAGGAGGGCCAGCTGCTGGTGATGGTCGGCGGTGAGGCCGACGTCGTCGAGCGCTGCCGTCCGGTGTTCGCGACATACGCCGACCCCATCGTGCATCTCGGTCCGCTTGGCAGCGGACAGGTCGCCAAGATCCTGAACAACCTGTTGTTCACCGCCAACATGGGGAGCGCCGTCAGCGCCCTGGAACTCGGCGAAGCCCTTGGCATTCCGCGGGAAAAGCTCGGCGAGGTCGTCACCCGCGGTTCCGCCAACAGCAAGGCGCTGTCGAGCATCGCCGCGTTCGGCGGCCGGACAGACCAGCTCGCGTCCATTGCCGGCGCTCTGCTGCAGAAGGATGTCAGGCACGCCGCGAGCATTGCCCGGGCCGCGTCGGCGCCTCAGGGAGCGGTGTTCGACGCCGCCGATTTCGCGCTGGCCGCGTTGGAACATCCACGATGACGCGCGTCGGCTTCATCGGCACCGGGCGAATGGGTGCCCCCATGGTGCGCCGTCTGGTCGACGCCGGTCACGAGGTCCTCGCGCTTGGTCGCACACCCGAAAAGTGCGAAGCGGTCCGGGATTTGGGCGCTTACGCAGTCACCGATCCCGGCGCCGTCGCCGAGGGCGCCGATGCCGTCGTCGTCTGCGTGTTCACCGACGAACAGGTGCGGCAGGTCTGCCTGGAAAGCGCTCTCGTTGCGGCCATGTCCCCGGGTGCCGTGCTCGTCATCCACACCACGGGGAGCCCACGCACCGCCGAGACGATCGCAGCCCGCGGGGTCGACGTGGTCGATGCGCCGGTCAGCGGAGGTCCACACGACATCGCCGCGGGCCGGGTGACGCTGTTCGTCGGGGGCGAGGACGACGCCGTGGCGCGCGCGCATCCACTGCTGAGCACCTACGGTGACCCGGTCCTGCACGTCGGCCGCACCGGTGCGGGTCAGCTGGTGAAGCTGATCAACAACGCGCTCTTCGCGGCGCAGATCGGGCTGGTGGCCGAGGGCGTGCGACTGGGCGGCGTGCTCGGCATCTCCGAACCCGCACTGCTCGAAGCGCTGACGCACGGCAGCGCAGGCAGCCGCGCGCTGGGCAACATCACCAGAGCAGGCTCGACGGCGGCGTTCATCGCCGCGGTCGGCGGCTTCATCGGCAAGGACGTCGCGGTGGTCCGAGAGACGGTCGCCGAATTGGGCGGTGACCTTGGCGCACTCGACGACATCGTCGACGCCGGGCTCATGGGATAGGCCGGCGCTGGGGCCGGTCGATTTATTGCTCGGAACTGTCGGGCAGTGGTGTTACCGTTGAAGTATGCCGATGTTCCGCCGCGACTATGACCCCGGGATGCGCGCCGCATCCACGGTGGCTTTGTCGTGCGCGGGCACGATCAGCGCCATAGCCGCCGTGTGGACGATGGCGGAGCGTTGCGGCCTTGAACAGCCCAGGTGCTTCCGGTCATTCCGCCAACCTTCCGCCCCATTAGTGGGCGTGTGCCCCGGCCGGAAGCAAGGGCCTGAAGACAATTCTCATAAATTTCTCAGCTCAGCTGTTTGCCCTGCCAGGAACGTCGCCTGACATTCCTGTAGATCGATGCGCCCAAAGATAGTGTCGCACAACAGGAATCCGCTGAAATAGTCGCTTTACAGTCCGCGGTGCATATAGCACCATGCTTACAGCAACGCACTCGGCAAACCCGTGTGCACCGCGGCGTGGACAGACCAATTACTCTGTCCCGTCAGAACTTTGAGAACTGCACAGTGGTGGCATCCGCGCTCGTGGCGGAATATTCAGGCAGACGCGCCCGGCTCAAACCCGGGTGCCCAGTCCGGGCGTGCAGGTTCAAATCCTGCCGAGCGCACAATTTTGTGGTGTCCAGCGTCCGTGACGGAACTGGGAGACGTGCCGGATTCAGACTCCGGTGCCCACGGATGGGCGTGCAGGTTCGACTCCTGCCGGACGCACACACATCATGCTGGGTCGTTGGTGAAATCGTGTATCACTCTTGGCTTTTACCCTTGAATTCCGGGTTCGAGTCCCGGGCGGCCCACCCCATTTGCGCCGTTAGCTGAGTTGGGATAGCACCAGACTCTTAATCTGGGGACGGGGGATCGAAACCCTCACGGCGCACATCATTTTCGAAAGTCGACAGGCCGGTGAGGTGTAACAGGCTGCACATCAGTCTTCCAAACTGAAGGGGCGAGTTCGAGGCTCGTCACCGGCTCGATGCGGTTGTGACCGAGAGGCAAGGTAGCGGCCTGCAAAGCCGTGGACGCGGGTTCGACTCCCGCCGACCGCTCAACCCACCGGGATGTGGCGCAACTTGGGAGCGCGCCTGGTTTGGGACCAGGTGGTTGCACGTTCGAATCGTGTCATCCCGACCAATGGCAGCATGCAAGGCCCCTGTAGCTCAGCGGGAGAGCCCCTGTCTTACAAGCAGGTTGTCGGGAGTTCGACTCTCTCCGGGGGTACGTTAAATACGCTGCGCGGTAGGACAGTTCGGAAGTCCGCCGGGCTCATAACCCGGAAGTCGCAGGTTCAAATCCTGCCCGCGCAACTGGCGGGTCAACAACACCAAACACGGGTGTATTGCCCCAAAGTCTCGTTCCATCCGACGACAGAAGGAGGTGTTCGCGCATGAACGAGTTTCCCGTCGCGCTTCCGGGAGCGCGCGCCGACACACTGATGTGGGCCAATCCATGGGAGGTCGAGCCGGCAGCGCTTGATCAACTGCGCAACATGTCCCGCCTTCCGTGGGTTCAGAAAGTCCGTGTCATGCCCGACGTTCACCTGGGCAAAGGGGCCACGGTTGGGTCTGTCATCGCGATGCGCGACGCCGTCTCACCCTCCGCGGTCGGCGTAGACATCGGCTGCGGGATGGCTGCCGTCGAGACCAACCTGACTCTCGTTGATCTGCCCGACGATCTCGGCCCGCTGCGTGCAAGTATCGAAGGCGCTGTTCCCGTCGGCTTCAACGCGCACAAGGGCACGGCGCCGCTGCTGCGGTCCGACCTGACGTTGCGGCGCGAGGCGGAACGCCTATTCGGGTCATTCGGTGAGCTACGAGCCCCGAAGATCTCCGATCGAGAGAGCAGAGCTCACGCACAATGCGGAACGCTCGGTGGCGGCAACCATTTCATCGAGATGTGCGCCGACGACGATGAGACCGTCTGGCTCATGCTGCATTCTGGCTCACGCAACATCGGCAAGGAGTTGGCGGAACGACACATCGCCACAGCGAAGACGCTGGAGCACAACCATGCTCTGCCGGATCGCGACCTGGCGGTGTTCTTGGCGGGCACCGAGGAGATGTCGGCCTACCTGCACGACCTGTACTGGGCCCAGGATTACGCACGACTGAACCGCGCTACGATGCTCGCCTTGGTCAAGGCCGTCGTCCGCGAGCACCTTCCCGCTGTGCAGTACCAGCGCGAGATCTCCTGCCATCACAACTACGTGGCCGAAGAAACCCTGTCCGACGGCACCGAGGTCATCGTGACCCGCAAGGGCGCGATTCGCGCTGGGTCGGGGGACCTCGGCCTGATCCCGGGCTCAATGGGCACCGGGTCCTACGTCGTACGCGGGTTGGGCAACGAACAGGGCCTCTGGTCTGCTTCCCACGGAGCCGGCCGCAAGATGTCGCGGTCGAGGGCCAAGAAGACCTTCACGGTCGATGACCTCGCGGCTCAGACCGCCGGCGTCGAGTGCCGAAAGGATCAAGGCGTCGTCGACGAGATTCCGGGGGCCTACAAAGACCTCCAGACTGTCATCGACGCTCAAACCCAAGGTCCCTCCCCGCTGGTGGAGGTCGTGGCTCGGCTCACCACCCTGTTGTGCGTCAAGGGCTGACGGACGCCGCCTGCTAGTCGAGGCTTCAAACGACGAACGGCGCGGCGGCGCGCCACCACCGCCCGCGCAACCATCGCCGGCACCGATCAGAACGGAAAGGAGGTACGCGGCCATGGCGATCCTGATGCCCGACTGGACCGTTGAGGTCTGCAACGCCGACTACCGCGTGCTGTCCCGTATTCGGTGGCAGGAGGCGGTCCGGCTGATCCTGCGGGGCGCGGTGTACGTCATCGACCTGCACAGCCCCGCGGTGCACATTCACAGTCTGTCGCTGGTGATCGAGTTGCCGATGTCGGTGGCGCTGCGCGAGTACGTGCACATCCCGTACAAGCCGGCCACAGACAACCGGGTCACCCGCGATGGAGTGCTGCGCCGCGACCGGCACACCTGTGTCTACTGCGGTGGACGCGCCGACACCGTGGACCACGTCCTACCGCGCTGCCGCGGGGGCGGAGATACCTGGTTCAACCTGGTGGCGGCGTGCCAGGCCTGCAACGGCCTCAAAGGTGACCGCACACCGTCCGAGGCTCAGATGAGCATGATCCGCGAGCCATTCGAGCCCAAGCAGCGGGACAAATTCCGGTGCCTGCCGACGGCGCCGCCTTCCCTTGTTTGACGCGAGGCCGCGAGCGGGCGATGGGCGAAAGATCGTCGTGCCCCGCCCGCTCGGTTCCGGCGCGTTGTTCCCCGGTCGGTTAACCGGTAAACCAGCGGATTGTTAATCCGTGACTGTAGGTTCGAGTCCTGCTCGGGGAGCCAGTGAGATGCCAGGCGTGCGAGGCGAATACGGATAGTCGCAGTTGCCTGTAAAGCAACCGCCCGTGGGGCATAGGGGGTTCAAATCCCTCCGCACGCACCCTTGACCCGTGGTGTAATCGGTAGCACGGCTGATTCTGGATCAGTCGGTTTAGGTTCGAATCCTGGCGGGTCAGCGCCGAATCATCTTGCCTCGTGGGGTAATCGGTAGCCCACCGGATTTTGGATCCGGGCAGTTCAGGTTCGAGTCCTGACGAGGCAGCACGCGCGATGTCAGTGGTCCGTTGGTGTAGAGGCAGCACACCTGGTTCTCAGCCAGACAGCAGGAGTTCGACTCTCCTAGGACTGCCACGCCGTTGTAGGCCAGCACCGGGAGAGCGTCCGGCTGAAAACCGGAAGGGCACAGGTTCGACTCCTGTCGGCGGCACTCACAGGCCCCGTTCGGATATGGGTTAGTCTCCCGTCCTTTCAAGGCGGTGAAGCGGGTTCGAGTCCCGCACGGGGTGCTGATGTCCGGTAGCTCAGTCGGTCAAGAGCGCCGCTCTGATACAGCGGAGGCCGGAGGTTCAATCCCTCCCCGGACAACCACATATCAGCGTCTGTGGCCATGTAGCTCAGTCTTGGAAGAGCGCCCGCCTGTCGAGCGGGAGGACACGGGTTCAAGTCCCGTCATGGTCGCCAGTCCGATGTCGCCAACAGTTATCGGCGACAAGGGGAATTAGCTCAGTTTGGAAGAGCGCCTGCCTTGCAAGCAGGAGGCCAGGGGGTTCGAGCCCCCTATTCTCCACGATTTTCGCTCATCCGATCTTGGAGGTGTGGCAGAACGGTATTGCAGTTCGTTGCTAGCGAGCCGCCGCTTCACACGCGGCTGGGGGTTCGAATCCCTCCACCTCCGCAACGCGTAACCAATCACGGGCGTCGCCGAACGCCCTGCCATGGCGGTCGTGGTGTAACGGCAACACGGTGGTCTGTGACTCCACAGTCGATGGGTTCAACTCCCTCCGATCGCCCCAAGCCCTTGTAGCGCAACGGATAGCGCGCCGGTTTCCGGAACCGGAGAGTGCAGGTTCGAGTCCTGCCAGGGGCGCTGTATCGCTGAAAACCCCTGTAGCTCAACGGATAGAGTGCCAGTCTACGAAGCTGAGGATGGGAGTTCGATTCTCTCCAGGGGTGCTCAAACAGTAAGTCCCCGTGGCCCAACGTGGCAGAGGCGGCCGGCTTATCACGCAGGATGTCGCGGCGCCGGGAGCACGGCTGGTGGGTGCTGCACGCTTATAACGTGAGGGTCGCGGGTTCGATCCCCGCCCGGCGCACCACACATCTACGCCGCGCTCAGCTCAGTCGGACTGAGCGGCGCCATGGTAAGGCGAAGGTCAAGGGTTCGATTGTCTTGTACGGCTCCATGTTTCACCTGCCGGATTAGCTCAACAGGTCAAGAGCACCTGTCTCGTAAACAGGCGGCGCGGGTTCGAGTCCTGCATCCGGCTCCCATCCCGAAGATTTCGATTCCTTTGCCTTCCACCAGGTTTGCGCCTCCGTAGCTCAACCGACAGAGCAGCGAGCTTCTACCTCGCAGGGGTGCGGGTTCAAATCCCGCCGGAGGCTCCCAACGATGCCGCCACCGCGGACCACGCTCAATGCAAGCATGGCGCCGCCGGCGAGATACGCGTGAAACGCACGCGACCCGAGGATCGCACCGTGAGAACTGCCAACACGACTGGACCAACAGCCCACAGGCGACCACCGGCATCCGTTACCACGGCAATGGCCAATCGGATCCGTAGCGGTCTAAGCGATGAGACACATTCTGCGAATGTCTCATTCTCTTTTGTGAAAACGCCATTACCGCTAGGGTTACAGGCCAACAGCCATTCGTAATGGATTCCATGCCCTCGCACAGCTCAGGAGTATGTAGTGACCAAGGCGAAGCTCGTTTTCGACCCGTTCTCCCTCGACTTCTTCAACGGGGCCTACGAGACGTATCGCCGGATGCGCGACGAAGCGCCCGTCTACTACAACGACGAGTACGACTTCTACGCGCTGACCCGACACGTTGACGTCGCACCGGCGTTCAAGGACTTCGACCTTTACTCGTCGGCCTACGGCATCGACCTGTCGACGATCAGGAACGGTCTACCCACCGAGTCGGGGCCGCGAATGATCATCTTCATGGATCCGCCGTCGCACCGGAACATGCGCAGCCTGCTCAACAAGGTGTTTACGCCGCGCGCAATCCAGGCGCAGACGCAGAACGTCATCGACAAGGTCGAGAAGTATCTGAGCCGCCTCGACCCGGACGGCTTCGACGCGGTTCAAGAGTTCACCGCGCCGTTCCCCGTCGAGGTGATCACGACGATGCTCGGTGTGCCCGAAGAGAACGCCCAGCAGGTCCGGCACTGGATCGACGACTCGCTGCATCGCGAGATCGGTCAGGTCGAGACCGGCGAGCAGGCGATGCAGGCCAACATCGAGCAGGCCATGTTCTACTTCGACCTGGTGGCCAAACGTCGCGCCGAACCACAGGACGATCTGTTCACCAAGCTCGTTCAAGCCGAGCTCGAGCGGGACAACGGCGAGATGGACCGGCTCGACGACATCGAGATCGCCGCCTTCGCAAGCCTGCTCGGTGGTGCGGGCGCCGAGACGGTCACCAAGCTGGTCGGCAACGCGGTCTACATGTTCGCCAAGCATCCCGATCAGTGGGAGATGATGCGCCAGGACCGCAGCATGATCTCCGGTGCCGTCGAGGAGCTGCTGCGCTACGAGGCGCCCTCGCAGTACCAGGTGCGCCGCAACATGTGCGATGTTCACCTGCACGGCACCACGATCCCCGAAGGCAGCCCGGTGTTCCTGATCGGAGGTTCGGCGAACCGCGACGAGCGGGCCTGGACCGACGCCGACACATTCGACATCACTCGCGACCGCGCCGAAGCGCAGAACCTCGGCCTTGGCTATGGCATCCACAGCTGCCTCGGCGCCGCGCTGGCGCGCCTGGAAAGCTCGATCGCTCTGGACCGGCTGCTCGATTTCATGCCTCGCTTCGAGGTCGACTTCGACAAATGCACGCGCGTCCAGATGCAGAATGTGGCCGGCTGGAAGAACGTTCCGGTAAAGGTATTGCGATGAGCACTTGCGCGAAGAGCGGACAACACCGATGAGCAAAGTTGAAGTCGACTTCGGCCTGTGTGAGAGCAACGGGATATGCATGGGCATCATCCCCGAGGTGTTCGACCTCGACGACGAGGACTATCTGCACGTCCTCCAGGACGAGGTGACCCCGGAGAACGTCGACCTGATCAAAGAAGCCGTGCGCCAGTGCCCGCGGCAGGCCATCTTCATCCGCGACGAGTGACACACACCGGGATGCGATTCGTCTTCGTGCACGGCGGTTTTCACGCCGGATGGTGCTGGGACAACACGATCGCCGAGCTGCAACGGCTCGGCCACGACGGTGTCGCCGTCGACCTGCCGGGCCACGGTGAGTTGGTCGACGAGGAGTCGACGCTCGCCAACCGCAGGGCGGCGATAGTCGCCGCGATCCAACCAGGAGATGTCCTCGTCGGCCACTCCGGCGGCGGATTCGACGCCACTCTCGCCGCCGACGCGGTCCCCGAGCAGGTCACCCACATCACCTACCTCGCCGCGGCGCTCCCGCGGGAAGGGCGCACCTACCCCGAGGCGATGGCGATGCGCGACGAGGGCGACGAGTTGGGCGACGAATTCGAAGCCGACGTCGGAGAGATGTTGGGCTACTTGAAGTTCGACGACGACGGCGCGATGACGTTCGCCGACTTCGACGGCGCGTGGAAGTACTTCTACCACGACTGTGACGAGGCGACGGCCCGCTGGGCATTCGACCGGCTCGGCCCGGAGCGGTTCGGCGACACCACGGTCACGCCGGTGTCGGTCCCCAACTTCTGGGCGGCCGACCTGCCTCGCAGCTTCATCCGGTGCCTGCAGGACCGTTCGATGCCCCGCTGGCTGGCCGACACGGTCACCCGCCGGCTCGGTGTCGAGCAGCTGAGCATCGACACGTCGCACTCGCCGTTCCTCAGCAGGCCGCGGGAGCTCGCCGAGTTACTGGTGCACGCGACGACCACCAAGCCGACAGGCCCGCTGATCCCGGGCTAACTCCCCGTCGAAATCCACGTTTTGGCGGCGCCTACTCGCACTTTTTCGCCCAAACGTGAGTTTCGGCGAAAGCCGTTACAGGCCGTTGAGGATGGCGGCGTTGCAGTCGGCGGCCGCCTGCCGCACCTTGGCCGCCTCCTGGTAGGCGTCGGAGTTGTACCACTCGCGGGCGGCTTCCACCGACTCGAACTCCAGCAGGACCGTCTGGGTGCCGTGCCACTCGCCCTCGATCTGCTCGGCCTTCTGGTCGAAGGCGAGGACCGTCGCCCCTGCCATCGCCTTGCTGGCAAGCTTGGCGTACTCGCCCATCCCTGCGGGATCCTTGACGGCTTCGGTTAAGACCACATAACCCTTTGGCACTGAAAATCTCCTCGGCTCAGTCGGTTTCGACGATGGCTTGCTCGGGGCAGTTCAAAATGGCCTCTTTCGCCGCGTCCTCGAGACCGTCGGGCACCTCTTCGGGGTCGGCGACGGCATAACCGTCGTCGGTCATGCTGAACACCTCGGGGCACAGCGTCAGGCACATGCCGTGGCCGCGGCACCTGTCCTCGTCGACGGTGACCTTCACTCGGGCGTCGCCGCTCGTCGGTGAGGTCGAATTCGAGGTGCAGTTCGGTGAGGCCACGCAGGATGTACGTCGGAATGTATTGATAGCGCCGGTTTCCGGCCGGGCCGTGGTGCGCCTCGCTGATCCGGATGTCGGTGGTCCGGTCCAGCAGCCGCTCGAGTCCGACCCGGGTCTCCGCGCGGGCCAGCGGTGCGCCCGGGCAGCTGTGGATACCACGCCCGAACGCGAGGTGCTGACGCGCGTTCTTGCGCTCAGGATCGAAGGTGTCAGGATCCTCGAAGCGGCGCGGGTCGCGGTTGGCGGCGCCGTTGACCACCATCACGGTGCAGCCGGCGGCGAGGGCTTCGTCGCCGACGGTGGTCGGCACCCGGGACAGCCGGAAGTCGCCCTTGACCGGGCTCTCGATGCGCAGGCACTCCTCGATGAAGTTCGGCAGCAGACTGCGGTCGCTACGCAGCCTCCGCTGGATGTCGGGTTGGTCCCCCATCACCTTCAACGCCGTGGACAGCAGCCGCACCGTCGTCTCCTGGCCGGCCGAGAAGACGTTGGTCGCCACCCGCACGACGTCGCCGACCTCGGGCATGGTGCCGTCCGGGAAGGACGCCGTCGCCAGCCCGGTCAGCACGTCGTCACGCGGCTCGCGCCGACGGTCTTCGACGTAGGTCGCGAAGACCTCGTAGAGGTACTCCAGCGGGGTCTTGGCCAGTGTCTTGTCCGCGTTGCCCAGCCCACTGCCGTGGGTGCCGCGCGCCAGCCGCTCGAGAAGCTCGGGCCGGTCCTCCTCGGGCACGCCGAGCAGGTCGGCGATCACGCGCAGCGTGAACGGACCCGCGAAACCCTTGATGAACTCGCCCTCACCCGGCGCGAGGAAGTCGTCGAGGATGTCGTCGGCGAGCTGCCACATCGCGTCCTCGTTCTCCTTGAGGCGCTTGGGTGTGATCAGCCGCATCAGCAGTGCGCGGTGGTTGGTGTGCGTCGGCGGGTCCAGCGTCGGCAGCTGGTCGCTGAACGGAATGTCGTCGCGGTGCTTCTCGATCAGCTCTGTGACGTCGTCTCCCTCGAGGGGCACCGGAAAACCAGGAAACGGGCCGGTCACCGAAACGCAGGACGAGAACGTCTCGGCGTCGTTGTAGACGTCGACGGCCTCCTGCCAGCCCGTCACCATGGTGACGCCGTAGTGGTCCTCGCGGCTGACCGGGCATTTGTTGCGAAGTGCCTCGTAGAACTTGTACGGATCGTCCGTCAGACGGCCGTCCCGGAAGAAGTCGACCGAGGTGAGGTCCTCCGACATTGCTACTCCATGATCTCGGCTGAAGAGAACGTGATTCTCATCTATGGGTATTAGATTTCCATAGTGGCCCCGCCGCCGTCAACGAGGGCGGCTCACTACTGAATCGGCTCGTCACCCAGCACGGTTGTGCGCAGCATCTCCCGAGGAGAGTCGGGGTCGTACTGCGCCGCGCGATGCAGGACGCCGCGGTTGTCCCAGATGACGGTGTCCCCGACCGACCACGTGTGGCTGTACACCTTGTCGGGCACGGTGGCGCGGTCGAGCAGTTCGGCCAGCAGCGCCATACCCTCGTCGCGATCCATGCCGACGACGTAGTCGGCCGACGCACCGAGCACCAGGGACTTGCGGCCGCTGCGATGCGTCCACACCAGCGGATGCTCGTGGGTGCGCCTGGACCGCCATTTCGCCAGCACCTCCGGCGACGGGTCGGGAGTGACCCGGCGCTGGGAGGCCTCCAGCGAATGCACGACCCGCAACGACCCGTAACGCTCCTTCTCCGCGTCGCTCAACGCGTCGTAGGCCGCGTAGGCGTTCGCGAACTCGGTCTCGCCGCCGGATTCGGCGACTTGCTTCGCCGACAGCACGGTGGCCATCTGGGGGAACGTGTCCTCGACCGGGGTGCAGCCGTCGATGTGCCAGTCGAAGGTGGCCCGCAGGTAGTCCGCCGAGGAGTTCTTCGACTTGTCCAGCGTGACCGGGTAGATGCCTGCGACGGAATGATGACCGTCGGAGGAGTGGTCGATCTCGCCGAGCCTGCGGCAGAATGCCACCTGCGCTTCGGGGTCCAATCCGAGACCAGGAAACACCAGCACGCCGTTGTCCTCGAGCGCCTCGAGGACCGCGGCGCCGAGCGCGTCGTCGCTTGCCAGCCGGTCGGCGTCGACGCCGAGAACCTCTGCGCCGACGGAGTCGGTGAGCTTGTTGATCGTCAGCACACTCATGGCACCGGCTCTCCTATTCGGTCGATGACGGCGTCGGCGGAGTCGGCGGGCTTCTGCGTCCCGAAGACCTCGACAGCCATCGAGATCATGATCATCGAGTAGACGAGGTGCAGAAGATTCAGCGCATCGTCGGGCACATCATCGAGCGGGAACTTGTCGCAGTAGGAGATCGCTTCCTCGAACCGTGGCGAGAACGCGTCGTAGAACGCATGGATCTCCGGCATCGGCGTGCTCAACCGGGCATTCCACCGCTCCGGTTCGGTTGCCAGGCACCACTTCTCGGCGAACGGCTCGAATTCGGCGAAGGCACTGGGCAGTCGCGTGTCGGACACGCGGTCGTCGGACACAGTCACACCCCCACCGGGCGGCGTGCCATCTTGTATTCCTCGACCCAGTCGACGGCCACCTTGTGCAGGTGCCGGACCAAGATCTCCTGGTCGTTGAGCGGGAAGTCGTCGACGACGTCGTACTCGAGCGCGGCCTGCGTGCCGCCGAGCATGCCCGCGTCCTGCAGCGCGAACTCCTTGAGCACCACCGAAGCGACCTCGTGCTCGATACGCTCCCGCACGGTACGCGCGGGATGAAATGCGTTGTACGCCTCGAACTTATGGGTGTTGTGCGACGTCGGCCAGTAGCGGTAGAGCAGGTACCAGCCGTGGTAGATCAGGATCTCCAGGTTCGGGAAGATCTGGAAGTTGGTGATGCCCCACGGTTCGATGCCGCCGGGGTTCAGCCCGGCCGACTGATGCGTCTCCGGTGTCCGCCACGGCCCCACCAGGCCACTGCGCGTCGCCCGCTCGACCGGGTACATGTACTCGGGTGCGAGCAGCCACCGCCGGGTTCCTGCGGTGGACACCAACCGGTGTGGGCCGTCGATCTGGAAGTGCCCGCACTCGAAGGTGGCGTTGGGCTGGCGCACCTCGATCGGCACCTGCTGGGAGTGCAGCGACGGCACGTGGTAGTACTCCTGGAAGGCGTCGGCGAAGATCTTCCAGTTGCTGTTGTTGTGAGCGACGAAATCGTAACGCTCGGTCATCTTTTCGAACGGGTAGTCGTCGAGTGCGGTGATCATCGGACCAAGAAACTCGCGCAGGCTCTGCCGAGGTTCGGGGTCGAGGTTGATGAAGATGAAACCGTTCCAGACGTCGCAGTGCACGGGGCTCAACCCGTACTGCTCGGCGTCGAGGTCGAAAAACTCGCCGGGCTGCTGCACGAAGGTCAGCGCGCCTTCGAGGTCGTAGCGCCAGCCGTGGTACTTGCAGGTGAACTGCCGGCAGGCGCCCTTGACCTCTTCGTTGGGAAAGTCGTTCCACACCAGCTTGTTTCCGCGGTGACGGCAGACGTTGTAGAAGGCGCGGATCTGTTGGTCCTTGCCCTTCACCACGATCACCGACGTCCTGGCGGCGTCGATCTCCTTGGTGAAGTAGCTGCCGACGCGGGGCAACTCCTCGACGCGTCCGACGTTCAGCCAGGCGCGTTTGAAGATGGCTTCGCGTTCGAGTTCGTAGAACTCAGGCGACGTCGAGTCACGGAACGAGATCGGCCCGGTGCCAAGTTCCGGGTAGTGCTCCGTCCAGCTGCCCTCGGCCGGCTTAGGCCACTTCGCCATCCAAACCTCCATCTCGTTTCACAGCACCTGCCCGCCGTTGACGCCCAGTACCTGCCCGGTGATGAAGCCGGCCTGTTCGGAGCAGAGGAATCCGACCGCGGCGGCGATGTCGTCGCCGGTACCGAGGTGACCGACCGGAATGCTCGCCGCCATCTGCTCGTTCGACGGCAGATAGCCGGCCGCCTGCCCCTTGTGCTGCATCGGCGTCTCGATGCCCGACGGCGGAACGTTGTTGACCGTGATGCCCAGCGGACCGTATTCGCGGGCAAGCGATTTGGTCAACGACAGCAGCGCGCCCTTGCTGGCCGCGTAGTGCGCCATCTTCGGCGAGCCCCGTTGGGCGCTCGACGACGAGATCATCACGATGCGACCCCAGCCCGCCTCCAGCATGTCGGGCACCGCGACCTGACAGCAGTGGAACGTCCCGGTGAGGTTCACCGCGATCAGCCGCTCCCACGCGTCGATGGTGATCTCGGCGAACGGCGCGAAATCCACCAGGCCGGCACTGGTGACCAGGATGTGCACCGGGCCGAGTTCGGTACGGACCTTGGCGAACGCCTCCTCGACGGCCGTGCGGTCGCTGACGTCGGCCGAAACGGCAAGCGCAGTCACGCCGTCGGCGCGCAGCTCCTCGCAAACCCGTTGTGCGGCTTGGGCGTCGATGTCGAGCACGGCGACCTTGTTGCCGCGCCTTCCGAGCTCATGGCAGGTCGCCTCACCCATGCCCGAGGCACCCCCGGTCACCATCGCCACTCTGCTCGTATCTCGGCTCTCAGTAGTCATACGTCACCCGTACCGTCGGGCTGGTCGGCAGGGCCTGACAGGTGAGCACGTATCCCTCGTCCACCTCGTCGTCCTCGAGTGCGTCGTTGTTCACCATCCGGGCGCTGCCTTCGAGAATCCGGCCATGCAGGTTCCGCAGGAACCGGTTTCGCACGAATACGGCGCCTGCAGCGCCGGCCGAGCGCGCCGTCTGCAGCAGGGTGTCTCCCTTGCGGTATTTCGCCGTCGTCGTCCGGCGGTCAAGTTCGATGACGACCTCTTCGGTCGCCGCGACGGCGACGTCGGTCCGCGTGTCTCTCGGCTCATCAGTAGCAACATTATCAAGTACTTGTCATTATTATCAACTACTTGCTACTCGGGGCCGATGTGATCGGTGTGCAGCTGGTGGCCGGTGCCCTGCTCGATGACGCGTCCGAGCAGTTCACGAAGGGTTTTCTGTTCGTCGCTGCTGAGCACGCCGAAGACCTTCGCGTGCGCTGCGATCGCGTCGCTGACCACCGCCTCGGCCACCTTGCGACCCTGGTCGGTCAGGAAGGCCTGAAGTATCCGGCCGTGTTGCGGGTCCTGTTTGCGCTCGACCAGCCCGCGTCGCTCGAGCTCCTTGAGGGCCAGTTGCACGCCCTGCGGGCTGATCAGCAGCCGGCGCGCCAGATCGGCGCCGGACAGTCCGGGCTCGGTGGCGAGTTGGCGAAGCATGCCGATCTGCGCGGTGCTGACGCCGTGCTCGCTCACCGCGTCGTTCACCGTCGTCAGCGAGAAGTACCACGCCTGCTTGAGCAGCCAGAGAATGTTGTCGGTCTGTTCCACGTCCGCTCGCCTCTCGGCTAGCTCGTCATCGCTTGTAGACCTCGCCGTTCTTCATCACGAACCGCACGTCGAGCGTGGTGGCGATGTCACGCGACGGATCGCCAGGGACGGCGATGATGTCGGCGAGGTATCCGGGCGCGAGCCGGCCGAGTTCGTCGTCGGCCTCGATCAGCTCTGCACTGGTGATCGTCGCGGCCCGCAGCGCCTGCATCGGCGTCATTCCCCTGTCCACCAGGGCACAGATCTCTTTTGCGTTCTGCCCGTGTGGAATTGCCGGAGCGTCGGTCCCGCACGCGATCCGGACACCCGCGGCGATCGCCTTCGGCAGCATCGCCTGTGCCCGCGGGAACACCTCCTCGGCCTTCTTGCGCAGTTCCGGAGCGATGCGGTCGACGGCCATCGCCTCGGTGAGGTAGGTGGTCGAGACGAGGAACGTGTCGTGGTCGACCATCATCTGAATGGTTTCGTCGGTGGCCAGGAAGCCGTGTTCGATGCAGTCGATGCCGGCCCGGATGCACGCCCGGATCGCGCTGTCCCCCACCGCATGCGCGGCGACGCGAACGCCCGCGCGGTGGGCCTCGTCGGCGATCGCGGCGAACTCCTCGTCGGAGTACTGCTGCGCGCCTGGCGCGGTGCTGTGCGACATCACCCCGCCCGATGCGGACACCTTGATCAGCTTGGCGCCGTGGCGAATCTGGTAACGCACGCACGCGCGAACATCGTCGACACCGTTGGCGATGCCCTCGGCGACCGACAGCGGCATGATGCCGGGTGCAAGTCGCTGGAACACCGTCGGGTCCAGGTGCCCGCCGTAGGGCGTGACGGCGTGACCCGCGGGATAGATCCGCGGCCCGACGTGCCAGCCCGCCTCGATCGCACGCTGCAACGCGACGTCGAGCAGGTAACCGCCGGTCTTCACCATCAGGCCGAGGTTGCGCACAGTGGTGAATCCGGCCTCCAGCGTGGTTCTGGCGTTCACCGCGCCGCGCAGCGTGCGGTAGACCGGATCGTCCTGCACACCATGCATGGGATTGGGCAGGCCGTCAGGACCGCCGGGTCCCCCGATGAGCAGGTTGAGCTCCATATCCATCAGGCCCGGCACCAGGGTGACGTCACCGAGGTCGATCTCGGTCGAATCGTCAGGCAGTTCGGGAGGATTCACCGCCTGGATTCGGTCGCCGTCGATCACGACCACCGCAGGCGAGCGCACCTCGCCTGCCTCGACGTCTGCCCAGCGCTCGGCGCGCAGGACGGTCAGGGCTGTCATGGCACGGGTTCGGACAGGCAATCCAGCGTTGCCGCACCGGAGTCGGGCACCCGCGGCTGCTTCCAGCACTCGACGGGGAACGACACCATGATCATCGAGTACAGCAGGTGCATCAGGTTGAGCACGTCCTCAGGCAAGTCGTCGAGCGGGAACTTGTCGCAGTAGGAGATCGCCTCCTCCGCACGCGGCGTGATGGCGTCGTAGAAGGCCTGCATCTCGGCCATCGAAGCTGGCCAACCGCTTGGCGTACCGCTCCGCCTCCGACGGCAGACACCATTCGGAAAACGGCTCCAGATCGGCGAATTCGGCAGGAAGCATCGCGCTCATCGCCGTCACACTCCTGCCGTCTTGTTCCGGTAGTCATCGACCCATGCCGCGGTCTCCTGGTGCAGGTGGCGGATGAGCACCTCCTGGTCGCAGAGCAAGAACCGGTCCACGACTTGGGATTCCACCATCGTCTGGGTGGCCTCGAGCGTGTTGGCGTCCTGCAGGCCGTACTCCTTGAACGACACCGCGGCCAGTTCCTGGGCGATGCGCTCCCTCGGCGTACGGGGCTGCGGGAAATACAGCGTGCCTTCGAAGATGTGCGTGTTGTGCGAGGTCGGCCAGTAGTGGTAGGTCAGATACCAGCCCTGGCCCCAGACCAGGATCACGAAGTTCGGGAACAGCTGGAACGAATCAAGGCCCCAGGGATCGCATTTCGCCGGATTGAGACCCTCGGGCATCTCACCCAGATCGGCTGCGTCCCATGGTCCGAACAATCCGCTCTGGCAGATGTCCTCGATCGGCTTGCGCATCTCGGAATCCATCTCCCAGGCGCGAATACCCGATGTGCTGACCAACCGGTGCGGTCCGTCGATGCGGTAGTGCGGCGCCTCGAAACCGGCTTCCGCGGCCGCCTTCGAGTACTTCGCGGGCGACTGGTTCGCGTGCAGCACGGGTGCGTGATAGAACTCCTGGAATGCGTCCATGTAGAGCTTCCAGTTCGCCTTGACCTCCGAACGGTAGAACCACCGCGACGTCATCTGACCGAACGGATAGCCCTCCAGCCCGGTGATCATCGGGCCGAGGAAGTCGCGCAGGCCCTGTTCGGGTTCGGGTGCGAAGTTGACGAAGATGAAGCCTTCCCAGACGTCGCAGTGCACTCCGACCAGCCCGTAGCGGCTCTTGTCCAGGTCGAAGAACTCCCCCTCCTGCTGGACGAAGCTGAGGTTGCCGTCCAGGTCGTACCGCCAGGCGTGGTACTTGCAGGTGAACTGCTTGCAGAAGCCGCTGGTCTCCTCCAGCGGCATGTCGTTCCACACCAGCTTGTTGCCGCGGTGCCTGCAGATGTTGTGGAACGCCTTGACCTCGCCTGCGTTGTTGCGCACCACGATGATCGACGTGTTGGCGACCTTCAGTTCCTTGGTGAAGTAGCTGCCCTTACGCGGGAGTTGTTCGACACGACCGACGTTCAGCCATGCCCGCTTGAACACCGCCTTGCGTTCGACCTCGTAGAAATCCGGGCTGATCGAGTCCTCGTAGGACACCGGCTCGGTTCCCAGTTGGGGATAGTGCTGCGTCCAACTGCCTTCTGCCGGTTTCGGGAATCGCGCCATTGCCTACTCTTGTCGACTCGGGGCTGGAGCCTGCAGGGCTGACCGTATCCGCTCCGCCGGGCAATCGCAAGTAGTTGATACTAGCCCGTGTCGACCCTACGCAGCGTCCCATTCGGCGATGGCGATGCCGATCCTGACCTCGAGTTCGGCCACGTCGATGTCTCGCTTGCCCAACAGCGGCGGCGCGGTCGATCTGTAGCACGCACCGGTGGGTGTCACGAATTCCGCTGTGTGCACGCCGCCCTCGGTACCGGCCGTCACTCGCCAGCCCGGTGACTCCTTGACGTAGTTGCAGCGTTCGCACTCACCCAACCCGTTTTCGGCGCTGGTCGGCCCGTCGCGACGATGCGGTTGGGCGTGGTCGGTGTGTCGTATCGGCGCATCGCAGTACGGCGTTCGGCAGGTTTGATCGCGTAATCCGATGAACATCGCCAGCCCGCGGGGGAAGAAGCGCGACCGCGACTCCATCGCCACCAGCTGACCCGATTTCGGATGGCGGTACAGCCTCCGCAGCGTCGCGCGCGACCTCTTGTCACCGGTCGCCTTTTCGATCAGCCGGCGAGCCACGGCAGCCGGTATTGGCCCGTATCCGTTCACCACCGCGGGGGTGTCGTCGCCGGCCAACAGCGTCTCATCGGTCAGCACGAGGTTGACCGCCACCGGCTCTGCCGCTTCGGCAGGCCTACTCGTCACGCGTTCGACCAACGTGTCGGCCATGACCTGTCCGCGGGAGCGGTCGTCGAAGGTGGTGTCGGCGGCTCGCTTCAGCAGTGGCTAGGGCAGTCGAGCCGCTTGCCAAGGTGGGTGGAAGTAGCCCGAGGCCCGCGTGTTCGTCTCGTCCACCGCGCAGCTAGCCAGCTGCAAGTAGTCGCTGCTTATGCGGCTCCAGAACAGGTAGTCGCTGCTTATGCGGCTCCAGAATTCCAGTAGTCGACTACTCGATGCGGCTACCTCGCCGCGCGTGAGGATCGGTGAACGTGAGCCGTCGGGCTCGCAGTCATCGACAGGAGAAGCACATGCTCAAGAAACGGTTTGTCGCCGCGGCCGTGACGGCAGCAAGCCTCGGCTTGTTTGCCAGTGCCGGCACCGCCGCTGCCGGGTCTTGGCCGGCGGACCCGACTTGGCCGGCGCCCCCGGATTGGGGGTCTTACCCGGCGGGCTCGTCTTACCCGGCGGACCCGTCGTGGCCGGGGCACTCGCCGTTCGTCGGCTGGCCGATGCCATGAAGGCCCGGCCTTAGCCCGTAGACGCGCGTTGCCGGAAAGCTGACGGTCGCGACGGGAGTGGACGGGCGGGAAGTCTCAGATTGAGTGCGGCATCTTGGTTGCATCACCTCAACAGTCTTGTTCAACGCCGCGTACACCCCGACGCCCTTCGCCACCGGAAGCAGCGCCGTCACATAGGTCATGGTGTCGGGCGCCGGGCGGATCGTCACCGTGCGATCGCCTTCAGCCTTGGCCGCCCGGTCCACCACCGCCTGCGCATCGAGGCGGTAGGCGATCTGTTTGGCCGCCGCCACGATCCGCGCGTCGCCCATCCCGTCGAGCTTGCCGACATCACCGCACATCTCGGCGTCCAGCGCCCGCCGGTCCTCGACGGTCAGGCACGCCGACTCGCGCACGATCAACGTCGCCCGCCACTCCGACAGCGCCCCAGACTCCAGCGCCGCCAGCGTGTGGGGCATCTCGTACACAAGCGCCTTCGCCAAACCCAGATGCCGACCGCCGCACACCGGCGAATCCCGCCGCGCCAACGCCACCTCGCTGGCCACCCCACGGCATTGCCGCGCCCTCGGCACTCCGGCCGCGGCCTCCTCGGCGCGGCGCAACTCGTCCAGCGCCACCGTGGCGCGAGCCTGCTCGGCGGCGGACGCCGACTTAACCCGCTCCAACTCGGCGATCCGACCGATCAGCGCGCCTTCGTCGTTCGTATCGAACATACATGCGAATATAGATGACCGGTCCGACAGGGCGCGAAACCGCCTCCACTTGGCTGAAGACGCAGATCAGATACGTCCGAGCGCCTCGGCCACCTCGTCCGGCCGAGAAAGTTGCAGCATGTGCCCGGCCGGCAACCGAACGACGGAATCGGCGGTTTCCGCCCACGCCTCCTGCGCAGCCACTGAGGCATCGGTCTCTTGAGTGGCGACTATGTACGTCGTCGGATGTGTCCGATCGGGTGCCGTGCTCGGGGTGGTGGCTGAGAATAGGACTGCAACATGAAGCGCGACAGCATCTTTTCAGCGCGGTCTCGATCCAGGTCGGGACAAAACGCATTCCAGGCGGCATTGAATTCACTGGTGACCCCTATTGCACCATCAGTCCGCTGAACGAATACTGCCGGCAGCACATCCCCCATCAAGTTCAATGCCGACTGACCGCGCTTCGGCCACAGAGCGGTGAGATACACGGTGTGCCGCACCTTCGGGTGGTCGGCTAACTCGGTGGCGACCATCCCGCCGTACGAATGGCCCACCAACACGACAGGTTCGTCGATGGAGTCGAGTGTCCGCAGCACGTATCTTGCATCGGCGATGAGGTCGCCGAGCGACGCTGGATCGGTACCAACGCTCGGCAGTTGATCAACAACGTGTGCACGGTGCCCAGCGGTCTTCAACCGTTCCGCCACATCGGCCCACACCCAACCCACACCAAACCCGCCGTGGACGAGCAGATAGTCGCTCATGTCGTGGATTCTGCAGTCTTGATGCCCGGACAGCCCGGGGATTCGACAACTCCGCTTCAGAGTCACATCGCATCACCGGCGAGAGGGATCCAGTCAGGTCTATCGGGTGAGGTCGGCGATGATCGCCCACGCCTCGCCACGGCGACATCCTCCGGGCAGACCTTGTTCGCGTCCGAATGCGGAGCCAACTGCACTCTGCCGCAGCGCATTCCACTCGACCACCGACGCCTGGGTGGGCGGTCCTTCTACGCTCTGCACCATTGCTCTCCACGGCAACCTCTTCGACCCCATATCTCTTAGTGCACACCCACCGACAGAGGCCTGCAATCGATTTTCTGCGGCCCTGACTCAGTGTCGAGTTCGCCACCAGGGATGAGCATTACGACACCGCCGGCCCGCGCCGAGACGATCGCTTCGCATTGCAGACCAGCTGTTCTTGCTGGGAATCGTCGGTTGCTGGTGTTAACGTGGATCTATGACCCTGTTCCGCCACGGCTACTACTTGCCCGCCGGGATGCCAGACGCATCCACGGTGGCTTTGTCGTGTGCGGACACCATCAGTGCCAATGCCGCTGTTTGGACGATGCAAGAGCGTCGCGGCCTTTGGCAGCCCAGGTGCTTCCGGTCATTCCGCAAACCTTCCGCCCCATCAGTGGGCGTGTGCCCCGACCGGAAGCAAGGGCCAGAAGAACAATCTCATATATCCCTTAGCATTGCTGTTTTCGCTGCAAGGAACGTCGTCTGACCTTCCGTTAGTTTGTTGCACCCAATTGCATTGTAGCACAACGGATTCAGCGAGAATACTCTCTCGACATTCGCCGCGTTGAGTAGCACCATGTTTACAACACCGCACCCGGCCAAGTCCGTGTGCATCCCGGCGTGGCAGGCGAATCACACTGTCGCGTCCGTCCTTTGAGAACTGCACAGTGGTGGCATTGCGCTCGTGGCGGAATTCTAGGTAGACGCGCCCGGTTCAAACTCGGGTGCCCGTTTCAGGGCGTGCAGGTTCAAGTCCTGCCGCGCGCACAATTTGGTGTCAGGCGTCCGTGACGGAAATTTGGGAGACGTGCCGGATTCAGACTCCGGTGCCCACTATTGGGCGTGCAGGTTCGATCCCTGCCGGACGTACCGAAACGGGTCGTTGGTGAAATCGTGTATCAATCACTTTTGGCTTTTACCCCTGAGTTCCGGGTTCGAGTCCCGGGCGGCCCACCGACCGAAACCCTCACGGCGCACGACACTTTCAACAGGCCGGTGAGGCGTAACTGGATGCACGTCAGTCCGCCAAACTGAAGGGAGCGAGTTCGAGACTCGTCACCGGTTCCAAGCGGTTGTGACCGAGAGGCTAGGTGGCGGCCCGCAAAGCCGCCAACGCGGGTTCGACTCCCGCCGACCGCTCAACATGAAGGATCTACGGATGTAGCTCAACTGGTAGAGCCGCGGTCTCCAAAGCCGCGTGAGTTGGGGGTTCGAGTCCCCCCGTCCGTGCCAGCGGGATGTGGCGCAACTTGGGAGCGCACCTGGTTTGGGACCAGGAGGTTGCACGTTCAAATCGTGTCATCCCGACCAAATTGAATCACATTGCACAGGCCCCTGTAGCTCAGCGGAAGAGCCCTGCCTTACCCAAGCAGGTTGTCGGGAGTTCAAATCTCTCCGGGGGTACGCCAAACACGCTGCGCGGTAAGACAGTTCGGAAGTCTGCCGCGCCGACAAGGAAAGGAGGTACGCGGCCATGGCGATAGTCTCATGCTCAGCGCGCGGGCAGCTTGAGCACATGCTGGGCGATGATGTTGCGCTGGATTTCGGACGTCCCACCCGCGATGGTGCCCGCGAAACTGCCGATGTAGCGCGTGAACCAACCCGCGGTGAACTGGCCGGGGCTGTACGGGTTGTCCGGGGCGGTCATCGCCGGGTCGGCCAGACCGTCGGCGCCCGTCGCCTCCAGGACATGACGGTAGGCGTTCTGCTCCGCCTCGGATCCGAACACCTTGAGCACCGACAGCCCGGCGGCGTCGCCCTCGCCGCGCGCGGCTTTCGCCAACGCCGCAGATCCCAGCAGCCGCAGGGCCTGATAGTCCATCGCAATGCTCGCGTACCGATCGCGCTGTAATGCGCCGACGGGGCGATAGCTTTCCAGCGTCTGCCCCAAGCGGTTGGCGAACTGCAGCCACATCATCGTGCGTTCGTGGCCGAGTGACCCGTTGGCCACCTTCCACCCACCGCCGAGTGGGCCGACGAGATTCTCGGCGGGCACCACGACGTCGGTCAGGAAGACCTCGTTGAAGTCGAGGTGGTCGCGGTCGTACACACAGGAGAACGGCCTGCACGTCACACCGGGGGTGTCGGTGGGAATCAGCAGTGCGCTGATCCCCTTGTGCTTCGGTGCGTCGGGGTCGGTGCGGACGAAGGCGAGCAGGACGTCGGCGTCGTGTGCACCGGACGTCCACACCTTCTGGCCGTTGACGACGAAGTGGTCCCCGTTCAGAACCGCACGCGTGGACAGACCCGCGAGGTCGGACCCCGCGCCGGGTTCGCTCATGCCAAGCGATGCGGTCATCTCGGCGCGCAGGATGGGTACCGCCCAACGCTGCTTCTGCTCGTCGGTGCCGAACGACAGCAGCGACGCGGCGATGATGCCGACGCCCTGCGGGTTGAACGCGTGGTAGATGCGCCGCCGCGAAAGCTCCTCGCGGTGCACGAACTGCTCGAGGATGCCCGCGTTGCGGCCGCCGAACTCGGGCGGATTGCCGGGCAGCAGCCAGCCGTGGTCGAACTGCAGTCGCTGCCAGCGCCGCGACCATTCCGGCACGTGCGACGTCGAGCGCGAACGCTCGGCGGCCGCCTCGGCCTCGGCGGGCAGATGTTCGTCGAGGAAGGCGATGAACTCGGCGCGGAAGGCCTCGACGTCGTCATCGAACCGCAGTTGCACAGGGCCCAACATATCAAGTACTTAACATTTGCGTGGCGATGCGCTATGACTAGTGGGTGCTCGACGGCGAGAAGGTCCTGATCACCGGCGCGACCGGGAAGATCGCCTTTCCGATCGCCCGCGCGCTCGCCGAGCGCAATGAGGTATGGGGCGCGGCACGCCTGAAGAACCCGGCCGACCGGGACAAACTCGAGGCGGCCGGAGTCACATCCGTTCGCGCTGGACATGGCCGACCCCGACTTCTCGACGCTGCCAGATGATTTCGGCTACGTCTTCCATGCGGCGGTCGACCCCGGCACCGGTGACTGGACGCGGTGCGTTCAGACGAACGCGCACAACTCGGGTGTGCTGCTTGCGCATTGCCGAATCGCAACGGGCTTCGTCTTCTGCTCCACCGGCTCGATCTACGGCTATCAGGGCCATCGCCCGCTGCGCGAAACGGATCCGCCTGGGGTACCGCTTCGGCCCAACTACAGCTTCTCGAAGATCGCGGCGGAGTCGGTGTGCACCTGGGTCGCCGACCGCTACGACATCCCGTTGACGATCATCCGCATCTGCTCCACCTACGGGCCCGAGGGTGGCGCACCGGCCGACCGTCTCGATGCGATGTTGGCGGGCAAGCCTATTCGGCTTCACCCCGACAAGCCGAACAACTACAACCCGATCTACGAAGACGACTACGTCGAGCTCGGCATCCGGGCGATGGAGGTCGCCGCCACTCCCCCGGTCGTCGTCAACTGGGCCGGCAGCGAAACCGTCAGCGTCGAGGACTACTGCACGTACATGGGTGAGCTGGTCGGCGTCGAGCCGGTCTTCGAGTACACGCCCGAAACGCATACGCCGCTGTGGCCCGACGTGACCCACATGCACGAGGTCCTCGGCCACACGAAAGTGCCCTGGCGCGAGGGCTTTCAGCGCATGATCGCCGCCCGCCACCCCGAAATCGATCTGGCTGGAGGACCGAATTGACTCTTCCGGGAACCCCTTCCGACGAAGTCGACGGCGTGCTCGCCGCGGGACGAGGAGAGATCGGCACCCTGTTCGTCTCGATGGCGCGGCGACATCCCGAAGGGCGGGACGCCGAATACCTGCACTGGCACACCCTCGACCACCGGCCCGAGCAGCATCGACTGGCCGGCGTCCGCGCCTCCCTGAGGTTGGTGTCGACGCCCGCCTGCCGGGCCGCCAGAGCGCACCGCGATGAGCGTTTCGACGCGATCGACCACGTCATGTCCTATTTCTTCACCGACCACAGCGGGCTGACGCCGTTCCTCGCGCTCTCATCGGCGCTGGGCGGCGCGGACCGCAAGTTGCCCCTGCTGCCTCCGGTGCAGCGCGGCGTCTACGCCGTAGCGCAGAAGGTGTCCGCACCGCGGATCAAGATCGGCGCCGACGTGCTGCCGTGGTGGCCGGCCAAGGGGGTGTACCTCCTGCTGGAGCAAGGCGCGACGCCGCCCGCGGACCTCGTCGATGTCGACGGCGTCGGTGGCGTCTGGTCGGTGGCCTCCCAAGACGTCGACGAGCGCCTCGCGAGTGCGCCCGCCGGCCAGCTGCTCACGTATTGCTTCCTCGACGACGACCCTGTCGCGACCGCCGAAAGGTTGCGACCCGCGCTCGCGGCGCGCTGGGAGCAAGGCGATGTCGGACCGCTGCTCGCCGCCCCCTTCTACCCCGTCGTGCCCTATCAGTGGGATCGCTATGTGCCGTAGGAGGTTTAAATGCGTGTCGGCCTGATGGTCGGCTCCGACAAGGAGCGCTCGCGTGCGGACCGGCTCAGCGGTCTGCTGACCGACGGGCAAGCCGCCGAAGACGACGGTTTCTCGTCGTTCTGGATTCCGCAGGTGCCCGGCTACCTCGACGCGATGACGGCCGTCGCGCTGCTCGGCCACGTCACCGACCGGATCGAGATCGGCACGGCGGTCGTCCCCCTGCAGACCCGGCACCCGCTGATCCTCGCGCAGCAGGCGTTGACCACCCAGGCCGCGTGCGCGGGCCGGTTCGCCCTCGGCGTCGGCCCGTCACACCACTGGATCATCGCCGATCAACTCGGGCTGTCCTACGACAAACCGGCGCGGCTGGTTCGCGACTACCTCGACGTGCTGGATGCGGCCTTCGCCGGTCCCGGCGCGGTGGCCGTCGACAACGACAGCTATCGCGTGCACAGCCCGGTGGACGTCACCGACGCGTTCGAGATGCCGGTGCTCATCGCGGCTCTCGGGCCGACGATGCTGCGGATCGCGGGCGAGCGAACCGCAGGCACCATCCTGTGGATGGCCGACGAGCGGGCGATCGGCGACTACGTGGTCCCACGTATCACCGAGGCGGCCGAATCGGCGGGACGGTCCGGAATTCGCGTCGTCGCAGGCGTTCCCGTCGCGCTCTGCGCGGACGGCGAAGTCGACGAAGCCCGCTCTTACGCAAGCGAAGTGCTCGGCCACGCCGACTTCTCACCCAACTACGTTCGGCTACTCGAACACGGTGACGCCGAAGACATCGGAGACACGATGGCCGCCGGGCGACGAGGCAACCGTGCTCGCACGTCTGCACCGCTACCGCGACGCAGGCGTCACCGATCTCGCCGTCCGGGTGGTACCGCTCGGCGACGACGCGCAACGGCGGAGCGCGTCGCGTCGGCGCACTCAATCCTTCGTTGCGTCTCTGGTGTCCGAATTCGCTTCAGACTGACTCCTTCAAAAGTGTCCGATGGTGGCGGCCAAGCCGCTCCTACATGTGAGGGCGGCCGATCCAGGCGGCCAACACAGTTGGGAGCACACCATGAGGTTGATCATCTTGGCACTGGCCATCGGCGCGATCCTGCTAGGTCTCAGCGCGCCGGTCGTCCATGCCGGGCCGGACGATGGCCAGGGCACCGAGCCCGTGCCCCCTTACGTTCCCAGCGGCCAGACCCCTCCGCTGGCACTGCCGCCGATTCAGGCGAGCCAGAACCCGGTGGTCTTCTATGGTTCCGAAACCGAGAAGGACATCGATCTGACGTGGACGCCGTACCCGTGGGCGCCAGTGCGCCTTTACTTTGAAGCGATCAGCGGTGGAAAGCATGCGGGCTACGGTGTGGAAGTTGACCCGAGTGTGACTGACCCCCACAAGATTCTGGAGGTCAAGTACGGCAGGACCTACCACGCATACCTCGAGACAACACCGTGGCCCCCGAAGCAGGTCGGTCCGACGCTCACCATCACCACGGTGCGGGTCGAACTCGGCTCGACCGACCCACCGCCGACCCGCGTCAATCCCAATTCGATCCCGGGTGACGATCCGCACCCAGATCCGCCGGGCACCCAGAGGTTGGACCCTGGGGCCGCAGCGCAGAATACGCGGGAAGAGCGCACGTCAGGAGCGCAGACAGGCGAAGACAGTAAGGAACGGTGAACTCGGGGTCGCCGGCGTTTGCCAGCAGTCTAGTTAGACACGCGTCAACTATTTGCAAGGGTCAATCTGGCTGCTACAGTGCGCCTGTGCCGAAAAACAGCACGGCCGCCGTCGCTGACGGTGGTCAACGCCGGGCCTCCTTTCAGCGAGCCCGCTCAACCGAGACCAAACGGTCGTTGGTGCAGGCTGCGATGGCGCTGTGGCGGACGAACGGCTACGCCAAGACGACGGTCGCCGACATCTGCCGGGCCGCAGGCGTCTCCCGCGCACTGTTTTACTTCTACTTCCCGGCCAAGGAAGACGTGCTCTTCGAGGTCGGCCTGCTGTCCACCCGCGCCGCACAGAAAACAGTGCACCAGAACCTGGCAGGCGACTACGACGTGCATAGCGTCATCACCCAGGCGCTGCGCAGCCTCGAGCGCTCGATGGCGCGCAACCCGCGCGACCTGATCGTCGAGACGATCCTCGAGGGCTACCGCCAGGAGCAGCGCATCCTCACCGGTGATCGTCCCGACGATGTCGACGCCGACATGTTCGGCGAGCTGTTCGCCAGGGCGCAGGCCGACGGCAAGCTCGCCCGCCACGTCGACGTGCCCCACCTGTCGAGATTGGCTCAGATGCACGTCAGCGAGGGCGTGCGGCATTGGGCGCTCGGCACTTTCGGCGAGCGATCCTTCGCCGACGTGGTGGCCCGCGACATCGCCGCATTGATCGCCGGATTCAACCAAAAGCCCTGACAGAGGTGAAGGAGACGCACAATGGCGTGGGATTTCGAAACCGACCCCGAGTACCAGAAGACGCTGGACTGGGCCGACGAATTCGTCCGAAACGAGATCGAACCGCTCGACCTCGCCTTTCCCCACCAGCAGTTCACCCCGCTGGACGACAACCGCCGCAAGGTCATCGACCCGCTCAAGGAGGAGGTCCGGCGCCGCGGCCTGTGGGCCACCCACCTCGGACCGGAACTGGGCGGTCAAGGCCACGGACAGCTCAAGCTCGCGCTGCTGAACGAGGTCTTGGGCCGATCACAGTGGGCGCCAATCATATTCGGCTGTCAGGCCCCCGACACCGGCAACGCCGAGATCATCGCCCACTACGGCACCGACGCAGCAGAAGCAACGCTACCTGCGGCCGCTTCTCGACGGCGAGCTGTTCTCCTGCTATTCGATGACCGAACCACATGCCGGTGCCGACCCGACCCAGTTCACGACGCAGGCGGTCCGCGACGGCGACGACTGGGTGATCAACGGCTGGAAGTTCTTCTCCTCCAATGCCAGGACCGCCTCGTTCCTGATCGTGATGGTGGTGACGAATCCCGAAGTCAGCGCGTACCAGGGCATGTCGATGTTCCTGGTGCCGACCGACACGCCGGGTGTGAAGATCGTCCGCAATTTCGGGCTGCACGGCGAGCGCGAGGGCGAGGGCTCCCACGCGCTGATCCACTACGACAACGTGCGCGTGCCGTCCGACGCCCTGCTCGGCGGAGAAGGCCAGGCGTTCGTCATCGCCCAGACCCGTCTCGGCGGCGGGCGCATCCACCACGCGATGCGCACCATCGGGCTGTCGCGCAGTGCGCTCGACATGATGTGCGAGCGCGCGCTGAGCCGCGAAACGCAGGGCAGTCGGCTGTCCGACAAGCAGTTCGTGCAGGGCTACATCGCCGATTCGTACGCCCAACTGCTCCAGTTCCGACTGATGGTGCTCTACACCGCATGGGAGATCGACAAGTACAACGACTACAAGAAGGTGCGCAAGGACATCGCCGCGGTGAAGGTGGTGATGCCGACGGTGTTGCACGACATCGCCTGGCGGGCAATGCAAATTCACGGTGCGCTCGGTGTCACCGACGACGTGCCGTTCATGGGAATGGTGACGGGCGCCGCGGTGATGGGGCTGGCCGACGGCCCAACGGAGGTGCACAAGGCCACTGTGGCAAAGCAGGTGCTGCGCGACTACCAGCCGAGCGACGATATCTGGCCGACGGAGTGGATACCACGCAAACGCGAAGCGGCGCAGGAGAAGTTCGCCGAGTATCTCGAACACGAAGTGGGCAACCTGTGAGTGACGAGATCGACACCGCACGCCTCGCCGATTGGATGGACGGCGCGGGGCTACCTGGAAAAGGTCCTCCGCTGGAAGCCGACTTCCTGTCCGGCGGCACGCAGAACGTGATCTACCGGATCCGTCGCGGCGATAACGACTGCGTGCTGCGGATGCCCCCGCCCGACGCCCCGCCCGACCGCGACAAGGGCATCCTGCGGGAGTGGCGGATCATCGAGGCGCTCGACGGCACCGACGTGCCGCACACTGCCGCGGTCGGCGTCTGCCCCGACGCGTCGATACTCGGCCGCCCGTTCTACCTGATGGGTTTCGTCGACGGCTGGTCGCCGATGGACCTCGACCAGACGGAAGTGGCCGGAACCATTCGATACCGACCTCGCCGCACGCGGCGACCTGGCGTACCAACTCGCCGAGGGCATCGCACTGCTGTCGAAGGTGGACTGGAAGGCCAAGGGCCTGCAGGATCTCGGCAGGCCGGACGGCTTCCACGAACGCCAGGTCGACCGGTGGATCGGCTTCTTCGAGCGGATCAAGGGCCGCGATATCGACGGTCTTGACGTAGCGACCGAATGGCTGCGCACACACAAGCCCCTCGACTTCATCCCGGGCCTGATGCACGGCGACTACCAGTTCGCGAACGTGATGTACCGCCACGGCGGGCCTGCGCGACTGGCCGCGATCGTCGACTGGGAGATGGGCACCGTTGGCGACCCGAAGCTGGACCTCGGGTGGATGGTGCAGAGCTGGCCGGAGGACACTGACGCGCCGTCGGCCATGAGCTACGTCGACATGCGCGGAATGCCCTCTCGCACAGAGGTGATCGACCACTACGCCAAGGTCTCGGGCCGTCAGGTCGACGACCTCGACTACTACCTGGTGTTGGCGAAGTGGAAGCTCGCGATCGTGCTCGAGCAGGGCTTCCAACGCGCGGGCGACAACGAGAAGCTGCTGGCCTACGGACCCGTCATCGTCGACCTGATGCGGTCGGCCGCCGACCTCGCCGAGTCCAGCGACTACACGTGACCCGCGCCGCGGTGTGCCCGCAGTACGGGCCGCCCGAGGTCGTCCGGATCGAGGACCAGGCGCCGCAACCGCTCGATGACGGTCAGGTGAGGGTGCGCGTAGGCGCCGCGGCGGTCAACTATCCCGACGTCCTGCTCGTCGCCAACCAATACCAGATCAGCGTGCCACCGCCGTTCGTGGTCGGCAGCGAGTTCGCGGGCGTCATCGTCGAAGTCGCCGACGAGCCAGGCGATCTGGCCATCGGTGACCGGGTAACCGGAACCCAGATGTTCGGCGCCTTCGCCGAAGAGGTCGTCGTCGCGGCCCAGGGGTTGGCGCGGATTCCGCCCGGCATCGACGACCGTACGGCGGCGGCCTTCGGGGTGGCCCATCGGACCGCGTATCACGCGCTGCGGTCGGTCGCGCGACTGCATGCGGGCGACTCCGTGATCGTGCTCGGCGCGGGCGGCGGTGTCGGCCTGGCCGCCGTCCAGCTGGCCGCAGCGTTGGGCGCCGACGTCACCGCCGTCGCGTCGTCGGCCGAAAAGCTTGATGCGGCAGCCTCATACGGCGCACGGCACGTCATCAACCACCGCTCGGGCGATCTGCGCGCCGCGTTGCGGGACAACCTGCCCGACGGCGCGCACGCCGTCATCGACCCCGTAGGCGGCGATCTGTCCGAACCCGCACTTCGGTCGCTGCGTCGCGGCGGCCGGTTCGTCACCATCGGCTACGCCTCTGGCGTCATCCCGCGCATCCCACTCAACCTTGTTCTGGTCAAGGGTGTGCAGGTGCTGGGGTTCCAATTTCAGGACGTCGCCCCCGACGAATTCGCCCGCAACGAGGCCGAACTCGGCGAACTGTTGGCCACCGGCAAGGTGGCCCCGCACATCGGCGCGGTCTACCCGCTCGCCGAAACCTCCTGCGCACTAAGGCAAGTCGCCGACGGAAAGGCCGTCGGCAAGGTGCTGATCGACCTCAGCTCGCCGGAATGAGATCCGCGGCGACCGACGGCGTCGCCATCACACCGCAGCGGAAGGTTTCGGTCCCGGTGACCGAACCGGCGTCGGCGGCGGCGGTCAGCGCCTGGCTCTTGAACGCGCGGGCCGCCGCGCTGAGCCGATGCGCAACGGGGCCGACGCTGTCGTCGAGTTCGGCGGGCAGGCTGTCACCCCACAGGGTGACCTCGGTGAGGCCCTGCTCGAGTGCGCCGAGCACTCCGCGTCGCACCCGCTCGTCGCTCGCGAACAGGTCGACGGCGACGGCCACCGTCTGCGGGTGTGGGCGCTCTTCCCAAAGTGCCAGTGCCGATTCGAGATCCGACGTCGCGACGCCGAGGATATGCAACGGTCGCTCGTCCGTGCGATCGGCCAGCAGCACGGTGACGTCCCAACCGGCCATCACGCGGTCATACATCCAGCCGCCCGCGAACTTGACGGCGTCGGCCGCGTCGGCCGCCACCACGTCGAGCCGGTACCTCATGTCGAGCTCCGTGACGCCAAGTCGACGGCCAGCGACTCCGCGTATCCCTTGAACGCCTCGCTGAGCGGTATTGATGGGTCGAGCAACCATAGTGTCTCCATTCCGTTGATGAAGGCGAGTATCTCGACGGCCTTGGTGGCCGCATCACAATCCGGGCGGTACTTCCCGATCCGCTGCCCGCGCTCGATGAACCCGGTGAGAATGTCGATGGAGGCGCGATACCGCTTGTGCATGCGGTCGTGCAGCGGGGCATCGGGCGCGATGTTCTCGACAAGCAGAACGGTGAACGTGCCGACGAGTTCCGGTGCCCTGTCGAATCTTTCGGGCACCCGGCTCAGCTCGATGATCAGGTCACCGGCCTCGTAGTCCGCGTGGATGGCATCGTCCTCGTCGCGCGCGTCGAGCACCGCGTTCAGCAGCTGCTCTTTTGACTCGAAGTGGTGCAGCAGGCCTGCGGGCGTCACCCCGGCCTCCTTGGCGATCTGGGCCAGGGAGGTATTGCGCCAGCCGTTGCGTGCGAGAAGCCGTTCGGCCACACCGAGAATGCGCAGCCTGCGGTCCTCGCCTTTGGCGAGCAGCGTCTCGTAGGGGCGCTGACGAGCGCTGGCGCGAGGAACAGCCGGCTCAGGCGCTGCCACGGAACTCCTTCGGTCAAACCAACCTAGTGAACACACAGTAGGTAGGTTTGCCCGCTGTGACAAGGGTCTCAGAACAAAAAGATATGAACCGCCGTCACTCCGCAGGTCAGGCCGTTTGTCAGGCCAACAGCACCTAGAGGCCGAGCGATTTGGCGATGATGACCTTCATGACCTCGCTGGTCCCGGCATAGATCCGGGCCACGCGGGCGTCCGTGTACAGCCGCGCGATCGGGTACTCCATCATGTAGCCGTAGCCGCCGAAGAGCTGCAGACACCGGTCGACGACGCGCTGCTGCATCTCGGTGCAGAACAGCTTGACCCGGGCCGCATCGGCACCGCTCAGTTCCCCGTCGACGTGCAGCGTGATCGCACGGTCCAGCATCGCCTGGGCCGCCTCGACCTCGGTCGAGCACGCGGCCAGTTCGAACTTGGTGTTCTGGAAGGACGCGACGGGCGTCCCGAACGCCTTGCGGTTCTGGGTGTAGTCGATGGCCGCGGCGATCGCCGAGCGAGCCTGCGACACCGAACCGACCGCAACGGTCAGCCGTTCCTGCGGCAGGTTGTGGCCGAGGTAGCCGAACGCCTCGCCTTCCTCCCCCAGCACGTTGGCCGCGGGCACACGCACATCGGTGAACGACAGCTCAGCGGTGTCCTGGACCTTGCAGCCCATCTTGTCCAGCTCGCGACCGCGGGTGAAGCCGGGCATACCGTCCTCGACGACCAGCAGCGTGAGTCCCTTGCGCCTGTTGTCGGGATCGGTTGCCGTGCGCGCAACGGTGATCACCAGGTCGGCCTGCATGCCGCCGGTGATGAAGGTCTTGGCGCCGTTGACAATCCAGTCGTCACCGTCGCGCACGGCGGTGGTGCGCATGCCTGCCAGGTCCGATCCGGTGCCGGGCTCGGTCATCGCCACCGCCGTCAACAGCTTGCCCGCGGCGAGACCGGGGAACCAGCGGTCGCGCTGCTCTGCATTGGCGTAGTGCAGGAAGTACGGCAGGATCACCTCGAGCTGGGTGCGCACCGTCGACAGCGTGACAAGCGCCTTCGCAGCCTCCTCCTGCATCACCACGTTGTAGCGATAGTCGGGCTCGCCGCCGCCGCCGTACTCCTCACCGATCGCCACCCCGAGCATTCCCAGCGAGCCCATGTGCTCGAACACTTCCCGGGGCATCCGGCCGCCCTTTTCCCACTCGGGATAGTGCGGCACCACTTCCTTCTCCACGAAGTCGCGGCACAGCTCCCTGAACGCCTCGTGGTCTGGGGTGAATAGATCTCGACGCACGGGGCGTCCTCCTGTCTGTTAAGCGATGAGCTCCACGAGCGTGGCGTTGGCCGTACCGCCGCCCTCGCACATCGTCTGCAGGCCGTAACGAATCCCGTTGTCCCGCATGTGATTGAGCATCCGGGTCATCAGCACCGCACCCGACGCACCGAGCGGATGGCCGAGCGCAATCGCGCCGCCGAGCGGGTTGAGGCGCTTCTCGTCGGCGCCGGTTTCCTCTAGCCACGCCAGCGGCACCGGCGCGAACGCCTCGTTCACCTCGAACACGCCGACCTCGTCGATGCCGACACCCGCCTTGTGAAGCACCTTCTCGGTGGCCGGAATCGGACCCGTCAGCATCAGCACCGGATCCGCTCCGGTGACGGCGCCCGCGCGGTACGTCGCGATGGGATTCAGTCCCATCGCGATCGCGTTCTCGGCCGTGGTCACCAGCAATGCGGCCGCGCCGTCGGAGATCTGAGACGAGTTACCCGCGTGGATGACGCCGTCGTCGTAGAACGCCGGCTTCAATCCGGCGAGTTTCTCGACGCTGGTGCCGCGCCGCACACCCTCGTCGGCGACGACGGGTTCGCCGCCGGTGAAGACGGGGATCATCTGGCTTTCGAAGGCTCCGCTGTCCTGCGCGGCGGCGGCACGCTCATGTGACTGCGCCGCGTACTCGTCCAGCCTGGTTCGGGAGAACCCCCACTTCTGCGAGATCATCTCCGCGGAGATCCCCTGGTTGAACGAGAAATCTGCGTAGCGTGCAAGGACTTTCGGCCCGTAGGGCATGCCGGTGGCGCGGGCGGCGCCGAGCGGAACCCGGCTCATCACCTCGACGCCGCCTGCGACGACGACGTCCTGCTGACCCGACATCACCGCCTGCGCAGCGAAATCCAGCGCTTGCTGGCTCGATCCGCAGGCGCGGTTGACGGTGGTGCCGGGGATGGACTCCGGCCACCCCGCGGCGAGAACCGAATAACGGCCGATGTTGCTCGACTGGTCGCCGACCTGCGATACGCAACCCCAGACGACGTCGTCGATGATGGCCGGGTCGACACCGGCACGCTCCACCAGTGCGGTGAGGACGAGGGCGGACAAGTCGGCGGCGTGCATCTCGGACAGCCCGCCGTTGCGCTTGCCGACCGGCGTCCGGACCGCTTCGACGATTACCGTTTCACGCATTCGTCGTCTCCTTTCCTCACGAGCGATAGGCCGGGCCGACGGCCCCCTGCTCGCGCAAGTCCGCGATGTCGTCCTGCCCGAATCCGAGCTCTGCAAGGACACCATCCGTGTGCTGGCCCAGACCCGGAACAGCACCCATCGGCGGATCGTATCCGCCGATGACCGGCGGCGGCAGCAGCGCCTGGATCGGGCCCTTCGACGTATCCACCTCGCGCCAGCGGTTGCGCGCGGCCAGCTGCGGGTGAACGACCACCTCGCTCGGCAGGTTGTAGCGCGAGTTGCCGATCCCGGCCTGATCGGCCACCTTCTGGATATGCACGAGATCGTGCTGTGCACACCAGGATCCGATTGCCTCTTCGAGGATCTCGCGGTGCGCGCACCGGCCGGAGTTGGTGGCGAAACGCGGGTCGTCGGCCAGGTCTGGGCGGTCGATGATCTCTTTGGCGACCCGCTGCCACTCCCGGTCGTTGGTGGTGCCGAGCACCACGGTCTGTCCGTCGCGGGTCGGGAATGCCCCGTAGGGCGCGACCGCGGGTGAGCCGACACCGAGCGGCTGCTGGTCGATGCCGGAGTGCTGGGTGTAGGTGAGGTGGTAGCCCATCACGTCGGTCAACACGTCGAACAGGCTCAACCCGACCGCCGGTGCGGGTCCGTCGCGACGGTCGCGCGAGAACAGCAGCGCCAGGATGGACAGCGCGGCGTAGAGGCCGGTGGTGAAGTCGGCCATCGCAGGCCCCGGCTTGGCGGGCATGCCGGGGTATCCGGTGACGGCGCACGATCCGCCTTCGGCCTGGATCAGCAGGTCGTATGCGCGCTTGTGGGAGATCGGGCCGCCGGGGCCGTAACCGTCGATCTCGACGGGGATCACGTTGGGGTGCCGCTCGGCGAGATCTGTCGGTGAAAGACCAAGGCGTGCCGTGGATCCCGGTGCCAGGTTGGACACCAACGCATCCGCGCGGTCGAGCAGCCGGTGGAGGACCTCCATGCCTGCGGGCGACTTGAGGTTCAGCGTGACCGATTCCTTGCCGCGGTTGCACCAGACGAAGTGCGCGGCGAGACCGCCGGGCCCGTTGACGACGTCGTCGTAGTCGCGGGCGAAGTCACCGCCGTTGGGGTTCTCCACCTTGATGATGCGGGCACCGAAGTCGGCGAGCACGCGGGTGCACATCGGTGCGGCGACGGCCTGTTCCATGGCGACGACCGTGACACCGGCCAAGGGCGCTGAGCCCGTCACATCACCATTCCGCCGTCGACCGGCAGCACCTGGCCGGTGATGTACGACGCGGCGTCCGACGCCATGAACACGAACGCACCGGCCACCTCTTCGGGTCCGGCCCAGCGCTTCAACGGAATGCGCTGCATCATGTTGGCCGCGAACTTCTCATTGGTGCGGATGGTCTCGGTCATCGGTGTGGCGGCAAGCGGCGCAAGGGCATTCACCATGATGTTCTTGGACGCGAGTTCGCGCGCGAGCGACTTGGTGAAGCCGATCAGGCCTGCCTTGGCCGCGGAGTAGTTGACCTGGCCCAGCGTGCCCGTGAGACCGGCCGCCGACGTCACGTTGATGATGCGGCCCGTGCCGTCGGTCGGGATGTACGGCAGCGCGGCCTGCGTGCAATGGAACGTGCCCATGACGTGCACGTCGAACGTCAACCGGAACGTCTCGTCCGTCAGCTTTCCAAACATCGCAGGCGACGTGACGCCTGCGTTGTTGACGAGGATGTGCAGCGCTCCCCCGCCCAGCCCGGCGGCCTGTTCGGCCGCGGCATCGGCGGCCGCGCGGTCACCGACGTCCAGCGCACACGAGTCCGCCTTGCCGCCCGCCGCGCGAATCCGTTCGGCCACCGCGCAAGCCGCGTCCGCGTCGATGTCGGTGACGAGCACCGCGGCACCCGCGTCGGCCAGTGCGGCAGCGACGGCCGCCCCGATACCGCCGCCCGCACCCGCGCCGGTCACCAGCGCCGCGCGACCGGTCAAATCGAAGTAGCCCACCTCAGTAGCTCCTCGGCATTCCGAGGACGTGTTCGCCGAGGAAGTTGAGGATCATCTCCTGGCTGACGGGCGCGATCTTCATCAGGCGCGCCTCCCGGAAGTAGCGCGACACGTGGTACTCCTCGGAGTAGCCCATCCCGCCGTGCAACTGCAGCGCGCGGTCGGCGGCACCGAATCCGGCGTCGGCGCACAGGTATTTGGCCGTGTTGGCTTCACGTCCGCATGGCTTGCCGTTGTCGTAGAGCCACGTCGCCTTGCGCAGCACCAGCTCCGCGGCGTCGAGTCGGGCCAGCGAGTCCGCGAGCGGGAACTGCAGGCCCTGGTTCATGCCGATCGGCCGGTTGAACACGACGCGCTCGTTGCCGTACCTGACGGCCTTCTCGAGTGCGACGCGACCGATCCCGAGCGCCTCCGCGGCGATCAGCATCCGCTCCGGGTTGAGCCCGTCGAGGATGTAGGAGAACCCCATGCCTTCCTCACCGACCCGATCCTCGACCGGCACCATCAAGTCGTCGATGAACACCTCGTTGGAGCTCACGGCGTTTCGGCCCATCTTGTTGATCGGCCGGATGTCGACGTGGTCGCGGTCGAGGTCGGTGAGGAACAGCGTCATCCCGTCGGTCTTCTTGGTGACCTCGTCGTACGGCGTGGTGCGGGTGAGAAGCAGGATCTTCTCGGACTCGAGCGCCTTGGAGATCCACACCTTGCGGCCGTTGACGCGATAGTGGTCGCCCTCGCGCTTGGCGAATGTGGTGATCCGCGAGGTGTCCAGTCCCGCACCGGGTTCGGTGACGCCGAAGCAGACGTGCAGATCGCCGCTGACGATCCGGGGCAGCGTGGCGGCCTTCAGCTCGTCGGAGCCGTGCTTGACGACGGGCTGCATACCGAAGATGGACAGGTGGATGGCGCTGGCGCCGTTCATCGCCGCGCCGGAGCGCGAGATCTCCTCGAGCAGCAGCGTCGCCTCGGTGATGCCGAGGCCGTGCCCGCCGTACTCCTCCGGGATGGTCATGCCGAGCCAGCCGCCCTTGGCGATGGCGTCGTAGAACTCCTGCGGGAATTCGTGCGCCTGGTCCTTCTGCATCCAGTAGTGGTCGTCGAACTTGCCCGCCAGCTCGGCAACCGACTTGCGGATCAGTTCCTGATCCTCGCTCAGTTCGAAACTCATCCCGCCCGACACTGCTCACTCCTCCACTACGTCGTCGGCACAGCCGAGTGCGCCGGTGCGATCAGCCGTTCTGCGCACCGGCGCATCGTCGCCCAGCGGACCTGATCAGTCCTTGTTGCCGGTCAGTTCCTTCGCGCTGGCGGCAAAGTCGGCGAAGTTGGCGCCGCCGTGTTCGTGCTTGGACAGGGCCTGGATGGACACGTCATGTCCTTCGGCGGCCTTGCGCAGTGCGCCGACGCTGGCCTGTTCCTTCGAGATGTGGGTGAACGGGTCCCAGTGGTACCAGCGCATCGCATTCTCGTAGGTCATCTTGTTGATCTCGTCGTCGGGCACGTTGTGCTCATCGAGCACGTCGGACAGCTGTTCGGGTGCACCCGGCCACATCGAGTCGCTGTGCGGGTAGTCGGCCTCCCAGGCGATGTTGTCGATGCCGACGTCGTTGCGCAGTTGCACGCCGACGTGGTCGGAGATGAAGCAGGTCAGGAAGTGATCCCTGAACACCTCCGACGGCTTCTGCTTGCCGAAGTCCTGTCCCGTCCACGTGGAGTGCATCTCGTAGGTGCGGTCGGCCCGCTCGAGGAAGTAGGGAATCCACCCGGTGCCGCCTTCGGACAGCGCGATCTTGAGGTCCGGGTAGGCCTTGATCGGCTTGGACCACAACAGATCCGCCGCGGCCTGCACGATGTTCATCGGCTGCAGGGTGATCATCACGTCCATCGGCGCATCCGGGGCGGTGATGGCCAACCGGCCCGACGACCCGATGTGCACGTTGAGCACGGTGTCGGTGTCGACCAGCGCGTCCCACATCGGCTTCCAGTAGTCGAAGTCGTGGAAGCTGGGGTAGCCCATCGCCGCAGGGTTCTCGGTGAACGTCAGCGAGTGCACGCCCGCGCTTGGCGTTGCGCCGGATCTCGCCCGCACAGGCCTCGGCGTCCCAGATCACCGGCAGCGTCATCGGGATGAAGCGGGCCGGGTACTCCCCGCACCACTCCTCGACGTGCCAGTCGTTGTAGGCCTGCACCAGCGCCAGCGAGAACTCCGGGTCCTCGGTCGCGAACAGGCGGCCCGCGAAGCCGGGAAACGAGGGGAAGCACATGGAGCCGAGGATGCCGCCGGCGTTCATGTCCTTGACGCGCTCGTCGACGTTGTAGCAACCGGGCCGGATCTCGTCCAGCCCTTGGGGTTCCAGGCCGTACTCCTCCTTGGGCCGTCCCGCGACGGCGTTCAGCGCGACGTTGGGAATCACGATGTCGCGGAACTGCCAGGTGTCGGACCCGTCCGGGTTGTGCACCAGGCGCGGAGCGTCATCGACGTACTTCTTGGCCAGGTGCTTGGCGAACATGTCAGGCGGTTCGACGATGTGGTCGTCGACGCTGATCAGGATCATGTCCTCTTTGTTCATGGGCTCCCTTCCCTCTCACCACCACCGTAGTATCCACGCTGTTCTCTATCCAGGGAAACTATCTTCTCGTCGTGCGAGAATCAATCTCCGCACGCTCATTGTCCCACGATAACGCGGGACAAATGTTTGGTGCGGGCCCTCATCCGACCACTTGGCATTGACCTTCGGGGTAAAAGATGGAAATGTATTAGTCGGAAATGAGAACATGATTCTCACTCTCGAGAGGAGAAGGCCGTGCGAGTGCCCCCGCTGCCCGCGGATCAGTGGGACGACGCCGTCGACCGCGCGCTCGCCGTGATGCTCCCCGAAGAGCGGCGCAACCCCGAGAACGCGAGCAACATCCTGGGGACTTTCGTCAACCATCCGGCTCTGACGAAGGAGTTCCTGCGCTTCAACGTCCATCTGCTCTTCAACTCGACGCTGCCGCCCCGGCTGCGCGAGCTCGCCATCCTGCGGGTGGCGCATCGCACCGACTCGGCATACGAGTGGACGCAGCACGTCAAGATCGGCCTGCGGCGAAGGCCTCACCGAGGACGACATCGCGGGTGTGCAGCGCGGGGAAGCGAGCGACGCGCTTCGACGGCACGGTGCTGGCCGCGGTCGACGAACTTCTCGAGAAGTACAACGTGTCGGATGCGACGTGGGCGGCGCTGGGCGAACGCTTCGACAAACGACAGCGGATGGACTTCGTTTTCACGGTCGGCTGCTACGTCACCGTGTCCATGGCTTTGAAAACCTTCGGCGTCGAGCTCGAACAGGAGAGGTAACCAACGTGGCATTTTTTCCCAAGCCGGCCGCAGGCAGCTGGACAGAGAACTGGCCGGAACTCGGCACTGCTCCGGTGAACTACGAGGACTCCATCGATCCGGAGCACTACAAGCTCGAACAGCAGGCGATCTTCAAGAAGACCTGGCTCAACATCGGCCGGGTGGAGCGGCTGCCCAGGAAGGGCAGTTACTTCACCCGCGAGATGCCGTCGGTCGGACCGGGAACGTCGGTGATCATCGTGAAGGACGTGAAAGACGGCGTCGAAGTGATCCGATGCTTCTACAACATGTGCCGTCACCGCGGAAACAAGCTGCTGTGGAACGACTTTCCCGGCGAGGAGGTGTCGGGCACCTGCCGCCAGTTCACCTGCAAGTACCACGCATGGCGCTACTCGCTCGACGGCGACCTGACCTTCGTCCAGCAGGAGGGTGAGTTCTTCGATCTGGACAAATCGCAGTACGGACTGGTGTCGGTGCGCTGCGAGGTCTGGGAGGGCTTCATCTTCATCAACTTCGACGACGACGCGGTCCCGTTGACGGAGTACCTGGGCGACTTCGCCAAGGGCCTCGAGGGCTACCCGTTCCACGAGATGACCGAGCACTACAGCTACCGCTCGGAGATCAACGCGAACTGGAAGCTGTTCATCGACGCGTTCGTCGAGTTCTACCACGCGCCGATCCTGCACATGAAGCAGGCGGAGAAGGAGGAGGCCGAGAAGCTGGCCAAGTTCGGCTTCGAGGCGCTGGCCTACGACATCAAGGACGACCACTCCATGGTGTCGTCGTGGGGAGGCATGTCGCCGCCGAAGGACCTGAGCATGGTCAAGCCCATCGAGCGGATCCTGCACAGCGGCCTGTTCGGCCCCTGGGACCGCCCGGACATCGA
Organism: uncultured Actinomycetota bacterium; assembly: GCA_963716505.1. Taxonomy (GTDB): domain Bacteria; phylum Actinomycetota; class Actinomycetes; order Mycobacteriales; family Mycobacteriaceae; genus Mycobacterium. Next base: position 235,725 of record CAVQTL010000022.1, read on the forward strand.
GGGCATCCTGCCCGACGAGCTACCGCCCGCCATCAACCCGGGCCGTCACAAATCTTGGGGTACAGACTCTTTCGAGTTCTTCCCGAACTTCACGCTGCTGTTCTGGGCGCCCGGCTGGTATCTGACCTACCACTACTGGCCGACCGGGGTGGATACGCACATCTTCGAGGCCGACCTCTACTTCGTGCCGCCGACGAACCTCCGTCAGCGGCTGTCGCAGGAGCTCGCCGCGGTGACGTTCAAGGAGTACGCGTTCCAGGACGCCAACACTCTGGAGGCCACGCAGACGCAGATCGGCACCCGGGTCGTCACCGACTTCCCGCTGTGCGACCAGGAAATCCTGCTGCGCCACCTGCACAAGACGGCGTGGGACTACGTGAACAGGTACAAGGCGACGCTTGCGAACGGAAACGGTTCCGCCAAGGCCGGTTCCGCCGCCAACGAGAAGGATCACGCGAATGTCTAAGCTGCCGGAGGAGTTCGCCGATTTGGAGCGGTTCACCGATTGGTGCCTGCCGACCGAGGAGGAGCGCTATTCCAAGCGGCTGAACTCTACGATGGCAGAGATGCAGGAGTTGTACGACGCGGGCATGGCACGCCTCGAGGAGATCATGGTCTACGTCGATGCGCGCTTCCCGCTCAAGGGGATGCCGGAGGACGCCAAGGCGCTGGTGCATCTGGGACAGTCGATCGTGATGGTGAGCTTCCCCGTCGAGGTGTGGAAGCAGCCACGCGTGCTCGACAGCGGCGCGTCCTACATCCAACTGATCAAGGAGCCGGTGGTCTAAGGGTGCTGACCCTCAAAGCAGCGGGTCTGCTCGACGTCGATGCCGGCGAGATCGTCCGGCCCGGCATCGTGCGCATCGAGGACGACCGGATCGTCGCCGTCGGCGGTGCGGTCGAAGGCGAGGTCGTCGATCTCGGCGACGCGATCCTGCTGCCCGGCCTGATGGACATGGAGGTCAACCTCCTGATGGGCGGCCGCGGCGAAAACCCCGGCCTGTCACAGGTTCAGGACGATCCGCCGACCCGAATGCTGCGCGCGGTCGGCAACGCCAGGCGCACACTGCGCGCCGGCTTCACCACCGTGCGCAACCTCGGATTGTTCGTCAAGACCGGCGGATACCTGCTCGACGTGGCGTTGGGCAAGGCCATCGACGCGGGGTGGATCGAGGGGCCGAGGGTGATACCTGCGGGCCATGCGATCACACCGACGGGTGGGCATCTCGATCCGACGATGTTCGCGGCGTTCATGCCGGGGGTTCTCGAGCTGACCGTCGAGGAGGGCATCGCCAACGGGGTCGACGAGATCCGCAAGGCGGTGCGCTACCAGATCAAGCACGGGGCGCAGCTGATCAAGGTCTGCGTATCGGGAGGCGTGATGTCGCTGACCGGAGAGGCTGGTGCGCAGCACTATTCGGACGAGGAACTGCGCGCCATCGTCGACGAGGCGCACCGCCGCGGACTGCGGGTGGCCGCGCATACGCACGGCGCCGAGGCGGTCAAGCACGCCGTCGACTGTGGAATCGACTGCATCGAGCACGGCTTCCTGATGGACGACGAGGCGATCAAGATGCTCGTCGACAACGACCGGTTCCTGGTCACGACGAGGCGGCTGGCCGAGGCGATGGACGTGTCGAAGGCGCCGAAGGAGTTGCAGGACAAGGCCGCCGAGATGTTCCCCAAGGCCCGCACGTCGATCAAGGCGGCATACGAGGCGGGCGTGAAAATCGCCGTCGGCACCGATGCGCCCGCCATCCCGCACGGCCGCAACGCCGACGAGCTCGTCACGCTGGTCGACTGGGGTATGCCCGCCGACGCCGTGCTGCGCGCGGCGACCGTCGTCGCGGCGGACCTGATCAACAAACCCGATCTCGGCCGGATCGCCGAGGGCTACCTCGCAGACATCATCGCGGTGCCCGGCGACCCGCTGGCCGACATCGGCGTTACAAAGAATGTCAATTTTGTAATGAAGGGCGGTAAGGTCTTCCGACATGACTGACTCAGATGGACGGCCAACGGCCGCGCCAACGAGAACCGAGGACCTGGTCGAGATCCAGCAAGCTGCTCGCGAAGTACGCCGTCACCATCACCCAGGGCGACATCGACGGGCTGATCTCGGTGTTCACCCCCGACGGCACCTACAGCGCATTCGGGTCCACCTACACGCTGGCGCGCTTCGGAGAACTCGTCGACGCGGCGCCCAAGGGACTGTTCATGACGGGCACGTCGCTGGTGCACCTCGACGCGGACGACCCCGACAAGGCGACGGGCACGCAGCCGCTGTGCTTCATCGAGCACTCCAAACACGATATGCGCATCGGCTACTACAACGACACCTACGTGCGCACCGGCGACGGATGGCGGCTGAAAACCCGTGCCATGACGTTCATCCGGCGCAGCGGCGACCACGACTCCGGTCGCCCGCACGCAATCGGGAGGCCCGAGCCCGATGTCGCCGGCCGAGCGGCTCCGGAGGCCGGATGACGGACCTGTCCGACCCCGCCGAGTTCCGTACGGCGCTGCAGCTTTGGCTCGACGAGAACGACCTCACTCCCCCGCCGGGTGACGACTCCCTTGATGCACACCAGTCGCAGCATCTTCGCGTGCTGAAGGCGCTGTACGACGCGGGCTGGATGCGCTACGGCTGGCCGGAGTCGGCGGGCGGGCTCGGCGGTCCGGAGATCCTGCGCGCAGTCGTCGGCGAGGAGATCGTCGGCCGCGGAATCGACCACCCCGGTCCGTATTCGATGCTCGAGGTGCTCACCCCGACGATGATCGACTACGCGCGACCCGAACTGGCCGCCGAGATGGTGCCGAGGCTGTTGTCGGGCCAGGAATCCTGGTGCCAGGGCTTCTCCGAACCCGGCTCGGGCAGTGATCTCGCGTCGTTGACGACACGCGCGGTGCAGAACGGAGATCGCTGGATCGTCAACGGCCAGAAGGTGTGGACCAGCTTCGCGCAGTACGCCACCCGGTGCGTGCTGCTCACCCGCACCGGCGACGCGGACATCCCCAACCACGAGGCCATCACCGCGTTCTTCGTCGACTTGGACACCCCAGGGATCACGGTCCGGCCGCTGCAGACCATGCACGACGTCGACGAGTTCTGCGAGGTGTACTTCGACGACGTCGCGGTGCCCGCGGACCGGATGCTCGGCAATCCCGGCGACGGCTGGCGGTTGGCGATGGATCTGCTGCCGTACGAACGCTCGACCTGTTTCTGGCAGCGCATCGCCTACCTGTACTCGCGATTCGACGCGCTGATCGGTGAAGTCAGAGGACTCGGCACGGCCTCGGATTCCGATCTCGGCGAGGCGTATCTGGCGCTGCACACGCTGCGCTGCCGATCCCGGGCCACCCAGCACCGGCTCGCCGACGGCGACAAGCTGGGTCCGGACACCTCGATCGACAAGGTGTTGCTGGCCGGCGCCGAACAGAAGCTCTATGACACCGTCCGCGATCTGCTGCCAGGCGCCGTCGAACTCGACAAGTCCGCCTGGCGCACGGAGTACCTGTACTCGCGGGCGGCCACCATCTACGGCGGCACCGCCGAGGTGCAACGCAACATCATCGCCCGTCGGCTGCTGGACCTCGGGAAGGAGTGATCATGGCCTTTGAATCGATCTGGCAGCAGATTCCGAGTCCCTTCAGTTGCTCGAAGACGGACTGCGCAAGACCATGCTCTCGACCTCCGGTGCCGAATTGGACGCGGCGCTGGCCGAGCTCGGCTGGGCGGACATGGTGTCCGAGATGCCCGAGATGGCGATACCGTTGGTTTTCCGGCTGCTGGGCGAAACGGGTTCACACGCATCGGTTCTCAACGACATCGTGGTGTCGCAGACCGTCGGCCGCGAGCTCGGTGAGATCCCGGAGTTGCCCTACGCAGGCGGCGGCTGGGTGGTGTGGGACTACACCGGGGCAAGCGACGCCACGCTCGGTGGCCTGCCGCTGCGCCGGGTCGACGAGGGCGATCCGGTACGGCTGGTGGATGCCCGCCGGGCTGTCGGCTGGTGGCTGGTCGGTTCGGCAAGGGCCATGCTGGGAATGGCCCGCCAGCACGCGCTTGACCGGGTTCAGTTCGGCAGACCGATCGCGGGCTTCCAGGCGGTCCGGCACCGGCTGGCCGAGACGCTGGTGGCCATCGAGGGCGCCGAGGCGACGCTGACCCTGCCCGGTGACGACAACCCCGACCTGACCGCGTTGCTGGCCAAGGCCGCCGCGGGCAAGGCCGCACTGACCGCGGCCAAGCACTGTCAGCAGGTGCTCGGCGGCATCGGTTTCACCGCCGAGCACGACCTGCACCACCACGTGAAGCGGGTGCTGGTGCTCGACGGATTGCTCGGCAGCTCAAGGGAACTCACGAAGCGGGCAGGAGCGGGGCTGCGGGCCCGCGGCTCGGCGCCACGCCTCGCCAACCTGTAAACACCGCCTCACCTTGCACCGCGAGCGGCCGTGTCTGTACATAGACACGCCGCCAAACAGTGGCATTTTGCGGCCGCTCGCGGTGCAAGGCGACCCGCTACTTGATGTTGGCCTTCATCTCTTCGAGGTTCACCAATACCGGCCAACCGCCGACGCTCAGCGCGTTGCCGTGCCCGGTCTGGTGGATGTCGAACACCGACTGGATCGCCGCGTAGAAGCCCTGTATGTCGAGCGTCTGGTTCACCGCGCGCTTGGCCTGCCGCAGCGCGAACGGCGGCATCTTGGCGATCTGTTCGGCCAGCGCCCTGGTCTCGGCGTCGAGCTGGTCGCGGGGCACGACCTTGTTGACCATCCCGGTGCGCGGCCACCTCGTCGGCGGTCATCGACCGCCCCGTGAACAGGATCTCCTTGGCCTTGCGGGGTCCCAGTTCCCAAGTGTGGCCGTGGTATTCGACACCGCCGATACCCATCAGCACAACCGGATCGGAGAACTGGGCATCGTCGGCGGCGATGATGAGGTCGCACGGCCAGCACAACAGCAGCCCGCCGGATATGCACCGGCCCTGCACGGCCGCGATCGACGGCTTCGGCACGTTGCGCCACCGCAGCGTGTACTCCAGATACCGCTTGGCCTCGTGCTGGATGATGAACTCGAGGGTGATCTTGTCGGGCACCGGGCCGCCGCCTCTGAGGTCATGACCGGCCGAGAAGTGTTTCCCGTTGGCGCGCAACACGATCACCCCCACCTCGTTGTCCTCGGCGGCGCGGGTCCACGCCGCGTCGAGTTCGTCGAGCAGCTCCGGGTTCTGGGCGTTGGCCGCCTCCGGCCGGTTGAGCGTGATCGTCGCGATGCGGTCGCTGACCTCGTAGTCGATGTACACGGTGAATCCTTTTAGTTGCGGGGCAGCCCGAGCAGGCGCTGGGCGATGATGTTGCGCTGGATTTCAGAGGTGCCACCGGCAATGGTGCCGCCGAAAGACCTGCATGTAGCGCTCGAACAGGCCGGCTCGGTAGAGGTCGAGGTGAAACGCCGAGTACGGGCCGGAGACGGCCGGGTGGGCGAGCGCGTCGGGTCCGGCGGCGGCCAGCATGTTTTCGGACGCCAGTTGCGACGCCTCGGACCCGAACAGCTTCAGCACCGACAGCGCGCCGGCATCCTCGTCGCCGCGGGCGGCCCGGGCCAGCGCGATCGAGCCGAGTAACCGCAGCGCCTGGTTGTCCATCACCAGCGTGGCGTAGCTGTCGCGATCCAGCGCGGTTCGGCAGGGGTAATCCTCGACAAGCTCCTGCAACCGGTCGGCATAGCTGAGCCACAACATGTTTCGCTCGTGGCCGAGCGATCCGTTTGCCACCCGCCAGCCCTCGTTGAGCGGGCCGACGAGGTTCTCGGCCGGCACCCGCGCATCGTTGAAGAACACCTCGTTGAAGTCGAGGTCGTCTGCATCGCACGCCGACGCGAACGGTCTGCGAACCACGCCGGCCAGGTCGGTCGGGATCATCAGCGCGCTGATGCCCTTGTGCCTCGGGGCATCCGGGTCGGTTCGCACGAAGGTCAGCAACACGTCCGCGTCGTGGGCGCCGGACGTCCACACCTTCTGTCCGTTGACGACGAAACAGTCGCCAGCCGAATCGGTGGTGCGAACGGCCCTCGTTCGCAGGGACGCCAGATCGGAGCCCGCCCCCGGTTCGCTCATCCCGAGCGACGCGGTCATCTCCGCCCGCAGGATCGGCACGGCCCACTTCTGCTGCTGCTCGCTGGTGCCGTACGAGATCAGCGAGGCCGCAATAATGCCGACGCCCTGGGGGTTGTAGGTCTGATAGACCCGTCGTCGAGAGAGTTCCAGTTGATAGGCGTACTGCTGCAGGATCGTCGCGTTGCGGCCACCGAACTCGGGTGGGTTGCCCGGGACCAGCCAGCCGTTGTCGAACATCAGCCGCTGCCAGCGACGGGCCCAGTCGGGGACGTGACTACTCGACCACGACCGATCGAGCGCTTCGGCCTCTGGTGGCAAATTCTGGTCGAGGAAGGCGACGAACTCGGCGCGGAAGGCCTCGACGTCGGCGTCAAATGTCAGCTGCACGGCACTCCAAGCCGGTCCGCAAAATATCGAAGGACTTCCATCATCACCAAGATGAGAATAGTATTCTCATAGTGAGAAAGTTACAATCTCCGACACGTTGGCCGCGAGGGGGTCGAGGACCGCAATGGCAAGGCGTTCTCCGGTACAGTCTGTTCATGTTCTCACCAATCGGCAAGCATCCGAGCCGCCGGTGACAAGCCCCAGCGAAGAACCCGCCTGGAAGCAGCGCGCGGTCGAACGGTCGATCAAGACAGCGAAGCTCCGGGCCGCGCAACGGGTCCAGCGATTCCTCGACGCCGCCCAGGCAATCATCATCGAGAAGGGCAGCACCGACTTCACGGTTCAAGAGGTCGTCGACCGCTCCCGCCAGTCGCTACGAAGCTTCTACCTGCAGTTCGACGGTAAGCACGAACTGCTGCTCGCCCTGTTCGAGGACGCGCTGAGCCGGTCCGCCGACCAGATCCGCGCCGCCACCGCGAGCCACGAGGACCCGATGGAGCGGCTGAAGGTCGCGGTCCAGCTGCTGTTCGAGACATCGCGGCCGGATCCGACGGCGAAGCGCCCGCTGTTCACCGACTTCGCGCCGCGCCTGCTGGTGTCGCATCCGTCCGAGGTCAAGATCGCTCACGCTCCGCTGCTCGCCCTGCTCACAGAGCTGATGGAGGAGGCCGCGGCCACCGGCAAGCTGCGTGCCAACATCAACCCGAAGCGGATGGCGGCGATGACAATGCAGACCGTCATGTTCAACGCGGCGCAGTCCAGCGGCGACGCCGACGACGAAGCGGGTCATCCCATCACGGCCGACGAGGTGTGGGATTTCTGCGCAAACGGCTTCGCCGCCTAGCTGAGAACTACGTTCTCTTCGACGAAGAATTCGGCTTACACTAGCGGCCGTGCCCGATCTCTGGACCGATCTGCTCGAGTGCCTCGACCTGGCGCCCGCACGGTCTGACGGCGTCGACGGGGCAACGGAGACGGCAGCGTTTGAGGGCCGCAACCAGCAGCTCGACTATCACCGGGTTTTCGGCGGCCAGTTGCTCGGTCAGCTCATTGCGGCCGCACGCCTGGTGTGCCCGGACAAGACCGTCAAGTCGCTGCACACGGTGTTCGCCCGCGAGGGTCGCGCCGACGAGCCGGTCACCTTCGAGGCGGTGCGCCACCACGAGGGCCGGTCGTTCGCGACGCTGACGATCACCGGGCGGCAGCGCGCCCGCGTGCTGGCAACCAGCTCGATCTGCATGCACGTGGTGGAGGACGGACCCGAGCACCAGGCCGTCGCGGACGTTCCGCCGGTGCTCGGCCCCGAACACCGGCTCGCCCTGGACCTCATTCCGTGGGAAACCCGTGCGGTCGACGACCTCAGCCTCACCACCACAGGTCCGCCGGAGTTCGAATTCTGGATGCGCACACCGGATGTCGACCCGGCGCTGGCCCCTGCCCTTGCGGCGTACGCCACCGATCTCACCCTGATCGGCACCGCATTGCGGCCGATGGACGGCTTGGGCCAACGCGGCAACGGCACCCAGTTCACCTCGGCCGTCACCTCCCACACGCTGTGGTTTCACCGGCCGTTCCGAACCGACGAATGGTTGCTGCTGCGCCAGCACAGCCCGCTGCTCGCGCACGGCCGCTGCTTCGGCCGCGGCGACGTCCTGACCGAGAACGGCGTCCTGGTCGCGTCTTACGGCCAGGAGGCGCTTCTGAGGGTCGCGCAGTGACCCGCGGGCAATGCGAGAAGGTCGTTCTACTAAGCGGAGAGTATAAATCGCAAAAAGTGACCGTCCCATTGACACAATTGCAGCGCTGGTGACAGAGTTTGTGAGACAACGGCCATGAATTTGTCTTATCCAGCCCTGGTCATTGCGAAAGGGACACCGTGACCGTCGACACCACCGAAGCTGCCACCAGCGACGTCTATTTCGATCCGTACGACATCGGCATCAACGCCGATCCGTACCCGACGTTCCGGCGGCTCCGAGAAGAAGCGCCGCTGTACTACAACGCGCAGCACGACTTCTACGCGCTGAGCCGCTTCGCAGACGTCAACAAGGCGCTGGTGGATCACGAGACGTTCAGCTCGGCGCGCGGCGCGATCGTCGAACTGATCAAGGCCAACATCGAGATCCCGCCTGGCACGGTTATTTTCGAGGATCCGCCGATTCACGACATCCACCGCAAACTGCTGGCACGGATGTTCACGCCGCGCAAGGTCAACGCGCTCGAGCCGAAGATCCGGGAATTCTGCGCGCAGGCCCTCGACCCCCTGGTCGGCGGCGGCAGGTTCGACTTCGTCGCCGACCTCGGCGCGGTGATGCCGATGCAGGTGATCAGCGCGCTTCTTGGCATCCCCGAGGACGACCAGGAGATGATCCGCGACCACGCCAATGCGCAGATGCGCACCGAGGCGGGCAAGCCCATGAAGCAATCGGAGGACGGCTTCGTGGTACGCGGCGAGATCTTCGAGGCCTACATCGACTGGCGCGCCGACCACCCGTCGGACGACATCATGACCGAACTGCTCAACGCGGAGTTCGTCGACGAGACGGGCACCACCCGCAACCTGTCGCGCCAGGAGCTGCTCACCTACCTCAACGTGGTGGCCGGGGCGGGCAACGAAACCACGACGCGGCTGATCGGCTGGGCGGGCAAGGTGCTGGCCGAGCATCCCGAGCAGCGCCGTGAACTCGTCGACGATCCAACCCTGATCCCCCAGGCCATCGAGGAACTGCTGCGCTTCGAGCCGCCTGCACCCCACGTAGCGCGCTATGTGACCCGCGATGTCGAGATCCACGGCCAGACGGTGCCCCGAGGGCAGCGTGATGATGATGCTGATCGGCGCCGCCGTGCGCGACCATCGCCAGTTCCCGCCCGACGGCGACGTTTTCGACATCCATCGCGAAGTCCGCCAGCACCTCTCCTTCAGCGTGGGCACGCACTACTGCCTCGGCTCGGCGTTGGCCCGGCTGGAGGGGCGCGTCGCCCTTGAGGAGATCCTCAAGCGGTTCCCCGAGTGGGATGTCGACATGGCCAACGCGACGCTCTCCCCCACATCGACTGTCCGCGGCTGGGAATCCATGCCGGCTGTGCTCAAGTGAAATCCTTTCCCCTAACGACGAATTGAGGTTGTAATGACTGGACGTGTTGAAGGCAAGGTCGCTTTCATCTCCGGCGCCGCGCGCGGGCAGGGCCGTGCGCATGCGGTGCGACTGGCGCAGGAGGGTGCCGACATCATCGCCGTCGACATCTGTAAGCAGATCGACAGCGTCCGGATTCCGCTGTCGACCCCGGAGGACCTGGCCGAAACCGCCGATCTGGTCAAGGGCCACAACCGCCGCATCTACACCGCCGAGGTCGACGTGCGCGACTACGACGCGCTGAAGGCCGCGGTGGACGCGGGCGTCGAGCAGTTGGGCAGGCTGGACATCATCGTCGCCAACGCGGGCATCGGCAATGGCGGTGCGACCCTTGACAAGACCGGCGAGGGCGACTGGACGGACATGATCGACGTCAACCTCGGCGGTGTCTGGAAGACGGTCAAGGCCGGTGTCCCGCACATCCTCGCCGGTGGCCGCGGTGGTTCGATCATTTTGACCAGCTCGGTCGGCGGCCTGAAGGCCTACCCGCACACCGGTCACTACGTCGCCGCCAAACACGGTGTGGTCGGCCTGATGCGGACGTTCGCGGTCGAACTCGGCGCGCAGAACATCCGGGTGAACTCGGTGCATCCGACGAACGTGAACACCCCGCTGTTCATGAACGAAGGCACGATGAAGCTGTTCCGGCCCGATCTGGAGAATCCGGGTCCCGACGATATGAAGGTCGTCGGACAGCTGATGCACACGCTGCCGATCGGCTGGGTGGAGCCCGAAGACATCGCCAACGCCGTGCTGTTCCTGGCCTCCGACGAGGCGCGCTATGTCACCGGCGTGACGCTGCCGATCGACGGCGGCAGCTGCCTGAAGTGACGGCGCTTTCGTGACGCTTGCCGAACTGTCCATCCCCGCGGGATGGGATGCGATCACCCCCGGCTGGATGACGACTGCGCTCGCGGCTCAGCATCCCGGCGCCGTGGTCGACAGTGTGCGGGTCGCGCTGCGCGACGACGGCACCAACAAGCGGGCCCGCCTCGAGCTGTCCTACTCGGCCGGCTCCGGGCCCGCCACGGTGTTCGCCAAGGCGGTCGATCCGGCACACGCGGAACTCGTCGCGCTCACCAGCGGCCTGTACCACGAACCCCGGCTCTTCTCGTCGGGAGTGCCTCTGCCGCTTGATCATCCGACGGTCTACGCGGCGCTCATCGACGAGGAGCGCTCCGACTTCCTGATGATCATGGAGGACGTCGTCTCGCGCGGCGCGGACCCGCGTGACTCAACCCGGCCGATGACCGTCGACCAGGTGGCCAACGGGGTGCGCGGACTCGCCCGACTGCACAGCGCGTATTGGGGTGACCGGCTGACGGGCAACGCGGCGCTGGGCTGGGTCGAGCCGTTCGTCGCCTTCGAGGGGATGCAATACGCTCCGCTGCACATCGCGCGCGAGCGGTTGGGCGACACCGTGGCCGCCGAGATCCTGGCGCTGAACGGAGAGCAGCTGTTCGTCGACATCTGGGCCCGCTACATCGGAACGCTGACGACATCTCCGCAGACGTTGCTGCACGGCGATCCGCACATCGGCAACACCTACGTGCTACCCGACGACGATGTCGGCTTCCTCGACTGGCAGATGGTGCGCCGGGGCAACTGGTCGCTCGATCTCGGGTACTTCCTGCAGGGCGCGCTGACGATCGAGGACAGGCGCCGCAGCGAGCGTGAGCTCCTCGAGGAATACCGCACCGCACTGACATTGCCTGCCGACGAGGCCCCGAGCCCCGATGACGTACTGCTGCGCTACCGCGCGTCCGTCGCGCACGGACTGGCGATCTGGATGGCCACGCTGTCGGGCGGCGACGCCTGGCAGAGCCCGCAGATCTGCCTCGCGCTGGCGCAGCGGTACGCGGCGGCCTTCATCGACCTGGATACGCCTGCGGCGATTGACGCCATCGTCTAGCCCGATAGTCTTCGCGCCGTGGAGACATTCGAGGGACGCGGGGCGGTCATCACCGGCGGTGCGAGCGGCATCGGGTTCGCAGCGCACAGGAGTTCACCCGTCGCGGCGCGAGGGTCGTGCTGGCCGACGTCAACCAGTCCGCGCTGGATGCAGCCGTCGAGCAACTGCGCGCCGACGGCGCGGAAGCACACGGCGTCGTCTGCGACGTCACTCAGCTGGACGCCGTCGAGCACCTCGCCGACGAATCCTTCCGCCTGCTCGGCGAGGTGAACCTGGTCTTCAACAACGCAGGCATCGCCTACGCCGGGCCCGTCGCCGACGTCACCCACGGCGACTGGCGCTGGGTGATCGACGTCGACCTGTGGGGCCCGATCCACGGTGTCGAGGCGTTCCTGCCGCGTCTGATCGAGCAGGGCGGCGATCGCCACATCATGTTCACGTCGTCGTTCGCGGGCATGGTCGGTAACGCCGGACTCGGCCCCTACTCCGTCGCGAAGTTCGGCGTCGTCGCACTCGCCGAGGGCCTGGCACGCGAACTGAAACCCGACGGCATCGGGGTCTCGGTGCTCTGCCCGATGATCGTCGACACACCGCTGATGGCCAACTCCGAACGCACGAGAAGTGACGACTACGGTGCCCGCAGCGAGCAGGCCGCCGAGATCTCGCAAGGGCTGATTGCGCCGACCGACGAGAACGTGCGACCCGACGATATAGCGCGACTGACAGCCGACGCCGTCGTCGCCAACCGGCTGTACATCCTGCCGCACCGCGCCTCGCGCGAATCGATTCGGCGACGGTTCGAGCGCATCGACCGCACCTTCGACCAGCAGGCCGCCGAGGGCTGGAGTCACTGAGTCACCCAAACCGGTCAGCCCGCGACCACCCGGGTGGTTGCATGGAACCGCTACGGGAGAGCGGGTGGGGCGTGAAGCGACTCAACGGCATGGACGCCATGCTGCTGTACAGCGAGACTCCCAACCTGCACACGCACACCTTGAAGGTCGCGGTCATCGATCGCCGCCGGAATTCGACGGCGACTTCAACTTCGACGTCTTTCGCCAGACGATCCAGCGCCGACTGCACCTGCTGGACCCGCTGCGCTACCGCCTCGTCGACATCCCGTGGAAGCTGCACCACCCGATGTGGATGGAGAACTGCGAGGTCGACCTCGACTATCACCTGCGCCCGGTGCAGATCCCCAGCCCCGGCGGCCGCCGCGAACTCGACCAGGTCATCGGCGAGATCGCCAGCACGCCGCTGGACCGCGACCGCCCGCTGTGGGAGTTCCATTTCGCCGAGGGGATGGCCGACAACCGCTTCGCCCTCATCGGCAAGGTGCACCACACCTTGGCCGACGGTTTGGCCTCGGCCAACCTGCTTGCTCGGCTGTTGGATCTGATCGGCTCGGACGAGGAGCGTGACGACTACGCCACCTGCGTGGAGCCGTCGAGGTCTGAGCTGTTGCGCGCAGCGGGGCGTGACCATGTTGCGCACGTCGCGGCACTGCCGGGATTGGTACGCGACGCCGTGCGGGGATTCGCGCGGGTACGGCGTCGGTCGCGGGAGCGCAGCGACCATCCCGATATGGCCAAGATGTTCAAGTTGCCGCCGACGTTTCTCAACCACGTCGTCTCCCCCGGTCGGACGTTCGCAACGGCGTCGCTGTCACTGGCCGAGGTCAAGGAGACGGCAAAGCACCTCGGTGTGACGTTCAACGACATCGTGCTGGCGATGGCCGCGGGCGGGCTGCGAGAACTGTTGCTGCGCTACGACGGACGGGCGGACCGGCCGATCATCGCGTCGGTGCCGGTCGCGACCGACAGGTCACCGGACCGCATCACCGGCAACGAGATCAGCGGACTGCCGGTGTCGCTGCCGGTGCACATCGACGACGCCGCTGGAGCGGGTGCGGCTGACCTCGCTGGCCGCGTCGCGCGCCAAGGAGGACAACGAGCTGCTCGGCCCGAAGCTGCACGGACGGCTGATGGAATACCTGCCACCGCCGTTGGCTCCGGCCCTGTTTCGGTGGCAGTCCGAACGGGCTGCGCACAGCCCCATCATGAACGTCGCCGTCTCCAACGTGCCGGGTCCGCGTGAGCGTGGCCATCTCGGCGGGGCACCGGTGACCGAGATCTATTCGATCGGGGTCATTTCGGCGGGCAGCGCATTCAACATGACCGTCTGGAGTTACGTCGACCAGGTGGACATCTCGATACTCTCCGACGACCAGACCTTCAACGATATTCACGAGGCGACCGACGCGATGATCCACGGCCTGGCCGAAATCCGGCGCGCCGCAGGCCTTCCCGCCGAACTCAGCACCGTCGACACGGCGATGGCACCGGCCAAGCCGGCCGGTTAGCCCAGAATCGGGAAGCGGCGCTTCGCCGCCAGCTTGTCGAGGGCGCTCTGCATGACCTCGCGGACATGAGCGTCGACCGCGTCGACATCGGGGTCCTCGCCGAACTTTTCGGCAACGTCGATCGGATCGAGTACCTGAGTGACGATCTTGGTTGGCAGGGGCACGTTGGGCGGGAAGAACACGGACTGAGGCCGAACGGGAAACCGAATGTGACCGGCAGGATTTCGGCTCGAAGCCGCTCCAGTCCCAAGCGCTTCGCCAACCAGTTGCCGCGGGTGAGGAACAGCTGTGATTCCTGCGCACCGATGGACACCATCGGCACGATCGGTACTCCGGATTCGATTGCGGTCCTGACGTATCCGGTCCGGCCGGCGAAGTCGATCTTGTTCTCGAAGGTCGGCCGGTAGGAGTCATAGTCGCCGCCGGGAAACACCAGCACCAGCGCGCCGGCATGCGCAGCGCCTTCTCGGCGTTTTCGCGATTGGCCTCGATGACGCCGGCCCGGCGCAGCCAATCGCCAAGCGGTCCGGCGAAGAGGGCATAGTGCGCGAGGGTGTAGACGGGCCGGTCGAAGCCGAACTTGTGGTAGAACGCGGGCGCGAAGACGAGCACATCGGGGGTGAACATGCCGCCGGAGTGGTTTGACACCAACAGCGCGCCGCCCGCCGGCGGGATGGCTTCCAAACCGCGCACCTCGGCGCGGAAATATCGCTTGATCGCGGGGCCGACCCACTTCTTGATCTGCTCAGTGAAGGTCGGATCCCACTTGGTGGCCTCTTCCCTGCCGATGGCGTCAACGTCGTCGTCGCCCATACCTACCCCCACGTCCTATTGTTGGCACCGCATACCCAAGGTGGGCGTCGATTACCCACTGGTCGGACTTACCTGCGGATATGATACTCTCTTTTCTTGAGAATGTCATTTCCATCGAGGGGGACGGATGGCAGACGCGGTGCTTGTCACGGGCGGATTCGGCCTGGTGGGGTCGCAGACCGTCGAGCGGCTGACGGCCGACGGCGGCCGGGTGGTGGTCGCGGACCTCGACACACCGGCCAACCGTAAGAAGGCGGCCGGGCTGCCCGACGGCGTACAGGTGCGCTGGGCCGACCTGACGGATGCGGCCGCGGTCGATCGCCTGGTGTCGCAGGTGTCGCCGTCGGT
Source organism: uncultured Actinomycetota bacterium (assembly GCA_963716505.1). Classification (GTDB taxonomy): domain Bacteria; phylum Actinomycetota; class Actinomycetes; order Mycobacteriales; family Mycobacteriaceae; genus Mycobacterium. The sequence goes on from CAVQTL010000022.1 coordinate 250,800, forward strand.
GATCGTCCACCTCGCCGCCGTCATCCCGCCCCCGCTCTATCGCAACCCCGACCTGGCCCGCAAGGTTAACGTCGACGCCACGGTGGCGTTGGTGCGCGCCGCCGAGGCACAGCCGAATCCGCCGCGCTTCGTCCAGGCGTCGAGCAATGCCGTCTACGGCTCGCGCAATCCCCATCGAGTGACCGACGTCGTTCGCGCGGATACCCCGCCGAGGCCGTTCGAGTTGTATAGCAATACCAAGTTCGAGGCCGAGGAATTCGTCCGCGCCTCGAAGCCTGGAGTGGGTGGTGTTGCGGCTCGGCGGCGTGCTCAGCCCGAACTTCAGCGCCCTTCCGCTCACTGCCGACGGCATATTCATCGAGAGCGCACTGCCCACCGACGGGCGGATTCACACCGTCGATGTGCGCGACGTCGCCGCCGCGTTCGCCGCGGCCACGACGGCTGACGTCGCGGGCGAGATTCTGCTGATCGCAGGCGACGACTCGCACAAGTTGCTGCAGAAGGATGTCGGTGGGGCACTGGCGGCCGCCCTCGGGTTGCCCGGCGTGCTGCCAGAGGGACGGCCCGGCGATCCGGACGACGACGACGGCTGGTTCCTCACCGACTGGATGGACACTGCGCGTGCGCAGGAAGCGCTTGGATTCCAACACCATTCGTGGCCGTCCATGCTCGCGGAGATGAGCGAGCGGATGGGCTGGAAACGATATCCGCTGCGGCTCGTCGCGCCTTTGGCGCGCATCTTTCTCGCCCGCCGGGCCGCGTACCGCAATGCGCCGGGAACCTACGCTGACCTGTGGGGTGCGATCGCGTCCAAGCTGGGCGATCCCTGCCTGACAAACCAGCGCACGCTGAACTAACCGGGGCCCAGCTGGTAGTCGCCGGTCTGCGGGTTGTGGTGCCATCCGCTGGCGGCCTGCGTTCCACCGTCGACGTGGATCGTCTGGCCGGTGATGTAGCTGGCCATGTCGGATGCGAGAAAGACGGCCGCACCGGCCATTTCGTCGACGTGCCCCGGACGCGCCATCGGGATCATGTGCCTGGCGCTGTCGGGGAGTCCGTCCGGCGACACGCGCAACAGCCCTTCGGTGACGGTCAGGTCGGGGGCCAGTGCGTTGACCCGGATTCCCTGGGTGGCCAGTTCGAGCGCGGCCGTCTTGGTGTAGTTGATGACGCCGGCCTTGGCGGCGGCGTAGGCCGCGTAACCGGGTGCCGCCCGCACGCCCTCGATGGACGTCACGTTGATGATGCTTCCCGGCAGTCCCGCCGCCACCAACCGCTGTGACACCCGCTGCGTGCAGAGGAGCACGTGGCGCAGGTTGGACCGGTACAGCGCATCCCAGCCGTTCTCGGTGGTCTCGAGCAGCGGTGAGGAGAACACCCCGCCCGCGTTGTTGACCAGGATGCTCACCGCGCCGAGTTCGTCGGCCGTGCGCTCCAGCGCCGCATCTACCTGTCCGCTGTCGCGGACGTCGGCGACGATGCCAAGCGCCCCAATGCCTTCGGCCGTCGACGCGCAGGTTTCTGCGTTGCGCTCCCAGATGGCGACCTTGGCACCGAACGCGGCCAGCCCTTCCGCGATCCCGCGCCCGATGCCCTCTCCGCCGCCGGTGACGACCGCGACCCGGCCGGTCAACAGGATGTTCGACGGATCGATGGCCATGGGTCGAGTTAACCAGTCTTGGTGGTGCGGATGCCACGCATCGCCGGGGACCTCCCGATGACCCCCTGGGCCTCCAATTCCGCGATCTCGTCGTCACCGAGCCCCAGTCCGGAGAGCACCTCGTGGTTGTGCTGTCCGAGGAGCGGCGCCGGTGACCGATGGAAGCGCTGCGGCCCCGTGGAGATGCGCATGGGAATCGTGCTGTGCCTGCCGGTGGCGTTCACCGGGTGGTCCACCTGCTCGTAGAAGCCACGGTGCACCAGCTGCGGCAAATCGCCCACCCGATGTGGCTGCATCACCTTGGCCACGGGCACTCCTGCGTCCCAGAGGGTTTGGACGATCTCGTCCCCCGTTCGCGTCCCACACCATCGGCTCAGGTGGTCGTCGATCTCATCGTGGTGTCGTCGACGTCCAGCGGTGTTCGCGAGCTCGTCGGTCGCCCAGTCGGGGTTGCCGAGGGCAGCGACCAGGTTCGCCCACTGCGCGTCGGTGGCCACCGCAATCGCCACCCAATCGTCGGGTCGGCCGAACTCGTCGAGTTCGCTTGTGCGGTAGAGATTCTGCGGTGCGGCGGTGGGGCCGCGGTTGCCCTCGCGGTGCAGCAGGTTTCCGTAGGCCGAGTGCTCGATGACCTGTTCGGCGGCGACGTTGAGCGCCGCGTCGACCATCGCGGCCTCGATCCGGACGCCCTGCCCGGTGCGGCGCCGGTGTGCCAACGCCAGCATCAACGCGTTGAGGCCGTGCACGCCGGCGTTCGGGTCGCCGACCGCGTACGGCTCCACCGGATTCTGGTCGGGATGACCGGTGAGCCAGGTGATCCCGGATGCGTCCTCGATGACATACGCGAACGCCGGCTTGTCCCGCCACGGGCCGTCGAGCCCGAAGCCGGGCATGCGCATCATGATCGCGTCGGGTCGCAGCCGGTGCACGGTGTCGAAGTCGAGCCCGATCTGGTCGAGCACCCTTGGCGTGTAGTTCTCGACGATGACATCGCAGGTCTTCACGAGCTCATGCAGTAGCTCGACGCCGCGTTGACTGCGGATGTCCAGCGTCACGCTCTTCTTGTTGGTGTTCAGGCCCGAGAAGATCGGCGAACGCTCCCACCACTGGTCTTCGGTGATCGGTACGCCCGCGATCAAGCGGGTGCCGTCGGGGCGTGACGTCGACTCCACGTGGATCACCTCGGCGCCGAGTTGCGCCAGTACGTGCGTGCACGACGGCCCGGCCCAGAAGCTCGTCATGTCAAGGACGCGCAGCCCCTCGAACGCCAGCCCCCGCCGCGAGACAGACGTTCCTGGTCGCTGATCTCGCGGCGTTTTCACGACCCTGGCTGTCTCGTTTCGGACGGTAGTGGTCGGTGTGCTCACCGAGCCGCGGAGCAGGCTGCGGTGCGCGCACAAGCGCACGGGTCGTGCGATACGGCGGACCGGGCTGGGTGAACCCGTCGCGCGGATTGGTCACGAACGCACCCCGTTCGGCGAACTGGTCGAACGAGGTGACGTTGGCGCCGTTTCCGACCGGCGCGTTGGGAATCCGGAAGGCGGTGGAGAGGTCGAGGATCTCGTCGACGGTGTTCTCGCGTACCCACCCGTAGATCTCCTTGGCGTGGATGTTGGCCTGCTCGGTGATGGAGAGTTCCGACTCCTCGTCGATCCATTCGTCGTGGCCCGTCATTGCGCACAGGTCGAACCACTGCTGCGCGGTGCCGCAGCCCAGCGCCACCAGCCCGTCGGCCGCCGTCGCGACGCCGGGAACGGTGAGCCGACGCAAGTCGCGGAACGGTCGGTTCAGGATATCGATGAACGACACCGAATAGTAAGTGAGGCAGAGGGTCTCAACCTCGAGCATCGAGACGTCAACGATGCCTGACTGCACTGCCATCGTTCCTGCAGCGGCGTACGCCCCCGCCAGCCACTCGCCGATCTGCCCCGCGACGAACAGCGGCGCGCGGTCCTGTGCACCCCGGCCGAGACCGATCACACCGCCCGACCACGCCTGCACGGTGAACTCGGTCGCCGACCTGTCAGCCCATGGCCCGTCGAGGCCGAACGGGGTGATCGCCGTGACGGTCAGGTGCGGATGCCGCTGTTGGATCTCGTCGGCCGCGAAGCCGGGGTGTTCGGCCAGCGGTGACCCGCGGGACCACACCACCGCGTCCGCGTCACCGAGCAGACCGTTGACGAAGTCGACGTCCGCGTCCGGATCGGCCACCACACTGCTCTTGGCGCCCGCGAGGAAGCTGAACAGCGCGCCGTCGTCGCCGGCCTTGATCTCGGCTCCCGATGCCGACCACCGGCGCAGTGGATCGCCCTCGGGTGGCTCGACTTTGATCACCGTGGCGCCACCGTCGGCCAACAGCTTCGTGCAGTACGCACCGGCGATGCCGGCGGACAGATCGATGACGGTGTACCCGTCGAGTGGCAACAAGACGGTCAGTCCTTCTTCTTGCGGTTCCTCTTGCTCAGCCGGAACTCGGGCGGGAACTTCGCGTCGTTGTCGTTGACCGAGTCGGCGAGGCCCGCGTCGATCGCATCGCCGAGCATGAAGTCGCCGGGATCGGGCCGCACGGCGCCACCCATCGATTCGAAGGCCGCAGACAGCAGGCTGCCCATGTACTCACCCTGGAACTGCTTGACGACCTCGAAGAACACCTTCTGCTGAAAGATGCTGTCGACCGGGCGGTTACGGGCGCACGCAAGGGCGTACTTCTCGACCTCGGCTTCGAGTTCGCCCCGTGCCACCACCTTGTTCAGGAAGTTGCACGCCAGCATCTCGTCGGCGGTGAACGGCCGCCCGGTGAACACCATCTCCTGGAACGGCCGCAGGCCCATCGTCAGCACCCAGGTCCACATCCGCGGCCCCCAGCCGAAGTACCGGAACGAAGGATGGCCGAAAAGTGCGTCGTCTGCGGAGATCACGAGGTCGGCGTCGGCGCACTGGTAGAAGTGCCAGCCGTAGCAGTAGCCCTTGGCCTCGACGATGCTGATCTTCTTGAGCTCCTGCAGCGCACGGTTGCCCGCCGCCGCGTTCGCGTACCACTGGCCCATCGTCGCGCCGTGGCGAAAGGAGCCCTCGGGCGGATACGTGACGTTCGGATCGTCCACCCGAAGCTCTGCGAGACGGTCCTCCTCCGTGCCCGCCATGAAGTCGGGCAGATCGGCGCCGCTGCCGAAATCGTCACCGACGCCGCGGATCACCACGACCTTGACGTCGTCGTCGACCGTCGCACCACGCAACAGGTCCGCATACCGCAGCCGTGCGGCCGACGTCGGCGCGTTCAGGTAGTCGGGACGGTTGAACGTGATCGTCGCGATCTTGGTCTCGGGGTCCTTGTCGTAGAGGACGATCTCCTCGGGCGACGGACGTTCACCTGACGCCATCGAGGCTCAGGCCGTTGCCTCGACGGCGCCGTACGTGGGGCTGGACGTCAGCACCTCGGCACCGTCGTCGCCGATCAGCACCGCGTCCCTGGAGAACACCGCTCCGACACCGGACTGCCAGACGTAACCGGTGACCGCAAGCACCATGCCCGGCTCGAGGCGCTCCTCGGCGCAGGTGGTCGGCAGGTCAGCCGAGATCACCGGCGGATCGAAGCCGAGACCGAGACCGTGCGCGACGGGCGTCGCGGGCAACGGCTCCCCTGCCGCCTCGTATGCGGACAGCAGGTCGACGGCGTGGCCTCCCGGCCTGCATGCGGCAATGAGGCGTTCCCACAACTCATTCGAGCGCCGGAACAACGCATCGGCTCCCGGCACATCACCCACCGGCCAGGTCCGGCCGACCTCGCCGACGTAGCCGTCGGCCAACGATCCCGCGGACAGGGCGACCAGGTCACCGTCGGCAACGCGGCCCTCGGTCGAATCGCGACGCCATGAGTGGTCCTTGGGCGTGATCCACGCGCCGTCCTGCGTCGCGGGTGTGGTGACCCCGCCCGCCGCCATCGCCTCCATCATCGCGCCGGTCAGCGATAGCTCGCTGACACCCGGCGCCAACTCCGCGCGGGCCGCCTCGAGCGCATGTTCCGCGACGCCGAGCGCGCCCCGCAGCACGCGCGATCTCGTCAGCCGTCTTGATTCGCCGGGCGGCGCGAAGCGCGGGCTCCGCATCGAACAGTTCGGCGTTGGGGAACGCCATGGGCAGCAGCTGTGCGAATGTCGGTGTCAGCGAATCGGTTCCGACCCGGCGGACGCTCGCCGCGCCGGGCAGCTGCTTGAGCACGTCGATCAGCGTCATCGGGTTCCACGCCAAACCGTAGAGATGGTCGTGGCCTATCTCGTCGGGGATCCCCTCGTCCCATGTGCTGTTCAGGTGGATCTCGCCGGTCATGCGGATCACCTCGCAGATCGGGCCGAACGGCCTGGTGCCCGCGACCCACAGCTGCGGCGCGCCGGTCACGTACCGGACGTTGGCCTGTCGGCCGAGGACCAGGATGTCGATTTCGTTGGCCGCCATCTGGGCCAACACCCGATCGCGCCGGCCAGCTGCGCAAAGCCTTTGGGTCAGGCAGGATCTCAGTGCCCATTGGAACCGCCGATCAATCCCTGCCCGTACGGCGCGTAGGGATAGTCCGTGATGCGCGTGGTGCCGTCCTCGGTGATGACCACGATCTCCTCGCTTCGATAACCTCCGGTGCCGTCCTCCCAGATCACCGGTTCGAGCACCAACAACATTCCGGCCGGGAAGACGAAGTTGTCGTCGAACTCCTCGCCGAGATCGGTTCCGATCATCGGCATTTCGGCGGCATTCGTGCCGATGCCGTGACCGAGGTAGAAGTGCGGCAGCCACGGCTTCTTTCCGCCGTTGGCGGCGATGGCGGCGCGGGCCAGATCACCCGAGGTCACCCCGGCCTTCGTGACCGCGAGTACGGCATCGATTATCTCGCGCCACTTCTCGAACTGCGCGTGCTGCCGGTCGGACACTTCGTCGCCGACCAGCCAGGTACGGCCGAAGTCCGAGCAGTAGCCGTTGTAGGTGATGCTGACGTCGGTCCACAACACGTCGCCTCGGGCCAGCTCACGTTCCGTTGTCAGCAGCGGCAGCGCCAGATCGCCGGTGGTGGTCCAGACGGCACCGCTGGTTTTCGTGGTCGGCATCACCTGCCAGATCGCCTCGAGCATGTTGGCGGTGGCACCCAGTTCGAAGGCACGCCGGACGAACGCCGCCGACAGGTCGATCTGACGCACCCCAGGAGCGAGCGACTTCTGCACGTCCACCATGGCTTCCTCGGTGATACGGCATGCGTTGCGGACGCACGAGACCTGGTCGGGCGTCTTGACCAGCTTCGCGGGGCCGACGACCTGTGCGGCGTCCGATGGCGGACCCGACGGGAACAGCCGTGCCTGCGCGCGGCGCATCGCACCTGTCAGCTCGTCGACGGCCACGGTGGAGCCCGCGGGAACCAGGTCGGCCAGCACCTTCGCGAAATGCTGCACACCCTCGTCGAATTCGAGGTAGAGCGGCCCGTGTACATGGTCGGCAGGCACCTCGCACTCGGACACCGAACCCTCACGCATCGGCATGAACAGGTGCGGATGTTCGTCGTCGACGAGCACGATCGCCACCGGGCGCTCGACATGCGACAGCCCGGCGTCCAGCAGCCGCCAACTGGCGCCGGTGGCGTAGACCACGTTGCCGTTGCCGATCAGGACGAGCGCGTCGACACCTTTGTCCTTCATCGAATCGCGAAGCCGGGCACCGCACTCGCGGTACATGCGCGCCATGTCCGGAAGGTCGGGAATCTCGATGGCGGAACTGTCCACCGCCGCGAACGTGGTCATTCGACGCCCAGGAAGTTCTTGATGTTGGCGCTGACGATCTTCGTCGCGGCCTCGGGTCCGACGGCGTCGACGACGGTCTTCAGCGACTTCTCCGAATAGCCGAACGTCGATTCGTTGTGCGGATAGTCAGACGACCACATCACGTTCTCCACACCGATCTTGTCGATCAGCTCGAGGCCGAGCGGATCGACCATGAACGAGGCGCACATGTGCTCGTTCCAGTAATGGCGGACGTCGTGGCTGAGTTGATGGTTGAACATGTGGCGATAGGAGGCCAGCATGTGCTCGGCATCCTGCAATGCCGTTGGTACCCAGGCGATTCCGCCCTCGAACCAGCCGATCTTCAAGGACGGGTGCCGATCCAGGATGCCGGAGAAGACGTACTTGGCGAACTGCTCGCGGAACGAGTCGACGTTCACCATCATGCCGACCACGACGCTGTTGTGCTGGCACGGCGTCTTGGGCGGCGTTTCACCGATGTGGTGGGCTGACCGGCACACCGGACGCCTCGATCTCGTCCCAGACCGCGTCCATGTCGGTGCTGCCGTAGTCGTAGATGTTGCCGTCGTCGTCCTTGCCGGGGTTCAGCGGCAGCAGGAACGTCTTCAAGCCAAGTGCCTTCAGCTCTTCGAGCGTGCTGCGGGTGCCCTTCGGATCCCACCAGTTGATCAGCCCGACGCCGTAGAAGTGCCCCTTGCTGCGCTCCTGCAGGTCGGCGATGTGCTCGTTGTAGATACGGAACACACGCTCGCGCAACGACTTGTCCGGGTAGTGGAACAGCGCCAGCACGGCGTTGGGAAATGCCAGCTCCTTGTCGATGCCGTCCTCGCCGAGTTCCTTGATGCGCGCCTCGATGTTGTTCGACGCCGCGCCTGCCAGATCGTCGTATTGCATCAGCACACGGCCAAAGTCACCGCCGGTCCAGGCCTTGCCCTTCATGCCGACCATGTAGGCGCCGTCTTCGTACCAGATCCGCGGCGCCGCACCCTTCAGCTCCTCGGGGAAGCGCTCGTAGAAGATGTCGTCGGCTACTGAGATGTGGTTGTCGGCGGAGAAGATCTCGGTGCCCGCAGGCAGGCCGAAATCGCCTGTGGCGTGGCCCTTGCGGTACTTTGGCGCACCGAAACCCTCGGGCGGATAGAGGGTTGCAGTTGGGGTAGACATCGTTGGTACTCCAATCGGGCTGTGGCGCAGTATTTACCAGTTGACGGGAAGTTCGTATACGCCGTACGCGAGCCGATCGTGCTTGAACGGCACCTCGTCGAACGGGATCGCCAGCTTGAGGGTCGGAATGCGGCGCAGCAGCGTGTGGAACACGATCTGCAACTCGGCACGGGCGAGCTGCTGTCCGACGCATTGGTGCCGGCCGTAGCCGAAGCCGAGCTGCTGCCCGACGTCGCGGCTCAGGTCCAAGCTTTCGGGTTCGGGATACGTGGCGCCGTCCCAGTTCGCTGGAGCCAGGTCGATGATGATGCCATCGCCGGCCCGAATGGTCTCGCCGCCGATCTCGATATCCTCGACGGCAATCCGGCGTTGGCCGTTCTGGATGATCGACAGATAGCGCATCAGTTCTTCTGCGGCGTTGGCGATGACTTTCGGATCGTCGGAATCACGCAGCAGCGCGGCCTGTTCGGGGTTCTCGAGCAGCGCGAGGATGCCGATGCCGATCATGTTCGCGGTGGTCTCGTGGCCCGCGATCAACAGCCCGGTGCCCAGCTGCGCAGCCTCCTTGACGCTGATCTCGCCCGCGTTGACGCGCTCGGCCAGGTCGGAGACGGCATCTTCCGGACGGATGCTCCATCTTCTTCTTGACGAGGTCGATCAGGTACTGGTGGAGGCTCATCGCGCCCTTCTGCCCGGCCTCGGCGGTGGCGTAGCGGGCCAGCCCGACGTTCGCGTGGTGCTGGAAGAACTCGTGATCTTCGTATGGGACGCCGAGCATGTCGCTGATCACCCGGGTGGGCACCGGCAGTGCGAGTTTCGTGACGAGATCGGCGGGCTGCAGGACCCGCCAATATCGCGTCGATGCACTGATCGGTGACCTCCTGAATCACCGGACGCAACCCCTCGACGCGCTTGAACGTGAAGGGCTTCGACAGCATCCGACGGAACCGGGTGTGCTCCTCGGCGTCGGAGGTGAACACCGACCGCGGCCGCTTGTGGACGGTGGAGAGCATGTGCTCGTTCCAGTGCGGGAAGCCGTCGAGGCGGTCGTCGACGCTCACCCGCGAATCTGCGAACAACTCGCGCGCCACCTCGTGTCCGGTGATCAACCACGGCGTGCTGCCGTCCCAGATCCGCACCCGGGACAGGGGTTTCGTCTCATTCATCTTCAGCATTTGCGGCGGCGGCGCGAACGGGCAGCGGGCGTCGCGGTCCATCGGGTACTCGGGAATGTCAGCGGTCACGTCGTCTGCATTTGAGGTCAGGGTCTCAGACATTGGGCTTGTTCATTCCTCGATGTCGATGGCCAGGGCCGGGCAGGCCACGGCGGCATTACGGACGTTGACTGCTTGCTCGTCGGCCGGGCTGTCGTCGAGCAGGACCACGACGCCGTCGTCGTCACGCTGGTCGAACACGTCGCCCGCGTTCAGCACGCATTGACCCGACGACACGCACTTGTCCTGGTCGACAGTCACTTTCATGTCAGGGCTGCTCCGTGACGGGTGCGCGCCACAGCCCGACGATCGCGTCGATCAGGCCGGACGCGACCGCCGTCCAGCTTGTTCGCGGCACACCGTCGCCGTCGGCGAAGGCACGCTCGAAGTCGGCGCAGGTGTGCATCATCAGGTTGCGCACCATGATGTTGCGTTCGGTCACGACGGCCATCGGCAGCTCGGGCAGGCAGCGGGTGATGCCGTCGACGACCGCGACCAGCGATGCCGACGCCAGTGCATCGCGGACGACGATCTTCTGGTAGGCGGGGTCGGCCAGCGCCTGGGCCGCGAACCGCGCGTAGGTCGTCGGGTTGCCGAGCTGCGCCAGGTGCTCGGTCAGCGAGCACACCATGCACGTGATCCAGTCCCGCAGCTCGGTCGAGTCGTCGATTTCGGCCACCATCCGCTCGAGCAGCCGCTCGATGGACGCACGGTGCTTCTGTTCGATCGCGCGCACCAGGTCGGTCTTGGTGCCGAAGTGGTAGCCCACCGCGGCGTTGTTGCCCTGCCCGGCGGCCTCGCTGACCTGCCGGTTCGACACGGCGAAGACGCCGTGTTCCGCGTACAGCCGTTCAGCCGCCTTCAGGATCGCCTCTTGTGTGCTGCTCGCCCGATCGGCGCGCACCGCTCTGGCCGTCGTCACGGGATCAGTCAACTCGCTACACCGGATTAAGTCAAGCGACTGATTTAAAATTGCCACCGCCAGTTGCACCGCGAGCGGCCGTGTCTGTACACGACACGCCGCGAGAAACTGTCATTCTGCGGACGCTCGCGGTGCCGACGGTCACTGCTTCGGCTTGCGGACGATCACCTTGCCCGCCACGGTGCCGCCGTCGACCGGCAGTACGGTCCCGGTCACATACCTCGACCGGTCGGTGGCGAAGTACAGCGCCGCCTCGGCGATGTCGTCGGCGGTGCCCTCGCGCTTGAGCGGGCGGTCGTCGCGCATCGTCTCGCGGATCTTCGCCTCGAACTCCTCGAGCTTCTCGAGGTCCTCCCCCGACGCCGATTTGCGGACGATACCGGTCCGGATGTTGCCGGGCGCGATGGCGTTGACCCGAATCTCGTAGTGGGCCAACTCGATAGCGGCGGACTTGGTGAACTGGATGACGGCCGCCTTCGACGCCCGGTACGTCATCACGCCGCCCCCGGCCAAGATGCCGCCGATCGAGGTGATGTTGATGATCGATCCGCCGCCCGCATCCCGCATGTGCAGCGCCGCGTCCCGCGTGCCTGCCATCACGGCCCGCAGATTGACGGCCATGATCTTCTCGAAGTCCGCGAGGTCGTCGTCGAGGAAACGGCGGTGCATGGTCCCCGACACCCCTGCGTTGTTCACCATCACGTGCAGGCCGCCGAAGGTTTCGACCGCCCCCGACACCAGGCCGCTGACCTGGTCGAGCTCGGCCACGTCGGCCTCGACGAAACGGGCGTTGGGGCCGATGTCCTCGGCCAGCGCCAAGCCGGCGTCGCGGTCGATGTCGCCGATCAGCACCTTGGCGCCTTCGGCCGCGAATCGCCGCGACAGGCCTTCGCCAAGCCCCGATGCACCGCCGGTGACGACCGCGACCTTGCCCTCGAGTTCGTTGCTCACCTAGCTCGCCGTCCTTTCTCGAGTCACATCGCCGAGGAAGTCCATCAGCAATTCGTTGACGGCGTCGGGCTGTTCGATCTGCGGGCAGTGGCCGGCCCGCTCGACGACGGCCGAGCGGCCGTGTGGGATCTGCTCGGCGATCTCGGCCGCCCAGCCACCGGGCAACAGCTTGTCGCAGCCGCCCTCGACCACCAGCGTCGGCACGGCGATGCGCTCGTAGGCTCGCTTACTCGACGGAAGTGGCGGCGGCTCGAGGCCCGGCCGTCGGAACCTGGCTGCGGCCAACGCCTCCCACGCGCCGGGTGCGATGCTGGACTCGAAGCGCCGCGCCACGTACGCGTCGTCGTTCGGATAGGCCGGGTCGGAGAAGAGCGCCGCGACGATCCGCTTCATGCCGGGCAACGTGGCGTCATAGTCGTACAGCGCGGCCGAGTGCTCGTTGCGCTGGATCTCACCGCCGCCGCAGATCATCGTGAGGCTGGCGGCAGGCAGCAGCGGAGATTCCGATGTGGCGTCGACGAACATGTTGACCGCGCCCATCGAGTTGCCGACGAAGTGCGCAGAGGAGACTCCGACCGCATCGCAGAACCGGGCGATGTGCCGGATCCGCATGCCGCGACCGTCGTTGAAGTCGATCACCTTGGCCGACTGCCCGAAGCCCAGCATGTCGAGTGCCAGCACCCGATAGCGCTCGGCGAGCGCCGCGATGTTGTGCTCCCAGCCCAGGTTCGCGCTGACGCCGAACTCCCCGCCGTGCAGCAGGACGACCGGATCGCCTTGGCCCGCTTCGAGATAGCCGGTGACGAGGCCGTCGACCAGCACCGTCTTCCGTTCGGCTTCGGTCACGCCGTTTCCCATGCGGCGCGTGCGAAGGCAAGCACCTGGGTGGCCAGCATGTCGAGTTGGTTCTGCACGGCGGCATCGGCGACTCGGCCTTCGGCATCCCAGATCTCGTCGGCCGAGTTGATCGCCACCCCGAGCGGGGTGGGCCACGCACGCAGCGCATGCCCGATGCTGCGCAACTGGCCGAGCGTGCCGACCGCTGCCTGCCACCCGTACGCACAGCTGATGCATCCCCACGGGGTGTTGTCGAGATAGACGCGAGGGTCCTCGCGGAGGTCCTCGATGTAGTCCAGTGCGTTTTTCACCAGACCGGATACCGCCCCGTGGTAGCCGGGCGAGCCGACGACGACGGCGTCGGCGTCACGCAGCGCGCCGACCAACTCGAGCGCCTTCGGTGTGCGCTCCAACTGATGCGGGGCGTACATCGGCAGATCGAGATCCTCGGCGGAGAACAGCCTCGTCTGGCCGCCCTGTCGCTCGATGGATGAAAGGCAGTAGCGCAGCGCCCTTTCCGTCGACGAGTTGGCCCTCAGCGTTCCGCCGAGCCCGACGACGAGCGGAGCACCGCCCGTTGTGGTTACTGTCATCGTGCACACCTACTTGATTGCAATGGGATTCACCGGTGACCCGACCGCGCCGGTCACGCGCAGCGGCGGTGCGATGAGCTGAAATTCGTAAACCCCGTCGGCGGCGCAGTCCTCGGCCAGTGCCGTGAGGTCCCAGTACTCGCCGAGCATCAGCCCCATGTCGCGAAGGCACAGCATGTGCATCGGCAGGATCGCGCCATCTACTGCGGAGACGGGGTTCTCCACCATCAGGTTGTCGGCGGCGACGGCAGCGACCTCGTGGTCGTGCAGCCACGACGCGCACGTCCAGTCCAGGCCCGCGCCCGGCTCGGTGCCGTCGCCGGTCTGCGAGAAACCTTGCCCACCAACCGGTCCGGACCAGCACGATGTCGCCCGGCCCGATGCTGACGCCCTGCGTCCTGGCGGCCTCGTCGAGCTCGGCAGGGGTGATCGGGTCGCCGAGTTCGCAGTACGTGTCCGCTCCGCGCAGGCGCACGATGTCGAGCAGCACTCCGCGCGACGTGATGCCCTTGCCGTCCACCTTGTCGATGCCGCAGTGGATCGCACCGAGGCTGGTGACCGAGTCCGCGGGGAAGCCGTTGTAGAGCTTGTCCTCGTAGTAGACGTGGGACAGGGCGTCCCACTGGGTGGCCGCCTGCAACGGCATGATGATCATGTCGTCGTTGAACCGCATCGGGCCGGCCTCCGAGTATCCGCTGAGCTGTACGGCCGTGGGGTTCTGCAGCCATTTCGAGCCGTACTCGAGCAGCGTCCTGGCATCACCGCCGTCGACCGTCATCACGTGCATCGGGTTCTGCCGGTAGTGGAACGCACCCTGCGGGCCCGACGAGCCGAAGTCCACGCCCAACGGAAAGACCTTGCCGTGCTTGACGAGGCTCGCGGCCTGCTGCAACCTTCTCGGCCGTGATGAGGTTCAGCGTGCCGAGTTCGTCGGCGTCACCCCACCGCCCCCAGTTGCGGACGTCGTCGGCAACGCGACGAAAGTCACTCAGGCTGGCCATGTTCTGCCCTTCGGTCGATTTGTTCCTCGCGTGCGCGGCTTCGCTCGTCGGACACATCGCCGATGACTCTCCGCCACCGCAGCCGCCGTCGACGCAGATCACCTGCACCGGTGATGTATCTCGCCGCACCACTGTTGAGGAACACCAGCACGCTCGCCTGCTCATCGGGACCCGCGACACGACCGATCGGCGTCTGGAACGAGTCGAGGAACTCCTGCCCGTACGCGGTGCGCAGTTGGTCGAGGATCGGCGTGTCGGTGACACCCGGTGCGGTGCAGTTGATCCGGATACCCTTGGCGCCGAGCGTCGACGACGTTGGCCATCCCGTACAGGATGGTCGCCTCCTTCGACAATCGATAACCGCCGCCGTCGGCGACCGGCTCGCGGATTGCGCTCACACCATTGGATACCGTCGGCCATCGTCGCGGTGTCCAGCAGCCCCGCGGTGACGACGGCGTTGGCCCGGTACTCCGATGCGGCGAGCGAGGACACGTTGGCGATCGCCGATCCGGGCGGCATCGACGGGATAAGCGCCTCGGTGAAATGCCGCGTGCCGAGGAAGTTGATCGTCACGACCAGCAGCGGATTGCCGATGCCCGACGACACACCCGCGATGTTGAAGAGCGCATCGACCGGGCCGTCGATCGCCGCGACGGCCGAGTCGATCGAGCCGGATCGGACAGATCGATCTCGTGGAACTCCTCGAGCTGCAGCGCAGGCCGTTGCAGGTCCAGCCCGACGACCTCGGCGCCGAGCTCGGTCGAGCTGCCGCGCCACTTCGGCACCGATGCCGGAGCTGCAGCCGGTGACCACCGCGCGGCGGCCGTCGTAGCGCCAGAGGTCGTCGATCTGTCCCATGTCCTATGCTCTTGTCGGCGGTCGGGTTCCTGCTGTCCCAGCCTGCCCCCGACTTGAGCTTCGCCGCAGCCGCTTCGATACCTGCGTTCATCTCGTCCATCGCCAGCGACACCTCGTTGGCGGTGTAGTTCTCGCGACCGGTGGGCAGCCCGCCGAACGCGTACGTCTCGTCGAAGGTGGGCGCATTCGACGCCGGCCTGCGGGTCTCGGCTTTCTCGAGGATCGGCGCCATCCGCTTCGCCTTCTCGGCGGCCGACTTCTCGTGGCGTTCGATGAACTCGGGCAGGACGTCGGAGCCCATCAGCTCGATGGACTCCATCGTCTCTTCGTGCCGGCGGGGAGTCAGCAGCAGGATCAGTTCGTCGACCCCGGATTCTTCGTAGCCGCGCAGGAACTCACGCACGGTGGCCGGGCTGCCGATCGGCCCCCGGTCGGGGCCGTAGACGACAGCTGGGATCCTTCTCGATCTCCTCGAGATGGCGCTTCCACACTCCGGTCCGGCCTGGCGTGTGCATGCCGGTCATGTAGTAGTGCATGATGCCGAACGCGAAGAACCCGCCGCCCTTGCCGAGCCGCTCGATCGCCTGCTCGTCGGTCGGCGCCACCATCATCGACAGATCGCCGCCGATCGCGAGGATGTTCGGGTTCATCTGCGGCGTGACGGGCACGGCGCTTTCCTCGAACTCCTTGTAGTAGCCGTTGACCCGCTCGGTCAGCGGGCCGGGTCCGGTGTAGGCGAAACTCAGTGCGCCGAGGCCCTTCTGAGCCGCCATCGACACCGACGCCGGCCTGGTGCACGCGACCCATACCGGCGGGTGCGGCTTCTGCAGCGGCTTGGGCACCACGTTGCGCGGCGGGCATCTCGATGTGCTCACCCTTGAAGCCGGTGAACGGCTCCTCGATCATGCAGCGGATGGAAACCTCGAGCGCTTCCTCCCACATCTTGCGCTTGTCCGCGGGATCGATGCCGAACCCGCCGAGCTCACCCACCGAGGACGACTCGCCGGTCCCGAACTCGACGCGCCCGTTGGAGATCAGGTCGAGCGTCGACACCCGCTCGGCGACCCGGGCCGGATGGTTGACCTGCGGCGGCAGGTGCATGATCCCGAAACCGAGCCGAATGTCGCGGGTGCGCTGGCTGGCTGCGGACAGGAAGATCTCGGGCGCGGTGGAGTGGCAGTACTCCTCGAGGAAGTGGTGCTCGGTCAGCCACACCGTGGAGAACCCGGCCTTGTCGGCGGCCTCCACCTCGTCGAGACCGTCCTGGAAAAGCTTGTGCTCATCATCGTCACTCCACGGCCGCGGCAGCGGGAATTCGTAGAACAGCGAGATCTTCATTTGGTTACCTTTCGATGCGAATCGAGTGTCGAATCGGGCGTACTGCCACCGGATTCCGGCAGCTGGTCTTCGATGTGCTTGGCGGCGACGTAGCCGAAGGTCATCGCGGGGCCGATGGTCGCGCCCGCGCCGGCGTAGCTGCGGCCCATGACCGCGGCCGAGGTGTTGCCCACCGCATAAAGGCCTTTCACGGTGCTGTCGTCGGTGCGTAGCACGCGGGCGAACTCGTCGGTCCGCAACCCGCCCGAGGTGCCGAGGTCGCCGAGGATGATCTGGAACGCGTAGTACGGCGGCTTACCCAGCGGATGCAGGTTGGGATTGGGCAGCGTGGGGTCGCCGTAGTAGTTGTCGTATTTGGAATCGCCACGGTTGAAGTCGTCGTCGTGGCCCTTGCGCGCCAGCTCGTTGAAGCGGTCCGCGGTCTTGCGGAGTTGCGCGGGCGGCACGCCGATCGCCTCGGCGAGTTCGGTGAAGCTGTTGGCTTCCTTGACGATGCCCGACTCGAGCCACGCCTTCGGCACCCTCCGGCCGGTGGGCACCGGCGCGAACGGCACCTTCGGAATCGGCAGATGTCCGCCGACCACGTACCGATGGAACGAGCGGATGTCGGTGATGAGCCAGCACGGGATGTGCGCGATGCCCGATTCCTGCCCCTTGATCATCGCGTGCGCGAAGTCCATATAGGGCGCCGCCTCGTTGATGAAGCGCTCACCGTCGCCGTTGACCACGAACTGCGCCGGCATCATCCGTTCGTTGAGCATGAACTGCAGGCGGCCGTCGGGCCAGCACATGGCGGGGAACCACCACGCCTCGTCGAGAAGGTCGGTCGATCCGCCTGCCTTCTCCCCCGCGCGGATACCGTCACCCATGGAAGCGGGATTGCCGAAGCTCCAGTCCTTCTCGAGCACCGGCAGGTGCTGCCTGCGCCATTCCATGTCGTGGTCGAATCCGCCAGCCGCCAGGATGACGCCGCCGCGTGCGCCGATGCGCTGCTGCCTGCCGTCGCGTTCCACCACCGCGCCGACGACCGTGCCGTCGACGTCGGTGATCAACTCCGTCATCGGGGAGTCGAGCCACAGTGGGACGTCGTGCTCCTTCATCGCCAACCGCAGCCGCGCTGCCAGCGACTGACCGATCGCCGCCATCCGGTCGCCGAACACCCGCGCCCGAAACATCCGCCAGATCAGCTTCAGCAGAACCGCTTTGCCGCGCCAGTTCTGGCGTACCTGGTAGAACAGCCGAAGATCCTTTGGTGCGAACCAGATTCCCTTCGGCGCCAACGCGAGTGGCCGCAGCAGGTTCTGCTCTTCGTCGCCGAGCCTGCGCAGGTCGATGGCGGGCACGTTGATCGTGCTGCCGAGCTCGGATCCGCCGGGTAGACTCCGGGTAGTAGTCGGCGTAGCCGGGCTTCCAGACGAACTCGAGCCAGTGGCTGCGTTCCTCGAGAAACTCCATCATCGCCGGCGCGGCGTCCACATACTGACGGAGCCGAGCGTCGCTGACGACACCCTCGGTGATCGTCTGCAGATACTCGAAAACCCCGTCGGGGTCGGGCACATAGCCTTCTTTGCGCTGCGATGGAGCCCCGGGGACCCAGATGCCGCCGCCCGACAGCGCGGTGGATCCGCCGAAGTGCGCCGACTTCTCGACGACGAGCGTGTCGAGTCCGGCCGCATCGGCGGTGAGCGCGGCGGTCATGCCGCCGCCACCGGAGCCGACGACGAGGACGTCGACCGTCTTGTCGAACTCGTTGGACGTCACGGGGCGGGCACCGCCGTCCGGACGGCGAATCCCGCGATCAACTCGGGCGCGGCGCGGTAGAACCGGTTGTCGGTTCGGTACGGACCCTGCGCCGCGAGTGCGGCGAACGCGGCCACCCACGTGCGGACCTCGTGGGCCGAGTGACCCGCCTCGTGCGCCATCCACGAGGTGGACCAGTCGTCGACATCGGAGAGATGGCCGCTGTCAACGATTTCCAGGAAGCGACTATCCCATTCCGGGTTGAGGGGCTGCAGCTTGCTCTCGCCATGTGCGAAGTTGTGCGCCGCCTCCATCACCGCAACCTGGCGCGCCTGGCGCTGCTCGGGCGACATCGGCTCGCCGAGCACGATCCGGCCGAGCGCCGCGGGTGGCGCCGTCGCGAGGGTCGGAACAGGTGGGTCGTGGGACAGACCACCCGATCCGATGACCAGCACCCTCTTGTCCAGCGTCGCCAGGTAGTTGCCGACCGCCGTCCCCAGTGCGCGCGAACGACGCAGCGGCCCAAGCGGTGTGGCGACCGAGTTGATGAAGATCGGGATGACCGGCCGGGCGGCCGCGTCGCCGAACAGGGTTTGTAGCGGCTGAACCGTGCCGTGGTCGACGTCCATGCTCGCCGAGATCGCGACGTCGACGTCCGCGGCGAGCACGGCTTCCGCCAGCTCCGTTGCCATGTCGGAGGGAACGTCGAGCGGACCGGCCTGGGTGCCGTAGTCGCCGACCCCCGTCGCCTTCGTGCTGATGCAGAACGGCGGCATCATCCGGTAGAAGACGCCGTTGTAGTGATCCGGGGAGAAGATGACGACGAGCTCAGGGTCGTAGGCGGTCACGACTTCTCGGGCGCCGGCGAGGGCGGCGTCGATGTCGTCAAGAAGGTTTTGCGACGGTCCCGGAAGATTCAGTAGTGGACTGTGGGACATACAGCACAGTGTCAGCGGCATCGTTGCCTCCTCCCTGAGTCAGATAGAGAACCTTGAACAACGACGTGCTCAGTTCTGCTGCGCGCTGGGCGATGCAGGCACCGGCGATGCACCGGTCGGGGCGAAGGAACAGCACGGAGTCGGTGTTGGCGTCGAACCAGGCCTTGAGGGCGCCCGTGCGGTCGCCGACGATGACGACGTCGGGGTCGTCGTGTCCGGTCCAGCGCAGCTGCGTCATCGGCCGCACCGTAACGAACTTGGCCCCCAACGCCTTCCACCGCTCGAAAGCTTCCTCGCCGAGCAACGCGCGGGGGTTGTTGCTCCAGCAGAGTACGGCGAAGCCGGTGCCGAGCACGTCGTCGAGGAGCACGTTCTGCTGATCGCGGGTGTCGACACGAGGCTGGATGAACAGCGTTCCCGTCGGGGACGACTCCGCGCGAGGCTCCGCGTGGAAGACCGCGCCCTGTTCGTAGCGCGGCATCGGCTTGAACCGCATCTCGAGTACGTACCGCTTGAGGGTGGGAACCAGCGACGCGGCGTGAATCGCCCTGTCGCGCAGCGCCGCTACCCGTCGGTTCGTCGGTGAGATGACTCGACCGACCATCGTGGACAGGTCGATCATCGCCCGTGCGTGCTTGCGCCGTTCCACGTCGTAGGTGTCCAGCAGCGCGTCGTCGGCCTTGCCGGTCACCACCGCGGCCAGCTTCCAGCCGAGGTTGGCGGCGTCGCGGATCCCGCTGTTGTAGCCCTGGCCCTGCCACACCGGCATCAGGTGGGCGGCGTCACCGGCGATCATCAACCGGCCCTGCCGAAACGCGCCTGCGATACGTGAGTGATGGGTGTAGACCCGGTGCCTGATGATGTCGACGCGTTCCGGGTCCGGAACCATCTGGGCGAGCATGCGTCGAACGAACGCCGGGCTGTCGGCCTCTTCGTCGGTCTCGTCGCCGTGGATCATGAACTCGAACCGCCGAATGCCGTGCGCGATCGAGATCGACACATAGGGCCGGTTGGGATCCGCCCCGACTTCGCTGTTCGGGTGTCCCAGTGGGTCGTTCGCGCAGTCGACGACCAGCCAGCGGGTCGGGGAGGTGGTGCCGTCGAACGACACCCCCATCAGCTGCCGGGTGGCGCTGCGGCCGCCGTCGCAGCCGACGACGTAGCGGGCACGAACCGGTTTCCGGCCGTCGGCGAACTCGACCGTGACACCGTCGGCATCTTCGGTGCAGTTCTCCATCCGGTGGTTCCACCGCACCTCGACGTTGCCGAAGCGATCAAGCCCGGCGTGCAGTTCGGCGTCCACCATGGGCTGGACGAAGCCATTGCGCTTGGGCCATCCGAAGCGCGCGTCCGGTGGCGCCATCTCCGCGAGCAGCTTCCGCTTGGCGTCGAAGAACCGCAGGATCTGGTTGGGCACCGTGTGGGGCAGGACTTGCTCGACCAGCCCGATGGACTGGAACGTCCGCAGCGCCTCGTCGTCGAGTCCGACTCCGCGGGGATAGTCGATGAGGCTGGCTCTCTCGTCGACGACCAGTGTGCGGACGCCTTGCAGCCCAAGGATGTTGGCCAGGGTGAGCCCGACGGGGCCCGCCCCGACGATGACGATGTCGGTTGTGTTTTCGCGGTCGGTCACGGTCAGCGTCCCAGCAGGAAGTCCAGATGGAGCCCGTTGAAGGTCTTCGGGTCCTCGTACTGCGGCCAGTGGCCACATCCCGGCATCACCTCGAACCGGGCACCGGGGATCATCGACGCGATCCGCCTGCCTTCGGCGACGTCGGCGGTGGGGTCGTCGCTCGTCCACACGACGAGCGTCGGCGCGGTGATCGGCTCCGTACTCCTTGGGGCCGAGCAGATTTCGCGCCCGAATCTCGGGATCCTGTAGCGCCATGATGTCGCGCATGGCATTGACGAAGCCGGGTTGCCGGTAGATTCGCTGCCTGCTGGCCACGATATCGTCGTAGTCCTTGGACTTGTCGGCCATCAGCCATTTGATCCGGGCCGCCACGGTCTCCCAGGTCGGCGCTTCGACCGCGGCCATCGACAGCGTGATGATCCGCTTCATCACCTCCGGGTCGGCCTGCGATCCGCCCGCGGTGTTGAGCACGAGCCGGTCGATGCGGTCGGGGTGGTCGACGGCGGCTCGCGATGCCACCCATCCGCCAAGCGACTCCCCACTCAGGTGCACCCGGTCGGCGCCGATGGCGTCGAAGAACGCCATCAGATGCGAGACGTAGTGGTTGATCTCGAGCGGGTGTCCGGGTTTGTCGGTGTAGCCGTGCCCGAGCATGTCGATCGCCCAGGTGGAGAAGTGTTCGGCGTGGGCCTCGAGATTACGGACGTAGGCCTCGGCGTGACCCCCCGACCCGTGCAGCAGCACCAGCACGGGCTTGCTCTCGTCGCCGGCGTGCAGATAACGGGTGCGCACCCCGCCCGCGTCGAGGTAGCCCTGCGAGAACGCGACGCCCTGGAGATCGCTCCAGACGCTTTCGTGCTCCGACACCCCGTCACCTCTCCTGAGGACGAGAATTGAATTCTCGTGATTTGTAAGCACTCTGCTCATTTATCGCACATACATGTGCACTATAGTCAGAGCATCACTCTCGGGATTCCGTCTGTCAAGGAGGGGGCGCCATGGCGAAGGCCAGCCCCGGCAACGGGACCAATGGTGCGCCCGGTTCACAGACCCTGGCGAGAGGTCTCTCCGCGCTGCAGCTGGTCGCCGCCGCCCCGAACGGGCTGACCGCCCAGCAGGTCGCGGACGACATCGGAGTGCACCGGACGATCGCGTATCGGCTGCTCAGCACGCTCGCGCAGTATCGGTTCGTGGCCAAGGGCGAAGATGGTCGATACCGCTCGGCGGCAGCGCTGGCAGTGCTTGGCGCGTCCTTCGACAACAACGTCCGGCAGCTGAGCGTGCCCACCTTGCGCACGCTGGCAGATGAACTCGGCACCACGGTGTCGTTGCTCGTCGCCGAGGGCGACCAACAGGTCGCGATCGCGGTGATCGTGCCGACGAACGTGTTCTATCAACTGTCGTTCCACGAGGGCAGCCGCTATCCCTTGGATCGCGGAGCGGCCGGAATCGCCCTGCTGGCCAGCATGCCTCCGCGGCCGGCCGAGCGTTCCCTTGTCCCGCAGACGCGCAAACAGGGCTGGGTCATCACACACGGCGAGATCGAGCCGAACACCTACGGTCTCGCCGTACCGGTGCGACGGAGTCCGCCATCGCCGCCGACATGTATCAATCTCATCTCCCACCGGGAGGACGTGGTCATGGACGGCCGGGACTCGGTCATCAAGGCGGCCAACGAATTATCCGCGATCCTCGGGTGAGGGTCCGTCAGCCGAAAGGGTGAGCAACGGTGACCGATTGGGACAACGAAGTCGACGTCGTCGTGCTGGGCAGCGGTGGCGCAGGCCTGACGGCCGCCCTGGCGGCTGCGGCCGACGGCGCGTCGGTGGCGGTGTACGAGAAGGCGGCGACCGTCGGCGGAACCACGGCGGTGTCCGGCGGCATCGTGTGGATACCCGCGCATCGCCGCTCGCCCGACGGTGAGCTGACGGAGGCCGATGCCTTGCGATACCTCGAGGCGCAGTCCCTCGGCGTGATGGATCGCGAACTCGTCGAGACGTTCGTGCACACCGGGCCGAAGATGCTCGACTTCGTGGAGCAGCACAGCGGGCTGCAGTTCGAGATCGCCGAGGGCTTCCCGGATTACAAGCCCGAACTGCCGGGTGGGCGACCGACCGGCGGCCGCTCGCTGAACGCCAAACCGTTCGACCTGGCCCGGCTCGGCGAATGGAAAGACAGAATCACGTCGTTTCCCGCCGATTTCAGCAATGTCGGCATCGACGCCGAGACGCGCGCAAGGATCCACGCCGCCGTCGACAACGAGACCGGTGACTACTGCGTGGCGGGCACCGCGCTGATCGCCGGGCTCTTGAAGGGCCTGCTCGATCTCGGCGTGACTCCCCGCACGGAGGCAAGAGCGCTGGAACTGATCGCCGCCGACGGTGCCATCGTGGGGGTGCGAATCCACCATGACGGCAAGGACATTCACGTCCGGGCCCGAGCCGGTGTCGTACTCGGCACCGGCGGGTTCGAATGGGATGAGGGGTTGGTCGAGGCATTTCTGCGGGGGCCGATGCACGGGCCGGTGTCACCCCCGAACAACACCGGCGACGGTCTGCGGATGGCGATGGCGCACGGCGCCGACCTGGCGAACATGGGCGAGGCGTGGTGGGTGCCGATCATCCAGATCCCCGGCGACACGTTCGAGGGCAAGCAACGCAGCCGCAGCGTGCGGCTCGAACGCACCCGGCCAAGAAGCATCATCGTCAACCGCGCGGGCAAGCGATTCCTCAACGAGGCAGGCGAATACAACTCGATGGCGGGCCCGTTCCACCATCTCGATCCGCGCCACGGCTACCTCAACGACCCGGCCTGGATCGTGTTCGACTCCCAGCACCTCAAGCACTACGGCTTCCTCGGTGTAGAGCCCGATGGACCGGTCCCGCACTGGTTCTGTGAGTCGAGGGACCTGGCCGAGCTTGGCGCGAAGACGGGCATCGACGCGGCCGGGCTGGCCCGCACGCTCGACGTGTGGAACGCGAACGTCGCCTACGAATACGATCCCGACTTCGACCGCGGTGCAAGCGCTTACGACGGGTATTGGGGCGATAGCAACGCGGCGACGACCGCGGGCAAGACGCTCGGGCCGATCGACACGGCCCCGTACTACGCGGTCCCGGTGACGGTGGGCGCGATGGGAACCAAGGGCGGTCCACGAACCGATCGCGACGGCCGCGTGCTGCACGTCAGTGGCGACCCGATACCCGGGCTGTTCGCCGCGGGCAACGCGATGGCCGGTGCCACCGGCAAGGCCTACGGCGGTGCCGGCGGAACCATCGGCCCGGCAATGGTTTTCGGCTTCCGGGCCGGACATGCGGCAGCGACAGGAAAGTCGGTCTCCTAGGTCACGCGAACTGGCACGTTGCACCAGCCCAACACGTTCGTCATGTGCACCCGCTGCAGGCCGGAACGGTCGATGTCGTACCGCGGAATCAGATCGAGCAGCGTGTCCAGCGCCATCCGGCCTTCCATCCGGGCCAGTGCGGCGCCGAGGCAGCTGTGGATGCCGTAGCCGAAGTTCAGGTTGTAGCCGACCTTGCGCTGGCGATCGATGTCGAAGCGGTCGGCGTCGGGGAAGAACCGTTCGTCGCGGCTGGCCGCGCCGTTGATGAGAATGACGGGGTCGCCGGCCGGGATCGTCGTGCCGTGCAACGTGACATCGCGTGTGGTGGTCCGGATTTGATACTGCGACGGTCCTTCGTAGCGCAGTAATTCCTCGAACGCCGCGGGGATCTTGTCGCGGTCGTCCTGCAACTTCTGCCACTGGACGGGGTTGTCGGCGAACACGACGACGGCGTTGCCGACGAGCTTGGTCACCGTCTCGGCGCCCGCTCCGCCCAGCAGCGTGCAGAACCCGGTGATCTCGATGTCGTCGAGCCGCCTGACCGCTACGTCCTCGATGATCTCCGCCTCGATGAGGCCGCTGATCATGTCGTCCTGCGGTTTGGCGCGCCGCTGCTGGATCAAGTCGTAGTAGTAGGCGGCGGATTTGAATATCGCGTCCATGCTCTCGTCAGACATCCCGAAGCCCTCACGCTCGAGCCCCTTGTCGAGCCACAGCCGCAGCTGCTGTCTGTCCTCGGCGGGCACACCAAGCATCGTTGTGATGATCTCCACCGGGAACAGCGCCGCGAAGTCGGCGACCGCGTCGAACGACGACGGATCGAGTTGGCTCACATAATGATCGATGGTTTCGCGGACCAGCGATTCCAACGCCGTAACCGCCCTTGGCGTGAAGACGCGGTTCACCAGCTTGCGCATCCGCTCGTGTTCGGGTGGATCCAGGCTGATGATGATCTTCCCGGTGGGATTGTCCGTGTCCCCCGATGCCGCCGCCTTGACGATCTCGAGTGTGACGCCCTTGGCCGACGAGAAGGTCTCGTGATCCCTGATGGCCGCGGAGACATCCTCGTATCGGGTCAGCGCCCAGAAGTCGTACTTCTCGCTGTAGTACAGCGGCGCTTCGTCACGCATGCGGCGGTACGTCTCGAACGGCGAGTCGAAGTAGTCGTCTGAGTACGGATCGAAGACGACGGGGTCACCCGTAACAGTCACGCTCATTGCTCAGCTCCGTTCAGTTGCGCAAATTTGTATCAGGTCATGGCTCTACGGGAATGGCGAATAGCTGTTCTGCCGCGGTGTAGGGATCGCACCGACCTTCGGCGACCAACTCCGCCAACCGGTCCAGATCGGCATGGCCGCGCAGCCGGGTCTGCGCCAGCGACAGAATCAGTGCGCGGGCCCGCGCCTTGCGGCGCTCCGGGCTGTCGGCACGGGCATGCGCCTCAATGGCTTCCACCAACTCGGCGATGCCATCGCCCTGTGCGGCGACGAGTTTGAGTATCGGCGCCTTGGTCTCGGCGCGAAGGTCGCGCACGGTCTGGTCCGCACCGTCGCGGTCGGCTTTGTTCACCACGACGATGTCCGCGACCTCGAGCAGGCCGGCCTTGGCGGCCTGAACCGCGTCTCCCGCACCCGGATTGAGGACGACGACGGTCGGGTCGGCGATGGCAGCGATCTCGATCTCGGACTGGCCGACGCCTACCGTCTCGAGCACGATCAGGTCGTAGGACAGCGCGGCGAGTAGCCGGGTCGCCGCGGGAACCGCAGCGGCGAGACCCCCGAGATGACCGCGGGTCGCCACCGAGCGGATCAGCACGTCGGGATCGTTGATGTGGGCAGCCATCCGGATGCGGTCACCGAGCAGCGCGCCGCCGCTGTACGGCGACGACGGGTCGACGGCGAGCACCGCCACCTTCATCTCCCGTGCCCGGTACGCACTGACCAGGGCGGCCACCGTCGTCGACTTGCCCGCGCCGGGCGGCCCCGTGAGGCCGATGATTCGGGGCGGCGTGGTCGCGCCGAGCGCGTCGAGCACTTCGTCGCGGCGAGAACTCTCGACCAGGCTCAACAACCGTCCGGCCGCCCGGGTGGACCCGCTGCGTGCCGCCGCGATGAGCTCGTCGATGGTCATCTAGCCACGATGACGGCTTCGGGCATCGGATGACTCCATTTCGGTCGGCGTGAGAATGCTATTCTCTCCGATTGAGAGTGCCAGTTGCAAGAAGGGAAACCATATGCAAATCGCCGGTAGCTCCGCGATTGTTGTCGGTGGCGCAGGCGGCCTTGGCGAGGCGACCGTCCGCAGGCTGCACGACGCGGGGGCCAAGGTGGTCGTCGCCGACCTGGCCGACGACAAGGGCAAGGCGTTGGAGAGCGAGTTGGGCGTGCGCTACGTGCCCACCGACGCCACCTCCGAGGAGTCCGTCAACGCGGCCATCGCCGAGGCCGTGTCGCTGGCCCCGCTGCGGATTTCTGTGGATACCCACGGCGGCCCGGCCAGCGGCGGCCGGCTCATCGGCAAGGACGGCTCGCCCCTCGACCTCGACGGCTTCAAGAAGACGATCGAGTTCTATCTGACGGCGGTGTTCAACGTGATGCGGCTGTCGGCGGCGGCGATCGCCAAGTCCGAACCGTTGGAGGAGGGCGCTCGCGGCGCGATCGTGAACACGGCATCGATCGCGGGGTATGAGGGACAGATCGGTCAGCTCCCCTACTCGGCGGCCAAGGGTGGCGTGCTGGGCATGACGCTCGTGGCTGCGCGAGACCTGTCGCCGCTGGGCATCCGCGTCAACACCATCGCCCCCGGAACCATCAACACGCCCGCCTACGGCAAGGCCGCCGACCAGCTCGAGCAGTACTGGGGTCCGCAGGTGCCGTTCCCCAAGCGGATGGGCCGGTCGACCGAGTACGCCCAGCTGGCGCAGAGCATCATCGAGAACGATTACCTCAACGGCGAGATCATTCGTCTTGACGGAGCGCTGCGCTTCCCGCCGAAGTGACGGCGCTGCAGCGGCTTCACGGAAAGACGGCCTTTGTGGCCGGTGCCAGTCGTGGCATCGGCGCGACGATCGCAGCGGCACTTGCTCGTGAGGGTGCGGCGGTCGCGGTCGCCGCACGCTCCGAGCAGCAGGGCAGGATGCCCGGCACCATTTACTCTGTCGCCGAGAATATTTCGGCATCGGGTGGCCGCGCGTTGGCGGTGCCGTGCGATGTCACGAAGGAGGACTCGGTGGAGGCCGCGGTGGCCGCCACGGTCGCCGAGTTCGGCGGCATCGACATCCTGGTCGCCAACGCAGGCGTGCTGTGGTTGGGCCCGATCGAGTCCACCCCGCTAAAGCGCTGGCAGCTGTGTCTGGACGTCAACCTCACCGGCGTCTTCCTGGTGACCAAGGCGGTCATCCCGCATGTGCGGGCGCGCGGCGGCGGCTCGTTGATCGCCGTCACCACCACCGGCGTCGCGATGACCGGATCCAACGCCTACTGGGTGTCCAAAGCGGGAGTTGAACGGCTCTACCTGGGACTGGCCGCCGACCTGAAACCCGACAACATCGCCGTCAATTGCCTCAGCCCGTCGCGGGTGGTGCTCACCGAGGGCTGGCAGGCAGGCGGTGCGGGTATGGAGATACCGCCGGAGATGGTCGAACCGCCGGAGGCGATGGCCAATGCCGCCATCCGGCTGGCACAACAGGATGCGAGCGGCATCACCGGCACCATCCAGCGCTCCGAAGCCCTCACCTTCTAAAGCACCGCGAGCGACCGTGTCTGTACGCCGACACGCCGCAAACTGCGTACAAACGCGGTCGCTCGCGCGGAAACTAGATCGCCTCGAAGGGTTCACCGTCAAGCGCAACGGACGCCCGGCCATCAGGCCCGTGCGGCACGTCACCCACCAGCGTCACGCGGTACAACCGGCGGTCATGGTCGAGCGTGAGGTCGGTCGGTGCGAGGTGCACAGTGGATCGGTTGTCCCAGAAGGCAATACTGCCCGGCTCCCATTTGAATCGCACGGTGTACTCGGGCCGTACCAACTCGTCGTAGAACAGGCCGAGAAGTCGTCGGCTCTCATGCGGTGAAACTCCGACAATGTGAGTCGTGAATCCGGGATTGACGTACAGCGTCTTCTCGCCCGTCTCGGGATGAACCCTGACCACGGGATGCTCGGTGATCAGGGGTCGCCGGTTCACCCGCCGCTCGTAGTCCTCCGTTGCGGTCGCGCCGTCGGGGGGTGAGAACCGGTGCACCGCGCGGAGCTTTTCGGCGAGGCGCTGCAAGGGGGCTGACAGTCCGGCGTACGCGGCAACGGTATTGGACCACTGCGTATCTCCGCCGTAGGGCGGGATGACCTCCGCCCGCAGGATCGACGCGGCCGGTGGATTGACCGCCGCGGTCACATCAGCGTGCCAATGCGGCTTGTCGAACCCGCGGCTAGTGCCGTACCTGGCCTTGAACCGGTCCCGGAAGATCGGATAGATCGTCGGATAGTTCGGGTCCGGGATGGCGTCGAACAGCGGGTGTGCGAGCGTTGGTGCGCCGAACGCTGAAGCGAACCTCAAGTGGTCGTCATGGTCGATGAACTGGTCGCGGAAGAACACCACCTTCCACTTCAACAGCGCGGCGCGAATCTCGGCGATCTGATGATCGACAAGGGGCCTGGTCAGGTCGACGCCGTGTATCTCGGCGCCGGTCCATCCGGACTGCGGCCCTACGTCGAGCGCTTGTGCTACCTGAGTCATATTGCTATTTCCCCTCTTTCGTCATACATTTATCGGCTTGGGAGTGACACCGTCGAGCTGGTTCTGCGCGTTGACGATGTCGTTGTAGCGACCGTCGACGTACGGCTTGACCTCGACGTGGGTCTTGGTGGTCCCGGTGTCGTACAACCCGTCGGCGACTTTCTGGAAGAGCCCCGTTGAGGCGTCGTCGATCGGGTAATACGCGGCCAGGCCGTCCTCGTCGTACAGCTTTTTGCCTTGGTCGAACGTGATGCCCTGCTGTTTGACGTAGTACTCGTTTATCCACTGGTCGACGTGGGAGTCCTTCCAGTTGTTCGCGGCCACAGCACGACCCACGTAGTCGCCAATCGCAGCCGTCTTCGCCGGGTTGTCGAGAGTGTCCTTGCGCACGATGACGCTCTGGATTCCGGTGTTGATACCTGTTCCGTCTCCGAGGATCGGCGGCTCGCCGAGTTGGTAGTACTGGTTGCCCAATACGATGGCCGCGTCGACCGCACCGGCCGCGATTGTCGGAACCACTTCGGACCCGGCCAGTTCCACGGGCTGAACATCGTGCTTGAGGTCCAGTCCGTGCTGCTTAAGCAGCGCCGCGGTGATCATGTGGCGCCCGGAACCCGGCGGGTAGGCGACGCGCTTGCCCCGCAGATCCTCGATCGTCTTGATGCCGGTGTTGGGCTTGGCCACCAGGAAGTACCCGCCGCTCGTGCCGGGGTTTGCCTGCAGCCCGATCGTGACCAGATCGGTCACTCCGCTGTCGACGGCGATCGGCACCGGCGCCTCGCCGATGGATCCGACATCGGCGGCACCCGACCGCAGGGCTTCGATAACGGCTGCGCCGCCACTGAAGTCGGCGAATTCGACGGAGTAGGGCGCGTCCTTGCCCGCGTTGGAGAGATTCCACGGAAGCGATTGCGTGTCGTTCTGCTCCGCGACGACGAGCTTGGTGCCCGCGGGCACGTCGGTCTTCGAAGCGATCTTGACCGAGTCGATCGCATCGCCCGCTTCGTCATTGGACAGCCCGCA
The DNA here is from genome assembly GCA_963716505.1 of uncultured Actinomycetota bacterium. Classification (GTDB taxonomy): domain Bacteria; phylum Actinomycetota; class Actinomycetes; order Mycobacteriales; family Mycobacteriaceae; genus Mycobacterium. The sequence continues at coordinate 280,524 of CAVQTL010000022.1, forward strand.
AGCGGCGGCCACCAGCGGGATCGTCACCAGCGCAACTAGTTTCCATCGCACGCGTGAAAGACTGGGCATGTCGTCATTCCTTAATCGGGTGCACGGGGCACGATTCACAGCTGAACTTCTTCGGTGACACCAAGTTCGGCGAGCAGGCGACGCCGCAACGACGCAAACTCGTGGGAGTCGCGTAAACGCGGCGCCGGAACCGTCACCTCCACGTCGAGCGAGATGACTCCATCGGTCAGGACGATCACCCGGTCGGCGAGCAGGATGGCCTCATCGACGTCATGGGTGACCAGCAGGACTGCCGGCTTGTGCCGCTTGTACAGCGCGAGCAGCAGTGCGTGCATCTTGATCCGGGTGAGCGCATCGAGGGCACCGAAAGGTTCGTCAAGCAACAGCAATTCGGGTTCGCGGACCAGCGCGCGCGCCAGCGCAACACGCTGCGCTTCTCCCCCGGACAGCGTGCGCGGCCACACCTTGGCCTTGTTGGCCAGGTTCACCTCGCCGAGCGCCACCCGCGCCTGCTCTCGTACCGCGGCGCTCGCCGGCAGCCCGACGGTCACGTTGGTCAGCACCCGTTGCCACGGCAGCAGTCGCGGCTCCTGGTACACGATGGCCCGGCGTTCGGGCACGCGAAGTTCGCCTTCGAACTCGCCGTCCAGAGCACCGAGCGCGCGCAGAAATGTGCTCTTGCCCGAACCGCTGCGGCCGAGCATTGCGACGAATTCTCCAGCCCGGATATCGAGGTTGAGCCCGTCGATGACGACGTGGTCGCCGAATCTCTTTCGGACATCATGCGCAACGACGACGGTGTCGGTCGCCAGTTCAGTCGCCGTCATATGCACGTCTCCAGGTCAGCAGCCGCGCTTCCAGGAAGCGCACGATGAGGATCGACGTCAGGCCGAGGATTGCGTACACGCCGATGAGCACGAAGACGACGTCGATCTGGAAGTACTCGCGGGCGTCGGTCATCATTCGGCCAAGTCCCCTCTTCGCATTGATCGTCTCGGCGAAGATCAGCGACAGCCACGATGCGGTGAGCGCGAGGCGCAGACCGATGAGGAAACCGGGGAGCGACCCGGGAACGATCACCCGGTAGATCAGCTCGGCTCGTCCAGCGCCGAAGGACCGCGCGGCCTCCACCAGTCCGGCGTCCACGCTGCGGATCGCACTGAAGGTGTTGATGTAGATGGCCACCGCGACCGCGAGGGTGATCAGCGTTATCTTCGGCACCTCGCTGATGCCGAACCACACGATGAGGAGCGGCACCAGCGCGAAGTTCGGAACCGCGCGCAGCACTTCCATATTCGCATCGACGAAGTTCTCACCCACCCTTGACAGTCCTGCGATCAGCGCGAGACCCAGGCCGAGCACGACACCGAAGACAAGGCCGTAGCCGACCCGCAGCAGGCTGGTGAGCAAGTGCTCCTGCAGCGATCCATCGGCAATGAGGCGAACACCAGCGATCAGTACCCGCGTCGGTGGTGGCACTGTGCGCTCATCGAAAACACCAGTGCTGGAGAGCAGTTGCCACAGTGCGACCAGCAGCAGGGGACCCAGCAGTCGCTGCAGAGCGCGCGGCACCAACTGTCGCCGCCTGCGCTTGCCGAACACCGTGCGCGGATCGACGAGCCCGCGGTCGCTCGCCGTGGCGGCGAGGTTCGTGGTCGCCCGGGGACCGAAGAGCACGGTCGCCATGTCAAGCGGCCCCGAAGAACTCGCCTGCAATCGACTCCGAGGAGCGGCCGTCGACACCGACTGGAACATCGCCGACGAGCGTGATGCGGTGCAGTATCCGGTCACCGTCGATGTGTTCGAAGTCCAAGGGCGCGAGATGCAACGCGGCGCGGTTGTCCCAGAACGCCACGCTCCCGGGCGCCCACTTGAACCGAACCGAGTACTCGGGACGACCGATCTCCTCGAACAGCAGGTCCAGCAGGTGGCGGCTCTCGCGCGGCGCGAGGTCGACGATTTCGCGGGTGAACGACGGGTTCACGTAGACCACTCGTTCGCCGGTGTCCGGGTGCACGCGGACAACCGGATGGATGGAGGCCAGCGGATTGGTACGCACCAGGTCGCCGACCTTCTCCGAGCTGCGATCGGCGGCGACGTCTGCACCGAAGCGGTGTTCGGCACGAAGCTCGTCGATCAAGGCACGCACGGATTCGGAAAGTCCCTGATACACCGCGGCGATGTTGACGAACTGAGTGTCCCCGCCGTAGGGCGGCACCACTTCGGCGCGCAGGATCGAATGCGACGGGGGATTGATCAGTGGCGTGACATCGGCATGCCACTTCGGGCCGTTCGGACTTTGCTTCTTTCGGTATCTGGTGCCGTAGCGGTGGTCATAGGCTGCCGGCGACACCGTGTGGATCTGCGGAAAGTCCGGCGGTGCCGAATCGCCCTCGTAAGGGTGTCCTGGGGTGACGTCGCCGAACTGCGCGCCGAACGCGATCTGCGCAGCGTGGTCGAGCACCTGATCACGAAAGAACACCACCTTCCACTGGTGCAGCGCGTTCTGAATGACGGACTTCGCCTCGTCGGACAACGGCCCAGAAATGTCGGCTCCGGTGATCAAGGCGCCCGTCCACCCCGACAACGGCGTCACCTGCAGTGCGGTATCCGTCGCAACGGTCATCAACTCATCCCCTCGAAAGTGCTTGCACGATCAACGATTGCGACGTTAGCGGTGATGCCGGGATGCGATACGGGTTTGAATCCACGTGATGGTAAGGGCGCCGTCGTAGTTCCAACGAAGTTCGACGCTACGACCAAGTAGGGGCCGTACGATCGTCGCGTGACGACGCCCGAGATCCTCCGCAACGCTCCGCTGGCCGAGGAGATCCTCGAATCCCACCGCGACCGTGCCCGCGACGACGATGCGGGGTATGACGCCTACAAGGCGCACGTGTACCGCGTGGTGAACTTCGCCCGCGCGCTCACCCCGGATGCACCCGACCGCGACGACAAGCTCGCGATCGCCGCGGCATTCCATGACCTGGCCGTGTTCGACACGATTGACTACCTCGTGCCGTCGATCGAGGCGCAGGATGCATGGTTGGCGCAGACCGGCCGCGACGCGTGGTCCGACGAATTGGCGCTCATCGTTGCCGAGCATCATCGGTTGTCGAGGTACCGTTCGACCCTGCCGCACGCGCCTTTGGTGGAGGCTGTCCGCCGAGCGGACCTCGTCGACGTCAGCCAGGGCCTTATTCGGTTCGGCATCCCCGGCTCCTACGTCAAGGAAGTACGAGCCACCTTCGACGCCGGCGTCTTCTTCAAGCGTGTGATCCCTTCCGGAACGCTGCGGGCAGTTCGCAAGCTGCAGCAGCCCGGCTTCCTACGTCCTGGCAACGCACTGATTCGCTCCGGCCACGGAGGTGCTGATCGCTGACGAAGGCTCACCTTCTAACCGCGAGCAGTCGCAAAAGTCCCATTTTGGGGTGTGTTTTGGGTACGTTTGCGTCTGCTCGCGAGGGATAAGTTACTTCTCCTTGGCGATCAGGCCGTCCACGATCTTGTTGAAGTCGGTGGTTCCGAAGGACACGTACTCGGCGAGGTTGGCGTAGTCCAGCGACGCCATCACCGCATTCTCCAGCTGGATGTTCATCAACCGCTTGGTGGCCTCGACGGCCTGCTGCGGCAGCGTCAGCAGCTTCTTGGCGCACGCGATCGCCTCGGCCAGCGGGTCTTCCACGACGTGGTTGGCCAAGCCCAACTCGACGGCACGTTGGGCCTTGATCCGTACGCCGGTCAACGCGAATTCCTTGGCCTGAAGCAGGCTGATCTGCGAACCCCACACCAGCGGGCCACCGTCAGCGGCGACCAGTCCGATCTGCACATGCGGGTCAGCGAAGTGCGCGGTCTCGGCGATGTAGACGATGTCGGACAGCGCGGCCAGGCTGCAGCCCAGCCCGACGGCCGGGCCGTTCACCGCCGCGACCACCGGGATGCGACAGCGCACCATGCCGATGACGAGGTCGCGGCCGTGCTTGATCGTCTTCTGCCGCAACGCTTCGTCGTTGCGAAGCTCGTCGAGGTAGTTGAAGTCGCCGCCCGCCGAGAACGCCCGGCCCGCACCGGTGATCACCGCCGCTCGCGCACCCGTGTCCTCGTTCAACGCGTCCCAGATCTTGGCCAGCCCCACGTGTAGGTTGTCGTTGACCGCGTTGAGCGCGTCGGGCCGGTTGAGCGTGACGATGCGCAGGGCGCCGTCGGCCGTGACGTCGATTTCCTCTGGCATGTCATACATTTCAGTTCCCTTCGCTCTTCACGCAAGCGCTCATCGCACTCCCAATCCAAGAATCCGTTGCGCGATGATGTTCTTCTGAATCTGGCTGGTGCCGCCCATCACGCTCTGGGCGCGGCTGTACATGTAGGCCCCGAACATCTCTTCGTCGCCCGACCCGACCGTGGCCAGCGCGGCGTGACCGACCGACTGTTCGACCCAGGTCATCAGCAGCTTGTCGAGCGACCCCTGCGGGCCGTGGGTGAGGCCGTCGAGTTGCTCCGACAACCGCCTGCGCACATGCAATCGCAGCATCTCGGTCTGCACCCACGCCCAGGACAGCTCCTCGGGCACCGGTCCGTCCACGCGGCCGGCCAACTGGCGCACCGTCTTTCCGTAGCGCGCGGAGAAGCCCAGCGTCGATGGCTCGCGCTCGTGGCTGACGACCGTCATCGCCAGCTTCCAGCCGTCACCGGGCGCGCCGACCATGTTGCCGACGGGCACCCTGGCGCCGTCGAATTCGACCTGACCGAACTCCTTGGTGACGCCGCTGATCATCTTCAACGGCCGCTGCTCGATCCCGGGCTGGTGCATGTCGACGATGAACGCCGAGATGCCCTTGTGCTTAGGCACATCCTTGTCCGTGCGGGCCAGCACCAGGCACCAGTCGGCCACGTCGGAGTAGCTGGTCCAGATCTTATGGCCGGCAATGACGTACTCGTCACCGTCGCGGACCGCCGTCGTCGTCAGCGAGGCCAGGTCCGAACCCGCACCCGGCTCACTGAAGCCCTGACACCACCGCTCTGTCCCGTTGATCATCCCGGGCAGGAACCGCTGCCGCAGGTCCTCATCACCGTGATGGCTCAGCCCGACGACGAGGTAGCCAAGGCTGGGCCGCGCCGGCGCTCCCGCCTTCGCGATCTCCTCGTCGACGATGACGTCGTACACCGGCGGAAGATCCTGACCTCCATACGCTTTGGGCCACGAGGTGCCAAAGAAGCCGGCCTCGTACAACGCGACGTGCCATTCCCCGGCCTTGGCCCAGTACTCGTCGCCCGAGGTGGGAAACCTGCCCTTCTGCTCGGTCAGCCAGCCGCGCAGCCGGTCCCGGAACGCGGCCTCCTCCGGCGAGTCACGAAAGTCCAATGGTCAACTCCTCCAGCTTCACCGGCCACGCCTCGGTGGCGGCGAGGACCCGGCGCAGGTACACGTGCGCGAGGCATTCCCAGGTGTTGCCGATACCGCCGTGCACCTGAATGGACGTCTCACAGACCGTCAACGCCGCACGCGCGCAATAGATCTTGGCCACCCGGCCCGCCTCAACCGCCTCGACCACGGGCAATTCGTCGACCGCCCACGCGGCGTGCCGCGACACGCTGATGCAGCCCTCGATCAGCGCCAGACTTTCGGCCAGCAGATGGCCGACCGCCTGATACGACCCGATCGTCGCGCCGTACTGTTCACGCACCTTTGCGTACTCGGCGGCAAGGGTGAGAGTGCCGCGGGCAGTGCCGACGATGTCGGCGGTTGTCGCGGTGAGCGCAAGCGCGTGCCAACGACCGGCGTCCTCCTCCGACAACTCCCCAAGCTCGGTCGGTGATTCGGCAACTCCCGCAAGGCTTCCCGTGAAATCGACGGACGAGGTCTCCGGAGCCGACGACGGTACCCGTCCGATCCGGCGCGCCAGGTCGTCGGCCAGCACGGGGCCGACGAAGCGGCACGTCGACCAGTCCCCTGCCGAACTCCTCGGCGACGATGGCCACCTCGACGCCGGAGGCCCCGTCGCTGCGCAGGGTGCGGAACCCCGTCCCGTCGACGGCCTTCTCCAGCCGTGCGAGGCGGTTGGCGTCGTCCAGGTCGGCGACCGACCCCGGTCCGAGGTCATCGGCCAACTCGGCGGCAGCCTCGCGCAGCTGCCGCTGTTCAGCCGTCAGACGGACGTCCATACTTTTCCTTCAGCACTCGGCGCAATACCTTTCCAGAAGGCAATCGCGGAATCTCGGGAACCACCACCACGCGGCTCAGCTGTTTGTACGACGCCAGCCGGTCGGCGACGAGCGCGATGAGTTCGTCGGGATCCACCGAACCATGCGTTGCGACCGCTGCGACGATCGCTTCGCCGTCGGCCGAGTCGTCGACGCCGAAGACCGCGCAGTCGTCGACCGCCGGATGCCCGTGCAGCACCGCCTCGATCTCGGCGGGCGCCACCTGGAATCCCCGCACCTTGATCATCTCCTTGGCCCGGTCGGTGATGCGCAACCAGCCGTCGGCGTCGAGGTAGCCGACATCCCCGGTGCGATACCAGCCGTCGGAAAACGCTTGCGCCGTAGCCTCATCGGGCAGGTAGCCGGACATCACCGAATCCGAGCGCGCCTGAATCTCGCCGACCTCGCCCGGTCCGGCGACCTTGCCGTCCTCCAGCGAGACGACCCGAACGTCGACGCCGGGCACAGGGCGCCCCACCGTGTCCAGCTTCGCCCCTTCGAGCGAGTTGCACGCGATGACCGGCAACTCGCTGGTGCCGTACGCGGTCACCCAATTCACCCCGACCCTGTCCGTGACGGCCTCGGCGACGCTCTGGGTGACTGGCGTCGCGCACCACATGACGTATCGCAGCGACGACAGATCGTAGGAGTCCAGCTTCGGATGGGCGGCCAGCGCCAGCGCGATCGGCGCGACCGCCATCTCGATGGTGATCCGGTCGGCTTCGATGTGATGCAGCATCTGGTCGATGTCGAACCGGCGATGCAGCCGAATCCACGCGCCGGTGTCCAGCGCCATCACGATGTTGAGCAGTCCGAGGATGTGCGACGGCGGGGTCACGATCTGCATGCGGTCGGCCGACGTCAGGCCGAGCGCGTCGCGCCAGTGCCGCACGGCCACCGCGAACGCCCTATGGGTGTGCCGGACCGCCTTGGGCATACCGGTCGTGCCGGAACTGAACACGAAGAGCGCGTCCGCATCCGCAGACGGTGGTTCGAAAACGCGCCGCCCAGGGGTGACGGGGTCGTCCAGCGACAGCATCGGCATCAGGCCCGCGAGCACCGGATGATCACCGACCGCGTGCGACGGCTTCGTCACCGCAAGCGCGTGCTCGACTTCGGTCTGCCGCCACGCCGGGCTGAGCAGGACCGCCGCGGCGCCCAGCCGCCAGATGGCCCGCAGGGCGACGACGAACTCGGGCCGGTTCGACGACATCAACGCCACCCGGTCGCCGGCCCGCGACTCCCCGATGCTCGAGCGTCGTCGCCATCCCGTTGGCCAGCGCGTCGAGCTTTGCCAGGGTGTACTGACGCTCGTCGAAGGCGAGGGCGGCCGGCTCGCTCACGTCAGCTCACCCGCCCTTCCCCGACGTTGCGGAACATTGCCAAGCATATGGAGAACACACTATCCTAGAGCGAGAATAGTATTCTCGTAGAAACAGAATCTCAATGGCGCAAGGAGACGCTGGATGACCGTCGAGGGGACCATCACGATCCTGCTCGACCGGCAGAAGGCGTCGGTGCAGCGCGTCGAGAACGAGACCCTGCTGGAGAGCGCCAGGCGCGCCGGGCTGTCGCCGCCATTCAGTTGCGAGGCGGGTAACTGCGGCACCTGCATGGCCAAAATCGTCGAGGGCAAGGCGACCATGCGGGTCAACGACGCGCTGGATGAGGATGAAGTGGCCGAGGGGTACATCCTCACCTGTCAGGGTGTGCCGGACACGGAGTCGGTGACGGTCGAATACGACTGACCGTGTCTCGTCCAGGCGCGGCGGCGGCCGGTACTCGGGCTGGTAGCCCGAGACATGTATCGGGCTGCCCACCAACCGGAACTCACCCGCCGTCACGACGATCTCCGGGGTCGCCTCGAGGGCGTCGGGCAGTGTGCGCACCGCGGCGGCCGGGATGCCGAGCGGACGTAGCCGGGCCTCCCAGCTCTTCGCGCTGTCGGTGGCCAGCGCCGCGGTGACGACGGCGAGCACCTCGTCGCGCTGCGCCGCGCGCTCGGCCATCGTCGGGAAGCCCGGATATGCCCGGCCTCCGTCGGCGAACGACCGCCAGAACGCGTCGTGGGTGATGAACAGCGCGAGGTAGCCGTCGGCCGTCGGGAACAGCTGCGCGGGAACGTAATACGAATGCGCACCGTTCGGATGTCGCTGCGGCTCGACCCCGTCGTTCAGGTAGGCCGACGCCGGTAGTTCAGCTGCGACATCACCACATCGCGCAGCGAGACCTCGACCTGGCCGCCGCGGCCCGAGACGATCTGGGCCAGCAGCCCAAGCGCCGCGGTCAGCCCGGTGGAGTTGTCGGCCGCCGAATAGCCGGGCAGCGTCGGCGGACCGTCGGGATCGCCGGTCATCGCCGCGACCCCGGTGCCGGCCTGGATCACGTAGTCGAACGCCGGATCGTCGCCGCCGTCCATCCCGAAACCGGTCAGGGCGACGCAGACGATCTTCTCGTTGTACCGCCGCAGCGCGTCGTAGGTGAGCCCGAGCCGGCGGATCGCCGACGGCTTCATATTGACCAGCAGCGCATGGGATTTCGCGACGAGTTCGCCGAGCTGCTGCTGGCCTGCCTCCGACCGCAGAGTCGAGGCAGACGCTCTGCTTGTTGCGGTTCAGGCTGGCGAAGTAGCGTCGCTGACCTGGCGGGAGATCTCGCCGTCCGGCGGTTCGATCTTGATGACCTCGGCACCGAGGTCGGCCAGCAGCATCGTGGCGTACGGGCCGGCGAGCATGACGCCGACCTCGAGTATGCGGATGCCCGCCAGCGGTCCTGCTTCATCGCGAGTCATCGCACTGCAGCTCGGCGAGCTCTGCAATCACCTCGCGGGTGCGGTATTTCGACGCGATGAGTTCATCGCGGTTGTCACCGATCGGCAGCAGCCGCACCGACAGATCGGTGACACCCGCATCGGCGAACTGCTTGAACCGGGCCAGGATCGCTTCCTCGTCGCCCGCGGCGCACAGATCGCCGACGTCCCGCGCATCGCCGCGATCCAGCAGCCGCTGATAGTTCGGCGACGTCTCCGCCTCGGCGAGAATGCGATTGGCGCGTTCCTTGGCCGCGTCGATCTCCGAGTTGGCGCACAGACACACCGGAATACCCGCGACGATGCGCGGTGCGGGCCGACCCGCGTCGGCGGCGGCCTTGGTGATCTTCGGCGCGATGTGGTCACCGATGGCCTTCTCGTCGGCCATCCACAGCACGGTGCCGTCGGCGTGCTCACCCGCGATCTGCAGCATCACCGGCCCGAGCGCGGCGACCAGCACCGGCATCGGCGTCTCGGCGCCAAGCACGGTCGGGTTGTGCACGGTGAACGAGTCGTTCTCGACGTCGACCGGGCCCGGACCGGCGATCGCGGCGTTGAGCACCTCGAGGTAGTCGCGGGTGTAGGCCGCAGGCTTCTCGTAGGGGATGCCGAGCATGTCCCGCACGATCCAGTGGTGCGAAGGGCCGACGCCGAGCGCCAACCGGCCGGACAGCCATCGCATGTACCGAAAGCGCTTGCCGGGCAAGGGCGATCGGATGCTGAGCCTGCAGCGGCACCACCGCGGTGCCGAGCTCGATGCGCGAGGTGTGCGCGGCCATCAGCGCCACCATGGTCAGCGCGTCGAAGTCGTCGGGCACCTGCGGCATCCACGCGGTGTCCAGACCCGCCGCTTCGGCCCACTCGATATCGGCCACCAGCTTCGACACCTTGCGCGCCATGTCGCCGCGCTCGGCCCCGATCATCACACCAAGCCTCATGCGGGCTCTCCTGCCTTCTCGGTCGAGCGCGCGCACGTCGCGGACCAGCGTGTCCAGCGGCGTGCCGGTCGGGAACACCGCCGCCGCACCGACGGACAGCAGCTTCTGCACATCGGCCTCGGGGATGGTGCCGCCGACCACCACGGCGATGTCGCCCGCGTCGGCGGCGCGCAGCGCCTCGACGGTGCGCGTGGTCAGCGCGACGTGCGCACCCGAGAGGATGCTCAACCCGACCAATGCGACGTCCTCCTGCAGCGCGATCGACACGATGTCCTCGATGCGCTGGCGGATCCCGGTGTAGATGACCTCGAACCCGGCGTCACGCAGCGTGCGGGCGACGATCTTGGCGCCGCGGTCATGGCCGTCAAGACCGGGCTTCGCGACGAGCACTCGAGTGGCCACTAGAACACCACCGGCTGCTGGAACTCGCCCCAGACCGCTTTCAGCGCGTTCACCATCTCCCCGACGGTGCAGTAGTCGTTGGCGCAGTCGATCAGGTGATGCATCAGATTGTCGTCACCGTCCGCCGCTCGCGACAGCGCGGCCAGACTGGCGGCCACCGCGGCGGAGTCACGATCGGACTTCACCTTCGACAGCCGCTTGAGTTGAGTGTCACGGCCCTCGGCGTCGAGCTCGTACATCGACACGTCCGGCGCAGGCTCTTCGGAGACGAACCTGTTGACGCCGACGACCGGCCTGGCGCCGGATTCGACCTCCTGGTGGATCTTGAACGCCTCGTCGGCGATCAGTCCCTGCAGGTAGCCGTCCTCGATCGCGCGCACCATGCCGCCGTGCGCCTCGAGATCACCCATGATCTCGATGATCTTCTCCTCGGTCGCGTCGGTGAGCGCCTCGACGAAGTAGGAGCCGCCGAGTGGGTCGGCGACGGCCGCCACCCCGGTTTCGTACGCGAGGATCTGCTGGGTGCGCAGCGCCAGCGTCGCGGACTCCTCGGTGGGCAGCGCGAACGGCTCGTCCCATGCGGCGGTGAACATCGACTGGACTCCGCCAAGCACCGAGGCCATCGCCTCGTACGCGACGCGCACGATGTTGTTCTGCGCCTGCGGCCCGTACAGCGAGGCGCCGCCGGACACGCAGCCGAACCGGAACATCGACGCCTTGTCGTTGGTGGCGCCGTAGCGTTCGCGCACGATGGTGGCCCAGCGCCGCCTGCCCGCGCGGTATTTGGCGATCTCCTCGAAGAAGTCGCCGTGCGTGTAGAAGAAGAAGGAGATCTGCGGCGCGAACTTGTCGATGGTCATCCGGCCGCGCTCGACGACGGTGTCGCAGTAGGTGACGCCGTCGGCGAGCGTGAACGCCATCTCCTGAACGGCGTTCGCCCCGGCGTCGCGGAAGTGCGCACCCGCCACCGAGATCGCGTTGAACCTCGGCACCTCTGCCGCGCAGAACTCGATGGTGTCGGCGATCAGTCGCAGCGACGGCTCGGGCGGCCAGATCCAGGTGCCGCGGGAGGCGTACTCCTTGAGGATGTCGTTCTGGATGGTGCCGGTGAGCTTCTCGCGCGGCACACCCTTCTTCTCGGCAGCCGCGACGTAGAACGCCAGCAGGATGGCCGCGGTGCCGTTGATGGTGAAGCTGGTGCTGATCTTGTCCAGCGGGATGCCGTCGAACAGGATCTCGGCGTCGGCCAGGGTGTCGACGGCAACACCGACCCGGCCGACCTCCTCGCTGACCTCGGGGTCGTCGGAGTCGAAGCCGCACTGCGTCGGCAGGTCGAGTGCGACCGACAGGCCCGTTCCGCCCTGGTCGAGCAGGTATCGGTAGCGACGGTTGGACTCCTCGGCGGTCCCGAAGCCCGAGTACTGGCGGAACGTCCACAGCTTGCCGCGGTATCCGCTCGCGAAGTTGCCGCGGGTGAACGGATACGCACCCGGCGCCGGTGGTTCACCGGCCCGGTCGCCGGGCCCGTAGACGGGCTGCAGCGGGATGCCGGAGGGGGTCTGAACTGGGTCGCTCATCAATGGATAACGTACTTGCAAAAAATGAGAATGCCAATACCGTATGCCGGAAACGCGCACGGGACAGGGCGTGCGGAGACGCCTTGGAGCTGGGCGAAGACCCGGTACACAGTGATTATGGCACTTGCGTAAAATGAGAATGCCAATACCAGTTTGTTAGGGTGAGGCTTTGTCGACAGGAGGCTCGATGTCCCGTCCGTCGCTCACCGACCGCACCCTCGTCGTCTCCGGCGCCAGCCGGGGCATCGGGCTCGCGATCGCACTCGCCGCCGCAAGGCGCGGTGCGAACGTCGTGCTGCTGGCCAAGACGGCCGAACCGCACCCGAAGCTCCCCGGCACCGTGCACACCGCCGTCGCGGAGATCGAGGCCGCGGGCGGCAAGGGCGTGGCCGTGGTCGGCGACGTGCGCAACGAAGACGACGTGGCGCGCACCGTCGACACCGCGGTGCAGCACTTCGGCGGCGTCGACATCTGCGTGAACAACGCCAGCGCCATCGCCACCGACCCGACCGAGCAGCTGGCGGCCAAGAAGTTCGACCTGATGATGGACATCAACGTCAGGGGCACATTCCTGCTGACCAAGGCGTGTCTGCCGCATCTGCGCAAGTCGCCGGACTCGCACGTGCTGACCCTCGCGCCGCCGATGAACATGAGCCCGCACTGGCTCGGCGCACACCCGTCGTACACGTTGTCGAAGTACGGCATGACGCTGCTGTCGCTCGGCTGGGCGGCCGAGTACGCCGACGCGGGTATCGGTTTCGCTTGCCTCTGGCCCGAGACCTATATCGCCACCGCAGCGGTGGCGAATTCGCCCAACTTCGAGTCGATGCTGGCCCGCTCGCGCGATCCGCAGATCATGGGTGACGCCGCGGTCGAGATCTTCTCCCGGCCCGCCGCCGAGGTGAACGGCAAGTGCTACATCGATTCGGCGATCCTCGTCGAGTCCGGCGTCACCGACCTGTCGCCCTATGGCGGCGGCGATGACCCCATCCTTGATATCTTCGTCGACAAATCATGAGCATCTCTTTGCTGCTCGAGATGGCCTCCTCGAGCGATCCGGACCGGACCGCAGTGGTCTCCGGCGATATCCGGTTGACCACAGATGAACTCAGCGCGCTTGCCGACGGCGGGGCCGGGATCATCGCGGCGTCCGGCGCGCAGCACGTCGCGTACGTCGGCACCGGCGGGGCCATGCTGCCGCTGCTGCTTTTCTCCGCGGCGCGGGCCGCGGTTGCGGTGACCCCGCTGAACTACCGGCTCAGCGGCGACGGACTGCGCGAACTGATCGACCGGCTGCCCACCCCGCTGGTCATCGCCGATGCCGAGTACCTGGACGTCGTCGCGGGCGCGGGCAAGCAGGTGATCTCCTCCGACGAGTTCGTCGAATCCGCCCGCACCGCCGAGCCGGCCGCCGAGTTCGCCGACCCGGACGAGATCGCCGTCGTGCTGTTCACCTCCGGCACCACTTCGCGACCCAAGGCCGTCGAGCTGACGCACAACAACCTGACCAGCTACGTGACCGGCACCGTGGAGTTCGGCATCGGCGTCGCCCGATGACGCGGCATTGATCTGTGTGCCGCCGTATCACATCGCAGGCGTGAGCGCGGCGCTGTCGAACCTGTACGCGGGCCGAAAGATGGTGTATCTCACCAAGTTCGACCCGGCAGAGTGGGTTCGGTTGGTGGCCGACGAGGGCATCACCACCGCAACCGTGGTGCCCACGATGCTCGACCGCATCGTCACCGCTCTCGAACGCACGCCGACGGATCTTCCGACGCTGCGGAACCTCGCCTACGGCGGATCGAAGGTCGCGCTGCCCCTTGTCCGCAAGGCGCTCGGGCTGCTGCCCAGCGTGGGATTCGTGAACGCATACGGCCTCACCGAGACGAGTTCGTCGATCGCGGTGCTCACGCCGGACGATCACCGCGAGGCGCTCGCCGCGTCTGACGATGCGGTCGCCCGACGCCTCGGATCGGTCGGCCAACCGGTCCCGGGCGTGGAGGTGCAGATCCGGGCCGACGACGGAACGGTTCTCGGCGCGGGAGAAACCGGCGAGTTGTTCGTCCGCGGCGACCAGGTGTCGGGCCGGTACGCCGAGATCGGTTCGGTGCTCGACACCGAGGGTTGGTTCCCCACCAAAGACGTTGCCATGCTTGATGAAGGCGGATACCTGTTCATCGGCGGCAGATCCGATGACACCATCATCCGCGGCGGCGAGAACATCGCGCCTGCCGAAATCGAGGACGTCCTCGTCGAGCATCCCGATGTGCACCTGTGTGCCGTCGTCGGGCCAGAGGATCCGGAGTGGGGCCAGATCATCGTCGCGGTCGTGGTGCCCAACGAGGGGGCCAGCCCCGATCCCGACGAGCTGCGCGAGCATGTCCGAAAGAGTCTGCGCGGATCCAGAACACCCGACCGGGTGGTATTCCGTGAAGAGTTGCCCACCACCCCGACCGGCAAGGTGCTGCGGCGCGAGCTTGTCGCCGAATTCATAAGGAGCACAGCATGATCAAGAACGGCACCCGCCTGCAGAGCCAGGTGTGCGACACCCAGGTCATCGTCGTCAGATCCGCCGACAGCCTCGACGACCTGCGCGCAGGTGGCGCGCCGATGGTGCCGATCGGGGACGAGAGCGCTCCTCCGATCTCACGCTCGACCCCGCGTTGTCCGACGGGAACCTGATGGGCAAGCGCTACGTCGACGAGAACGGCGCCGAGGTGCTCGTGACCAAGGCGGGTAAAGGGACGCTGTCCGTCGGGACGACGGCGCTGACCGTCAAGGAAGCCAAGCCACTTCCGGCCAGCGACTGAGCTCGATGTCCGCGCTGGCGGCCGCTACGACGCGGTATCGCTGCCCAAGTAGTTAGACCCGTGAAGTTAGTTAACGGGCGCAATAGGGAATCCCCGCTCCATGGGCGGGCACAGTCCGGTGACCACGCACGTCGCAGAGGCCGATCTGGCCGATGCGCGCGCCCGCATTCGCACCGGCGAGCACACCGGACCGACCAGCGGGCTCGCGCCGGGATACGCCCAGGCGAATCTTGTCGTCCTGCCCGCCGAGGAGGCGCTCGACTTCGCGCGCTTCTGCGTGCGGAACCCGAAGCCATGTCCACTGCTCGAGGTCACCGACACCGGTTCACCGAACCCGATTGCGTTCTCGCGCGACGCCGATCTGCGGACCGATCTCCCGCGCTACCGCGTGTTCTCCGGCGGCGCGCTGGTCGACGAGCCGACAGACGTGACCCGCTTTTGGCGCGACGATCTGGTGAGCTTCCTACTCGGCTGCTCGTTCACGTTTGAATTCGCGCTTGCTGCCGCCGGCCTCCCGCTGGCGCATCAGCGGCAGGGTGTCAACGTTCCGATGTACGTCACCAATCGCCGCTGTGTCGGCGCCGGGCCGTTCGAGGGGCCGCTGGTCGTGTCGATGAGGCCCTTCGTGCCCGACGACATCGCGCGTGCGGTCGAGATCTCCTCCCGCTTCCCGGCCATGCATGGCGGACCGGTCCACATCGGCGACCCCGCCCTTCTGGGTATCACCGATCTGAGCGCGCCCGACTTCGGCGACCCGGTGACGCTCGAACCGGGTGAAGTGCCGGTGTTCTGGGCATGCGGTGTGACACCTCAGGCGGTGGTCATCGAGGCCAAACCGTCGCTGGCGATCTTCCACGCCCCCGGCCACATGTTCATCACCGATCGCCCACACGCCCAATACGACTCTGGAGGAGAAGCGCCATGAGTGTGCACGACGAGCAGGTCTCACAACGGCATCCCGAAACGTCGGAGGTGCGAAAGGCGGTGCGGGGCGCGGCGATCGGCAACACCGTCGAATGGTTCGACTTCGCGATCTACAGCGTCCTGGCCACCTACATCGCCGACAAGTTCTTCCCGTCCGGCGACGACACCGTCGCGCTGCTCAACACATTCGCGATCTTCGCGGCGGCGTTCTTCATGCGTCCACTCGGCGGGTTCTTCTTCGGACCGCTGGCCGATCGGATCGGCCGTCAACGCGTGCTCGCGATCGTGATCCTGTTGATGTCGGCCTCGACGTTCGCGATCGGTCTGGTGCCGAGTTACGACTCCATCGGGGTCGGCGCCCCCTTGCTTCTGCTGCTTCTGCGTTGCCTGCAAGGCTTCTCGGCGGGCGGCGAATACGGTAGCGGCGCGTGCTTCCTCGCCGAGTATGCCCCCGACAAGCATCGCGGCTTCATCGTCTCGTTCCTGGTGTGGTCCGTCGTCGTCGGATTCCTGCTGGGATCGATCACTGTGACCGTGCTGCAGGCGGTGCTTCCCGAAGCCGCGATGAACTCCTATGGCTGGCGCATCCCGTTCCTGCTGGCGGGCCTGCTCGGCGTTGTCGGGCTCTACATCCGGCTGCGTTTACGTGACACCCCGGAATTCGAGGAGCTTCGCGACGAAGGTGAAATTTCTGAGTCACCACTCAAGGAAGCGCTCACGACGTCGTGGCGGCCCATCCTGCAGATCTTCGGTTTGGTGGTCATCCACAATGTCGGCTTCTACACGGTCTTCACCTTCCTGCCGAGCTACTTCACCAAGACGCTCGAATTCACCAAGATGGATGCGTTCATTTCCATTACGGTCGCCAGCGTCGTAGCGCTGGTCCTCATCCCGCCGTTGGGCGCGCTCTCCGACAGGATCGGACGCAAGCCCATTCTGATCGCGGGAGCGGTCGGCTTCATCGTGTTCGCCTATCCGCTTTTCCTGCTTATGAATTCGGGCTCCTTGGCCGCAGCGATCGGCGGGCACGCAGGCTTGGCGGCCGTCGAGGCGGTGTTCGTGTCGGCATCCCTGGCCGCAGGCGCGGAACTGTTTGCCACCCGGGTGCGATCGGGCGCCTATTCCATCGGCTACAACATCTCGGTCGCGATCTTCGGCGGAACGGCGCCGTATGTCGCCACCTGGCTGACCGACCGGACCGGCAACGAACTCGCGCCCGCGTACTACGTGATCATCGCGGCGATCGTCTCGCTGGCAACGGTGTTGACGATGCGTGAGACGTCGGCGCGTCCGTTGCGCAAACTCGTTACGGACTAGCCCACATCAAGCCGCGCATGGTCGCGGACTGGGGAATGTCGTCGACGGAGACCAACCCCTTCGGGGCATCGCAGACCCAGTCGATCGCATTGACAACGCGGCCTGCCGTCGAGATGCAGCCGGCATCGGTGGAATCGAGAACCGGATGCGACACGTGCGTGTTGATCTCCACCCTGGGTTCACCCGCGACGATGACGCGGTGTACGCCGGTGTGACCGTCGGGCGGGTATTCCCATTCGGGCGCCGTGGCGTTGGTCAGCCGCGTGACATGTTCGAGCGTGATCACCGGTACGCCGTCGCGAACGCCCTCGGTCGCGAAGCGGACCGCGGCCATTCCGCCGGGCTGAACCGTCATCATGGTGCAGTCGATGCGCTCCTCTGTGAACCAGCGCTCGGACCGCTCCCGCACTTCGTCGAGTTCGATACCGAGATTGCCCGCCAGGCTGCGCACCTGCCCGCCCCACATCGACATGATGACCCCGGGCAGGAATGCCAACGGCGTGTCGTCGTCCGGTTTCATCCCGAAGCCCATTGAGACACCGGTGAACTCGGCGTCATCGTAGTTCCCGTAGTCGAAGATCTCCTGAACGAATATCGAGTCGACGCGGGTGGTCAAGCTGACCGCAGAGTGGACCAAGGTATCGCCGGAGAAGCCGGGATCGATCCCGTTGACGTACAGCGATGAGTTCCCCGCTTCGCACGCACTCTGCATCGGACCCAGCAGCCAGTCGTCGGCATAGCGCGGTGCGACCAGCCAGACCATCGAGGTGGCAACCACATTCGTGCCCGCCGCCAGGAACTTCGTCATCTGGTCGATGGCCTCCATCGGCCGCGTCTCGCCCCGAGATGTGTAGACGACACAATCCGCTCCGAGGCCGACCAGGACATCCACGTCGTCGGTCGCGATGACGCCGGTCGGGGTGTCCAACCCGCACAGCTCGGACGCGTCCCTGCCGATCTTGTCGGGACCCGACGCGTGCACCCCGACCAGTTCGAGATCCGGGCGCCCGATGATCGCCTGCAGCGAGTGACGTCCCACATTGCCGGTGGAGAACTGAATTACTCTGCGCATCATCGCCTTCAGTAGTCGGGTATGGGCAGCGGCGAGTTGTTCGAGTCGATGCCGCCATCCACATGGAAGATAGCGTTCGTGGCATAACAGTCGCGGGTGGCCAGATAGACGCAGAGCCGACCGAGGTCCTCGACATTGCCGAGCCGGTGCAGCGGCGTCGCCTCGTTCATCTTCTCCAAGGATCCGGGCATCAGGTCGAGGCTGCCCTGCAGGCCTTCGGTCGCAAACGAGCCCAGCGCGATTGCGTTGACCCGGATCTTCGGCGAAAGTTCCTGGGCCATGGCCCGCGTGAGCGCCTCGAGGCCGCCCTTTGCGACGCAGTACGCGGTGAGAGCGCGGATACCGAAACGGGCTGAGCCCGAGGAGATGTTGACGATCGACCCGTTGCCGGCTTCGAGCATGCGCGCAGCCGCGAGCTGACTCATGATGAACGCCGATGTGACGCACCAGTCGAAGGTGTGCCGGAAGTCTTCGTCGGTGATGTCGAGAAACCGCGCGTACGTCGAGCCACCGACGTTGTTGATGAGGATGTCGATGCGGCCGAACTCCTCCATCGCGGTGTTCGACGACGCGCTCACCGTCTGGACGGCTCATCGCATCCGCAACGAGCGCCAATCCCTTGCCGCCCGCGCTCTCGATGTCGTTGATCGTGCCGACGATATCCGATTCGGTTCGCGCCGTGCCGACAACCGTTGCGCCCGCCTCCGCAAGAACCCGGGCGATGCCCTCCCCGACGCCCTTCCCGGCGCCGGTGACTATCGCGACCTGACCATCCAGTCCGAACTGCTCCAGTGCCACGCGGGAGACCCTCCTCTACCGACCGATGGAAACGCCGTGCCCATCTAACGTCTGAAACTGACTCAGGTCAATGATTGCCGCGTAGAATTTGGTAAGACGGTGGCGAACAGAAAGACGGAGAATGGCGGCGGAGAAACTCTCGGCACGAGAGGCCAAGCGCTTGCAGACGCGAGAGCGCCTGCTGGGTGCGGCGATCGCGGAGTTCAAGCGCTCGGGTATGGCCGAGGCCGATGTCGGCGCCATCGTCGCGGCGGCGGGCGTCGCCCACGGCACGTTCTTCTTCCATTTCCCCACCAAGGAACACGTGCTGCTGGAGCTCGAACAACGCGAAGAACGACGACTCGCCAACCAGTTCGGCCGCTTCCTGCAGACCAAGCACGACCTCAAGGCCTCACTGCTGGAGGCGGTGCGGCTGGTGGTGGCCCTGGAACGACGACTTGGGGCGTCGCTGTTCAAGGATTTTCTCGCGCTGCACTTCTCGCAGACCCGCCCGCCTGCTGAGGACGGTAGGGACCACGCCCTGATCGTCCAGGTCGCCCAGGAGATCGAGAAAACCCAGGCCGATGGCCGGGTGGCGCGCGACGTCAATCCCATGAACAGCGCGGTTTTCTTTCTGCTCGGGCTCTACGCGCTGCTGACCACCACGACAACCTGGCCGACGCGGGCAGCCATGCTCGACGACTACGTGGCCAGGACGCTGCGCAGCATGCAGCCGTAAACCTCCGCGGAACCGGCGAAGTTCGCTTACTCGAGTCATTGACTTCAGTCAGTGTTTGGGACTACAACAAGGGAGCGTCGAGCCGCGGGAGGGAAGCATGAATCTGCCTTCGTTGAACCTGCGCGGCCGCAGCGGTGACGCGAAATCGGTTGGCGGGAGCCTGACACTCGACGACCACGACGAGCAGTCGCGGCTCGCACAACGCCAGGCCGACAAATGGCTGATCTCGGGCAGCATCCTGATCGGCACGGCGGCGCTCGGAATCTTCGGCCTCCCGCTCTTCCTGCGTGGGGTGTGGTTGTTGCGGCGGGCACAGCGCGACGGGCTGTCGGTCCGGCCGATGCTGGTCACCCTGCTCGGATATCTGGTCATCATCGACGCAGCGATCAACACGGTCGGGTGGGCGCTCGACATGGTGGCCAACCACACGCTTCTGGCCCGCGTGCTGCTGACCGGGTGGGGCAACATGTTCGACGCCGGCTACTTCTGGCACTTCAACGAGCTGTGGATCGGCGGCGCCGCGGGGCCCGGCGAGAAGGGCTGGGAGATCGGCCTCATCTTCACCGTCTTCACCATGCGGATCGCCGCGGCGATCGGCTTCCTGCAGATGAAGCGCTGGGGTCACCAGTGGATGATCATCACCTGCTGGATGGGCGTGGTCATCTGGTGCGGCTACGTGTTCAACATGACCATGTTCGCCGACGTGCGATTCGCGGGCGTCGTGCTTCCGGTCATCGGTTGGTGGCTCTACGACATCTTCTACATCACCCCCTTCCTCGCGATTCCCTACCTCCATTCCGTCAATCGCGAAATCTTCTCGGACTGAGTGCATTCCGCCATGACAACCTCGGTCAAAGCCACCTCCCGCGAAACCCGCAGACTGCAGACGCGCCAGCGCATCCTTGGCGCTGCCATCGCCGAGTTCAAGCGGTCGGGCATGGCAGCCGCCGACGTCGGCACCATCGTCGCGTCCGCGGGCGTCGCGCACGGCACCTTCTTCTTCCACTTCCCCACCAAGGAACACGTGCTGCTCGAGTTGGAGGCCCGCGAGGAGTCACGACTGGCCGCCGAGTTCGCCCGCTTTCTCAAGGAGCCGCACGACCTGGCCACCACCCTGACAAAGGCCAAGGAACTGGTGATCTCCGTTGAGGGCCGGCTCGGCAGCCTGCTGTTCAAAGATGTTCTTGCGCTGCACTTCTCACCATCGCGCCCGCGCCACGACGAGGTATGGACCGACCATCCGGTGATCGTGCAGTTGGTCGAGGAGATCGATCGGGCACGAGAGCACGGTGAAGCACACCCGGATGTGGATGCCTTCTGCAGCGCAGTGTTCTTCCTGCTCGGCGTGTACGGGGTGCTCAGCACCACGTCGAGCCAGGCCGCCCGCGACACCATGCTCAGGGAATTGGTCGCCACCGCGGTCCGCAGCCTGGAGGTCCGATGACCTCGTCGTCCAGCAAGTCCAAGGAGGTCTAGTTATGGCGTATCTATGGGAGATCCTGCGCTATGTCGGCGCGTGGGGCGGCACCATATTGATCATCTGGTTCTGGTACTGGATGTTCTCCAACATCGGCACGTTCTGAGTTCGCGATGACCGATCTGTCCGATGCCCACGCGATGGCGCTGGAACGCAGCTGTGCCGTGACGGCGGTTGCGTTGAGTGAACAACGCCGCGAGGGCGTCCGACTTGTCACGGGGGCGCGCCGCACATTCGGTTTGAACGCCGGGCTGACGCACGTCCACATCCCCTATCCGGCGCCCACCGATTGGTCCCGCAGGACCCTGACATGCGGCGTCGCGCTGCAGTGTTCGCCGTCAAAGGATCGCCTGACCGAATATCGGTTGAACGAACTGTCGGCACGCGAACTACGTGCGCTACTGCTCGTCGAGGCCGGCGTCGCGATCGGCTGGATCGCATCGCGCTGGCCCGGCTTGCTGACCGAGTTGCGGCGGGTGCTGCCCGATGTCGACGGGGCCGCCGCCGACACGGACGCTGCGACGATGCTCACCGAGGCGATCACGCTGGCGCAGACGAGTCAGCCGCTGGACGTGCACCCGTTGTTGGGCACACTGCCGTTGGCGTACACGATGCCGCAGGGACTGGCCGACAAATTTCGCCGCCGCTTCGGCCGGATGCCGTGGACCACGACGCAGAAGCGCCTTCCCCGACCGTATTCCGTTCCGGTGGGTGGTGACGGTGGTGTGCGCAACCCGAATCTGCCACCGCCGAACCGGCCGCAGGACAACGACCTCGACATCACTCCGGAACACCGCCAAGGGATCCCCTATCCCGAATGGAACATGTGGACGGAACGTTTCATGCCGGACCACGTCGCGGTGCTGGAGCGGGTGGACACCCACACAACACGCCGGCCGGTGCCGGTCGCCGCGGACTTACGGAAATGGTTCGAAGAACACACCCACCGGGCGATGACCGGCCGTCTCGAGGACGGCTGCGACCTGGACGTCGAGCAGTACGTCAGCCACTACATCGACCTGACCACCGGCGAGGCGACCGAGCCACGCATCTTCCGCGAGCTGCTGCCAAGCAGTCGTGATGTCACCACCGCATTGCTCCTCGACGGCAGCTCGTCGCTGGGCGTGCACGGCGGGCGGATCTTCCGGCTCGAGTTGTCCTGTGCCGATGCGCTTTCCCGTGCGATGACACTGGCCCGCGAACGTCACGGCGTCTTCGTGTTCACGGGCAATACCCGGCACCGGGTGGAGGTCCGGTGCCTCAAGGACTTCGAGGACCGCCGCTTCGTCCCACCCAGCAAGCTGGGCCTTGCCACCGGCGGCTACACCCGGCTCGGTGCGCCGCTTCGGCACTTGACCAGCCGACTGCTCGCGCAGCCCTCCGAACGGCGCCTGTTGATCGTCATCGGCGACGGCCTGATCTCGGACGAGGGTTACGAGGGCCGTTACGCCTGGGCCGACGCCGCGCATGCGGTCGAGGAGGCCAACGACGCCGGTGTCTTCGTGTACTACGTCGGCGTCGGACCGACGCGCGTCGACCCACTTCCAGAAGTGTTCGGGCCAAGGCGATCCCAACGCATTCGGCGCGTCGAGGAGCTGCCGCGCGTGCTGGCACATGTCCACCGCGAGCTGGTCGCCGCATGAAGCGCAACCGAAGGAAGAAATGACGTCAGACACCTATTTCGCCAACGGCAACGAAGTGCAGTTGTTCGAGCAGGCCTTCCAGCGCCACATCCCGGTGATGCTCACCGGGCCGACGGGCTGCGGTAAGACCCGGTTCGTCGAACACATGGGGGTGCTGCTGCAGCGACCCGTGGTGACGATCAGCTGCCACGACGACCTCACCAGTTCCGACCTCGTCGGCCGCTTCATGGTCACCGGCGGGGACGTGGTGTGGACCGACGGACCCCTCACCAGGGCGGTCAAGGCCGGTGCCATCTGCTACCTCGACGAGGTGGTCGAGGCCCGGCACGACTCGCTGGCGATCCTGCACTCGCTGACCGACCACCGGCGCGCCCTCTACCTGGACCGGGCCGACGAAGTCGTCCGAGCGCCAGCAGGATTCATGCTCGTGTGTTCGTACAACCCGGCCTACCGCAGCTCGCTCAAGGAGCTCAAGCCGTCCTTCCGGCAGCGGTTCGTCACGCTTCCGATGCGGTATCTGCCTCCCGACCGCGAGGCCGAGGTGATCGTCGCAGAAGCAGGCATTCCGCCGGCCTCGGCCCAGCGGCTGGTCGGATGCGCGGTCGCAATCCGGACGGCCGACGAGGCCTTCCACTTCGAGCCCCCGTCCACCAGGGTGCTCGTCACCGCCGCGCAGTTGATCGCGGCAGGCGCAAGCGAATTCGACGCCGCCGAAGCCTGCATCCTCGCGCCGCTGAGCACCGACGGCGCCATCACCGACGGACTGCGCGAAATCGCCGCAGCCAGCCTGCTCTAGAAGGGAGTCATCGAATGGATCAGAAGGAACAGAAGCGCAAGCGGGCGCTCATCGTCCTGCAGATCGTCATCTACGGATATCTGCTGACGATGTTCGGAATCCAGCTCTACATGTCGTTCGCCAGGGGCTGGTGGGAGTTGTGAACTTGCCGTTGCTGAACCGACTTTCGGGTGCGAAGACACCCGCGACGCCGGATGGCTCGGTCAGCCTCGACGCGCACGACGACGAGTCGCGCCAGGCCCAGCGCCGCGCGGACAAGTGGATGATCGTCGGCGCCGCGCTGATGGGCATGTGGGCACCCGGTCTGATCGGCTTCCCCATCTTCATGCGGGGGGTGTGGCTGCAGCGCCAGGCCCTGCGGGCCGGCCTCTCGGTCCGGCCCATGATCGTCACCCTGATCGGGTATCTGGTCCTGATCGACGGCATGCTCAACAGCCTCGGCTGGGCACTCGACCTCGTCGCCAACCACACCTTGATCAACCGGGTGCTGATGGTCGGGTGGGGCAACATGTTCGACGCGGGCTACTTCTGGCACTACAACGAGCTGTGGGTGGGCGGCTCCGCCGGGCCCGGTGAGAAGGCCTACGTGGCGGGGCTGATCTTCACCGTGTTCTCGATGCGGGTCGCCGCGGCCATCGGGTTCCTTCAGATGAAGCGGTGGGGTCACCAGTGGATGATCGTCACCTGCTGGATGGGCGTCGTGATCTGGTGCGCCTACGTCTTCAACATGACGATGTTCGCCGACGTGCGCTACGCCGGTGTCGTCTTCCCGGTGATCGGTTGGTGGCTCTACGACATCTTCTACATCACCCCCTTCCTCGCGATCCCCTACCTCCACACCGTCAACCGCGAAATCTTCTCCGACTGAACAGGTTTAAGGAGCACACAATGACCACACCTGCTTCCACCGAAGAACAGAAACCCGCCGAGGACCTACCGCCGGGCACCACGCCCTACTACGCCAACATGCACAAGTGGATCAAGCGCGCGGTGTTGGTGTGCCTGGTCGCCCTCGTCATCGAAGGCGCCTTCACCCTGCCCTTCATGGCGGTCTACTACGGCTACCCGACCTTGAGCCTCACCCAGATCTGCAGTGAGCTGCTCAAGATCCGCTACTCCGACGACGCCCTCGAGTGCAAGTACCCCTACCCGCCGCTCGGTCCCCCCGAGGGTGCGGAAGGCAAGGACACCGCTCAGGATCAGTGGGGCATCCAGCCGACGCCCAAGTACCACCGGCTCGGCTTCCGCGAGCTCGTCAAGATCCACGACGAACGCCTGGCCCGCCAGGCCGATGGGCAACAGGGCGGCTAGTGCCTAAGCAACCAGAAGAGCACGCGGAGAACTGGGATCTCCGCCACGAGGATTTCAACGACAACGACTTCCTCTACGACGTGTACTCGGTGATGCGGGACCGAGGCCCGTTCCCCCACACCGACGTTCCGTTCCTGTCCGCCACACCCGGCGGCGCCTGGGTCGCGGTGCGTTATGCGGACTGCTACAAGATCCTGCAGGACTGGGAGCACTTCTCCAGCAATCCGACACCGGAGGCGTCCGAACAACTCGCAGGCGACCTCGTGATCACCCTCGACCCGCCACGGCAGCAGAAGTTCCGCAAGGTGCTCAATCCCTACTTCTCGCCTGCCCGGATGAAGGCGTTGACACCGCAGATCCGTGACGAGACAGACCGACTCATCGACACCTTCATCCGACGGTGCAGGCGATCTCGCCGAGGTCGCGTGGCGGCAGCCCGGCATCGTCTTCTTCAAGTACCTCCTCGGTATGCCGATCGACGATGTCCCGCTGTGTATCGAGCTGACCGACACGGCGCTGAACGGTCAGACCGAAGCGGGCCCGCATGACCGCCTGGGGCGGGCTGTATCAGCACATCCACGATGCGGTGTCGGCGCGAACCGACGCACCACCGCAGGACGACATGATCGACGTACTACTCGCCGCCGAGATCGACGGCGAGAAGCTGTCGTTCGCCGACGTCGTCTCCAACGCCATGCTTCTGGTTCAGGCAGGCCTGGAAACCACAGCGAGCGCGATGTCGTTTGCATTCCACTACCTCGCAACGCATCCCGAGGAACGCGACCGCCTCATCCGCGAGCCCGACATCATGCCGAGGGCGGTCGAGGAGCTGATCCGCTTCGGCGGGTCGATCCACGGCATCCCGCGAACCGTCGCAAAAGATGTCGAGCTGAACGGCCACACGTTCTGCCCCGGTGAATCGGTCCTGGTCAACTACGCCTCGGCCAATCGTGATGCCGTCGAGTTTCCCGATCCGGATCGCTGCGTCCTCGACCGCCAGGCGAACAGGCACCTCGGATTCGGCGCAGGCGTCCATCGTTGCCTCGGTTCGAATTTGGCGCGGCTGGAGTTCCGCATCGGCATCGAACAGGTGTTGACGAGAATGCCCGACTACGAGTTGGCCCCCGACGCCGTGGCGCACTTCCACGGCAACTCGGTCACCCGCGGGTACCGCCGGCTACCCGTCGTATTCAGTCCCGGCGAGCGATCGGACGGGGTAGTGCCATCTTTATAAAGATAGTAAATTAGGCCGGATGGATCGCGATCTGCTCGTCGACCTGACCGGTCGCGCGCTCAAACTGGCGCGGGACAAGACGACCGACCTGGCCCCCGCCGAATACACCGTGCGAGCCGACACCTACACATCGGCCGAGCGGTACGCGCGCGACGTGGAGATGGTGCTCGCCTGCCCGCAACTCGTCGGTTACGTCTCGGAGTTACCGAGGCCCGGCTCCTATTGCACGAAGACCGTGATGGGTCGGTCCATCCTGCTGACCCGCACATCCGACGGATGCGGTGAAGGCATTCGAGAACGTCTGCCTGCACCGGCAGTCACAGATCACCGAAGGATGCGGGTCTGCGCGGCGACTTGTGTGCCCATACCACGCGTGGAACTACGACCTCGACGGCAACCTGGTCGGCGTGCCCGGCAAGGAGGGATTTCCCGAAAGTTCAACGGGCAGACCGAAGTTGGCCGAGCTGCCTGCCACCGAATGCGCCGGCTTCCTCTGGATCGCGCTCGACCCCGACGCCACGCTCGACATTCCGGAGTTCCTCGGGCCGTTGGCCGACGAGCTCGACTCGTGGGGCATCGGACGCTGGTCGCCGCTCGGCGAGAAGGTGCTGGACTCGGCGATCAACTGGAAGCTCGCGATCGACACCTTCGCGGAGAACTACCACTTCGCGACCGTGCACAAGACCACCTTCGCGACCATCGCGCGCAGCAACTGCACGGTGTTCGACTCGTTCGGTCGGCATCACCGGCTGGTGTTCCCGCTCAACGGCATCCTCGACCTCGACGACGTCAACGAAGAGCAGTGGGACCCGTTGCAGAACATGGTCGTCATCTACGCATTGTTCCCCAACATCGTGCTGTCGGCGACGATCGCCAACGGTGAGCTGTTCCGGGTCTACCCGAGTGACGTTGCGGGCCGCTCGATCACCGTGCACCAGAACTCGACCCCGCTTGACCTGTCGGATGAGTCGACCGCCGCCGGTGCGCAGGCGGTGTTCGAGTACGCCCACGGCACCGTCCGCGACGAGGACTACGCACTGGTCGAGAAGCTACAGGCCAACCTCGCGTCGGGCGTGAGGGAACACCTGGTGTTCGGCCGCAACGAACCGGGCCTGCAACATCGGCACGAGACGTGGACGAACGCCGTCAGCGCTGCTCGTCGATGAGCCGCGCCACCTCGTCGCGCTCCCCCGGCTCGGCCGCCTCGAGCACGTCGGCCAGTTCCCAGTCCCGATACAGCGCCAGCGACCGTTCGTAGAACGCGAAGCCGCTGACCGCCTCGCCGCGAAATGTGCCTTGATACCGATACGGGCCTTCCATGTATTCCAGTGGCAGGCCGTGCGCGGGGGCAGGCACCAGCGGCTCCCCCGTCAGGTCCAGGTCGAGCTTGCGCGACGTCAGGCGGTGGCGGTCGGGCATGTACCGTGCCGCGGCGGGCGGCGGCACCAACGTGCGGATCGTCTCGGGCCAGCGCACGTAGCTGGTGACGGTGACCTCGATGTCGTCCGCATACTCGGGGTCGGCGGCCGGCGAGCTCGTCGTGGCACCCGAAAACGGCTGCAGCGCATTGCGGTTGGTCCGGTCGAACTGTCGCCAGATACTCAGGTCGACGTCGTTGTCCAGATTGATCGTGCGCCATTCGTGGGCGCGCGAGCGGATGTCGCCGGTTCCCCCACCGTCGTTGGCCACCAACGGAAACCACTGCCGGTCGACGTGCCCGGTGGTTCCGGTGACCGTCTCCTGCACCGGACCCCAGGACAGCGTCCCGGTCATCGTCATACCGGTCTGGAAGTAGGAGTACGTGGTCGCCTGTCCGAAGCACTCGATGGTGCCGTTGTACGCCGCGGCGCCAAGCGGTACCGGCGCGCGCGACGGCGTCACGTGCAGGTCCAGCCGCATCTCGCTGCCGTGCTGGTCGGTGCCGCAGAAGGTCACGTCGTATGTGTAGGGCAGCAGGTCGCCCGCCTCGTCGCGACAGGTGCGCCAGACGGCGGTCCCTGCACGGCTGTCGTACGTCATGTCCAGGTGGTCGTCGCCCACCGTGAGCTTCGGCGGCACATCGCTGTTCTTGTTCGTCGACGGCATGTCGTAGTCGGTGTAGGTGCCGTACGTGCCGTTGTCGAGGTCGAAAAGCGCGAGCGTGTAGAAGTCCGCGACGATGGCCTGCCCGGGCCGGTTCTTGTTGAAGATGGTCAGGAAGGCGAACTTTCGATCGGATTCGCCGGTGAGTTCGCCTGCGAGAAACCAGGTGTCCGACTCGCACGTGGGGTGGTTGGCCTCGGCGGCGGGAAAGACGAAATGCGGGTCACCCGGCACCAGCTCGAACGGATACCGACGCCAGTCATCACCCACGGGCACTCCCAGTTTCCTTTTTTGCTATGTTAGCAGTAATAGCAACTTTAGTGCGACGGGCGGTGACGCACGCGTGAGATCGCTCACCTACGACCGGCTCTACATCGGTGGCCGCTGGCAGGTGCCGGCGACCGGGCAACGGATCTCGGTGATCTCACCGCACACCGAGGAACCGATCGGCGAGACGCCTGAAGCCGCGCCGGACGATGTCTGACCGGGCGGTAGTGGCCGCACGCAAGGCATTCGATGAAGGACCGTGGCCGCGGCTCGCGGTATCGGAGCGGATGGCGAAGATCGAGAAGCTCGCACACCGTCTATACCGCCCACGCGGAGGAGATGGCCGATCTCATCACCGCCGAGATGGGGTCGCCGCGCACCTTCAGCAGGTTGGGCCAGGCGAACGGCGCACTGTCGCAGATGTATCTGACCCTGGCCACGGCCAAGGACTTCGGCTGGGTCGAACGCAGGCAGGGTCTGTTCGGCGAGGTTCAGGTGCGGCGCGCGCCCGTCGGCGTCGTCGGCGCGATCGTGCCGTGGAACGTCCCCCAGGTGCTGATCATGCCCAAGATGATCCCGGCGCTGATCGCCGGTTGCACCGTGGTCGTCAAGCCGGCCCCGGAGACCCCGATCGATGCGATGTGGCTGGCCGAGATGCTGGACGATCTCGACCTGCCGGATGGCGTGGTGTCGATCGTCCCCGGCGGCCGGGAGACCGGCGAAGCCCTGGTCCGGCACCCCGGCGTGGACAAGATCGCGTTCACCGGGTCGTCGGCCACCGGCAGGCACATCGCCGCGGCGTGCGGTGAACAGCTCAAGCGGGTCAGCCTCGAACTCGGTGGCAAGTCGGCGGCGATCATCCTCGACGACGCCGACATCGACCACACGGTCAAACATCTCAAGATGGCCGGCCTGATGAACAACGGGCAGGCGTGCGTGGCGCAGACGCGGATCCTGGTCAGCGAGCGCAGACACGACGAGGTCGTCGACGCGCTCGCCGCGATGGTGTCGGGACTTGCGGTCGGCGATCCGGCCGACGAGTCGACCGACGTCGGGCCCCTTGTCGCGCAACGTCAGCAGGAGCGCGGTGCAGGGCTACATTCAGTCCGGCATCGACGAGGGCGCGAAAGTCGTTGTGGGCGGTGCCGATCAAGCCTTACGACCGCGGCTGGTACGTCCGACCCACCCTGTTCACCGATGCGACCAACGATATGAAGATCGCCCGCGAGGAGATCTTCGGACCGGTGCTGACGGTGTTGAAGTACACCGACGAAGCCGATGCGATCCGCATCGCCAACGACAGCGACTACGGGCTGGCCGGATCGGTCTGGACGGCGGATGTCGCGCACGGTCTGCAGAATCGCAGCCGAGATCCGCACCGGCACTTACGGAATCAACATGTACCAGCTCGACACCAGCGCGCCGTTCGGCGGTTTCAAGCAGTCCGGCATCGGCCGCGAGTTCGGCCCGGAGGGACTATCGCAGTACACCGAGGTGCAGTCGACGGTGACCGCGGGTGAGCTGCCGCTGAGCTAGAGGCAGAGGTCGCCCGCTGCCCGTGCCAATCGACGTAAGCCTTACTGGTCCTGCTTAGCGGCCTCGTCCTGTTTTTGCTTCTCAGCCTCGGCGGCTTTCTCCGCCTTGGCCTGGAATGCCCGGCCCTGCGGGCTGCCAAGTGAGGCGCCAGGCGTAGTGGCCGTCGCGACTCCCCTGTCGCAGTTGAGAGCCAGCAAGACGACGCTGTCAACGTGCTGAAAGGCGCCGTCGGAATCTTCCACAAACGGCGCATTCGTCGCATTGGTGACCAGGCAGTCACCCATCGCAGCCTGCCGATCGCCCACCGTCACTTGGATCTTGGCCGTGCCGCCGCCGTCCTCGATCTTCGAAACCGCGTCGCTGTATGTCATTCCCACCACGTCCGGTGGCCCGCCCGTGCTCGCCGACGAGATGCCAGCGACGAACAGCCCTAACACGCCGACAGCCACACCTGCGGCGCCGACGGTACTGGCCGAGATAATGATCTTCTTCACATGCCCACCCCTTGTCTGGAATGCGCGAAGCTAAAGCCTTGAACCTGTGTTTTGGCAGGGCATAAGGCACGAATGTGCCGTGAATGAAAGCCCCGCTGGTGAGTTGCTGAGCATGGCCAACCAACAGCAGCCGGGCGATTCTTACCGCGGCGGTCTGGCCTGGCCGGGAAACAACCGCTTCCCAGGACCGACGGTGATGATCTTGCGTTGCAATGAGCGAAGCAACCCGATGGCTTCCTCGTCGGTGAAGCGGCTGACCGTGCTGAAATCCACACCAGCGCCGACAACGTCGCTGGCGAAGGACAGCTCGGTGAGGAACAGTGCCCGTGCCCAGTCAGTACCCGACAGCGGCTGCGCATTCTTGATGGCGTGACGAAGGCGTTCGGTCAACTGGTCGAATTCGACCCAATTGGTGGCGCCGACGATGCTGACCGGCAGCGGCGCGTAACTTGCCGCTCCGCCCCACTCGCCGAGCGCCGTGCACATGAAGTCGCGCTCGTCATCGGTCAGGTCGATCGTGATCAAGAACCTGGCACCTGCACAGGCGGTGAGTTTAGTGCCTTCTACGCCGACAACTCGAGGGTCACCTCGGCCGGGCAGCACAGCTCGTCGCGCTGGTTGAAGATCGCGATCTCGAGGTCCACCAGGTACCGCATGGTGTCACCGGTCTTCTCGTGTCGCTTGCCGACGACGCGGCCACGACCGACCATGGAGTCGCCCGCGTAGACGGAGCCGACCATCGACACCTTGCGCCGTACCACCCGGCTGTAGGGCCCCGCCCAGTCGGTCGCGATCCGGTCGATGAAGCCCGCGAGATGCATCGTGTTCACGAAGATCGTTGGGTGCCCGTGGCTTTCGGCGTAGGCAGGGTCGTAGTGGCCGGGAAAGTAATCCCACGTTGCGCCCGGGTTCATCACCACACGCTGGTAGCTGATTTCGTCGACGACCTCGGCGAGCTCGGTCGGCACCGTGATGTCGCTCCACGCCAGCCTGCGGTAGCTGCTCATGGCGACTCCGCAGGGGTGAAGCGGAACAACGTGTTTCGGTTCGTCGCGACCAGGGACCCGTCTTCGCGGTAGTAGCTGTCGCAGGTCTCGACGAAATGGCCGACGCCGACCTTTGTTCGCTTCTCCGGGGACACCGAGACGACCTCCTCGACCACCTTGAGCCGGTCACCCTCGAGGATCGGCGTCACGAGTTCGACGTCGTTGGACGCGTTGATGAACGTGGTTCCCGGAAGCGGGACGCGGATCGCGATCGACGGAACGGGCAGCTGACCGTTGGGCAGCCACGGCGGTGGAATGAGCCAGCCCATCAACAAGCGCGGGCGGGGCAACCAGCCCGCCCCACACCTGCGTGGCGAATTCGGCATCCCAGTACGCCGGGTTGCCGTCCTGCACCATCGAGGCGAAATGCTGGATACGGGCCGCGCTCACCGCCGTGCCAGCGAACCTCGGATCGCTGCGCACGCCGACCATGCGCAGGGCATCCTCGTAGGTGCCGAACGCGATCTCGTGGCGGATACCCGTCAGTCACCGGCTCATACCGGTAGCGCGTCTTTGCTTGGCACAACGTCCCATTCGAGCTCACGCGATGTGAAGTACCAGCCGCCCCGCTCGTAGATGAGCCGGTCGCGGAAGGTCCCGGTGGCGCGAAGTTCTGCTCCGACGAACAACAACGCGACGCAGTGCTGTGTGGCGTCGACGCCGTCGACCGTGATCTCGTGGTCGACGGTGACCAGTCGCTGGTCGTTGCCGCCGTCGAAGGCATCCCGCAGGTTGGTGTACGTCTGGCCGTCGCGGACGTACGTCGCACCCGCGTGCCGGAATGTCGCGATCCAGCCGCCGAGGTCGCCCGCGGAGAACAACCGATTGTTCCGGGCATTCAGGTTCAGGATGGCCGCGCGTCCCGCCACCCCGGCGAGCACGAACTCCTGCTGGTAGGTCATCGCCATCTGTTGTTCTCCCGTCCTAGCGACTGAGTATGTAGCCGTGATCCTCGCGGTCCCAGGCGTCTTCGCCGAGACCCCTCTTGCGCAGCAGGTCCTTGCGGACTCGCCCGATGACGTTCTTCGGTATCTCGTCGAGAACTTCCAGATACCGCGGAACGCAGAAGTACGGCATCCGTGCCGAGCAGAAGTCCAGCAGCTCGGCGTGGTCGAAGTCCGCCTGCGGAGCCACGGTGACCACAACCAGGATGTCGTCCTCACCCAGATCGCTTGGTACGGCGACGGCGGCTGCCTCGAGCACGGCGGGATGGCGCATCACCGTCGTCTCGACTTCGACCGAGGACACGTTCTCGCCGCGCCGCCGAAGCGAGTCCTTCACTCGGTCGATGTACGTCAGGTTTCCGTCGTCGTCGAAGGAGCCGAGATCGCCCGTACCGAACCACTCTTCGTGCGGCAACGACCACCAACTGCGAGTCGATCGCGGCGGCATCGACGTAGCCAAGGCTCATCATGTCGGCCGACTTCGGCCTGCAGGTGATCTCGCCGACGGAGCCGGCGGGCACGGGTTGTCCGTCGCTGTCGACGATTCGGACGTCGAATGCGGGGTTCACCCGTCCCGATGTTCCAGGAACACCATCTTCGGAAACCTTCTTGAACGCGATCGGGAAGGCCTCCGTCATTCCGTACATCGTGACGATCCTGACGTCGTAACGCTGCTCGATACTTCGGTACATGTCGGCTGCGATCGGTGCCGCCGAGATGAACCGCAGCGGCAGCTGCGAGTCCCTGGCATCCGGCGGCTGGTTCCACAGCATCGAGACCATGGCTCCCGCGCCTGCGAAACCCGCTGCGCTGCAGGACCGTATCTCGTCCCATACCTCGCTCGGCCGGAATGCTGCCGACAACACCGTGGTCGCGCCGAGAAGCATCGGCACCAGCACCGAGGGCGCGGCGCTCAAGTGGAACAACGGCATGGCGCTCCACACCACGTCACCGGCCGCAAGCTCCCATGCCGTCGCCACGCCTGCCGCCGCGGAGAACAGATAGTGCCACGTCGTCGCAACGGCCTTCGACGGTCCGGTGGTGCCCGAGGTGAAGAACAGCGCGGCCAACTCGTCGGGTCCGGCGGGGTCGGCAGCGGGTGCGGCGGTCGACGCGCGCGCCAACGCGTCGGTCAACGAATCCCCAACCACCAGAATGGTTCTGGCGGTCTCAATCCGGTCGACGACCTCGTTCAGACGGGCATGTCGTTCGGCGTCGGTGATGACGACTTTGGCCTGCGACAGCCGCAGCGCGTGGACGAGAAACTCGTCCTTGTTGGCGACGTTCACCGCGGCCGTCACCGCCCCGATCCGTGCTGCGCCGAGCCAGAAGTACACCCACTCGGGGCATGTCGCCGTGAACAACGCAACGGTGTCACCCCGCGCGACACCGTTGTCGGCCAACACGTTCGCGGCCGCACACGAACGATCTCGCATCTGCGCGAACGTCACCGGCGTGCCTGCGATGACCATCATCGTGCGGTCGCCGAACTGTTCAGCGCGCTGGTCCAGCACGTCCGGGATCGTGAAGCGCTCGACACCGAACTGCGACGGACCGATCGGCCCGCCCAGCCTGCTGGCTTCAGGCACCCGCCGCCGCCGGGTCTGGTTCACCGTCGGCGGTGTACCCGAAGTCGATCGGCGACGGCTCTTCTCCCGGGTAGAACCGGTGCGCCCATCGCCGCAGTGCGGCATAGTCGCGGGCTTCCTCGGGCGCCAAATTGGGCTTCTCCAAGTACTTCATGTTCTCCCAGGTGAAGAAGTCCTGCTTGATGACTTCCTGTTGCAACTGAAGGAACTTCGCAGCCCGGCCTGCCGGTTTGTCACCGGTGTCGCCGGGTTCGCGAACCGAAGCCTGGGTGTAGAAGTAGTCGGTGTAGTCCTCGTCGACCGGGGTCTGACCCGTCACCTCGATGGTTGCAACGAGTTCCTTGGGAAACCGCACGATGCCGAGACCCAACGAGTAGTTGTCGTAGATGATGTTCGCGTCGACGGGTCCGTCGGGCGTGAGCCACGTCGACGCGCGGCCGCCGCCGAAGTTCGCGGTCACCGTCGCGTGCAGGTGGTAGCCGTTGGCTTCGAACGACGTGGTGTTGGCGGCGCTGTCGGCCTTGTGGACGAACTGCACGTGATACGGATCGGCTGCGTTCTCGATGATCATCTGCGCATGCACCTTGACCCGGTTGAGCATTCGGGAGTGTGGGTGCAGCGGGTAGTACTCGTCGGTCTCCAGCTCGGGAAGCACCGGCGGCTGCCAGTAGGGCGCGCGGCCATGGCGCTCGTGCCACACCACGATGAACCCGTACCACTCCTGCGCGGCGTAACTCTTGATCTTCACGTTCTGCTTGCAGCCGATCTTGCTGTACGGGATCAGCGCGTTGGTGCCGTCGCCCCGCCACTGCCAGCCGTGCCACGGACAGACGATGTGCTCGCCCTCGACGGTGCCGCCGACCCCCATGTTCGCGCCAAGGTGCAGGCAGTAGGCGTCGAGCACATTGACCTTGCCCGACGCGGTGCGGAAGATGACCAATTCCTCGCC
The DNA here is from genome assembly GCA_963716505.1 of uncultured Actinomycetota bacterium. GTDB lineage: Bacteria > Actinomycetota > Actinomycetes > Mycobacteriales > Mycobacteriaceae > Mycobacterium. The sequence continues at coordinate 315,467 of CAVQTL010000022.1, forward strand.
GAAGTAGTGCGCGCGCTTGACCTGCCCGTTGTGCCAACTCTGAGGCGAAACCGACGATGAACCAGCCGGTCGGGAAGCGGTATTTCGAGAGGCTGATGCCGCTCGGGCCGAACTCACGCTCTGACGGATCGATGGTGGGATCGTCGATCGTGTCCGTCATGTCGTCTCCGTCCGCGCAATATTTCGGCAGGTCAGACCCTGTCCGTCGTCTATTGTTACTATTTTAAGCATTCTAGGTCAAGGACAGCCAAACCAGGAGCCTGCATGCCCACGACCACACCAGTCGATCTGTCGGATTCCGCCTTGTGGCGGAACGGTTTTCCCGACGAGCTGTTCGCCGAGCTGCGCCGCGACCGGCCGCTCTTCCACCACGCGCTGACCGACGGCGTGGCCAAGACCGTCAAGCGGGACTTCTGGATGGCCACCAAGCACCGGCATGCCCAGCGCATCCACCGCGACACCGACTCCTTCACCGCGACCGACGGTCCGCTCATCCAGGGCGTGGGCATCGTCGGCTCGGCGCCGACCATCATCAACATGGACCCACCCGACCTGCTCAAGCGGCGACGGGTGATGTCGCACGCCTTCACGCCCAAGGCGATCGGCAAGCTCGAGGACGGCATTCGCAGGCGCGCGGCGGGAATGGTCGACCGTCTGCTGCGGGCAGGCGGGGGCGACTGGATCGACGATGTCGCCGACGTGCTGCCGATGTCGGTCATCGGCGACATCATCGGCATCCCCGAGGAGGACCGACCGGAGATCTTCGACACGCTCGATCGCATTCTGAAGGTCGCATCGTCGGATGACGCAGTCTGCCCAGCAGAACGCGATGGAACTGTTCGGCAAGATCTTCACCTATGCGCATCAGCTCACCGCGGAGAAGCGGCGCAACCCCACCGACGACATCTGGAGCACGCTGACCTCTGCGGTCGTCACCGACGAGAACGGCGAGAAGCTGTCGATCCCGGCCAACGAACTGGAGATCTTCTTCTTCGTCATCGCCTTCGCAGGCAGCGACACCACCAAGAACGCGCTGGCCTCCGGGCTTCAGGCCTTCGTCGCCAACCCGGCGCAGATCGAGCGGTACCGCGACGATGAGGCGGTCCGGTCCAGCGCCGTCGAGGAGGTGCTGCGCTGGGCGTCGCCGGTCGCGTTCTGGACTCGCAGCACGAAGGTCGACGTGGAGATGGACGGGGTGACGATCCCGAAGGGCGAGCGGGTGGTGGCGATGTTGCGCTCGGCCAATCGCGATGAAGAGGTCTTCGACAACCCGTTCGCATTCGACATCGGCCGCGCCGAGAACCCGCACGTGACGTTCGGCGGCGGCGGACCACACCATTGCCTCGGCGCGATGCTGGCCCGCGCCGAGATCCGTGCGGTGCTCGACGAATTACTGTGCCGCGCAGACGACATCAGCCTCGGCGCGCCGAAGGTCGCCTATCCCAACCTCACCAACAACATGTCGATCTACGACGCGATGCCCATCTCGGTGACGCCTCGCTGAGCTGGGCGCCGGTCACACGCCCTTCGGCCGGGTGCCGATCACACCGTCGGCGGCCAGCCGTTGCAGATCGGCCTCGGTGAGGCCACACAACTCCGTCAGCACCTCTTCGTTGTGCTGACCCAGCGTCGGCGGCGTGCGAAGCAGCCACCTCTCCGCACCGTCGAGGCGGGCGAACGGCGGACACGGATACAGGCCGCTACCGGTCCTCGGATGCTCGAGCCGCTCGAAGAAGCCGCGGTGCACCAGCTGCGGGTTCTCGGTCACCAGGGACGGCGAGATCACCGCAGCCGCCGGAATCCCAGCTGCCGTAAGGCTTTCCACGGCCACGTCGACGTCCAGTGTCGCGAGCCACTCTTCGACGTCGACGCCATGACCGCCGATGAGTTCGGCCAAGGCGGAGAGCTCGTCGTCGGTACGTACGCTCACCGCGATCCAGTTGTCATCGCCCGCGCACCGGTAGACATCCTGCAGCGTCGCGCTGTGCCCACGGTTGCCCCGGCGCTTCATGACCTTCCCGAAAACCTCGAATTCCATTGTCTGCACGGCGGTCACGTTGAGCACGGTCTCGATCATCGGAACCTCGACGAGTTGGCCGCGCCCCGTACGGTCGGCGAACTCCAGCGCCGCAAGCGTCGCAAACGCCGCATGTGCTCCCGCGAGCGGATCGCACGCACCGCGCGGTGCGACGGGCAGCCCGTCGGGTAGGCCGGTCACCCAGGCCAGACCGGCGATCTGCTCCATCGTCGGCGCGAAGCCGACCCGGTCCCGCCACGGACCGGTCAACCCGAACGCGGGCATTCGCACGACGACGACGCGGGGATTGAGTTCGAGCAAAGTGTCGGCGCCGAGGCCGAATTGATCCATCACCCGCGGGGAGAAGTTCTCGATCACCACATCTGCCTGGCGCACAAGTTCTTTGACGAGCCGGAGACCGTCGGTGGACTGCAGGTCGAGCGTGACCGACCGCTTGTTGGTGTTCATCGCATGGAACACCCAGCCGTACTCCCACCAGTCGTCGACGTCGGTGCGCATGCCGCCGGAATAGCGGATGCCGTCGGGCCGCTGGATCGACTCGATCTTGATGACGTCGGCGCCGAGAGCCGCCAACGAATGCGCGGCGGCGGGGCCGGCCCAGAACGCGGTGAAATCGACGACCCGCACACCGGCGAGCGGCGCTGCAGCGGACTGTGTGCGAGGCTCCGATTCCCTTGGCTCCCAGATGGAAACGCCGTCGGCTTCCCCGACGGCAGGTGCGGGTCGGACCGGCGCCTGGTTGGCGATCGACATGAGCCATGGTGCGCGTGGTTGCCGGAAGCCCGCGGGGTTGTCGATGTACACGCCACGTGTCCGCAGGTGATCCATGTCCGGAATCGTCGAACCGTTGCCGAGCGGAGCCAGCGGCAACCGGAAGAGCTGTCCGAGTTCGACGATCTCGGAGACGGTCCGGTCGCGCATCCACGGGTCGATCCGTTCGCGAATCCAGTCGCGGTAGTCCCATCGCCCGATCTGGAACCGCAGCTGGGGAATCTCGGTGAACTCGGGGCAGTCGACCATCGCGGCGAAGTCCAGCCACTGCTGACCGGTGACCATGCTGATGCCGACGTAGCCGTCCTTGGCGGGCTCGATCGACGGCACCTCGACCGAGCGCTTGACGGGTGGCCCCTGCAGCAACTGCGAGTGCAGCCATTCGCTGCTCTGCATCAGCGTGATCGCTTCGAGCATGGACAAGTCGAGGTGCCCACCCGGGCCGCCGTGTGCGACGCGACGACGCAGCGCCATCGCGCCGTAGGCCGCCCAAGCCGCGCCCATGTACTCGCCCAGGTCGCCCCCGATCGAGATGGGCGGGCCCGCGGGATCGCCGCGGAAGCCGGTGAGCCCCGAGTCGGCCTGCAGGGTGAACTCGGTCGCGGGCCGCTCCGACCACGGCCCGGTCCAGCCGAAGTCGGAGATGGTGACGACCACGCAGTCCGGCCGAGCCTCGAGCAGCCGCTCCGGATCGACGCCATGCGCGGCGGCAGCGGGCCGGTTCCCGGTCACGATCACGACGTCGGCACCGGCCAGCAGATCGTCGGAAACCGTTGTCACGCTGCGCTTCCCGGCGGACAGGTAGCTGAACAGCGGCGCATCGGCACCCGCGGCGGGCTTGGCACCGGTTGCGGTGAAGCGACGCAACGGATCACCTTCGGCAGGCTCGACCTTCACGACGTCGGCGCCCGCGTCGACGAACAGCTTCCCGCAGTAGGCCCCCGCGATACGGTCGCTGACCTCAACGACGCGCAGGTCACAGAGCGGAGTGGATGCTCCGTCACTCACGCGCACAACCTCCAGGGGCGTTTCTTTGTCATCTTAGTAACTTTTGTCGGATAGCGACCCCGTAGACCCCAGGTAGGACGGCTATCGCTGTTAACATTGCCATGCAATGACAACATTGGGAATCGGCCCCGAGGCCCGTCGCAGGCTTGGGGCGCGCAGGACGGCCGAGATCGTTGCCGATGAACTCCGCCGCCAGATCATCGACGGCGAGTTGTCCGACGGCGACCTGCTGCCGCGCCAGGAGATTCTGGTCGAACAGTTCAACGTCAGCCTGGTGTCGTTGCGGGAAGCCTTGCGGATCCTCGAAACCGAGGGCCTGGTCTCGGTACGCCGCGGCAACCGCGGCGGCGCAGTCGTGCACGCGCCCGCCAAGGCGAGTGCGGCCTACATGCTCGGCCTGTTGCTGCAGAGCGACACGGTGCCGCTTGCCGATCTCGGGACCGCCCTGCAGGAACTCGAGCCGATGTGCGCGGCCCTCGCTGCGCGGCGCCCCGACCGCGGGAAGACGCTCATCCCCAAGCTCAAAGAGATCAACGATTCGATGGCCGAGCACATCGAGGACGGCGCCAAATTCACCGAGATCGGCGGCCAGTTTCACGACGAGGTCGTGCGCGGCTGCGGCAACCACACCATGATCGCGGTGGTCGGCAGCCTGGAGACGCTCTGGACCGGCCACTTGAACATCTGGGCGAGAGAGACCGCGGCCAGGGGCGAGTACCCGTCGATGAGCAAGCGGCGCATCGCGCTGACCGTGCACACCAAGCTGACCGATGCGATCGACGCCGGTGACGGGGACCGCGCCCGCAAGCTCGCGGCCCGCCATATCGCCGACACCCAGACATATTTCAGCGCCGGCGACCCCGAACAGCGGATCGTCGCGCTCTCGCCGCAAGCGTTGGCCCGACGCCAGCGCTGAAAGGTGCTGTGTGCGTACGGCGTTGATCACCGGTGGCAGCGGCGGCATCGGCAAGGAGTGCGGCCGCAAGCTCGCTGAGCTCGGCTACGACGTCGTGCTCACCGCTCGCCGCGAGGAGCCGCTGCGCGCTGCCGCCGACGAGATGGGGGCACGATATGTCGTGGCCGATGCCAGCGATCCGGAGCGGTTCGCACCGGCGGTGGAGGCCGCAGGTGATATCGACCTGCTCGTCCACGCATCGGGAGTTCTCGGCGGAACATATGCCCGCAAGCAGACTTTCGACCAATGGCGGGCGACGATCTCGGCCAATCTCGACTCCTGTTTCGTCGTCACGTCGGCGGCGCTGCCGCGGATGCAGCCGGGTTCGCGGTTCGTGTTCATCTCGTCTTCTGCCGCGCACGAACCGATGATGGCGAGGACGGCGTACTCGGCATCGAAGGCGGGCATGAACGCATTCGCAGGCGCGCTGGCCCGCGAGGTCGACCGCGACGGCATCAACGTTCACATCGTGACGCCGGGGCCGGTCGAGACCGAAATGCTGCAGGACGTGCCGTTCGAGATGTACGCGATTCGGGCCGCCGATGTCGCCGAGGCCGTCGCCTGGCTGGACACGCTCGACCCGTCGGTCGACCTACCCGAGATCAGACTGCACGCGATCACCCGCGGTCCCTCGGCGCGGGCGCCCGTCGTGCCACTGGAAGCCGAGCGCCGCACCACCACGCGATCTCACGTGATTTCCGGCGCTGGCGCGGGTTTTCACGCTGAGTCGCAAGTCTGCGGCACGCCGAAACCGCATTCACCGGGCAGCGCCTTGACCGTCGACGGCAGCCCGTAGAGCGCGGTCGCATTGCCGCGCATGATCCGCTCACGCTGGTCGGCGGGGAACCGCCGGATCGCCCAGTCCGGAGCGTCGTAGCTCCAGTGCGGGTAATCCGTGGAGAACATGATGCAGTCGCCGAGGTCCATCATCTCGATGTACTCCCGGTACACCGCGACGTTGACCTCCTCGAGCGGCTGCGTGGTGAACCGCACGTGCTCGCGGACATAGTCGGACGGCTTGCGCCGCACCTGCGGCAGGTCGGCCTTGCGGTGCTCCCAGATCCGGTCCATGCGCGACATCACCGGCATGGCCCACGTGAAACCGCCCTCGACGAAGACCACTTTCAGGTCGGGATGGCGGTCGAACGCGCCGTCGAACACCAGGCTCATCAGGTGCGACACGTAGAGCAGCGGCCATGACGCGAAGAAGTCGTGCCAGTGCGCGGGGTTGCCGACGGGGTAGATCGGAATCAGCTCGTACGGCGTCTGCCCCATCAGGTGGGTCGCGACCGGAAGGCCGTTGCGTGCGGCAGCCTCATACATCGGGTCGAAATGCGTGCTGCCGAAAGGAATTCCGCGAGTCTGCGGCGTTATGAGCACCTCGGCCATGTAGGGGTGACCCGCCCACCGCTCGATCTCCCGCGCCGCCTGGCCGGGATCCTGTGCGGTGACGCTGATCGCACCGCGCCAGCGGCCGTGCCAGTTGTTGTCACCGAGCCATACGTCGGCCAGCCAGTCGTTGTAGGTGGACTTGAGGACGTGTTCGGCCTGCGGCAGCTGCGCGTCGCACATCGGCTCCAGCACCGCGATGCTCACACCCGCGTCGACCAACAGCTGCTTGGCGGCGAACTCCGGATCGCTGCCCGCGGCTCCCCCGCGCGGCGGTGAGGCGTCGACGCGCAGTGAACTCGTCTTGTAGGCATCCGGCGTGTCATAGAAGTACGACATGGGCGAGACCGCGTTACCGGTCGGCCAGAGCCTGTCCTTCCACTCCGGCGGCGCATAGGACTTGAGCACCTCGCCCGACACCGGCAGCGGGTGCACATCGGTGTCGACGATCGTCACCGCGACGTCCTGGGCGACGTTCTCTTCAACACGTTCGATCGTCGTCATGTCAGACTTCCTTCTACTTCCGCAGCGACGCCGTAGGTGTCACTTGCGTTGCGCCACAGCACCTTTTCGCGCTGTGCGCTTGACAGGCCCGCGACCGCGGCGTCGGGGCTCGAGGTCGACCAGTGCGGGTAGCCCGACCCGTACATGACCAGATCCGCCTTGTCGGTGAAATCCAGCCACCGCTCGGCCTGGCGTTCGTCCGTCGGCCCGTCCAGCGCAGACGTGCAGTAGCGCACGTGGTCAGCCAGGTATTCGCTCGGGTACCGGTCGACCCATGGGGTTTGGTCGCGCATCGACATCCAGAACGTGTCGAGCCGCCACATCAGCGGGGTGAGCAGGTCGTAGCCGCCGTCGGCGAAGACGAACCTCAGATCCGGATGCCTGCCGAAGACGCCCTCGATGATCAGCGTCGCGAGATGCACGAACGAGTTCAGCGGCATGAACGCCGCATAGCCGGGATAGGTCGACGCGTGGCCGGCGAACGTGGGCGCGTAGTCGACGCCGTTGCCGCCGTTGATGTGCACCGCGACGGGCAGCCCGTGCGCGGCCGCGGCCTCCCAGATCGGCTCGAACACCGGCTTGCCGTAGGGCTCCCGCGACTGCAGCGGGACACCGACCTGCACCATCTTCGGATGGTCGGCCAGCCGTTCGATCTCGGCGATCGCACCCCTGACGTCTTCGGGGTTGACCCGGATGGTGCCGCGGAAGCGGCCGGTGGCATCGGGCTCGAGCCAGCGGTCGATCAGCCAGTCGTTGACCGCGGCGCAGATCCGGCTGTTGAGCAGGTAGTCGGCGATGTTGCCTCGCGTCAGCGGATTGAGGATCGCGTAGTCGACGCCACCGTCGTCGAAAAGGTGCCTGGCCACGATCTCGGGGTCCGACCCCGGATAGCCGTCGCCGTACAGGTCCTGGCGATAGTCGCCGCCGGGCGCCTGATACCACTGCTGCTCGACGTCGGGGATCGCGCGCAGTTTGTGCGCGGGCGAGAGATAGCGCCGGATCTCCGAGTTGTACCGGAAATTTGGCTGAACGTTCGTGTCGATAACTGTCATGCGGTCAGATACACCTGCCCGTCAGCGACATCGACTTCGTATGTGCGGACCCGCTTCTGCGGATCGGCGAGGTTGACCCCGGTGGTGATGTCGAACTCCCAGTTGTGCCACGGGCACCGCGCGATCTGGCCTTCGCGCACGTAGCGCACCTGGCCGGGCGCATCGGGCGCGAACTCGGTGGTGCCGACGACGTAGCCCGCACACAGCGGCGCGCCCTCGTGCGAGCAGTAATTGGCGATCGCGTACAGCGAGCCGTCGATGTTGTAGACGCCCACGCCGAACTTCCCTGCCGCCACCAGCTTCATGCTCCCAGGGGGCAGGTCCTCGATCGCACACACCGGACGGCGTTGCATCCACGTCCCTTCAGATCTCCTTGACCTAGAATACTAAAATAGTAAAGATAGAGCGACCGACTCGCTAGACGCTGCTGTCCGGGAGGCACTGTGACGCTCAGCACGGATTCGCACGACAAGCCGACCGTTCCCGACATCGAGACCGATCCCTACGGCTTCTTCGAGCACATGCGGAAAACGGCACCGGTGTGGCGCGGAACCCTCATGGAGAGCGATTTGATGCCGCCAGAGCTCAAGGTCGCCGAAAACTGGACCCTGTTCGACTTCGAGAGCGTCTTCGCCGCCTTCCGCGAAGACACGGTGTTCGGCTCGGAGATGTACAACAACACGATCGGCCTCGTGTTCGGGCCGACGATCCTCGGCATGCACGGCAAGCAGCATCACGACCATCGCAGCCTGGTGAGCAAGGCGTTCAAGCAGAGCGCGCTCGCGCAGTGGGAACCCGAAGTGATCGACCCGATCTGCGATCAGCTGGTCGACGAGTTCAAGAACGACGGCGAAGTCGATCTGGTCAAGGCGGTGACGTTCGAGTTCCCGACCCGCGTAACGGCTTCGCTACTGGGCTTGCCGCAGGAAGACCTGGAAATGTTCCGGCGGCTGTCGCTCGACCTGATCTCGATCACCGAGGACATCGAGGCCGGCCTGACAGCTTCGGTCGAACTGGGCACCTACTTCCAGGAGCAGGTGGACCAGCGCCGCAGCACCATGACCGACGACGTGATCGGCGACCTCGTCGCAGCGGAGATCGACGGCGAGAAACTCACCGACGAAGCGATCATCTCGTTCCTGCGGTTGCTCCTGCCCGCCGGGCTCGAGACCACATATCGGTCCTCGGGAAATCTGTTGCAGCTGTTGCTCACCCATCCCGACCAACTCGAGGCGTTGCAGCAAGATCGGAGCCTCATTCCGGCCGCGATCGAAGAAGGGATCCGGTACGAGACCCCGCTGGTCTTGGTGGCGCGCAACACCACCCGCGATGTCGAGATGCATGGCATGACGATCCCCGAAGGCGCGCAGATCAATCTGTGCATGGGTTCGGCCAACCGCGATGACCATCGATGGGAGAATCCGAACGTGTTCGACATCCACCGACCGCGGCGTGCGCACATCTCGTTCGCGGGTGGGATTCACAGCTGCCTCGGCATGCACCTGGCCCGGGTGGAAACCAAAGCCATGTTGAACAGCCTCTTCGATCGGGTGACAGATTTGCAGCTGGAGGAAGACGACGACACCAAGATCGTCGGCATGCCGTTCCGTTCGCCGAAGCACCTCCCCGTGACCTTTCGCCCCGTCGCATGAAGACCCGGGCGGCGATCCTCCACGACATGGGTCAGCAGTGGTCGGTAGAAGATTTCGAGCTCGACCCCCCTCGGGCGGGCGAGGTACTCGTCGAGATGGCTGCTGCCGGTCTGTGCCACTCGGATGAGCACATCCGCAACGGCGACATGTCCGTACCCAACGAGGTGATGGAGCAGTTCGGCCTCCCCGGGATGTTCCCGATGATCGGCGGCCACGAAGGGTCGGGCGTGGTGGTCGAGGTCGGCGAGGGCGTCACGCGAGTTCGCGCCGGGCGACCATGTGGTGACGTCGTTCGTCGCAGTCTGCGGCACGTGCCGGTGGTGCAGCTCGGGCATGGAATACATCTGCGACATGGGCGCGCAGGTGCTGATTCCCGGTATGCCGACGGACGGCACCTTCCGCCATCACACCGCGGACGGCCGTGATCTCGGCCACCTGTCGAAGGTTGGTGCGTTCTCGAAACATACTGTGGTTTCGACGGATTCGATCGTAAAGATCGACCCCCATCTCCCGTTGCTCCCAATGGCCCTGCTGTCGTGCGGAATTCCCACCGGCTACGGCTCCGCGGAGAACCGTGCGAAGGTGAAAACCGGCGACACCGTCGTCGTCATCGGAGTGGGCGGAATCGGTACCGGAGCCGTCCAGGGCGCCCGCATCAACGGGGCCGCGCAGATCATCGCGGTCGATCCGGTGGAGTTCAAGCAAAAGTCGGCTCTGGGCTTCGGTGCCACGCATAGCGTCTCGAGCACCGAGGAAGCCGCCGACCTGGTCCGCGATTTGACGCACGGTGTGATGGCGGACAGCGTCGTGGTGTCGCCGTCTCTCATCACCGAAGACGACGTGCAGGCGGCCTTGAGTCTGACGCGCAAGGGCGGAACCTGCGTGCTGACCGGCATGACCGCCACCACGACGAGTTCCATCGCGATCAATCTTCAGGAGTTCATCCTGTGGAACAAGAGTCTGGTGGGCACGGTGCTGGGGTCGTGCAATCCGCGGGTGGACGTCGCTCGTTTCGCCCGACTCTATGAGGCGGGACTGCTGCAGCTCGACGAGATGATCACCCGGCGTTACCGGCTCGACGACATCAACGAGGGCTATCACGATCAGCTGAACGGCGAGATCATCCGCGGCGTCATCGATTTCTCGCTGGATTAGCACCGAGCGTGTGGCCTATGGACGGAATCCGGGCGATTTCCGTACTTAGGGCACACGCTCGACGCGGACCCGTCACAGGATGCGCGACGTGCGGCCCTGCCAGTAGCGCTCGCGAATCCGCCTCTTGTACAGCTTGCCGTTCGGATCGCGGGGTAACGCGGCATCGAACTCGATCGAGCGCGGGCACTTGTACGCGGCGAGGTTCGCCCGGCAGTATTCGATGAGCTCGGCCTCGAGCGCCGGCCCGCCTTGCACTCCCTCGACCGGTTGCACGACGGCCTTGACTTCCTCGCCGTACTCGTCGTTCGGCACCCCGAACACCGCCGCGTCGACCAGCTTCGGATGCATGACGAGAACGTTCTCGGCCTCTTGCGGGTAGATGTTCACCCCGCCCGAGACGATCATGAACGTCGAGCGGTCGGTGAGGTACAGGTAGCCGTCCTCGTCGACATAGCCCATGTCGCCCAGCGACCGCCACCCGCGGTCGTTGGACACCGACGCCGTCTTCCCGGGGTCCTTGAAGTACTCGAACGCCGGGCCGCCCTCGAAGTAGAGCTCCCCGGACTGACCGGCGGGAAGCTCGGTGCCGTCCTCGCCGACGACGTGCACCGGGCTGAAGGGCTTGCCGACGGACCCGGGGTGGGCGAGCCACTCCTGCGGGCCGATGATCGTGCCCGCGAATCCCTCTGTGCCGCCGTAGTACTCGTGGATGATCGGGCCGAACCAGTCCATCATCCGATGTTTGACGTCGACCGGGCACGGCGCCGCAGCGTGGATGACGCACTCCAGACTGGAGACGTCGTAGCGCTCCCGGACGCCCTCGGGCAGCTTGAGCATCCGCACGAACATGGTCGGCACGAACTGGGCATGCGTGACGCGGTGTTCCTCGATCAGGCGCAGAACGGTTTCCGCGTCGAACTTGGGCATCAGGATCGAGGCGGCGCCGACCCGTTGCACCGCCATCGTGCAGTTGATTCCCGCGGCGTGATACAGCGGCGCGGGTGACAGGTACACGCTCGACGGGGTCATGTCGTAGCGCTGGGCGAGCGAGTACTCCAACACCTTCTGTGCCCACGACCCCTGGCCGTCCTCGGGCAGCGGTCGCCGAACGGCTTTGGGCCGCCCGTGGTTCCCGACGAGTACAGCATCTCCGATCCGTCCGAAATCGGTGGCGCGGCACCGCTTTCGGTCAAGGCATCGTCGTACGATCGCCAGCCGGGCAGCGCACCGCCCACGCACGATCTGGACGTCGACGCCGTCGTTGACCTCGAGGATCCGCTCCCCCAGCTCGGCCATCGACGCGTCGATGAAGACCGCCTTGGCGTCGGAGTCGCCGATGACGTATGCCACCTCGTCGGGGGTGAAGTGGGTGTTCACCGCGCTGTAGTACAGCCCGGAAAGCTGGCAGCCCCAGGTGATTTCGAAGAACTCGGGACGGTTCGGCAGCACCAGCGCCACGCCGTCGCCGCGCCGCAGCCCCGCCTCGTGCAGCAGCGCCGCGACGCGTTGGCTCCGTTCGAACAACTCGCCGTAGGTGATCGTGCGCCCGTCCGCGACGATCAGGGCCGGTGAGCCGGGATCACCGTCCGCGTGGTCGGCGATGTTCACGGGATCTAGGTGGCGGCGCCGTTGTCGGGCCGCGGCCTGGCGGCTGGCCATTTCGGACGGCAGGATCTTGTCCTTGAACACCTGCTGGATCAGTTCCTGGACATCCTTGCTGATCGATGCGAGCGCCACCAGGTCGTTGGAGCTCTGCCAGTGCACCCGCATGCCCATCAGTTCCCACGCCCGCTTGAGTTGGCCTTGGTGGCAGCAGCGTCGTCATCGGAGCCTGCGCGATGTGGCGGGCGATCGCATCGACGCGCGCGTCGAGGTCCTCACGCTTGACCACCTCATTGACCAGGCCGTACTCGAGCGCCTTCTTCGCGTCGATCGACCTCGGCGGTGTACAGGTAGTAGGCAGCGCGGCGCCAGTTCATGAAAACCCATGGCTCGATGGAGCATTCGCCGGACGGCATGCCGAAGCCCTGCAACGGCGGGTAGGAGAAGTAGGCGTCCTCGGAGGCGATCACGATGTCGGTGGTCAGCCCCATGTGGGTGCCGCCGCCCACGCAGTAGCCGTGCACTTGCGCGATCGTCGGCTTGGAGAACTCCCACAGGTTCAGGGTCGGCTTGACGAACAGGTCGGACTGCGGCTTCCACGGGTGACCCATCCTCATGGCACCCTCGACGAACGCCGGATAGTCGATGGCGTTGTTGCCGATCGCGTGTCCCGAGCAGAAGCCCTTGCCGTTGGCCTTGAGCACCAGCACCTTGATGTCGTAGTCGCGGTCGGCGTCGAGCAGCGCGGCGTCGACCTCCTCGGCCAGCTTCTGGTCCTGGGCGTTGGCCTTCTCGGGCCAGTTCAGGATGATCTTCGCGATCGACCCATCCTTCTGGTAGATGATTCTTTCGCGGGTCTCGTTCAGATCCATGCGTCCTCCTGTTCGTTATGACGTGATGACGCCGATTTCAGCGCCGATGTCGTAGGTGGTCCCGACGGTGCCGGTCCACTGCACGGTGCCCGATGCGCCCGCTTCGATTTCCTGTTCCACCTTCTCGGTGGCGATGATGTAGATGGGTGTCCCTTCCTCGACGTGCTCGCCCGCGTCGACGAGCAGTTCGGTGAGTTCGGCTTCCGAAACGGCCACCGAGACGCGGGGAATGCGGATGACGAACTCAGCCACCGGCATCCGCCTTCTCGAGTGTCCGCGCAACAGCCTCGACGACGCGCGCCGCCGACGGATAGATCTGCGCTTCGAGCCCCGCCGCGGCAGGCGTCGGTACGAACCTCGCCGCTACCCGTTCGATGGGTGCCGCGAGCGCACCGAAGCATTCGGCCTGCAGGACGGCGACGATCTCTGCCCCGGGGCCCGCGAACTGAACAGCGTCGTGCACGACCACCGCACGCCCGGTCCGTCGCACCGACTCGACCATGGTGTCGACGTCGAGCGGCACCAGCGTGCGCAGGTCGATGACCTCGGCGCTGATACCTTGCTCGTCCAATGTCTGGGCGGCGGCAAGAGATTCGAGCACGCTGCGGCCGTAGCTGATCAGGGTGATATCCGAACCGGGTCGCTTGATGTCGGCCTGCCCGAGAGGAATACGGAATCCGGGATCGGTTGGCACCAGCCCCTTCTGGGCTTGCAGCCGGATCGTCTCGACGAAAAGGCAGGGATCCTCGTCGAAGATCGCCGACGCCAGCAGGCCCTTACCGTCGCGCGGTGTGGAGGGCACGATGACCTTCATCCCGGGTATGTGCATGAACCAGGCTTCCAGCGTCTGCGAGTGGGTCGCCCCGGTGGCCAGACCGCCGTAGACCTGGGTGCGCACGGTGATCGGCGCGGTCGTCCGGCCCGCGGTCATGAACCGCAGCTTGGCGGCGTTGTTGATCAGCTGGTCCGCCGCGATGCCGATGAAATCCATGATCATGATCTCCGCGACCGGCAGCAGCCCGTCGATCGCGGCGCCGATGGCCGCACCGACGATCGCCGCCTCCGAGATGGGCGTGTCCAGCACGCGGTCATGGCCGTACTTCGTCGACAGCCCGGCGGTCGGGCCGGACGCGCCGGGATCGGCGATGTCCTCGCCGAGCAGGAAGACCCGGTCGTCGGCGGCCATCGCCTGATCGAGCGCGAGGTTCAGCGCCTCGCGCATCGACATCTCTTTGTCGTCCATGGCCTTTCCTCAGACGGGATATTTGATCGGGGTGGCGTACACGTCGCGGTCGAGCTCGTCGGCCGACGGCGGCTCCGCGGCCAAGCACCGTCTTCAACGCTTCCTCGACCGCTGTCAGCGCGCCTTCGTCGATGCCGCTGAGCTCGTCGTCGGAACAGAGGCCACCATCGATGAGCCGGCGGCGGAACGCGGGAACCGGGTCGGCGGCCATCGCCGCCGCCAGCTGCTCCTTCGGGATGTAGGGCATCCGGTCGCCGAAATAGTGCCCCCGAAAGCGGAACGTCACGCACTCGATGAAGGTGGGACCTTGGCCGTCGCGGGCCTTGCCGATCGCCTCGGCGAGCGCGTCGGCGACCGCCAACGGGTCGTTGCCGTCGACCCGCACGCCCGGCATGCCGTAGCCGGCGGCGCGGTCGGCGACGTGCTCGATCTTCATCGTGTCCGTGGTCGGGGTCATCTCGGCGTACATGTTGTTCTGGCAGACGAACACCACCGGCAGATCCCACAGCGCGGCCATGTTCGCCGCCTCGTGGAACGACCCGGTGTTCGTCGCGCCGTCGCCGAAGCTGACGACCGTCACCCGGTCGAGCCCCTTGCGTTTGGCGGCCATCGCCAGCCCGACAGCGACCGGCGGCCCTGCGCCGACGATCCCCGTCGACAGCATCACGCCCTTCTCGGGTTTGGCGATGTGCATGGTGCCGCCCTTACCGCGGCTGGCGCCGACGGTGCGACCCATCATCTCGCCGTAGATCTCTTCCAGCGGAACGCCTTTGCCGATCAGGTCGTGCAGCCCGCGGTAGGTGGTCACCAGCTGGTCGTCGTCGCGCAGCGTCACACCCATTGCCGCGGCGATGGCCTCCTGCCCGCGCGACGGCCAGTACACACACATGAACTCGCCGGTGCCGATGCCCTTGGACAGCCGGTCGTCGGCGGCCTTCATCAACACCATCAACGCGTAGATGCGCCGCTGAACGTCGGCCGACGGGGTCATTTCACGTACGACCCGATCTCCCGGTACACCTTCGGGATCGGGGGTGTCTCCATGTCGAGCAGTTCCAGCGAGGACATCTTGCCGCTCCTGCCGAGCTCCCCCATCCGGCCGACCACCGCGTCGAGGTCGTCGCACTCGAGTTCGTAGATGGCGATGAACGGACCCTCGCCGTCGGTCGGGGCGAAGCGGCGCGCGGAGACGATCCCGTCAACTGAGCAGATCTCCGCGAGATGAGTGTCGTTGTACCACTTGTGGTATTCCTCTTCGCGGTCCGGTGACACCGGCCTCGTCTCCAGGTAGATGATCCCTCGGGCCATCCTCGCTACTCCTTTACGCCGACCACGGTTTCACTTTCAGGAACCCACCCGCGTCTACTCGAAGCTGCTGGCCGGTGATGTATCGGGCCGCATCGCTGGCGAAGAAGACCACCGCCTCGCTGATGTCCTCGGGTTCGACGTACGGAATCGGCATCGCCTGCACGACAGGGAAAACCAGCTCGGCGTCCTCGCGGGTCGGCTCCTTCAGGTCGGGCCGAAACGCCCGGTACATCGGCGGACTGTGCAGCATGTCGGTGTTGACGTTGGTCGGGTGGATCGCGTTCATCCGGATCGAGAACGGGGCGAGCGCGAGTGCGAAGTCGTTGACATAGTGCGCACCAGCCAATTTCGCGAATGCGTAGCCCGCACCACCGGGACCGCCGTCGATACCGGTGGTGTTCATCGACGACATGAATGCGGCGTTGGATCCGGTCACCACGATTGACGCGCCCGCCTGCAGATGTTTCAGGCTCGCGTGCACGAGATTGAGGACGCCGAGCAGGTCCACGTCGACGGCGTCGGCGAACGCCTGCGGCGGCAGACCCGCGGTCAGCGGACAGATGCCCGCGTTGGCGACGACGATGTCGAGCCTTCCGAACTCGGCGACGCCGCGGTCGATCGCGGCCGACAGGGCGGCGCGGTCGCGGACATCGGCGACCTCGGCGTGCGCACGCCTGCCTTCCTTCTCCACCAGCCGGGCGGTCTCGTCGAGATCCTCGGGCCTTGCGAGCGGGTACTCGTTGGTCTCGATGTCCTCGCAGATGTCGACGGCGATGATGTCGGCACCCTCGGCGGCGAGCAGCTGCGCGTGCGATCGGCCCTGACCTCGCGCGGCCCCACTTATCAGCGCAACCTTGCCCTCGACCCTGCCCATCGCCGCCCTCCTTGACTGTCCACCCGAGCCGGATTGGGAACCTTCGAGTCACCCCGCAGAGGTAGCTATACTACCTAAAATTATAAAGATGCCAATCGGCCCGATCTCGAACAGGACACCGTGGACTTCTCATATCCGGCGGAGGTGGAGCAGTTCCGCAAGGAGCTGCGCACCTGGCTCTCGGCGAACCTGACCGACGACGTCAGGAACGCCGACCGGGTCCGCGGGCGCGACCCCGATGCCTTCGACACACTTCGGGCATGGGATGCCGCGGTGGCCGACGCGGCATGGGGAGCGGTGTCCTGGCCGCAGGAATACGGCGGCCGCGGCGCGACCGTGCTCGAACAGCTGGTCTACGCCGAGGAGACGACGCGAGCGCGAGCTCCGGTGCCGCTCAACGTGATCGGGATGAACAACATCGCCCCGGCGATCATGCAGTACGGGACCGACGCCCAGAAAACAACGCTGCTCCCGCGGATGGTGCGCGCCGACGACATCTGGTGTCAGGGCATGTCGGAGCCCGAGGCAGGCTCCGATCTGGCGTCGCTGCGCACCCGCGCCGTCCGCGACGGCGACGACTTCGTGGTCAACGGCCAGAAGATCTGGACGTCGCTGGGCCACCGGGCCGACTGGTGCCAGCTGTATGTGCGCACCGACCCCGAGGCACCCAAGCACAAGGGCATCTCCTGTCTCATCGTCGACATGAGGCTGCCCGGCATCGAAGCCCGCCCGCTGGTCACGCTCAACGGCGCGGCCGATTTCGCCGAGGTGTTCTTCAACGACGTCCGGGTGCCCGCCGATGCGCTGCTCGGCCCGCTGAACGCGGGATGGCAGGTCGCCACCACCACGCTGAGCCATGAACGCGCGGGCGCCGCTCGCCTGTACGCACAGGTGGAAGTCCAGTTGGCCGACCTCGTCGCGGACCTGGCCGGACACACCGTCGACGGCAAGCCGGTGCTCGAGGACAGCGCCACGTTGCGCAGGCTCGGCGACCTCGCGGTGCGGATCAACTACCTCGAGTTGCTGTGCAAGCGGTCGATATCGGCGACCCTGCACGGCGGTGACGCGCTCGGGTCGGCCAGCCTGGCCAAGAGCGTGTGGGCGGAGTTGGGGCAGGACCTCGCCGCGCTGGCATTCGACGTGCTCGGCCCGGACCATGGCAACCAACGGTGGGTGGACCGTCGGCTTTCGGCGCGCGCGCTGACCATCGCGGGCGGGACGACGCAGATCAACAAGGGCATCACCGCGACTCGGGTGCTGGGGCTGCCCCGCCGATGAACCTGGAACTCACCGAAGAGCAGATCGCGCTTCGCGACACCGTGCGGCAGTTCCTCGCCGAAAAGGCAAGTGTGGCAAGCCATGTACGGCCGCTGCTGGACGACCCGACCGGCACCACCGACACCGTATGGCGTGGCCTCGCGAGCCTCGGCGCGACGGGCGTGCTCGTCCCCTCCGACCACGACGGCGCGGGCATGACGATGGTCGAGGCAGGCGTCGTCGCCGAGGAGCTTGGCGCCGCGCTCTATCCCGGACCGTGGTTGTCGAGTGCGGTCGCCGCGACGAGAGCCCTGACCCGGACCGGTGCGGACGACGGACTGTTGGCCGAAATCGCCTGTGGGACAGCGATAGCGACGGTCGGTCCGCTGAGCGGTGCGCGACCCGTCGCCGATGGCGCGACGCTACGCGGTGGGCTGACCGCGGTGCCCGACGTCGCCGCCGCCAACGTGCTGTTGGTGTTCGCGGACGAACCGACCGGCGCTGGGCTGTACGCCGTCGACCCCACAGCCGACGGCGTCACAGTGACGGCACGACAGCATGTCGACCCGACGCGGAAACTGTTCGACGTCGAACTCGACGGCGTGACCGCACGTCGATTGGCCGACGCGCCAGCCGATGCGGTCGACGGACTCGTCGACGATGTCACGATCGCACGCGCCGCCGATGCTCTCGGCGCCGCCACTGCGGTGATGAACCTGGCCGTCGAATACGCGAAGGTACGCAGGCAGTTCGACCAGCCGATCGGCAGCTTCCAGGCCGTCCAGCATTTGTGCGTCGACATGTACGAGGCCGTCGAACTCGCCCGCAGCGGCGTCATTCACGCGTTGTGGGCAGCCGACGCGGCCGAACCCGCCGAGCGCCATCGTGCCGCGCTGCGCGCCAAGGCATTCGCGGGTCGGCTCACGTCCGTCGGCGACACCGCGATCCAGGTGTTCGGCGGTATCGGCTTCACCTGGGAGCACGACGCCCACCTCTATCTCAAGCGCCTCCTGGGTTGGAGCGCATTTCTCGGCGCACCCGACCGGTATCTCGAGGAGGTCGGCGCGCAACTCGTCAGCGAACTCGATCGAAAGGTGTTGCAATGAGCCAAGTCCTGAGCGGCGTTCGGGTCGTCGAGCTGGCCTCATGGACGTACGTGCCGTCGGCAGGCGCGGCGCTGGCGGACTGGGGCGCCGACGTCATCAAGGTGGAGGACGTGAAGGCGGGCGACCCGGGGCGGGCGCTGGTCATCGGTGGCTTCACCCGGCAGAACGCCAGGGCCGACGTCGACTTCATCCTCGAGATCGGCAACCGCGGCAAGCGCAGCATCGCGATCGACATCAAGTCCGACACCGGCCGCGAGTACTTCGGCCGCCTGCTCGCCACCGCGGACGTGTTCCTGACCAACTGGCTGCCCGGCCCGCTGGAACGGGCGCGGCTGACGGTCGAAGACATCCGCTCGTTCAACCCGAACATCATCATCGCCCGCGGCACCGGAACCGGTGTGCGAGGACCGGACCGCGACAAGGGCGGGTTCGACGCGGCCACCTACCTGTCGCGCGGCGGGGTGTCCTACACGATGACACCGTTCGGCACCGAAACGCCTGCCGTGCAGGGCCCGGGGTTCGGCGACCTGCAGGGCGGAATCACGCTCGCGGGCGGCGTGTGTGCCGCGCTCTTCCATCGGGAGCGCACCGGCGAGCCGTCCGTCGTCGACTCGTCGTTGCTGGCGCAGGCGATGTGGACGATCGCACCGTCGATCTCGGTCGCCGACCTCTTCGGTATCGACGGAATCCCCGGCGCACCACCAGGTCTGGCGATCAATCCACTGGTGAACCGCTACAAGACGCGCGACGGCAGGTGGCTGCAGATGGTCTTCCTGCAGCCCGACCGGTTCTGGGCCGGCTTCTGCGAGCGGATCGGGCTGCCCGAGCTCGCCACCGACGAGCGTTTCGTGCCGTCGAGCAATCTGATCGCCAACGCCGAAGAGGCGTGCAAGCTCGTCGGCGAGCGGCTCGCCAGTGAGGACCTCGCGCACTGGCGCGAGGCGCTCGCCGACGAGCCGGGCGTGTGGGCGGCGCTGGCCACGCCGAAGGAGACGCTCAACGATCCGCAGGTGAAGCCGAACGGCTACACCATCCCGAACGTGGACGACAAGGGCGTCGAGTACCAGATCGTCGCCGCACCAGTGCAATTCGACGAAACACCCCCGCTGGCCGCGCGGGCTCCCGAACATGGACAGCACACCGAGGAGATCCTGTTGGAGCTCGACCTCGACTGGGACGACATCTCGGCAGCCAAGGACAGCGGCGCGATTCTCTAAGAGGAGCGATCATGACAGCGGAGCGGCGTGAGCTCGAGTCGGTCATCTACGAGCGTGAACCGCCGATCGCTCGGATCATCCTCAACCGGCCCGACAAGGCCAACACCAAGGACGCCAGCCTGGTGCAGGAAGTCGACGCCTGCCTGCATGAGGCCGACCGCGACAAAGAGATCAAGGTCGTGATCCTGAAGGCCAACGGCAAGGGCTTCTGCGGCGGCCACGTGGCGAGGTGGGGACCCGACGAGAACCCCTACCCGGATTTCGGGGACACGTTCGAGGACCTGTACAAGGGCACCGCCGACCTGTTCCTGTGGCCGACGCTGTACCTGTGGGAGTTCTCCAAGCCGACGATCTCCCAGATCCACGGGTACTGCATGGGCGGCGGGATCTACCTCGGGCTGCTGACCGATTTCAGCGTGGCATCCGACGACGCGTACTTCCAGATGCCGCTCGCGCAGAGCCTCGGCGAGCCCGGCGGCCACACCATGATCGAGCCGTGGCTGATGATGAACTGGCATCGCACGATGGACTGGCTTCTGCTGGCGCCGACGCTTTCCGCGCAGGAGGCCCTCGAGTGGGGTCTGCTGAACAAGGTCGTGCCGCAAGACCAGCTCGAGGACACCGTCGAGGAGATGGCGCGCAAGATCGCCCAGATCCCGCTGACCACGTTGATGGCGGTGAAGAGCAACGTGAAGCGGGCGTGGGAATTGATGGGTATGCGCGTGCACCTGCAGATGAGCCACGTCATGACGAACATGGTCGGGGCGGCATCCGATGTGCAGGCGCGCCGGGCCGAGCTCATCCAGTCAGGCTTGAAACCAAGGGATTTCGTCGCCGACGGGGAGACTCCTCCCGGCGAGCAGACGTAAACTCGCACAAATCAGGGCGCAAATGTGCGAGTTTGCGTCTGCTCGCGAGGAGAAAGTTAGCGGCCCGCGGCGTGACGCGCCGCGACGTAGCCGAAGATCATCGTGTTGGCGATGCTGCCGCCCGCACCCAGATAGGTGCGCCCCATCACCGTCGCGGTGATGTTGCCGGTCGCATATAGACCCGTCGATCACCTCGTCGCGTTCGTCGAGCACCTGTGCGTGCTCGTTGGTGATCAGTCCCCCGCACGTGCCGACGTCGGCCGGGAACACCCTGGTGGCGTAGTACGGCGCCCGATCGAGCGGGCCGAGCGCGGCGTTGGGCTTGTATCCGGGATCGCCGAGGCAGATGTTGTACGCCGACTGCCCGCGCCCGAAGTCGGGGTCGAGGCCCTTGACCGCGAATTCGTTGAAACGCTTGACCGTCTCCTCGAGCGCGGCGGGCGGCACATCGATCTGGCGCGCCAAATCCGCGATGGTGTCGGCACGCTTGACCGCACCCTGTTCGATCAATCCCTCCGACAGCGTGCGCTTCTTCAGCGGGTTGGCGCCCGACACATACCGGCCGACGTAACCCTCGTCGAAGACCTGCCAGCACGGCACGGCCTTGGCGGCGTACATCGCCTTGCCGACCTCGACGTAGGAGTTCGACTCGTTGCAGAACCGCTTGCCTGCCCCGTCGACGTAGATGGCGCCGGGACGCTGTCGCCCGGAACCGAGCGATCGGGCGCCCGGATCCTGAATGAAAACCATTGGCAACCACCAGGCTTCGTCCAACAGATCGGTCTTGGCGCCAAGGTCCATCGCCGTCTGCAGCACTTCGCCGGTGTCGCCCGCGTTGGCGATGGACCACGATCCGTCGTTGGGCTGGTCGCCGCTGTAGCGGCGGCGCATATCCGCGTTGCGGCTGAAACCACCTGCCGCGAGCAGAACTCCCTTGCGCGCCTGGATGTTCACCGATGAGCCGTTGCGGCTGACACGCGCGCCCACCACGCGGCCGTCTTCGACGATGAGGTCTTCCATCGCGGCGTTCGTCCACACCGGCGGCTCGCCCTTGAGGTCGATGAGGACCTTGAGGATCTGACCGATGAACGACGCGCCGTTGGTCATCAGGTCCCGCCGCCGGAGCTTGGCGATGTTGGTGCGCAGAAACACCCGCATCGCGACCGCGAACGACTTGCGGTGACCTGTTGAAGTACTGCACCGAGCGCAGCTCGTTGGTCTTGACCACGAACCCGTAGTTCTTGGCCATCGACGGCTGAACCTTGTCGCTCCAGTCGCCGAGCGCGGCGGCGTCGTACGGGATTCCCTCGATTGAGCGGCCTGCCGCGTTGCCGCCCTTGTGGTTCGGGTAGTAGTCGCTCCAGCCGGGGCAGCGAACCAGCCGAACGCCCTTGCGCAGCAGGAAGTCGATCATCTGGTAGCCGGCGGTGAGGAACGTCTCGCGGCGGGCGGGCGACGACGCCGCACCGATGTCGCCGATGACGTCGTCGAAGTAGGCCAGCCCGTCCTCATGCGAATCGGGTATACCCGCGGCCCGCATCAACGGGTTGTTCGGCAGCCACACCATGCCGCCGGACATTCCAGTGGAACCACCGATGAGGTCCTGCTTCTCGACGACCAGCGGCTCGATGCCCGCGTCGACGGCGGCCAGCGCCGCGACCATTCCCCCGCCGCCACTTCCCGCGATGAGAAGGTCGACCGACTTGTCCCAGTTCATGAAGCGGGGACTGTTTCGGTCAGCCCGAGATCGGCGACGGGTACGTCGATGGTGGTGTTGGTGGCCTGAATCGCGGGCACCAGCCGCTCGTACGGCAGGCCGGCGAGGAAGCCGTCGATGACCCGCTCGAAGTTCGAGATCAGCCCCTCGATGCTGGTCCGACAACCGCATGTACTCGAACCCCTTGGCGTGCAGGCCCTTCTGCTGCTTCGGCAGGTTGGAGAAGTCCTGTGCCGGAATCATCGGCCAGCTCGGGTCGTCCGGTGCGAGCGGCTCTGGGGGGTGGGTCTACCCGGCGACTGGTCGTTCGGGTACCGGGTGAGCGACCAGACCTCGAACAGCGTCTGCTCCGGGCCCGAGCGGTCGAATCCGATACGACGATGCGCTGCTGTACTGCGGCAGGATGAAGTAGTGCGGGAAACAGAACCCGATCGCGTCGATGACGCGCCGCCGCTCCAGGTCGTTCAGGTCGGGGAAGTCGCAGTCACGCGCCCTGTGCCACTTCGTGACCGCGTCATTGACGGCCCCACGCCAGGCCGCCATCGCCTCAGCGGGATCGTCCGGGAGCGACATGTGCTGCAGCCCTTCGGCAATCCGGATGTCGTTCTCGTGTGTCATCCCACCCATGCCGGAGCCGAGGGTCCTCATGAAGTACAGGCTGGCCTGGATCAGCGGATTCACCGTCGACGAGTCCGGGCGAAACGATGCGGGCAGCAACTGCGGATGCGTCTGCGGCACGTGGTAGCCCTCCATGAAGGCCGCGGTCGCCAGCTTCCAGTTCACCGGCAGCAGGCACGATTTCCACCATTCGGTGCGCAACGCCGAGACCTTGAACTCGTCGTGCCTGGACGCGAACGGCTCGATGCAGTCACTCAACGGCGGGGCGTCGTCGTCGAGGTTGATCCACGCGCAGCCGCCCCAGAGCTCACACCGCACCGGCGCGAGGGCGAGATCGTCGGCGCACAAATTGTTTTCGTCGAACTCCTCGGCGCGCAAAACAAAGGTGCTCTTGCCGTCGAGACCCCAGCACCACCCGTGGAACGGGCAGACGAAGCTGCGACGAGATCCGCTGCCTTCCACCAGCTTCATGCCGCGGTGGCGACAGGAGTTGTAGTAGGCGCGGACGGTGGAGGCGTCGACCCGCACCACGAGAATGGACTGGTCGAGTATCTCGTACTCGACGAAGTCGCCGGGTGCGGGGATCTCCTCGAGCCGGCACGCCATCTGCCAGACGCGCGGCCAGAACAGCTCGGTCTCCAGCGCGTAGAACTCCGGGTCGTAGTACCGCTGCTTGGGGATCCTGTCCACGGACTGAACCGCCCACGGCACCGGTAGCGGTGTCCAGTCCACTTTCGCCAATCTGCTCACCCCTCATCGGTGGCCCGGCTTCTAAAATAGCAAAAATAGCAAGACGGGCGAAGAGGGTGTCAGCCTCCGGTCACCGCCTGGTACAGATCGATCATCTCCTCAGCCGGCCCGGCGGGGATGGTGTGCTCCGACGGATCGCGGATCTGTTCGAAGTGGGCGCTGACGTCTTCGAGCGACAGGGACGGGTTGTAGTAGCCCTTGGTTCTGCCGATGAAGAACCGGGATACCTGGCCGCCGCCGACCGTGTAGATCTCGCCGGAGACCGGGCAGTCCGCGTGGGCGAGAAATGCCACCACCGGAGCGACGAGCGCGGGGTCGAGCCGGTCGAGGAACGGACGCATGAGCTCCTCGGCCTCGGGATTGTCGACCTCGGCGGCGCTGCCCATCGAGTAGTCCATCATTCGGGTGGCGGCGACGGGGGCGATGGCGTTGACCTTGATGTCGAGGCCGGCCGCTTCGGCCGTCAGCACGCGCGTCAGCCCGATGATCCCGGTCTTGGCTGCGCCGTAGTTGGTCATCCGCGGCGCGCCGAGGATGCCCGCCGCCGAGCAGGTGTTGACGATGCGGCCGAAGTTCTGCTGCCGCATGACTTTCCACGCAGGCCGGGTGACGAAGAATGCGCCCTTGAGGTGCACATCCATCAGTGGGCTCAGCCGCTCGTCGGTCATGTCGTCGAAATCGGCATCGCTGACGGTGCCTGCGTTGTTGACGAGGATGTCGACGCGACCCCAGGTGTTGACCGCGGTGTCGATGATCGCCTGGCCGCCTTCCGGCGTCGCGACGCTGTTGGTGTCGGCGACGGCCTCGCCGCCGTTGTCCATGATCTCCTGCGCGGTGTCGTTGGCGGGATCGCCGCCTGCTCCATCGCCGGTGACCGAGCCGCCGAGGTCGTTGACGACGACGCGTGCGCCACGTTCGGCGAGCAGAAGCGCGTGCTCCCTGCCCAGCCCCGGCCTGCGCCGGTGACCACGGCTACTCGACCGTCGAATCGCAACTCGCTCATCTACCTCGGCCAATCGTCGGGGCGCGGTTGGTAATCGAATCGCGACCGCGCGGGGCAGCCTGCGCGGCGCAGGGGTGGATATCGCGTCGATCATCAGAAGCACGTAGCGCCGCCAGCCATCGGACGACGGATCCATCGTCGACAGCACGCCGTTGAGCATCGCGACGATCCGTGGCAGGTCCTCGGGAACGAGGTCGGCGCGAACGTGCCCGGCCTGCTGGGCCCGGCGGGTGAGGTCCTCGAGCGCCGAATCGAGTTGCACCGAGACATCGGTCAGCGTGCCCGCCTTCAGCGCGGCGGCCAGCACATTGTGCTCGCGGGCACCGAGCGCGATCGCCGCCTCGATCAGATCGGTGAGGCCGCGCAGTGGGTTTCGGCTGCGCGTCGCGCGCTCGATGACGGGCGAGAGGGTTTCGGCGATGCTCTGGTCGATGACAGCCCTGGCCAACTCGCCCTTGGTGGGGAACCTGCGGTACAGCGTTCGTTCACCGACACCGGCCCGGTCGGCGATCTCGTCCATGGGTGCGTCCGGACCGAGTTCGGCGTAAACCTGGCGCGCGGCGCGCAGGATGCGTTCGGCGTTGCGGGCGGCGTCGGCACGCAACGGTCGGTCCTCCACTGCGGTCACCCGGCCACTGTAACTGACAGTTGACTGTCACTAAAGCCGTCTCTACGCTCGGGCCGAAGTGGCAGCCGGCTGTCGATTAGAGGAGCGCAATGACGACGACCTCGGCCTCGGGCGATGGCACCGCACTCCCGGACGTTCCGATACCGCGGGATGCGCGTTGCCCGCTGAAGCCCCCGCCCGAGTTCGACGAATTGGCGGGCGTGCCGACGGTCTGCAGATGGTCCTGTGGCGGCACGAGCCGACGTGGTTGATCAGCCGCTACGACGACATCAGGGCGGCGCTGACCGATCCGCGGCTGTCCGCCGAACACCCTTCCCGACGCGCTTGCAGGCGAAGTGCAGCCGACGACAACATTCCGGTGATCTTCGCCCGCATCGACGATCCCGAGCACAACCGACTGCGGCGAATGATGACCCGCGACTTCACTTTCCGGCGGGCCGAGTCGATGCGACCACAGATCCAGGAGTTGGTCGACGGATTCCTGGACGACATGATCGAGGCGGGGCCGCCCGCCGATCTGGTTCGCGACTTCGCGCTGCCGGTGCCGTCACTGGTGATCTCGCCTGCTGCTCGGCGTGCCCTACGAGAGACCACGAGTTCTTTCAACACAACAGTACGAAGGGCCTCGACGCGCGATCGACGGACGAGGAGAAGGCCGCAGCGATCGGCGCCATGTTCGACTACATGTGGGAGCTGGCGGCGCTCAAGGAGCGCGAACCGGGTGACGACCTGATGAGCCGGCTGATCACCGACTACGTCGCCAACGGTGAGCTCAACCGCGAGACGGCGGTGATGAACTGCGTGATCCTGCTGCAGGCCGGCCACGAAACCACGGCGAGCATGATCTCGCTGGGTACGGTGGCACTTCTGCAGCAGCCCGACGCACTGGAACGGCTGCGCCACACCGACGACCCGGCCCTGGTCGCCAATATCGTCGAGGAGTTGATGCGCTACCTGACCATCGTGCACACGCCAGGTGGACCGCGTCGCGCTCGAAGACCTCACCATCAACGGTCAACTGATCAGGGCAGGCGAGCACGTGCTGATGAACCTGCCCGCAGGGAACTGGGATGCCGCATTCGTCGACAATCCCGACATCCTGGATATCGACCGAAATCCCCGCGGACACCTCGGCTTCGGCTTCGGCGTGCACCAGTGCATCGGACAGAACCTCGCCCGCGTCGAACTGCAGGTCGCCCTCTGGACGCTGGCGCGGCGGCTGCCCGACCTGCGGCTGGCGGTATCCCTGGACGACCTGAGCTTCGCCGGCCAGCAGGAGATCTACACGATCCACGAGCTGCCGGTCACCTGGTGACTCAGGTGAGCGCGTAGAACCGCTGCGCGTTCAGACCGCCGATCTTCGCGCGGGTCTCCTCGCTGAGGTCGGGCCGGGTGCGCAAATGCTTTGTGCTCTCCGGCCATTCGCCGTCCCAGTGCGGGTAGTCGCTGGCGAACATGATGAAGTCGTCGCCAAGCACGTCGATGACGCCGGGCAGGATCGGCTCCTCGGGCTCGCAGGTCGCCCAGATGTTGCCCGCCTCCAGATACTCCTGCGGGTCGCGCTGCCAGCCGCCGTCGATCCAGTCGCCGCGCTTCTCGAAATGCTCATGCAGCCGGTCGATGAAGAACGGGACCCAGCCGACGCCGGCCTCGAGGAACGCGACGCGCAGGTCGGGGTGCCGGTCGAAGACGCCGCCCGAGACGAGCGCGGTCATCGCCGTCATCTGGTCGAACGGAAAGCTGATGCAGTGCACCTGAATGTAGTTCGTGAAGCGGTCGACACCGATCTTCGGAAGGTGGACACCCGGCGCGCCGTGGATGCCGAGCGGCATCTGCCAGCTCGACGGCGGCCGCGTAGAACGGGTCGAGATCGGGATGGTCGAGGTTGCGGGTCTTCAAGCGCGGGCGGGATGTGGGTGGCCACCAGCCCGAGATCCTTTGCCTCACGCATGATGTCGATCGCGACGTCGCCGTGCTCGATCGGCGTGACGGCGATGCCGCGCAGCCGTCCGCCGGATGACGTGCAGTAGTCGGCGATCCACTCGTTGTAGAGCCGGGCGAAGCCGGCGGCGAACTCCGGGTCCTCGAGCGTCGGCGTGCAGAGCCCGAGGCTCGGATACAGCACCATCGTGTCGATCTGGTCGCGATCGGCGTCGCCGAGCACGCCTTCGGCAGACCTGCAGTTGATCCCCTCCGCGGCGGAGAGGCCGTGCTCGGTCGGACAGCCGGCGCCGGGGCCGCTGGACTCGGGATAGTTGCGGCCCTCGATCACCAGTCCCGGCACATCGGTGCGCGGCACGATGACGTCCGGCCAGCGCTGCATCGCCTCGATCGCCAGCGATGCGCCCTCGGCGACGTGCCCGTCGGCATCAATGATCCGCATCTTTGTAAAGATACGACCCGGGCAGTTACCGCTAACCTTTTCGCTCGTGATCGTGCTGCTGCCACCGTCGGAGACCAAACGGGTCGGAGGGGACGGTCCGCCCCTACGGCTGGACGCGTTGAGCTTCCCGGCGCTGCGGCCATTGCGCGCCGCGCTCGTGGACGAGTTGATGACGCTGGCTGCGGATCCCCCGGCGTGCAGGCGTGCGCTGGGAATCTCTGCGTCCCAGGATCACGAGATCGAACGCAACCGCGCGCTCTCCGCCGCACCTACCCTGCCCGCGATCACCCGGTACACCGGCGTTCTGTACGACGCCCTGGACATCCAATCTCTGCGCGGCACAGCGCTTTCCCGGGCACATGCCCGGCTCGCGGTCGGTTCGGCGCTGTTCGGGCTCGTGCGCGCCGACGATCCGATACCCGCCTACCGGTTGTCCGCGTCGTCGAAGCTCCCCGGGCAACCGACGCTGGCGTCGCGCTGGCGGCCCGTGCTGGAACCGGTGCTCGCCGAGATCGCGGCCGAGGAACTGGTGGTCGATCTGCGGTCGGGCTCCTATGCGGGGCTGGGCCGACTGCCCGCCGCGGTTCGCGCCGATGTGGTCTCCGAACACGGCGACGGCCGCCGCACCGTGGTCACCCACTTCAACAAGGCACACAAGGGCAGGCTCGCGCGGGCACTCGTCAGCAGCAGGGCCGAACCCGACGACGCTGCCAAGGTGGCCGCCATCGCACGGCGCGCTGGCATGCGGGTCGAGCGTGCCGGCAACGAGCTGACCGTCGTCATCGACGCGTAGCGATTTCGGCGCGCTACCGTGCGATGAGCGCCGGTCAGCGCGCCGAAATCGCTGGTCGCCTGAATCTCCATGCGATCTCCACGCATTCTTCATGCGGCACCGAGCCGCGCCGGCGCATGCTCCTGACATCGGAGCCGCAACGGCTTCAGTGAGCAGCCAGGAGTATCAACGTGAAGATCAAAGGCCCCATCGCAACCCTCGGCGCGGTCGCCGTCCTAGGCACCGGACTATGGCTGGTGAACGCCAACAAGCAGTCCGAGCCTGTGCCGCAGCCCGCCGCAGCGACCGCCGCGTCCGCGCCCGCAGCGGTGCCTGCGGCCGAGCCGGCACCGACCCCACCCCCCGCGCCGAGTACGCCCGCGGCCGCGCCGTTCGGCGCCCGGGAGGACTTCGTCGCCAACATCCCGATCAAGAGCGGCAACCTCGCTCTGGAGATCAGGGTGACCGGGGACAAGGCCCGGGCGTACGCCTGCGACAACGTGGACATCGAGACATGGTTGTCGGGCAGTGCCGTCGACGGAGTGCTGAAGCTCGGCAGCGCCGACAAGGTCAGCCAGCTCGACGGCCGCCACCAGGGCAACACCGTCGTCGGCACCCTGCGGATCGGTGAAAAGAGCTGGGACTTCACCGCCGTGCCGGGTGAGACCAGTGCCTTCTGATCCGGCCGCCAACGCCGACGACACCGACGTCTTCGGCGCACCGACCCGGCCCGCGCCAGCCACCACCCCCGGCGGCGCCGTCGCGATCCTGCTGGCCGTCCTGATCGGCGCCGCCGTCGCCGTCGGGCTCGGCGCGTTCGGCAGAATCCATGAGCCACAATTCTTCTCGGTGAGTGTGGCCGGATTCTCCAGCGGAACCGCGGTGAAATCGTGGCTGGCCACCCTGGCCGTCACCCTGGCGGTGTTTCAGTTGGTGTCCGCATTCGCGATGTACCGGTTGATCCCCGGCGGTCGGGCGCCGTCCTGGATCGGCACCGCGCACGTGTGGTCCGGCCGGTTGGCCGTGCTCGCCAGTGTGCCGGTCGCCGTGCACTGCCTGTACGCGCTCGGCTTCCAGTCGGGTGATTCCCGGGTGTTCTTCCACTCCCTGTTCGGGTGCCTCTTCTATGGCGTATTCGTCACCAAGATGTTGCTGCTCACCCGGAAAAACGTTCGGCCCTGGGTGATTCCGATCGTCGGTGGCCTGCTGTTCTTCGTGCTCGTGTATGTCTGGCTGACCTCGGCCCTGTGGTTCTTCCAAACCACCGGCGTCACATTCTGAAAGCAGGTTTTCGATATGTTCATCTCCCGCCGCCAGGCCCTGGTCAGCACGGGGATCTCGTTGGCCGCCGGCACAATCGCGGGTTGCGCCACCTACGGTAAGCCACCCGCGGCACCCGCCCCCGCACCCGCGGCAGAACCCGCGGCACCCGCCCCCGCACCAGGTCCCGCTGCGGCGCCTGAGGGTGCGGCGGTATCGGCGCAGGCGATCGCCAGGACGGCCGACGTACCCGTCGGCTCAGGTGTGATCGTCGACGACGTGGTGATCACGCAACCCGCACAGGGAACGTTCAACGGCTTCTCGGCCATCTGCACACATGCCGGATGCACGGTGGCAGAGGTGGTGGGCGCATCGATCAATTGCCCATGCCACGGCAGTAGCTTCAACCTGGACGGCACCGTCGCCAAGGGTCCGGCCGAGCGCCCGTTGGATGCCAAAGGCATAGTGGTGCAGGGCGATTCGATCGCGCTGGCCTAGCGATTTCGGCGTGCTACGGTGCGCCCGGCAGCAGCCAGTTTGCGCGCCGAAATCACGCCTTGGCGAGCTGCTTCTGCTCGTACAGCCGCGCCCACTCCTTGCGCGGCCTGATCGAGACGTCGACGTCGGTGGCCTTGGCGCGCAGTGCGGCCACGTTCGCCTGCTCGCGGGGCGTGCGCGCGAACGGATCCCAGCCGAAGAACCGGCAGGAGTTCTGCCAGGTGATCTTGTTGATGTCGGAATCGTCGGCCCCCGCCGCGTTGAGTTCGGCGAGCACCTGTTCGGGCGCGTCGGGCCAGAAGCAGTCGGAGTGCGGGTAGTCGCACTCCCACGCGATGATGTCGATGCCGATCTCGTGACGCAGCTTCAACGAGGTCTTGTCGGTGACATAGCAGGCCAGCGAGTGCTCGCGGAAGACGTCGCTGGGCAGCTTGTCGCCGAAGTCGCGGCGCAGCCATTTCTGGTTGGTGTAGTGCCGGTCGCTGCGGTCGAGATAGAACGGGATCCAGCCGATGCCGCCCTCGGAGAACGCGAACTTCAGATCCGGGTAATTGCGCATCGCCGGTCCCCACAGCAGATCCTGTGCACACATCGCCGACACCTGGGTGGCCAGGATGATCAGGTTGTCGATCGGGGCGTTCGGCGCCATGCTGATCGCGCCGAACCCGGTGCCGATGTGCAGGCACATCACCACGTTCTCCTCGGACAGGGTCGCGAACACCGGGCCCCAGTACTCGTCATCGTGGTAGCTCGGAAGCCCTTCCAGGTGAGGCAGTTCCGGCATGGTGACGGCACGGCAGCCCTTCGCGGCGACGCGGCGGATCTCGGCGCACATCGCCTCGGGGTTCCACGTCGGCAGCACTGCGATCGGGATGAAGCGGTCCGGATAGGAGCCCGCCCACTCGTCGATGTGCCAGTCGTTGTAGGCCGACACCATCACCAGCGTCACATCCTCGCGGTGCATGTTGAGGTGCCTGGCCGAGAATCCGGTGAACGTCGGGAAGCACATCGAGGCGAGGATGCCGTTGCGGTTCATGTCCCGGACGCGCTCGTGCACGTCGTACACGCCGGGGCGCATCTCGGCGAAGCCCGCCGGGTCGCGGCCCCACTCCTCGGGCGGCCACGACACCACGGCGTTCAGCCCGCTGACGCCCTGCGGCCTGCCCTGATACATCCACTGGTCGACGCCCTTGTCGTCGGTGACGACGATCGGCGCCTCCGCCTTGTACTTGGCGGGCACATGGTTGAGGAACATGTCCGGCGGCTCAACGACATGGTCGTCGATGCTCACCAGGATCAGGTCGTCGGTCTGCATAGTTCAGTAGTACCGTCTACCGGTGTGACCGTCTCTGCGCTATCGGACAGAGGTTTAGCCGAATCGGCCAAAGGTGCCGGACGGGTCATCGAACTGCGCCGCGGCGGCCGGGCGCTGGGCGGCAGCTACCTGTACGAGGGCGAGGGTTTGATCACCGGCTGGCACAGCCACGAGGTGCACCAGATCGAGTACGCGATCGGCGGTGTCGTCGAGGTGGAGACCGCCTCGGCGCACTACCTGCTGCCGCCTCAGCAGGCGGCGTGGATTCCGGCCGGACTCGAGCACCAGGCGACGATGGCGCCGGACGTGCGGACCGTCGCGGTGATGTTCGATGCGCAGATGATTCCCACCGGCGGTGACCGTGCGCGAATACTGGCGGTATCACCGCTGATTCGGGAGATGATGATCTACGCGCTGCGCTGGCCGATCGATCGAGGCGTGGGCCCGCCCACGGTGACGAAGTCTCCGACGCGTTCTTCCGCACCCTTGCCGACTTGGTCGTCGAGGCATTGGATCACGAAGCGCCGCTGAGCCTTCCGACCTCCGAGCATCCGATCGTCGACGCGGCGATGGCCTTCACGAAGGACCACCTGCAATCGGTGAGCGCCGAGGCAGGTGAGCCGCGCGGTCGCGGTCTCGGAGCGCACACTGCGTCGCCTCTTCCACGACGAGCTGGGCCTGTCGTGGCGTACCTATCTGCTGCACGCCCGCATGCTGCGGGCGATGGCGCTGCTCGCCTCACCCGGGCAGTCGGTGCAGGAGACGTCGACGGCGGTGGGCTTCGACAGCCTTAGTTCATTCACCCGCGCCTTCACGCAGTTCAGTGGGGAGACGCCGTCGACATATCGCAAAAGGGTTGCGGCCGAGAGGGTTTGATCGTCAATCGGTGCGCCGGAACAGTCCTTCACGTAGCAGTGTGTCGACGGACGCTTGCCATCGCTTGAGCTGAGCGGGTGTGGTAAGCGGCTCAGGCAGGAGCCGCTCGATATGACTGCGCAGGATATAAGTACCAAAAGCCAATACCAGTGAATTGATTGCGGCCCAGGTCAGGTCGAGGTCGGCGCGCGTTTCACCGCGCTCGCTGCGCCTGATCCAGCGCGCTGTGCCGGAGTTCAGCAGGGCGTCGAAGATCATGTCTCCGAGTGGCCGCCCGTCGACCAAGGCTCGGCCCACATAGTCCGCGATGTCGGGTTGCTCGGCGATCATCCGCGTCACCCTGTTACCGATCTCCGCAACCGAATCCGATGTGGTGTCCGGAATTGGCTGCGTGATGTGGGTGATCATCACCGCCAGGACGTAGTCGTCGACGGCCTTGATGAGGCCGGTCTTGGTGGCGAAATGATGCTGCACCAATCCGAGCGAAACTCCGGCGTCTGCGGCGACCGCACGCAGCGACGTTCCCGACGATCCTTGGGTCGCAAAACTCTTCAACGCCGCATTACGGATTCGCTCGACGGCCGAAAACTCCGCCAGTGCGACACGGCCACGCTCCCGCACCACCGTCATCGTTCATCAAACTTAGTGATCACCCGCCTAGAGTAGACAATACAAGCGTATCGTGTCTACGATACAAACGTATTGTCCGTTCACAGGATGTCGGGAGGTCAAGCGTCCGTGTTCGCGATGGTTTTGGAAGACGAGTCGACGTTCGCGTGTACAGGCGATCCCGACCGGTGGACCACGAACGCCGACGACGGCGCCAAGGCACTGTGCCGTGAGTGCCCCCGCCGCTGGCGATGCGCGCAAGAGGCTGCAGGACACCAGGAGCAGAGGGCGTATGGGCAGGCATCCTGATACCCGAGGCAGGCCGCGGCCGTCGACACGCGCTCAAGCAGTTGCGGGACTTGGCGGAGGCCAACGGATTTCCAGTCCAAAATGCATGAGCACCAACGGCATCCGCGCCGAACCTGAGTGTTACGACGGTGCTGGCGGTATCAACGGTGGCCGACACACATTGGGTCCCGGATCCCACAGCTGCCCGTAGTCGCAATCCGCCGAACTCACCGCCGGCGTCGCGGCCGTCCCAACGGCCAATGCGGCGCGGGATGCCATCGCCAGAACTCGCTTATTGGCCAACCAGACGGGGGCGTAGGCGTTCTGGCGTAATCTCGACGTTCGCAGCGAGGTCGTCGATCAGCACATCGGCGTACTCGACCAAACCTGCGACGTCGATCGCGTACGGTGCCGGCTCGTCGTCGTGCGCAAGGCCGGCCGACGCGCGCCGAAGCACCGTGATCGCGCCCTTGACGTTGCCGCGCTGAACGTGGGTGATGCCGACCATGAGCTGAGCGAGGGCCTGCCACAGCGTCTTCTCGTCGTCCGGACCGTTCTTCCATGCGGCCTCGAGCACTTCGTGCGCATTGAATGCCAACCCCCGGTCCAGCAGGTCCTGGGCATAAGCGACGGTTTCGGCCGGCGGCATCTCGAGGTCATCCGGAATGCGTGGAACGCCTTCACTGCCCTGCGGAAGTGGTCGGCCGAGGGCGTCGCGGGGACGAGTGCTTCGGGGACGGCCGGATTCGTCGCGATCACGCTCGACCATGTGCCCATCATGACAAGCACGAGGAGTCAGATGTCGCTGATGTCCAGTCTCAAATCAAGAAGGCCCCGGTGCCATATGGGGCAACGGGTAGTTCGGGGACTCCGAGGCGAGGCGGACCGCGGTCGCGGCGCCCCAATAGCTCGTCCGCACCTATTCCCACCGCCAGGCAGCAGACCGAGATCCAAGATCGAGCAGTGTCCCCATTGGAGAACGCCGACGCACCACAGCTGAGCCACCCCATCGACCAGACCCAGACAATGAGCCGAAGGATCGAATTCATTGGACCGCCTGGTGATTCCGCTTGGGCACACCGGTTGGCGGCGAGGCGGTTCTGCGCCGCAGTGACCCCGCCGGGGACCAGCCGTGTTTTGTCACACCGGGCTCGGCGCTTAACAGCTGTCGACTCATCATCTGAATGCTCCCTTGCTGCGATGACGATGACGCAGGCTGGAATCAAAAGGCACCCGTGAAGGCCCCAGTCAGCCCCCGGGCCGGATCACGATCAATGCGTTCCGAAAGCCCGCCGTTCTCAGGGTTTAATGCCGACCTTCATTTGGGTCCCGGCGCATCCGGGCTGACAACTACGGCACGTTATCGCCGATGAGTCCCGAATAGTTGCTGGCCAGTGCGCGGCTGAGGAAAGCCGTCTACCACCGCGGGC
>CAVQTL010000023.1:0-293237 GCA_963716505.1 uncultured Actinomycetota bacterium
CGGCCGTGTCCAGGAAGCGCTCGATCAGCGCGATCTTGTCGGAAACCTTGGCACCGCCGAGTACGACCACCAACGGCCGCTCGGGCTGCTCGACGATCCCGCGCAAGGTAAGGACCTCTCGCTCCAGCAGAAGGCCGGCGGCCGACGGCAGGTGCTGCGCGACGCCGTAGGTCGAGGCGTGCGCCCGGTGTGCCGCCCCGAAGGCGTCGTTCACGTAGCTGCCCGCGAGCGATGCCAGCTCGCGGGCCAGGTCGGGATCGTTCCTCACCTCGCCGCGTTCCCAGCGGGTGTTCTCGAGCACGAGCACCGCCCCGGGGGCCAGGCGATCGACGCCGCTGCGCACCTGGGGCCCCACTACCTCGGGCGCCTGATGCACCGGTACGCCGATCAACTCTTCTAGACGCTCGGAGACCGGCGCCAGGGAGGTCTCGGGGTCGCGGCCCCTGGGACGATCGAGGTGCGAGCAGAGGATCTGGCGGGCGCGGCGTTCGCGCAGGAGCTCGATTGTCGGGAGCGCGGCCCGGATCCGCTTGTCGTCGGTCACGCGCCCGTCCTCGAGCGGAACGTTGAAGTCGACCCGCACCAAGACCGCGTCGCCGTCGGCGAGCCCGAGGTCGCGCACGGAGCGCTTGCCGAGCGCCCCGGCGCCCGGTGACCCCTTAAGCAACTGGCGCGCCGGCGAGGACGCGCTCAGCGAGGTCCACGATCCGGTTCGAGTAGCCCCACTCATTGTCGTACCAGGAGACGACCTTCACCAACCGGCCCTCGATGACCATCGTGAGGCCGGCGTCGAAGACGGACGAGTACGGCGAGGTGATGATGTCGCTCGAGACGATCGGGTCCTCCGTGTACTTGAGGATCCCCTCGAGCGGCCCGGAGTCGGCGCGCTCGGCGAAGGCGGCGTTGACCTCGTCGACGGTCGTGTCCCTGCTCACCCGGCAGACCAGGTCGACCACCGAGCCGGTGACCACCGGGGCGCGCACCGCGATCCCGTTCAGCTTGCCCTCGAGCTCCGGGATTACGAGTCCGATCGCCTTGGCCGCCCCGGTGGACGTGGGCACGAGGTTGACGGCCGCCGCCCGGGCGCGGCGCAGATCGCTGTGGGGTGCATCCTGAAGGCGCTGATCCGCCGTATAGGCGTGGATCGTGGTCATGACCCCGCTCTCGATCCCGAGGGCGTCGTGCAGGACCTTTGCCACCGGCGCGAGGCAGTTGGTGGTGCAGGAGGCGTTCGAGATCACGTCGTGCGCGTCCGGGTCATACGCCTCGTCGTTGACACCGAGGGCCAGCGTCACGTCCGGCCCCTTGGCCGGCGCGGTGATGATCACCTTCTTCGCCCCGGCGCCCAGGTGCTTCGCGGCCGACTCACGGTCGGTGAACAGGCCGGTCGACTCGACCACGACGTCCGCGCCGGCATCCGCCCAGGGCAGGTCGGCGGGGTCGCGCTCGGCGAAGACACGGAGTTGCTTGCCGTCGACCACCAGGCCGTCGTCGCCGGCCTCGACCTCGCCCTCGAACGGGCCAAGGATCGAGTCGTACTTGAGCAGGTGGGCCAGCGTCTTCGTGTCGGTGATGTCGTTGACGCCGACCCAGTCGATGTCCGCGCCGCGGGCGTGGGCGGCGCGGAAGACGTTGCGGCCGATGCGGCCAAAGCCGTTGATGCCGGCCTTGAGGGCCATCCGTTTGAGTCCTTTCCGTCGTTTCGGCGGTGGAAACGTGAATCTAGCGTCTCAGGGACGGCGCGGAGGCTTGTCGATGTCGCGGTGAACGACGTCCACGAGGTAGTCGCCCCGCTTGCCGTAGACGCCGGCGAGATGTTCCGCAATCACCACCGAGCGGTGCCGCCCGCCGGTGCAGCCGATGCCGATCGTCAGGTGGGCCTTGCCCTCCTGCTCGTACTGCGGAAGGAGATAGTCGAGCAACGGCAGCAGGTGGTCGTAGAACTCGCCGATCCCGTCGGAGCTCTCGACGTAGTCGATCACGTCGCGGTCGAGGCCGGTCTTGGGCCTGAGCTCGGACTCGTAGTGGGGATTGGGCAGGAAGCGCACGTCGAAGACGAGGTCCGTCTCGTGCGGCGCGCCGTGCTTGAAGCCGTAGGTCAGGAAGGTCACCGCGAGCTTGCCCCTGTGCTCGCGCGCCAGCATCTTGTCGGCCACCACCTTGCGCAGTCGTGAGGCCGAGAGGTCCGTCGTGTCGATCACCACGTCGGCGCGCTCCTTGAGCGGCTCGAGAAGCTTGCGCTCGGCCTGGATTCCGGGCAGAACCCCGCCGTTGCCGTTCTGCGCCAGCGGGTGACGGCGGCGCGTCTCCTTGTAGCGCGCCAGCAGCGCGTCCTCGGTGGCCTCGAGGAACAGCAGGCGGTAGGCGAGCGCGCGCGCGTCCAACTGGTCCATCACACTCACCAGGCCGTCGAAGAAGTCGCCACCGCGAACGTCGGAGACCACGGCCGCCCGCTCCACCTTCGACCCCTCGTGCTCGAACAGCTCCGAGAGCGAACCGATCATCTCCGGCGGCAGGTTGTCGACGCAGAAGTAGCCGGCGTCCTCGAAGGTGGCCATCGCCTGCGACTTGCCGGCGCCGGAGAACCCGGTGATGACTACGAGGTCCTCGATACCTACTTTGTAGCGACCGCGGCGGACCTCCCGGCTACGCGAGCTGTTCGGCGGCGGACCTCACGAGCTCGACGATGTGCTCGGGCGCCTTGCGCGGGGAGCCACCCATCGAAGGGAGGCTCGGGGTCGTACTCGATGCCCAGCTGGATCGCCTGGGCCAGATCGTCGCCCGCCATCCTGGCCACGAGCGTCAGCGCCATGTCGATGCCCGCCGACACCCCGGCGGCGGTGATCACCTTGCCGCGCTCGACGACGCGCTCCTCGACCGGAACGGCACCGAGCTCCCGAAGCTCGTCGTGGGCGAGCCAGTGCGTCGTGGCCTCGACGCCGTCCAGCACGCCGGCGGCCGCCAGCAGCAGCGAGCCGGTGCAGACCGAGGTCGTCCAGGTGGTGGTCTCGTGGGCCGAGCGGATCCAGCCCACCAGGCCGCTCTCCTCGAGCAGCTCGCGGTTTCCCAGGCCGCCGGGCACGACGAGCACCTCGGGCGCGGGCAGGTCGGCGAAGGAGGCCTCTGCAACGAGCCGTCAGCATGCCCGTCTCCGTCTGAACCGGGCCAGGCCTGTCGGCCACGAACGTCACCTTGCCGACCCGCGAGAGCACCTCGTAGGGGCCGATGGCGTCCAGGGCGGTGAAGCGGTCGTAGATCGGAATGGCTATGTCCACGGCGGGTCCTCCTTGTCAGGCGGCCCTGAAGCGGCCGCGGTAATCCGATGGGCTCACGTGCACGCGCCGCGCGAAGGCGCGGCGCATCGTCTCGACGGTCCCGAAGCCGCACTCCTGAGCGACCCCCTCGACCGGCAGATGGCTCGCCTCGAGCAGCATGCGGGCACGGTCCACACGCACCGCCTCGACGTAGGCGCCCGGCGTCATGCCGACCTCGCGGCGGAATGCGCGGGCGAAGTTGCGCTCGCTCATGTGCGCGCGCTCGGCCAGCGCCGGCACGGACAGGTCCGCGGCCGGGTGCTCGACGATCCACCCCTGCAGCTCGCGCAGCGGGTCTCGCTCGGCAAGCTGCGAGGCCAGCTGGGCGCTGAACTGGGACTGCCCGCCGGGGCGCTTGAGGAACAGCACCAGCGCCCGCGCGACGAACAGCGCCGCCTCGCGGCCGAGGTCCTCCTCGACGAGCGCGAGGGCAAGGTCCATGCCGGCGGTGACGCCGGCGGAGGTGTACACGTGGCCGTCGCACACGAAGATCGGGTCGGTGTCGACCCGGACCCGCGGGGTAGCGGCGTGCGAGCTCGCTCGCCGGCCGACCAGTGGGTGGTGGCCCGGCGTTCGTCGAGCAGGCCAGCCTCGGCGAGCATGAACGCTCCGTTGCAGACCGAGGCGACCCGCCGGGCGCGGCCGGCGGCCCGGCGCAGCCAGCCGATCACCGCGCGGTCGCGCAGCGCCGGGACGACGCCCTGGCCGCCGGCCACGATCAGCGTGTCGATCGCGCCGCTGCGCGGCAGGGGCCCGTGCGCGGCGAGGGAGATCCCGCCCGATGTCTCGATCTGTGCTCCGCCGGGCGTCACCAGACGCACGTCGTAGGCCGGCCCACGCAGGCGGTCGGCCATCGAGAAGACCTCGGCGGGCCCGGAAACGTCGAGGATCTGGGCGCCCGGGAAGCCAAGCAGCAGGACGGGTCGGCGCATGGACCCCATGATCCCCTCTCCCGGCCCTGGCAGCAAGGACGTTTAGCGGACGATTTCCGCCAACGCCTGAACGACCCGGCGCGCGTAGGCGCCGTCCTCGTCGAGGTCCGGGTTGAAATCGGCGACGCTGATGCCGACGAGGCTCCGCGAGGCGAGGAGCGGGCGTGCGATCGCCACCAGCGAGTCCCAGTCGAGTCCATTCGGTTGCGGGTAACTGACCGCCGGCAGGACAGCCTCGTCGAGAGCGTCGAGGTCGAGATGGAGCCAGGCGCGCCCGCGCCCGGACAGCTCACCTGCCCAGTGCTCCCCCACTCGGGCCGTGTCCGCCGCCACGATCTCGTCCGCGGTCATGCGGCTGATCGTGGCCGGGACGCGCTCCAGCTCGAGGGCCACGTCGGGGTGCAGCGAGGCGGGCCGATGGCCAAGGATCACGACGTCCGCCGGCTCCACGATCGGGACCTCACCGCCGAGGTCCACGAGCCCGGCCGGTCCGTGCCCGGTGAGGATCGCGAGCTCCATGTCCGCGGCCTCCCCGGTGGGCGATGTGCTTCCGTCGAAGTAGTCGGCGTGCCCGTCCACGAACACCAGGCTCACCGGACCCATGGCATCGCGGACGCCGGCGAGCGCCCCGATCAGCAGGCTGCAGTCGCCTCCGAGCACGAGCGGGCGCCGACGCCTGGTGAGGGTGGCGGCCACCGCCGTTCGCAGCGCCTGCGAGGAGGCGCACAGGTCCGCGAAGGCGACCACGCCGGTCTCGGGATCGCGCGCCGGGTCCCGTAGCGGTGCCGCAACGTCACCGGCATCGGCGGCGTCGAAGACCTCCAGCACACCGGCGGCGCGAAGCGCGGCGGGCGCGCGCTCCTCACCGCGACCCGTCCCCGAGGAGTCGAAGGGTGCACCGAGCGAAATCCACACGGCCTAGGCGATCTTGTGAACGTAGGCGTAGACCTCGCGGGCCACCTTGCCGGGCAGGCCCGGCACCGCCTCGAGCTCCTCGCGGCTGGCCTCGAGGAAGCGCTCGGGCGAGCCGAAGTGGGTCAACAGCAGCCGCTTGCGCGCCGGGCCGACGCCCGGCAGGTCGTCGAGCACCGAGCGCGTCATCGCCTTGTCGCGGCGGCCGCGGTGAAACTCGATCGCGAAGCGGTGGGCCTCGTCGCGCACCCGCTGGAGCAGCTGCAGCTCGGGCGTGTCGTGAGGCAGCACCAGCGGCGTCCTCCGGCCCGGCGCGAAGACCTCCTCGATCCGCTTCGCGAGGCTGACCACGGTGGTGCCGAGGTCGCGGAATGGGCCGAGCTCCCCGAGGCCGCTCGACAGCTGGCCCCGGCCGCCGTCGATCACGATCAGCGCCGGCACGGCCGCGAAGCTGGCGTCGTAGGCGCGGTCGTGCGGCGAGCGCTCGCGCTGCTGCACGTACTGCGCCATGCGGCGCGAGAGCACCTCGGCCATCGCGGCGAAGTCGTCCTGAGCCGCCTCGCGGATGCCGAAGCGGCGGTAGTCGGACTTCTTGGGCGCGCCGCCCTCGAAGACGACCATCGAGGCCACCGTGTGGGTCTCGCCCAGGTTCGAGATGTCGAAGCACTCGATCCGCATCGGGAGCACGTCCATCCCGAGCGCCCGCTGGAGGCCGTCGAGCGCCTCGATGCGGCGGCTCCGCCGGCGCTCGGATCGCAGCCGGTCCTGGTCGAGCGCGAGCCGGGCGTTGCGCTCGGCCAGCTCGAAGATGCGCCGCTTGTCCCCGCGCTCG
Organism: uncultured Actinomycetota bacterium; assembly: GCA_963716505.1. Lineage (GTDB taxonomy): Bacteria > Actinomycetota > Actinomycetes > Mycobacteriales > Mycobacteriaceae > Mycobacterium. Next base: position 5,991 of record CAVQTL010000023.1, read on the forward strand.
GCGTGCCGCACCTCGACCGGCCCACCGCGGCGCTCGGCGAGCGCCTCCTCGATCAGCCGGACGTCCGCCAGGCCGCGCGGCACGATTACCTGCGGCGGGATCGCCAGCGCGCTCGCGTAGTACTGGAGCACGAACTCCTCGGCCACCTCCCCCTCGTCGCGGCCGGCCTGGTTCTCGAGGTAGAAGCTCTGGCGGTCGGCCAGGATGCCGTCGCGCACCTGGAACACCTGGGCATTGGCATCGGTGTCCTCGGCGGCGACGGCGATCGCGTCGAGGGTCCCGACCGCCTCGTTGGAGATCCGCTGGCGCTCGAGCAGCGACCGCACGGACTTCAGGCGGTTGCGGTAGAGCGCCGCCTGCTCGAACTCCTGCGCCCGGGATGCCTCCTGCATCTGGTGCTCGAGGTCACGCTCGATCTGGCGGTAGCGGCCCGACAGGAAGGCGATGATCGTGTCGACGTTCCCGCGGTAGTCCTCCTTCGAGATGTAGTCGACACAGGGGGCCTGGCAGCGCTTGATGAAGTAGTCGAGGCAGGGGCTGCCCGACGCGCGGCCGGGCTCGGGCCCGTCACAGGTCCGGTACTGGAAGACCTTGCCGAGCAGGTCCAGCGTCTCGCGCACGCGCTTGGCATTCGAGAACGGACCGAAGTAGGCGCGCCGGGAGCGGTGCTTCTCGCGGGTGAAGTAGACGCGCGGGAAGGCCTCGTCGAGCGAGATCGCGATGTAGGGGTAGGACTTGTCGTCGCGCAGGCGGATGTTGAAGACCGGCCGGTAGCGCTTGATGAAGTTCTGCTCGGCGAGCAGCGCCTCGGCCTCGGTCTCGGTGGCCACGAAGTCGAGCTGGTCGATCGCGGCGACCATGTCCGCCGCGCTGCCCCGGACGGCCGTCTTCCCGAAATGGCGATGCCACGCGCTTGCGGATCGAGCGAGCCTTGCCCACGTAGAGAACCTTGCCCTTGGCGTCCTTGAACAGATAGACACCCGGCGCGTCGGGCAGGGCCTTTCGCTGCGCGGAGATGCGCTCGTCGCGGCTGGCGGTCGTGGTTGCCATCTCGTTCGAGGATACGAGGGGCGTAGCATCCTTCGGCGATCGCCCGCTGGAGCGAAATAGAGGCGGAGGCGCCCGACCTCGCGACTCGGGCCCGAGGGTTCTTCGACGCTCACGTGCACAAGACGCTCGCCACCCTGCGTCGCGACGGCTCGCCGCGCATCAGCGGGACGGAGATCCAGTTCGCCGACGGGGACGTCTTCTTCGGGAGCATGTGGCGGGCCGTGAAGGCGCTCGACCTCCGGCGCGACCCGCGGTTTGCCCTGCACAGCGCCTCGGACAGCCCGCCCGACTGGAACGGCGACGCGAAGGTCGCCGGCCGGGCCGAGGAGATCGACGACGACGAGCGCAAGGCGGCGCTCGGCTCGGACCCGGCGACCGAACCGTGGCACCTCTTCCGGGCCGAGATCACGGAGCTGGTGGTGGTCGGGCTCAACGAGGCCCGCGACAAGATGGTCGTCGAGTCCTGGCACGAGGGCCGCGGCGTGTCGCGTCTGGAGCGCTAGACGAGCGCGCGACCGACGCTGTCGGCCACGCAGCAGGGCTTCTCGGAGCCCTGCACCTCGACGGTGAATCGCTGCACCACCTGCCACCAGCCGCCGCCGACATCGTCGACCGAAACGGTCTCCATGCTCGCCCGAACCCGCGAGCCGACCGGCACCGGCGCCGGGAAGCGGACCTTGTTCCAGCCGTAGTTCACGCCGAGCTTGAAGCCGCTCGACTGGAGGAGGTCGCGGCGCAGGCCGTCGATCATCGAGAGAGTGAGGTTGCCATGGGCGACCGTCGTGCCGAACGGGCTCTCCTTCTTCGCCCGCTCGACGTCCACGTGGATCCACTGATCGTCGCCCGACAGCTCGGCAAACCGGTCGATCATCTCCTGGGTCACCTCGCGCCACTCGCTCGGCCCGATCGTCTTGCCGACGAGCGTTTGGAGCTCCTCGATGCCGTTGACCGTGAGGGGCGCCACGGCGCAGCAGGCTATCGCTACTCGACGAGCGCGATGTCGAAGGTCGGCATCGCGATCTCTCCGGCCCCGCCGAGAAGTCCGAGAATGCGTGCGACGTATGCCCGCGTCTCGGCGTAGGGCGGCACGCCCCCGTAGCGCTCGACCGCGCCCGGGCCGGCGTTGTAGCCCGCGAGCGCCAGCGCGATCTTGCCGTCGAAGCGCTTCAACAGGTCGCTCATCAGATGCGCCTGGGCGTCGATAGCCTCGGTGGGATCGAACGGGTTGGCAAGGCCATAGGAGCGGGCGGTGCCGGGCATGAACTGAGCGATGCCGCGCGCGCCCGCCGGACTCGTGGCGAACGGGTTGAAGCCGCTCTCGGCGTACAGCTGGGCGGCGAGCAGGTTCATCGGCACGTTCCTGCGCAGCGCGGCACGGGCGATCGGACCGTGAAAGCGCGGCGGAACGAAGCTGGGCAGGCGATGATGGATGCGAGCGTGGTCCCCACCGGGCGGCTCCCACGAGCCGCGCTCGTACTGTGCCGGGTGTGCGCGGTCGCGCGGGTTGGCGCCGAAGCCGAAGTGCCAGGCCTCCCAGGCGTATCTCTGGATGAAGCCGAAGCGCCGTGCGTTCATGTGAAGCCAGGCGTAGGCGGGCGGCGGGCCGAGATCGAGCTCCGTGCCGTACCGGTGAAGCGACGTGCCGGGCGGGGCGACCCACTTCGGGTTGGGGTTGGCGGCGAACAGGCGCGCCTGCTCGGCGTCGGATCGGAAGCCGCTCGTAACCGACAGGTGGAGCCCGGCCTCCTCCCGCGCGGCGGCCGCCAGGCGGTCGAACGCGATCGCCACGTCGGGGCGCATCGGCTTGCCCATCCGGCACGCCAGCGGGCCCTCGTAGCCGCCCCCGCTGGCGAAGGCGGGACAGCCGGCCGTCGTGCCGGCGGGGCCCGTCAGCGAGGCGGCCGCCGTCAGCTCGGCGGTGGCGCGCCCTCGCACCCGGACGGCTGCCTGGCGGGGCCCTCCGCCCACCGGAATCCCGGCCTCTCCCCTGGCGGTGACCGTAACCCGCGTGGGCGCGAAGGCATCTCGCGGAAACGTGACGTCCCGCGCGACCACGCGCACCCGGTTGCGGCTTGCCACGCGCACCGCCGTGCCTCGAGCGAGCGAGAGATAGGCCGCGGTCGACAGATGCCGCGGGTTTGGCAACCCGTTCTCCAAATACGCTGGCTCGAACAGGCGGGGATAGGCCCGGCTCATGGCTCGCGCCGCCGACATCGCGGCCAGGTCGGCCGCACGCTGATGGCGCCCCTTCGCGCCCAGCGCCTGGCCGAAGGCGCCGAAGACCGCGAGGCCCACCAACAGCGATCCCACCACGCCCAGCAGCAGGATCGTGGCCTGCCCGCACTCGCTGCGGAGATCGCCGATCCGGGCGCGAAGCACCATGGGTCGGCACCCTCCCCTGCACTCGGTTACGGCTCAACGCACGAGCGAAGCAGATCGGCTACGCGAGCGTGACTACCGGGGATGGTCCTCCGGCGGTCCTACTTGGCGGTGACGTCACCGCGCTGGCCGTCGCGCGAAGCCTTGGCAGTGCCGGAGTGGAGGTCCATGCCCTGGGTTCGAGGCGCGACGCGGTTCGCCGCTCTCGCTTCTGCGCGCAGTTCGTCGACCTGGGGGCCGGCGAGCACGTGCAGGAGCGCTGGCTGACCTGGCTGATCGAGGCTCCACCGGGGGCGGTCGTGATTCCCTGCTCGGACGAAGGCCTGGAGTTGATGGCCCGGCACCGGGCATCGCTGCTCGAGGCCGGGCTCGTACCGATCGAGGCGAACGACGAGGTGGTGCTGGCGATGCTGGACAAGCAGCGGACCTATGCGTTGGCTGCCAAGGCCGGCATACCGGTGCCCAACACCGCCATGGTCGGGAACGAGGACGAGCTGCGTGCCGCCGAACGGGAGATCGGCTACCCATGCGCTCTGAAGCCCATCCACGCCCACGTCTACAGGCGCCAGCTCCCCGGCAAGGGGTTCCTCGTACAGGACCGCGTTCACCTGGAGCGCGCCTTCGTGCGCACTCGGGCGCTCGGCGTCGACGTCATGCTCACAGAGCTGATCCCGGGCGAGGACTCGTATCAGGCCTGCTACGGCTACCTCGACGAGAACGGTGCGCCGGTCTTCCTCCTGACCAAGCAAAAGAGCCGTCAGTACCCGATCAAGTTCGGCAGCGGTTGCCACCACCTGACCGACTGGGATCCCGCGGTGGCCGAGGTTGGGCTGCGTTTCCTCCGAGCCGTCGGTCTACGTGGTCTGGCCCACGTGGAGTTCAAGCGGGACGCACGCAACGGGGAGCTCACGTTGATCGAGTGCAATCACCGCTGCACGACGACTACCGCCCTCATCCGAGCCGCCGGCGTGGACATGCCGCTCGTGATTTATAACCGTGCCGTCGGGCGCCCAGCACCCCAATCCAAGCGCTATCGGACCGGGTTGGCAATGTGGTTTCCGCTCACCGACCTTCGAGCTTTCAGGGAGTACCGGCGCTGCGGAGAGCTTTCGTTTGGCGGCTGGGCGCGCAGCCTCCTCCGCCCCACGCGCTTCCCCCGGGCGCGGTGGGATGATCCGCTGCCGATGATCGCAGCCTTCGCGCCCGAGGTCAGGGGAGCCGGTCGAAAGCTCCAGCGACTGGCCCGACGACGGTGAACCCGATTCGGCTCATGCGCCCACTTACAGGCCATCGGCTCATGCCCGCCGGCCGGCGATCCGAAGGAACCGGCATGAAGACCGTCGTTGCGGCTCTGGGCGTCGCCGTCCTCGTATCGGCCTCCGCCGAGGCGCGCCTCAAGCCCACGGCGCAGCTCACCGCCGCCGCCGAGACGTCCGGCGTGCGCCTGACCTGGAAGGACCGCTCGCGGGGAGAAACGCGGTACGAGGTCCGACGCCGGGGGCGCAGCGTACGGCTCAAGGCCGGCCGGACGGCCTGGACCGACCGCAGGGTGGCTCCCGCGACAAGGTACCGGTACACCGTCAGACCGTGTCACCGCGAGCGCTGCGCCACGGGTCGGTCCGTGACCGTCACCACGCCCCCCGACGTGCCGCCCGCGGACGACACCCCCGGTGGCGGCACCCCGGGTGGTGGCGGCCCGCCCGCTGGCGGCGCACCCGGAGGAAGTACCTCATCCGGAAGCCCGACGATCGGCGGCTGCCCGATCTTCCCCGGCGACAACCCGTGGAACACGGACATCTCGCAGGCGCCGGTTGACACCTCGCACGACTACATCGGCTCGCTCGGCTCGATGACGCTGTGGCCCGACTTCGGCTGGCACGGCCAGTACGGCATCCCCTACGTCAGCGTGCCTTTCAGCCAGCCGCTCGTCCCGATCTCCTTCGACGTGCCCGAGGAATCCGACCCCGGGCCGTATCCCATCCCGCCCGACGCGCCGGTCGAGGGCGGGACCGATCGGCACGTGATCGCCCTGCGGCAGGGCGACTGCAAGCTCTTCGAGATGTACGCCGCCGAGCGCGAGGGCGAGGGCTGGCACGCCTACAGCGGTGCCGTGTGGGACCTGCACTCCAACGCGCTGCGCCCCGAGGGCTGGACCTCCGCCGACGGCGCGGGGCTGCCGATCCTGCCCGGGCTGGCTCGCCGCGACGAAGCCGACAGCGGCGTCATCCGGCACGCGCTGCGCATCACCGTGCCGATCACCCAGCGGGCCTACATCCACCCGGCCACGCACTGGGCATCCGCGAATACCGATCCCGACCAGCCGCCGATGGGCCTGCGGGTGCGCCTGAAGGCGAGCTACGACATCTCAGGGCTGCAGGGCCAGGCGCGGGCGGTCGCCCAGGCGCTCAAGACCTACGGCGCGATCGTGGCCGACAACGCCGGCTCGCCGAAGGTCTTCGTGTCCGGCGCCGTCGACATGGGCTGGAACGACGACGACCTGAACGGCCTGAAGATGATCCCGGCGAGTGCACTCGAGGTGGTGCAGACGGGCCCGGTCGTGCGCGGCTACTGAGGCGCGTCGGCTCGGCACGGCGCGGCCAGCGTGAACTGGAAACGCAAGGCAAGAGTCCAGAATCTGGTTGCCCGTCTTCCGATGTCGAACCGGGTCTACTACCGGATCCAGCGCAGCGTTGGAACCTTCCGGCCGGGGCGCATCGACGCGTTCGAATGGTTCGAGGCCGGGTCGATCGTCGTCAAGTGGGTGAGATCCGCCGGCCAGGACGTCGCCGGTAAACGCTTCTTGGAGGTCGGAACCGGGCGTCACCTCTGCGTCCCGGCCGGGTTGTGGCTCTGCGGGGCCGCGCAGACCGTGACCGTCGACCTGAACAGGTACCTGTCGGAACCGGTGGCCGCGGAGTGTCTCGGGTACCTGAGAGAGAACCGCGACGAAATATGGGAGATGTTCGGTGAGGAGGCGTTGACGCCGCGGTTCGAGGAGCGCTACCGCCGGTTGACGACCTTCTCAGGTCGATTGCCCGAGTTGCTGCAGCTGATCAATACGACCTACATCGCACCCGCGGACGCCACGAGCCTCGACGTCCCGGATCGGAGCTTCGATTTCCACATCTCGCATGTGGTGTTCGAGCATGTCCCGCCCGAGACGATCCGGAAGATCCTCGACGAAGCCCGCCGGGTCCTGATCCCACAAGGACTCTTGGTTCACATCATCGATGCCTCTGACCATTTCAGCCACACCGACCCCTCGATCACGAAGATCAACTTCCTCCAGTTCGACGATCGCGAGTGGGATCGTTGGGCGGGCAACAAGTTCATGTACCACAACCGGTTGCGCGGCTATCAGCACATCAGCTTGTTCGAAGAGGCCGGGATCCGGATCCTGCGGCAGAGTCGTACCGTCGACGAGAGGTCTCTCGACGCCCTACGCAGCGGCTTCCAGCTCGATGATCGCTACCGGGATGTCGCCCCGGAGGAGCTCGCCGTGACCAACTTTGTCGTGATGGGCGCCTTCGCCGATAGCTAGCGCGGCTGCCCGGCGCCCTGCTCCCGGTGCCATAGCGCAGCGGACTCACAGATCTGGGCGAACCGCGCGCCGGCGTTGCTCCAAGCGAACTGTCGTCTGACGGTCGCTGCCGCGCGTTGTCCCAGCTCGCGCGCGAACGCGTCGTCCGTGAGGGTTCGCACGACCGCATCGGCGAAGCGTTCCGGCTCGTCGGCGATCAACAGGTCCAAGCCGTCCCGGACCGGCAGGCCCTCGGCACCGATGCTCGTCGAGATGACCGGCTTTTCCATCGCCATCGCCTCGAGGATCTTCAGGCGGGTTCCACCGCCGATGCGCAGCGGCACCACGTACGCGGCGGCACGCTCGATGTACGGGCGGACGTCCTCGACACGACCGGTGACGGCGATCGAGGGATCACGCCGGCCGAGCCTGAGAAGGTTGGCGCGCGGGTCGTGGCCTACGACGGTCAGCGTCGCGTCGGGCAGCCGGGCCGTGACGCGCGGCATGATCCGCTCCGCGAAGTAGCGGACCGCATCCTCGTTCGGTATCCAGTCCATCGCACCGGTGAACACAAGGCTGCGTGGGGTCGGGCGGACCGTGCCGGCGGGGCGGAAGAAATCCGTGTCAACGCCGCTGGGCACGTCCTCGATGCGCGTGACGCCATAGTCGCGCTGCAATGCCTCCCGATCCGCCGCCGAGACGGCGGCCAGGTAGTCGAAGCGAAGGCAGGCCGACCGCTCGTACGCGTGCATCTTCCGCCACTGGTGGCGCAGGTAAGCCGCCTTGAGAGGATTCCGCTGCACCTCGGAGTGCCGCTTCCAGATCATCGCTTCCACGTTGTGCTGGAACAGCACGCTGGGGCAGTGGACCTCGCCGGGTACGTTCACGCTGGGGAACAAGAAGTCGCTTACGAGCACATCGGGCGGGTCGGTAGAGACGCGTACTTCGACCTCACGGGCCATCTCATCGGACCAGTACCTCGCGATGGGGTAGGGCAGCGGGGACAGGACGTTCCGGGCAAGCCCGGCATAGAAACGGGCGGAGAATCTCGCGATGGTGGGATGAGGTATGCAGATCAGCTCGTCGCAGTACTCCTCGGCCTGGACCCTCGCTCGTTCCGTGCCCATGCCGTCGTCCAACGTCAGGTAGGTGATGTGGTTGCCCCGCTTGAGCTCCTTCAGGATGTGGTACGTGCGGATCCTCCCGCCCCTGTCGACGGGGTGAAGAAGGCCCGTTTTCAGCCAGAGCACCCGCACTTCGGAGGCCAAGCTAGTACAGGGTCTGCGAGATTTGCCCGCCATGAAGGCCAGTCATGACTAGCGCGCGCGCACCTCAGGGTCTGAAGGTCGCCATCGTCGGCTGCGGCAAGATCGCCGACGCCCACGCCGGCGAGATCGGCAAGCTGCCCGGGCGGGCGCGGCTGATCGCCGCCTGCGACCGCGAGTTGCTGCTCGCCGAGCAGCTGGCGACCCGCTACGGCATCCCTCGCCACTACGACGACTTAGGCGCCCTGCTCGACCGTGAGCGCCCGGACGTGGTCCACGTGACCACTCCCCCGCAGGCTCACCTGGAGCTTGCCCGTCAGGCGCTCGACGCCGGCTGCCACGTCTACGTCGAGAAGCCATTCACTCTTAGCGCCGACGACTCGCGAGCGCTGATCGCGCACGCCGAGCAGGTGGCCCGAAAGCTGACCGTGGGTTACGCAACCTTCTTCGATCCGCCCGCCCTCAAGATGCGCGAGCTGATCGGCGAAGGCCTGCTGGGGGACCCCGTGCACGTCGAGAGCTTCCTTGGCTACGACCTGGGCAGCCCGTTCGGCCAGGCCATGCTCGCCGACAGCGATCACTGGGTGCACAAGCTGCCCGGAAGGCTGTTCCACAACACAATCGACCACGTGCTGAGCAAGATCTGCGAGTTCTTGCCGGACGAGGAGCCCCGCGTGCTGGCCCACGCCTACGCGCTGCACGGGGAAGCATTCGGTGACGATCGCGATCAGCTGAAGGAGGAGCTGCGTGTGATCTTGGCCGGCGCAGAAGTGAGCGCGTATGCCACGTTCTCGGCTCATATCCGGCCCGCGGGCCAGTTCGTTCGCGTGTACGGCACCAGGAACACGCTTCAGGTCGACTACGCGGCGCGCACCGTCACGCTCGACAGTTCGGCGGCGCCTGCGGGCGCAATCGGCCGGCTCGTGCCGGCCTTCCAGCAGGCGAGGGGCTTCCTCAGGGAGGGCGCCGGCAACGTGTGGCGGTTCGCGAAGAGCGACTTTCACTACTTCGCCGGGCTCCAAACGCAGCTCGGTCGCTTCTATGACTGCATCGAGCGGGACGGGCCACCGCCCTACCCCTACCGCGACATCGTGCGCGTGTCGGCCTTGCTGGACGAGATCTTCCGGCAGGTCGAGCACGCGGACGCTCGATGACCGCGCTCGTGACCGGCGCCGGCGGCTTCCTCGCCACCGCGCTGGTCGAGCGGCTGCTCGCGCACCCCCCCGCGCCCCTGCGCCTGTTCGTGCGGCCCGGCCCCAAGCAACAGAAGCTCGCGGAGCTGGCGCGGCGCTCCGCGGCCGAAATCGAAATGGTCGTCGGCTCGCTGACCGACCCCGGCGACTGCGCCCGGGCCGTCGCGGGCGTGGACATCGTGTACCACCTCGCCGCAAGCGCCCGAGGCGCCCCCGCCGAGCAGTTCTTGCACACCGTCGTCGCGAGCAAGCACCTGCTCGATGCCATCGTGGCGGAGCAGCGGCCGGTCAAGGCGGTGCTCGTGTCGTCGTTCTCGGTCTACGGCGTGGCCCCGCTCGGCCGTGACGCCCTCCTCGACGAGCGCACACCGCTCGAGCCACACCCCGAGCGTCGCGATGTCTACGCCCAGTGCAAGCTGCGGCAAGAACGGCTGTTCTGGGAGTACCGCGAGCGCCACGGGGTGCCGCTCGTCGTGCTGCGCCCGGGCGTCCTCGATGGCCCGGGGGCCGCTGCCATCCACCCGCGCGTCGGCTTGAGCCTGTTCGGCGTGTTTCTGCACCTGGGCGGCGACAACAAGCTGCCGCTCAACCACGTCGACAACTGCGCCGAGGCCATCGTGGTGGCCGGGCGCCATCCCGAAGCCGTCGGCGAGGCCTACAACACGGTCGATGACGACCTGCCCACCTGCGCCGAGTACCTGCGTGCATACCGAAGGAACGTCGAGCCCCTCCGCGCCCTGCGCGTCCCCTATCCGGCGACGCTCGCGTTCAGCGGCGCGGTGCAGAGGTACCACGCCCGGTCGAAGGGTCAGCTTCCAGATGTGTTCACGCCCTACAAGACGGCCGCGCTGTGGGGCGGAAACCGCTTCTCGAACGACAAGCTCAAGGCGATCGGCTATCGCGAGGTCGTTTCGACGCAGGAGGGCATGCGGCGGACGTTCGAAGCCTTGAAGCAGGAGCGAGTCGGCTAGCGGATCCCCGCCCTGTCCGACGTAGACTGACCGCCGTGTCGTATGAGATCGAGACAAGGCATGCGCCGCCTCGGCCGGAGGGTGCACTCGGGCCATATCTCCGAGCGATCAGGGCGCACGGGTTGCTCGTGGTCGGGGTCACGGCACTCACCGTGGCAGCCAGCTGTGTTTGGCTGCTGGTCCGGGCAGACACCTATGAGGCCACGGCCCAGCTTCTGGTGACGCCGCTCCCCCAAGACGACACGACGTTCATCGGCGTCCAGGTCCTGCGCGAGTCGAGCGAACCCACTCGGACCACGCAAACCGCGGCGACGCTCGCGTCCTCGCGGCAAGCTGCCCAGCTGACCGCCGACAGACTCGCCTCGGGTTGGAGCGTCGAGCGGGTGGAGAGCTCGATCGATGTCAAGCCACAGGGTGAGAGCAGCGTTCTGGCGATCACCGCTCAAGCCGACAACGCCGGCCTGGCCGCCGCCGCGCCACCGGCCTACCGGACCCCTCACTCCACCGCAGCCAAAACGGCTCGGAGCCGATAGCGATCACCGTCGGGTCGAAGTCCAGCAGCATCAGGTCGCGTTCCAGCCACGACTCGGACCCGACATGCCGCCCATCGGTGGCCGACCACCACCGACCAGATGGCGTTGCCCTCGATACGAGCTGAACCGGCGAACAGGCGGAACCGACTCCAACCGCAGCGACCACGCATCCACCAACGGCACCCGAATCTGATCGCCGGCCGTGGTCGCATACGCCACCTCGAAACCCGCGACCACATCCCAGGCCCTGCCGCTGATCGACCTCTGCATCGTCGTCACAGCCGGTGAAGAGGGGTTAGGTCGTGGTGTGCTGGTCGGATGAGTCGCTGGGCTCGATGACCTTTGTTTCCTCACGTGCCCCGTGGGTGATCTCAATGCGGCGCGGCTTGGCCCTCGCCGCCACGGGCAGGGTTACGGTCAGCACCCCGTTCTGATAGGTGGCGGCGATGTGCTCGGCGTCGATGTCCGCACCGAGGGACAGGCGACGCATGAAACCGCCGGTGAAGCGCTCGCAGCTCAGCCACTGCACGTCGAGTTCGGTGCGTTCGCTGCGTTGTGCCTTCACGGTGAGGATGCCGCCATCAACGCTGACGTCCACCGAATCGGGGTCCACGCCCGGCAGGTCCGCGTGAAGCACGTAGTGATCGCCGGAGCGGTAGAGGTCCATCGGCATGGCCAGTGGGACTCGGGCGGATCCGGGCGATGTACCGAGCAGCTGCGCGGCGAGTCTGTCGATGTCACGGAAGGGATCGGGATGAAGCACAGCAACCACCTCCTACATGCTGGTTGCCGCACCTCGCCACCGCGACGGGTGTCGGCTGGCTGCGCTCCTTCTGGTGTAGCACTCCACCGCGCGAGCACCAGGGGTGTCGCGCGCTGCGCCCAGGTCTTCGGCGATGAGGACCCTGGTGTCCAGGATCGCCTTCCACATGAAAGGGGCCAGACGCGCCTCGATCTGCTCGCCGATGTCGGGCGATATCGGCGTCGATGCTGGCGATCCGGCCCAACATGGTGCGCGAACAGGAATTGGTGATGGTCGGCGAGATGCCCGTTGAACGCTCGGCCCAACTCATTTACTGTTGCTTTACCTGTGCTTTACCTGGATAAACGGGGTAGACCCAAGGTACGGATCCACGGCAGACCAAGGTCGGACCGGAAGAGAAGATTCCTCCTCTCGGCTGTGGCGCCCAGCACGAGCACTAGGCACCCACGCGAAGCGAGGCCCATCAACTGGGCACAGCGCGGTGGGCTTGCGTCAGGGCGGGGAAATCGTCTCCTGACGCCGAGGCCACATTTCACCGCGCATCATGCACGCTTGGTAACCAGGTGGTTGCGTGCTTCGGACGGCTCTCCTTTTCGTCAGGAGCGCCGTCCGACTCGTGTCTGCCGAACTCCCGGGGCCGGTAGCGGTCTGCTCGCCGAAGCGAGCACTCTGCGAGCTGGGTGATCGTGTCCTGGGTGGCGACCGCATCGTTGAGCACCGTCGAGTCCAGCGCGCGCCGCCGCCCCCACCGCTCACTGCCCCACCGAGCCACCCCCGCCACGGTCTACCAGGCCCGACCCAAAGCAAACCCCGGCACCCGCACCGACAGTGGGCTGGGTGGTACGGCTCAGGTTCACCTCGTATTATCACTGTCAGTTGGCCGGATATTCTCCAGGCTTCCTCGATCTGCCGGGACGAGATCGCGGCCGCGGCGAGGAGGGACGATGCCACTCTCCGATCATGAGCAGCGCATGCTCGACCAAATCGAGAGCGAGCTCTCTACCGAGGACCCTAAGTTCGCCTCGAGCGTCCGGGGTGGCAGTCTGCGTGCTCCCTCGGCCCGTCGCCGGCTCCAGGGCGCAGCACTCTTCGTGATAGGCGTGGCGATGCTGGTATCCGGTGTGGCCTTCAAGGCCACCATGATCGGAAACTTCCCGATCCTCAGCGTCTTTGGATTCGTGGGCATGTTCGGCGGGGTGGTGCTCGCAATTACCGGCCCGCGCATGGGCGGTGGGCGCGACAAGTCGGGCTCCGCGTCGGGCGCGCCGCGCCAGCGTCCGGCGAAACACTCCCGCGGCTCATTTACAGGGCGCATGGAAGATCGCTTCCGACGCCGCTTCGATCAGTAGGCAGCAGTTCTGAGTTCAGCGCGGACGCCGGCCCCGAAGTTAGGCCATTCACGGTGTCATATCGATCAGAAAATTGGGGGGTGCCGATACCGGCTCGCCGGCCTCCCCGGACTACGGCCCGACGGGCAACCGCTTCACCGATGACATCGAGTGGGTGCAGATCGACATCGGCGACGACAGCCACGACCACCTGATCGGGCCGGAGGACCGGTTCAATCTGGCGATGGCACGGCAATAACGTTGGCGCTCTTGGCGATCAGAGGCGAGTGGAACACGCTCGCACACACGAAAGGTTACGATCGGACAAGCCGGTCTCGTCTCTAGCCGGTGAGACGAGCAGACGAAGATGAGTTACTGGGTGCGGTCGTGGACCGCGGCGGTTGGGTGGTGCTGGCCGCGACCCCGCTCGGAATTCGACTGTGCCAGCAGAAGGACACGCCCCGCGATAGTTGATCGAGCTGTCGGCATGCCGGCGCCTCTGCCGCTGGACCGGCCGGCCGCGCGGGGCTACCGCACAGGGAGATCCCGGCTACAAGGCGACGTCGGTACTGCAGGAGATAGTGGCCTGGCGTTGGCCTTCGACGACGAGAAGCTCTCCGACCTCGCCGGAATACCCACCCCCGCTGCGGTGATGGGTAGGCTCTCCCCGACCGCCTGCGCGCCGCCGGGATGGTGATCAAGGTCGAACGGACTTGAGCGAATGCACGAAACCATTTGCCGATCCGCGAGCTGTCCCGAGTGGAGGTTGCCGGGGTTGGAGCCGGCCCGGATCGGGACGGGCGGGCACCAACGAACTGGTTCACCTATCGCCGCGCCTACCAGCGACTGAACAATCTGCGAACCTCGGGACTTCCGCGCCGATTCCGTCCAAGGCTATCCGGGAGAGATCCCGTCGCTGTTGCGATCGGCGGCGTTCTGGGGGTGTTTCCCGCATGGGCCGAGGGTAGGTGGACAATGACGTGTTAAGGACCGTCGGCGGTGACTGGAGGCTGGCATGGCAAAGCAGATCACAGTGTGCCCGGTTTCCGATCTGCCCCCGGGGGCGGTGACCGGTGCGGGACCGTATGCCGTTGGAAACATCGACGGCAAATACTTCGCGGTCACGCGGCGGTGTCGACATCTGCGCGCAGACCTGGCGGGCGGATCGATCGAGGACGGGCGACTGGTCTGCCCGTGGCACCAATCCGCTTACGACGTCGAGAACGGGCAGATGGTCCGCGGACCCCAACAGATTTTCGCCAAGATCCCCGGACTCGGAACGACGTTCAAGATGCTGACGAAAGTTTGGCCTCTTGGACGCGGCACCGTATCGGTGTCCGGCAACGACATCGTCGTCGAATAGCTGGCGCGCCTGCGCGATTCGCAACTCGTTGTCTCGTCCAGTTGAAGATTGCGACGGATGGCCCGCGGTTACCCCGTTCTACGTTGCCCGTTGGGACGTCGTCGTGAGTTCGGGGCCCGATGACGCGGCACCCGCAGCGGACAGGCGTGCTACCTATTGGATCGGCGTGACATATTCATGGCCGCCTCGCTCGATTCTGCGGAGCGCCAGTGCATCCGGTCCGAACGTCACGTCACAAGTTGCCGCGGCGGCCAGGTGGAGCTCGTGGTTTGGCTGGCCCAGATGGTGCCCGCGATGCCGTCCATTTTGGGTGACCATTCGCGGATCAGGACTGGCCGGATGTGGCGGTGGTGCAGGATGGCGCCGCCGCCGCGGCGCGCGTGCGGGCAAACCATTGTGCGCTGCGGTTGTGTCGGTCTCGGCTGTTTGCACTGACCTTCGGTGGCTGACTTGCGCCATGGTGCCGGGTGTCGGGAAAAATCTTGTCGGCTCGGCGCCGTCGTCCCGCACATAACTGACCTCGAAGCCATCGCCCGGGTCAAGGGGTCGACGCGCCTCTCGAAGTAACGCCGTCATAGATCAACAGTCTCGGCCGCAGACTGAGCCAATCCCGGCAGCGACGCGCAACCTTCACCTGAACAATGCAACTTCGAGTGCAACCTTCACACGAACAGTGCAGCCTTCGCCCGAACAGGACAGCTGAGGACCGGAGATCTCGGGGCGATCTGCGACGGGGAGCTTTTCATCATGGGTCGCATGAAGGACGTCCTGATCGTCTACGGACGCAACCACTATCCCGAGGATATCGAGGCGACGATCCAGGAGATCACCGAGGCCAGGGCGGCGGCCATCTCCGTGCCCGATGATCGCAGCGAGAAGCTCGTCGTCATCGTCGAACTCGACGGCGCGGGGGATTCCGCGGACGAGACGATCGATGCGGTCAAGAACGCGGTCACCTCGGCGATCTCCACATCGCACGGTCTGGCGGTCGCGGATCTCGTTGCGGTAGCGCCTGGCTCGATTCCGACCACCAGAAGCGGCAAGGTCAGGCGCGCGGCCTGCGTCGAACGGTATCGCCGAGGTCAGTTCACCCGCCTGGACCGCTAGGGACGCGGCTCACAGGGTGCCGACGCCGTTGATCACCAAGAAGATTCCCACAACGGCGATGATGACGGCGATGAGCCGCCTGCGGCGGGGCAGCACCCAGTCGTGCACCTGCAGCATGACCGCTTGGGTTTTCTCGGGTGCGACCAGTTGGCTGACGAGTGGTATCTCGGCGAACGCCAACGCCACGACGTGGTAACCGACCACCGCGGCGACCTGCGTTCCGGCCGATGCTCCCGAGGCGAGTATCGCGGCGACGGCGGCGATGTACTGCAGTGGCGTCGCGAGCCAGGCGCCGGCGACGAACGCCACCCACAGCGATGCGCCCTGCATCGCATCACCTGCGCGCGTCGAAAGCCGCGAGAACGCTGTCGGGGTCGGCTGCAACGCCACGACAGGCGCGCCGACGGGCACCGGCACTGGGGCGCGCCGTCGCGCCGGGAACCGCATCGCGATCATCGCGGCGAGCAGCAGCGCGAGGACACCGATGGCGAGCTGAACCAGCCCGACAGTGGTGGTCGCAGTCGTCGACTCCAGGTCGTGAATGACGTCCAGCGCGAGGTCGCGCAGAAGGAAGAGCACACCGAGGCCGACGGTGAGACCCATCGCCATGCCGCCGAGCCAGAACGCGAGCAGCTGGAGCACGGGCCGTGGACGCGAAACTATGAGGACAGTTATCCCGATCCGCAGCGGGTCGACCATCGCCGCCAAGGCCATCACCAGCACCGCGCCCCACACGACGGGCACGCTACCCCGCCGCGGCCGGTGGCCCCCGCGGCGGTGACCGGGCGGTCGGGCGGCCGAGCGGCCGTGTCGGCACGCCAACACACCGGGGATTAGCGGCAATTTGCGGTCGCTCGCGACACCGCGAGCGGTACCGTCGGCCCGTGAGCAGCCCCTCGCGTCCGGTGACCCGGCTGGACAAATCCGATGTGCTGAGCGGACTCTTCGCCACCTGGGATGCGATCGACCGGGTCGTCGATGACCTGCCTGACGGCGAGTGGAACCAGTCGACGTCGCTGCCCGGTTGGACCGTCCACGACGTCGTCGCGCATGTGATCGGGACCGAGTCGATGCTGCAGGGTGCCGGCACACCGGAAGCCGACGTCGATGTGTCGACGCTCAAGCACGTGCGCAACGACATCGGCGTGCTGAACGAGCGGTGGGTGCGCAAGTTGCGCGGTCTTTCCCATGCGGATCTGCTGGAGCGCTTCCGCGCGACGACGGCCGAGCGTCGCGAAGCGCTGTCCGCGATGGGGGAGGCGCAATGGCACGAGCTGACTGTCACGCCTGCGGGGCCCGACAGCTACGGCCGGTTCATGCGGGTGCGGATCTTCGACTGCTGGATGCACGAGCATGACGTCCGTGAGGCGGTCGGGCGGCCGTCGGGGGATGTCGGCTTCGACGGGGCCGATTCGCGGTTGGCGCTCGACGAGATCGCGGCGAGCATGGGCTTCGTCGTCGGCAAGCTGGGCCGGGCGCCCGAAGGGTCGCGGGTAGGGCTCGAGCTGACAGGCCCGCTGTCGCGCACGATCAACGTGTCCGTCGGCGAGCGGGCGAAGGTGGTCGACGACTTCGGTGGTGCCGAGCCGACGGCGACGATCACGCTCGACGGCCTGCTGTTCACCCGGCTGGCCGGCGGCCGAACGACCGTCGACCACGACGCCATCACCTACGGTGGCGACGAGGCCGTCGGCAAGCGGATCGTCGAGCACCTCAATTTCGTCATCTAGCTGGGACTTTTTAATCCCTGGTCATTGTTGGTCTCGACGGTAGAATGAAATGTCCTGCCGAAGGTCGGCGGGGATGCGAGGGGCTGAACGGTTTCGACTTCGCGCATCGAATCAAGGGAAGCGTGCCGGTGCAGGCAAGAGACCACCGTAAGCGTCGTTGCAACCAATTAAGCGCCGATTCCAATCAGCGCGACTACGCACTCGCTGCCTAAGCGACTGCGTGTCTGTCAGACCGGGAGCGCCCTCGGCCCGGACCCTGGCATCAGCTAGAGGGACAAACCCATACGTCCGGTCGCGGGATGTACGGGGACACCAAACAGCGACTGGGATCGTCATCCTGACTTGTTTGCGTGATCAGGAGATCCGAGTAGAGACCTAGCGAACTGCGCACGGAGAAGCCTCGAGGGAATGCCGTAGGACCCGGGCACCTCCGGCATGAGGATGGTTGGAGGAAGTGGATCGCTGATGAGCGAGGCGATCGCTTCCGCCTGGCTGACCGATAGTTTCTGCGTGCTTCGTGGCACGCCTGGCTTGCCGAACAACGTCTCAAGGTTGGTGAGTGTAGATAGTTCGGACCGAGGCACGGGACGACGCGAGGGGCGGAATATGCATGGTCGCGGCCTAGCCAAAATTCTCGGTGTGGACGGTCGGCCCCTGAAAGTCCACCAGTGCAGCGATCCCGTCGCCGCTTTCGTAGACGAAGCCTCGGTCACCACGGACGGTCCTCTTCAGGCAGGACCCGATTCCCAAGGAGTCTTCCCATGACTTGGTGGGGAAAAAATCCCAGTCTGTGTTCTCTGGCCGCCAAACCAGAAGCTGATCAGGCAGCGTTCCGAAGGTGCCCTGCGTCAATCCGCCTTGGGCGAGCAAGGCCTGCTCGAACTCTTGAATCTCTGCGCCGCTTGGCACTGGGCACCTCATCAATCTGTCCGCGGCCCTGTTGGTCGAACACCGGTTCGGCAGACGACATGGCGGCTGTATTCGCGGTTCGCGGCTGTTAGTCGGCATTGAACTCACTTGAGGTCGAAACCGGCAGGCACGCCGCCCGCTTCGCGCATCGGGCGAGGTGGCCGCGTCAGGGGTTTAGAGTTGGAATGTCACCGAAGGCACTTGACCGTCCCACCTCTCTTGAAGGCCCAAGGCGAACTACCTCGAGTCGAAGAACACGGGGTCACTAATAAGCCCGGGGGTCACTGTCCATAGTCCATCGGCACCGGCGGGCACGGCGACACATGTATTGCCCGCAGCTTCACCGCCCTTGTACAGGTCCCCGATATCCGAAAGAGGAGTCGGGATGACGCCGCAACTGTCGCTGTAGGTGCGGTTATCCGAACCGACGAACTTGACCGAGATACCGAACGTAGTGTTCCCTGTCTCGTCGCCCTTATAGACGGCCGTTACGGGCACAATCCAGAACTCCATGCCCGCTTCCGGCGGATCATTGAACTGATTCTCACTGGCGATCTCTGTCCACGCCTCGCGAGGCGCGCCGAGCGTGATGTCCCAGTCCTCATTGCTTGCCGTCGCGCCGATGGGGAACGGACTCTGCCTACTGCCAGCTTGATTGTCACTGGCATCGTCCTGCGTGCTGCCTGGGCTCCGGGCAGCAGACGGTGTCGCTGGGGATGCCAAGAGGTCTGATTTGTTGAAAGAGTCTTTGAACGCATCCGAGACCACGGTGAAAAACACGACAACGCCGACAACCGTCCCGATGATTGATACGACGACAGCGGCAATGCTTGTGCCCTTTGTCATTCCAGTCAGAAACAAGCCCGCGATGCCGAGGACGAAGGCAATTGGAAGCAGCACCCACCCAACGACGAGCGCGCCTGGAATGCACGCGAAAACAAATCCAACAACGCTTGCGACCAGCGCGATGATCCCGACGACGTTGTTGCGTTTCGGGGTGGCGGTCACGGTCGCGACCGTTGCGGGTGCTGGTGCCGACGAAGGCCCTGCCGACGCCGGTGGCGTGCGGTGTTCCGTCCACTGCGCACCGTCGAAGTAGCGTTGCCCTGACCCTCCGGAAGGATCTGGGTCCCACCCTGCTGGCGTCGTCATCTGTTGCCTCCTGTGGAAATGCTGCCGAGGGAATGTTGGCGTTGTCGTCGTGAATGCGCATGAGAGAGGACCGCATCGATGGCCACCGACAGGCTTCAGTCACACGGGCTGCACATGTCGCAGGGGTCAAAGCCTCGAAACGGTCAAATGCCCCGTGGCTGTTCCGACGTGGCGGACTTACTGCGCTCCGCCTTCGGCCCCATCGCCGTTGCCGCTACCATCCGAATCCTTGTCGCCGCCAAAGGCTTTCTTGGCCTGGTTGCGGACATTGGTTACGGTTTCCGTGATTTCGTTGTTGGCCTTCTGAACCGCATCCTTGACTGGCGTCTTCCGCGTGGTGCTCGGTGTGGCCGCGCCCTCGCCGCCACCGCTCGTGTTTGCGGTCGTTACGGTGTTGCGCCCGTCACCGATCACCGACCGCACCTTGGTGACAATTTCGTTGATCTGATCATGTGCGTCCGCAAGCTGCCGACCAACCTTCCGCTGGCCGTCCTCCAAATCGTCCTGGGTGACCACCGGCGCCGCCGGCAGCTTCGACTCGACACCTGTCAGTACCTGCGAGACACCGTTGCCCACATCGTGACTGACGTTCCTGATGGCGGTGCCCGGGGCCGAGAGAGACTGCTCGACGGCCGCATCCTGTTCGTCCGTCATCTCGACTTTGAGCGCTGATGTGAGCTGACCCCTCGTCCGCAGCACAACATCGGTGAGCTCATCCCCGAACCCCGCACCTAGAGCCGCGATCAGATCACCAGGCACCAAGGCCATCTGCTCACGAGTCAGTGTCGGTGTTCCGAACAGCGTGGGTTGGCCGAACTTGTCCAGCGTCCGCGTGTAGGTCCCATCGGGATTCCGAACGACATCGGTATAGCCGAGGTTTACGAGAATCTTCAGCGCCGGCTCCAACGCATCGGCGAGCGGGGTGTTGACGTCGAGATTGCCGGTCGCCAGCCCAATTGCCTGCGCCGGCAGCCGAAGTGGCGTCAGCAGCGGTAGCTCATCGACCGGAAGGGTGTAGTAGAGCGTGCCATCCGGCCCGATGGATGCGCCGTCGCCGAGATCTTGGAAGTCAACCCCGGTCAACAGGTTCGTGAGGAAGATGGACGACGCCACCGAGTTGGCCCACGCGATCGGGTTTGCTGTCGCCGGGGCATCGGACATGAGGTCGTACTGCCACCCGACGTCGGCCTTCAGGGTGACGATGATCGGCTCGCCGTCGACGGACTCGATCACGGTTTGCAGATCCCCCAACTCATCAACGCTGATGTCGCCGGCATTGCCGGTGAGCAGCTTGGTGATCAGCTCTGGGTCGATACCCTCCGGCAACACATCCTGGCGCTCAGGCGTCACCGGATTGACACCGGTCAGCTCCTCGTAGACCGGCGCGAACCGCGCATACAAGCCGCCGTTCGCCCTGCCCGGGTTCCGCACGAGAACCAGCGAGAGCACTGTCAGATCGACGACGCCGCCAGGCTGGACCACCTCGTAACCAGGCTGAGGCGTTTGGCCTGGATATGTCGGATTCGGATAGTCAAGCGGATTGTTGGTTTCGTATACGGTTACCAGCGTCACTTCGCCGTTTGGACCGACGATCCTGATCTGCCTGGGACCGGTTTGCGGAGTGCCCACCGTGAACGGGTCGTAGCCCTCATGGGTGTTTCCCTTGGCGCTGTCGATGAACGCTTGGTAGGCCCGTCCGGCCGCGATCGCGCCGTCACCATATGCAATCAGATTCACGTTCGTCAGGTAGCCGGTCCAGTTCAGTACCGGAGCCAGATAGCCTCGATCCCCGCTCGCGAAATAATCGACCAGCCCTAGCGCCGGAACACCGCTCAGATCGGTCGGATTGATCCACTGACCGGCAGTCGGCGTTGTCCAGTGGCCGGGTTCAGTTATCCCGTAGTCAGGGACGGTTATGGTCTGCGGAATGTTCCGAACGGCGCTGAGGGCGTCGGCTGTGGCACGATCGTGACGGCACTGGGCATTACCACCGCAACCACCAAGCCACGTTGGTCTCGATGCCAATTGGTACGCGATGTCGTAGGCCGTGTCGTACGCGGGTTGGTAAAGCGGATTCGGTTCCGCGTGGGAGCCGGTTTGTCCGACCTTCGGCACGGTATAGACCGGGACCCCATCCACGTACTTCACCCAGACCGGTTGGAGATCCACTGCTCCCAGTCCCCAGGCGATGAGGGGGTTGGTGTCCTTGGCGCCGACCATCGCGTTGTTGATGGCGACCGGGTCCGAGGCGAGCGTCGCGCCTTCTCCGATAGGGAGCCAGTCGGGGAACCCGATGAAGTACGTCTGGCTGGACGCCGCATTGGCCATTGCCGGCGTCAGCCCCACCGCGACTGCAGTTGCTGAGACGGCCCCATCATGGCGGCCCGCTTTGCCTTGGCAGCACGGCGCTTCTTGGCCGCCACAGCTTTGTTTCTCATTCGCCCGACCCTTCGGAGAGATGCTCAGATTGCCGTCCGGGACGCCAGTAGCCCGGTCTGATGTGTGTGGTTGTCAACAACTTCGCGACACAATGTTGCATATCGGTTGACCAAACGTCAACAAGTTACCTCACCCGTACGGCCACATCGCAGGTCAGAATAGGCGAACGGATTGACACAAAGTCGCGTAGTCGTAGACCATAACCGGTTGACGGCACGCAATCAGTGCTGTGGACACCGAACGCAGGCGACGGAAGGCTCGTTTTCGTGCACGAGTACCGAAGGTTCGTCCACGCCGAGCTCGATGCTCGCGGCTGGACACCCGCTGACCTTGTGCACCGCTCCGGGCTAAGCCGACAGCTGGTTTGGAAGGTCCTGCACGACGACCGCCCGACACTGGGGCAGATGCCGGACGAATCCACCTTGGAGGGAAGGGTGATCGACGACGGCCGACTACAAGCAATAGGGACGCAATGGGTTGAACGCCCCGCCGCCGTGTGCGTTCCGCTGATGGTTGCCGCATGGGCATCAGGGAACGGGTCCAAGGTCTACCGATCGAACTTTTACGAGGTGCCCGGCGACGCCTGGTCGAAAATCTATTGGTTCCTGTTCTGCGCCATGCTGATCTATCTACTGGTGTGGACACTATGCGGGCTGCTCGTCCTGCAGCGAGTTCCACGGCACCGGCCCACCGTGACTGTGTACCTGGCGCTCGTGATCGCCGGAATCGTCGTCTGCACCGCCCGGATCATCACCCAGTGGTGTTCGTGGAGCGAGCGTGGCGTCGTGGGCTGGTTGTCGACATTCGCGGGCGGGATCATTTTCGCGGTCGCTGCGGCCCGGTCGTGGCAAAACAAGACCAGATGGTTCAAGCGCCGGCCCGATCCGGACTCGCCGCACCGTACGCCAACAAGTCGCTAGCTTCGAGCTGCTGCTTTTTTTACAGCCTCGTATTCCGGGCCGACCGAAATCGACGGGAAGAACCACCGCCGGGCCGTCCGCTTCTTCTGGTGCTTCCTGATCGGCGCGACCACGGTCAGCCTCATCGGCAATATCGCGCATGCGGTGCTGCCGTGACTTCCACACGTCGTCATCAAGATCGATGCCGCCGCTGTGCCACCGGCGCGTCGATCAATGCTGCCGCCACGGCATTTGGGATCAACTACCGTACTGCGCAGCGGATCATGACGGTCAACTGATCGTGTTGACGTCGTCAACAACTTTCGCGTAATCGCCGGTACTCTCGCGTACTTTCACGTTGTTTCGCGTACTCAAATTCGGCATTTACGCAGGTCAGCCCATTTTCTGAGCCGGATTCGATTCCCGGCAGCTCCACAAGGGATAGGGCCGCAGAGATGCGGCCCTTTTCTGTGGGTCACGGGTCCCACATCAACACTCCGATGAACACTGTGGCCGGATGATGTCTCCACGAGGCGCGCATCGCCCAGAGTCAAGTCCGGACGTTTTTACGCGGGCACGGATCGGTGCTGCGGCGACTGTCGTGAACGGCGTGGCCAGCGGGAAATCGTCGTCCAGCGAAACGATTTCGACCCTACGAATGATCGTGGCCAGCGCGAGGGTGGCTTCGAGCATGGCGAAGTGGTCCCCGATGCATGATCGCGGGCCGGCGCCGAACGGTATGAATTGCCAGCGGTTGCGGCCCTTGGCGTTTTCCGGGCTGAACCGGTCCGGGTCGAATGCCAGCGGGTTGTCCCACAGGGTTGGATCGCGGTGTAGGGCATAGGTTCCGACAGCTAACATCGTGCCGGCCTCGACCCGGTAACCATCGACCTGGATATCTCGCGTCGCCATCCGTCCGATTGCGGCGGCCGGCGGACACAGCCGCAGCGCCTCGTGCACCACTTGGATCGTGTATCCCAGGCGCGGCACATCGTCGGGCGTGAGTTCGCGATCGCCGATGTCGGTGACCTCGGCGACCAACCGGGCCTGTAGGTCTGGATGGCGCCCCAGCGCCCACAGCGCGTAGGCCAGGGTGGTTGCGGTGGTGTCGTGGCCGCCCAGCATGAAGACGATCAGTTCGTTGCAGATATCGTCGTCGGACAGCGCCCGACCGGTTGCTGGGTCGGTGGCCGCGATTAGGGCGTGCACGAGCGGTGCATCGCGGCATGGATCGCAACGGCAGGCCTGCAGTATCTCGTTGGCGAGCTGGTACATGTTGGCGTAAGCGGCTCGTGCGCGGCGCCGCGCAGGCGTTGGTAACCGTTGAGGTGCGCGTATCGGCCGCGAAGCGCGGTCGGCGATATAGGTCAGGGCGACGCGCAGCGGCTCGGCGAACGCGTTGGCCCGTTCGTCGAGGTCCAGGCCTAGAACCGAGCGGCCCAGCGCCCGCATGGTCAGTCGGCGGCATTCGGCGTCAAGGTCGACTTCGGCTCTCTCGAGCCATTGGTTGGCGGCCATGTTTGCAGCCTGGGACATGTGGCCGCCGAAAGCCCGGACGTGCTGTTTGGTGAAGATCGGTTGCAGCGCGCGCCGGCGGGGAAGCCATTTCTCGTGCATGAGGTCGAACAGGTTCTCTCCCAGCAGGTGCCGCATTTCCCGATGAATGATGTGCTTGTCGACGAACGCGTCTTTGCGTCCGAGGACGTCGCGCGCCGCCTTCGGTGACGTGGCTATTACCGCCGGCGGGAACAGCCACTTGGGGCCGAAGCTCACGCGGGTCACCGGTCCGCCGGCGTCGCGCAGCGTTTCCTGTCCGGTGTGAAACACCCGGAGGGCCCGCAACCGTTGCGGATACGGCAGCGGGTTCTTCGGCGCCAGCGGCAGAGCGGCGACGTCTGTGATCTTGACTGTCGCGCCTATGTCGTCGACTCCTGTTTGGCTAGGGGGGCTGGTGTGGATGGTCATGGTGGTCTCCTCGGGTCGGTACGAGTCGACGATCCGATGTCGTCGGCGCGACATCGTCGGTCACAACACGGAGATCGGCGCAAGGAGGGGTCGTAAATCCGCACGGCAGGGGCGGCAATCTACGCGTTTCCGCTGATGTTTTGCGGTATGTGGTCGCCGCATGCTGGCTAGCATGAGGAGAACTGACCCACCTGCGGACACGCCTTTGAACTGGAGCGACCTGGGTGTGAGCGAGCTTCCGACGGGAACAGTGACGTTGCTGCTAGCCGACGTCGAGGGCTCAACGCGGCTGTGGCAGTCCCAACCCGAGGAGATGACGGCCGCCATCGCGCGGCTCGATCGAACGGTGTGCGAGGTCATCACGGCCCACGGCGGTGTGCGGCCGGTCGAACAGGGTGAAGGCGATAGCTTCGTGGTCGCGTTCACGCGTGCCAGCGACGCGGTGTCGTGTGCGCTGGCGTTGCAGCGCGCACCACTGGCCCCGATCCGGCTGCGCATCGGCATGCATACCGGGGAGGTGCAGCTGCGTGACGAGGGCAACTACATCGGCCCGACCGTCAACCGGACCGCACGGCTGCGCGATCTGGCCCACGGCGGGCAGACCGTGCTGTCGGGCACCACCGAAGATCTGGTTCTCGACCACTTGCCAGCCGACGCCTGGCTGACCGACCTCGGCAGCCATCACCTACGTGATCTGCCTAGACCCGAACGGCTGGTCCAGCTGTGTCATCCCGACCTCCGCAACGACTTCCCGCCGCTGCGCACGCACGAAATCGTTGTGGCCCAGCATCTTCCGGTGCAGTTCACGAGTTTCGTGGGCCGCGAAGCCGAACTGAACGACGTCCGGCAGATCCTGGCCGGCAACCGGTTCGTGACGCTCACCGGCGCGGGCGGTGTCGGTAAGACACGCCTGGCGGTGCAGCTGGCGGTCGAGATCGCCGGTGGATTCGGCGGCGGCGTGTGGTTGGTCGATCTGGCGCCGATCACCGATCCCGATCTGGTGGCGGTCGCGGTGATCCGCGCGCTGGGCCTGCCCGACCGGCCGGGCAGCTCCACGATGGACATGCTCCTGCGGTTTGTCGGCGATCGTCGGATGTTGCTGGTGCTGGACAACTGTGAGCATCTGCTCGACACGTGCGCGGAACTTGTTGTTGCCCTGCTGGGCGGCTGCCCTGCGGTGACGGTTGTGGCGACGAGCCGGGAGCCGATCGGGGTGGCCGGCGAGGTGAGTTGGCGGGTGCCGTCGCTGTCGCTGGCCGACGAGGCGATCGAGTTGTTCACCGACCGCGCGCGACACGTTCGACCCGATTTCTGCCTCACCGATGAGAGCGCCGTCGTCGCGGCGGAGATCTGCCGACGCCTCGACGGCATGCCGCTGGCGATCGAACTGGCGGCGGCGCGGGTCCGCGTCTTGTCGCTGACCGAGATCCGCGACAGCCTGCATGACCGGTTCCGGTTGCTGACCGGCGGTGCGCGCACCGCGGTGCGCCGCCAGCAGACGTTGCGCGCCTCCGTGGATTGGTCGCACGCGCTGCTGACCGAGCCCGAACGCATCTTGTTCCGCCGACTGGCGGTGTTTATGGGCGGGTTCGACCTCGACGCCGCGCAGGCGGTCGCCGGCGGCGGCGAGGTGGAGAGCTACCACGTTCTCGACCAACTAACTCTGCTCGTTGACAAGTCGCTGGTTGTGGCCGAAAACACAAGTGGCCGAACGCGATACAGGCTGCTCGAGACGATGCGACAGTACGCGCTGGAAAGGCTGGGCGAGTCCGGCGAAGCGGACAGGGTCAGGGTGCGTCACCGCGATCACTACACGGCCAAGGCGGCCCTGCTCGATACCGCGGCGAGCACGGGTCATGCGCAGCGTCTCGAACAGGCCGAAACCGAGATGGACAACCTGCGGGCCGCGTTCGCGTGGAGTCGCGAGAATTCCGATATCGAGCTGGCGTCGCAGCTCGCCTCGTCGCTACAGCCACTGTGGCCCGCACGGGGCCGGATCCGGGAAGGGCTGGCCTGGTTCGACGCAGTGCTCACCGACCAAAATGCACACCGGGCCGACGTGGCGCCGGCGGTGCGCGCGCGGGTGCTCGCCGATGACGCCACGCTCGATGCATTTATTGGCGCCACCGACAGCTTGGAGCAAGCGAGCGAAGCCCTCGCGATCGCGCGGGAGGTCGACGACCCCGCCCTATTACTCCGGGTACTCACCGCCTGTGGCTGCGTCAACGTCTACAACCCTGAGGTCGGCCAGCCGTACTTCGCCGAGGCGATCGGGCTGGCCCGGGCACTAGGCGACGTATGGAAACTCAGCCAGATCCTGAGCTGGCAGGCATTCATGGCCTTCACGGTGGGTGATCCGATCGCAGCACGCGAGGCCGCCGAAGAAGGACGCGACCTCGCCGACGCCATCGGTGATCGGCTCGACGCGCGCCAGTGCCGCTGGGTTCTCGGTTTGGCACAGTGGGCGAGCGGTGATTTGGCTGGGGCCGTCGCGCAGTTGCGCGACGTGGTTGCCGAGGCCGACGCGGCTCACGACGTGTTCTGGAGGTTTAACGGCCTTTTCATCCAGGCCCACATGCTCGCGTACCGCGGGGACGTGAGAGCTGCCCGGGCCGCCGCCAATGCGGCCATCGAGCGCGCAGCCGAGCTCTCACCATGGCACGAGGGCCTGAGCTATGTGGCGTTGGCCGCCGCGGATCTCGCCGCGGGTGACGCTGCCGCGGCGGACAACGCACTCGCGGCGGGCTGGCACCACATCAGTGTCCAGCCCGCGGCGGCGGCAATCTTTAGCACTTACGTTGCCCAGGCCGCGCTGTCCCGCGGTGATCTCCTCGCGGCCCGACGAATTGCCGACGAAGCCATCGCGTCGACGGCCGGCTGGCACCTCGCTGTGGCGCTGACGACGCGCGCGCGCGTTGCGATCGCGCAGGCTGAGCCCGAACAGGCAGGTCGCGACGCCCACGAGGCACTCGCGGTCACAGCCACCACCCGGGCGTACACCGGTGCTCCCGACACCTTCGAGTGCCTCGCCGCACTCGCCCTCGATGCGGGCAGTCACCGTGAAGCGGCGCGGCTGTTGGGCGCCGCCCAAGTTATCCGGCAGCGCAGCGGCCAGGTCCGCTTCAAGATCTTCGACGCCATTTACGACGCCGCGGTGGCGGCGCTTCGTGACGCCATGGGTGAGAATGACTTTGAATCCGCGTGGGCAGCGGGCGCGGGCTTGTCCACCGACGAGGCGATCGCCTACGCACAGCGCCGTCGCGGCGAACGGAAACGTCCGGCGAGCGGCTGGGCCTCACTCACCCCGACCGAGCGCGACGTCGTCCGACTGGTCAGCGAAGGGCTCGCCAACAACGACATCGCGACGCGGCTTTTCGTGTCACCGCGCACCGTGCAAACCCACCTCACCCACGTCTACACCAAACTGGGCCTGACCTCGCGGGTGCGACTCGCTCAGGAAGCAGCCCGGCACGGCTGACGGCAAGCGTGGATGCAGCACAAACGGGAGGCTTCAAACTCCTGGCCAGTTCTCATTTCCCATCAACATCTCATCAACATCGGGGGCGCGGACTGCTTGTGGCCAAGATTGGGTAGACCTCGGGGGCTAGCCTCGTGACCTCGGTCGTAACGGCGCATTCGTCGGCGGCCATGCAAGGTCCGTTTCGGCGAGCCATGTTCGCGTCGGCGAATCGCGACGAACCCGCCTGGAGCGATCCTCACCATTTCGACATCACGCGCGACGCTTCCTGTCAGCTCGACGGAACGCCAGAGTTGGCTTTGAACAACGTTATTCGCCGATTCGAGACCTTGCCGTTGTAGCTAATCCTCACGGGCTCGAAGGTGATGACTACCGGCTAGCCGGAGGCCACGTTGCGGGCTGGTAGGCACCGTAGATGGGCGCCACCACCGCAGACACCGACCCCCCCTCGGCGCGACGATTCTTTATACCAACGTCCCATCTAAGGAGTCACCATGATGACTTCGATCGTGGCAATGAGCACCGCTGTGATCACCGGCTTCACGGTGGAATGGCTGCAGCGCAAGTGTGAGCTGTGGGCCGCAGCCCGCGACCGGAACCTCTGACTGCGCGCTGGGCGCGTGACGCTCGGCGTCACCGTGGACAGTCGCTCACCGGCGCTGTGCTCTGGACGAAAGGCGTTCTTGCTTACGGGTGTTTCGGGCCGGTCTCGATGCACCTGTTCGGGCGCACTTCTTTGACCCCCTCCTGATCATCTGCCGACAGGGCCCGCCAACGGTGATGTGCGGACGCATCGTGAACGTGCAGTGACGTAAGACCATGCTGTCTCATTCCCGTCGCGACATTCAACCGTGCCGGTCGGTTGAGACTGGATCGATGACGTCTAGCCGTGTGCGGTGCGCAGCTGACGAATTCACTAGTGGCACAGCTTATTCAGGGACGACTTCGTGCTAGCACGTAGAGACGGCCCCGGCGGACCGGCAACTCGAACTGCGGCTGGCCGTGCAGACACCCGGTCCGTGAACCGCCATCCTCGAAGTGATACCCGTCACACCGCAGGGGGCACGACATGTCGCACGTATGGTCACCGGAAAGGCCACGGGCAGAACAGGTCTGCGCGACGCACGGGCAGAATGGTCCAACCACCCCCCGGCGCGTGCTCGGCGCCGCCCGCGCGGCGGTTCAGACGGTGCGGCGAGCCGTGGCGGTGCAGGCAAACGAGGCCGCCATGATGATGTCGACGGTGGCGATGGTTCCCCTTCGGCTGCTCGGCGGCGGCTACGACACCGCTGCAGGCGGCCCGTCGCCGACCGTGCGAACCCTGACCGCGCCCACGACCCGGCCCGTGCTGCTGGTCCACGGGTTCGCGGGCACCACGTCGAGCTTGGCTCTGGTCGCCCACGCGCTGAATGCGCGAGGGATGACCGTCGAAGCGATGGGTTATCCGCCGCTCGGAATGTCGGTGAAGCAGCTGGCTGAGCGGGTGGTTGCCGAGGTGGAGCGGATCTTGGTGGCCACGGGTACCGACAAGGTGCATCTCGTTGGACACAGTCTGGGCGGTGTTGTCATCGCCCTCGCCGTCGCCGACAGCCGCCTGACCGGGCGAGTCGACACCGTCATCACGCTCGGCTCGCCCTTTGGTGGGTCACCCTGGGCGGGGGTGCTGCCGTTCACCGAAATCGTGCGGGAACTGCGTGCCGGGTCGCCGTTGTTGCGCCGCCTCGCGTCCACCCCGGTGCCCGACGGGGTGCGGTGGCTGTCATTGGCCGCAGCACTCGACATCGTTGTGCCCGGGATGCGGGCGCTGCCCTCGCACGCCCAGGTGGAAACCATCACCTTCGACGGTGTCGGCCATCTCGGCATGCTGGTGAGCCGGCAGGTAATCGGTTGCATAGCAGCCGAATTATGCGCACAGCGCACCGTCGGTAAAGAGCGGATTGCGGCATAGCCGAGCGCTTCTTGATAGCCGAAGAATGCTGTCACGAAGCCTATTCGAAGAGCTCGGCCAGTAAGACCTTCGACCTTGCGCTCGCGGAGCAAAAACACACATCGCTGACCAAACGCAGCAGGGAGGTCGTCATTCTGACGGTCGGCGCGGTCTGGCAGGCCCCGTACGAGCTTTACGCCCATTGCGCCGTTGGCCGCGACGCCGGACTCTCCGATGACGCGGTGCACACACTGGCCGACGGCGGGCTGCCGAAGGATCTCAGCGACGACGAGACGGTAGCGCACCTCGTGGCCCGCGCGCTGTCGCGTGAGCATCGTCTCGACGAGGCACTCTATCGCCAGGCAGAAGCGCTGATCGGGCCCGATGGCATCATGGAAATCGTCGTGCTCACCGGCTTCTATCACACTGTGTGCGCAATTCTCAACGCATTCGAGATACCCGCGCCCTCCTAGACCCCCGATGACTTGCGGCGCTGCGCTATGAAACTTGCTGGGCGGGCGTTTTCGGAGCTGGGAGCGAATGACCCTGAGTCGCAGCTTTATTGCCGCACATCGATGACACCCGGCTTGTGAAGTCTGTGATTTGATGGGGAACTAGGCGTCAATTTTCGAGTGCAACTGAATGATTGGGGTTGCGCGCAGGTATTGGCGGAGCTTCTTGACCACCGCGCCTGGCAATCCGCGGCCAAACCTCCCCGCAACACGGCTGGCGGCGCCTGCTGTACGCCAGAGCTTCGACGACGTGATCCAAGTGGAGCTCGAGTTCCTCCACCGGCCCGCCAAGAAGGCCGACTGAATGTTCGTTCGACCCCACTGATCAGCCGCCGTTCCGAAGAGGGCGATCGCTGCGCGTGGATCTCCAAATACGTTGAAGCACAACATGATAACGAAAACAGCATACTCTTTCATGGATAACGAATGTCATTCACGACTTCTTGACGCGTACTGCTCGATTGTCGGTTCCGGTCGAAAACTGAGCGGGTGATTCCCGGTCGAAAAGTGAGCACCCTTCGATTGGAGAGTGTGAGCCTGGCTGTAGCGCCGGTTTTTTCAGCGTGTGTTGAGCCCGTATTTCGGGGCGAGGGCGGCAACGCTGTTCTTGAGCTTTTCAGCGATGTCGTCGAGACGGTTCGCGTGTGATGCGTCGACGGCTGCACTGATCACTGCGATCAGACTGCCGTCTGGTGCCAGTAGGGGAGTGGCCACGGCGTACGCGTCCGCCAACGTGATTCCGCGGTTGAAAGCCATTTGGCGCGAACGGATTTCGGGGAGCTCGGCGAGGAACTGTCGGACTTCGCCTGCCTGCTCGGGGCGGGCGAGGTCGAGGAGACGGTACATCTCGTCGTCGGGAACGTTTGCGAGGAGGGTCTTTCCGGCGGCACTGGTGTATAGAGGGCGACGGGCGTGGGTGCGCGCAACGAACGAAAGGCTGGGTGACTCGTCGCCCACGAAGTCTGTGAAGACGATGGAGTCCCCGACGCGCACCCCAACGAGGACAGTGCAGCCGAGCACCTTGCTCAACTCGACCACGAACTCATGATTAAGGGAGAGCGCGGCCAGCTTGTTCGCGCGAGCGGCCAGGATGAACGGGCCCGGCCCGAGGTGGAAACGGCGGTCCTCTTCGATGAGATAGCCGCGCGCCAGAAGACCGTTGGTCAGCTCCTGGACGGAGCTCTTCGCCGCGCCCATGGCAGTTGCCAATTCGGCCAAAGTGACGCCGCGCTGGCTCAACGACACGGTCTCGAGGATCTCTACGACTCGGTCGACCGTGCGATGCGGACGGGCAGGCATGCGGCAGACGGTAGCAAGCCCTACCGACCATCAGACAGGGACTTGCACCGAGGGGCGGGTCACAGTACTGTTGCGACAGTGATCCAGATATCTGGATAGAAATACGTAAATACGCACGGAGTTGAATATATGACTGCACCTGATGAGACCCAGACGCAATCGCGCGTAGGTCCGACCACGAGTGAGTTCTATGGGCTATATCTCCACGTGATGCGGCGGATCGGTCACTACCGCTGGTTCTCCCTGTTCATGAAGCACGTCGGCTCCCGGATAGACCGGGCGCTGATCCGCGCGAGCCGAGGCCGATTCTCGATGAGTGGTCCGGCGCTGCCGACGATGCTGCTCACGACGAGAGGTAGACGAAGCGGCGAAGAGCGTACGGTTCCGCTGCACTATGTGCGCGATGGCAATAACGTCGTCGCCGCTTGCGAGAACTTCGGGCTGAAAACAGCCTCCAGTTGGCCGAAGAATCTGCTCGCCGAACCGAAGGCGCGCATCGCGATTGGCGGCACCACTGCAACTTATCTGTCGCGACCCGCCACAGATGTTGAGGTCGCGCGCAACATGCTGAGGCTTATCGAGATGTGGCCCGCGCATGACAGCCACATGGAGCACAATGGCGTGCGCCACGTCATTGTCTTCGAGCCGATGGATGCGGAAGCCTGAGTCCTCAGCCCAGTTGCGTTGCGCAGCAACAGCAAATGTCCACTATCGTGCAGCGAAATCTGTAACCCGTTGTGCCCCAGATGATAACTAGTGTGCTTGTTGGTAGTCCGTCGGCCGTAATCGGCCCGAAAGCGCTGCCGTCAGGACAAGGTCGCGATCACCAAGTAGCAGAAGGACCCCCGTCACCATGACCACGCGCAACGAGTCACCGAGCACCCCGACCGATGATCTGCCACAGGTCGATCCGCCCGCAAGGGTCAGCCGCCGGGTCCGCGCCTACGCCGCCTTCCTGCGGACCGGCGTCGGCCGATGGCTCGCGAAGAACATCGCGCCGAAGGTCGACCCGTGGCTGCTGCGTGCCACCGGGGGCCGGCTGGGCATGGCACTGATGCTGCCTTCAGCGCTGCTCACCACCACCGGGGCCAAGACCGGCCAACCGCGCATCAATCCTGTCTTCTACTTCCATGACGGGCGGGACGTGATAGTGATCGCCTCCAACTACGGCAATGACAAACACCCCGCCTGGTACTACAACCTGAGCGCAAACCCCAGCGCGCAGATCGCAACAAATGGCAGTGGCCCAGTGATGACCGCGACCGAGGTTAGCGATTTCGCTGAGCGGGAACGGATCTGGGCTATGGCCGACCGGGTCTACCCACTCTGGCCTGACTACCGGCGTCGCGCCGCGCGATGCCATCGCACCATTCCGATCATTCGCCTGCGCGCCGCCACCACGTGATTCGTCGTCGCGGCCCGGTCGAGATTCACTTCGGCTGGCGTTGAGACGCGGCCCGGCCGGTCATCACCTCACGGTACTTGCTGTCGGGATCGGTCGTGTAGCGCGATGATCGGAGTCGTCAGGTGTGAGCAGGCTGCTACGTCGTCGAGATCGAGCAGTCGGCGGTGACGCTTGTGGCGCTCTCAGAGCCCGCAGCCGCGTGAGTCGGACAGACACCATCACGGGGCCTAGACGTGGTTGCGAAATTCGGTTGCCCACGCGGGGTTTCACGTGCCGCCTGCGCATTCTGTGATTGGGCTCGGGGGACACGGTCTCGAGGATCTGGATCACTCAGTCGACCCTGCGATGCGTGGAGGCGATGCGCCGAGGCTAGGAAGCTCTCCATACAAGTGCGAATTGGTACTTGCAATGAGGCGCGAGTCACAGTAACGTAGCGCTCGTGATCCGGATATCCGGTTCATTATCCGGAAATACGTACACATACTGAAAGGTCCGCATCATGGTCGCACCCGTCTCCCCAGGCATGTTCCGCACCAACAGCGGCGTCCCGCTGCCGTTGGTCGCTTTACCGCAGGACGACCTTCTAACCGTCAACATCGATCAGATTCCGCTGCTCAAGGACGCTATGGGCCCCGGCATCCACATCCAGCCGCTGCGCCTGGACCCCGAAAAGGGACAGGTGGTCCTCATGGCCACCATGGCGCCCGGTTGCCTCCTGCCCATCCACTACCACACCGGTACGGCCGAGGTGTGGACGTTCTCGGGCTGCTGGAAGTACGCCGAGTACCCCGACCAGCCGCAAACCGCGGGCTCCTACCTGTATGAGCCCGGCGGCTCGGTGCACACCTTCTACTGCCCCGAGGACAACACCGAGGACACCGTTGTGCTGCTGTGGATGGAAGGCGCGCAAATCGGATTCAACCAGGACGGCACGCTGCACCACATCAACGACGCGACCTCCATTCAGCACGTGACCGAAACCGTGTCGGCGGCACAGGGCACTGGAACGGTCGGCTACATCCACGGCGGCGCCGCCGGCGTGGTCAATTCCTGATCGGCGGGATCATGTCACTGGCATTTGACGGCATCCGGGTCCTCGAATTGGGACAGATCTATAACGGCCCGTATTGCGGGCTGCTGCTCGCACAGCTGGGGGCCGACGTGATCAAAGTCGAGCCACCCGGCGGTGAGCAACTGCGCTTCCGCTCGCACCAGCCGACCGAGTCCCACGAATTCGTGATGCTCAACTCCAACAAGCGCAGTGTGGTGCTGGACCTGAAGACCGACACCGGTCGCCAGGCGCTGCTCGACCTCGTCGAGACGGCCGACGTGCTGATCGAGAACTTCGCGCCGGGCACCATGGAGCGCCTCCAGCTGGGCGCGGAGCGACTACTCGAGCACAACCCGCGTCTGGTCGTGGCCTGCGGCAAGGGCTACGGGTCCACGGGTCCGTACGCCCACATGTCGGCGATGGACATCACCGTGCAGGCGATGTCGGGCAGCGCCTCGGCCACCGGACAGTCCGACGGGCCGCCGACCAAGGCCGGGGCCGCGTTCGTGGACTTCTCCGGCGGCATCCACCTGTTCGGGGCGATCAGCGCGGCCCTGTTCCAGCGCGAGCGCACCGGGCGGGGGCAGATCGTCGAGGTGTCGATGCACGACACCATCTACCCGATGTTGGCGTCCAGCCTGGGTGGGCTGCACAACAACCCCGACCGAGAGCTGCCCGAGCGCACCGGTAACCGGCACTCGGGGATGGCGGTCGCGCCGTACAACATCTACGAGACCAGCGACGGATGGCTGGCGATCATCTGCATCGCCGAGCGGCACTGGCGGGGCGTGGCGACCGCGCTGGGCCGGCCCGAGCTGATCGACGACCCCAGGTTCGGTACCGAGAAGGACAGGGTCGCCAACATCGATGCGGTCGACGACGAGGTGTCTTCGGTTACCAAAACCCGGACACGCGCCGAACTGGTCGACGACCTGCAGGCCGCCGGTGTGCCCTGTGCGCCGGTCAAGTCGATCCGCGAGGTCGACACCGACGAGCACCTGATCCAGCGCGGCATGATCCGCTACGTCGAGCACCCGGCGCGGGGACGGGTCCCCGTCCCGGGATGCCCGCTGCGCCTGAGTGATTCGCCGGTCGGACCGTTGCGGGCCGCCCAGCCGCTGGGCCAGTCGACAGAGGCAGGTCTTGGCGGAACTGTCGGGCGAGGAGACTCAGCATGTCGTTCACGCCTGAACCCGGAACTCCTCTGGCGGAGTACTACGCCCAGACGCAGCCGCGGATCGGAGACGTCCTGTCGCGGCGCAGCCTCGGCACGCTGGACGCCGTGACGATCGGCCGCTACGCCATGACCATCGGCGCCGCCGACCCGAGCCACTACGACCCGGCGGCCGCACGGTCGGCCGGTTACGCCGACGTCGTGGCGCCACCGAACATGCTCGCCGCGATCGTCGAGTGGGGTGTCGGCACCCCCGAGGCCCAGCTTCAGCCCGACGGAACCCCGCACGACGGAGACATGCCCCTCGGTGACGGTGACCTGGGGCTGCGCGTGATGGGCGCCGGTGAGGAAATGGAGTTGGTCAACGCCGTCACCGCGGGTACGGAGGTGGTTCTCGAGACGACCCTCGAGGCGGTCACTCCGAAACAGACCCGGTCCGGCCCGTGCGTGTTCGTCACCACTATCAACACCTTCACCTCCGCGGAGGGCGCCGTCCTGAACCGCAACCGGCGCACCGTCGTACTGCGCAACCCATTGCAGGAGTCCTGATGTCCAACATCTTTCAGGTCGGAGACCAGCTTCCACCGCTCAAGCACACGGCTACCCCCTTCCAGCTTTTCCGCTACAGCGCGGTCACCTGGAACCCGCACCGCATCCATTTCGACGAGCCCTATGCACGCGAGGAGGGTCACGCTGGTGTCGCGCTGCACTCCCATCTCCGGGCGGCACTCGCCCTGCGCTGCGTCACCGAGGGCCTCGGCCCTGACTGGCGCGTCACGAAGGTCGCCTACCGTCTGCGCAAGCCCGTCTATGCGCCCGCCGATCTGGCCTACACCGCACGGGTGACCGCGGCCGAGGGCGACACCATGACACTTGAGCTGATTCGAGCAGCATTCCTCCGGTGACGTGGGGTTCGAAGGTACGGCATGGGTCAGCAAGACACCGGGGGCAACACCATGACATCAGCACCAGGACGGGGGCAGCGTCCCATCCGCATCGGGAACTGCTCCGGCTTCTACGGTGACCGCGCTTCCGCGATGGCCGACATGGCGCGCGCCGGCGGCATCGACGTCCTCACCGGCGACTACCTCGCCGAGGTCACGATGCTGATCCTCGGCAAGGCGCGCGCCAAAGACAGCACCAAGGGCTATGCGGCCACCTTCCTGCAGCACCTCGACGCGGCGCTCGAGCACCTCGTCGCCAACGGGATCCGGCTCGTCGTCAACGCCGGAGGGCTCAACCCCGCCGGGCTGGCCGTCGCAACGCGCGAACTGATCGCGCGCCGCGGCTACGACCTTCGCGTCTCCCACATCGAAGGCGACGACGTCTTCTGCTCGCCTCGACGCCCTCCAGCAAGCCGGCCATTCGCTGCCGCACCTGACGAGCGGCGAGCCGCTGTCGTCCTGGCCGCATCAGCCCCTGACGGCCAACGCCTACCTGGGTGGATTCGGCATCGCGCGGGCGCTGGACAACGGCGCCGACATCGTCATCACCGGCCGGGTCGCCGACGCCTCCGTGGTCGTCGGTCCCGCCGCCTGGTGGTGGAGTTGGACCCCAAATGACTACGACGCGCTCGCCGGCGCGGTCGCCGCCGGACACGTCATCGAATGCGGGCCACAAGCGACCGGCGGCAACTTCTCCGGGTTTCGGACCGTTGCCGACCTCGTGCAGCCGGGGTTCCCGATCGCCGAAATCGACGCCGACGGTTCCTCAGTGATCACCAAGAACCCGGGCACCGGCGGCGCCGTCACCCGAGACACCGTCACAGCTCAACTTCTCTACGAGATCGGTGAACCCGCCTACCTCAACTCCGACGTGACCACTCACCTGGACACCGCCGCGCTGACCGACCTGGGTGACGACCGCGTCCAGATCCGCGGCGTTCGCGGCTCGGCGCCACCGGCGACGACCAAGGTCGCGATCACCGGGGTCGGAGGATGGGAAAACAGCATGATCCTCGCGCTCACCGGCACCGACCTCGACGCGAAGGCCGCGCTCGTCGAGCGATCCGTTCACCGCTACATCGACGCCGTTGACGGGCTCGACGCGGTCGCGATCGACCGTATCGGGCAGGCCCAGCACGATCCCGACAGCCAGAATGCCGGAACCGAGCTGCTGAGGATCGCAGTGCAGGGCACGAAAGAGGCTGCGGGGCGTGGCTTTTCCGTCGCGGATGGTCGAGCTGGCCCTGTCCAGCTACCCCGGGATGTACTCCCTCGGCCCGCCACAACCAGGGTCAGCGTTCGGTGTCTATTGGCCCGCACTGCTCGACCAAGCAATGCTCGAGCACACGGTCCACCACCATGACGGCACGACCGAGACCATCACACCGGGCAGGGCCGCCGGGGGTGAGGTGACTCCAGCAGGGCGACCCGCCGGTCGCGCAAGCATCATGGACCGACGAACTGGTCGTCGCCTCACTCGGTGAGATTGTGCATGCCCGCTCCGGCGACAAGGGCGGCGACGCGAATCTCGGTGTCTGGGTACGCGACCCGCAAGCGTGGGAGTGGCTCAAGTCGACCCTCACCGTCGACGAACTGCGACGCCTCCTTCCCGAAACACGCGAATTGGCAATCTCGCGTTACGAACTGCCCAACCTCGGCGCGGTCAACTTCCTCATCCGAGGATTGCTCGGGACCGGCGCCACCTCGACACTGCGGCTGGACGCACAGGCCAAAGCACTCGGCGAATGGCTGCGCTCACGCAGCACCAAGGTGCCGCAAATCGTCTTGTCGCGGGAGGAGCACCGATGAGCGATTCCGACGAGAGCACCATCGACGTCGTCCGCAAGGCCACCCGAGAGCTGGCCCGCAAGTTCGACTACGCGTACTGGCGGCAGAAGGACAAGCGCGGCGAGTACCCGTGGGAGTTCGTCAAGGCGTTCGCCCAAGGCGGATGGCTCGGCGCGCTCATCCCCGAGGAGTACGGCGGGCTGGGGCTCGGGCATCGCGGAGTGCGGCGTGATGATGCAGGAAATCTCCGCCTCGGGTGCCGGCGCGAGTGGCGCCTCGGCGGTCCACTTCTACCTGTTCCCACCCGCCCCGATCATCCGCCACGGCTCCGAGGAGATGAAGCAGGAGTTCCTGCCCAAGCTCGCCCGGGGCGAGATCCTCATGGCGTTCGGCGTCACCGAGCCCACCGCCGGGGTGGACACCTCGCGCATCAGGACCAAGGCCGAGAAGGTCGACGGCGGCTGGGTCGTCAACGGCCAGAAGGTCTGGATCAGCAACGCGCAGAACGCCCACAAGATCCTGCTGCTGGCGCGCACGTCTGCCCGCAACGAGGACAAGCCGCTGGACGGGATGACGCTCTTCTTCACCGACCTGGACCGCGACCGGATCACCGTCCGCGAGATCGAAAAGCTGGGCCGGTCGGCGATCGACTCCAACGAGCTCTTCATCGACAACCTCGAGGTCGGTGACGACGACGTCGTGGGTCAGGTGGGCCACGGCTTCAAGTACCTCATCGACGGGCTGAACTCCGAGCGCATCGTCGTGGGCTTGGAGGGCGTCGGCATCGGTCAGGCGGCACTGGAGCTGGCGACGGTGTACGCCAACGAGCGCGTGGTCTTCGACCGGCCCATCGGCCAGAACCAGGCGGTCGCCCACCCGCTGGCGGACTCGTGGATCCGCCTGGAGTCGGCTCGGCTGATGGCGATGCACGCAGCCGAGCTCTACGACGACCACCAGAACTGTGGCATCCAGGCCGCCGCGGCCAAGTATCTTGGCGCCGAGGCCGGCTTCGATGCCTGCGACCGCGCCATGTCCACCCACGGTGGCTACGCCTACGCCAAGGAGTACCACGTGGAGCGGCTGTGGCGGGAGGCACGGCTGCTCCGCAATGCGCCGTTCTCGCAGGAGATGGTGCTCAACTACATCTCCACCCAAGCGCTCAAGCTGCCCCGCGCCTACTGATCTGGGACGAGGCTCCGATTGCCCGAAACATTGCAGCTAGCCGGAGTCAGTTCATGGCGTCAGCTGCGATGAAAGACCTTTTCAGACAAGCGATTCTGGAACGTGGCGGCAATGCCGCACGCAGCACCATACAGGAGGCCCGATGATGAGTACAGAACCAGGAGGACTCGTAGAGACGTCGGACGACGGCACCCTGCTCCACTTCATCGACTTGGACCGGCGGCGACAAGGCCGGCTACGAAAGCCTCGTCGAAGTCACGTTCGCCTTCGACGTTCGTGAGCACGTGCTGGCTGGCGAAGGTCACTTCGCGAACGTCCAGGTGCCCGAAAAGGTCAACCCGCTCCTGGCCAGTGCGCGGGGGATCCCAAAAGACCTTGTCCCGCACCGGTAAGCGCGCTGACAGCGCTCGCAGTGGCGCGTGTTCGGACGTGTTGCGACGGGCGGCGCAGCGGCTGCGCGCTCGTGACTGGCCGCCGAGCGGCTGCGCGCTCGTGACGTGGACGGCGACGCGTTGCGGCGTGCGCTGCGCGCGGCCATCGTCGTGCCGATAGCGGGCATAGTCAGCTACTCCGTCGCGGGCCTTTCGCAGACTGCGTTATTCACCTTGCTCGGCGCGATCTGGCTGCTGGGGCTCGTCGATTTCCCCGGCAATCGGCAGGTACGGGCACCAGCGTATTGCGGCCTCGGATTCAACGGGGCGGTGCTGATAGCGATCGGCACGTTGGTGCAACCGATCCCGTGGTTGGCCGTGGCACTGACGTTCGTCCTCGGTGCGGCGGTGACGCTGGCCGGGGTGCTCAGTGAGACGATCGCGGCGGGTCGACGAGTTACGTTGCTGCTGTTAGTGCTTCCGGTATGCACGCCCCCCGCTCCGGTCACCGCGCGGCTGCTGGGGTGGGCTATTGCGTTCGCCATTTGCGTGCCGGCGGCGTTGTTCCTGTTTCCGCCCCGCCACCACAACGATCTGCGCCGTCACGCCGCGCAGGTATGCACGGCGCTGGCCGATCGGCTCGACGGCTTGGGATCGGGCGACGAGGTGTCGAGCGCAATGAGGGCGCTGGAGAAGCACTTCATGAGCGCCGACCACCGGCCGGTGGGCTTGACGGCTGGCAGCCGCGCGCTGGTGCGTGTGGTCGACGACTTGAAGTGGCTGACTGACCGGGTGGGCAATGACGAGGACGTGGGGCTGGCCGACATGCAGGCGCCGATGGTCGCGGTGTTGCGATGCTGCGCGCGCACGCTCAACGCTGCGCTCGTGTCCAGAAAGGCCGTCGAGCGGGAGGAACTGGACGCCAGACTGTCCGAGACTGCGTGCCGTGGCAAGGGGACGCGACCGCGGGGACGTCGTCGCTCTGTTCGCCGCCGAAGACGACCAGGATGCGATGGTGCTCGTGCGGGAATTGCTTCGGCGCCGCACGATCGCGACGTCGGTCGACCTGATCGGCCGGATGATCGCCGCCGCAGCAGCGGCCGACGCCCGCCCCGTATGGGCCAGGGTGCTTGGCATGCGGCTGCCGGAGACGGGAGCCGCCGACCGGTTGCTCCCTGAAACAGTGGCCGTCAGGAGGATCGCGAAGGGGTTCCTAGCCACCCGCTCGGTGGCCGCACGCAACGCGATTCGCACCGGTGTGGGATTGGCACTGGCCGTAGCGATCACGCAGGTGTTCCCGATCCAGCACGGAATCGGGGTCGTGCTCGGCGCGATCATGGTGCTCGGCAGCAGCGCGCTGACGACCGGAACGAAGGTGGTCCGGGCGATGACCGGCACTGCGA
Source organism: uncultured Actinomycetota bacterium (assembly GCA_963716505.1). Classification (GTDB taxonomy): domain Bacteria; phylum Actinomycetota; class Actinomycetes; order Mycobacteriales; family Mycobacteriaceae; genus Mycobacterium. The sequence continues at coordinate 47,091 of CAVQTL010000023.1, forward strand.
TCGGCGTCGTTCTCGGTGCTGCGCTGATCGAGATGGTTGGTGTGCAACCGGCGGTGTTGTGGACGCTGATGCCGATAGCGATCTTCGCGGCGGCCTACGTCCCGCGGGTGGCCTCCTTCACCGCGGGACAGGCGGTGCTGACGATGATGGTGATGATCGCCTACAACCTCATCGTGCCCACCGGCTGGCGGGCCGGGCTGCTGCGGATCGAAGACGTCGGGGCAGGCGCGGTGGTCGCGGTCATCGCGGCAGTGTTGTTGTGGCCGCGCGGCGCCACCGCCTCGGTGTATGGGGTGATCGGGGAGGCTGTCAGCACCGCCTCGCAGTACCTTCAAGCCGCGGTGCGACGCGTCACCCGGGGCGCTTCCGAGGAGACCGACCACAAGCTCACTGCGCTCGGATACGACGCGCTGGCGGCATCGCGGATCGTGGATGACGCTGTGCGCCATTACCTTTCGGAGAGCGGCGACAGTTCCGATCTGCGGTCGCCGGTGGTGCACGCTGCCAACCGCGCCATTCGACTCCGGATCGTGGCAGAGGTGATCGCCGACGTCGCAACGCCGCCGCCGCTGCTGGCATACCCGCGGGCGCGCGAAATCCTCGAGATGCACGCCGGGGCGGTCGCCGAGCGTGTTGCGGGGGTCAGCGACAAGTCGTGGCCGCCGATCAGCGACGAATTCGTGGTCGCCCTGCGCGCCGAGTCCAGCGGCGACGAGGCGGCCGTCAACGCCGCGCTGCCCCTGGTGACGGTCGCGGCGAATCTCGCGGAGCTGGAGTTGATGTACCCGTCGCCCGCGGGGGCCGCGACGCGACGGCTCGGAGCTAAGGAAAGGGCCAGTGCCTCGCGGCGCTAGCTGAGTCCGGCGTCAACCAGCAGGCGCGGTAGCCCCACTTCGGCGCATCGTGCCGAGACGTGCAAGCACCCGCGCGAGCTTCCGCGACTCGGCCCGTCGCAGTGAGAGTTTCGATCAGGAGCAGCTCCGCCTGGAGGGCCGCCAGGGGTCTGCGCTGGCCGTCGATTCCCGTGGCAAGGTCTGCCGCGCGTCTACATGCCTGCCCCTGATCGTCGGGCGAGTCGCTGGCCGCCAGCAGGCGCACAGCTGAATCCTCGTCGAGTTCTGCTGTGAGCGTGGCTATTCCATCGTTGTGCGGAATGGTGCGGGTCGAGCGCAATCGGGCGGCAACCGCCGGAGCGATCTGGATCCCGAGCCGGATGCGCTCGTTGTTGACGGCGGCTGCGAGCCGCGGCAACCGCAACCGTTGTGCGGCGTCCATGCCGGCGTCAAGGCGCTCGATCGCCGCAGACCGATCCCCGTGTAGTGCTCTTATTCGGGCGCCGATGACAAATCTCGCGGCAAGATAGTCCACGCCGCCGCCTTCGGATCCGAACTGATAGCTCTCATCCAGCAGGCGCGTGGCCTCGGCCAAGTCGCCGGTCTCGTAGAGAAGTTGGCCAAGAAGCGCACCGGCGAGCCGGGCGGCGTGCGAGTGCGGTCCGACGCCGCTAGCGATCTCGAACGCTTCTCGGAAGTTCTGCAGGGCGGCGGGGATGTCGAGGCGATACCTGTCGGCGATGCCGCCGTAACAGCGGGCGTAGACGGTGGAGAAAGGACCCATCATCTCGTTGTAGGGCGAGGCCCAATCAAGCAGTCGGTGGGCGGTGTCGAAGTCGAATCGGTAGATCGCCGCAAACGCCGCGATATTTCCGGCCACCCCGGGCACCTGCGGATGTAGAGTGTCCGGCCTCGACATCGCTTCTGCGACCAGACCTTCCACGTTCTCGGTGCGGTCGGCGTGTGTTTCCGCGACCGCTTGCAGCACGTCGGCTTCGGCTTTCAAATCAGCGCGTGTCGTCTCCTCGAGGTCTGCGTTGGTCATGCTGGCTTGAAACCGGTTCACCGCAGCTTGCATCGGGCCCTGTCGTTGTAGCAGGAGGTTCGCCCACGCGATGGTGAGTTGAAGCCGTGTCCGCGAAGCCACTATCTGCGGCGGCAGCTTGTTGACGATCCCGAGCAGGGTCGTCATCTTCGACTGCTCGACCAGGTTTGTCTCGTCCTGCTCGACAAGGTCGACCGCTCGGATCGGGTCGTAGGCCAGAGCATGGTCGACGGCCTCGTTGAGGTAGCCGTGATCGGCGAACCATGCCGACGCGATGCGGTGGAGTTGTTCGAGGTGGTCGGGCCGGTCATGCTTCAGTCGACCACGCAGGAACTCGGCGAACATGTGGTGGTACCGATACCAGCCCGGGTCATCATCCATGCGCTGAAGGAACAGTCCGCGTCGCTCGACGTCTTCGAGCATCGCCTGCCCGCGCGTCACCCCAGCCAGCGACGACGCCAGCCCACCGCAGGTCCGCTCGGTGATGGACGTCGCCAGCAGGAACTCGCGTAGCTCAGGTTCCAGAGTGTCGACGACATTCTCCGCCAGGAACTCGCCGACCACATCGCTGGCGCCGGATAGTCGGCCAATCAAGCTGCTGGCGTCGCCGCCGCTACGCAGCGAAAGTGCCGCCAGCTGCAGGGCGGCGGCCCACCCGTCTGTGGATGCGGTCAACGCGTCCACGTCGCTGCCCGACAGCTGCAATCCACCGACGTCGTTCAGAAATGACCGCGCCTCACTGTCATTGAAACGCATTGACTCGCAGTCTATTTCGACCAACTCGTCTTGGATTCGCAATCGGCTCACCGGCAGTCCGGCGCGCGACCAGCTGGTCACGATGATTTGCATGTGGTGGCATCCGTGCTCGAGCAGGAACCCGAGGGCGGCGGTGGTCGCAGGGTCGGACACGCGGTGCCAATCGTCTATTACCAGCGCAATCCGATCATCTTTTTCGTGAATCTCATCGATGAGCGTGGTCAGGACGTAGCGGCCGGCGTCGTCGCCGTGCTCCTCGAGCACCTGCCCCAACGACGCGGCCAGAGCTGGACGGACCCGTCGCAGCGATTCCAACAGATGCGCCAGGAACCACACAACATTGTTGTCGTCGTCATCGATCGTCAGCCAGGCAACCGCGACGCCGTCGCGCACGAGCTCTTCTCGCCACTGAGCCGCCAGCGTGCTCTTGCCGTAGCCCGACGGCGCGTGAATGAGGACAACTCGCCGGCGACCGCCCGCACGGAATAGCATCGATCAGCCGGTCGCGGCTAACCAGTGATCTGGTCGGTACCGGAGGCCGGTACTTGGTGGCCGGCGTCGGGGGCGTCGGTGTGGCGACGGTATCCCGGCGAACCGTTGACGGCACTACAGGAGACGTCTGGCGCTCCACGCTCAAGTCGACTGGACGCGCCATCTCGTCGACGGCCACACCGTTGGTGCGCTGAATCTCGCGGAGCTCGTCGCCGAACGCCGCCGCGCTCGCCGGACGAGCCGAGGGATCCCGCGCCATCGCCCGTTCGATCACCGCGGCCACGTCGGCCGGCAGTCCCTGCTCGCGCAGATCCGGTATCGGTTGTGACGTGATCCGGAGGAACTGAGCGACCACCTGCTCGCCGCTGCGACGCTCAAACGCTGCGTGACCGGTCAGTATGCAGAACAGCGTCGCGCCAAGTGAGTACACGTCCGATGCGGGCGTCGGGGTTGCACCCGCGAGCACTTCGGGCGCGGTGAACGCCGGTGAACCGGTGATTACTCCGGTCCCCGTCTGGAAACCCCCGGCGATCCTGGCGATACCGAAGTCGGTCAACTGCGGTTCGCCGTACTCGGTCAGCAGGACGTTGCCCGGCTTCACGTCCCGGTGCAGTATGCCCGCACGATGGGCGGCTTCGAGCGCACCCGCCAGCTTCACCCCGATGCGCAGGGTCTCACACCAATCTATCGGACCGTGCCGGCGGATCAGCGCTTCCAGCGAGCCCTTGCCGTGGCAGGGCATCACGATGTACGGCCGGCCCCCGGCTGTGGTGCCGACCTGGAATATGGTCACGATGTGCGGATGCCCGGATAGCCGGCCCATCGCGCGCTGCTCGCGAAGGAATCGGTCGAGATTGTCGGGGTCCAATTCGGCGGTCAGCACCTTGATGGCGACCTCGCGATCCAGCAACGGCTGAACGCAGCGATAGACCACCCCGAATCCGCCGTGCCCGATTTCTACGACATCATCGAATCCAGCGATGCACAGTTCCGCGGGGATGTCTGCGAGCACATCCCGCTGGGTTGCCTGCGGGTCGGCGTCGGCCATCGACGGTCACTATCCTCAGCCGGGGGGCATGGCCTCCGTTGCTGTAATGACACGATATCGCCGATCCTGCCCACCGACGACGCGATCGACGCCCAAAGGGCTACCAATCACGACGAGCAGTCGCGGTTGCGGCAGCAGGGAGTCACGCCAGCAATGCCCGCGCCATGACGACGCGCTGAATCTGATTGGTGCCCTCGTAGATCTGGGTGATCTTTGCGTCGCGCATCATGCGTTCGACCGGGAAGTCGACGGTGTAGCCGGCGCCGCCGAACAGCTGCACGGCGTTGGTGGTGACCTCCATCGCGACGTCGGAGGCAAAGCACTTCGCGGCCGACGAGATAAAGCTCAGCGCCGGCTCGCCACGCTCGGCGCGGGCGGCCGCGGTGTACACCATCAACCGCGCAGCCTCCACCTTCATCGCCATGTCGGCGAGCATGAACTGCACGCCCTGGAAGTCGCTCACCGGCCTGCGGAACTGCTTGCGTTCCTTGGTGTATGCGATCGCCGCGTCCAAGGCGCCCTGCGCGATGCCGACGGCCTGCGCGCCGATCGTCGGTCGGGTGTGGTCGAGGCTGGCCAGCGCGGTCTTGAACCCGCTGCCCGGCTCGCCGATGATGCGGTCGCCGGGAATGCGGCAGTTCTCGAAATACAGTTCGGTGGTCGGTGAGCCCTTGATGCCGAGCTTGCGCTCCTTGGGGCCGACCGTGAAGCCCTCGTCGTCCTTGTGGACGACGAACGCCGAGATGCCGTTGGCGCCCTTGTCCGGATCGGTCACCGCCATCACGGTGTACCAGGTTGACTTGCCGCCGTTGGTGATCCAGCACTTGGAGCCGTTGAGCACCCAGTCGTCGCCGTCGGCGCGGGCGCGGGTGCGCATCGACGCGGGATCGCTGCCGGCTTCGCGTTCCGACAGCGCGTAGGACGCCATCGCGTCGCCCGATGCCAGCGTCGGCAGCACCTGCTTCTTCAACTCCTCTGAGCCACTGAGGATCAGCCCGATCGTGCCGAGCTTGTTGACGCCGGGGATCAGCGAGGAGGATGCGCACACCCGAGCGACCTCCTCGACAACGACGCAACACGCCACCGCGTCGGCGCCCTGGCCGCCGTACTCCTCGGGGACGTGCACCGCCGAGAACCCGGTGTCATTGAGGACCTTGAGTGCTTCCTCGGGGAACCGCGAGTTCTCGTCGACGTCAGCGGCGTACGGGGCAATCTCCTTCTCGCACAGGTCGCGCAACACGGCCCGCAGCTCATTGTGCTCGTCGGACAGCTTGAAGAGTTCGAACGATGGATCACCGAAGCGTTGCATGTGGGGAAGATTAGGTGTACCGCGGCCCATCGTCATCGTCCCCGCAACACGAGAACGCCAGGAATGGTTGTGCCCCGGCGCTAACGGAACCCCGCGCATCTGCCCGGCGGGCTAACTTTCCCCTGTTATGTTGTCCCCGTTGTACATTCCGGTCGGCGTCACCGTTGTACCTTGCGCCGGAACTCTTCGATCACCCGTGCCTGCTCGGCCGCGTTGGCAATGAGTTCGACATGGCCACCGTCGTGAATATGTAGCGCCGAATTCGGCAAGAGCCGGTTCATGATCTTGGCGTTGGCCAGCGGGATGATCGGATCGTCGCTACCCGCGACGATCAAGGTGGGCTGCCGGACGAGCGGCAGCATGAAAACGCTGGTCCACCCCGCACCGGCCAGCAGCTGGTGCATATACCCGACGCGCGAGCCGGCCATCAGCTGGCGGTCGAAGACGCGCTTGATCATCATGGGGTCGCTGCGGGCTGTCCCGCCGTAGATCTCAGGCGCGATCTTGGCGGCATAGCGATGATCCAGGAATCGCCGCGCCGTCAACATCTTCGCCAGCACCGACGGTTTGCCGGGAATCATCAGCGAACCGGTACCGGTGGATACCAGGATGAGCCTGCGGCACCGGCGCGGGTTCTGGAAGGCGAACTGCTGGGCGAGCCCTCCGCCCCACGACAGTCCCAAGACGTCAACCTGCGATATGCCGGCTCGCCGATCGATGACCCCGGCTTTCTTCAGTAGCATTCCCAGCACTGCGGACAAGTATGGAAACCGATACGGCAAAAGGCGAATCCGGCGAGGCGCCGGAGCCCGGCACGTCGAACCGCACCACGGTGGTGTCCGGATCCAGTTGCGCGACAAATGGATCGAGAACTTCAAGGCTGGCCCCGATTCCATTGCACAGCACCAACGGAACTCCGGTGCCCCACCGGATGTCGACGCGGATCTGCTGGCCGAGTGCCGCGATCAGGTTTTCATCGTTCATGCTTGCGCCTACGGGAGAGCACTATGACATCGGCGATGCCCTCCGTGCGCGTCGGGGGCGGCGGACCGGCCGTTACCCGTAGCAGGCGCGATCTCGCGTTGGAGAAGACATCGGCGCTCGCCGATGCTGCCCGGCCGATACAGGCGAAGCTGGACTCCAACGCCCCAATGAGGAGCCGGATCGGCAACACCGCGAGGCGATCAGCGTTCATGAACGTAGCTGCCCGGCGCCGGACCCAGCGCCGCCAGGTCGTCACCGCCGAGCACCGTGGGCGCCGGCTTCTGCTCGCCGCCGCGCTGCGCCAACCACGCCGAGAAGTCGGGCCACCAGGAATCGCTGTGCGTTTCCGCTGACGCCGCCCAACGCGTCGGGTCGCGTTCGTCGACTCTCCCCGCTCGGTAGGAAGCCTTCGGGTTGCCCGGGGGATTGACCAGTGCGGCGATGTGTCCGCTCGATGACAGGATGAACCGCAGATCTTTACTTCCCAACATCCTCGCGCTGCGATAGCAGGCCTGCCAGGGCGAAATATGGTCGGCAACCCCGGCGATAACGTAGGTATCCGCCGTGACCGTGCCGAGGTTCACGGGGGTGCCGAGCATGCGCACCCCGCCGGGTTCGACCAGCGCGTTCTGCAGGCCCATCGACAGCATCTCGCGATGCAGCGCTGCCGGCAGGCGCGTGGTGTCGGAGTTCCAGAACAGCACGTCAAACGGAGCCGGTGACCGGCCTTGCAGATAGTTGTTGACCCAGTACCGCCACACCAGGTCGGTCGGGCGCAGCCAGGCGAACACCTCGGCCATCGCTCGGCCGTCAAGGTAGCCCTTGCGCGCCGACATCGCGATCGCGAGTTCGGCCGTCGTCTCATCCACGGCAGCGGCCACGCCCGCCCGCTCCTGATCCAGGACGGTCACCATCAACGTCAGGCTGGCGATGCGCTGCGCCTCGCCCATCGCACTGAGATGCGCGGCCGTCATGGCCGCCAGGATTCCGCCCGAGCACGACGCCTGAACATGGGCGCTCTCCGAGCCCGTCACCGATCGGATCGTGTCCAGCGCGTCGACGATCGCACCACCGTACGTGTCGCAGCCCCATGACCGTTGTGCCGCAGTCGGATTGCGCCACGAGATGGCGAAAACCTGATGACCCTGGCACAGCAGGTACTCCACCATGCTCCGACCACTGGCGATGTCCAAGATGTAGAACTTGTTGATTACCGGCGGCACCATCAGCAGAGGGACCGTCCACACCTTCTCGGTTTGTGGTGTGTACTGGATGAGTTCGAACACCTCGTTGCGGTAGACGACCTCTCCCGGCGTGACAGCAAGATCTTCTCCAACCGTGAAAGCATCGGGCTCCACCATCGACGGAATGCGCGGCGGCACCGCCATATCGCTCAGGAAGCGTCGGACCCCCCGAACGACGTTCAGACCACCGGTGTCGATGATCGCCTGCCAGCCCAACGGGCTGATCACCGGGTTATTGCTCGGAGCGAGCCCCTCCATGACGACGTCGAGCACGAATCGGATTCGTTCGGCGTCGCGCCAGTCGAGTTCAGCGTCGGCGAACAGGTTGGCTACCAATTCGGCCGCAGCCAAGTACGCCTGCATCGAACGCTTCGTCAACGGATTGCTCTGCCATGCTGGATCGCTGAATCGCTTGTCGGGCTTGGCCGGAGCGCGATCCGATGTGCCCTTCGCGATCGAGGCGAGCTCGCGCCCGAACGACCCCACCCGTTCGGCGACGACGCCCGGGCGGCGCGCCAGATTCAAGCCGAACTTGCCCCACGATGTGTCTGGCATCATCCCGCTTGCGACGCCGAGCGCCGAACCGGTTAGTAGCAAATCATGTGGTGTAGCAATTTCAGCCGGGTGCTGAACGTCTGGGCTTGGCATCGACTATCGCCTTCGGTTGCTTTGGATTTCACTTCGTCGGCGTCGGTGCCGTGCGCAAGGCCTGAGGTTACGGCGTACTTAGCAGCATCGCCATCGTCCGCGTGGGACCAATACCCGCGAGTAGGTTGTGGCGTGGCGATAACTAACCCGGCCGGCGGTTGCTATCCGGGGCGCTGCTGAGTAACCGCGCTGCCGTACCAGTGGCACAGCAGCAGGGCCAGTTCCACGTCCAGCCGGTCGGCGCCGAACGCGCGGCCCCGCCGGGCGACGGCCCGCCCGACCCGGTACTTGACCGTGTTCGAATGCAGGTTGAGCCGCTCAGCAGCCAGTTTGTAGCTGCCGTCGCTGGACAGGAAGATGAGCAACGTCTCGCGCAGCCAGGCATCGTTCTCGTTGTCGACCGCCAGGTCGCCGAGCACTTCGGCCACCCACTCACGGGCCTGGATGATGTCCCCGCCAAGCATGCCAACCGCCAAGACACCCGGATCGTCCGCGGCGACCACAGTCGGCTTGTGTGGATCGCGCGCGGCCGCCACGGCGCGCGCGGCCAGCGCCCGGCGATGCGATCGGCGAAATCCGCCGACACCCGCCGCCATCGAGCCGATTCCCACACTGGGCGAGTCCGCATGGGTGGCCGCGAATTGGCGGGCTTTGTCGACTGCTTCGGGTGCGGCGGCGCGGAAGGGTAGCCATCCCCAGCCGGACACGGCGTTGGCGGCCACGAACAGTGGGCTCGCCGCCACCTCGGCGGCCTGGCCGATATCTCGCAGGAAACGTTGCAGCCGGGGCAGTTCGTTGCCGTCGCTGCCGGCATCGGGGTACCAGGCCACAACCGCCAGATGATTGCCAGCGCAGCGGATAGCGAATCGTCGACGACGCGTCGTCGACGTCAACAGGTGTCTTGGCGGCCAGAATCTCGCGCACACGCAACGCGCGAAGGCTGTTCTGATTCTCCAGCCAGCGTTCGCGCTCCTCCTCGTACACTTCGACGACTTGCTGTGACATCCAATCGATGTACGCGAACATGATCGCCGACATCTTCTCGAGCACGGCCACCCTGACCATTGGCTCCATGTCGGTGGCCTGGACCTCGGCGAATACGAGTTCATTCATGCGCCGCTGACCGACCCGGTAGCCACGCACCAACCCGTGCACGGGCACTCCATGCTGGGCCAACCGCCGGGCGTACTCCATCGCCGCGGTCGGCGCCTCGACGCGCTGCACGTCGATCCCATAGCGCATCGCGTGCAGCACAGTGTCGACGTTGCCTCCGACGCTGGCGCCCAACAGCTCGATGCTCTGCGCGTCAAGGGCAAAGCTCGGGGATCTCCTCCTGCAGCAGACGCTGAATGATGGCCGTCAATTCGCCCAGCCGTTCGTAGAGCCCACCAGCGATCTGGCGGACACAGCGGTCGACATCGGTGTCTGTGCCGCTCGTCACACTATGACGGTAGATCTCCCTAGCCCGCTTGTGGGCCAAATCAGCGCTCGGAGTTGTCTCCGGCCGACAAACGGTGCCCGGCATTTGAGCGGCCCAGACGATGACGATTCGTCCCCGGAATTCCTAGTGTTGCCGGTCACAGAGGTAGCCCGGTCTCGGAGGGAATTACATGGAATTGTCGGTTTTACCAGATCAGCGCGCGACGCACGATCCGCTGGGGCCCGCAGTGGCCGACGACAACAGCGACCTGAACAACGTCGAATTTCTAGACGCCGTCGAGCGCGCCGCCGCGACGCTGCGCAGCGGGGGCGTGTCGGCGGGTGATGTGGTGGCGATCAAGCTGCCGAACACGGTCGAGTTCGTGGTGTCGCTGTTCGCCGCGTGGCGGTTGGGTGCCGCGGTCACGCCGGTCAACCCCGCGCTGTCGCCACAAGAGGTCAGCTACCAGCTTGCCGACGCGGGTGCCAAGGTGCTGATCGCCGACGAGTTGCACCAGTGCGAGCCGGCTCAGGCCAACGCCAGTCGGGGCGACGACGCCTCGCTGGCGTTGCTGATTTATACCAGCGGAACCACGGGCCGCCCCAAGGGCGTCATGCTCGACCACGCGAACCTGAACGCCATGTGCCGCAGCGTCATTGAGGGCTTCAGGCTGACCCACGATGACCACAGCCTGTTGATACTGCCGCTGTTTCACGTCAACGGGATCGTCGTCGGAACGCTGTCGCCGTTGCTGGCCGGTGGCCGGGCGACGGTGGCCGGGCGCTTCGATCCGAAGACATTCTTTGCAGCACTCGAGCAGAGCCGGGCCACCTATTTCTCTGCCGTACCGACGATTTACACGATGCTGTGCGGGCTGCCCGACGACGTGCAACCTGACACATCATCGGTGCGGTTCGCCGTCTGCGGCGCCGCGCCGGCCAGCGTCGAGTTGCTGGAACGATTCGAATCGCGCTACGGCATCCCGATCATCGAGGGCTACGGGCTGTCGGAAGGAACCTGCGCCAGTGCGGTCAACCCGCTGGACGGGCCCCGCAAACCGGGGACGGTAGGACTACCGCTGCCCGGACAGACCATCCGAATCGTCGACCAGGCAGGCCGCCCGGTCCCCGGCGGTGAGGTCGGTGAGGTGGTGATCAAGGGCGCCAACGTGATGCGCGGTTACCTGAATCTGCCCGAGGAGACCGCGAAGACCGTCGTCGACGGCTGGTTGCACACCGGCGACATCGGTCACCTCGATGAAGACGGCTACCTGGTCCTGGTCGACCGGGCCAAGGACATGATCATCCGCGGCGGCGAGAACATCTATCCCCGGGAGATCGAGGTCGTCGTCCACCAGCTGCCGCAGATCGCCGAGGCCGCCGCGGTCGGACGCCCCGACCCCACCTACGGCGAGGTGCCGGTGCTGTACGTCTCCACCCACCCCGGCACGACGGTCACTGTGGAGACGATTCGCGATCACATCGCGGAGCACCTCGCGAAATACAAATGGCCCGCGGAGGTCACCATTCTCGACGACCTGCCGAAGAACGCCGTCGGGAAGATCAAGAAACCCGATTTGCGTCGGCAACCGGCCGACTCGCTCGTCACCACACCGACAAACGGGAGCTGATCATGAGTTTCACCAAGCCGGAGTTTCCCCCGGTCGATCCAGACACCTTCTTGGCCAAGCCGCTGATGGAACGGATGCGCTTCCTTGCGCAGCACTGGGCCGAAAACGGCTTCGGGTCTCCGCGCATGGTGCATGCGATCTACATCGTTAAGCTCGTGGTCTTCTACGCCCTCGGTGGCGTGGTGGTCGCGACGGTGACGTCGGGTCTGCCGGCCTTCTGGCATGTCGCGGAGTGGTGGAACCAGCCGATCGTTTACCAGAAAGCGATCCTGTGGACGCTGCTGCTCGAGGCGATCGGCGTCGCGGGGTCATGGGGCCCGCTAGCCGGCAAGGTCAAGCCGATGACGGGCGGCATCCTGTTTTGGCTCCGGTCAGGCACCATCCGGTTGCGGCCGTGGAAGTGGGTGCCGTTCACCGACGGTGACCGCCGCACGTGGTTCGACGGGAACCTCTACTTCGCACTGCTGATCAGCCTCGCCGTCCCGCTGCTGGCCCCCGGAGTAGACAGCGACTCGTTGTCACAAGCCTTGCCGCACAATACATCCGGGCTCGTCAACCCCGCGCTGATGGTCGCGCCGATCGTGCTGCTGGTGTTGAACGGCCTTCGCGACAAGACCATCTTCATCGCTGCGCGGGGTGAGCAGTACCTGCCGGCGCTGGTCTTCTTCGCCGTGCTGCCGTTCGTGGACATGATCATCGCGTTGAAGCTGTTGATCGTCGTGGTGTGGGTCGGCGCCGGCGTGTCGAAGTTCGGCAAACACTTCGCCAACGTCATCCCCCCGATGGTCAGCAACAGCCCCTTTATGCCGTTCAAGCGGGTCAAGCGGGCGCATTACCGCGACTTCCCACGCGATCTGCGGCCATCGCGGGCCGCCCACTTCATGGCCCACGTGCTGGGAACCACGGTGGAGATCCTCGCCCCGCTGGTGCTGTTGTTCTCGACCAACAAAGGGTTGACGGTGGCGGCCGTGATCCTCATGGTCGCCTTCCACCTGTTCATCGTCTCGACGTTCCCGCTGGCCGTTCCGCTGGAATGGAACGTGCTGTTCGCCTACGCGTCGATCTTCTTGTTCCTCGGCTTCCCGGCCTGGCAGGGATACGCCGTGACGAACATGTCGTCGCCGTGGCTGACGGCGACGATCGTGGCGGCGCTGGTGTTCTTCCCGATCCTGGGCAATTTCCGGCCCGACAAGGTGTCGTTCCTGCCGTCGATGCGCCAATACGCCGGCAACTGGGCGTCCGCCGTGTGGGCGTTCGCCCCGGGGGCAGAGGCGAAGCTGAACCGCGTCACGCGCTCCGCCCGCAACCAGATCGACCAGTTCATCGCCTTCGGATACGAGCCGCAGTGGGCCGAAATCACGTTGCAGCGCACCATCGCCTGGCGCACGATGCACAGCATGGGCCGCGGACTGTTCTCCGTGCTGTTGAGGACGCTGCCCGACATCGACGCGCGCACCGTGCGGGAGGCCGAATTCGTGTGCAACTCGTTGATCGGCTTCAACTTCGGCGATGGGCACCTGCACCACGAGGACCTCATCGCCGCGGTGCAGCGGCAGGCGGCATTCGAGCCGGGTGAACTCGTCGTGGTATGGGTGGAGTCGCAGGCCTGGGGGAGCAAAGTGCAGCACTACAGGGTCATCGACGCCGCACTCGGCGTGATCGAACGCGGCACCTGGAAGGTGTCTGACGCGGTCAAGGAGCAGCCGTGGCTGCCCAACGGTCCGATCCCCACTCGCGTCACGTGGTCGCTGGCCGGCGAGCGTGAGCCGAGGCCGCCGTACCCCGCAATGGCATGAGCACGGCGATCGTCGTCGGCGCCGGGCCCAACGGCCTGGCGGCCGCGCTCACCCTGGCCAAGGCCGGCGTTGATGTGACCGTGCTGGAAGCCGCCGACGAGATCGGCGGGGGCACCCGCACCAGCGAGGCGATTCTTCCGGGCCTGCTGCACGACCACTGCTCGGCGATCCATCCGATGGCCGTCGGGTCACCGTTTCTGGCCGGTCTCGGGCTCGAGCGTTACGGGCTGACATGGCGGTTACCGGAGATCGACTGCGTGCATCCCCTCGACGACGGGCGCGCGGGCGTACTCCACCGCTCGGTGGAGGCCACCGCAGACGGGCTCGGGATCGACCACTGGCGGTGGCGCAGGCTGTTCTCCCAGACCTCCAGACGGTTCGACGCGCTCTCCGACGACATCATGGGGCCGCTGCTGAGGGTGCCGCACCACCCGTTCACGCTGGCGCGGTTCGGCGCGCCAACCGTGGTGCCCGCATCCACCCTCGCCAGGTGGTTCCGTACCACCGAGGCGAGAGCATTGTTCGGAGGGGTTGCGGCGCACGCCTTTCGGCCGCTGCATCATCCGATGACCTCGGCGATCGGGCTGGGCATCCTCACCGCGGGGCATCGTCACGGGTGGCCGGTTGCGGCGGGCGGTTCGCAATCGATCACCAATGCGACCGCAGCGCTGTTCGCCGACCTGGGTGGCAAGATCGAAACGGGGGTGCGCATCGACGCGGTCAGCCAGCTGCCACCCTCCGATGTGATGATGTTCGATCTCGCGCCCGAGGCCGTCGCCGGTATTCTCGGCGATTGGCTGCCGCCACGAATTGCCCGAGCCTATCGGCGTTTCCGCCGCGGGCCGGGCGCGTTCAAGGTGGACTTCGCCGTCGAGGACGGCGTGCCGTGGTCGAACCCGGCCGCGCGGCGGGCAGGCACGGTCCACCTGGCGGGCACATACGCCGAACTGGCCGCCACCGAGCGCGACGTGCACGCCGGCCGCATGCCCGAGCGGCCTTTCGTCCTTGTCGGCCAACAGTACTTAGCTGATCCACAACGATCCGTCGGCAACATCCATCCCATATGGGCCTACGCTCACGTGCCCAACGGCTACACAGGTGATGCCACCGCGGCCATCGTCGCCCAGATCGAGCGATTCGCCCCGGGATTCCGCGACCGTGTCATCGGCCGAACCGTCAGCACTACCACTGAATTGGCCGCCTTCAACCCCAACTTCGTCGGCGGCGACATCATGACCGGCGCCAAGGATTTTCGCCAGTTGGTATTCGGCCCGCGAATCACGCTGTCGCCGTATCATATTGGTGTACCGGGTATGTTTATCTGCTCAGCCGCCACGCCACCCGGCCCCGGCGCGCACGGTATGTGCGGCGCCCACGCCGGACAAGCCGCACTCAGAGACCTCGGCACTCAAGGACAAGCCTCATAACCTCGGTCGCGAACGTATCGAGACGGATCACGCCGCGGAGTCAGGCTTGGTCAGCTCGTCGAGGTCAGGCAGCGGTCGACGGCAGATCTCCGCGGCCTCGTCGGCAGGCAAGCCGAACATGATCAGCACGTCGCGGGTTACCCGGTCGGCGGTCTCGACGTCGTCACGTTCCGGCTGGTCGTGCAGCAACTGACCGAGTCCCATCAACGCGCCACCGGCGACCGCCAGCCCGAGCACCGGGTCGTCGACCGAAAATCGGCCTGCCCTAGTCGCGGCGTCAATGTCGCGCAGGGCCCGCGGAGCGAGTCCGCGGTCGGCGGAGATCAACGTCAACCCGGTGTTGAGAAGTACCCGGGACATCTCTGGGCGGCGCCGGAACAGCTGCCCGACTAGCCGGAAACTTCGGGCGAAAGTCTCCGCGGGATCCTCGCCTTCACCGGTCAGCTTGTCCAGTATCGCGCCGAGTTCGTCGAGCACCTCGTTGACCGCCGCCTGGAACAGCTCTTCCTTGCTGTCGAAGTGGTTGTAGAACGAACCCATCCCGACATCCGCGGCCTGGGTGATCTCGAGTACCGGCACATTGAGTTTGCCGGCCGCAACAAAAGCCTGCGCGGCGCGGATGAGTGCCGCTCGGGTGCGCATCTTGCGTCGTTCCAGGCGGTTCTCGGCGACTGGCTGGGCCTCAGTCATGCGCCGATGTTAGCAGAGAGCATCAATATTGAGATTTTCGTCAGAAAGACTTGACGGCGAGCCCTCCCATAAGTGACGATATCGTCAGTCAATCGAGGAGACCTCGTGGAAACACATGTCGACGCCCACAAAGACCTGCATAGTGAGCAGGGCGCGCTGCGCGAAGAGCACCCCGGGCGCTCCCGCAACCCCCTGATCAAAGTCCGCGATCTGGCGTGGCTGGAATTCGAGAAGCCAGACCTGGTCCGCGCGGAAGCCTTCGCGCGGGCGTTCGGCTTCACGACAGTGCTGCACACCGCCGACGAGCTTCACCTGCGCGGCACGGACGCCGGCTCGACGTGCGTAATCGTCCGCCGCGGAACGCATACGCGGTTCGTCGGCCCAGCGTTCGCCGCGCAGGACACGGCCGACGTCGAGCGGCTCGCCAGCGCGACCGGGAGCACGACCCGCCCTCTGCCAGAGGCCACCGGCGGCGTCGCGGTGGAACTGACCGACCCCAGCGGGATTCCGGTCCGCGTCGTCGCCGGGATGCACGAGTTGGCCGAGCTGCCCGCGCAACAGCCGCACATCCTCAACTTCGGGCACGAGTTGCGCCGCACCAACGCCACCCAGCGCCCGCCACGTGAACCCGCGCGGGTCCAGAGGTTGGGTCACGTCGTGCTGCAGAGCACGACCTACATGAAGTCGCTCGACTGGTACCTCGACCACTTCGGCCTGATTGTCAGCGACTTCCAGTACTACCCGGGGCAACGCGACCGCGGCCCGGCGATGAGCTTCCTCCGCTGCGACCGCGGGACCACCCCCGCCGACCATCACACGCTCGCGATGGTCCTGGGCCCGTCGAATCGCTATGTGCATTCCGCCTATCAGGTGTGTGACCTGGACGCGATAGCAGCCGGCGGCGAATACCTGCGTGAGTTGGGATACAAGCGGTCGTGGGGGATCGGCAGGCACATCCAGGGCAGCCAGATCTTCGACTACTGGCGCGACCCCGACGGGTTCTTGGTCGAGCACTTCAGCGACGGCGACATGTTCGACAACACGCTCGAGCCCGGCTGGGCGCCGTTGACCGCGTCAGGACTTGCCCAGTGGGGCCCGCCCGCCACCAAAGATTTTCTCGGGATGGCTCCCGGCAAGGAAGCGGTGCGCGAACTGCGGTCGATGCTGACTGCGATCCGTGACGACAACGAATTCGATATCACCCGCCTGCGCGGACTAATGAAAGTAGCAAGGTCATGAGCGTTTCCATTTATCGCACCTCCGACGCCTGGTGGGCAGGCACGGCTGACGCCGTGGCCAGAATCGACACTGCGGCGACGACGACGGCGCAGCTGCTGGCCGACCGCGCGGCGATCGAGCGAGCGGCCGCGAGCACCGAGACTGTCGCGGTGAAGAGCTTGGATCTCCTCGCGCCGTTGACCACGCCGTGCCGCGTCGTCGCGCAGATGACGAACTTCGCATCCCACGTCGAAGGACACTGGAGGTGACCCGAAAAAGGTGCCGCTCACGTTCTTTCGCAAGGCGTCGGGATCGATCGCCGGGCCTGTCGACGACATCGTCAAGCCGAAGCATGTGCGCCTGCTCGATTACGAGGTGGAGATCGGTCTGGTAATCGGCCGCGACGTTCCGGTGGGCACCACGATCACCGCCGACAACCTGGCTGATTACGTCTGCGGTCTGGTGGTAACGAACGATGTATCGGCGCGCGACGTGCAGCTGACGAAAACGCAGTTCTACGAATCCAAGTCGTACCCGACGTTCACACCCGTGGGGCCTGCGCTGGTGCTGCTGGACGCCGACGAGCTGAATCGCTTCGGTGAGCTACGCGTGCAATTGCGCGTCAACGGCGAACTGCGCCAGGACAGCACGGTCGAGAGCGACATGATCTATCGCCCCGTCGAGGCACTCAACGGATTGGCTCGCTTCCAGCAGTTGTCCGCCGGCGACCTGGTCCTGACCGGCACCCCCGTCGGGACGGCCCTGTCTGCGCCGCCGAAGCTGGTGCAGAAGCTCGTAGGTCTGCTGCCAGACGACCTCAAGTGGAAGATGTTCTTCGCGGGACAGGCCAAGAACACCAATTACCTGCACGACGGCGATGTCGTCGAGGCGAGCATCGCCACCGACGACGGCAAGATCGACCTCGGCACACAGCGCAATCGGGTGAGGTACGCATGAACCACGACCCCGCCTTCGTCCCGGTGGTGATCGTCGGCGCCGGACCGACCGGTATCACCGCGGCGACAAAGCTTGCCCAGTACGGGATCGACTGCCTCGTCCTCGACCGGTGGGAGGACGTCTACCCCCAGCCTCGTGCCGTACATCTGGACGACGAAATCTATCGGCTACTGGGCGGACTTGGCATTGCCGATGAGTTCGCGACGATCTCCCGGCCCGCGCGGGGCTTGCAGTTCCGGGACCGGAACATGCGCGTGATGGCGCAGTTTCGTCGGGACTGCGCCGAAAGCGCGAACGGTTTTGCGCAGGCGAACATGTTCGACCAGCCAGAGTTGGAGGGATTGCTGCGGACGAATCTCAAGCATTACCCGCAGGCCGTCGTCCGGGGCAATGCCGAGGTGACCGAAGTTGTTCAGATCGCCCCTGACCGAGCGCAGGTCGCGTTCACCGATCGGGTCAGCGGAGAAGAGCACCGTGTGGAGACGACATATGTGCTCGGCTGCGACGGGGCGAACAGCCTCGTCCGCGCGGCGATCGGCGCGTGCTTGGAGGACTTGAAGTTTCAGCAGCGTTGGCTGGTCGTCGATGTGGCCACGGCCGAGGAGCTGAACCAGGGGGAGAGCGTCCACCAGGTCTGCGACCCGCATCGCGCGGCGACCTATATGCGGATCGGCGAGACCCGCTACCGATGGGAGTTCCGACTTCTGCCGGACGAAGTGGCCGACGACTACAGCACGATGGCGACGCTCTACCCGCTGATCCGACCTTGGGTGGACGGCGTTGCGCCAGAACAGTTGGAGCTCGTGCGCGTCGCCGAGTACACATTCCGCGCGCAGGTCGCGAACCGCTGGCGTGGTGACAACATCTTCATCCTTGGCGACGCCGCACATCTGACACCGCCGTTCATCGGCCAGGGCATGGGCGCGGGCCTGCGCGACGCGACGAACCTCACCTGGAAGATCGCGGGCGTGATCAACGGATGGTTGCCGGAGACTGTCCTTGACACGTACGAGCAGGAGCGCATACCGCACGCGCGGTACATGATCCGATTCGCGCTCGCGGTGGGCGCGGCGATGACCGCGGGTGGCGAGGTGGGCAACTTCCTCCGCCGAGTGGTGGTTCCACGTTTGCATCTCATTCCGGGGGTGCGGAAGAAGATCGTCGATAGCGCGACACCCGCGTTGCACAGCAGTCAGATGGTCGTGAGATCCTCAGGACGACGGCAATTGGCGGGCCGATTGTGTCCGAATCCTGTTCTGGTGGGAGGTAAACGACTCGACGAGGTCGTCGGCGCCAGGTTCGCGGTCGTCACGTCCGTACCACTCAACGCGTCCCAGCAGGCCGACATGGCCAGCCGCGGCACCGTAGTCGTTACGGCGCATCCGGGGACGGAGCTGGACCTCTGGCTGCGGGCAGGCCGCGCAACGGCCGCCGTAGTGCGACCCGATCGAACAGTGCTGTGTGCCAACCGCAACCTGGCCGAAGTCTGCGACGTCGTCCCGGTTTTCGCGCCATCCACCGATATCCGCACTGGTGCGTAGGCCCGCCGACGTCCCGGCCTACGAACCGGACCTGTATGCGACACAGGCGATTGTCGACCCCCACCCGCACTATGAGCGACTGCGGCGACTAGGTCCGGTGGTGTGGCTGACCAAACAGCGGGTCTACGCCCTGCCGCGCTACGCGGAGTGCAAGGCGGTGCTACGCGACGACGCGACGTTCATCTCCGGGGAAGGGGTCGGGCTGAACCGGATCTTCAACCGGCTGTCTCGCGGCACAACGCTCAACAGTGACGGCGACGAACACGATCAGCGGCGCAAGCTCGTCGCACACCGGCTCCTGCCACGGGCCTTGCGGACGATGAGCGACGCCGTAACCCACCAAGCCGAGCAGCTGGTCGCGGAGGCCGTGCGACGTCGACAGGTGGACGGCGTCACCGATCTGGCGACGGCGCTGCCGCTTTCCGTTGTGCCCGATCTGGTCGGCTGGCCGGAGGACGGCCGACAGCACCTGCTGCGTTGGGGCGGAGCCACGTTCGATGTGCTCGGCCCGCTGAATCGCTATGCCCTCAAGTCGGTGTCGGCGAGCATACAGATGCTGCGCTTCTCCAAGGACGTGGTCGCGCCACCGGTCGGTGATCCGCGGCAGCATGGGTCACGACATCCTCGCCGCCGCCGACGCCGGAAAGCTTCGCCACAGCGAGTGCTCGGCGCTGATGGTTGACTACCTCGTTCCGTCGCTGGACACCACGATCAGCGGAATCGCCAGTGCACTGGCACTCTTCGCTTCGCATCCAGACCAGTGGGATACGCTGCGCGCGGAACCGTCCCTGCTGCCCAATGCGATCAACGAGGTGCTGCGGTACGAGTCGCCGTTGCGGGCGTTCAGCAGAAAGTTGCTGCAGCCGACTGAAATCGCCGGTATCGGTATTGCGGCCGGATCGCGGGTGCTAGTGCTGTACGCGTCGGCGAACCGCGATGAGCAGGAGTGGACAGACCCCGATGCGTTCGACATCCGGCGTAACGCCACGCGCCATCTCGGCTTCGGGCACGGCGCGCATGCCTGCGCCGGGCAGGGGCTCGCCCGACTCGAGATGCAGGCGATGCTCGCCGCGCTGATGCAGCAGGTGAGCCGAATCGAACTCGCCGGCGAGCCGACATGGACGATCAACAACATCATCCGCTGTTACGAGCGACTACCACTGAAGCTGATCCCGGCCTGACGGGCCTCATGCTCATCCGAGCAATATCGACGGCCGAAGCGGGGTCGGTGAAGGTTGTCTCGGCCCGAGTATCTGCTAGCCACCTATCACAATTGGTGCTGGCACCAGCGACCTGAGCTATTGGGTTGGGATATCGTCGGGACCAGACTCGCATTGACCGGAGGGTTGCGCCGTAACCACTTGCAAAATAGGCGATCTCAGGGATGGAACGTAATGCCAACCGATGAAGGTGAGTGCGCGGACTGTGAACACGTTGATCAGCCCTGCACATCTGAAATTCGTGTAGAGGGCGACGGTCAGGAGCATTCATCGAGACGGCGTCAACGATGACGATTGAGAAGCATTGGTCGCCGCGAACTTTCGGCCCGAACGATGTGGTGGATCCGTCTGACCCCTATGCTCGGCGCACAGAGACTTTCCCGCGCCTGACACCAGATCAGGCTGAGCGAGTCGTTGCCTTTGGTGCGGTGCAGCGGATTGCGCGCGGCACTGTACTTTTCGAGTGTGGCGATCGGCGCGTCGATTTCTTTCTGGTCCTCGACGGGTTCGTGGAAGTCTATGAATCGCGCGGCACCGATGAGCGCGTTATGTACACCCACCAGAGGCACCAATTCACAGGAGAATTGACGATCTTCAACGACCGAGCCGTAATCGTCAGCGCCCGTATGGGCTCCGACGGTCACGTCGCACGTCTAAGTCCGCCCCAGTTCCGACGGCTGCTGGCCGCTGAACCCGACATCGCCAACGTGGTGATGGGTGCGTTCATTCTGCGCCGCGACGGGTTGATTCTCCACGGACATACGGCGGTACAGATAATCGCGCCCCGGCGCCAGGCGGAGTCACTGCAACTGCAGCAGTTCTTGACCCGCAATCGCCACCCATACCTACTCGCACATCCCGAAGTCGACCCCGAAGCGGCATCACAGCTGGCGGAGCTGGGCTTGACGATCGATGACACGCCCGTGGTGCTCTGTGGTGGCGGCCGGGCGGTGGTGTCCCCGACGGCGCGTGAACTCGGTGACACTCTCGGTATTGCGGAGTCACTTGACCCAGGGCATGTGGCCGACGTGGTCGTGGTCGGAGGCGGGCCGGCGGGCCTTGCCGCGGCGGTGTATTCGGCGTCGGAAGGCCTCGACACGGTCGTTGTGGAAGCCCATTCCCCAGGAGGTCAGGCCTCGACGAGTTCGCGCATCGAGAACTACCTAGGGTTTCCTTTGGGAATATCTGGCGCAGACTTAGCGCATTACGCCCAAGTGCAGGCCCAGAAGTTCGGTGCACATATCGTCGTGCCTCGTGAGGTAGTGCGGCTGCGTACCGATTCGCGGCCGCACGTACTCGAACTCGACGACGGAACCGTCATTCGCGGGCACACGGTCGTGCTGGCCACCGGTGCGCGCTACCGCAGCCTTGCCCTGGCCGACATCGCTCGGTTCCAAGGCGCAGGTGTGCACCACGCGGCCACGGCCATCGAGGCTGCGCTCTGCGAGGGTGAGGAAGCGATCGTGGTCGGCGGTGGTAATTCCGCCGGACAGGCGGCGGTTTTCCTATCGCGTCACGCTGCCCATGTGCACATCGTGGTCCGTGGCGAAGGCTTGGCGTCCACCATGTCTGATTACCTCGTGAGCCGCATCAACGCCGCGGCCGAACGCATCACAGTGCACCCGCACACCGAGATCACTGCGCTGATCGGCGACCGCCATGTCGATGCTGTCGCGTGGCGTAACCGGCTCACCGGTGAGTCGCAAACGCGCAGCATTCCCAACGTCTTCCTAATGCTCGGCGCCGAGCCGAACACCGAATGGCTCAAAGGCGCTGTCGCTCTGGACGAAAAGGGGTTCGTGCTCACGGGTGATTCGGTCGCTCCCGATGAACCTGGTTGGGCGCACTCCTTGGCCCATCCGCTGGTCACCAGCTGCCCAGGCATCTTCGCCGTCGGCGATGTGCGATGCGGATCCCTCAAACGGGTCGCCTCAGCCGTGGGTGACGGCGCGATCGTGGTGGCCTCAGTGCACCAAGCAATCGCCGACAGGTACATCAACGGCTTGACAACACGCGCCGGGGAGAAGTCGCCTGGCCGCTCCGCCTAAGGCTCATCAAAGACCCGAAATCGTCTTTCTCGTATTACATATGGAATCGTGAGGTCAAGTACCGTCCCGCCGCCGGGAGGACTGTCGACCTGCATCCGCCCGCCGAGTACCTCGATACGGTCGTTGAGTCCGATGAGCCCGGAACCCTTACCCGAGTCGGCACCGCCGATCCCGTCGTCGGAGATGGACACGTTAAGCCTGTCGCCGGTGGTGCGCGCCCGAATTCGCACCTCGGAGGCCGCAGCGTGCTTGGCGGCATTGGTTAGCGCCTCAGCGACCACGAAGTATGCAGCGATCTCGATGGAATCGGGCAACCGTTGCTCGATCACGACGTCGAGCTCGACGGGCACCGATGAGCGGCGGGCGAGTGCATCGAACGCCGCCGGAAGCCCACCTGCCGACAGGATCGCTGGATGGATTCCGCGAGAGATCTCCTGCAGCTCTTTGATCACTTCGGTCGCGTCCGACATCGCTTCGGACAGCATCGATTTCAAGTCATCCCGCTCGGGTGGCACCGACTCTTCAGCCAGGCGAAGCAGGAGCTGCAGCGAGACAAGCCGTTGCTGGGCTCCATCGTGAATGTCGCGCTCCAGGCGCCGTCGAGCGTCATCAGCGGCGGCCACAATCCTCGCCCGCGAGGCGATCAGCTCAGCGCGCGTCGTGGCGGCGGCAATTGCGGTTGCGACGAGCTCGGCAAACTCGACGATGCGACCCTCGGTTTCGGCCGGCAGAGGTTCAACCTCCGTGGTCGCGACGACGGCTATTCCCCATAGCCGCTCATCCACCACAATCGGGGCCCCGATGCGCGACCGGACGCCCAACTCGCGAATGCGTTGGGCAATCGGTCCGGCGGCGCCCTCCCAGTTGTCCATCCGCGCCGACTGTCGTGTGCGCAAGACCTCGGCGGCGACGTTGTCGCCTTCGGTGGATAGGTGTTCGCCCAGCAAAAGGTGCGGCACCCCGGGTGCCGCATAGGACGCCACGACGACGATCGCTGTGCCGTCGTCCGCGAAACGAAGCACCTCGGCGTTACCCACGTTCAGGCAACCGGCCATCTCCTCCGCCACCGCCGAGAACACCTCCGACTGACTGACTCCGCGCGCGACCAATGTGGCGACGCGTCGCAACGCGGTCTGCTGCCTGGCCAGCACGCTGAGGTTGTCGGCGAGCTCGCGCAGGCTGTCGCGGCCGTGGCGGTGCAGGCGAACGAGGCCGCCATGATGATGTCGACGGTGGCGATGGTTCCCCTTCGGCTGCGCGGCGGCGGCTACGACGCTGCAGGCGGTTCTTCGCCGACCGTGCGAACCCTCACCGCGCCCACGACTAGGCCCGTGCTGCTGGTCCACGGGTTCGCGGGCACCACGTCGAGCTTGGCTTTGGTCGCCCACGCGCTGAGTGCCCGAGGGATGACCGTCGAAGCGATGAGCTATCCGCCGCTCGGAATGTCGGTGAAGCAGCTGGCTGAGCGGGTGGTTGCCGAGGTGGAGAGGATCTTGGTGGCCACTGGTACCGACAAGGTGCATCTCGTTGGACACAGTCTGGGCGGTGTTGTCATCGCCCTCGCCATCGCCGACAGTCGCCTGACGGGGCGAGTCGACACCGTGATCACCCTCGGCTCGCCCTTTGGTGGGTCACCCTGGGCGGGTGTGCTGCCGTTTGCCGAAATCGTGCGGGAACTGCGTGCCGGGTCGCCGTTGTTGCGCCGCCTCGCGTCCACCCCGGTGCCCGACGGGGTGCGGTGGCTGTCATTGGCGGCAGCACTCGACATCATTGTGCCCGGGATGCGGGCTGTGCCTCGCACGCTCAGGTGGAAACCATCACCTTCGACGGTGTCGGCCATCTCGGTATGCTGGTGAGCCGGCAGGTAATCGGCTGCATAGCAGCCGAATTATGCACACAGCGCACCGTCGGTGAAGACCGGATCGCGGCATAGCCGAGCGCCTCCTGATAGCCGAAGAATGCTGTCGCGCAGAAGTTGGCGCGCAAGTAGAGACTTGCGCTTGTCCATGAGCGCGGGTCTGCCCGCGCTACCGACCAGACACCTGGGCGCGCACAGGTGTACTGGGACGTACTGGTTTTCCCGGTAGCCACGCCCAAGCGGCGACGATCCTCCCGCCACCCAGCTGGCGGGAGGATCGTCGTGAATGAGAAATGGCCTGTCGAGTTCCTCCTTAGAATCGCGGGTCGGGTCGGCCGTTGACGTGAGCCACCTTGGATCCCCAAGAGATGAGCTCCGGGCTGGCGTCGTCGTTGGGGATCTGGCATTCGATCAAGACCGGGCCGCCCCTGTGGGCGTGTGCCTTATTGATCGCCTCGGCCAACTCGCCCGCGGTGCTGGCGACCAAGCCGAGCCCGCCGCCTTCACCCGCGTTGAACACGTCGATGAGTCCGGCGTAGTCCCAGTTCTTGTAGTAGTTGTAGGGACCGTCGTGGATCGCCGACTCGATCACGTAGCCGCGGTTGTTGACCAGGAAGATCGTGAGCTCCTGGCCATGGCGGATCATGTTCGACACTTCTTGAGCAGTGAGCTGGAACGATCCGTCACCGATCACCGAGACCAGGCGCCGGTCGGGCTCAAGGCCTTTCGCGTACCCGAAGCTCGCCGGCACCGACCAGCCGATCGAGCCGTACTGCATCTCGATCTCGAACCGGGCGCCCCCAGGCAACTTCGTGTACATGCCGTTGAGCCATGAGTCACCCGTTTCCACCAACAGCGTGGACTTCGAGTCGAGGTCGTGCTCGATCTGTCGCCACATCTCGACTCGGCTCAGCGGCGCCGTGGGGTCGACGTCCGCGGTCGCCACCGGGGCGGCCGCGGTCCGGCGCAGCCGGTGGTATTGGGTCAGTGTCGCGGTATTGGTTGGGACCTTCTTGGCCAGATCGGATAGGAACTCGGCCAGCGCCACGCCGTGGTATTCGGCGTTGGGCAATTGCACCTTCCGGGGCTCGGCACCGATGAGCCGCCCGCGGGTCGGCTGGGCGCTCCAACCCACCGTGGTGTAGTCGTTGAATACTGCCCCCGCCGCCACGATGAGGTCGGCCCAGTCGACGATGGCCTGAGCCTGCGGGCTGCTCACCTCGCCCCAGTAGATGCCGACGTATTGCGGATGGTCTTCGGGGAAGAAACCCTTGGCGTTGGGCATCACCGCCACCGCGCAGCCCAGCGCCTCGGCCAGTTCCCGGAAGGCGTCAATCGCACCGTGCGCGCGCAGGTGCACCCCGGCCAGCAGTATTGGCTTCTTCGCCTGCTGCACAAGGTCGCTGGCGCGCCCGACGGCGTCGGTCAGCATCCGGGCGTTGCTGGGCTCCCACGCCGGCAGCGTGTCGAACGGCGCCGGCTCCGAGCACGGCGCGGCCGACAGGTTGCACGGGATCTCGATGTAGGCGGGCTTGCGCTCGCGTAGCGCAGCGCTGATCGCCTCGTCGATAAGGGCAGGTGCTGTGTCGGGGTGCACGATCCGCACCGCCTTGCAGGTCACCTTCCGGAAGATCTCGTACTGATCCGACAGGTCGCCGTTGTCCATGGTGTGGTGCAGGACGTGATTGGAGCCCACGTCATTCGTATTGGGCCCCGAGGAGACCACGATCACCGGCAGGCGTTCGGCGTAGGCGCCGGCCACCCCGTTCAGCGCGGAGAACGCACCGACGTTGAAGGTGGTGAGCACGGCGCCGGCGCCGTTGACCCGTGCGTAGCCCTCGGCGGCGTAGGCCGCGTTGAGCTCGTTGCAGCAGCCGATCTGCTCGATGTTCTCGTTCTCCAGCAGCTCATCGAGCAAGACCAGGTTGTAGTCGCCGGGCACCATGAAGTAGTGCTTGAGGCCGATTTGCTCCAACCGGGCAGCGAGGTATTTCCCCACGGTGAAGTTAGACATGTTTGCTGTTCCTTCTTTCGGTCAGGTAGTGATCAGGCCGGGGCGTCGATCGGGACGACGTTGATGAGCTTCTTGTTGATGAACTCCTCAATGCCGAGGTGGGCGAGTTCGTGCCCATAGCCCGAGATCTTGACCCCGCCGAACGGCAGGTCGGCCTTGAGCCGGGCGGGATGGTTGATGTTCACCATGCCGGTGTCGATGCGCTTGGCGATTTCGATTCCGCGCGCGACATCGCTGGTGAAGACCGATCCGCCCAACCCGAAGCGGGAGTCGTTGGCCAGCCGCACCGCTTCGTCCTCGTCCTTCACCCGGAAGAACAGCGCCACCGGCCCGAAGAACTCCTGGTAGTAGGCCGGGTTCTCGGGGGCGATGTCGGTCAGGATCGTCGGCTGAACGAACGCACCGGTGGTGGGCACCGGCTCGCCGCAAACGATCGCCTTCGCGCCCGCCTCGACGGCAGCGTTGATCTGCGCATACAGTTCGTCGGCAGCATGCTGGCTGGACATTGGGGCCAGTGTTGTCGTCGGATCGAACGGATCGCCGCTCTTCAGCTGCGACATCGCCACCTGGAACTTCGCCAGGAACTCATCGGCGATCTCGTCGACGACGATGATCCGCTTCGAGGCCACGCAGCACTGCCCGCCGTTGAAAACGCGGCCGTGCAACGCCCACTCGACGGTCTTGTCCAGATCACAGTCAGCCAAGGCGATGAAGGGATCCGAGCCGCCCAGTTCCAGGGTGGACTTCTTGAGGTTCTTTCCTGCCCGCGCGGCCACGACCGCGCCGGCGCCCTCGCTGCCGGTCAACGCCACACCGCGCACGCGCGGGTCGTCGATCAGCGTGTTGATCTGATCCTTGGTGGCGTACACGTTGGTGTACGCACCCGCTGGTGCCCCCGCCTCCAGCAAGAGATTCTCGAAGGCGGCCGCGGCCTGCGGCACGTTGGAGGCGTGTTTGACGATGACGACGTTGCCGGCCATCAGGTTGGGTCCCGCTACGCGCGCCAGCTGGTAATACGGGAAGTTCCACGGCTGAACCCCCAGGATGACGCCCAGCGGTGCGCTGACCAGCATGGCGTTGTCATCGGGGCTGGCTGTGTCGAGGGGCTGGGGGGCGAGGAAGATCTCGGCCTCAACGGCGTAGTAGTCCAAGATTTGAGCGCTGAGCTCCACCTCGCCCAGGCTTTCGTTGTAGAGCTTGCCCATCTCAAGGGTGAGCAGCCGGGCGAACTCATCGGACCGTTCACGCAAGATCGCCGCGGCGCGCTTCATCACGACGGTCCGTTCTGCGAACGAAGTCTGGCTCCAGGACTCAAAAGTCTTCTGCGCCTGCGCAAGAACGTCCTGCACCTGCTCGTCGGTGAGGTCGTCAAATGTTGCCACGACCTTGTTGTCGTAGGGGTTGACTGTCTGATATGCCATGGTGATTCCTCCATCTGTTCTCGGCGGCTTCCCGCCGTTCTGGTTTCGCTTCAACGTGATGAAACGTCGTGATCGACAAACGATTACGCGCAGCTCCTTAGTCTGACGCGGTTCTGAGTAGTATCAGCATGCGCATTCGGTGCCGCCTTGTCCTTACGGCCATCTCCAAATTGATATACCGGCCAGCCGGGTAATCGGAGGATGACCGGCCGATGATGAATCGTCAGGTTGCATTGCCTTGCAATATTTTTCACCATCGCGATGCCGTCGGTCGACGTCAGCCAGCCTTCGACGGCACCCCTAACCAACACAAAGCCGCACGGACTGGCTGGCGCATATTCCACCGGCCACCCTATGGTGCTGCAGCCGAGAATGATTCGGAACCGCAAATCGTCTGGGCCACAGACGGTTCGGTGTCTGTCGGCAATCCGGACGAACAGGTGTTGGTCTGTAGAGAGGACTGCCGGTGGCATGGAGGTGTTGGTCAGCGTCAGTGGAGACAGTATCAGCCGCTGACTGCTGGCGTGTGCAACGCGTTGAAATGCAGCACATTACTGACGAATCGTCAGAGACGATCCGGAATACCGGCTAGCCGGGTACATCAACTGGTAGCAGCCGTCACGACATGACTACCAATAGCGGTCATGCTTGGTGCGGAAAGCGATACATCAGTACCGCGGAGTCGAAATGCCTTTCTAGGAAGGCTGTTTCAGCAAAGGAGCATCATGCCGTCCATCGGTATTGTCTTAGGAGGTCAGCGATGAGTGAAGATGTCATCGGCGCGCACAACGGATTGCACAGCGAGCAGGGCGCGCTCCCGGGTGAGCAGCGAGGCCGCTCAGCCAATCCGGTAATCAAGGTCCAAGACGTTCTCTGGCTGGAGTTCGAGAAGCCGGACCTTGTCAAGGCCGAGGCGTTTGCCCACTCCTTTGGTTTCGCCACGGCGCTGCGCACCAAGGACGAGCTGCACCTGCGGGGCAGCGACGCCGGCGCGCCGTGTGTGCTGATCCGCCGCGGCCAACGCGAGAAGTTCCTCGGGCCGGCCTTCGTGGCTGCCGAGCACTCCGATCTGCTGCGGCTGGCCGACGCGACCGGGACTACCGTGCGCCCGCTGCCGGAGACCCTGGGCGGGGTGACCGTTGATCTGGTCGACCCGAGTGGGCTGCCGGTGCGCGTGGTGTCGGGCACCCATCAGCTCGAGGCACTGCCCACCGCGCAGACGCCGCACGTGTTCAACTTTGGCCACGAGAAGGTCCGGACCAACACGACGCAGCGCCCGCCTCGGGTACCCACCAACGTGCAGCGGCTCGGACACATCGTGGTGCAGACCCCGAAGTACATCGAAGCCCTCAACTGGTACCTCGACACGTTCGGCATGATCGTCAGCGACTTCTCCTACTACCCCGGTCAGCGCCAGCGCGGGCCGATCCTGAGCTTCGTCCGCTGCGACCGCGGCTCCGTCCCCGCCGATCACCACACCCTGGCCATGGCGCTGGGTCCGGTCAAGCGCTATATGCACTCCGCCTACGAGGTCGCAGACCTCGACGCGTTGGCCGCCGGCGGCGAATATCTGCGCGAGCAAGGGTATTTCCGCTCGTGGGGCATCGGCCGCCACATCGAAGGCAGCCAGATCTTCGACTACTGGCGTGACCCCGACGGTTTCCTGGTCGAGCACTATGCCGACGGCGACATGTTCGACAACACCCTGGAGCCCGGCTGGGCCGAGATGCGGGCCTCCGGCCTGTATCAATGGGGACCAGCGCCGAGCAAGGACTTCCTGGGTGTCGGATCGCCTCGAGAAACCGCGAGCGAACTGGCCTTGATGGTCGACGCGCTACGCCACGACAACGAATTCGACCTTTCAGCACTGCGCGGCTTATTCAACGTCGCCAATTCCTAATCCGCTCAATCACCCAACAAAAAGAAAGAAGAACCCGTTATGACCATCTCAATTCTGCGCACCGCCGAAGCATGGTGGGTGCACACCGCGTCGGGGGCCGCCCGCATCGCCACCGACGCAGCCACAACCGCCGAGTTGCTGGCTGACCGTGCGGCCATCAATGCCGCTGCGGACAGCACCGACACCGTGCCGGTAGAGAGCCTTGCGCTGCTGTCTCCCATCACGACACCGTGCCGCGTGGTCGCTCAGGCCACCAACTACGCCTCGCACGTCAAGGACGTCGGCCGCGACCCTGCCAAGACGCCCCTGACCTTCTTCCGCAAGGCGTCAGGCTCGGTCACCGGCCCGTACGGTGACATCGTCAAGCCGTCGCACGTGAAGCTGCTGGACTACGAGAACGAGATCGGTCTGGTGTTCGGCCGCGAGCTTCCCGTGGGCACCGAGGTCACCGACGCCAACCTGGCCGACTTCGTGGCCGGCTTGGTGGTCACCAACGACATCTCGGCGCGCGATGTGCAGCTGCCCAAGCAGCAGTTCTTCGAGTCGAAGTCCTATCCCACGTTCACGCCCGTCGGGCCCGCCCTGGTGTTGGTCACCGCCGAGGAACTCAGGCGTTTCGGTGAGTTGCGGATTCGGTTGTGGGTCAACGGCGAAGTGCGCCAGGACATGCTGGTCGATGGCGACATCCTCTTCCCGCCGGTGCAGGCGCTGCAGGCGCTGTCGAAGTTCCAGAAGCTCGACGCCGGAGACATCCTGCTGACCGGAACTCCAGTGGGCACCGCACTGACCCTGCACGGCGTCACACCGAAGGGTGACATCGACCTGGGCGCATTCCTGACCGCGCAGTTCGAGAAAAATCCCGCATATCTGCAAGACGGCGACGTGGTCGAGGCCACCATCGCCACCGATGACGGCGCCATCGACCTCGGCGTCCAGCGCAACGTGGTGGTGTACAAATGAGCGCACAAAAGAACGGCACGCCGGAGTTCTTCCCGGTGGTCATTGTCGGTGCCGGCCCGGCCGGCATCGCCGCGGCGACGTTGCTGGGGCAGTACGGCGTTGAAACCCTGGTGCTGGACCGCCATGAGACCGTCTACCCGCTGCCGCGGGCGGTGCACGCCGACGACGAGGTGTACCGCATCCTGGCCCGGCTGGGCATCGGCGAGGAGTTCGCCGCCAACAGTCGGCCTGCGCTGGGTCTTCGGCTGATCGACCCAAAGATGAAGGTGCTCAGCGAAATTGCGCGCAGCACCGAACTCAGCGCCGCCCACGGGTTCCCGCAGATGAACATGTTCGACCAGCCCGAGCTGGAAGCGATGCTGCGTGCCAACATCAAGCGCTACCCCCACGTCACCATCCGCGGCGACGTGGAGGTCACCTCGGTCACCCAGAGCCAACCCGACAGGGTGCGGGTGAGCTTCCTGGATCGGCTGCGTGGCGGCGAGCAAAGCGTGCAGACCAGCTATGTGCTGGGCTGCGACGGCGCCAACAGCCTCACCCGCGCGGCCATCGGAGCGCACATGTACGGTCTGCCGTTCACCCAGGACTGGCTGGTCATCGACGTCAACACCGACGCCGATCTCAACCGGTGGGAGGGCTGCGACCAGCTGTGCAACCCCGAGCGTGCCGGCACCTACATGCGTGTCTCAGAAACCCGCTACCGCTGGGAGTTCCAGCTGGTCGACGGCGAAACCGCGGCGAACTACAAAACCCTCGCCGACATCGAACCGCTGGTCAGGCCCTGGCTGGGCGACATCCCCGTCGACGCGTTGGAGCTCGTGCGCGTGACCTCCTACACGTTCCGCGCGCAGGTGGCCAGCCGCTGGCGTGACCGCAACGTGTTCATCCTCGGCGACGCCGCCCACCTCACCCCGCCGTTCGTCGGTCAAGGCATGGCTGCGGGTCTCCGTGACGCGCTGAACCTGACCTGGAAACTGGTCGGCGTGCTCGACAAGAGCTTGCCCGAAAGCGTGCTGGACACCTACGAGCAAGAACGCAAACTCCACGCGGCGGCCATGATCTTGATGGCCGTGTCGGTGGGGGCGGCGATGACCGGCGGTGGCCGAGTCGGCGATCTGATCCGCCACTTCGTGTTCCCGCGGATGCAGAACATGCGCCTGCCTGGCACCCGGGCCAGTGCGGCCGAGGGCGTTGCCCCCGGTTTGCGCAAATCGGCACTGGTGATCAAGTCACGCACCCGCGGCGGGTTGGCCGGCACACTGTGCCCCAACCCGGTTCTGGGTGACGGCGCGCGATTCGACGAGTTGGTCGGTAACCGGTTCGCGGTGATCACCTCGTCGCCGCTCACCAACGAGCAACAGAAGGAGCTCAGCAACCGCGGCGCCGTCGTCGTCCACGCCACCTCCGGCAGCGAACTCGAAAGGTGGCTGCGCAAAGGCAAGGCGACCGCCGCCGTCGTGCGGCCGGACGCCGCGGTCATGCAGGCGGGACGGAATACCCAGGCGATCTGCGATGCGGTGCCCGCCTTCTCCAGCGTAGTCAGCGCCCCCGACGATAGCGGAAGTTGACGCCAATGACCGAGCTGCTAGTGCTCAACGCCGGCAAACATGAGCTGCAGGCGGTGTCTCTTGACGGGACCCGTGTGCGCACCCTCGTCGCTGGACTCGACGAGCTGCCCGACGGCATTGTCGTCGACCAGCGACGGGGGCATGTCTACTGGACCAACATGGGCGCCCCTGATCCGGGTAGCGAGCACACCGGAGACGCGGCCTTTACCCGCAACGGGTCGCTGGAACGTGCTGACCTCGACGGCGCTAACCGCGTCACGATTGCGCCGCGCGGGGCGTTCACGGCCGGCAAACAACTGACTGCCGACTTCGACGCGGGCGTGCTCTACTGGTGCGACCGGGAAGGCATGCAGGTTCTGCGTTGCAATCTCGACGGCAGCGAACTGCGCCCACTGGTGATCAGCGCGGTTGGCCCGGAAGCGGCGCACATCGACCGCAACCACTGTGTCGGCATCGCTGTCGATTTGGATCGGCGCCTGCTGTATTGGACGCAGAAGGGTGCACCGAACGCCGGTGACGGCAGGATCTTCCGCGCCCCGCTCGACCTGCCGCTTGGCACGAGCGCGCAGCACCGCGACGATGTCGAACTGCTGTTCAAGGACCTGCCCGAACCCATCGATCTGCACCTCCTCGGCGGCGGCGCGACGCTGGTGTGGACCGATCGGGGCGACGAACCCGAGGGCAACACACTCAACCGTGCGATTGTGCAGCCGACGGTCGGTACACCCCAGATCCTGTCAACCAGATATCGGGAGGCGATCGGTGTAGCCGCGGTCTCCGAGACCGAGTTCTACGTCAGCGATCTCGGTGGCACTATCCGCCACATCGACGTAGACACAGGCGTTGACACCGAATTGGTGCACCTGGGCTACGGGCTGACCGGTATCGCGGTTGTGGAAATCTGAGCCGCGAAAGTGTTTGCCTCTCATCGGATCCAGCAGCGCTGGGTCGTGATTCCTCCCACCCGGCGTTGCGCAGGCGCGCGGCTCGCTTCTGATCATGCGTCCACACCGAAGACACCGTGGACGCAGCGATGAACGAGTGGATGGACATCTGGCACAACATCACCCCCGGTCAAGCCACGCTTCTCGGTGGCGCATTCGTGCTACTCGCGGGCCTCCTGACGTTCAGCACTGGGGGGCTCGACCGCAGAACGCGGGCCAAGCGCTATTGCTACGAGGAGATGAAAGCGCTCTACGCGGAGGCGCTGAGAATCGGCGAGGACTTGGAACTCGTCAAGGCGGTTGCACCGGAAGATCGCGAAAAGATACTCGCCGAAAAAGTCGATGCGATGCAGAGAGTGCTTAGCGAGCTAGTTCTCACCGGGGATTATCAAACCGCCGATCTGGCAATCGCGTACACATACCAACAGTCTGTTCGATTAGCCGCATGGTCCGAAGAAGTCGAAAACGACGTGGGCTGGCCAGACCAGTTTCAGAAATGGCTCGACAATATGACAGACGAAGAACAAGCCTCATGGAGAAAATATCAGCATGTGAATATCAATCGTCGAGATGTCGTACAGGCCTTACGCAAAGAGTTGGCACTATATATTCCACGGGGGTCACGGTATCGACGTGCCATGCGACAACCTATCCCAGTCAAGCGAACTGACGTAGCACAAAAGCAGCACCAACCTCTAACAGCGGGCCAAGGCACGGGTCACCGAACCTTACGTAGCCGCGCGCGACCGGCGATTACTGGCTAGCTCCAGGGAAGCATCCCAGCCATCTCCAATACTTCGGTTGAACACTTCCGCGGCGACTTCCGTGGTGGGATCGTTACGGCATGGACCGAAAGAGCACGAACTCTACCGCGGCGGAGAGTGGCGGCCCCAGGCGGACGCGTTTGCGTGTCGTGGTCGCCGAAGACGATACCCTGCTGCGTGAAGGGCTCGCGAGTCTGCTTGAACGCTCAGACTTCGACGTTGTGGGCCAGGCCGGCGATGCTATCGACCTACTGACGCTGGTGCGTGAGAAGGCACCCGACTTGGTCGTCGTCGACATTCGCATGCCGCCGACGAACACCACCGAGGGCCTTGTGGCAGCACGTCAGATCCGCGAGGAGTGTCCCGACATCGGGATCTTGGTGCTGTCGGCACACGTCGAAGTCGAGCACGCAATGGATCTCTTGGAAGGTGGACATAAGGCCGGCTATCTGCTTAAAAGCCGCGTCGGGGACGTAGCCGACTTCATCGAGAGCCTCAACCGCATCGCACGAGGGGGCACCGTTGTCGACCCGGAACTCGTGAAGGACCTGGTGTCCGAACGACGCCGTCACGATCCGCTGGCCGTGCTGAGCGCACGCGAACGCGAGGTGCTCGCTTTGATGGCGGAGGGACGTTCCAATGGGGGCATCGGTCGGGAACTGTGGGTGGCGGAAGGCACCGTCGAGAAACACGTGAGCAGCATCCTCACCAAACTCAATCTGCCCGAAACCGCCAACGACCACCGTCGGGTACGCGCGGTGATTGCATTCCTCGAGGCTCCTCCGGCAAGTCGTGAATCCACCGCCGCAGGGACATCAGCATCACCGACACCTCGTCGGTGAACACCGTAACCTGGTGCGGGCGCATCGGCGTCGAGCGTGAGTTGCTCGCACTTTTCTAGCTGGCGGCGAGCAAATCGTGGATGGCAGCTGGCGACAGATCGTCTTTGGGCACGAACCCTACGGCGGGGCTCGCCGCAATCAATTCGGCGAAGTCCTGCTCACACTGCGCCGAGGTCAGGATGATCTTAAGACCCGCGTGGGAATTGGCTTGATGCAGCTTCAAAGCGAGATGCAAACCGCTCTCGCCACCCAGGTTTACGTCGACGAGGGTGATATCGGGGCGCAACTCTTCTACCCGTTGCACTGCCTCAGCGATCGTCGAGGCCGTACCGATAATCGAGATGCCGCCACGCTGCAACAGTCTCGTGGCTATGGCGATATACCTAAGGTCGTCATCGACGATTACGCAGCGCAACTCCTTGTCCCCAATGGCCATCCCCCCAGTGTCGCTCACCCACGCGCTGGGACCATTGGGGCTAGCTGCTAAATCTGCGTGGGTTTAGTCCATTCCTTGTTCTCCTGAAGGGAGCGGAAGCACAACACACAAAGTGGTTCCGCCTCCTTGCGGGCTGTGCAAATTGATCCGACCGCCGAGGGCGTCCACTCGGTCCTTCAGCCCCAGAAGGCCGGTACCGCCGGAAAAATCGGCGCCGCCCACGCCGTCGTCGGCCACCTTCACCCGCAACGCGCCGTCAACCTGCTCCATTTCGGCGCTCACCGTAATCAACGACGCCCCAGAGTGCTTGGCGGCGTTGGTCAATGCCTCGGCGACGATGTAGTAGGCACTGATCTCGACTTGATCGGGCAGCCGTTCCTCGATGCGCTGGTCGAGCGAAACGGGGATCGGCGAGCGGCGGGTCAGCGCGCGCAACGCTCGACCGAGGCCGTCCTCGGTGAGAAGCGCCGGATGAATGCCGCGCGACAGATCACGCAGTTCCTTCAGTGCCCCGCGTGCCTGCTCGATGGCATCGCCGAGCCGCATCTGAAGCTCACCTTCTTCCGTCGAGGCCTCCGCCCGCGCCATGCCGAGCTCCAGGATCAGCGACACAAGCCGCTGCTGGGCACCGTCATGCAAGTCTCGCTCGATCTGGCGGCGGGTCTGATCGCTGGCGGCGACGATCCGGGTGCGGGACGCCGTGAGTTCGGAATACAGCTGGGCGTTGTCGAGGGAGACCGCGAGCTGGCCGGCGATCAGATTGACGGCATCTAGGCGCTCGGCGGTGAAAGCCCCGCGGATCAGCCGGTTCTCCAGCAGCAATAGCGCCCGCAGGATGCCTCGGCTGAGGATCGGAATGGCCAGCAGTGAGCAACAGTCGGCGTCGGCGAAGTAGGGATCGCGAGCGAAGCGGTCATCACTGGTGGCGTCGGCCACGACCAGCGGCTCACGCGTGCGTTCGAGGTAGCGCACCACCGACATCGGAGCTGTGTCGCTCGTCGACGCGCCACCTCCGTGGGCTGTCGTTGGGAGCAGCCAGTCCCGGTGTTCGTCATTCCAGACCAGCAGCGCTACATCGGTGGCGCCGGTCATGGCTCCGAGTACCTGCGCCACCCGGCCATGCAATCCGGCGACGCTGGTTTCCGAGCTCAGCGCCTGTGACGTCGACAGGATGCCCAGCAGATCGATGGTTCCGGTGCTGACACTGCCACTGCCAAGGGAATCATCAGTAGACCGGGCGCCCCGCTGCGCAGCCGCCGCGTCCGAATGTGACGGCAGGCTCGGATAGGCCCAGTCCAGCTGGGTGACTTTGGCCGTCGCGCCCCAGGCGGCATACTGCTGCCGCGCCTGGGCCAGCAGCTCGTAGCCGTTATGGTCGAGGCCGTGGGCCAAATAGAAGCGGGCCGCGCGTTCGGTGATCAAGGCCCGGTGCCACGGGCGTGCGCATTGGCCGGCGACGTGTAGCGCCGCGTCGAAACCGCGGACACACCCTTGGAAGTCGCCGACCGCCCACGCGCTCTCGGCCTCCAGTAACCGCAACAGGTGCAAGAAATTCTGCGGCGCATCGGCAGCCCGGTCGGCCAGCCACCGCGTCACCTCGTCAAGTTCGCCCAGCAAGGTATCTCGCGCGGCACCGTCCGTGGCGCGGATCTTGCCCGCCAAGGCCAGTCCTCTCAGCACGCGGACCACTGCGCCGGGGTATTCAGTGGGTGAGGCCGACACCAAGGGCACGGCTTCTGCGGTGTGTCGCTCAAGAGCGGCTTGATCGCCAAAGATGGCGGCGGCCATCGCTTGAATGCTGTGTGCATTAAGAAGGGTTGCCGGGGTGTCGCTGTACCCGGCGATGGGTACCGGCGCGCCGGTTGTGGTGGGGTGTTCGCCGCGCAGCGCATCGATCACCCATTGGTAGGTCTCAAATACCTCGACCATGTTGACGCTGCCAATGCGTCGCACAAAGGCCAGACCCGCGTCGAGCTCGGTGACGCAGGCGTCCAAAGACGGCGCGCACTCGAGCAGAGCCCGTACAGTCGGGACAAACGTGTATGCCGCCTGGCCGAGGTCCCCCCCGCCGATAAACCCTTCCCTGGCTTGCCGAGCTTCGTCGACGCTGTCTTCAAGCGGCTCGAACCACCACCCCAGCAGCGCTAAAAGGTTACGTGGCGTTGACGATTCGGGTTCGTAGCCTCGGGCCTCACTCAGCGCCAACAGCCGTCGTAGCGCCCGATACGGGAGGCCGTAGTTGTTACCCAATGCGACCGCGGCCACGGGGATGCCGGTGGCCGCGCCGACCAGAGGACGGGCCGGGCCGTGCTCACGCCAAATCCGCAGCGCCTGCATGCTCAGCCAGGCCATCAGCAGGGGCTCCTGCCCAAAGTAGGCTGCCGGTTGGATCGTATCGATCACCCGCGAGCCGGCGAGCATCGTGGGATCGGTGAGTTCGGGGCGAGCCAGGTCGTCGTCGGGTTCGGTGGCATCAAGCCACTCCAAAAGGTTTTTGAACCGCTGGTTCAGCTCGGCGAGCATCCCGTCCGTAGTGGGGACGGCGATGCCCACTTGCGCAAGCACGTCCAGGCCGAGCGCGATCGCCTCCGGCAACCGTCTCGCATGGGTAAGGCTGTGCACCTGTACCGCCGCCGCCTTCGCCAGGTCGACCGGGTCGCGGCATATCGCCTCGATCGCGCGGTATTCCTCGTCCGCCTCGTCCAGGCGCCCCATGGCATACAGCGCGGCGTGGCGGGCCGTACGCAGCTCGATGAGGATGTCGGTCTCCGACGGGTCGACGCGGCTCAGCGCCGCGGCCAGCAACGTGCCCATCAGGGCATAGTCGCCGATCACGGAGGCCTGGTCGGCGGCCTGACGCAGCAATCCGACGACGTGTGACCGTTCCGTCGGCTCGTCGACGGCGTCGATGACCGGCAGGTATTGCTCAGCCGCGACGGCGAACATCTCCGGAATCGCGGCGAGCCGTCGCGCGATCGTCAACTGCAGACCGCGTCGCTGCTCATCGTTAAGGCTGCGCAGAACCGCCTCGCGGATGCGGTCGTGGCCGAACTGTACCGCTTCGTGCACTCCCGGCTCGATGACCAGGACACCCTCATCAAGCGCGGGCGCCAGCCGCTGTTGCACCAGCTCGGGCGGCTCGGCGACAGCCGTCCGCAGCACATCCAGCTCGATGCGCCCGCCCAGGCAGGCCATCGCCTGCACCATCTCGCGAGTTGGCGCGGGCATAGCGCGCACTCGGGCCGCAAGCAGCTCGGCGATGTCGGAGCGGCTCAGGTGCGACCGCAGAGCCGGTTCGTCCCAGCACCAACCAGCTTCCGTCACGGTCAGCGCACCCTGTCCGCGCAGCCCGTTCAGCAACTCGACCACCTCGTACGGATTGCCTGACGTGTGCGGTGCAAGGATCCCGGCCAGGGCCGCCGCGGTGGCCGTATCGACGCGCAGCATGTCCGCGACCATGGCGACCACGCTCGAGGGCGGCAGGTTGTCCAGCTGTAGATGATGCACACCGGGCTGATCGCGCCATCGCGGCACCATTGCCGCCAACAGCTGGGTGGCCGCCACGTCGTCGTCGCGATACGCGCCCACCAGCAGCAAACCATCGATCGGCTCCTCGCCGAGCACCACATCGACGACTCCGAGCGGTGTGCGCCCGGCCCACTGCAGGTCGTCGAGGAACATGACCACCGGCCGAGTTGGTGAGGCGACCGCCCCCAACACCTGCGCTCCTGTTCGCTGCGCCCGTGCCTGGGCGGTCAGCGGATCGCCCGCATCCGGGGACACCTGCAGCAGCATCGCAAATTCCGGCACCGCAGCGGCCAGCAAGCCTGCGTTCTGCCCGACCGCTGCCCGTATTCGGTCGCGAACATCGGCCAGCGTTTCTTCGGGCTCGGCCAACAACAGCCGACATAGCGCCCGTGATGCCTGCGCGACGGCGTCGGACCCTAGGTCGCGCCGGTACTGATCGAACTTGCCGGCGATGAACCACCCGCCAGCGTCGGCAACCAGCGGTCGTAGCTCGTCAACCAACACCGTCTTACCCGCGCCCGGCGCACCGCTGACCAACACGCCATGGCACCGGTCTTCGAGCATCTCCGCGAACGCCTTGCCCAACGCCGCCACCTCGTCGTCGCGCCCCACCAGTCGCGACGGCCGCAGCAACCGCACCGGGAAATCGTGGCCACCGACGGCCTGCGCGCCAGGATGGTCTAACCGCTCCAAGTCATAGATCAGCCCTTCGGCGCTTTGGTAGCGGTTGTCGGGCTCCTTCTCCAACAGGTGCATGACGATCGCCGACAACGCTTTGGGTATCGACGGGTTCATCTGGGCCGGCGGCACCGGCACCCGCGCCAGATGGTCATGGGTGAGCCGCAACAGGTCGCCAGTGCCGAATGGTGGCTCGCCGGTCGCCAGTTCATACATGGTGGCACCCAGCGCGTACAGGTCTGCCCGCTGGTCCACCGACCGGCCAGTGCGGCCAGTCTGCTCGGGCGCCAAATACGCGATGGTTCCGACGATTTCGGTTGGATGAGTGAACTCTGGCCGGATCTGGGCAGCTGAGGTCGCCAATCCGAAGTCCACTAGGCACGGGGTCGCGCCGTCAGCGATGACGATGTTGGCCGGACTGATGTCACGGTGTACTACGCCACGGCGATGCATCCCCGCCACTGCCCTCGCCAGCGGAAGGGCGAGCGCGATCAGGTCCGCAACGGAGAGCGGTTTCGATAGCCCAGCCAAGCTCGTACCACCCGCGTCGGCCAACACGATCGACCCCAGATACCGCGGCTCATCAAGCACCTGCGCGACCCCGACAACCCCCCGCACGTGATCAAGGATTGCCAACTCATGCTCCAGCCGATGCTCGGCATCCGGCCCCAGCGGCTCTTTGCGGATCACGGTGTTCCCCGATGAGAAGGATCGGGTTACGCGCGTGCGTTTACTCTCGTGCACAGTCTCGGCCCGAACGGGCGGAACCCAATCAGGCAAACCCGCGCCGTCGCCCACCGACCACCTCCAGGGCCGAACCCACCTCTCACTTAACACCCAATTCCAGAGGAACGGCGACCATTCAGCCGCACAGAGGAGACCAAGAACCCCATGGGTACCGACAACCTCACAGGCTCAACGGGCGAACCGGCACGAGAACAACGCCAAGTTCGTCATGCGACGCTGGGGACTGCTGGCGTCGCGCCCATCGTTATCTCGGCGGTCGCGCCGTTGGCTGCGATGGCGGGCGGATCGCCCGGCATCGGGGCCGCCTCGTGAAGAAACGAGATCACCATCGCCTCACCGGCGGTGAACAGGAGACGAAATCAGCTGAGGCGCTCATCCGCGAAGGCGGCCGAGCACTCGTCGACTAGTGCGCCCCTCCACTTTCACACCGCCGACGCGATCGACGGATCGTGCCGGAACCCGGAATTGTCTCCAACCGACAACGAATTGGTCGTATGCCGTTGTATTGGTACGAATACGTCGACCGATATCCGTGTGACATTGGGTCGCGCGCGATGCGATCCAGGGCTCTACGGCTCTCTGGACGTCAGCAGCACGACGAAACGGACTCGAATTGAGCGACACCTGGAGGAATGTCAATGGAGGATCTGACCGGGAGACGCGCGATCGTGTCGGGCGCCGCCCGAGGAATCGGCTTCGCCATCGCCAGGCGGCTCGTCGACGGGGGCGCCAAAGTCGCCATCGCGGACATCGATGGAGCCGGAGCGGACGCTGCAGCCCGTGAACTTGGAAACGGAACCATCGGCGTGGCCTGCGACGTGCGTTCAGACGCCGCCGTCGACGCCGCCGTGGGCCGCGCCGTGGAAGTATTCGGCGGTCTGGACCTGCTAGTCAACAATGCCGGCATCGAAATCGCGAAACCGATCACCGAACTCAGCGGCGAAGAATTCAGCCGGATACTTGACATCAACGTCGTAGGCACCTTTCGCTTCACCAAGGCAGCGCTGCCCGCCCTGGCAGCCTCGGATGGGGCCGCGATCGTGAACCTGTCATCGGTCGCGGGCACTGGCGGCGGCCCTCTGCTGAGCGCCTACTGCGCATCGAAGGGCGCGGTGATCCGCTTCACCGAATCGGCGGCAATCGAGTTGCGCCAAGCCGGCATCCGCGTCAATGCAGTATGCCCAGGACTCATCCAAACCGAGATGGCCGACCGCTTGGCGGGACCAATCGAAGCGATCGCGCCGATCCCGTTCGACGAACTCATCGCGCTCAAGCAGGGCCGCTTCGGCACTCCGGCCGAGGTCGCTGAGACCGTCGCCTTCCTCGCGTCCGACGACGCCCGTTTCGTCAACGGGGCCCACTACCTCGTAGACGGCGGTCTGACCGCAAACCTCTTCTAGGAGAATCCATGTCATCCACTACATTCACCGAGAGCGCCACCGCGGTGCGCTCCGACTCGCTCAGCGGCAGGGTCGCCGTCATCACCGGTGCGGCCCGCGGCATCGGCCATCAGATTGCCCGGAAATTTGCCGCCCACGGTGCCGCTGTGGTGGTTTCCGACATCGACGAGTCCGCCGCTATTGCGACCGCGCAAACCCTACCCGACGCGATTGGGCTGCAGTGCGACGTACGTGATGAGGACAGCATCGCCGAACTCTTCGACCACGCGCTGAAGCGGTACTCCAAGGTTGACATCGCCGTCGCCAACGCCGGAATTGCAACCACTTCACCGCTGCTGGAGATGTCCTTCGACACGTGGCGGACCATGATGTCGATCAACCTCGACGGGGTCTTCCTCACCGTGCAACACGCTGCGCGGGCGATGATCGGTTCCCAGACAAAAGGATCCATCGTCACGATGGCGTCGGTGACGGCTCTGGCTGGCGTACCCCTGGTCGGGCACTACGCCGCGGCAAAGGCCGGGGTAGTCAGCCTGACCAAGACCGCAGCGCTCGAGCTGCGACCGACAGGAATACGGGTCAACGCCATTCTCCCCGGGTTCGCCGACACCGAGCTCGTCAGCGCTAACCGCGACAACTACAACGCCGCGCTGGGACTTGACTTCGACGCCCTGATCGCCCAGGCGCAAGGCGGCTACGTGACTGTCGAAGACGTCGCCAACGTCGCGCTCTTCCTCGCCGGTGACCGCTCACTGTTTTGCACCGGCAGTGGATTCGTAGTCGACGGTGGACTCACCGCCAGCCTGTTCTGAGAAGAAAACATCACAGGTCTCGTAGTAGCGCGCGCTGAGTGGCACGACCGCTTGCCGGGTGGTGGCTATGGCGTGTTGACGCCGTCAACACCTATCCCGTATCCGCAGGTAGTTTCCCGTACTTTCGCGTCGTTTCGCGTCCTGAAGTCCGGTATTTCTGCAGGTCAACTGCATTTCTGTACCGGTTTCGATTGCCGGCAGCTCCACCACAAGGATGCAGGTCAGGACTACAAGTCCGGACCTGCATTCCTTGTTGCTGCGCGCGGCACGGCATTAAGGCGAAGGGCATCGCGGCGACCGACATCGCCAAGATGTTGGGAGTGTCCCGAGCCACTGTCTACCGCTATCTCATGAACGGAGCGGCTTTCCCGGCCTGAAGTTTGTAGAGCAGCCAAACGACAGCGCCTCCGAGTCAATCCTTCCGACAAAGTGGTTGGCTCGCTCAGACGGCGGAATCAATCGCCGCGGCACTGAGAATATGGTCCAGAATCATTGCTGCACAACCGATGACGCCGGATTGCTCGCCGTGAGTGGCGGGCACGATTTGGAGTCTGCGCGTGGCAAGGGTTGATGCATTGCCGTAGACGGTCTCGCGCAGTCCGGCGACGAGAACATCGTAGGCCTTGGCCATGTCGCCGGCGATGACCAGCGCCTGGGGGTTGAGGAGGTTGACGGCACCGGCGAGCACTTCGCCGATATGACGGCCGGCTTCGCGGATGAGTCGGCGTGCCTCGGCATCTCCGGCCAACGCCAGGTCGACGAGGTCCCGCAGGTGCCCGATGCTGTCGTCGTGTTGCTGTATCGCGCGGACGAGAGCCCAGCCGCCGGCGATGGCTTCCAGGCACCCGGTGTCCCCGCAGCGACAGGCGACTCCGTCCGCTGCGGTGATCTTGGTGTGTCCGAATTCGCCTGCGCCGCCGATGGCTCCGCGTTGCAATGCGCCGCCGGCCACGATGCCGGCACCGAGTCCGGTCGAGGCTTTGATGAGCAGCATGTCATCGAAGTGATCCACCTGCCCGCGTCGTTCCGCGAGCACGATCACGTTGGCGTCGTTGTCTAGCAAGACCGGCGCATGGGTGAGGTCGCGCAGATACGGGGGCAGCGCGACACCGTCCCATCCGCTCATGACGGGCGATTCGAGGCTGCATCCGCGGGTGGTGTCGGCCGTCCCCGGGATGCTCAGTCCGACACCGTGCACTTCGTGGTGCCCTCGGCCGGTCTCGTCCAGCAGAGCTTCGAGGCGTTTGGTGATGTCGGGCATCAACTCCTGGGGGCCGAGTCCGATTTCCTGGTCAACGTTAGCCATGGTGAGGACCTCGCCGCCGAGATTGCACACGCCGAGTTGAGTGCGACTGCGCCCGATCGCAGCAGCCAACACCACCCCTGCGTCGGCGTTGAATACCAGCCGCGCCGCTGGCCGGCCTCCACCACTGGACGAACGTGCTTCTGCACGTTCGAGGATCAACCCGCGCGCCTGCAGCGTATTCACTCGGGCGGCGACCGCGGTTCGGGACAGGCCGGTGATGCGACCAATTTCAGATCGGGTGGTCACGGTTCCATCACGGATCAAGCTGAAAACCGCTCCAGGAGTCGTGAGAGCCGCAGACGAAGGTGACGTGCGCATATTTACCATTAGAACAGACACCGATTGGCTTATCTTGCATCACAACACCCATTAATTTGTCCGTTAAAAGACATATTTCGGGTTGCGCGGCGGTGGAACCAGCCGTAGCGTTCCGCAATGTAAGCCTCGAACGACGTCAGGAGATCCAATGTCGAGCGCGACCCCCGTGGCGCCGTGCGACTTCGTCGTATTCGGCGGGACGGGCGATCTGGCGATGCGCAAGCTCCTGCCCGCGCTCTACCTGCGCGACCGCGACGGACAACTCCCTGAACAGACCCGCATCATCGCCGCCTCGCGAGCTGGCCTTGACGGCGCCGGATACCAGGACAAAGTGCGTGCGGAACTGGGGCGATTCGTTTCCCAGGCCGCGTTTGACGCCGCCACTCTTGACCGGTTCCTTACGCGTCTGGACTACGCGAGCATTGACTTCGCCGACGCCGAGGATTGGCTCGAACTGACGGCATTGCTCCCGGCAAATCCGGGCACGGTCCGGGTGTTCTATCTCGCGTGCGCCCCGGGTCTGTTCGGCCCCATCTCGGCACACCTCGCCGCCCACCACCTGGTAGATGACTCCTCGCGGGTGGTCCTGGAAAAGCCGATCGGCCATGATCTGGCCTCGGCCAAGGGCATCAACGACGCCGTCGGATCGGTGTTCACCGAATCCCAGATCTTCCGCATCGACCACTACCTGGGCAAGGAGAGCGTCCAGAACCTGCTGGTGACCAGGTTCGCAAATACCCTCCTGGAGCCTCTATGGAACTCCAGCTGGATAGACCACGTCCAGATCACGGTGGC
Organism: uncultured Actinomycetota bacterium; assembly: GCA_963716505.1. GTDB lineage: Bacteria > Actinomycetota > Actinomycetes > Mycobacteriales > Mycobacteriaceae > Mycobacterium. Next base: position 91,688 of record CAVQTL010000023.1, read on the forward strand.
CGAATCGCTGGGCGTAGGCACCCGCGGTGACTATTACGACCACTCCGGTGCGCTACGCGACATGGTGCAGAACCACCTGTTGCAATTGCTGTGCCTGGTCGCGATGGAGCCACCTACCTACGTCGACCGCGAAACCGTCCGTGACGAAAAACTCAAGGTTCTGCAGGCGCTCAAACCGATGACCGTCCACGACGTCGAACGCTGCAGCGTCGCCGGTCAATATGCTCCGGGGCTCGTCGACGGAATCGCCGTGCCCAGCTACCGCGACGACGCAGAGAATCCGGACAGCCGCACCGAGACCTTCGCCGCCTTGAAGGCCGAGGTCCGAAACTGGCGCTGGGCGGGGGTGCCGTTCTATCTACGCACCGGCAAGCGCATGGACCACCGCTGCTCAGAGATCGTGATTCAGTTCAAACCCGTTCCCCACCCGATGTTCCCGGGCAGCGAGGGCAGCAGCGAGCCGAACAAATTGGTCATCCAGCTGCAGCCCGAGGAGTGCATGCGCCTGCACATGACGGCCAAGGAACCCGGTCCGGGCGGCATCCGCCTCAAGCCGGTTTCCCTCGAACTCAACTACACCGAGGCCTTCCAGCGGACCTCGCCCGACGCCTACGAGCGACTCCTGATGGACGTCGTCCGTGGCAACCCGACGCTGTTCATGCGCCGCGACGAAGTCGAAGCGGCATGGGGCTGGGTGGAACCCATCCTCGATGGCTGGGCGAGCTCCGAGCGCGGCCCCCGCCGCTACCCGGCAGGCACCACCGGTCCCACCGATGCGACCACCCTCATCGAACGCGACGGCCGCACCTGGCATGAAGGAACCGCACCATGAGCACACTGCACCCAGTCCTAACGGATGTAACCAACCGCATCATCGAACGCAGCAGCGGATCCCGTGCCACCTACCTTCGCCGCATCCGTGAGGCGGGGGACCGCGGACCGGCGCGGGGACGCCTGGCATGTGCGAACCTCGCCCACGGCTTTGCCGCCTCCGGCACCGTGGACAAGCAGGCGCTTCGGGCCATGGTCAAGCCGAACATCGCGATCGTGTCTGCCTACAACGACATGCTTTCTGCTCACAGACCATTCGAGACGTTCCCCGCGCAATTGAAACAGGCGGTCCTCGAAGCCGGTGGCATCGCACAGTTCGCCGGCGGTGTCCCGGCTATGTGTGACGGCATTACCCAGGGCCGCGACGGTATGCAGCTGTCCCTTTTCAGCCGTGACCTCATCGCCATGGCCACCGCTATCGCGTTGTCGCACGACATGTTCGACGCCACGCTGATGCTCGGCGTCTGCGACAAGATCGTGCCTGGAATGTTGATCGGCGCACTGGCCTTCGGGCACCTGCCGACGGTCTTCGTGCCTGCCGGCCCTATGACATCGGGTCTGCCCAACGGCGAGAAGGCGAAGGTGCGCCAGCTCTACGCCGAGAACAAGGTGAGCCGCGCAGAGATGCTCGACGCCGAGGCGGCGTCGTATCACGGCAGCGGCACCTGCACCTTCTTCGGCACCGCCAACTCCAATCAACTACTGATGGAGGTGATGGGTCTGCATCTTCCCGGGTCCAGCTTCGTCAACCCCGGCACACCGCTGCGCACAGCCCTGACCACCGAGGCCGCCCGTCGGGTAACTGCAATCACCGCGCTCGGCGATGCCTACACTCCGGTCGGGGAGATGATCGATGAACGTGCGATCGTCAACGGGTGCGTGGCACTTCTCGCCACTGGGGGCTCCACGAACCACACTATGCACCTCGTCGCGATCGCTCAGGCCGCTGGGATCGCCCTCACCTGGGATGACATCTCGGACTTGTCAGCGGCCGTGCCCCTGATGGCGCGAATTTATCCGAACGGCAGCGCCGACGTGAATCACTTTCATGCCGCCGGGGGCCTTGGCTTCGTCATCGCCTCGTTGCTGGACGCCGGTCTGCTCCACGACGACGTGGAGACAATAGTCGGTCGCGGATTGAGGCACTACACACTCGAACCCAAGCTCGACGGCGAGGCCGTCCGATGGCTGCCCGGCACCACGCTGAGCCACGACACCTCTGTGCTTAGAGGGGTCGAGGAACCGTTCGATGTCGACGGCGGCCTTCGAACCCTGAAGGGCAATCTTGGCTCGTGCGTAATCAAGACCTCGGCGGTCGCACCGCAGCACCGTGTGATCACCGCGCCTGCGGTCGTCTTCGACGACCAGGCCGACTTTCTTGCCGCTTTCGCCGCCGGCCAACTAACGGGTGATCTGGTCGCGGTGTTGCGATACCAGGGGCCCCGCGCGATCGGAATGCCCGAGCTCCACAAACTCACCCCTGCCCTCGGCGTTCTGCAGGACCGCGGTCATCGGGTAGCCCTAGTCACCGATGGCAGAATGTCCGGGGCATCCGGAAAGATCCCTGCAGCAATACATCTCACGCCAGAAGCTGCCGCGGGCGGCCCACTCGCACGAGTGCAAGACGGTGACACTATGACCGTCGATGCCGCCGCCGGCACCCTGACGTTGCACGTCCCGGATGATGAATTCGCTGCTCGCACTCCGACTGGTCGCGTTCCGACGGCCGCCGAGATGGCGGGGACCGGGCGCGAGTTGTTCGCCAGCATGCGCGCCGCGGTCGGTCCTGCCAGCCAGGGCGCCAGCATCTTTCCCGCCTACGTCGCATGACATCCCAGGAGAATCAGATGACCAGCTCATTGCTCGACCGAGTCCCTGTGATCCCCGTCGTCGTAGTCGACGACCTGGAGCACGCCGTTCCGGTTGCCCGCGCACTCGTGGCCGGCGGGCTGCCGGTCATCGAGTTGACGCTGCGCACGCCGGTGGCGCTGTCTGCTATCGAGCGGATCGCAGATGAGGTCCCGGAGATCCTTCTGGGGGCCGGCACCATCGTCGACCCCAGCCAGGCCAAGCGGGCTGCAGAGGCCGGTGCCCAGTTCCTGGTCTCGCCCGGAAGCACCCGGACCATTCTGAATGCCATGAGCGACACCGGACTTCCTCACCTGCCTGGCGTCGCGACGGCGTCGGAGATCATGACGGCACTGGAAGCTGGCTACAACGAGCTCAAGTTCTTTCCGGCCGAGGCCGCAGGCGGTGCGCCCTACCTCAAGTCGGTCAGTTCGCCGATCCCGGCGGCGCGGTTCTGCCCCACCGGGGGTATCTCCGCAGATAACGCCACCTCCTATCTCGCATTACCGAATGTGGGATGTGTGGGGGGGTCGTGGATCACGCCTGCTGACGTGATGGCGGCGCGAAACTGGGCGCGAGTCACAGAGTTAGCCGCCGGGGCCGCTGCGCTCTAGCCGCTGCGTCTGTCCACGAGGGCGCCCGTACCACTACACCCTCTTCGCTGGTGCGCACCCATCAGACCGCGGAACCGCTGGCCCGGGCGTGCACACTCACCGTTGAGGTGCACGACGGCTTGCGCGAGATCGAAGCTGGCGAAAAGGAAATGTGCCGCGACCCGGAGTCCAAACGGATCTACGTCGACACTGCCTTTGGATGGAGCGCCGGAGCCGATAATCGCTTATTCGGCGGGGAATGCGGCAGTGAATTTCTTGCCCGTTACGACGCGGCGATCGCCACGATCACCGCTGCCCGCACCGGAACGGCAGTCGTTGTCAGCCACGGGGCGGCGATCCGCTGTTGGGTGGCCGCCCGAGCCGGCAATGTCAGCCCGAACTTCGCCCGAGAACACGCCCTGGCCAACACCGCGTCGGTCATCGTTGAACACAGCGGCGGCCGTGGCTGGCACGCCATCTGTTGGAACTCCGAACCGCTGGGTGGCGCCGAACTGGGCAGCCACGGTGGCGACGATCCGACCGGCGATCCACTTCCGACGTCCTAGCCGCGCACCGTATCGAGCGACCGACGCAATGGGCCGGCGCTAAGTGGCCGAGCCGACTACTGGAGGTTACGCGCGGGCCGGACCTCACGTCCAAGCCGCGTGCACGGGAGATTGCTGTGGCTGCCCGCCGAGAGCCGGGAGCGGCCGATGGGGATGACCCAGTTTGACAGTGCGCGTAATTTCAGTCAATACTGAAATTATCGGCATAGCTGCTGTGGCTGGTGAGCGGCGTTCTCCAGCGGCTGCGACGGAGGTGGTCGTCGACATGGCCAAACGTTCAGCCGCGCTTGATCACGCGAACAGGATGGACTGGGTCGAACGAGTGGCGAGTTTCTGCACCGAACAATGGGGACTTCCGCCGATTACCGGACGGATTCTCGGCTGGCTGATGATCTGCGACCCGGCAGAACAATCGGCGGCCCAGATTGCCGAATCAATCGGAGCCAGTCGAGCCTCGCTTACCGCCAACATCAGGCAACTGACCGGTGCCGGGTTTGTGCGGCGGCGATCCCGGCCAGGCGAGCGCACAACGTATTTCTGGATCGACGACGACGCGTGGGAACGGGTACTGCACAACCGCTTTGCGAGCATGGCAGCGTTCAAGAACATCGCTCGCGACGGGATGGAACTCGCCGGAACAAGATCCGGACAAGCCGGAAGAATGCAGTCCGCTTATGACGCCTTCGACTGGCTGGCACGCCTTATTGACGCCGGCCCCAAACCCCCCGAACCGAAACGGAGCACCCCGTGAATCGTCTCGTAACAGAACTCAGCGGAGTTCGCGCAACGGCTCTGCTCGCCCTGTACGCCAGGGCGCTGGACAACGGCTCCGCGCATCCGATACTTGGCGACCGATGGGCTGAGGAGATCATCACCCGCCTCGAATTCGACTTCACACAGTTCCGTACGGCAAAGAAGGAACGCTACGGCGTCGACGTACGCACCCGCCAGATGGACGAATGGACAAGAGACTTCGTCACCGATCACCCTGATGCGACCATCCTCGACTTGGGCGCCGGTCTGGACAGCCGGGTGTTCAGAGTCAACCCGCCCAGCGCGTGTCACTGGTATGACATCGACTATCCCGATGTCATCGAGCTGCGCAATGGCCTCTATCCGGCGCACCAACGCCACGACACGATCGGGGCCGACCTCACGCACGACTCATGGCTGGATCGGCTGCCACGCGACAGGCCAGTCGCCATTGTGGCCGACGGTGTGTTCATGTTCCTGACCGAGCAGGAGCTTCACCAGCTGCTCTTGCGTATCGTCGCGCACTTTCCCACCGGCCAGATCGCGTTCAATGCGGCCACCGCGTTCCAAGTCAAACTGGCCAATAGACATCCGGCGGTGAGGAAGGCCGGTGCCACGCTCCAATGGTCGCTCGACGATCCACGGGCACTCGAAATATTCGGTCCCACAGTAAAATTCGCTGAGGAGCGAATGATCATTGAGTCACCATGGCTCTCCCATGCCTCGAAGGCATACCGCACCACCTGTGCCGTCATGAAGAGCATTCCGGCGCTGCGGGCACAGGGCGGTCGCATCCTGCGCTACACGTTTTAACGCTGCAACGTGGCATCGAATGCGCAGTGCGAGGACTACGTGGCCACCGTGCTGGGGTAGGGAGTGAAGCGCGATGTTGGCTGTCGCCTGTGTGGCTGATACGGCGGTTGACGTGGATCAGAACACTGAGCCCCTCGTTCGACCGAAAGACAGCGGCCGCGGCGCGATCGTGTCGGTCACTGCGGGCGCGCGAGCTGTTCCAACAGTGGTCGTGTCCGGTAGGCAACGACCTCGTGCATCGCGACCGACATCGTGGTGCGCTCCACCCCGGGCACCGCGAGAACCAGTCCGGCCACGCGATACAGGTCGTCTGCATCGGTTGCCACCACGCCGATCAACAGATCGGCCTCACCTGAGAGCCCGGTGACTTGGGTGACCTGGGTGACGGTCTCCAGCGCGGCGATGACGTCCTCGAGTCTGTGTTGATCGACCACCGCGGTGATAAGGCCTTTAGCGCTGCCGAGCCAGAGCGCATTGTTCGCCGGCAAGGCCATCGACCTGTGTAACCCCAACGACCCGATCTGTCACGCGGGTCCAGGCAACGAATGGAGCGGACACACCGAGGCTACATCCCCGTGTACACCACGCAGGCGGCGGCTTTCGTGGCGTCTAAGTTGTTGGCCGGGACCGGGTCAGACGGTGCCCGGGTTTGGGCCGCCGCAGGGGTATGGCCCGCAGGCGCCGGGCTATGGACAGCTGCCGGTGTATGCGTCGCCGCCGCCGCGGTCAGCGCACATGCCGCCGGGGTATGGACAGCTGCCGGGGTACGACCCGTCGATTGTGACGGGCCTGCCGTGACGTCCCCGACCTCCGATTGGTCTCGGCGATTCACTGAAGGTGTCTCGAACACCGGTTCGACAGACTATATGGCGGCTGTATTCGCGGTTCGCGGCTGTTAGTCGGCTTCGAACTCACTTGAGGTCGAAACCGGCAGGCGCGCCGCCCGCTTCGCACATCGGGCGAGGTGACCGCGTCAGGGGTTTCGAGTTGGAATGTCACCGAAGGCACTTGACCGTCTCACCTCTTGAAGGTCCGAGGCGAACTACTTCGAGTCGAAGAACACGGGGTCACCAATAAGCCCGGGGGTCACTGTCCATAGCCCATCGGCACCGGCGGGCACGGCGACACATGTATTGCCCGCAGCTTCACCGCCCTTGTACAGGTCCCCGATATCCGAAAGAGGAGTCGGGATGACGCCGCAACGGTCGCTGTAGGTGCGGTTATCCGAACCGACGAACTTGACCGAGATACCGAACGTAGTGTTCCCTGTCTCGTTGCCCTTATAGACGGCCGTTAGGGGCACAATCCAGTACTCCATGCCCGCTTCCGGCGGATCATTGAACTGATTCTCACTGGCGATCTCGTCCACGCCTCGCGAGGCGCGCCGAGCGTGATGTCCCAGTCCTCATTGCTTGCCGTCGCGCCGATATGGAACGGACTCTGCCTACTGCCAGCTCGATTGTCACTGGCATCGTCCTGCGTGCTGCCTGGGCTCCGGCCAGCAGACGGTGTCGCCGGGGATGCCGAGAGGTCTGATTTATTGAAAGAGTCTTTGAACGCATCCGAGACCACGGTGAAGAACACGACAACGCCGACAACCGTCCCGATGATTGATACGACGGCAGCGGCAATGCTTGTGCCCTTTGTCATTCCGGTCAGAAACAAGCCCGAGATGCCCAGGACGAAGGCAATTGGAAGCAGCACCCACCCAACGACGAGCGCGCCCGGAATGCACGCGAAAACAAGTCCAACAATGCTTGCGACCAGCGCGATGATCCCGACGACGTTGTTGCGTTTCGGGGTGGCGGTCACGGTCGCGACCGTTGCGGGTGCTGGTGCCGACGAAGGCCCTGCCGACGCCGGTGGCGTGCGGTGTTCCGTCCACTGCGCACCGTCGAAGTAGCGTTGCCCTGACCCTCCGGACGGATCTGGGTACCACCCTGCTGGCGTCGTCATCTGTTGCCTCCTATGGAAATGCTGCCGAACCACCCAATCCGCTCCCTAGCCGGGGGTGGACAGCGATGTCGGCTGCTGGCTGGAGTTGGCGTTGTCGTCGTGAATGCTCATGAGAGAGGACCGCATCGATGGCCACCGACAGGCTTCAGTCACTGCATATGTCGCAGGGGTCAAAGCCTCGAAACGGTCAAATGCCCCGGGGCCGTTTCGTGGCGGACTTACTGCGGTCCGCCTTCCGCCCCATCGCCGTTGCCGCTACCATCCGAATCCTTGTCGCCGCCAAAGGCTTTCTTGGCCTGGTTGCGGACATTGGATACGGTTTCCTTGATTTCGTTGTTGGCCTTCTGAACCGCATCCTTGACCGGCGTCTTCCGCGTGGTGCTCGGTGTGGCCCCGCTCTCGCCGCCACCGCTCGTGTTTGCGGTCGTTACGGTGTTGCGCCCATCACCGATCACCGACCGCACCGTGGTGACAATTTCGTTGATCTGATCATGTGCGTTCGCAAGCTGCCGACCAACCTTCCGTTGGCCGTCCTCCAAATCGTCCTGGGTGACCACCGGCGCCGCCGGCAGCTTCGACGCGATAGCTGTCAGTACGTGCGAGACACCGTTGCCCACATCGTGACTGACGTTCCTGATGGTCGTGCCCGGATCCGAGAGAGACTCCTCGACGGCCGCATCCTGTTCGTCTGACATCTCGACTTTGAGCGCTGATGTGAGCTGACCCCTCGTCCGCAGCACAACATCCGTGAGCTCATCCCCGAAACCGGCACCCAGAGCCGCGATCAGATCACCAGGCACCAAGGCCATCTGCTCACGAGTCAGTGTCGGTGTTCCGAACAGCGTGGGTTCGCCGAACTTGTCCAACGTCCGTGTGTAGGTCCCATCGGCATTCCGAACGACATCGGTATAGCCCAGGTTGACGAGAATCTTCAGCGCCGGCTCCAACGCATCGGCGAGCGGGGTGTTGACGTCGGGATTGCCGGTCGCCAGCCCAATCGCCTGCGCCGGCAGCCGAAGTGGCGTCAGCAGTGGTAGCTCATCGACCGGAAGGGTGTAGTAGAGCGTGCCATCCGGCCCGATGGATGCGCCGTCGCCGAGATCTTGGAAGTCAACCCCGGTCAACAGGTTCGTGAGGAAGATGGACGACGCCACCGAGTTGGCCCACGCGATCGGGTTCGCTGTCGCCGGGGCATCGGACATGAGGTCGTACTGCCAGCCGATGTCGGCCTTCAGGGTGACGATGATCGGCTCGCCGTCGACGGACTCGATCACAGCTTTCAGATTCCCCAACTCATCAAGGCTGATGTCGCCGGCATTGCCGGTGAGCAGCTTGGTGATCAGCTCTGGGTCGATACCGTCCGGCAACACATCCTGGCGCTCAGGCGTCACGGGATTGACACCGGTCAGCTCCTCGTAGACTGGCGCGAACCGCGCGTACAAGCCGCCGTTGGCCCGGCCCGGGTTCCGCACGAGAACCAGCGACAGCAGTGTCAGATCGACGACGCCGCCAGGCTGGACCACCTCGTAACCAGGCTGGGGCGTCTGGCCTGGATATGTCGGATTCGGATAGTCAAGCGGATTGTTGGTTTCGTATACGGTTACCAGCGTCACTTCGCCGTTCGGACCGACGATCCTGATCTGCCTGGGACCGGTTTGCGGGGTGCCCACCGTGAACGGGTCGTAGCCCTCATGGGTGTTTCCCTTGGCGCTGTCGATGAACGCTTGGTAGGCCTGTCCGGCCGCGATCGCGCCGTCACCATATGCAATCAGATTGACGTTCGTCAGGTAGGCGGTCCAGTTCAGCACCGGAGCCAGATAGCCTCGGTCCCCGCTCGCGAAATAATCGACCAGCCCCAGCGCCGGAACACCGCTCGGATCGGTCGGATTGATCCACTGACCGGCAGTCGGCGTTGTCCAGTAGCCGGGTTCAGTTACTCCGTAATCAGGGACGGTTATGGTCTGCGGGATGTTCCGAACGGCGCCGAGGGCGTCGGCGGTGGCACGATCGTGACGACATTGGGCATTATTACCGCAACCACCAAGCCACGTTGATCTCGATGCCCATTGGTAAGCGACATCGTAGGCCGCGTCGTACGCGGGTTGGTAAAGCGGATTCGGTTCCGCGTGGGAGCCGGTCTGTCCAATCTTCGGCACGGTATAGACCGGGACCCCGTCCACGTACTTCACCCAGACCGGTTGGAGATTTACTGCTCCCAGTCCCCACGCGATGAGGGGGTTGGTGTCCTTGGCGCCGACCATCGCGTTGTTGATGGCGACCGGGTCCGAGGGGAGCGTCGCACCTTGTCCGATCGGGAGCCAGTCGGGAAACCCGATGAAGTACGTCTGGCTGGACGCCGCATTGGCCATCGCCGGCGTCAGACCCACCGCCACAGCAGTTGCTGAGACGGCCCCCATCATGGCGGCCCGCTTTGCTTTGGCAGCACGGCGTTTCTTGGCCGCTACAGCCTTGTTTCTCATTCGCCCGACCCTTCGGAGAGATGCTCAGATTGCCGTCCGGGACGCCTGGAACCCGGTCTGGTGTGTGGGCTGTCAACAACTTCGCGACACAATGTTTCATACCGGTTGATAGAACGTCAATAAGCTACCCCGCCCGTACATCACGTCGCAGGTCAGAATAGGCGAACGGATTGACACAAAGTCGCGTAGTCGTAGACCATTACCGCTTGACGGCACTCAATCAGTGCTGTGGACACCGAACGCAGGCGACGAAAGGCTCGTTTTCGTGCACGAGTACCGACGGTTCGTCCAAGCCGAGCTCGATGCTCGCGGCTGGACACCCGCTGACCTTGTGCACCGTTCTGGGCTCAGCCGGCAGCTGGTTTGGAAGATCCTGCACGACGACCGCCCGACACTGGGGCAGATGCCGGACGAATCCACCTTGGAGAGAATCGCCCGCGGATTCGGCATCTCTGTGGAGCGTGTGCGCGTCGCCGCGGCCCGCGCCCTGCGGGGCTACGAAGACGACGACACTCCGATAGTCACCGACCTCAGGGAGGTCTCCACCGACGCGCTGTTGCACGAGATCAGGCGGCGGGTTGCGGGGGACGACGAGTGGCGTGACCGCGAAGATTCTCCACCCCTGTAACGGTTTGTAACTCTCCTGCTGAAAGTCGTTCTCGCTCAATGCTTGTCGCCCTGATCTCAATCACCCTCGCCTGCATCGCAGGCTCACTATGGGTGCGACGCCACACGTGGACTAGCCGCTGGGAGAGCGCGGGCACCCTCTGCATCGCCTTCCAGGGTTGCGCAGCGCTACTGATTTCCCCGACGGCGTCCGAAATCCTCGGCCCCCGGCTGCACGCGATCACCGGCATGTGGAACGTCGAGGACTACCTCGGGCACGTCAGCTACCTAGTGGCCGCCGTCGCGCTCGTGCAAACCGTGCTCAGCAGGGTGATCAACGACGGCCGACTACAAGCAATAGGGACGCAATGGGTTGAACGCCCGGCCGCCGTGTGCATCCCGCTGATGCTCGCCGCGTGGGCATCAGGGAACGGGTCCAAGGTCTACCGATCGAACTTTTACGATGTGCCCGGCGACGCCTGGTTGAAAATCTACTGGTTCCTGTTCTGCGCCATGCTGATCCATCTACTGGTGTGGACACTATGCGGGCTGCTCGTCCTGCAGCGAGTTCCACGGCACCGGCCCACCGTGACTGTGTACCTGGCGCTCGTGATCGCCGGAATCGTCGTCTGCACCGCCCGGATCGTCACCCAGTGGTGTTCGTGGAGCGAGCGTGGCGTGGTGGGCTGGTTGTCGACATTCGCGGGTGGGATCATTTTCGCGGTCGCTGCGGCCCGGTCGTGGCAAAACAAGACCAGATGGTTCAAGCGCCGACCCGATCCGGACTCGCCGCACCGTACGCCAACAGGTCGCTAGTTTCGAGCTGCTTGTGTTGGAGCGTTGTCACCCGGTTCTTGTTCAAGCTCTGACACTCTGTGCGGGTGGATCTGATCTGGGGTGTCGTCGCTCTGACGGTCGCGACGTTGACGGTGGTGCTGGCGGTGCGCCGGCTCCTCATGGCGGGAAGCCAATTGGTGTTCTCCCGCTATGTCGCCGTCGGCGGGTTGGTGGCGTTTTCCACGGACCGCAACGACTCGGCCGACGTCTACCGCGTGCGGTTCGACGTGGGTGGGCCCGGGGTCTTTCACAACGTTGCGGTGCAACTGTTCGGTGTGCGGGAATCGGGCGAGGGTGCCGAGCTGGAACCGCCCGCGTTGCGGCACACCATGGCCGCCGGTGACGGTCCGATCGAGTGGACCTTCCGGCTTCCCGGCGAAGCGGCAGAGCGGGCGTGGGTGATGGTGACGTGGGTCCGGCCGTATCTGCAGGGCGTCGAATCCGAGGCGCTTGCGCAATGGTTGCTGACCGGTCGCCTGTACGAATGGCGGTGGTACTCCGAGACGACCCGCTACGTGCGGACCGCGACCCGGTTCGTTGCCCGACGATGGTGGGCGCCGGCCGGCGAGTCGATGCGTGAGTTGCCGCTGTACGGGCGGTGGCGGCGGACCTCGTCGAACACCAGCGCCGATCTGTTGGGCCCGGCTAACAGCCCGCCGCCGATGGTCTAAGCCGTAATCCCGGCTGCTATCGATCTTCCGGGTGGACAGTCGCTTGTTGATCACTCTGATCCTGTGTCGCCGCCCAGCTGGCGAGCAGGGCGATTCCGTCCGCAGACGGACTGCCGGGTTCCGGACTGTAGGCGGTGAGGGTCAAGCCGGTGTCGGCCGAGAGTTCCATGACCTCGTAGGCGAGGCTGAGGTCGCCGACGACGGGGTGATGGAACTGTTTGGCGCCGGCCCGGTGGAGCACCACATTGTGGGCGGCCCACCGATTGCGGAAGGTCTCGCTGCGGGTGGACAGCTCACCGACGAGGTCGGACAAGTCGCGGTCGGACGGATTGCGCCCAGCTTCGATGCGCAGCATGGCGACGGTGGTGTTGGCCGCCTCGTCCCAGTGTGGATAGAGCGCCGTGGCCTGTGGGTTGAGGAAGCAGAACCTCGCGAGGCTCACCGGCCGGGATGGGTCGTCATACGCTGGTGAGTACAGGGCCTGAGCGAGCCGGTTGGCGGCCAGAAGCTCAAGGCGCCCGTTAAGGACGATCGCGGGCAGCGCCGTCATTCCGTCCAGGATGCGCTGCACGACGGGACGGATCTGTTGTTTGCTAGCGGAGCGTCGGCGGGTCGGGGGTGTGGTGTTGGCGGCGCGGGCCAGGTCGTGCAGGTGTGCGCGTTCGGCCTCGTCGAGGCGAAGCGCGCGGGCAAGCGACTCGAGAACGCTGTCGGAGACTCCGGCGAGATTGCCTCGCTCCAGACGGGCGTAATAGTCCGTGCTGACGCCGGCGAGCATCGCTACTTCTTCGCGCCGCAGTCCGGGGACGCGCCGCCTGCCGTAGGTGGCCAACCCCGCCTGCTGTGGTGTGATCCTGGCCCGTCGGGTGGCCAGGAACTCGCGTATCTCGTTGCTGCTGTCCACACCGCCAGGCTACGGCCGCCAACCGAAGGTAGGGGTGGTCTGCCGTTACACGGCTAACCAGGCACTGTCACGTTCCCGGTGTCTCCGGTTTTCTGGCTGCAGACCTACTTAGACACCGACGAAGAGTGGAGGAGACCTCCGAAGTGACTGAATACAACGACTGCCGTGGAATCAGTCGCCGCGAGCTCATGGCTAGAACCGCCATCGTCGGTGCCGGGCTGGCTGCCGGACCCCTGGTGGTGGCGGCTTGCGCAAAGAGACCCGACGAAACCAGCAACCGGAGTGACAACGACATGCAAACCCGGAAACTCGGAGCGCTGGAAGTGTCGAAAGTCGGCGCTGGGTGCATGAGCATCAGCGCCAACTATGGACCTCCCGCTGACCGAAACCAAGGCATCCGAACCATTCGCGCGGCCCGCGAAAAAGGGGTCACGTTCTTCGATACCGCCGAGGTGTACGGCCCATATACGAGCGAAGAGCTTGTCGGAGAAGCGCTCTCGCCCTTTCGCGACGACGTCGTCATCGCAACCAAGTTCGGGTTCGATGTCGAAGGTACCGGTGCACCACTGAGTGGACCCGAACACATCAAGAAAGCGGTCGAGGGCTCGCTGCGGCGTCTGCGAACCGGCCACATCGACCTTTACTACCAACATCGGGTCGATCCGAATGTGCCGATCGAAGACGTGGCCGGCGCGGTCAAGGACCTCATCAGCGAGGGGAAGGTGCTGCATTTCGGCCTGTCCGAGGCGAGCGCACGCACCATCCGCCGCGCGCACGCCGTTCAACCTGTGGCCGCAGTGCAGAGCGAGTACTCCGTGTGGACGCGCGATCCCGAGCGGAACGGCGTACTCGATACCTGCGAAGAGTTGGGCATCGGCTTCGTGCCGTGGGGACCGGTGGGCTTGGGCTACTTGACCGGGCAGATCGATGCCCGCGCCAGGTTCGATCCGGAAACCGATCTTCGATCCAGATTCCCGCGCTTCAGCCCGGAAGCTTTGGCAGCGAACATGCCGGTCGTTGATCTGATGAAACGATTCGCAGAGGAGAAGGACGCCACTCCTGCCCAGATCGCACTGGCATGGCTGCTGGCGCGGAAGCCGTTCATCGTTCCCATTCCAGGCACACGCAACATCGATCACCTAACCGAAAACATTGGCGCACTCAACGTTGCGTTGGCGCCCGCGGACCTTCAGGAGATCGACAGCGACTTCTCCAAGATCACGGTGCACGGTGCGCGTATGGATGAAGCCAACATGCAGATCGTCGAATAGGTCGTCTGGATACTGACGACACCCACCCGCCTGCAGGCGTGAGATCGCCTAGGAACAAGAGAATTCGAGAAGTGGAGTTACTGATGAAGCACATCATGCTGGGCAAGCTAGACGTCTCCCGGATCGGCCTGGGCGCCATGTCGATGTCCGGTTACTACAACACTGGGGAGGGCAGTGACGCCGAGTCGATACGCACCATCCACCGGGCGCTGGACCTGGGCGTCACCCACATCGACACCGCCGAGATCTACGGCCCGTACCTCAACGAGGAACTGGTCGGGCGAGCGATCAAGGGTCGCCGCGATCACGTTGTGGTGGCGACGAAGTTCGGCCTCGTTTCACACTCCGGAGGCGGGCCCGGCGTCATCGACAGCAGCCCGGCGAACGTCCGCGCCGCGGTCGAGGGCTCGCTGACGCGCCTTGGCACTGACCACATCGACCTTTACTACCAACACCGGGTGGATCCGAACAGTCCGATCGAGGACACCGTAGGCGTGTTGGCCGAGCTGGTGGGCGAGGGCAAGGTCCGTCACATCGGACTGTCCGAGGCGGGGCTCGACACGATCCGCCGCGCCCACGCAGTCCACCCGATCACTGCGCTGCAGACGGAGTACTCGCTGTGGACCCGCGACGTAGAGGCAGAATTGCTGCCGCTGCTGCGCGAGCTGGGCGTCGGATTCGTGCCCTACTCCCCGCTGGGACACGGCTTCCTCACCGGCCAAATCCGTTCCGCCGCCGACATTTCCGACGACGACTGGCGCAAGACAAATCCGCGCTTCGTCGGCGAGAACTTCCGAGCGCAACCTGCGCATCGTTGACGAGGTCGAGGCCGTCGCCACCGAGGCGGGCGCGACGCCGGCACAGATCGCGTTGGCCTGGCTACTCGCGCAGGGTGACGACGTCGCCCCAATCCCCGGCACCAAGCGGGTGGCCCGCGTCGAGGAGAACACTGCTGCCGATGGCATCGAGCTGAGTGCTGAGCAGATCGAAAGGCTCAACAACCTCACTCCGGCGGCCGGCGAACGCCACGACGAAGGAAACATGGCCGCCATCGACCGCTAACTGGCCAGTGCCGCCTTTGCGGGCCATATGCCGGCCGGGCTTCCTGCTGATATCCGGCTTTCGCGAGGTAGGCGGCCGTGGCGATGATGTCATTGATGGATCCCGACCATGTCCCACAATCCCTGACCCGAAGCGTGCCACGGTTCATATCAGGAACCTGGTCGGGTCTCGCGGCGGCGTTGGTCGTCGGCGCGCTGCCGGCTCTTGCGTCTCCCGCGCCGTCGTGGTGGTGGCTGGCATGGTTCGGCATCGTCCCCCTGCTGTTGGTGGTGCGCGCCGCGCCGACTGCCCGCGCGGCCGCTCTGCGGGCGTGGTGCGGCATGACCGGCTACGTACTCGCCACCCAATACTGGCTGCTGCCGAGTTCCGGACCGCTGCTTGTCGTGCTGGCAATCGGACTTGGCGCGTTGTGGCTGCCGTGGGGATTGGCCGCGTACCGGCTTCTGGGCGGGCCGATCACGGCCCGCGGGACGCTCGCAGCCGTGGTGGTATTGCCGAGTGCCTGGGTGTTGGCCGAAGCGGTGCGATCGTTGCCGAGTCTGGGCGGTCCATGGGCATTGCTCGGCGCGTCACAGTGGAACCAGCCCGCCACGCTTGCCACGGCCTCACTCGGCGGCGTGTGGCTCACCAGTTTCGTGATCGCCGCATCGAACACCGCAATTGCACTCGTGATCCTGCATGGGCGCATTTCCGCCCGCGTCATCGCGGCAGCGGTGGCACTGGCATGTGCGGGACTGGGCCCGGCATTGTTCTGGCTGGGACCGTCGCCTCCGGCCGGGTCGACGCTACGGGTGGCGCTCGTCCAGCCGGGAAATATCGAGGACTCCGTGGTCCGTCAGGCGGCTGGCGAAGCGCTGACCGCGGGTCTGGCAGGCCGGCGGCTCGACCTGGTCGTATGGGGCGAGAGCAGTGTCGGGGTCGATCTCACTGGCCAGCCGGAGGCGATGACGGGCCTGATGAACCTGTCTCGGCGGGTCGGCGCGGACCTGCTCGTCAACGTCGACGCCCGTGATCGCTCAGGTGGGATCCACAAGTCGTCGGTCCTTATCGGACCGAGCGGATCGCGCGGCGTGTATACGAAGACGCGGTTGGTGCCATTCGGCGAATATGTGCCGCTGCGGCCACTGCTCGGTTGGGTCACCCGGCACACCAAGGCGGCGGCCGAGGACCGACGACGCGGCAGTGAACAGATTGTGTTGCACACCAGGGGGCTCGCCATCGGACCGCTGATCAGTTTCGAGGCCACGTTCTCCGACCTTCCCCGCCACGAGGTGCAGCGTGGCGCGCAGCTGCTGGTTTACCAGAGTTCAACCTCGACGTTCCAAGGAACTTGGGCGCAGCCGCAGTTGGCCAGCCAGGCCGCGGTACACGCCGCGGAGGTGGGCCACCCGGCGGTGCACACCGGTTTGTCCGGCGTCAGCTCCGCCTTCGACGCACGGGGCCGCCAACTTGCGTGGTACGCGTCCACTGAGCGCGGCGCGATCGTCGTAGACGTCCCGCTCGGATCACACACCACCGTGTACCAACGGCTCGGAGATTGGGTATTGGCGTTGGCGTTTTCGATCCTCGCCAGTGTCTGCGTCGTAGCGACCATACGGTTTCGGCGCTGATGTCTCATCTTCGCGACAACGGGCTACTTCTCTGATTGCCGCTCACCGGCGGGCCCGGCACCATGGCCCAGGCGGCCATTCCGGCGGCAGCAGCAGATAGGACGTGCCAGGCCCCGTGGTACTGCCAGAGGCTGTCGGGTCGGCAAAGCGGCGACCCGGAGCGTCCTGCGGCGTAGGCGGCCAGTCCCAGCGCGAAGACCCCGGCCGCTGCGGCCCAGACCGACCGCCGCGCTCGGCGCCCGCTCCGGGCCAGGCCTGCGGCGAAGATCGCTCCCGCGACGACGATCGGCCAGTCGTGGGCCAGCTCCGCCCATGACGGCTGTGGCCCGTGGTAGGCAAGGCTGCCGGCACCGACCGCCACGAGCGCAACTCCGGCACCCCCAGCCAACGGCGCCGTCAAGCGCATCGCCCAGCACAGAACTGCCATCCCGGCGGCGACGTAGGCCAGGCTGGTGACGGCCAGGACGGGCTGCGCCAGCGCGGCACCTACGATGCGCTCGCAGTCCGAGTGACCGAAACCTACGGGAGCGGTCAAGACCTCCATCGGCGATCCACCCTTTTTCGCGACACTGCGTCAACTCCGTAGACCGTCAGGTGAGCCGCGGGTCGATCAAGGTGACGCCGGCAGGCGCGGCAGTGTCGAGCAACGGTAAGAGACGCGCGCCTTCGGCCAGTCCTACTACGCGTTCGACCAGTGCCTGCGGGCGCAACGTGCCCGCTTCGACCAGACGCAACATGCTGGGATAGTCCGCGCTGGCCATGCCGTGACTGCCGAGAATGTCCAGTTCCCAGGCGATCACCCGCTCCATCGGCACCGCAGGGTGCCCGCCAACGCTGGGTAGCAGCCCGACCTGAACATGACGTCCGCGGCGCCGCAGGCTATAGATGGCGTCCGCGCAGGTGGCCGCCGTGCCGACCGCATCGACCGCGACGTGGCTGCCACCGCCAGTGAGCTCGTGCACCTGGGCGACCACATCGCGACCATCGGCGAGGACGGTGTGCTCCGCCCCCAAGCTCCGCGCCAAGGCCAGAGCTGCGGGGGTGCGGTCGACTGCCACCACCTTGGCGCCTGCGGCGACGGCGATCTGCACGGCGCTCAGACCCACACCGCCGACCCCGACCACCGTGATCCACTCGTCGCGCCGTATGCCCGCGCGGGCATTCAGCGCGCGGTAGGCGGTAGCGAACCGGCAGCCCAGTGCGGCCGCCGCGGCATCCTCAACGACATCGGAGACTGCGACCAAGTTGGTGTCGGCAGAGTGCAGGGCCACATACTCGGCGAAGGAGCCCCAGTGTGTGAAACCCGGCTGGGTCTGGTCCGGACACACCTGTGCCTGTCCGTTCAGGCACCACTGGCATGCGCCGCAGCCGCACACGAAAGGTGTCGTGACTCGGTCGCCGACCGTCCATCGTCGTACGTCGGCGCCCACCGCAGCTACGACGCCGACCAACTCGTGACCTGGAACGTGTGGGAGATCTACCCCGTGGTCGTGCCCGGCCCATGCATGCCAGTCACTGCGACAAAGACCGGTACTGTGCACCTCCACGACAACGCCCCCGAGTGATGGTGCCGGATCGGCGACCGATCGGACATCCACAGAACCACCGAAATCCTCAAAGACAACTGCGCGCATGGCATCAAGTCTGCTCGCATATGAGCGCGGCTCAATTTGTTGACGCCGTCGACACCGTTGGCGTTCTCAAGTCCTGGTCCATTTCCACATGGTGGCCACGGGCTCGCGTTGTCACTCCGTTAGATCACGCAGTGCGACGGGTCCACCCCGGGGAGCGGAAAGAAGCCAATGCATTCCGGCGGATTGGGAGGCGGAGGCGTAGCCGGAATGTCGAGGGGCATGGGGTGAAAGATTCCGGTGCCCAAGTCGATCCAACCGTACTTTCCTCCTGCTCCGCTGTACTCGTAGCAGGAATTCCACTGAAAGTCTGGCCACGGCGCCGCTGCCGGCTTCGGATCCCCTGGGCACCAGTCGGGCCGGGCCTGGGCGGTACCCGCGAGCCCCAAACTGGCTAGCCCCAAACCGCCAGACACCAACGCGGCCATCGTCAACCCAACGATTCCTCGTTTCACGATGTGGGTGGTGGTCATGTTGTTTCCTTTGTCCATCGCGGCCTCGGTAACCGCCTGCGTACAAGTGGACACCGCCAGCGTTGCTACCGATCCCAATATCGCGGGCTCGCATGTCTTCGCCCTCGGCCCTACCCAGCCGCCTGCAGCGTGATATCGGAGATTTCCGTCCGGTGGCCATCGGTCGTGGCGGGGGTCAGCTCGGTCGTGTCGGCCACTCGAGTGGGTCGGTCAAGCCACAGATACCTTCTCGCGACTGTCCTTTTCACGGCGGGCGACGCCCATGTTCACAACTGCTCCCAATGCAAGGAAGGCGGCAACGCCCACATAGGCCGCTACGAGATCCTTGTCGACCAGGTATCCGACGACCGGCAGGGTCACGGCGGTCGTGAGACCGATCACCGCTTGTCGTAAAGCACCGATTCTGCCGAGTGTGGACGACTTGGCCCCGTGCTGGAGGATACTCACCTGCTGGCTCGACGACACCGCCACACCGAGCCCGAGCAGGGCAGCGCCAAGTGGCACTGCTGATTGCCCCAGTGCGCCACCCGATTCGAGGCCGAGCGCGATCGTCGCGAATCCCACAATCTGTATCGCGAAACCAGAGGTGACGGCCGCTCTGCTCGACACGCTCGAGACGTACCGTGCCCACAAGGTAGGTGCCACTATCGCGCCGACCGCAAAACAGACATCCAGAATGCCCAGCCAGCTTTCGTTTCCGTAGAGCCGGTGGACGAGCGGTGCCAGCGCCACGTTGAAGGCGGCAATC
The DNA here is from genome assembly GCA_963716505.1 of uncultured Actinomycetota bacterium. Taxonomy (GTDB): domain Bacteria; phylum Actinomycetota; class Actinomycetes; order Mycobacteriales; family Mycobacteriaceae; genus Mycobacterium. The sequence goes on from CAVQTL010000023.1 coordinate 111,341, forward strand.
GTCAGGAAGTCGACGCCGAGAAGTAGCAACGATAGGACGGACCAGGGACTCTCGAGAGCATCGCGGAGTACCGAGGTCCACCCGTCTTTGGTAGCGCCGTCGCTATCCTGGGTCGTCGACACCATCGAACGCGCGGACGCCAGCACGTATGCGGCGAGAGCGTATGCGGTGGCGGCGGCAAAAAACGCCCACTTCGGTCCTGCAGCCCAAAGGAACGCCCCCGCAATCGCACCACCGACGATCTGACCCGCCTGAACAGATACCGCCCACCGCATGTTGTACCGCGGAAGGTCGACGGGATCCAGGGATCGCGGCCCAACTGCGAAGATTGCGGCTCGATAGAACGGGCGGGTGAGATTGACGATCAGACCGATTGCTATGCCCATGATTACGAGGCCCGCCGGCGCGACAATATATCCCGTCAACGCCAGGGCCGGAAGGATCGACGCGACGGCGCACACCACCGCAGGGTTGACTCGGTCCGCCATACTTCCGGCGACAGCCCCCAGCAGTATCGGCACCAAGTACTCGATCACCACAACGCCGGTGAATGCCGACACGGATCCTGACTTCTCAAAGAGCGCCTGACCGAGCGTGATTGTGAAGCAGCCCGATGCCAGGTTGAACAACATGGAGCCGGTCAGTGGGCGGAAACCGGGCCACCGAGTAGTCGAAGTGCTCATTACGCAGGCTCCAGCAGCGGCATGGGCCTCAGCGCAGCAGCGCGGGCCCGTTCGCTCGCCTCCAGTGGGTCGTCGGCGTGGGCCATTGCGCCCACAGATCTCCCATAGCTGGAGTTGACCTGCGGGACCAGGTGCTCACCCGCGTTTAGGAGGGTGGTAACAACGTCCACACCGGGCATCGACCGTGCCTCCTCGACACCGTCCCAGCCAACAAGGACCCCGAACTCGACCGGAAACACGAACTGGCTACTTGCAAAACCGAGATCGGTGGCTGCTGGGATGTCGTCGAGACCCTCGATCAGGTCCCGGACGAAGAGCTCCGCGAGGTCCAGCCCAGTGGATGACCGCACCAGGTCGAGAATCATGTCGCCGCCGCCCCGCAGATGGGTCTCGACGATGTGCGCCACACCGGCTTCGTCGAGAATCACTTCGGTATGCAACAGTCCGCGGTGGACGCCCAGTGCTTCAACACACGCGGTCGTGGCGTCCACGATGCGTGTCCACTCTGCGACCTCCAGCGGTGCCGGGTGAAGGTGTCCCGATTCGACTGCGCCGATGGTGGTTTTGGCTGTTACTCCGTGCCATGAAGCGCCCGATCGCACGATCAGAGATTCGACACTGAATTCCCGGCCGAGCTTTCGCTCCTCTGCCAAGTAGCCGTCGAATTCGCGCGGACGGTTATCGAGCCATGTTTGCAGCTCATCGACCGAACGGTGAAATGTCACGCCCCTGCTGGCCCGGCCATCGACGGGCTTCAGCACAATCTCCGACATGGGCGACGGTCCTGACCATTCGACCCTGCCGTCGACAACGACGCCGTGCGCCACGGATCCGAGACCCGCGGCGGTGAGTTGGGCGCGCATCGCGGACTTGTTGACCGTGCGGTGTGTCACGTCGGGACTGGCGAAGGGAAGTCCCAGCTTTTCTGCGATCAACGCACCGAGTTCGACGGCCTCATCGTGGAGGCAGAGCATGCCATCGAATCCGACTCCATCGACAGCCCTGATCACCCTGTCCGCGAGGGAGGTTCGATCGTCGAATTCGTGATCGGAGACGTCGACGATCCGCGTGTATACGTCCTTGGCGAGCATTGTCTGTGCCGGTCCGGTCTTTACCAACGTCAACTCGGCTCCGAGTCGACGGGCGATCTCGTGGACTGACGCGATTCCGCCCACCACAAGTAGATGCGTCATGCTGCGGACTCCCTGGCGCCGACCACCATCAGTGCACCGGAGCCAACGGGGAGCAGGCGATGTCCCGCGCGGGTATCGGTGAGTTCGCGACTGATTCCGCGGAAGTCGTTCATGTCGACGAGGGCGACGTCATCGATGAGCGCAGTGCCGACGTCACCGATCAGATCGCGTTCCAGGAGCAGGCGGCGGCGTCCATCCGGATACGTGACCGCCCGTGTGCATCGAAAGCCATGGGAGAAGTAATTCCTGAGCGACCGGTGGTTGCGCGGTGAGATCTGAGCGAAGCCACGATGTGCACCGAGTCGCTCCGCCAAAGCAATGTGGCGCAGGATGCCGGCCCGATGCAACGAACGCCCCTGATGCGAAGGCAAGACCATCGCTGCGGCGAACACGACGTCCTTGGAAGTTGGTGCACAGGCCGCGAACTCGACATCCTCACCAGAGGCCGCGAGGTCGGTAGTCAGCGCAAGGTATGCCACCAGGTGGTCTCCGTCGAAAAACCCGAGGGACTCGCCGAACGCGTTCAAGTGACCACGAACGAACATCTCCTCGTCGTCCTCGCGAACGTACATGTCAGGGTCCGGGAGGCTGCTGAGCACGGCATCGCGTAGTGCGAGCACCGCCTCGTAGTCCTGAAGTTCAAGCTGACGCCACATAATCGATTTCCTTCCATTTGGTCGTTGTATTGAGGTGATGCAAGAGCTTTGAGATCGTCGTGCGGCCGGATTCCACCGAGTCGGCACGGAAGACCACCCGGGCGAATTCAGCGTTGGTGTGGGTCATCGCTGAGAAGCGCTGACCTGGTTCGGCGATTTCTGATAGGACGACGTCCGGATGCTCGAAACGCTCTGGAACTTCGGCGAGCACCCCCGCCAGGGGAGACACGTTCAGCTGTCCTGCCAATCCGCGCTGGCGCACCGAGTCGTGGCGGAAGGGCGTCCCGCGCTGCGCGAGGATCGACTCCTCGACGAGATTGAACCCATAGGAGAGCTCGACCTCCTCGGGGATGGATCCGCCACCGATCCGCGATCCGACTTCGCTGAACACCGGACCTGCTGGAGTGAGGAAGGCCTCGAGGTGGAATGCGCCGTCGAATGCTGGTAGGGCGTCTTCCATTACGGCCCTTGCTAGTTCGAGGATGGTCTGAGCCTCTTCGCTCGCGGCGGGAAGCATGACTGAGCCCATGTAGCCCCCGCCGAGAAAATCAAGGTGAGTGTTGATATAAACCGCGACAGCCGAGAACACGACGCAGCCGTTGCGACAAACACCGTCGACCCGATACTGTTCGCCGCGCTGGAACGCCTCGACCAACCACGGATATATCCGTCCCCGGTCGCTGAATGGACCAGTCCGCAGGAAGGCACGCAACTCTTCTTCGTTGTCGAGTACGGCCACTCCGGAAGAACCGCGACCATGCGGAGGTTTGACCACGCATGGGTATCCGAGTGCGCCGACTGCGTCGTGGAGTTCGAGTGCGGATCGGACCTCCCGATGCGGGGCCACCGCGATGTTCACGCCGCTCACTGCTTGCTTCATTAGTGTCTTGTCGCGGAAGTGGAGCGCGTCTTCGGGCAACTGACCGGGAATCCCCGTCCGGTAACGGATTTCAGCGGCTCGCAGGATATCCGCCTCGGCCAGGACGACGATGCGCTCTAGCCCGTGCCAAACTATCAGTTCCTCTGCAGCCAGCGGAATTTCGTCATTGGTTGTGTAATCCTCGAACTCGACAACGTCGGCCAACCGGTCGGCATCGACGTCGACGGGCCCCGATGTGATCAGGACCGATCCTTCGGGGACGACCGAGGCGAACCGCGTCCGTCCGAAGTGGTTGATGACCTTGGCCGGACTCATCACCAGCACCGGCCTGTCGGTCACGCTCAGCCCCTTCGCGGCAGCACAGGAATCTTCTGCTCGCCTCCAGGCGTCGCGCACGTCATGGCCGACGGTCAGAACGTAGCCGTTCAGGTCCGAGGAATCGGTGATCGCGATGACATCCTCGCGGCGGTGCCGGCTGGGGCAGGAAACGCGCACCACTCCCTCGGGGCGGCCGGCTTCGTCGACGTGTGCCGGATCGGCCCAGTCGAGCTTTCGCATGGCGGCGGCGTCGTGCCGGTCGGCGGGTTCGGGAGCCGACAGCCCGAGGAGCGCGAAGATGGTCTCGGTCGCGAAATGGCGTCCCGTCGTGAGCTGCGTCAGCTCCCAGATCTGGTCGCCGCCGAAGCGGGTGTGGGTCTCGACGACTCCGACATCGAGGCCGTCGACGAACACCTCGGTGTGACTCGGCCCGGTGCGGTGCCCGATGGAGTCGAGGATCTCTACCGTGCGGTTCACGACCGCGTCCCGCTGGTCCGAGTGGAGCTGCGCAGGCTGCCAATGTCCGAGTTCCACGAACTCCGGCTCGCCGGTGGTGAGCTTCCCCGTGATGGCGAGGATTTCGTGACGACCGTCGACACTCATTGCCTCGACGCTGAATTCGTTGCCGGACAACACAGCCTCGGCGATCACAGCGTTGTCCGGATTGTCCAGGAGCGCCCACCACTTGAGCCCTCCGATCGAGTCCCACGCGGCGTCGAGATCTGCGTCGTTCCGGATCAGACGCACGCCCGCGCTACCGGCGCCCGTCACGGGCTTGACCACGATGGGGGCGCCCGCCAATTCATTCCGGAACGCGACGACCTCATCGAGGCTGCGACACAGACGCCACGGTTGTTGAGGAACGCCGTGGCGCTCCAGTGCGAGGCGGGTGAGCGCCTTGTTATGTGCGGTGCGGACGGCATCGACCGGGTTCGACGGGATGTTCAACGTGTCAGCGGCGATGGCTGCGGCGAGTATGGCGGATTCCAGGAAGCACGCCAGCGCGGTGATGGGTGACGCTTGGTGCATCGGCCGCAGCAGATCGATGAGGGACTCCGCGGAGATCTCCGGTATCTCGATGAATCGATCCACCGCGCAGCGCTGGAAATCCGTTGCCCGGTCAGGGGTTTGGATGAGGGTGATGGTAGTGCCGGGCGGACGCACCAGTGGCAGGCTGGAGTCGTTTCCACTGATCACGACCAGGTGTGAAGTCGAGCTCGGCATCTCAGGCTGCCTTTCTTGCCGCCACGAGACGGCCGGTTCGGGTGGTGATGGCGTCGCCGATCGTTTGAGCAGCGCGGCGGGCTTGCAGGTCGACGATGTCGAGTGCGGAAACGGTGAAGTAGCTTCCGGCGGATACCTGGCCGATGAGCAGAAGGTCGTCGCGAGGCAGCCCTTCCGGCGTGAGGGCCCGGCACGTTGCGGGATCGACCACGCCGCGGCGGGCCTCGTCGCAGCCGACGAGACCCGACTTTGCAAGGTCGGCAACCAGTTCGGGGCCCTCTTCGAGGTCCGACGATTGGCCGATCGCGGGGATCAGACGGTCAGCACCCAGGTCCGCGACAATGTCCCTGAGATCCTCGTCGTGGGCGTCCACGCCTCCGTGAACGATCAGTCGGCCAGCGGCTTGCATGGCGCGCAGCTGGCGCCATCGGCTCAGCGGGACTCTGACCCGGTAGCGGAACCATTTCGGGCCCAGGGCCGCACGAAGCGTGATCCGCTCCGCATCGGACAGCAGACTGAACGCGGTGTTGAGTGCCTGGTTGGTGGCGCTGAGTGCATGGTGGCAGGCCAGGTCGGCAGGGTCGGCCAAGGGATCCGACCAGTGTGCGGCGTGCGCGTCGTCGTCGAAGACATCTGATCTCGTGACGCCGAACCGCCCGAGCTCGCGATCGATCAGTGCCAGCACCCACTCGGCGGTGAGTTCGATCCGCACTGCCCGGTGGATCACAGCGTCCTCGGTAAGGTGTTGTGGCGCTGTACCGTTCGTGCTCTCGACCTGAACCCGCGGCAGAGTGCCGCTACGGGATAGCAAGTGAATGCGCTTTTCGCCGTCGTCGAGCGCGCACGCCACATCGACGGCGCTCAGTCCGCTGCCGAGCACCGCCACCGAGCGGTTCTCGGCGACGCGACGGGGCAGACCGCTCAAGGGGTAGACATCAACGACGTCGTGTTCAATAGCCGGCAGACGCGGCGACCACACACCGGGAGCGATAACCGCGATATCGGCAGGCGCCAAATTTGCTTTCTCGCCAAGGATCTCGATGCCGTCGAGGCCGGTGCGTACCGACTTCGCGTGCATGGGAGAGAAGCGGATACGGACGCCGCAGCCGCGGAGACGGTCCATTGCCTTCGCCAGCGTCGCCGCCAGGTAGTCGCCGTACACGGATCGCGACATCGGCCGCTCGTCGAGGTTGGTCCACTGGCTTCCGGACCCCTCGAGCCAGGAGCGGAACGAGTGAAGCGATGGTGAGAGCGATTCGAGCCGTTGTTGAGACGTGTTGACTGCCGCGGCCGCGCTGTCGCTACCGAACGCGGTGCCGCGGCCGAGGTTCTCCGGGCGGTCGACGATGTCGAGCGTGATTCGACCCCACGAGCTGTCGGCTTGCTCCGCGAGTCGACTGAGGGTAAGGGTGCCTCCGACGCCGATTCCGACGAGCGCGATGCGTGCGACGCTTGCGGTCGCGGTCGGTTGGGTCAGGCACTCCGTAGCCATGACGGAAATGGTCGTGATTAACCAATCGCGCCGGAATCGCCGTGGAGCCAGATTCGGCTGCTGAAAGGGAAGGGTTTTCTATCCGTCGGGTAAGGGGCCCGGTTTGCGGGTCCTAAAGGCGCACAGTGTGTGTCGCGAGGCGCGGAAGCTGCTCCCCAGCGCCTGGCACAGCGCCCGGCTTGCGGTCCAGCAAGCGAAGGCGTCCTGAGCTATGGGTGTCTCAGTCGCCCCGCACTGCCGCCGCCGCGAGATCGCCCGCGAGGGCGACGAGCTCAGTCTGAATTCCAGGCACAGCCGCCATGGCTCCTGGCGAATCCAGAGTGAGCGGGGCTCCGGCGTAGTCGGTACAGATCGCTCCCGCCGCGCGGGCGATCGCATGCCCTGCGACGACGTCGTACGGGTTGTTATGGGCAAGCACCATGCCCTGGATCTGGCCGCTGACAAGCCAGGTCCAAAGCACCGACGCTGCCCCGACACAGCGAAAGCGCATCGCTCGTCGATGCACGCTCATGGTCAATTCGAGATACGCGTCCAGCCGCGCGCCGCCCCGGTGGAAGGCGTCGCCCATTCCGATGATCCCGTCCTCGAACGAGCCGACGTCGGCCACCGCGCCCGAGTCGACGCGTACGCCGAGGAACGGCAGGTCGATCACGCCCAGTGTCGGCACGCCGTCCTCGAGCAGGCCAAGCATCACTCCGCACAGCGGTGATCCGGTCGCGTAGTTGATGGTTCCGTCGAGCGGATCCGCTACCCACACCTTGCCCGTGTCGAGGGGCGCCCCGCCGCCCTCTTCGCCGTAGAACCCGATGTCCGGAGTGGATCCCGCGAGCGCGCGCCGCAGCGCCGACTCGCTGGCCAGATCGACGTCGGTGACGAAGTCCTTGGCCGCTTTGTCGATCCGCTCGTGCGGCTTCGCGCGCCTGTCGCGCAGGATCGCGACTGCTTCATCCACCGCGGCGTGCGCGGCCGCCAGCTCTGCCCTCACGCGAGCATCGTAGTTCCGCGCTGTTTGAACACCTCGCAGCCGAGGTATCTCAGATCACCCTTGACAGTCGATGTGCGCCAAGTCACACTAAGACATCCGACGTCAGACGTCAGACATCAGACATCAGATGACAGCTTGAAAGGAAGGCGGGTCCGTGGCACTTCCCGAAGAACTCGCGGACATGCTTCTCGAGTCGATCGTGGATGGACAATTCCCAGTCGAGTCGGTTCTTCCCTCGGAGGGGGAGCTGGCCCTGAAGTACGGGATGAGCCGACTGACGGTCCGCGAAGCGGTGCGCATCCTGCGGTCGCAGAACATCGTCACCATCCATCGCGGTCGTGGCACCTTCATCAACCCGCCGCAGGCTTGGACGTCGTTGGCTGCGGTCGTCCGGATCGAGGAACACCGGTCGCCATCGGGGGGAGTATCGGGACGCCTGATCGAAGCGAGGCGGATGGTCGAGATCGGCGCAGCGCAGTTGGCTGCCGTCAACCGGTCCAAGGAGGATCTCGAATCCCTTGCCGCCAGCATCGAAGAAATGCGACTCGCCAACAGGTTGAACCGGGTCGAACTATTCGTCGAGGCGGACATCGCCTTCCATGACGTGATCATGCATGCGACCGGAAACATGTTCATCCCGTTCATGTTTGAGCCGTTCGGCAACCTGCTGGTCGAGGCCCGCACCGAGACATCGTCAATTCCGGAGATCCAGGTGAACGCGATCGCTATGCACGAAGCGATTCTCGAAGCACTTACCTCCGGTGATCCCAGGCGAAGTCGCGACGCCATGGAGGCCCATATGGACCAGACCGAAAACGACTTGCGCCGATACGTCCTCGACGCCGATCAAACCTGACCCGCGGCGCACCCCACTCGGAGAAACGACATGACAATTACCCCCAGCTCGCCTGAAATCGACACCGTCGTCACCACTTTGAGAAGCGCCTGATGCTGCTCACCGGCACCGAACCCCTGCACCTCGCCGCCAAACAGGGGTGGGCTCTGGCCGCCTTCGCGGTCTACAACCTGGAGATGGTCCAGGCGATCGTGGCCGCTGCCGAAGAGGCCGACCGACCCGTGCTGCTCCTCGCGGGATCGAGTCACTTTCAACACGCCGGGCAGACAGCGCTGATGAGCATCGCGCTGACGGCAGCGCACTCAACGTCAGCGTCGATCGGCGTGCATCTCGATCACTGCCGAGACCTACCGGAAATGCAGCGCTGCCTGGATGCCGGCTACTCGTCGGTGATGATTGACGGCTCGCACCTGAGCTTCGAGGACAACATCCGCTTAACGCAGGAAGCGGCTGCACTCGCCCACAGCGCAGGCGCGTGGATCGAGGCCGAACTCGGTGCGGTGCCCGGAGACGAGGACGTCTCCACGAATGCACTTCCGTCGCAGACCATGACCGACCCGCATCAGGCCCGCGAATTTGCGGAGCGCACCGGCATCGATGCTCTTGCGGTGGCGGTTGGAAACGTGCACGGGTTCACCGCCACCCCGGTCACCCTCGATCTCGAACGGCTCGACGCCATTGCGGCGCAGTGTCCGGTTCCCCTGGTCCTGCACGGGGCGAGCGGACTGCCGCCCGAACAGCTACGAGGTGCCCTCAGCTGTGGGGTTGCCAAGGTCAACGTCAACGCTGAACTACGCCGCGCCTACCTCTCCGCAGTCGAACGTTCTTTACCGAAGGCGATGCCGAATGCCGACGCCGTCGCCGTATGGCGGGAAGGACGCGGCGCTGTGACGGTGGCGGCGCTAAGAATCATCCGTTCGTTGGTCCCAACCTGCGAAATACCAACCACCACTGAGCACGTCACCGCGCGGGCCCACTCCGAAAAGGCGCGACCGTGACGGCTCCGTTGAGCACCACTCTGTACATGCGCCCGGATCGCAACCTGGCGCTGGAGTTGGTACGCGTCACCGAGGCCGGCGCTATGGCGGCCGGCCGCTGGGTGGGCCGCGGCGACAAGGAAGCCGGCGACGGTGCCGCCGTCGACGCGATGCGCCAACTCGTCTCCTCGGTGTCGATGCGCGGCGTGGTTGTCATCGGCGAGGGCGAAAAAGACGAAGCGCCGATGCTCTACAACGGAGAAGAGGTCGGCAACGGGCTGGGCCCAGATTGCGACTTCGCGGTCGATCCCGTCGACGGGACCACGCTGATGGCCAAAGGGATGCCGAACGCGATCTCAGTCCTCGCCGTTGCCGAACGCGGTGCAATGTTCGACCCGTCGGCGGTGTTCTACATGAACAAAATTGCCGCGGGCCCGGACGCCGCCGACGCCATCGACATCACCGCACCCATCTCGGAGAACTTGCGTGCGGTGGCCAAGGCGAAAAAGTCCTCCGTGTCCGATCTGACGGTGTGCATCCTGGATCGCCCCCGGCACACAGAGCTCATCGCGCAGGTCCGCGATAGCGGCGCCCGCATCAGGCTGATATCCGACGGCGACGTTGCCGGAGCGATCGCCGCGGCGCGCCCGGAATCGGGCACCGACCTGCTGATCGGAACCGGTGGAACACCTGAAGGCATCATCGCCGCGGCCGCGATGCGCTGCATGGGCGGAGCGCTGCAAGCGCGTCTGGCGCCCACAGATGACGCAGAACGCCAAAAGGCAATCGACGCCGGCCACGACCTCGACCGCATCCTGTGCACGGAAGACCTGGTCTCGGGTGACAACGTGTTCTTCACCGCCACCGGCGTCACCGACGGTGACCTGTTGCGCGGTGTCCGCTACAGCGGCGGTGGCGCCCACACCCAGTCGATCGTGATGCGGTCCAAGTCGGGCACCGTCCGCGTCATCGAGGCCTACCACCGCCTCGACAAACTCCGTGAATACGCCAGCATCGATTTCACCGGCGACGACAACGCACCGGCCCCAATGCCATGAAGCCACCTCGGATCAGCTCGCCCTGCCGTGTTGTCAGTGGATTGGCCGCGACTCTTATGCCTGTTGGGGGCGCGTTTGAGGGTGCGTATGGACCCTTGACATGGCGCACGCCGAGGAGTTGCCTGATGGGTCGTTGAAATACCAGCCGGCCTTGGGCCGGTGTTGTCCCCAGAGCTGGCGGCGGCACCGCGAAAATGTATGCCGCCCAGGAATTGTCCGAGCCCCAGCGGGAAAGATACGCAGCCCCGCCGCCGCATCGTTACACCGCCTCTAAGGCCAAATACTTGTCCCGTTGTAGTCCTCTCATGATTGGAAGCTGTTATGCCCGGATCCCGTACACCCGTCGATTCGCTCGGTGAACTAGGTGATCGCACGATCCGCAAGGTCAAGCGGCGGGTATTGCCGCTGATCGTTTTTCTGTATTTCATTGCGTTCCTCGATCGGAACAATGTTGGCTTCGCGAAGCTGACGATGAGCGAGGACATCGGCCTCAGTGCATCCGCTTACGGGTTGGGCGCTGGGATCTTCTTCATCGGGTACGCCATCTTCGAGATCCCCAGCAACGCCGGCATGGTGCGGTTCGGTGCCAAAAAGTGGATCGCCCGGATCCTGTTGACGTGGGGTTTCTTCGCCACGGCTATGGCGGCAGTGCAGGGCGAGACCTCTTTCTACATCATCCGGTTCCTGCTGGGCGCCGCGGAGGCCGGGTTCTTCCCGGCGATCATCCTGTATCTGACGATCTGGTTCCCTGCCCGCCAACGGGTCGCGGTGCTGGGGATCTTCATCCTTGCCCAGCCGATCGCCAACGCGATCGGCGCGCCGATCTCGGGCCTGCTGTTGAAGATGGACGGCATCTGGGGTCTGACCGGTTGGCAGTGGATGTACATCATCGAGGGTGTTCCCGCGATGCTGATGGCCTTTGTGGCGCTGAAGGCAATGACGGACTACCCCAGGGATGCGATGTGGCTCACCTTGGAGGAACGCACATGGCTGCAGGACAAGATGGACGCCGAGGACGCGGCCAAGGGGACCGGGCACAAACACAGCTTCATGGCCGGTCTGAAGGACCCCCGTTCCTTGATCTTTGCGGCCCTGTACTTCGGTCTGGTGATGGGCATCTACGGGCTTAGCCTGTGGCTGCCGTCCATCGTTAAGGCCATGGGTGACCTGTCGAACACACAGGTCGGGTTCATCGTCCCGATTCCGTATGTGTGTGCCGCGGTGTTCGTCTGGTTCTGGAGCCGGCACTCCGACCGCACCGGTGAACGCGTCGGTCATACCTCGGGGGCGATGTTGCTGGGCGCCATCGGTATGGTCGCCTCGGGGTTCCTGATCCAGTCCAGCCCAGTCCTGGCGTTGGCCGCGATCTGCGTCGCCGCAATGGGTATCTTCGCGGCGATCTCACCGTTCTGGGAGCTTCCGGCCGCGGCTTTGGCCGGGGCGGCAGCAGCGTCGGGCATTGCGCTGATCAACTCGCTGGGCAACCTGGGCGGGTTCGCCTCGCCCTACGCGGTCGGAGTGTTGGTCGACAAGACCGGTGATTCGAAGTACGGGTTGCTGATGTTGGCCGCGGTGTTGTTAGTCACCGCCACCGCCACCTTCCTGTATGGCCGGACGATCCACGCCGGGAAGGTGCCGACGGGCTCGCACGAGGACCTGCTCGCGAAGGAGGTGGCCGCCTTTGACCTCGCCGCCGAAGAACTGCACCACCGCGGCGACCCGGACATCCCACCCGCTACTCCACGAGAAAAGACGCCGTAATGCCGGAGCACCGATCACAACAGTGGTACGCCGGACCGGACCCGCGGAACAACTATCTGCACCGGGCGTGGATGCGCCGCGGGGTTCCGGATCATGCGTTCGACGGCAGGCCGCAGATCGCCATCGCCAACACCGCCTCCGACTTGACGCCCTGCAACGCCCATTTCGACGAGGTCGCCACCAGCGTCAAGCAGGGTGTGTACGAGGCGGGTGGCATTCCGCTGAACCTGCCGGTGATGTCGCCGGGGGAGACGCAGATGCGGCCCACCGCGATGTTGTGGCGGAATCTGGCCGCGATGTCGATCGAGGAGATGTTGCGCGGCAATCCGGTCGACGGGGTGGTCCTGTTGGGTGGGTGTGACAAGACCATTCCTGCGCTGCTGATGGCGGCGGCCTCTGTCGACCTGCCTGCCCTGGTGCTGCCCGGCGGGCCGATGCTGACTGGCCATTTTCGGGGCACGGCACTGGGCTGCGGCACGGACGTATGGCGTTTCGGTGAGGAGGTCCGCGCCGGTCTCATGTCGCAGACGGACTTCCGTAAATCCGAATCGGGGATGATCCGAAGCAAGGGGCACTGCAACACCATGGGTACCGCGTCGACGATGGCCGTCATGGCCGAGGCGCTGGGTACCACGATCCCCGGGGTCGCGGGTACCCCCGCCCCCGACAGCCGGCTTCTCGAACACGCCCACGCCGCAGGCCGATTGGCGGTGGAGATGGTTCAGGCAGAGCGCCGGCTCAGCGACGTCATCACATCGGCGTCGTTCCACAATGCGATCGTCGCGTTGGCGGCCACCGGCGGATCCACGAACGCTGTTGTGCACCTGCTGGCGATCGCAGGCCGGTTGGGGATCGACTTGCGGCTGGAGGACTTCGACCGGATCGGTTCCTCGGTGCCGCTGCTGGTGAACGTGCAACCGGCAGGCACCTACCTGATGGATGACATGTACCGGGCCGGTGGGCTTCTCGCCGTCCTGCGGGAGGTGAAGGACCTGCTCGACCCAACCGCGTTGACCGTCACCGGCCACCCCCTGACGGACTACCTCGGGGACGCCCAAATCTGGGACGAGGACGTGATCCACCGGAGGAGCGCGCCGTTGATGGACGACGCCGGTATCGCCGTGCTCCGGGGCACGCTGGCGCCCGACGGCGCGGTGATCAAACCCGCCGCCGCGTCGAAGGAGTTGTTGGTTCACCGGGGCCGGGCGGTGGTTTTCGACAGCATCGAGGACTTCCATGCCCGGATCGACGATTCCGACCTCGACATCGACGAGACCTGCGTGATGGTGCTGCGCGGTTGCGGACCAAAGGGGTACCCGGGCATGCCGGAGGCCGCGAACACCCCCTTGCCTGCCAAGCTCCTCGCGAACGGGGTACGGGACATGATCCGGATCTGTGACGGCCGGATGAGTGGTACCGCCTACGGCACTGTCGTGCTGCACGTAGCACCGGAATCGGCTGCGGGCGGGCCGCTTTCGCTCGTCCAGGACGGCGACATGATCAGCCTGGACGTCCCGAACAGACGGATCGATCTCGATGTCCCCACCGAGGAGTTGCAGCGCCGCGAGCCCTCGAAAGCAGCGGGGGCGTCCTACAGTGCGCCGCTGCGGGGCTGGCAGCAGTTGTACGTCGACCACGTCATGCAGGCCGACCGGGGAGTGGATCTGGACTTCCTCGTCGGTTCCAGCGGCGACACCGTGACCCGGGATTCGCATTGATCATGTCCGCACCAACCACACTTGTGTCCGCCGTCCCGGTGCCGTTTGACGCCAGCAGTGACCTCGACGTCGACGGTCAGAAAACGATTCTCCGCCACCTGAAGGACGCTGGAATCGGCGGGGTGTTCATCGCAGGCACCACCGGCGAATTCACCGCGCTGGACGACGATGAAAGGGCCATCGTGCTCAGCGCGGCGCTCGAGGTGTATGGGGCCGATGCCGTGTATATGCACGTCGGTGCCGCTGCGGCGCGACAGGCGGAAAGGCTTACCGCCCAGGCGGTTGCGCTCGGCGCCAGGCGCTTGGCGGCGATCACACCGTTCTACCTGCCCTCCGGTCCAACGGCATTGATTGACTACTACCGCCGGTTGGACGCCGTCGCAGGCGACGCTCGAATCTACGTCTACCTGTTCGCTGCCCGTACCGGTAGCACCGTCACCCCCGATCAACTCGCCGAACTGGCCAAGATACCGTCGGTTGCCGGGGCGAAAATCAGTGGCGAGCCGACATCGGTAGTCCTGCAGTATGTCCGGGCGGTCCCGGACGACTTCGAGGTCTACTCGGGCAACGACATCGAGTTCGGCGACTTCGTCCGTGCCGGCGGTACCGGTGCCGTGTCCGGGGTCTCCAGCGTCTTCCCGCGCCCGTTCCTCGAGCTCGCAGATGCGCTGCACCGCAACGACGACCAGGCGGCCGTTGCCGCGCAGGACCGTGTCAAACAGGCCGTCGAGGCTCTGGAAGGGGCTGATATCGCGCTGATCAAGGCAGGCCTCTCCCTGCAAGGGCTACCGTCAGGTCCGACCCGTGTTGCCCTCGACCAGCCAACTTCGGCGCAGCTGGAAGTCCTGCGCACCGCAATTCAGAGTCTGACATGAAAATGTCTGCACACCAACTGAACTCGAGCAAAGTACCCATGTCCGAGAAACATCCCGACTGGAAGGCCACCCACTAATGAGTTCTCCACTCCCGACAGAACGCACCGCCGTTGTGACCGGCGGCGCATCACCCCGGGGCATCGGCCGGGCCACCGCCGACCGGCTGGCCGGCAACGGGTGGTCCGTGGCGATTCTGGACATCGACGAAGCGGCCGCCAAACTCACCGCCGACGAGGTGGCCGAAACGTACGCGGTGTCCACGCTCGGTGTCGGCGCCGACGTCTCGGACGAGAACTCGGTACACGCGGCCATCGCGCAGGTCGAGTCAGCGCTGCCGCCGATCATCGGCCTGGCCAACATCGCCGGGGTCAGTTCACCGACGGAGTTCCTCAACGTCACACCGGCCGAGTGGGACCGGGTGTTCAACGTCAACATGCGCGGCACGTTCCTGGTCACCCAACGCGTATTGCCCGCCATGATCGCCGCCGGGGCCGGCCGGATCGTCAGTGTCTCCTCCATCTCCGCGCAGCGTGGCGGCGGGACCTTCTCGAAGGTGCCCTACAGCGCGTCCAAAGCGGCCGTGATCGGGTTCTCGCGGGCGTTGGCCCGGGAGGTCGGCCGGCACAACATCACGGTGAACTCTGTGGCCCCCGGGCCGATCGACACCGACATCATGGGTGGCACGCTGACCGACGAGCGTAAGGCGCAGATGAGCGCCGATATCCTCCTGGGCCGGGTCGGCACCGTCCAGGAGGTCGCCGCCCTGCTGTGCTTCCTGATGAGTGAGGACGCCGGTTACATCACCGCGGCGACCTACGACATCAACGGCGGATTGCAAATCTCGTGACCTTCTTTACCCAGCCCGAGGAGCTTCGGATGACCGCGAACGAGCACCGACACCCAACGCCCGTCGGCCGAGGAAGTACTCGCCGCCGCCCCGCCCGTGCGGCACGAACCCGGTGCGCGGGAGCGGATCAGGGCCGCGCACGCCGCCGCAGGCCGCCGTATCGCCGTGCTCGACGATGACCCGACCGGCTCGCAGACCGTGCACGATGTCGCCGTCGTCACCGTTTTCGAAGCCGTTGAGTACGCCGCCGGTCTGGCCGCACCGGGGTCGACCTGCTTCATCTTGACCAATACCCGCAGCCTGCCTGAAGACACCGCCGTCGAACTGAACACCGGAATATCCGCCAGCTTGTTCGCCCTCGGCCAGAGTCTCGGCGCCCCAATGGAAGTCGTCAGCCGTAGTGACTCTACGCTGCGCGGCCACGTTGTCGCCGAGATCGCGGCCATCGACGCCGCCCGGCGTCGCGTGACCGGTGCCGGGTTCGATGCGGTGCTGCTGATCCCTTGCTTCTTCGAGGCAGGCCGCTTCACCGCAGGTGACATCCACTGGGCCAACGTTTCCGGGCAGCCCATCCCAGCGGGCGACACCGAGTTCGCCCAGGACTCGACTTTCGGTTTCAGCTCGTCCAACCTGCGGGACTTCATCGCCGAGAAGAGCCGCGGCACCATCACCAGCGACGAGGTGCACAGCATCTCCCTGGACGACATCCGGCTCGGCGGGCCCACTCGGGTCGCCGAGATCCTGGGCGGGGTCTCCGGCGGCGCCTTCGTCGTGGTCAATGCGACCGACTACGCCGACCTGGAGATCGTCGTTCTTGGGCTCTTGGAGGCGCAGGAGCAGGGCAAGTCGTTCGGATACCGTTGTGGCCCTTCGTTCCCCCGTGCTCTCGCCGGCCTCGAGCCTCAAGGCCCGCTCACCGCGGCACAGATCTGGCCCGGCGGCAACCCCGGTGGCCACGGCCTGGTCGTCGTCGGTTCGCATGTCGGCCTGACCAGCCGGCAGGTCGCCAAGGCGCAGGAACGTGGCGGGCTCGCCGAAACCGAACTGCACGTGCCGACGCTGCTGGACCCCGAACGACGCGACGATCACGTCGCCGACATCGGCGAGCAGGTCGCCGAGGCGCTCGCCACCTCCGATGTAATGCTGTTCACCAGTCGCACCCTGATGCGTGGCGGTGATGCCGATGACAGCCTGGCCATCTCCCGCACCGTGTCCACTGCGGTCATCGAGGTCGTCCGCGCTGCACTTGCCGCGCACCCGGCCTGGGTCGTCGCCAAAGGCGGAATCACCTCCCACGACGTCGCGGTCCGCGGCCTCGGCATCCGCCGCGCAGAGGTCATCGGCCAACTGTTCCCCGGCATGGTGTCGGTCTTCCGTCCCATCGAGGCGGCACCCGAAGCCGTCGGCACTCCCTACGTGGTCTTCGCTGGCAACGTCGGCGATGACGACACCCTCGCCGACGTCGTCGACCTCTTCGCCGGACGCCGATAACCCTCTTCGACAGAATCGCTCAATCCACCACTCACAGAAGGAAACAGCAGATATGACCACCGTCGGATGGATCGGACTGGGAGCCATGGGTTCTCCCATGGCATCGTTCGTCGCCAAGGCTGGACACGCGGTCACGGCCTTCGATATCGACCCGCAGAAAGCCGTGGCCCTAGCCGGCGACGGCGTCAAGGCCGCGGCCACCATCAGTGACGCGGCGGTCGACGCCGACGTGCTCGTGCTGATGGTCGCCACCGCCGAGCAGGCCGAATCGGTGCTCTACGGGGACGGCAAGGCTGCCGCGGCACTCAAACCGGGCAGCGTTGTGCTGTTGATGGCCACCGTCGGACCTGCTGCAGTCGAGGACTGGGCACGCCGCCTGGCGGTGACCGGCGTCCAGATCGTCGACGCCCCCGTGTCCGGTGGTGCAGCCAGGGCCGGGCAGGGGGATCTGTTGATCATGGTCAGCGGCTCGCAGACCGCGCTCGCCACGGCGCAACCCTTGCTGGACGTGATGGCCCGCAACGCCCCCGTCGTGGGAACCGAACCCGGGGAAGGGCAGAAGGTCAAACTTGTAAACCAGCTGCTGTGTGGGGTGCATGTCGCGGTCGCCGCAGAGGCCCTCGCCTACGCCGAGGCGCTCGGCCTTGACGCCGGTGATACCTGGGAGGTGCTCCGGCACGGCGCGGCCGCATCGTTCATGCTCGACGACCGCGGCGCTCGGATGATCGACAATCCGAACAACGACATCCTTTCCGCCACCGATATTTTCGTCAAGGATATGGGTTTGGTCACCGCTGCCGCCCGCGCGAAGTCGTACCCCACTCCGCTCGCGTCCGCAGCCGAGCAGCTCTACCTCGCCGGCCGCCGCGCCGGCCTCGGACGCGCCGACGACTCCTCCCTCATCCAGATTCTGCGCGGCACTGCAACCGCGTCGACCTGACGTGAGACAGAAGAAGTTGTCTGATTCGATCGACTACACGTCCTTGTTTCGGCTCGACGGCCGCAAGGTTGTCGTAGTCGGCGGCGGCAGCGGGCTGGGCCGAGCCGCCAGCATCGCGCTGGCGCAGTACGGGGCCAATGTTGTGGTCGCCGATGTCAACGTGGACGGTCTGAAGGACACCGTCGCCGAGATCGAAGCGCAGGGCTACAGTGCCGAATCCGCAAAAGTCGACGTCACCGACAGTGAATCCGTCGTCGCGCTGGCGGCCGCACATCCCGACACCGAGGTCTTGGTGGCCACACCCGGGATCAACGTGCGCAAGCAGCTACTCAACACCACCGACGACGAGTTCGACCGAGTCATCGACGTCAGCCTCAAAGGCACGTACCGGCTCGCCAAGGCGTTCGGGCCGGGGCTTATTGCCCGTGGCAAGGGCAGCATCATCAACTTCTCCAGCTTCCGCGCGCTGGTCGTGGAGCCGGGTCAGGGACTGTACGCTGCCGCGAAAGGCGGTGTGCTGCAATTGACTAAGGTCCTGGCGGCCGAACTCGGGCCGTCGGGTGTGCGGGTCAACGCCGTGGCACCCGGCCCGTTCGAGACACCTCTGACGGAGCAGATCAAGTCCGATCCCGACTGGTACGGCGCCTACGCGGACAAGACCGCGTTGAAGCGCTGGGCAAAGCCGGATGAGATCGTCGGCGCGATCCTGTTCCTTGCATCGGACGCATCCACATTCGTGACGGGCACCCTGCAGCTAGTCGACGGCGGATGGACCGCTATCGACGGCCGCTTCGTCCCGAAGGTCTAGTTCGTGGCGGCGCAGCCTCCGATCCGAGTAGGTGTACTCTCGCCGATCGCGTGGAGGACACCGCCGCGGCACTACGGGCCGTGGGAGCAGTTCGCCTCGTTGCTCACCGAGGGTCTGGTGGCCGCCGGCCATCACGTCACGCTGTTCGCCACTGCGGACTCGATCACCGCGGCCAATCTGCACGCAACCGCGCCGTGCGGCTGGTCTGAGGATGCGACGATCGACGCCAAGGTCGCAGAGTGCCTACACATCGCCTCCGTGTTCGAGCACGCCGGCGAGTTCGACATCATCCACAACGGGTTCGACTTCCTGCCGCTCACGTACAGCGATCTCGTGTCCACACCGGTGGTCACCACGATCCACGGGTTCTCTTCCGATCGGATCGTTCCTGTCTACAAGCGCTACGACAGCGCAGGCGCGTACGTATCGATAAGCGACGCCGATCGACACCCGGATCTGCACTACGCCGCCACCATTCACCACGGCATCGAAATCGACCGATTCGCAATCCATTCGAGTCCCGGCGAGCATCTGCTGTTCTTCGGACGAATCCACCCCGATAAGGGCACCGCCCACGCGATCGAAGTCGCCCGCCGATGTGGCCGTCGGCTCGACATCGCCGGAATCATCCAGGACGAGAAGTACTTTGACGACGAGGTCGCACCTCACGTCGACGGGGACCGGGTGCGCTACATCGGGCCCGTCGACGCCTCTGCGCGCGCCGAGGTTTTGGGAGCCGCGCACGCGCTACTCCACCTCATCGACTTCGACGAACCGTTCGGATACAGCGTGGTCGAGGCGATGGCTTGTGGCACACCGGTCATTGCCAACTCAAGAGGCTCGATGGGCGAGTTGATTTCGCACGGCGTCACCGGCTTCCTCGTCGATGACATCGATTCTGCGGTGGCCGCTGTCGCCGCTGCGGGCCTTCTCGACCGCCCCGCGATTGCCGAACTCGCCGCCGAGCGCTTCACGGTTTCCGCCATGATCGACAAGTACGTGGCGGTGTACCGGGAGGTTATGGGTGATCGAGGATGACTTGAACACCGCATGGTGGGAATCTGCTGTCGTCTACCAGATCTATCCGCGGAGCTTCGCCGACTCGAACGGCGACGGGTTCGGTGATCTGGGTGGCATCGTCGGGCGGCTCGACTATCTACGGGCGCTCGGGGTCGACGTGATCTGGTTGTCACCGATTTATCGTTCACCGCAGGCCGACAACGGATACGACATCAGTGACTACCGCGACATCGATCCGCTGTTTGGCACCCTGGCTGAATTCGAGGCGCTGCTCGCCAAGGTGCACGACCTCGAGATGAAGCTGGTGATGGACCTCGTCGTCAACCACACCTCGGATGAGCACCCGTGGTTCGTCGAGTCGCGTTCATCGCGCGACAGTCCGAAGCGGGAGTGGTACGTCTGGCGGGACGCCCGTGACGGTGCCCAGCCGAATAACTGGGGCTCCTTCTTCGGGGGGCCGGCGTGGGAACGGGATCAGCGCACCGATCAGTACTACCTGCACCTTTTCGACCGTAAGCAACCGGACCTCAACTGGGAGAACCCACAGGTTCGAGAGGCCGTCCACGACGTCATGCGCTGGTGGCTCGACCGCGGTGTCGACGGCTTCCGCATGGATGTCATCAATTTCATCTCCAAGACCGCGGGACTCCCCGACGCGGCGGCGATCCCGGGCCAGCGGTTCGTCGTCGCCTTCGACGAGTTCGCTGACGGACCGCATGTGCATAGATACCTCGCCGAGATGACACGCGAGGTTTTCGCCGGCCGTGATGGCGAGTTCATCACAATCGGCGAAATGCCGGGCGTCACAACCGAACAGGCACGGCTCTACACCGATCCGGCGCGGGGCGAGCTGAACATGGTCTTTCAGTTCGAGCACGTGTCCGTCGACCAGGGCCCAGCCGGCAAATTCGACTACGTCGGTCTCGATCTGGTCGTCCTGAAGAGATCACTCCATCGGTGGCAGGCTGCGTTGGCCGAAACCGGTTGGAACAGCCTGTACTGGAACAACCACGACCAGCCCCGCGTCGTGTCGCGGTTCGGTGACGACCACCCGGATTACTGGGCCGCCTCGGCGAAGGCGCTCGCGACCGTCCTGCACGGCATGCGCGGCACGCCGTTCGTGTACCAAGGTGAAGAACTCGGAATGACGAACTACCCGTTCCTACTTCCGCAGGACCACAAGGACCTTGAGGCCGTGAACTACTACAGGAATGTGCTCGAAGCCGGGGGAGACGAGATTGCGGCGCTGGCCGGTCTAGCCAAGATCAGCCGCGACAACGCCCGCACACCAATGCAATGGGACGCGGGACCGAACGCCGGATTCACCACCGGTGATCCATGGCTGCCAGTCAACCCCAACTACACCTGGTTGAACGCCGCAGCCCAGATCGACCTGATTGATTCGGTGTTCGCGCACTACCAATCTCTCATTCGTCTCCGCCACGAATTACCCATTCTGGTGGACGGCGACTTCACACCGCTGATGGCCGAAGACCCGCAGATTTGGGCGTACACCAGAACCACCCCGTACGGGCGACTCCTCGTCATCGCCAACTGCGGGCGTGAGTCTCGGACCGTCGAATTCGGCCGAGAATGGACCGAGGCCGACCTGTTGCTAGCCAACCTGTCCGAGATCCCAACCACGTCGATGTCGTCGTCCCTCGATCTGGCCGGGTGGGACGCACGCATCTATTATCTGGTGACTCCATAGTGAATCGGCATGAGCGTGATCGCGACGAATCAGGCCGGCCCCGAAGCGATCGTCCCCGCGACGCGCTCGGTCGACCACTTCCGCAGGGCAGCGAAGGTATTCCACGAATTCCGGATGACCTCAAGTTGCCGCCAGCCGAAACCCTGGCCTTTGCCCAGAATCTGCTGGACCGGGGCCTGGCGTTCAATGCGCACGAAGTGCTCGAGGCCGCATGGAAAAACGGCCCGAAAGACGAGAAGACATTGTGGCAATCACTTGCCCAGCTCGCGGTCGGCATCACCCATGTCCAGCGCGGCAACAGACAGGGGGCGGTCACCGTACTTCGCCGTGCGTCGGCCGGCCTTGCCCTCGACGGCACGGCGCCGTACGACATTGACGTCCCAGGTTTGGCCGACTACGCCGACATGCTGATCGACGACCTCGCTGCGAACGCAGCGATCCCGCCGGAACGGCTAAGACCACGTCTGGTCGTCCGACCCCGTACTCTTCCACGGTGAACGCGATTGACCCGGACAAGCTCAACACGTGCCTGATGGTGCTGGCCGACATCGAGTCTTTGCCGCCCGAGCATCCCGATGCCATCGCCGTGCGTCGGGCCACCGCGGGCATATTCAAGTCGGTGAAGAAAGCCCGCCGCAACGCGAAGCGCGACGCGGTGGCGGCCGCAGATCACGCCGTCACGGCGGCCACCGCCACCGGTGCGCCCGGCCGCATCGACGACGAGACTGCGGGCCTGCCCCTCGTGTCCACTGCGGTCGGAGCCTCCGCAGGAACGTTGCTTCGGTCGCGCGCCTGCTACATGTGCAAGAACCGCTACACGGTGGTCGACGCGTTCTACCACCAACTCTGTCCCGAGTGCGCCGCGCTCAACCGCGCCAAGCGCGACGCCCGCACCGACCTCACCGGTAGGCGCGCCCTGCTCACGGGCGGCCGCGCCAAGATCGGCATGTATATCGCGCTGCGACTGCTCCGCGATGGCGCCCACACGACAATCACCACCCGCTTTCCGAACGACGCCGTGCGCCGCTTCGCCGCAATGCCCGACAGCGCCGACTGGCTGCACCGGCTACGCATCGTGGGGATCGACCTGCGCGACCCCGCTCAGGTCGTCGCTCTCGCGGACATCCGTCGCGGCGCAGGGCCCGCTGGACATCCTGATCAACAACGCCGCTCAGACGGTGCGCCGAGCCCCCGGCTCCTACGCGGCGCTCGTCGAGGCTGAGCGCACTCCGCCGCCGGAACTCGTCGACGTGGTCACGTTCGACCGCGTCAGCGACGCCCATCCCGCGGCACTTGCCGGCAGCCTCACCGAGCACCACGCTCCGCACGCGCCGTCATTTCCCGGGTCGCTTCGCTCCTGCCCTCCGGTGACCGAACTGGCACTCACCGCCCGCAGCGCGTCCCCGGACCGGATCACCGCGGGCACCGCTATCGACGCAGGTGGCCTGCTGCCCGATACCGCGTCAATCAACAGTTGGACTCAACGCGTACATGAGGTCGACGCGATGGAATTGCTCGAGGTTCAGCTCTGCAACCAGACCGCGCCGTTCATTCTGGTGAGTCGGCTGCGCCCGGCGATGGCCGCTTCGCCCTCCCGACGCACCTATGTCGTGAACGTGTCGGCTATGGAGGGGCAGTTCAGCCGGGCTTACAAGGGCCCGGGGCATCCGCACACCAACATGGCGAAGGCCGCGCTCAACATGCTCACCCGCACCAGCGCAGCCGAGATGCTCGAGCAGGATGGCATTCTCATGACCGCCGTCGACACGGGCTGGATCACCGACGAGCGTCCACATCCGACCAAGCTGCGGCTCGCCGACGAGGGTTTCCATGCCCCACTCGATCTCGTCGACGGCGCCGCCCGCGTGTATGACCCGATCGTCCGCGGGGAGTTGGGCGAAGATCTGCACGGCTGCTTTCTGAAGGACTACTCGCCGAGCAACTGGTAGCGGCGACCGGCGCGTCATTCAGCCAGCAACCTGGGCTGGGGTGCCGAGCCGGATCTGCACTCGGTCTGCCGGGCCAGGAAGCTGAAGTGTCTTAAACGATGGCTACTTGTCTTTGTTGTGTCCGGGCCGCGGTGGTGGCGGCGGCTTGGCCTTGGTGGTCGGCGAAAACTTGCCGCCCTTCTTCGGGTCGTAACCGCCCTGCTTGGAATCGGCCATGGTGATTCCTCTCGCTTGACCACTGCCCACCCTACGCCGGCCGTGGCGTCGACCCTACGCAGTCGCCTGCAGCGTGATCTCGGAGATTTCCGTCCGGCTCTGGCCATCGGTCGTGCCCAACTTGGAGATCCACACCAGCACATTCGACGTCTTGGACCGGTCACGGACTTCTATGCGGTTGTGTCCCGGCTGCAGTGGCGTGGTCGGGGTCAGCTCCGTGGTGTCGGCCAACGTGGCCGGGGTTTCGGTTGGCGACGACCGGATCTGTACCTCGGTTCCCGTGCTGGACAAATCGATAGTGACGGCGCTCAGCGCGGTCGGCTCGGACAGATGCAGCAGCAGTCCCTCTCCCTCGATGAAATTCGGAAACGGGACTGCGTCCTTATAGGTGACGGTGGGCCACGACGTGTCTGGGTTGCCGTCGATCGCCAAGTCGGCTTTCTGCGGATTGTCCGGGGCACCACTGGGTGAGAAAACGGATGCACTCACCGGCTTGATCATTGGCCCGGGGCGAGTCCAGAGGCCGAATCCGTCGGTGAACCACACCGCCGCAGCCGCCGCCAACACGATGACACCGACGAGTGCGACGAGTGCTGCCGTCCGGCCCCCTCTGCCTGTCGCTGCCTTTTCCCGCGGCGATCTGGCGCGGGGTGGGGACGATCGTCCTTTCGGGCGAGCGTCTGAGAAGGTGAGGATTTGGTCGGCGTCGAGGGAGCTGCCGTCCCACACGCCACTGACCTCGACTTCGTCGCCGTCTGCAAGCTGACCCGCTCCAAGTTGAGTGGGTATCGCCACCGGAATGGAAGTCGGCAGGTTGTCGATCAGGTCATGTGGCGTCAATTGGAACGACAAGGTCTCTTGAAGACCGACCGCGCTTCGCCTGACGCCGCGTGCTGTCCCATGAACGACCAAACGCTCGAGACGCTGGGTCGGCGGACGCTGTGTCGGTGGGTGCGGTGGAGCGGCGTCCCGGCGTGGACCCTGCTGCGTGAGGGCCCGGGCAAAGTCGAGGCAACTCGGGTAGCGCTCGCTGGCGTCTTTGGCCAGCGCCCTTGCCAGCACGGCGTCGAGGTGCGCGAGATCGGGTCGGCGGTCCGATATTCGCGGTGGTGGCGTACCTAGATGGTGGCTGATTACGACAGCGCGATTCGAGTCTTGAAAAGGTGGCGCACCGGTCAATAGGTGAAAAGTGGTGGCAGCCAACGCATATTGGTCCGCCCGGCCATCGAGCGGCCGGCCTAAGAGTTGCTCGGGGGCGATGTAGCTGACGGTTCCCAACGCGACGTTGTCGTCAGTGAGGTTGCTGACGTCATCGATGTGGCGAGCGATGCCGAAGTCGGTCAAGAGCACCCTGCGCCGATGGCCCTCAGATGCGGTCACGAGGATGTTCTCAGGCTTGACATCACGATGGAGCAGACGGCGCTCATGACCGAAGTCGAGCGCATCGGCCACCGCTGTCACGATTTCCGAGACGTCTTGTTCTGGCATGCCGCCTGGGTAGGACTCTCGGAGCAATCGACCTGCGTCAGCGCCGTCCACGTAGTCCATCGAGATCCAGAGTTGGCCGTTGAACTCACCGCGATCGAGAACGCCGACGATATGGGGATGCCGGAGCGTAGCGGCCAATTCGGCCTCGCGAACGAACCGTGCCCGGAACTGCGTGTCGGCCGTTGAGGCCGTGGACAAGATCTTGAGCGCGTCTTGACGGGGCAGACGAGGATGCTGGGCGAGGTAGACCTCGCCCATTCCACCAGAGCCGAGCAACCTCTGAATCACGTAGCCGGCGAAGACCTCACCGTTGTTCAACGGCATGCCCGAGAGCCTACAAACCGGCACCGGGGTATTGGCGCGAACTCGCCTTAGTCACCACCTCGCCTGCGGTTTCGTAGCGGGTTCACCGGCTCCTCACGGCGCGAAGGGACGCGATTCGGGCGAGTAGCTCGGCTTCGCGAGCTTCGAGTTGACGGATCCGTTGGTGTGCTTTGTTGAGTTGCTCATTCAATGTGACGAAGCTGGGAGATGTAGGAGACATGTGGATTACCTCTTAACAGCCTGGCGGCCTTGTCTTTTGACGTTTTCGGTCTCATTGCTGTGCGGTTGGCTCAGGTCAACGACGTGAAGGCCGTAGGGCACTGCGTCGAGGAGCGTGACGGCCATGGCGCGACCGTCGGCCAGTCGGTAGGTTCGGCGGTCACCGGGGCGTGCGCCTGCGATTGCGGAGCCCAAAGGAGATTCGACGGAGTAAACGACCATGTCGGCGTATTCGGCGCCGTCTACACCCAGCAGGAATGTGTCGGTGTCACCGGTGGCGTCGTAGCGGATGGTGACAACCATGCCGGGTTCCGCTATCCCGTCGTTGGGTGGATCCTCGCCGACGACGGCGTTGATCAGCAGGTCATGAATCTGTTGGATCCGTATCTCCCACGCGCGACGCACGGCGTCGGCGTTTGCGTCGGTATCCCCGTCGGCAATACCGGCGGAGAACAGAAAGCGCAGGGTGTCCAGTTCCCGGTGCAGGCGCTCGTGGGCCTGCGGTGAGATCCAGACACGTGTCGTAGTGGGCATGTCGATTCCTTTCATTGCACGAGCATGCTCACGCGGCGGGAGTGTGCATTCCGTAGGGCACTGCCTCGAGGAGCGTCACGGGCACATCGGCTCCACTGGGGACGGAGTAGGTGCGCTGTTCGCCGGGGCGTGCTCCGGTGATCGCGCGGCCGAGCGGTGATTGCATCGAATACACATCGATGCCGGCGACTTCGGCGCCGCGCACGCCGAGCAGGAACGTTTCGGTCTCACCGGTGTCGTCGTAGCGGACGGTCAGGACCATTCCCGGTTCGGCGACTCCGTCGTCGGGTGGATTCTCATCGACGACGGCGTTGGCCAGCAGGTCTTGGATCTGGCGGATACGCGCCTGTCGCGCCGCGTATTTCGCGATGTTGTCGCCGCTGTCCATGAAGTCGTCAGGGACTTCGATGCTTGGCTGTGAACGCAGGGCGGCAAGTTCCTCGCGCAGTCGGGTTTGGGCCAGAGGTGTCATCCAAAGGCGTTCGGTGGTAGTCATATCGGGTCGTAGTCCTTCCGTTGAAGCAATGGTTTGTCGTCAGGGGCGGGCTGTGTCGATGCGCCGCCCCTGACGACTCGGGCGCCCTTGACGGGCAGGTTGTTGGCGGTATGGAATGCGGGTTCGAATGTCTAGCGGCCGGTTCGGCGCAGTGGGTCGAAGTCGCGTAGGGCTTCGGGTTGCTTGCCGGTGGTGATCTGTTCGGCCAGCAAGCGGCCGGTCACCGGGCCGTGCGCCAGTCCCCACATGCCGTGGCCACCGGCCACGTAGACGCCACGAGACATCTCTCCGATGAGGGCGCGGCCGTCGGGGGTGACCGGGCGTGGGCCAACCCAGATGTCGCTTCGTTCGCCCCAGCGCACGCCGTCCAGCAGCGGGCTCGCTGAGGCGACGATGGCGCCCACCCGGGCCGGCACTATCGATTCCTGCGGGTCGCGGAACTCCATGGTCCCCGACACGCGCAGCCCGCCGTGGTAGGGCGTGCAGGCCACCCGCACATCCGGCAGATAGATCGGACCGGGGATGGGGCGGTCCACCGGCACGGTGAACGAGTAGCCGCGACCGGCCCGGACCGGAACGCGCACCCGGTCGCCCGCCAGCCGTGACAACCATGCACCGGTGGCGATCACCGCGACGTCGGCGGTCAAGGGCTCGCCGTTGTCCAGATTCACCACGACACCGCTGCCAGAACTCGACACGCCGCGAACTTCCGACGTGTGCATCGCCCCGCCCCGCTCCACGACCGCCTTGCCGAGGGCCTTAACGAATCGACCGGGGTCGATGAAGCGCTGACCGTTGATATTCAGTCCGGCGGTGATCGCCGGCGATGCCAGGGGTACTTGTTCGCGCAACGCTTCGCCCGATAGTCCGGTGACAGAGATCGCCTGTCCGGCGTTTTCGAGCGCGCGAAGCTCACGCATCATGTGTTCTGCGGCGTCGGTATTGCGGAACAAAGCGGTGATCGGAGCGTCGGTCACCGGCGCGTCGACCCCGTTGGCGACGAGTACGTCGAAGGCTTCGATGCATTCGTCGTTGAGGGGCAGGTTGGCCCGAACCGCCCGCTTCCACGACGATCGCCGACAGTTGGCGACGAACTGCATCAGGAAGCCTGCGAGTCCGGAGTCGGCGGTCAAGGGGATGTGCAACGGTGCAGAGGGGTCGCTCAGGGAGCGCAGCCCGTAACGCAGCACCGCGGGGGAGTTCAACGGAAGGGTCAGCGCAGGCGCGATCCATCCGGCGTTACCCCAGGAGGCGCCCGCGGCCACGCCGGTGCGATCCACCACCGTCACATCGACTCCGCGCTCCTGCAGGAACCACGCGGTCGACAACCCGACGATGCCCGCACCGACCACGATCGCCGATCGCGGTCCGCCGTCAATACGCCCGACGTCGAACATCACATACCTCCTGGTTGAACTTTGGTTGTTAACTCCATGGTGGGGTGGATGGTCGAGGCTTGGCTTGCTGGCGCCCGACAACCGGGTGATCGCTTGTTGTGGCGATCCGACAACGCGGCTTGAGCCAAGCGGTGAATAAGGAGCGCCAGGACGGTCAGGGCTGGCTGGTGGTATGCCCGTCGCCGTGACCGACAAGGCTGTCGATTTCGTGCTGCCATCCGGCAAAGCGGACAATGTCACAGACCGACCGGGTGACGGTGAACAGGGTCGCCGCGACGGCGCTCACGGCCATCCAGAGCACGAGTGCGCCCACCACGGCTTCCACGGCGGCGCGGGTCGTCGAGGTAGGTGCCAGCGCCCGTGCTCCGGTGTCGTCGACCCAGATTTCAATGGAGTCGCCAGTCTTGGTGGTGGATTGCACCTCGACCGCGCCGGTGTGCTCGGCGTCGGCGGCAGTCCATCGGGCCGCCGCGGTGATCGTCGGTGGTTAGCAAGTCTTGCTGGGAGGCAGGGACATCGGTGACCGTCGCGGTAACGGAATGCCGATTGTGGGCCTGCTCGGCGTAGAAGTTTCCCCGGGAGTCGTAGACCTCGGTGCCGACGGCGGCGGCGATCGGGGCGGCAACCAGTGCCACCACGACAGCCAGCACCAACACGAGCGCCTCGATCCGATCGGTTCTGCGGACCAGCGGGTCGCGGCCCGATAGCCGCAGTAGCACCGGCCACCGCGGCAGGCGCACGGTGAAGGTGTCCAACACGCACCTCCGCAACTCGATCATCGGTTGTCTCCATGATGGTGGGGATGGGCGCGGCAGGACTTGCCACAGCGAGACAACGACGCAGGGGCGCTTTGTCGTTTTTCGACAGCGTGCATCAGTCGGTGTCGGTGGCGGCCAGTTCGATCATCATGGCCAGCCGTTTCTTGGCGTCGTCCAGCTGTAGGTTGGCGATCTCGGCCATCTTGCGCAGCCGGTAGCGCACGGTGTTCTCGTGCACTCCCAACCGCTCGCCGGCCTCGGTGGGGTCGCCCTGGGCCTCCAGCCAGGCCCGCAGCGTCGCCACGTATTCGGTGGCGTGGGCGTGGTCGTGCCGGCGCAGCTCCGCCACCGGTCCCCGGTCCGGGGAACGACCCGACCGCGCGGCCGTGCGTAGCCGCTGCAGCAGGATGTGGTCCCACGACTCGTCGTAGGCCACCGACCCGGCGCCGGGACGTGAGTCCTCGTTCAGCGCCAGACACTCATCGGCCTCATCGCGTGCCGTCGGGAGGTCTGCCACCATGCCGGCGCCGCTGATGCCTGCGATCAACTTCACGCCGTCCGGTAGCGCCGCCCGTAGACCGCTGACCCAGCGCCGAGCCGTTTCCGCCTGCTCGCCGGGCAGCAGGGTGTAGACCGAGTTGCCGGCCAGGGCACTGCGCCCGGGCCGGGACCAGCCGAATCCGGTGGTGGCGCGCTCGAACGCCAGCAGCAGAGCGGCGTCGCGTTCGCCCCCGATGAACGCTTGGACCGCGATTACCCGTAACGGGCTGTGCGGCAGGCCCAGTCGGCTGGCCGCCGTTGCGGCGTCGGCGGTGCCCTCGAGCAACCTGATCACCAGTTCGGATTCGACCTGGCGTTCCAGATCCGCGCTGGCTCGTGACCGCAACAGGTGCAGGGCCACCGTGCGAGCGCCGTCGGCCAACGCTGTGCGCGCGGGTCCGCGCAACGGTGCAGAACACGCCACCCAAACGGATCCCATCAGCTCTCGTCCCGACCGCACCGCGACCACCATTCGCCCGGTCAGGCCCAGTTCGGTGTCCTCGGCGACGTAGAGTGGATCATCGGAGGCCGCCAGATGTGCGAAAACCCCACGGGTATCGAATAATGCGCGCAATTCCTTTGGTGCTTGGCGACCGACGATGGTCGCTACCCGTGCCGGGTCGGCGTGTTGTTGCAGCTTCGAATACGCCAACAGTCGCGACAGCCCGTCTTCGATCGTCACCGCTCCGCCGGCCGCCTCCGCCAAGCTGTCGGCCAACGCGAACAAATCCGTTGGGCCGCGGCCGGATTCGGTTTCACGGCCTTCCAGCACCAGTCCGTAGATGATTGCCGACAACTCACTCCATGACACGGCCGGGTCAACCACCATCACCGCGACGCCCTCGTCCGCACCGCCGAACGCGGCGTCGTCATCGCCGCCGCGGATCAGTACGACGACCGCGTGCGCCGAAGCTGCCCACCGCACCGCTTCTTTGACTGACCGGGCACCGATACCGAGCAATACGTCACCGACGACCGTGCGATCGCCGGTCACCTCGTGCATGACGACGCTACGTAACTCCGTGGACCGCGGTATCGGGCAGAAACTCAAGCGGACGCCGTAGCTCCCCAACACATTGACCAGGCGGTCTAGCGTGACCACGAGCCGCTCCCCATGCCGAACCGATCAACCAGCCTAACCAGGAGACCGCCGGACGGGGCCGTCATCAGCGACTCGATTGTCGTGCCAACTGGCGTTGAAGGTCCGTCACGTAGCCGTCGTAGGCTGCGGCGACCGCATCGAGGTCGACATCCTCGGGCAGATCGTCGGCGCTTTGACGCGCGATGAGGTAGGCCGCGGTCGCCTCGACGACGCTCTGCTCGTCGTCGGCGATTTGCCTAACCACGGCGGGGTCGGCGTGCACGCGGACGACAACGGTGCCCTCGTCCTGCTTGAACCGGACCAGATAGTCGTGATCGCCGAGCGCTTCGACGGCCGGCTGGTCAATGCTCATGTCGTTTCTCCTTCGTAAGTCGTTGCGGGGACTGTCATCCCGACAGGAGGGCGGCGCCAAGGGCGGCAAGGGCGGTGAGCTTGAGCACCTCCAGTCCGATGTAGGCGTGGTGGGCACGTGAGCGGGGTGCCGCTCCGCCGGCCAGCACGTGCGCCGAGCGCCGGTTGAGCCGCGGCCGCACCAACAAGAGCTGGACGGCGAGCAGTACCGCTGTCACCGCAGCGAGCACCAGCACCGGTGTGGATGGTCCGGCGATGGTCAGGGATACGGCGATCACCACCGCCCAGAAGACCTCGGCGATGTTGAGGGCCCGGAACACGATACGGCCGATCGCCAGGCCCACTCGCAACTCGAGACCCTCGGCGCGAAACTTCAACGGTGCTTCCAGGAAGGAGATCGCCAACACCATGCCCAGCCACACCAGCGTCGCCGCCGCAGCCACCCGGATGGCCAGCTCGGTCACGGCGATTCCCGGTCACGGGTCGGTGCGGGTGACAGGTGTGCCACGCACAAGTCAGGCTCGACGAACGGGTCCAACCGGTTCACGGTGATCGGTGCCCGCATCGCCGTCAGCGCGCCCTGCATCAGGCCCAGGTGCACAGAGCAGATCACCTCCCCGTGTTGTTCGGCCAGGCTCTGGAACGGACAGTGCCGCAACCGGATCTCGCGCGTACGGCGCCCTTCGTCTGGTTCTGGCTCAAAGCCCAACTCCGCCAAAAGCTCAACCAGTTCGGTGACAGCGCGGCTTTTCGACGGTGTGCGACGCTGCGCGGAGGACGCGACCAATGCCGGACTCGTCGACCGCCCCAGCTGTGCGGCGATGGCGGCAGCATCGGGACTGCCGGCCAGATAGCCGGTCAGGATTCCCGCGAGTAGGCGATAGTTCGTCGGTCCGGTCGGGTCCATCCGGTGGCTGGCGCGAAGCAGGACCGGGGGCCGACCGCGACCGACGGAGTCACCGAGGACTTGTTCGACGCGCTCCGCGCGCAGCAACGCATCGATGTGAAACCGAATCGTGTTGGGGTGCACGCCGATTTCATCGGCCAAGCTGGCGATGCTGCGGGGCTTGGCCGAGGCCCGCAGCCGCTGCAGGATCACGTCTCGGCGCCCCGGTGGGCCCATTCCGGGTCTGCGCGTGGTCACGTCGGTGGACATCAGTCGCCCTGCCGCGGCAGCGCAGCCACCATCGGGGTGTCTGCATCGACGGCGCCGAGTTTGGCGGCTCCCCCCGGTGAGCCAAGGGGATCGGTTTGCCCTGGAAGGGTGTCGGTGAAGAACTTCACGTTCTCTTCGATATAGGGCTGCAGGGGCTCGGGCAGATCGTCTTCGTAGTAGATCGCCTCCACCGGGCATACCGGCTCGCACGCGCCGCAGTCGACACACTCGTCGGGGTGGATGTACAGCATCCGTGCGCCCTCGTAGATGCAGTCCACCGGGCACTCGTCCACGCAGGCACGGTCCTTGATGTCCACGCACGGCTGCCCGATCACATATGTCATGGCCTCTACATTACTCTAATTACGACTTGTAGGAATAGTATGTGTTCATGACTACCTACGATCCGCACGCAGCCGCTGACACCGACGAGTTGGACGTGCGCCAAGTACCGAAATCCCAACGGCACCCGATGATCTTCGCCCGCTTCGACGCACTCGCTGCGGGCGAGTCGTTCGTGCTCGTGAACAGTCACGACCCGATACACCTGCGCGAGGAATTCGCCCGCGACCGACCCGGCGCCTATGACTGGCGCTACCTGGAGAGCAGCCAGGCCGACAAACTGTGGCGGATCCGGATCATCCGCATCACCGACCTGGCCGGCTTGTTCTGATACCGAGGACACCTGGCTGCGGAAAAACGAAGTGCTAATATAGAGGAGCACAGTACTCTAAATTAGAACGAGGCGGAAGCCATGAAGCAGACGACTGAATCAGCTCACACCGGAGCGGCGACGACGACGGTTGCCTCGACCGTGATGCGGGTGGCCGACTTGGGCCGATCGGTGAACTTCTATCGCGATGTGTTCTGCTGCCGTGTCGCTTTGCGTGAACCCGACACAGCCCTGCTGTTGACTCCGGACGGGTTTCAGATCTATCTGCACTCGGCGGGCCCGTCTCGGCGGCCGCGGCCGGCCCCCATCGGTATCCAGCATCTGATGTGGGCCACCGACAGCCAGGCCGAGTTAGACCGGGTCACCGCCCGTCTGCGAGCCTACGATTCGTCCACCTACACACATACCGAGAACGGGGTGACGTTCGTAGAGGGCTGTGACCCCGACCATGGCAGGGTCATCGTCGCGTATCCCAGCCCGAGTCGGCTCCCGCGAGAACTGATCGCTTCGCGACTGCGCGGGGTGGTACGCGCCGCGACGAGAGCAGGCGCCAGGCGCGACGCGAATACGACACCGGCGCACAGTCATTGAGACGGCCCTCCAGTCGCCGGGCCCTCGATGCAACACAATCACGAGCCGACGAGATCGGCCAGCACCGCGGCCTCGCTCAGGTCGGCGTTCTTGGTGGCGGTGAGCAGCGTCAGCGCGCATTTCTTCGCCAAGTCGTGCAGATGCGATAGTGCGGCGGCGCGGGCGGGCTCGCTCAGCTCGTCGCGGTAGCGGCGCGCGAACTCCTCGAACAATGCGGGGTCGTGGCTGTACCACTTGCGTAGTTCGGTGGACGGAGCGATGTCCTTGCACCATTCGTCGAGGTGCGCGCGTGCTTTGCTCACGCCGCGGGGCCAGATGCGATCGACGAGAACCCGGGTGCCATCCTCGGGCAGCACCGGGTCATAGATCCGGCGTGCCTTGACTTTTCGTCGCTTGACCATGTCGTCTCCCTGGTCGGGTTTGGTGTTGTCGGTCAGGTTCTGGCACCTGTGAGTGCCAAGAACTCCTGCCGTGATCGCGGGTCGTCGCGCAGAGCGCCCAGCAGTGTTGAGGTGATGGTTGCCGATCCGGCGGCCTGGACGCCCCGCAGGGTCATGCAGCTGTGCTCGGCCTCGATGACGACGCCGACGCCGCGGGGCTGCAGCTGTGCGGCGAGCCAATCGGCGATCTGTTTGGTGAGCCGTTCCTGGATATTGGGGTCGGCAGGCGAAGTGCTCGGCGACGCGGGCGAGCTTGGACAGCCCGATGATGCGCTCGCCGGGCAGATACCCGATGTGTGCGATTCCGACGAAGGGCAACATGTGGTGCTCGCACACCGATCGCAGCGGCAGGTTGCGGGAAATCACGAGTTCGTCGTAGCCCTCGTCATTGGGGAAAGGTGGTCAGGTCGAAGGTCCGCGGAGTGAACAGCTCGGCGTAACCGTGGGCCATCCGCCGCGGTGTGCCAGCAAGACTTCCCGAATCCAGTGAAATCCCCAGGGCACGTAGGAATGCGGCCGCGGCGACTTCCGCGGCGGCCAGATCCCGATGTGGTGATTCGTGCACTAGCTGCAGTGCGGCGCTGGAATGCATGGCGGGTTCCTTTCCCGAGACGGGACGATCCCTCCGTTCGCCCGCGCAAGGTGTGGTGGCGCCGGGATGAACGGAGGGATCAGCATGGGGGCGACTACGCGGCAGGGGAATCGGTGCGTGACGTGGTGCGCCGATGCCACGCCGGGTCGTATACCGAGGCCAGCCCACCCAACGTCAGCGCGGCGAGCAGCAATCCGAAGTCACGTAACGCCACGTCGTAGAAGCCGGGGTAGCTCAGCAGGTTGATGATGATGCCG
The DNA here is from genome assembly GCA_963716505.1 of uncultured Actinomycetota bacterium. Lineage (GTDB taxonomy): Bacteria > Actinomycetota > Actinomycetes > Mycobacteriales > Mycobacteriaceae > Mycobacterium. The sequence goes on from CAVQTL010000023.1 coordinate 145,917, forward strand.
GCGAGCCACGCGGCGACGACGTAGGCGGCGTAGCGCGGCTTGATCGCCACGGCGATACCGGCGACGATTTCGATCACGCCGACCACCAGCATCACCTGGTGCGCGCTGAGTGGACTGACGTCCACGATCCACGGGGCCAGGTAGATCTCCCACTTGGTGAGGACGTTGGTGAACTTGTCGATGCCAAACACGATCGGCAGCACCGTGAATCCGATCCGCAGCAGCAGGAATGCCGCGTAAGCCGGATCGGAGCGGGCACGCTGCAGCACCTCGGAGGCGGTGCGGGGGGCTGATGGGGGTAGCGCTGAGGCGGTCATCGGAATCTCCTTTTGTAAAACCAATCAAATCTGTTTTTAGAATCTCCCGCTTTGACCTATTTGTCAATGAGTTTTGGTGTTAGAGTTTTGAGCGTGTCTGATAACCGCCCCGGCGACTTGGCCGCGCTGACCGGCCTGAGCCATCTGGACGACCCGTTGCGGCGGCAGTTGTACCAGTACGTGATCGGAGAGCGACGGACCGGTTTCACGTGAGCAGGCCGCCGCGGACGCGTCGATCGGACGCACCCTGGCGGCCTACCACCTGGACAAGTTGGCCGACGCGGGCCTGTTGACCGTCAGCTATCAACGCCCCGCTGGGCGTGGTGGCCCAGGGGCCGGACGCCCGGCGAAGCTCTACACCCGAGGCACCAAGGAGATCACCGTCAGCGTGCCGCCGCGGGACTATGAACTTCTCGCACGGCTCCTCGTCGCATCCGTCGAGCAGGACGCCAGCGGAGCGGTGCAGCAGGCCGTGACCGGCGCCGCGCACGAGGCAGGCCGACGTTTTGGTGCGGAAAGCGGGGGAAGCGTGGTGGGTGGCACTGCGCACCTGCGGCTACCTGCCCCACGGCGACGGTGACGGACGAATCAACCTGCGGAACTGCCCGTTTCACGCGGTCGCTCAGGACCACCGAGACGTGGTGTGCGGGCTCAACTTACGCCTCGTCGAAGGGATTATCGCCGGGTGCAGTCATCCGAAGGCACACGCCGTACTTGATCCCCACCCTGACCGGTGCTGCGTGGTGGTGCACGATGCGCATCCCGCCGCACGGACGCGTCGCCGACGCAGCCGATCCAGCGACGCCGGACTTCATTGACCGGACGTCCGCGTGGCAACCAACCTGGCGAGGCACAGTTCTGGTTCGACGAACGGGTCGAGCCTGGCGGACAGCCCTTGCTCGTGTGCGTCGGGTGGTCCATCGGCCGCCGCAGCCTGGCTGAGCAGGCCCTCTAGTAAGCCCAGGTGTACGCCGCAACCCACCTCGGGGTGGGCTCGGGCGAGATCGCGCACGGGGCAGGCGTGCAACCGAATGACTCGTTCCCGTCCGATTACTTGCTCGCGATCACCCGAAAGCGATGACATTGGTTCTGATTCGGCGGCCAGTTCGGGATCGAACCCCATCCGGTTGAAGACTCCAGTGGCGAGCGCTGCTGCTCGATTCAGCGAATCGCTCGCTTCCCCTGTGTCGGGACCATCTTGGCCCGCAACAGTTTCGCCGCGCGAATCCGCGATCCGGCTGGCCCAGTGCTGGCCGGCGCGCCGGGCACGCCGAGTCCGAGTTTCCACTGTCTCTCCGAGTTCCATTGCCAGGACCTCGGCGAGTATTCGATAGTCCAGGCGCTCGTCGACGGAGCGATACCCGGTGCGCGGACGACCCACACCGTCCCGGTTCATCCGGGTGCGCTCGACCGCTCCCTCGTCGCACAACGCGTCCAGGTGGAAGCGCACGGTGGTGACGTGCAGTTTCATGTGCGATGCGAGTTCGACGGCGTCGATCGCGCTGTCGTGCGCACGCACCATCTGTAGCACTCGTTCACGTTGCCGGTTGCGCGGCAGGCGATCTCGCCGCCTGGCACCGGCCTTCGAGTCGGTTTCCTCGTTCACCGGCATCCTTACCCTTCTTATATTTAACGGATATACTTACTTTATATTAGCAGTGGCGGGACAAGAATGGAGTGTCGATGACCGTCGAAGGCGCCCACAGTGTGGTTGGTGACCTATCGCAGACCGGGTTCACGCCGGTGGGTACCGACTTCGCTCGGTTCGTGACGCCGTATCGGGCCGGGATTTCCGCGCTGACGGCCAAGATCAACATTCTCAAGGGCGAGCTCAGCCACGTCGATCGCTGCTGTCCGATCCAGTACGTCACTTCCCGGGTGAAATCGCACGCCAGCATCCTGGAAAAGGCGGCACGTATCGGCTGCCCGCCCACCCAAGAGGACGTGCGCGACAACATCCTTGATATTGCCGGGGTCCGGGTCATCTGCAGTCTTGTTTCGGATGCGTACCGTACCGCGGACGCACTCAGCCGACAGGCCGACATCACCGTCCTCGAAGTCGAGGACTACATAGCTCACCCGAAGCCCAACGGCTACAGGAGCTTTCACATGACGGTAGAGATCCCCGTCTTACTGAGCGATCGAGTTGAGCGGGTGCCTGTCGAACTGCAGATCAGAACGCTCGCGATGGACTCGTGGGCCATCCTGGAGCACAGGATTTACCACAAGTACCAGCGCGCCGTGCCGCAACGTCCGCTCAATGAGCTGATCGACGCTGCCGACGCCGCACATCGACTGGACCTGAAGTTGGCGCGACTCTTCGAGGAGGCTGCCGACCTCACCACCGAGCAGGGATCCCATCCACTAAATGAAACAAGGCGGGAGGCCGCATATGTCAGCACCAGTTTTGTCCTTCCAGAACGCGCAAGCGCGTCGCACGAGAATCGGTAATGTCCGGTTGCGGTTGAAGCCCGCCAACGAGGGCAGCGGGTCGGTGCAGGGCGCCTGGTGGCCAGGGTCAACGCAACTGAGTACCGAACTGCCGCTTCTGCTTGCAGCCCTCTGGCCGCGGGTGGAGTCTGTCGACCGGGTTATCTACGACGAGACCAATTGGGCGCCAGCATCATTGCGCATGGAGTTTAGGGGCCACAGCATCGTCCTCGAGGGCTCAAGCACCAGCTCGACCAACACGGTGTCGGTGATCGGCGAGGAGTTCGGCATGTTGGTTCTGCTGGTCGTTCCCCCCTACACCGACCCAGCCCGCGCATATACAGCCGTAGAGGAGGCGTCCAGGCCCGGCGATGTGTCGACCCCCGACGAACTGCTGGGCATCAGCCAGCAGGAGGCAGAAGATCGCCGACTCGCACTCCTGGCGCACCAACGGTGGGAGTCCGAAGGCGGAGCCGCCGGACGAGCCCAAGTCCAGGTGGTGCGGCATGCTCAGTGACGACGAACGCCAAGCCCTGCGCGACATCGAGCGCAGGCTGCGATGGGAGAGAAAATGATCGTCCTCTACGCACTGGCCGCAGCGTTCGGCCTCGGCGCGCTCTGGCTGGGAACCAATCTGCGTGTCGTCAAACAATTCGAACGAGGCGTCGTGTTCCGATTCGGCCGCGTGCAAACCGGCGTTCGCCCACCGGGTCTGACGATGCTGATCCCGATCGCCGACCGCCTCACAAAGGTCAACATGCAAATCGTCACGATGCCGGTGCCCACCCAAGACGGCATCACCCGCGACAACGTGACCGTGCGCGTGGATGCCGTCATCTACTTCAATGTTGTCGATCCGGTGCGGGTGGCAGTCGACGTCCAGGACTACATGTCGGCGATCGGTCAGGTCGCCCAGGCATCGCTGCGTTCCATCATCGGCAAGAGCGACCTGGACGACCTGCTGTCCAATCGCGAGCACCTCAACCAGGGCCTGGAGTTGATGATCGACAGCCCCGCGCTTGGCTGGGGAGTTCACGTCGACCGCGTCGAAATCAAGGACGTACTCCTGCCCGACTCGATGAAGCGGTCGATGTCGCGCCAAGCCGAGGCCGAGCGTGAGCGACGGGCACGGATCATCACCGCCGACGGCGAACTGCAGGCTTCTGAAAAGCTCGCCCAGGCCGCCGAGGTGATGTCAGAGCACCCGGCCGCTTTGCAACTGCGGCTCTTGCAAACGGTGGTCGAGGTGGCCGCCGAGAAGAACTCCACACTGGTGCTGCCCTTCCCCGTCGAACTGCTGCGGTTCTTGGAAAAATCCACACCGCAACCATCTGAGGCCCAAGACAGGGCAGGCACGACGGTCGCCGAACCGGCCGCGCTTGCCAACGGCGATACGCACAATGATGGACCCACCGATCCGTGACGACCCTCGCGGTCTTCCCCTGGAGAGCATTGCCGGTCAGCCGTTCCGACTGAGCCAATAGCTCCGACGACAGAAGCTCTACGCCTTGTTGAGCAACGACAAACGGTGATACTGCCTTTGTTCGGCACGCGCAAGCCAGCCGCGTTGGTCCGGACCATCATGGAACTATCCACCGCCTTTCCCCGACACGGTGGGCGCTTGGCTTAGCGAGCGCGTCGACGAGAACACGAAACCGTCGTCGCCGCACCCGAGCAGAACTCACCGCGTCAGACCAAACAAACGAAGGCAGCACAGATGTTTGCAACCAGCGAAACCGTCTCCGGCACGACAGCACGCCAGTCGACCGCTGGGTTCGTACCGATGCAGCCCGGGATGGGAATGCCGAGGAGTGACGATCGCCTTCTCGCCCCCATTGCGCTCGAGCGATGGGAGTCCGAGGGAGGAGCGTTGCCTCCACCGAAACGGACGCAGTTCGAGTTGTAGCGCGTCCGACGAATTGGCCTATGGCCAACACGCAACACCAACAAGCGATATATAAAGGAGTTCTCGGCATGAATATGTCGGCTAGACCATCATGGACCAGCTACGCGGCACTGGTGGTGGGCATCGGCGCTGTCGTGGCGTCACTCGCGGTGACATCGACACCGGCCGGACAGGGTCTAACCTTCGGCTTCGGCGCCTTCATAGTCTTCGTCGCGCTGTTGTCACTGCTGGTGCGAAATCAGACCCCCGATCATTGGGGGCTCGTCGTGGTGGGCTTGGCGTTGGTCATTCTGCCCTGGCTCGGTGCGGGATTCGCGCCTGATCCGGGAGCCGCATGGACGGCATCGGTCGCCGGATTCTTGGCAATGATCCTGGGTGGCATCGGCTGGCTGAGCGGACGGCCACCGACCGTGTACGGCATCAAAGAATATGGCAGCCGCGACGCGAAGCCCGGACCACTGGCGGGTTGGATCAGTCGGGCAGCGCTCGTCGTTGGCGTAGGCACCGTCGTGCTGGGGGCGACCATCACGGGATCGTCGCCGGCCGGCATCGCTGTCACCGTCGGCATGGGCGGCCTCATGGCAGTCATCGCCGTGTGGTCAATGCTCGCCGTCGACCCCACACGCGACTATTTGACTTTGGCCACTGTGGGTTTCGCGTTGTTCCTCGCCCCGTTTGTGGCCGGATTCACCGGTGAAGCGGGCGCATGGACTGCCTGGGTCTCCGGGTTCGTCGCCACGGCACTCGGTGTGACCGGGTATCTGCGCGGTGAATCTCTCGATTTCGCCACCACGGTCAGCGACGACGCCATCGCGCGGTACCGCGAACAGGTCCGCCCAAGAGACGCGGCCAAAACAGAGGAATAGTCGCGTGCAGTGACCGGCTAGCCCCCGAATCGACGGTGGTTCAATTGCTGATGTGGAGGACGCCAGGTCGGCAGGACGGCCGCGAGACACCTCGATCGACACGCGTGTCTTCTCGGTGACCCGTGAGTTACTGATCGAGATCGGATGGGACAAACTCAGCATGCGGCTGATAGCGGCCCGCTCGGGGGTCAGCCGGTCGAGTCTTAACCGTCGATGGTCATCGAAGGCCGAGCTCGTTCTACAGGCGATTCTCGGTGCGACACCGGATCTCACGCCGTTCGCGAATACCGACCGGCTCGGCTGGGTCGACTGGGTGGTGCGCGGCAGCCGTCAACTGTTCGCGCGGCCCGAAGTGCGAGCCGCGGTACCCGGACTGCTGCTCGCGATGGCCGAGAGTGACCAGTTGCGCGGCCGTATGTGGGCTGACTTCAGCGGACCCGCGGTGGCTCTGTTCACCGCAGACGATGCCGACCCGGAAGAACGCATGGTCGATGCTCGCGCTGTCTTATCGATGGCTGCAGGCGCGGCACTGTTCCTCAACACGGTCGCCATCGAGGATGACACGGATGCGCTACACGCCCGGATCGGCAGCATCCTCAGCAAGGTCGTGACCGGGGAAGGACGCGACGATCGCGTCGATCGGTGAACGCCACGTGATGCCGAGATCGCGCGTGGTGGCCGAGTCGTCGGTTGGTGTCGCTGCTGTCAGCAGCAGCGCCGCCTCGTAACTCAGCCCGTCGCCAAGCGCAATGACCCGAGACAACGCATCGCCGATGCGGCTCAGTCCGCGGAACATATTTTGGCTCAGTGGAATTCGGGCAAATCGCCGACCCGCCCCGTACTCGAGTGCGGCGATCATGTCGTTGAAGGCGACGAGTGTGCCGCCGCACACATAGCGTCGTGGCCCGCGCCCGGGTGTCAGGACCGCCGCATGGACTTCGGCGACATCGCGGACGTCGACCATCTGCATACCGCCGAGCAACCGGGGCGCTACGCCCCGCCGCACGATCGGCGCCCAGCCCCGCTCGGTGACGCCCGGTTCGGTGTGGAAGGCCGGGCCAACGACGCTCGACGGGTAGGTGATGACGACGGGTGCGCCCTGCTGCTGGAGTCGTCGGGCGACGCGATCGGCGTAGCCCTTGGTCTGCGCGTAGGGACTACGACCCGGCGCGGTCGGGGTGTCGGGTCCGATGACGCCGTTCGGCGGCGGGAACAACGCGCTGTAGCTGCTGATGGACACCACCGGGTCGAGCCCTGCCTCTACTGCGAGAGTCAGCAGTGACTCCGTGGCGTAGGCATTGATCTCCCACATCAGGGCGCTGCGGCGGTTGTCAGTGCCGACGATTCCGGCGGCGTGGATCACCGCATCGCAGCCGTCGAGCAGTGCCGAAGTGGTCGCTCTCTCCCGGACATCACCGACTAGTACCTCGATGTCGCCGGTCTCTGCGAACCGGGGCAGCACCGGCGCGCCTGCGGCATCGGGTGCCACGAGCAGGCGCACCTGGTGGCCCTGCGCGAGCAGTCGGCGTACACAGTGTGCGCCGAGGTAGCCGGTTCCTCCGGTGACGCCGATCAGCATGCTTCTCCTAGTCCGCGCAACGACGCAGCGTGTTATATTACGATGCCAATGGTACCGAAATTGGATTCGAGCTCCGCAGCCGGGCATCCGGCCGGGTCGGCGCCGGCGTTCACGCCGATGACGCTAGGGCCATTGGTGCTGAAGAATCGGTTCATCAAGGCCGCCACGTTCGAGGGCCGAATGCCGCGTGGCGAGGTCACCGACGCCCTCATCGACTTCCATACCGAGGTCGCGGACGGCGGCGCGGCGATGACGACTGTCGCCTACTGTGCGGTCTCACCCGGCGGCCGCGTGCACCGCGACACGATGGTGCTCGACCGGCGGCGGGCTACGGCGATGCGCCGCTTGACCGATGCGGTGCATGCCCGCGACACGATGGTGTGCGCACAGATCGGCCACGCCGGTCTCGTCGCCAACACCCGGTCGAACCGAATGCGCACCCTCGCCCCGTCGACTCGATTCAGCGCGCCCGCGATGGGGTTGGTACGCGCGGCCACTGTCGAGCAACTCGACGAAGTGATCGACGACTTCGGCGCGGCGGCGCGCAATGCGGTCGAGGCGGGATTCGACGCCATTGAGGTCCACCTCGGCCATGGATATCTGCTCAGCTCGTTCCTCAGCCCAAACCTCAACAAGCGCAACGACCGCTTCGGCGGTGACCTGACCCGACGTGCAGAACTTGCGCGTCGGGTCGTCGAGCGGGTGCGCACGGAGGCCGGCGACACAGTCGCGGTCACCGCAAAGTTCAACATGGACGACGGTGTCCGCGGCGGCTTCTGGCTGACCGACAGCCTGCCGACGGCGCGTCTGCTCGAATCCGACGGTCACCTCGACGCACTCGAGTTGACCGGTGGCAGTTCGCTACTCAACCCGATGTACTACTTCCGGGGCGAGGTCCCCATGGCGGAGTTCATCGCCTCACAGCCCGCCGTCGTCGGCCTCGGGCTGCGGGTCATCGGGCGACGGATGTTTCGTACCTACCCGTTCGAAGAGGCCTTCTTCCTGCCGCTGGCCCGCCAGTTCCGCGAAGCACTCTCGATGCCGCTGATCCTGCTCGGCGGTGTGAATACGATGGCGACCGTCTCCAGCGCCCTCGCCGAAGGGTTCGAGTTTGTCGCGATGGCGCGCGCCCTGTTGCGCGATCCGGCTCTTGTCAACAAGTTTCAGGCGGACACCGCCCACGAGGGGCTGTGTGTGCATTGCACAAAATGCATGGCCACCATTTACGACGGCACCCGATGTGTGCTGCGGCCGGAACCCTCGCCGCGGCTCGGCCACTGAGCAGGTAGTCGTGGCCAGGCTGTCCCATCGATGCTTGCCTGGCGGATAGCAAACGCTCCCCTTCAGCCATGTGGATTCTGGCTTCCCGGCGGTTACCTGGCCGGTTGCCGCGCACGACTATTACAGCAGCGGGAACGAGCTAGCGAAGGGCCGAATTTCGGCAGACGACACACATCCCCGCACCGAAGGGCGATTAACCCGATCCGCCCGGACCGTGATGCGACGGTCCGGGCGGTATCGGTTGGGCTCACTGAAGAGAAGTCAACAGCGAAAAGAACTGTCGTGACGGATCATCTGCGTCAGGGCTCCCTTTCAGGGTGCCCCGGGTTATCGGGTGGCTCAGGTCGACTGAGGACGGATCGTTCACCCGGGCCCAGTCGGTCACGATCGTCCGCTCGATGATCTTCCACACGTCGTGCCGCTTCTCATACTTGTCGAGACTGGAACTCATCGAGCATCTCTTGCAGCAGGGCCTCAGTCGTCGGCATTTCCGCAGCGTAGCGGGTGTATACCGGGTCGAGTAGCCGACTACGCTAGGCGGTCGCTCAATCGCCGGCCAAGCTCATTCACATGCCCTAGCGTCAGCCGGTACGACGCCGCCCCGATTGGACTCGGCGGACGGGCGCGTTCCTGCTGACGCTCCGGTTGACCCGCTGCGGTACGCCACGTTCAGGCGCTGGATCTGGGGCGCGGTGTTGGTCAACGTGTCCGGTGGCGCGATGGTTTTCGTCTTCCTGTCCTTCGCTGCGCCGATTCTGCTGAGTCCGGCCGCGACGGACCGCCTCCTCCTGCGGGGCGGGACGGTACTGGCTGTGTCGGCGATCGTCGTCGTGCCCGTGCTGATACGTGTGCGCAGAAATCGTTATGCGATGAGCACCGCCTGGCTTCGGCAACACCGAAAGCCGACGGATTGGGAACGGCGGATGACCCTCGGCGCACCGCGTGAAGCAGTTCACGTCTCTGCCCTGACATGGGGTGTCGGTGCCGTCTCCTTCGCGATATTGGGAGCGACCGAATCACTCTTGGCCGCCGTCTACATCTTCAACGCAGTGATCCTGGGCGGCATCACCACGACCGCGGTGTGGTACCTGATCGCCGAACGGATCATGCGACCGGTGTCGGCGCGCGCACTCGACGGCGGCCCCGCCGGTCACCGGTACGGGCCGAGCATTCAGCTCAGGCTGGCGATGGCGTGGACGCTGGCGACCGGGGTGCCGCTCCTCGGCGTCGCCACGCTCGCGGTCGGCTATCTGGCAGACGTCGGATTCGAGCCGCATCGAACGTTGGCCGCGATCCTGGGCCTCGTCGCGGTCGCGCTCGTGGTCGGGTTGTTCACCCTTGTTGTCGCTGCGCGGTCCGTCGCCGAGCGAGTGGCGGAACTGCGCCGGGCGCTGGCCCGGGTCCGGGCCGGCGACTTCGCGGCGCGCGTCCTCGTCGACGACGCCAGCGAGATCGGGCGCTTGCAGGTCGGTTTCAACGCCATGGCGGCGGGTTTGGCTGAGCGGGAACGCATTCGAGAGGTGTTCGGGACCTACGTCGACCGCGACGTCGCCGAGCACATCCTTCAGGGCGCCGCGCTGCAGGCTGACGAGGTGGAGGTCACGCTGATGTTCGTCGACGTCCGCAGCTTCACCACCTTCGCAGAGCGGGGTTCACCCTGTTACCAGCATGTCACGACCACCCACATTTGGTCTATAGGTCTTGTTTTTAGGTCTTTTAAGACTTACGCTTCCGTCACGTGTAACGGACATCACGTTGCCCACAGGAAAGGAAGGCCTCCATGGCCGTGAATTCAGCACCCGCGGCGCCGGCTGCGGCAGACCCCGACGCGAGTCACACGACACTCAAACGTGGAGCGATCGGCCTGGTCGGCGTGGTCTTCATGGTGGTGGCGTTCTCGGCGCCGATCACGGCGATGACCGGCAACCTGCCGGTGGCGGTGGGCTTCGGCAACGGCCTCGGCGCCCCGGCGGGCTTCATCATCGCCACCGTGGTACTCACGGTGTTCAGCGTCGGTTTTGTGGCGCTGGCGCGGCATATCACCGCGGCGGGCGCGTTCTACACGTTCGTCTCCCGCGGATGGTCGAAGATCCCCGGCCTGGCGGCCGGTGTGATGACCATGTTCACCTACATGACCATGGAGGCGGGCCTGATCGGGATCTTCGCGGCCTTTTCCAAACAGGCCTTCGGCCAGCAATTGGGGATCGACCTGCCGTGGGAGGTGTACGCCGCGGTCTGCCTGGTGGTGATCGCAGCGCTGTCGCACTTCGACATCTCGGTGGCCGCCAAAGTGCTTGGAGTCGTGCTGGTCTGCGAGATCGCCATCCTTGCGCTCCTTGCGGTCGCATCGCTGATTCACCACCCGGATGGAATGAGCCTCGCTTCGCTGAACCCGGCCAGCGCGTTGAGCACCAACGGGGTGGCAGGCGGCGTGATCGGGCTCGGGCTACTCATGGCGTTCTGGTCGTGGGTGGGATTCGAGTCCACTGCGATCTACGGCGAGGAATCCAAGGATCCCAAGAAGATCGTGCCGCGGGCGACCATGATCGCAGTGATCGGCATCGGGGTGTTCTACACGTTCGTGTCATGGGGCGTCATCGTCGGCAACGGGCCGGAGAAGTCCGTCGAACTGGCGTCGAGTGCCAACCCGTTCGAGCTCCTGTACTCGCCGGCCCGCGATTACCTCGGCCCGTGGGCGGTCACCGTGTTCGAGTGGCTGGTGCTCGGTGGATCATTTGCATGCGCGCTGGCGATCCACAACTCCGCGGCGCGCTACCTGTTCGCGTTCGGTCGTGACAGGCTGCTGTGGCATCGCCTGGGTGGAGCGCACCATCGCCACGCATCTCCGTGGATTGCTTCGCTGACGCAGAGCGCGTTCGCCGGTGTGCTGCTGGTGATCTGCTCGATTTCCAACAGCGATCCGTACGCGGTCCTGTTCGTCCTGGTGGCGATCCTGGCGACGCTGTGCCTCTTGATCGTCCAGACGATGTCGTCGATCTCGACGATCGTCTACTTCCACGTCAAGAAGGAGCATCCCGAGACCGCGAACTGGTGGCGGACCCTGGTCGCTCCGTTGATCGGCGGAGCCGGAATGGTTTTCGTGATCTACCTGATGGCGTCGAACATGGCCGCCGCCGCGGGCGCTGCGTCGGACACGTTGTTCTTCAAGGCGATTCCATGGATCGTCGCGCTCCTCCTGTTCGGATCGCTTGCAGTGGCCGCGATGTGGCGTAAGACCAACCCGGAACGCTATGCCCGCATCGGCAGCACGGTCTTCGACGACCGGGCCGAGGACCTGTTGCCGGCGGACAAGGCGTGACCGACTGGTCGAAGGCGCGCGTTCTGGTCACCGGCGGGAGTCGGGGCATCGGGCTCGGTATCGCCGAGGAGTTCCTGCGCGCGGGGGCGGCGGTCGCGATCAGCGGCCGCGGCTCCGGCGCCCTCGCCGATGCCGCCCAACGCCTCGACCCGACAGGACAGCGAATCCATACAGTCGCAGGTGACGTCGCCGATCCGCGATCGTGTCAGCAGATGGCGGACGAGGCCGCCGATCGGCTGGGCGGGCTGGATGTGTTGTGCGCCAACGCCGGAATCTATCCCGAGCGCACCCTCGACGAGATGGACGCCGACGATGTCACGGCGATCATGGCCACCAACGTCGCGGGCACCATCTTCTCCGTGCAGGCCTGCCGTGCGGCGTTGAAGGAATCCGGACGGGGCCGGGTCGTGGTCACCTCCTCGATCACCGGGCCCGTCACGGGCTACCCGGGCCTGAGCCACTACGGCGCGAGCAAGGCCGCGCAGCTGGGGTTCGTTCGTAGCGCAGCACTCGAACTCGCCGCCGACGAGATCACCATCAACGCCGTGCTCCCCGGCAGCATCGTCACCGAAGGGCTCGACGGGTTGGGGGAGGACGCCATCGCCCGGATGCGGGCCTGCATCCCGCAACGCCGACTGGGCTCACCGGCGGACATCGCCGCAGCGGTGATGTACTTCGCCAGCGAGGAGGCCGGGTTCGTCACCGGGCAGACGCTGGTTGTCGACGGCGGTCAGACGCTGCCAGAACTGCCCGAAACCGTTTCGTAGGAGGCGAAGTCAGGCGGGCTCCCGCGTCAGCGCTTGAGCCAGGCCTCGATGGTGCAGCGCGTGTCGTTGATGTGGGCTTCCATGCGCTCGGCCGCCAGCTCGGGCTCGCGGTTCTCGATCGCCTCGAGGATCGACTCGTGAAAGTCGTTGGCGTTGGGTTCCAGCCTGCCGAAGATCGCCCCCACCGGGAGCCACATTCGCCGTCGGGCATCGGCGACCGCGTCAAGCAGGCGATCGTTTTGCGCTGCCTGGGCGATGCCCATGTGAAAGGCGCTGTCCAAGGTCTGAAATTCGGTGGTGTGCTGCGCGGACTGTTCGTGCATCGCGATGTCAAGGGCGTCGTACATTCCGCTGAGCAGTTTGTGCAGTGCGGAGAGGTCGGCACTCCGGCGCCGTTGCGCGGCAAGGTGCGTCGCCCCGGTCTCGACGATGATGCGGTAGTCGAACGCGTCGCGGATGGCCAGCTTGTTGCGCCGCATCTCCCGCCGCATCTCTGCGGGGTCGATCGGCGGCGCCTGCACGGTGAAGCCGCCACCGCGGCCGCGACGCACCGCAATCAGCCCTTCCCGCTCGAGCACTGCGACGGCAGCGCGCACGGTGGTGCGGGACACGTCAAGCATCTCGGCCAGTTCACGCTCGGTGGGCAGGCGATCGCCGGGGCGGAACTGGCCGAGTTCCAACGCCCGGCGCATCTGGTCAACGACCAACTCGTGGGCGGGAATCTGGCGCACTGGGCTCAATGCCTGGGTCGCTGCTACCGCCGGCATGAGATCCCCTTCCTTTGCTAGCAGGTTACCGCACGAACAACGCATAAAGACGTTTTGCTCTGCCCTTTAGGCCAAAGATCTGAGGGGCCGATATAACCGACTCTGACTAAAAGACCTAAAAACTTGACCAATAGTTCTTTGTCGGTGAAACTGGATTTGTCCGTGATCCGCGTCACCAGTGCAGAAGGGCTAACACGTTGGGAAACAAAGTGATCGTGACCGGCGGGGCCGGGGTCATCGGCCAGGCGATCTGTCGCCGCCTGCTGCAGAGTTCCTACGTACCGGTGGTGGCCGACCTCAAGCCTGCGGTCGACGCCCTCGACCTCGACCAGGCGGGCCTGCAAGACGCGTCGACGATCGCGATGGACGTCACCGATCGCGAGAGCGTCACCTCGGCGGTGGCCAACGTCGTCGAGGACGGCGAGACCCTGTACGGCTTGGTCAATTGCGCGGGCATCCTTCGTGATTCGTTCCTCGGGGAACTCGACGAGGCGAAGCTGGAGCTGATGTTCCAGGTCAACATCGCAGGCATGGCCCGCGTGACCGACGCGGTGGCTCCGCTGCTCGCCGAAGGCAGTGCGATCGTCAACATCGGCAGCCTCACCGGTCACTTCGGCAGGTTTCGTGGCGCGTCGGTGTACGGGGCGACGAAGGCGGGCATCGCCGCATACACCCGCTACCTGGCAGAAGAGCTGGCACCGCGCGGCATCCGGGTCAACAACGTCGCGCCAGGCGTCATCCGCGCCCCGATGAGCCCGTCGATGGCCCGTGTCTCCGGCGGCGAAGAGATCAGCGCCAGCTACGCGCTGCTGAAGCGCATCGGCGAGCCAGAAGAGGTCGCAGAAGCCGTGGAGTTCCTCCTCTCCCCGCGCGCCTCGTTCATCACCGCGCAGACGCTGCTCGTCGACGGAGGCGTCGTCGCATGGTGAGCACGGAGCACACCACGACGGCCCCACAGACCTTCACCTCGGTCGAGGCGGCCAACGCCAAATCGTTCACCCGGCTCGGCGAGGCCGACCCGTGGGTGGTGGATGTGCGCCAGGCCCGCGACGTACTCCCGGGCTATCGCGACAACCTGGTGCTGACCTCGGGCGCGCCGATGGCCTGGCAGGACTACACCGGCGGACAGCGCGAGGCGCTCATCGGCGGCGCCCTGTTCGAGGGCCTCGCCGCCGACCGCGACGAGGCGATCGCCGGGTTCGAAGCCGGCGAGATCGAAGTCGGCGGTTGTCACGACTACGGCGCGGTGGGCTCCCTCGCCGGCATCTACACCGCGTCGATGCCCGTCTTCGTGGTGGAGAACCGCACCCACGGCAACCAGGGGTTCTGCAACTTCTACGAGGGTAAGGAACCGCGCAGGCTGAACTACGGCTGTTACGACGCAGGCGTGCACGAGCGGCTGCTGCACGTCAACAACGTCCTGGCACCCGTTGTCGGGGAGGCGATTCGGCGCCGTGGCGGGATCGCGCTCAAACCGCTCATCGCACGCGCGCTGCGGATGGGCGACGAGGTGCACAGCCGCAACGCGGCGGCCTCGATCCTGTTCAACCGGGAGATCCTGCCCGCGGTTCTGGACATGGTCGACGAGCGGGTGCAGGGTGTGCGCGAGACCATGCTGCACCTGGCGGAGAACGACTACTTCTTCCTGCGGCTGTCGATGGCGGCCGCCAAGGCCTCTGCCGATGCGATGGTGGTGCCCGGCTCCACGCTGGTCTCGGCAATGGCGTTCTCCTGCCGTGGATTCGCCATCAAGCTGGCGGGACTGGGAGATACTTGGTTCGAAGGGCCACCGCCCATCCACCAGGGCAAGTTGTTCGACGGCCACACCGAAGACGAGATCACCTGGATGGGTGGCGAGTCGCCGATAACCGAGACCATCGGCCTCGGCGGCTTCGCTCAGGCATGCGCGCTGTCCCTGCAGGAGTACCAGGGCGGTTCCCCGGAGGTGATGATCGAACGCAACCGCGAGATGTATGCCATCACCCACGGTGAGAACGACGCCTACCGGATTCCGCTGTTCGGCTTCCGCGGCACGCCGACCGGAATCGACGCCCGCAAGGTGCTGCAGACCGGGATCCTGCCGGTGATGGACGTCGGATTGGCCGGCCGGGACGGCGGCCAGATCGGCGCAGGCGTCATCCGGGCGCCTCGGGAGTGCTTCGCCGACGCGATTTCCGAACACGAACGTCAGGTACGGACCTCGATGACGGCTGCCGCGTCGAAAGTGCTGCCGCTGACCTTCAGCGGCGGTGCCGCCGTGGTCACGGGCGCCGCATCGGGTATCGGCGCGGCGGTCGCCAGGACCCTGATGTCGGCGGAGATCCGCACCGTCCGCCTCGACGTGCGCACGCCCGATCCCGATCCGGACTTCGACGCCGATCTGCAGGTCGGCGTCGGTGCCGACGTGCGCGACGGCAACCTGGCCGAGCGGCTGACCGCCGCAGGCGTCGCCGTCGACGACATCTCCTATCTGGTGAACTGTGCGGGCATTCTGGACAACACCGGCTTCTCCGGCGTCGACCGCGAGAGCTGGATGCGCGCTCTGGAGGTCAACCTCGTGGGTGCCTACAACGTGATCGACGCCCTCGACGCCTGCGCTGCGCCGCGCGGCCACGGCGGC
Organism: uncultured Actinomycetota bacterium; assembly: GCA_963716505.1. Classification (GTDB taxonomy): domain Bacteria; phylum Actinomycetota; class Actinomycetes; order Mycobacteriales; family Mycobacteriaceae; genus Mycobacterium. The sequence goes on from CAVQTL010000023.1 coordinate 161,769, forward strand.
GGTCGTGAACATCACCTCGATCGAAGCGTCGCGGGTCGTCGCCCTCACCGATCCCGACCCCACCCCGCAGTACGCGGCATCGAAGGCGGGGTTGCGGATGCTGACGCAGAGCGCCGCGCGGGCGTTGGCCGCCGACGGGGTGCGCGTCAACAGCGTTTCGCCCGGCTTCGTCGCCACCGCCATGGCCGCCCCGCACGGCAGACACCACGACGCTGTCATCCGCCCTGGCTCCCCGGATCCCCGTCGGGCGATTCGCCGAAGCCGGCGAAATCGCCTCCGCCGTAGCGTTTCTGCTCAGCGATCAAGCCGGCTATATCACGGGCACCGACCTGTGCGTCGACGGAGGGTTCCGGCTGACATGAGCACGCACGAGCCTCGACCGCTCACCTGTCGGGTACGAACCGTCGCTGGGCCGCACGGCCCGCACCGGCACGTGGGAGCAGTTGGCCAAGGGCACCTTCCGCACTGCCGTCGAACGCGTCTGGCCGACGGAGACGCCGACGCGGCAGCCGACCTGGTCGAGGTCGCCGTCCTCGAGGCAGACGAACTGCGCGACGTCTACGAACGCTGGCCGCGGGCCACGGCGGACTGGATACGCGGCCACGGCGTGTCCGAGGCTGACGTCGCCGCCGCAATCGACCGCCTCGGGGCGCTCGTCGGCGAGCAGGCGATGACAGGCATCGAGGCCGAGTGGCCGCAGTTCACCGCCGCAGCCGCGACCGCCGCCGCGGCCTGCAGGCAGCGCGACGCGGGGGCAGCAGAAGCCGTCGAGCATGCGCGCGCGGTGTGGCAGGCCATTCACGACCGCGCGGTCGACCGGGTCTCCGGCCTCATCGACGTCGCGGTGAGGCTCGTCGGTGAGGAGCACCTCGGCGCACTGTGGGACTTCCTGATGGACGACTGGTACGACGTCCACGCGCGCCGCTATTCCCTCGACAGTCAGCCGTGGTCGGTGTCGGCGCACCAGTTGATGATCGCCATCGTCGACGGCTTTCACGCCCACCTCACCGGCACCGGGCGGCAAGGCGATATCGAGATCATCGAGGAGCCCACCCGCGTCGGGTTCCGCTTCGCGCCATGCGGGTCCGGTGGTCGATCACTGGATGCGCGCATCAGCGACGGCGCACCACGCGCGGGCGCACCCTACGGACTTCGCTGTCACCACCGAGCCGCACGACTGGGCCTGGAACACCGTCGGCATCTGCTCGTACTGCGTGCACTGCTGCCAGCTCAACGAAGTCATGCCGATCGACCGTCTGGGGTTTCCGACTCGCGTCATCGACGCGCCGACGTGGAACGCGGAAGCGCCGCAGACGTTCCTGTACCTGGTGGGTGTACCGGGACCCAGCCGACGTCCCCGACGACGTCTACCGGCAGGGTCGGACGCGACCCCGCCAGACGTCCCGCCAGGGCCACTGCGAAAGGAGCGGGCGATGCCTGACGCCGTTGCAATGACGCAACTCGAGGTGCCCGACTACGACCTCGGCATCCGCGGTAAGCTGGTGCGCGCCAGCAAGACTCACGGCTCGACGAGCCTGGCGATGTGCACCATCCTGTACGGGCTCTCGCTAACCGACGAGGTCACCGACACCCCGTTCAGCAGCGCCGACAACGGCTACCCCGATGCCCGACTCGTACCGGATGAGGGAACTCGCGTCGAGTTGAGTTGGCGTCCGGGCACTGACGCCGTCATCGCCGATCTGTTCGGTGCCGACGGCAAGCCCGTCGAGATGTCGCCCCGCTACGCGCTGCAACGGGTGCTCGACGGATACGCCGACCTCGACCTGCAACCCGTGCTCGGCTTCGAGTACGAACTGTGGCTGTTCCACGACAGCCCCGGCCAGACCGGACTGGACCGACGCCCGTTCGGAACCACCGAGAACGCCTACAGCGTGTCACGCTCCGCCGAAGTTCATGCGCTGACAATGGATTTCATCAATCGCATGGAGTCCGTCGGGATCACCGTGGAGATGTTCCACTCCGAACTGGGGCCGGGATTCTTCGAGTTCACCCTGGCGCCCGCGCCCGCGTTGCAGGCCACGGACAACGCCGTGCGTGCCCGCCAGTACCTGCGGGACCTGTGCACCGAACACGGTTTGCACGCCAGCTTCATGGCCAAGCCGTTCGCCGACAGATCCGGCGCAGGCGGACACGTGCATTCCAGCCTGAACCGCGCAGGCGTCAACATCTTCTGCGATCGGCCACGACGGCTGTCCCCGGAAGGGCAGCACTACCTGGCGGGACTGCTCGTCGGAATGGCCGACACCACCGCCATGTTCAATCCGTACGTCAACTCCTACAAGCGCATCGACCCCGAGATGTTCACCCCCGGGGCTGCGACGTGGGGTCATGACGACCGCAGCACCGCCTGCAGGGCGATTCTCGACGACCTCCCCGGCGCGCGCGTGGAACATCGCCGACCCGGCGCGGATGCCAGCCCGTATCTGGTGGCGGCCGCACTCCTTGCGGGCGGCCTGCACGGACTGCGCGAACAGGTGGCGCTGCCGGAACCCCGCGAGCACGTGGCCACGGTGCCAGCCGATCTGCACAGCGCCGTAACGGCTTTCGAGGAGTCGACGTGGTTACCCGAACTGCTCGGAAAGCCGTTCTGCACGTCCTTCGCCGCGACCCGTCGCGCCGAAGCGAACCGATTCGACCAGTGGTTGCGCCAAACAATCACCAACTGGGAACTCACCCGCCATCTGGAGCACTGATGAACACAGCACCGGCACCCCTGACCCTCGACGAGTTCGACGAGCTCGTCGAGGCGGGCCAGATCAACACCGTGGTCTGCGCCACCCCGGACCCCTACGGCCGGCTCGTCGGCAAGCGGCTCACCATTCCGGCGTTTCGCTCGCTTGGCCTTTCGGGCAGCGGAATCAACGCCAGCAGTTTCGTTTTCGCCGTCGACCTGGAAATGAATCCGCTTGACCTTCCGGTGTCCAACGCGGCCAACGGCTGGGCCGACATCCGGTTGGTTCCGGACCTGGCGACGCTTCGCAGGGTGCCGTGGGAGCCGCACGTCGCACTGGTGATCTGCGACGCCTTCGAACACGATTCCGACGCGCTGCTGTCGGTCGCGCCGCGCACCATCCTGCGCCAGCAGGTCGACCGCGCCGCTGCGCACGGGCTGAGGTTCAAGTTCGCTTCCGAATTGGAGTTCTTCCTCGCGGCCACGCCGCCGCGCGACGCGTGGGATCTCGGATATCAGAACCTGAAGATGTTGTCGGACTACCGCTCCGACTACCAGATGATCCAATCCAGCAGAGACGACTGGTTCATCGAGCGCATTCGCAACCAGATGCCGGGATTCGGGGTGTCGATCGAGTCGTCCAAGCCCGAATGGGGCCTGGGACAACAGGAAGTCACCCTCGACTACTGCGACACCCTGGAGATGGCCGACCGCCACGTGCTGTTCAAGTACGGCGTCAAACAGCTGGCCCACGCCGCCGACCTCACCGTGACGTTCATGGCCAAACCCAAGATCGACGAGGTCGGTTCGTCATGCCATCTGCATGTGAGCATGTGGTCGGCCGATCAGGACGCCAGCCTGTGCTGGTCGGAGCAACCCGAGGGCGGCATGTCGGAGAAGTTCGGCTCGTTCGTCGCCGGGCAGCTTGACCACGCCGCCGATGTCACCTTGATGTTCGCGCCGACGGTCAACTCCTACAAGCGGTTCCAGCCCGACCAGTTCGCCGGTACGGCTCTGGCGCTGGGTAACGACAATCGCTCCTGCGCATTCCGGCTCGTCGGCCACGGCCCGTCCTACCGCGTCGAGAACCGGATCCCTGGAGCGGACGTCAATCCTTACTATGCCTACTCGGCCACCATCGCCGCGGGCCTCGACGGCATCGACAGGGAGCTGCCGGTGCCCGACATCTTCGACGGCAATGCCTGGACGGGCGACAACATCGCCTTCGTACCGACCTCGATGCACGAGGCACTGCGCCGGTTCGAGGAATGCAAGATGCTGCGCGCGGCGTTCAGCGACGAGGTCTTCGACCACCTGCTGGCGTCGGCGCAAAGCGAACTCGTCGCCTTCGACTCGCACACCGTGACCGACTGGGAGACCCGCCGCTACTACGAACGCGTCTGACGCGCCTCGCGCACGAGCCCGTCCGCCACGCCACCACACCAGAGGAGCCGTACATGCCCATCGATCCGATCGCACAGAAGATGCTCGACGACGCCAAGAAGTCGGGACGCCCCAACGCGCATCTGCTGCCCGTGGAAACTGCGCGCCAGAACTTCGAGAACACCTTCGCCGACTTGGTGAAACCGCCGGTACACCGCGTCATCGACATCGCCGTCCCCACTCGCGACGGCGAGACCATCCCGGGACGGCTGTACCTGCCCGCCGAAGAGAGTGCAGTACTGCCGTTGACGGTGTACTTCCACGGCGGCGGCTTCCTGTTGGGCAGCATCGACTCCCACGACGTCACCGCCCGGCTGCTGGCCAATGCGTCGGGCAGCGCCGTGCTGTCGGTGGGCTACCGCCGCGGACCCGAATCCCGCTTTCCCACTGCGGTCAACGATGCGATCGACGCGCTCGTCTGGGCGGCCGACCCGGCCTCCGGGCTCGACATCGACCACACTCACATCGCCGTCGCAGGCGACAGCGCGGGCGGCAATCTGGCGGGTGCGGCCGCCTTGTACGCGCGCGATGCCGGCGGGCCCGCCCTGCGCCACCAGCTCTTGGTCTACCCGGTCACCACGACCGACCTGGAGCGCGGCATGGACCCCGCGTACGACGGGGTCATGCTCGAGCGCGACGAATTGCAGTGGCACCAGGACAATTACCTGCCCGGCCCGGAGGCGAAGACCGACCCGCGGGTCAACATCCTCGACGCCGAGCTGGCCGGCCTGCCCGAGGCCACCGTCATCCTCGCCGAATGCGATCCGATCCGTCCGCAGGGCGAGCGCTACGTCGCCGCCCTGGAGGCGGCCGGCGTGCCGGTGCGCAGCCACCTCACCCCAGGCATGGTTCACGGCTTCTTCGGACTCGACGAGGTGTTCCCTTCGGCCACCGACGCGATGACATTCGCAGGTGAGCGCCTGGCTCAAGCGCTTGGTGCGGTCCACCGGTGACCCGCACCGCGTTGGTCACGGGTGCGGGCGGCGGCATCGGGCTGGCCGCCGCGACCCGGCTGGCGGCCGACGGGGTGGAGGTGCTCGCGACCGACGTCAAGCCCCGCCCACAGGACCTGCCCGCGAGCGTCCAATACGCGGTGTTCGACCTCCTCGTCGATGATCCGGCGGATTTGCTTGCCGCCCTTGATGGTACGTCCCTGGACTACTTGGTCAACGCAGCCGGCCTTGCGTTCTTCGACCGCGACGGGTCGGTCCTCGACACCGACGAAGCCGTCTGGGACGCCACCCTTGGGGTGAACCTGCACGGTCTCCGTCATCTCACGGTCGCGGCCATTCCGATGCTTCGCCGTGGCGCGGGTAAGAGCATCGTCAACGTCGCAAGCACCGCAGGCGTGCGCGGCATGGACTCACCGCTGGACGCCTATCAGGTCAGCAAGGCCGCCGTCGTCTCACTCAGCAGAACCCTTGCGCTGCAACTGGGCCCGGAAGGCATCCGCGTCAACACGGTGTGCCCTGGCGCTATCCTCACGCCGATGATCCAACCGCTCTATGAACGAGGATCCCGGCCGGCGCACCAACATGGAGCAGCGCACGCCGCTGCGCAGGCTCGGCACACCCGACGACATCGCCAATGCCGTCGCGTTCCTGCTTTCCGAGCAGGCATCGTTCATCACCGCCACCGATCTGGTCGTCGACGGCGGCTGGATCGCCCAAATCAAGTAATCACGCCGCATGAAAGGGGATTGGTATTGACAACATCACAATTGGTCTAAATACTGAACCTATAGATATTTAGAGGGAATGGCTCGACGGGACGGGCCGAGACGATTTCGAGGAGACACCGATGGACGCACACGCTCACCGGACGCCGCGCGTGGCGATCATCGGTGCCGGATTCAGCGGCATCGCCGCGGCGGTGACTCTGCGGCGAAAGGGCATCGAGGACTTCGTCATCTTCGAGCAGGCGCCGGGACTCGGCGGGACGTGGTGGCACAACCGCTATCCCGGGGCGGAAGTGGATCTCGAGTCGCACATCTACTCGTTCTCCTTCGAACACCACGACTGGACTCGCACCCACGCCGACTGGCGCGAGCTGCTCGGCTATCTCGAAGGCGTCGCGAGCAAGTGGGATCTGCCGCGCCGCATCCGGTTCAACGAAGCCGTGCAGGATGTGTCGTGGTCGGATGACCAGCACACCTACACCGTGACCACGAGTTCGGGCATCGACCACGGCGCATTCACGGCGGTGATCAGCGCGGTCGGCTTCCTCAACATCCCGGTGCTGCCGCCGTTCGCCCGCGACGACCACGACTTTCAGGGCGCCATCTGCCACACCTCGCGGTGGATCGACGGCTTGGACATGACTGGCAAATCGGTGGCCGTGCTCGGCACGGGATCGTCTGCGGTACAGGTCGTCTCCGAAGCGGAGAAGGTCGCTTCCGACGTCACGATCTTTCAGCTCGAACCGAACTGGATCGTGCCGAAGGAGAGCCGCGACTTCACCGAGCGCGAGCGCAGGCTCCACCACAACCCTCTCGTGTACCTGTGGCGGCGGTATCGGTTGTTCGTCAACTACGACCGCCGTCAACTCCGCTCGAGCCACGCACGCAAGGAAGGCCGTGACAACAAGCGACGCCATGCGACGGCACTGTCGTTCCTGCGCCGAGAACTCGCATCCCGGCCCGACCTGCGCCGAGTTGGTGACGCCGAAGTTCGCGTTCGAGGCCCGCAGGACGGTGCTGAGCGACACCTACTACGCGGCCCTGCGCAACCCCAAGGTGACTCTGGTGCCGCACGGGGTGAAGGGTTTGACCCGCACCGGCGCAGTGGACGCGAATGGCGACGAGCACAACTTCGACATCATCGTGATGGCAACCGGTTTCGACGCCGCCAACTACCTGGGTAACTACCAGGTGCACGGGCAGGGCGGCACCGAACTACACAGCGCTTGGAACGGCGAACCGGAGGCGTTCCTCGGCATGATGGTGCCCGGATTCCCGAACTTCTTCATCATGTACGGGCCCAACACCAACTCGGTGCCGCTGGTATCGTTCTACGAGGCCCAGGCCGACTTCGCCGCTAGCCTGATCGTCAGGGCCGCCAAGACCGGCAAGACGGTAATCGACGTTCGCCGCTCGGCGTTCGTCATCTACAACGACTGGCTCCAGGCGCAACTCGGGAAGACGGTGTGGGAGACCACCAACAGTTACTTCCGCGCCGGCACAGGAAAGATCGTGTCGCAGTGGCCATTCGGGGCAACGCCATACATTCTGGGTACCAAGCTGTTGCGCCGTATCGCTGTCCGACTGACGTAACACCAGCCATTTGTGAGGATGATGTCTTGCCGACCAAACCTGTCATTGCAGTCACGATCAGCAGCCAGGAACTGCGGCGCTTCGTGCACTGGCAGCGCATGTTCGACGGCTTGCAACACCTCGGTGCGATTGTGCTCGCCGTGGACTGCGGCAGCGCCCCTCAGCGCATGTCGTCGCTTCTCGCGCACGTCGATGGGCTCCTGATCAGCGGCGGAGGCGACATAGACCCCACTCTGTACGGCGCCGATCGAGGTGATCCCACCGTGAATGGGGTCAACACGACTCGCGACAACAACGAGATCGCCGCAATCGAATCGGCTTGGCGGCGAGGGATTCCCACGTTGGCGATCTGCCGCGGCGCGCAGCTGGTCAACGCGGCGCGCGGCGGGACTCTCTACGTCGATCTCGCCCGCGATCGCCCTTCGCATGTGGAACACCGACGCACCGAAGAGGAGCTGACCGACGTCAGTCACCGCGTCGACGTGGTCGATGGCAGTCGGCTGGCCCGCTGGCTCGGCCGGGGCGGTCCGATTTCGGTGAACAGCCAGCATCACCAAGGCCTCCGCGACCTCGCACCCGGGTTCGTCGCAACTGCCACGGCCGACGACGGGCTCATCGAAGCCTACGAAGCCACCGATCAGCCCGTGACAGCCGTGCAATGGCATCCCGAGGTCAATTGGCCCGATAGTGAGCCCGCGCGACGGCTACTGCGCGGTTTCATCGCATCGTGCCTTGCCGACAACGCTCTCAAAACCACCGTCTTGCAACGACAATGACACGACAAGAGGGGCGTTTGCGGTATTGAGCCGCGTCAGCACATGGCCCGGCCGCATCTCGATGGCGCACGACGCGCCGAGTTCAGGCATGAGCCGAGTGGCCTCATACCACTGCACCGGTTGCGCGACCGCGGCAGCAAGGTCGTCGAGTATGGCGGCTGCGGTAGCGACGGCGCGGCCTCCGGTGTTGGTGAGGTAGCGCCCGGAGGGCGTGCGTGGCGGGAGTGCGGAAAGGTGGCCAGCCATCCGCTGAGCTGTCCGGGCCTGCAGCGGGCAGTGGGACGCGGCGCCGACGTCGAGGATTTCGAGGGTCCCTGCGCCTGCAGCGTCGGCCGCCGCTGCTGCGCTCTGTAGGGCGTCACGTGAGCCGCTCAACACGGTCTGTGTCGCACTGTTGATGTTCGCCACCCAAAGATCGGCGTGCTGCTCGGTCAGCTCGAGCGCTGCCCGGGTCGGTAGGCCGATGACGGCCGCCATACCCCAATCACCCCGTGCACAAGCCTCTTTCATGAGGCTTCCGCGCAGCTCAACTGCGGTGAGTGCCTCGGCGAATGTCAAGACCCCGACGGTGACGGCCGCTGCGAACGCACCAACGGAGTGCCCGGCGACGAACTCCGGAGTCAGGCCGTGATCCTCGCTGAGTGCACGTGCGCACGCCACGCCTGCGACCAGCAAGGCAATCTGCGCATGCGCGGTGTCGCGTAAAGCGTCGGCGCCGTCGATGTCGCGTGGGCGGCCGAGAGCGCCCGCCCAGGCGGCGAATTCGTCGAGGGTGGCTTCCGTCGCAGGGGTTCGTGGCAGCGCCTTCAGCATGTCGGGCTGCTGCGATCCCTGGCCGGGGAACAGGAACGCCAGGCTCATGGCGCCGCGAGGGTACGCTCTACTAGACACGGTCCGAACGGTGTCCGCATCAGGACGTCGTCACTTGTCGAGACGAGTTCGGCCAGCGCGATTGCTCCGCCGGGTGTCTCCACCTGGCAATCCACCCGGACATCCAACCGCGCCAACCGAGTGTGCACATTGCTGAGGCGTTCTAGGGCTTGACCGTCGAAAAGCGGAGTTCGCACCACCACGTCGAGATCGCTGCTGCCCGACGCGGCGGGTAGTCCGGTTGCCAATTCGAATCCGACACTGCCAGTCGGGCCCCATCGCAGCCCGCGGAAGATTTCCCGCGCAGCAGGCAGCACCTTCAGCGCCGGCAGGTTGCGGGCCGGGACAGTAGCGGCGAGTTCCTCCGGCGTCACCAATTCGCGCACCGACTTCCACGCGATCGTCCACGGGTAGCGCTGGGATCGATCGCCGCCGCGGACTCCGACAGCGATCAGGTCGTCGCGCGCAGCCGCACGGCGAACCACCACCCACGGTGCGGCCCTCAGTGCTGTCGCCGTCCACGCCGGCGCGTCGGCCGGCAGCAGCTCTGGCGCCTCGACCGACAGCCTCAGCAGGTCGTGCGGGCGGGGACGCATCACGGGTTCCACTCCCGGACAAGGACTTCGCGCACGGCACGGGACGCAAGGCGCGTCACCTGGGCCTCGGCCGAGTCGAGGCGGGTGGAGAGGTCGAGCGGGCCTGTGCGGGCGCGCTCGACGGCGTCGGCGACGGCTGCCGCGACGGTCTCGACATCGCGGGCCGTCGGGGTGTCGGCATCGTCGACCTTCAGCAGACCATCGCAGAACCCGAGCTTGGCCCAGTCTTCGATGTGGTAGCTCATCGGCGTTATCGACTTGGCAAGCTCATCGAGCTGTTCAACCGTCCGCAGCGTTATGCGCGCCGCGGCCGCCTTGTGCATCGCGTGAATCTCCACACCGGGATCGTCCAGCGCCAGAATCTGATTGGCCTGTAGCCCGTGGGTGAGAAATCCGCCCGACAGGGCGGTGCCTACCACCACCGCGACGATGGGATGCCCCGCGTTCCGAGCGGCGTGGTAAGCGTCGACCGTGGTCGCCATGGCCTGATGCAGGCCCGCCGTCTCCTCGATGCGACCGTATGCCTGGCTGGGCAGGTCGACGACCGCAATGATGGCTCGTTTAATCGCAGTGTCGCGGTCGGCGTCGACGATCTCGCGGACCGCCTCTGCCAGCGCCAGCGACTCGGTGAGCCCGACCTGACCTCCGCAGGCTCGGTAGAACGGGTTCTCCGGGTCGGTGACGACAGCGAGGTAGCGCGCTGTGTCCGTGGTGGCAGACAGCACGGAAGGGATGACCTCGTCGGGTGCGTCGTTCCCGCTCAGTGCACGCAGCCAGGTGCGTCCTCGGGTGTCGGGCGCGGTGCCCATGCGCGGTGAATGCTCGGGCGCGGCAACGGGCGTGTAGTCGCGTCCCCACAGTTGCCGCAGCGACAGCGGATCGAACGGATGCGATGGATCGATCGTCGCCAGCCGCGATGCCAGCGTGTCGAGGCGCTGGCTGCGGTGCTGTCCTGCCTCGGTGACACCCGATCGGACGGCGCCGATGACTGCGTCGCGCAGCATGTGCATGTCATCGGGAACGAGGTCGTCCGCCAGCCCGGTGCCATACCGCTGCTCCCCGCCGTCAACCGCCCAAATCAATACGTGGTCGCCGGAATCGAATTCGTCGACGCCGCCTTCCTGCTCGATGACTGCGGGGCCGTTGAGCCCGATGCGGGCCTGCGGAGTGACGATGAGCCTGGTGCACAGGCCCGCGGCGATGCTCATCCCGCCGAAGGAGCCAACCGTGCCCGCGACGACACCGATCACCGGTGCCAGCCGCCGCAGATCGAGGACAGCTGAGCAGATCTCGGCGACGGCGTTGAGTCCGAGATTGGCTTCCTGCAGACGCACCCCGCCGGTCTCGAACAGGATGATCCCCGCGGTCGGAGTGCCTGAGCGCGAGTCCGCGGCCGCCGACAACAACGCCTGAGAGATCTTGGCGCCGGAGACCTCACCCGTCCCGCCGCCCTGGAACCCCTGCTCGATCGCGGCGACGACGACTGCGTGGCCGTCGACAGTGCCGCGGACGATGACCGTGCCGTCGTCGGATTGCGGCGTGATGCCCTGTGGTTCCAGCCACGGCGATTCGAGCCGTTCGAAAGGACCGGCCAGCACTCGAGCGGTACCCGGATCCAGCAGTGCGGTGGCCCGGCCGAGTGCGTCTAGCTCGATGAAGCTCTGCCGCGAGAGTAGTTGCGGCCAAGTCAATCCGGCGAGTGGCGACTGTGCGGCGGTCATGATCCTGTTCCGTTCGCAGTAGCAGCTTCTGCGGCCTGTCGCAATCGCAAGTTGACGACGCCAGGAGTTGCGCCGAAATCGTTGAGCTCCCATCGGCCCGCCAGCGGTAAGCGGCTGAAGAAGCGTTCCAACACGTCGTGCCACACGGTGTCGAACCCATTGACGCTTGTGCGGACCCGCACCGCGACCGAATCGCCGGGCTCGGATCCGTCTGGCGGCTGCAGCAGGATCTCCAGGTCGCCGGACGCGACGACGCCGACGTGCACGGCATGCGATGCGGCGCGCGACGCCGGAAACTCGTACGTCAAGGTTTGCATCGGTTACCCACCCTCGTATCGACTGCGTCGAGAAACAGCGTGACGGCCAACAGGTCTCCGCTGCCACCGGGTGACAGGCGTCGGGACCGGCAGATCCGGTCGAGTTCGACGAACCGTTGCCGGCCCTCGTGGGTGTGCAATCCGCCCGCACCGAGCACCGCGTTCGCGCCGGATTGCACGACGCCCAAGCCGTCGGTGCCGCCGCGGTGAAGTATGCAGGTGTCGTCGAGGTGGGCGATGAGGGCCAGCAAGGCTTCCAGCCGCGCCGTCGATTCGTCGGCGCCTGTACTCCGCGCAGCGCGCAACGCCGGCAGCGCATAGCGGCGGACGTGCGGGAAGCCATCCTGCGCTTCGCCTTTGGCTCCCGTGGCACCGTAGCGACGCTGCACTCGGGCGCCGTGCGATATCAGCGCGGCGACGAACGGATCCGGCAACCCAGCCAGTTGCGCCGCCACGCCGGTAGGGTCTTCTGAGTCGGCGGCAGTACCGGCGCACAGTAGTCCCAGCGCCCACAGCGCGCCGCGGTGAGTGTTGACTCCGCCGGTCGCGGCGAGCATCCTGGCTTCGCCTGCTCGTCCTATTGCGCCGATTCGAGCGCGCAAGTCCACGGTGATAGCCGAAGTCCTTGCCGCCGAGGCGCATTCGGTAAAAGAAATCCGCAGCGCCGCTGCGGAAGCGTGCAACATAGCCAAATCCATGTCGATGTGCGCCCCGCCGCCGCGCCGGTCGACCAGACCGGGCTTCGGCGTCAGGTCAGCCTCGGCGCATACCGCCGCCACAGCGATATCGGCGATCGCGGCGTCGCTGAGAACTACTGCGGGAGCAGCGGTTCGCGCAACCAAAGTGCTCACCAGTCTCTGAACTTCGCAGGCGGGTCGTAGAGGCCGCCGGACCAGGCTACGAGGTCTTCGATGCTGCGAGCGGCCAGTAGAGACCGGTCGGCCAGGCGCGTCTCGACTTTGAGGTCCTCGGGAAAGGCGACGAGGCCGTCGCGGCGCAGCGCTTCGATCCGACGCGCATCGGCCTTGCGCCCCACCGGGGTCACACCGGCGATCGCAGCGAGCGCCGTGCGCCGGTCCTCGAGCGAGGCCGCCTTGTAGAGATACGCGACGCCTTCCTCGGTGACGACATGAGAGACGTCGTCGCCGTAGATCATCACCGGCGCCAGCGGCATGCCGGCCCGCTTGCCGACATCGACTGCGTCCAGCGTCTCGACGAACGTGGGCACTCCGCCTGCGCGAAACGTCTGCGCCATCTGCACCACCAACTTCCGCCCCCGCCTGCCCGCCCCCGTGCCATGGGCCAGGTCGAGCCACGCCGCCGACGAGTGGCGCCGCCCGTGCGGGTCGTGGCCCATGTTGGGGGCTCCGCCGAACCCCGACAGACGCCCGTCGGTGACGGTCGACGAGTTGGCGTCGCGGTCGATCTGCAGCGATGAGCCGATGAACATGTCGATCGCGTACTGGCCGGCGAGCTGGGCGAGTACTCGGTTGGAACGCAGTGATCCGTCGCGGCCGGTGAAGAACACGTCAGGCCGGGCGGCGGCATAGCGGTTCATGCCGGATTCACCGCCGAAGCTGTGGATCGTCTCGACCCAACCCGATTCGATCGCCGGGATGAGGGTGGGATGGGGGTTGAGAACCCAGTGCCGTGCGATTCGCCCTTTCAAACCGAGTTGCTCGCCGTAGGTCGGTAACAGCAATTCGATGGCAGCGGTGTCGTAGCCGACGCCGTGGTTCAGCGACACCACCTCGTGGCGTTCGTAGACGCCCCGGATGGCGATCATCGCCTTCAGGATCTCGACCCCGCCGATGTGGCGCGGATCGCGGGTGAACAGCGGCTCCAGGAAGAATGGCTTGTCGGCCTCCACCACGAGGTCCACCCAGCTACCCGGAATATCGACCCGCGGAAGCGATTCGGAGTCGACGATCTGATCGACCTGGACGATCACGACACCGTCGTGAAACGCCGCCGCCTCGGCGATCGTCGGGGTGTCCTCGGTGTTGGGTCCGGTGTACAGGTTGCCGTCCCGGTCGGCAGCGGACGCGCACAGCAGGACGACTTCGGGCGCCAGGTCGACGAACATGCGGGCGTACAACTCGACGTAGGTGTGGATCGCGCCGATGTGGACCGTGCCGTCTTCGACCATCTGCGCGATGCGCACGCTCTGGGGACCGGCGTACGCCAGGTCCAGCTTCGTGGCGATACCGCGTTCGAACAGATCGAGGTGTTCCGGTCGGGATACCGAGGAGATCAGCATGTGCAGCCCGTTGAGGCGGTTCGGGTCGCACTCGGCCAGCGTGCGTGACAGGAAGTCGGCCTGCTTCTGGTTGTCGCCCTCCAGCGCGACCCGGTCACCCGACCAGATCACGGCATGAAACAGATCCTGCAGCCGGCCTGCCTCGACCACCTTGCCGTCGGCGAAGTCGGCGGCCGCCGCCAAGCGCTTCGCTTTGGCAGTGCGCCGCGTGTCCCACTTCTTCGGCGAAGTCGACTGTTTCATGTCGTCACGTTATGGACCGCATCGAGGATCACGGCCGTCACCGCCTCGGGATGGGAAATCAGGGTGAGGTGCGAGCCGCCGTCGAACTCGGTGACCGTGGACTGGGCACGAGCCGCCATCGCGCGTTCTGACGTCGGCGTGATGATCTGGTCGCCGCTGCTGATGAAGTACCACGACGGGATCGCCTTCCACGCCGCGTAGCGCGACGGTGTGTCGAATGCTGAGGTCGAGGCGGCACGCTGCGACGCCCACAACCGCGTCGCCTCATCGGTGGGCAGGTCGTTGCCGAAGTGCTGCAGGAAGATGTCCTTCTTCAGATAGAGGTCTACCGCGCCTGCGGGGGCACCGGGGTAGGGCACCTTGTCGAATAGTTCGCCCTCCGGAATGTGCTTGAGCACCGAGTCGGCACCGCTGAGCGAGCCGTTGGTCTCACCGACGTCGGGTGCGGCGGCGTCGACATACACCAGCGCCTTGACGTTGGGATTGCCTTCGGCGGCGTTGGTGATCACCGAACCGCCGTAGGAGTGGCCGACCAGCACGATCGGTCCGTTGATTGTTTTGAGGAAATCTGCAACGTCGGCGGAGTCGGTGGTGAGGTTCTCGACTGGATTCGCGATGGCCCTGGCGACGTAACCCTGGTCTTCCAGATCCTTGACTTCGCCGTCCCAACTGGACGCGTCGGCCCATGCGCCGTGCACCAGCACGATGGTGGGCTTCTCGGCGCTCGGCTCGGCGGCCGACGATCCCGGCGTGATCAGCGACCACACCAGCGCTGCGCTGCACACCAGCGCGAAGAGGAAGGAGCGGCGTCCGACGCTTGGAGAGATCATGGCGATGACGTTCGCAGGAAACGGCATGCGGGTCACTAACGCTGACGCCCAGGTGCCATACCGGCTAGCTGGAAGACCCGCCAACGACAGCCCGACCGTCGTCAAGCAGTATTCGAGCGACCCACCGCGGCCTCGACACCCTCGTGTCCTTCGGTTTGGAGCGCGATCAGGTGGACGAGGTTGCACCGACTGGGTCGCGGTGCAGGGACGGCCACGGGGACGGCACCGGCCGTTCTCGGACCCGCATCGGCCACCAGAACCACTTGCCCATCAGTGCGGCGATGGATGGCGTCATGAACGACCGGATCACCAGCGTGTCGAATAGCAGACCCAGACCGATCGTGGTGCCCACCTGCCCGATGACCGTCAACTCGCTGACCGCCATCGACATCATCGTGAACGCGAAGACAAGACCGGCCGACGTCACCACCGATCCGGTTCCGCCCATGGCCCGGATGATCCCGGTGCGAAGCCCGGCGTGGATCTCTTCTTTGAAGCGGGAGACCAGAAGCAGGTTGTAGTCCGCGCCGACCGCCAACAGGATGATGACCGACATCGCCAGCACCATCCAGTGCAGCTCGATACCGAGGAGGTGCTGCCAGATCAGCACCGACAGACCGAACGATGCGCCAAGCGAAAGCACGACCGTGCCAACGATCACCGCCGAGGCCACGATGCTGCGCGTGATGAGCAACATGATGATGAAGATCAACGCCAGCGCGGCGATGGCGGCAATGACGAGGTCGTAGGTGTTGCCGTCGGCCAAGTCCTTGAATGTCGCCGCACTGCCGCCCAGATAGATCGTCGATCCCTCCAGCGGCGTGCCCTTGATGGCTTCCTTCGCCGCCTTCTTGATCGCGTCGATCCTCTCGATGCCCTCTGGAGAAAGGGGGTCGCCGTCGTGGCTGATGATGAAGCGCACGGCGTGGCCGTCGGGCGAAAGGAACTGTTCCATACCGCGTTTGAAGTCGGGGTTGTCGAACACCTCCGGCGGTAGGTAGAACGAGTCGTCGTTCATCGATGAGTCGAACGCCTCGCCCATGGCCGACGAGTTGTCCTGCATCGCCGCCATCTGATCCTGCATGCCCTTCTGCGAGGCATACATCGTCAGCATCATCGTCTTCATCGTCTTCATGGTCTCGATCATTTCGGGCATCATCGCGACCATCTGCGGCATAAGGGAATCCAGCCGTTCCATCTCCGGAATCAGCTGCTGGATGTCGTCGGTCATCACGTCCACACCGTCGAGCGCATCGAACAACGACCGGATGGTGTGGCATACCGGGATGTTGAAGCACTTCGGTTCCCAGTAGAAGTAGTTGCGGATCGGCCGGAAGAAGTCGTCGAAATCGGCTATGTGGTCCCGTAATTCGGCCACATCGACGGTCATGTCCTTCATCTTCGTCACCATGCTGTGCGTGGTGTCGGCCATCTCCGCGGTGAGGTTGGACATCCGCGTCATGGTGTCGATGGTGTCCTGCATCGAGTCGGCCTGCACCAGCATGTCGGCCATCCGGTCCTGCAGGTACTTCTGGTTCAACTGCTGGGTGGTGCCCTGCATGCTGATCTGGAAGGGGATCGACGTGTGCTCGATGGGCTTGCCGTCCGGGCGGGTGATCGCCTGCACGCGGGATATGCCTTCGACCCGGAAGATCGCCTTGGCGATCTTGTCGATCACCAGGAAGTCCGACGAGTTGCGCAGATCGTGGTCGCTTTCGACCATGAGCAGTTCGGGATTCATTCGCGCCTGGGAGAAGTGCCGGTCGGCGGCCGCGTACCCCTCGTTGGCAGGCAGGTCCGTCGGCAGGTACGTGCGGTCGTTGTAGTTGGTCTTGTAGCCGGGCAGGGTCAACAGCCCGATCAGCGACAGCGCGATCGTCGCCACCAGAATCGCGCCGGGCCAGCGCACGACCAGGGCGCCGACCTTGCGCCAGCCGCGGGTGCGCAATGCGCGCCTGGGTTCGAGTGTTCTGCCGAATCGGTTAGCCACCGAGATCACCGCCGGCCCGAGCGTCAGCGCGGCGAACAGGGTCACGACCATCCCGATCGCCAGTGGTATGCCCAGGGTTTGGAAGTACGGCAGCCGGGTGAAGTGCAGACAGAAGGTCGCACCGGCGATGGTCAGGCCGGAACCGAGCACCACATGGGCGGTGCCCCCAAACATCGTGTAGTAGGCCTGTTCTCGATCTTCGCCCACCGATCGCGCTTCCTGATATCGGCCGATCAGGAAGATCGCGTAGTCGGTCGCGGCGGCGATCGCCAGAGTCACCAACAGGTTGGTCGCGAACGTGGATAGGCCGATGATCTCGTGAAAGCCGAGGAAGGCCACCACTCCGCGGGCGGCGGCCAGCTCGAGGACCACCATCACCAGCACGATCAGCACCGTGACGATCGATCGGTAGACCAGCAGCAGCATGATGATGATGACGGTGAAGGTCACCGCCTCGATGAGCTGCATGCTGCGGTCACCGGCGATGTGCTGATCGGCGGCCAACGCCGCGGGACCGGTGACGTACACCTTGACGCCCGGTGGCGGCTGCAGGCTGTCGATGATGTGCTGGACAGACTCGACCGACTCGTTGGCAAGCGCCTCGCCCTGGTTGCCGGCCAGCTTCGCCTGCACATAGGCGGCCTTGCCGTCGTTGCTCTGGGCGCCGGTAGCGGTGAGCGGATCGCTCCAGAAGTCCTGCACCGACTGCACGTGCGTGGTGTCGGCTTCGAGCCGTTTGATCATCTCGTCGTAGAAGGCGTGAGCGTCGTCGCCGAGCCTGTCCTGGCCTTCGAGCACGATCATCGCCGAGCTGTCGGAGTCGCCCTCCTCGAAGAGTTCGCCGACCTTCTTCATCGAGATCATCGACGGCGCGTCGTTCGGGCTCATCGACACCGCGCGCATCTGGCCGACGGTTTCCAGCTGGGGGACAATGACGTTGAAGACCGCGATGATCGCGATCCAGCCGATGATGATCGGCACCGCCATGGTGCGGATGACCCGCGGGATCAATGGGCGCTTCGAATGTCTGGCGACAGGGAGCGCGTCTGTCGTGGGGGCGCTCATGCGGACTTCACATAGCAGAAGGTCTGGGCGTTCAAGCCGTCCGACGTCCTTTCGTCCTTGATCTCGTCATCGACCGTGATCCGGCAGGTGATCGAGCCGCCGTCACCTTGGGCGACGATGTTCGGCGCGGCCGACGGGGCCGTCGTCTGCAATGTCAGCGACCACGGCAGCGCTGCGCCGTCGACGCGCTGCGGTTTTGCGTCGAGATCGAGGTAGTTGACGTCGGCATACGTTCCGGTGCCGGAGATCTCGTAGGTGACCACCTTCGGGTCAAACGGCTCTGGATCGTCGGCGAAATTGCGCGGGGTGACTATGACGCCGTCGGCACCGAAGAAGGTGCGCATCCGATACACGGTGACGCCGGCGACAATGATGACCACCACGATCAGCAGCGGCAACCACGCCTTCCTGATGATGGTCAGCGGCGAACTACCGCTCATCAACGTTCCCTTCCGCCGTGACCCGATTCATCGAAACTTATCCGTTCGGCTAAGTCTGGACAAGCCGTATGGCTAGGATCACTTAGTCAAGCGGATTGCTATGTCGGCCACACGGCTGAGTCATTCGGCCTCGCGTATCTAGGATGGAGACCGAGAAAAGGGGGTACGGTCAGCGGGTCTTGGGCAGGAAGGGGCGGCAATGACGAACTTGGCGTCGCCTCGCGGAGTGGTCCGCGAGCGGGTGTTGAACGCGGCCCTCGAACTCTTCGCCGAGCACGGTGTCAGCGGGACGTCGCTCCAGATGATCGCCGATCGCGTTGGCGTGGCCAAGGCCTCGGTCTACTACCAGTTCCACACCAAAGAAGACATCGTGCTGACGTTGATCAGCCCAGTGTTCGACGACATCGCCCGGCTGGTCAAGATCGCCGAAGCGGTCGGCTCAGAAGAAGCGCGGCGCGACGTCGCGATCAGCGGGTTGGTCGAACTCGCGGTGCGCAACCGCAGTCTGACGACGGTGTTCTTCGGCGATCCCGCGATCGACCCGTTGGTTCGATCTCACGACGAATTCGCAGCAGCCATCGAGGGTTTCGATGCTCTGCTCGTCGGGCCCACCCCCGATGACGCGACACGCGTGGCGATGTCCGTCATCGCGGCGGGCATCTACGGCACCGCGATCAATCCACAATTGGTTGACCTGTCCGACGATCTACTTCACCGCTTGCTCCTGGAGACCACCCGCCGCCTGTTGGCGGCGCTGCACACCGACGGTTCGTAAGGCATCTGACACGCACACCTTCGCCGCGGCCGTGTCAGCGCGGCTACACGAAAAGCCCTGACGCGTCAGAACTTTGCGACGGCTCCGGCATCGATCGGCAATGCTGCTCCGGTGATGTACTTCGACTCGTCGGAGGCGAGGAACAGCACGGCATCGCTGACAGCCCGTGCTTCGATCAGCGGCGCAGGCAGCATGTGAAAGTGCCCGATCACCGCGGCCGCGTCGTCCATCGTCGGCTCGGCGAGGTCGGGCCGCAGGGTGCGGTGGAACCATTCGTTGTCGAGCATCGGGGTCAGAATGTTGCCGGGATGAATTGAGTTCACTCTGATCCATTGCGGTGCAAGCTCATTGGCGAGTGAGTTCATCAGCCCGACGACGGCGTGCTTCGCCGACGCGTAGCCGGCCATGTAGCCCCCGCCACGCAACCCGAGCATCGAGCTGACCAGGATGATCGATCCGCCGCGGCCGTCGGACATATGGGGCAGCGCCACCTTGGTCGTATGCATGACGCCGGTCAGGTTGATGTCGAGCATCGTCTGCCAGGCGGACTCGTCGATCAGGGCGACAGGGGAGGGCGTGCCGCTGATTCCGGCGTTGGCGATCACCACATCGGGCCGGCCCAACTCGTCCACTCCGCGTTGTAGCGCGGCCCGAAGGCCGTCGAGGTCCCTGACGTCTGCCTTGGCGGTGACGATGCGCCGGTCCAGCTTTTCGACCAGCGCGGCGGTCTCGTCGAGATCGGATTCCGTCGCTCCGGGGTAGCCGACGCTGTCGATGTCGGCACACACGTCGACGGCGATGATGTCGGCGCCTTCCTCGGCCAGCCGGATGGCGTGTTCGCGGCCCTGGCCGCGCGCCGCACCCGTGATGAACGCGACCTTGCCGGCCACCCTGCCAACTGCTTTCGTCATCGTCACCTCTCGTACAAGTGGAATAGGACCTTATACCGTGCATGAATCACCGGCGGTTGGGTACCGTCACGTCGATGAAGCTGATCTCGCCGACCGACTCGATGTTCCTCATCGGCGAATCCCGTGAACACCCGATGCACGTTGCCGGCCTGCAGCTCTTCGAACCGCCCGAGGGCAGCGGCCCGGACTTCATCCGCGATCTGCACGAGACGATCGTCAAGAACGACGACTTTCAGCCGACCTTCAGAAAGCATCCGGGCAGACTTCTCGGCGGCATCTCCAACCTCTCCTGGGCCTTCGATGACGACGTCGACATCGACTACCACCTGCGCAGGTCCGGATTGCCGCGCCCCGGCCGCATTCGCGAGTTGCTCGAGCTCGTGTCACGGCTGCATGGCACCCTGCTCGATCGGCACCGGCCGCTGTGGGAGGCGAGTCTCGTCGAGGGCCTCGACGACGGGCGCTTTGCGGTCTACACCAAGATCCACCACTCGCTGCTCGACGGCATCTCCGCTCAGCGCCTCACGATCCGGTCGATGACCCCGGACCCTGACGACCACGAGATCCGGGTGCCGTGGACACTCGGCCCGAAGCGCAGAAGCACGGGTTCGGGTGCAGTCGCGGTCGCTCCTGCAGTCGATCACCGGCGCGGTCGGATCGGTTGCCTCGCTGGCCCCTTCGGGGCTTTCGGTGGCCAGGGCCGCGCTCTTCGAGCAGCAACTGACCCTGCCGTTTCGCGCACCCAAGACGATGTTCAACGTCCCGATCGGCGGAGCGCGGCGGGTGGCCGCACAGTCGTGGCCGCTGGCGCGGATTCGCGCCATCAAGTCCGCAGCCGGAGTCACCGTCAACGACGTCGTGCTGGCCATGTGCTCGGGAGCGCTGCGTGCTTACCTCATCGAACGCGACGCTCTGCCGGAAACACCGTTGGTGGCAATGGTTCCGGTCAGCCTGCGCGCGCAGGACGAGCAGGACGCGGGCGGCAATATGGTCGGCACGATTCTGTGCAACCTGGCCACCGACACCGCCGACCCGGCCAAGCGACTCGACGCGATCAACACCTCGATGCGCGAAAACAAGAAGGTGTTCGCCGAACTTCCCCGAAACCAGGCGTTGGCTTTGTCGGCGTTTCTGATGTCAGGCATCGCACTGGCGTTGGTGCCAGGGTTCGTGTCGTCGGCGCCGCCGCCCTTCAACATCGTCATCTCCAACGTTCCCGGTGCGCGCGAACCGATGTACTGGAACGGCGCGCGCCTCGACGGCAACTACCCGCTGTCGATCGCGTTGGACGGGCAAGCCCTGAACATCACACTGACCAACAACGCAGACAACCTCGACTTCGGCCTCGTCGGGTGCCGCCGCAGCATTCCGCACCTGCAGCGGCTGCTCACTCACCTCGAGGACTCGTTGACCGACCTGGAGCAAGCCGTCGGAATCACCACTTGACGTCTTTGAACCGCGTTGGGCGACGCTTCGTATCAAGGCAGTGGGACCTGTCAACCAACCCGGCTGGCGGCCAGTCGCGTCGCCATCACCGGTCTATGTGTACGCGCCGCCGACCAATGGAATGGCGATCGCTGCGCTGATTCTGGCGTTTGTGTTCTATCCGCTTGGCATCGTCTTCGGACACCTGGCCCGCCGGCAGATCAGCCGGACCCACGAGGGCGGGCGGGGGTTGGCCACTGCTGCGCTGATCATCGGATATCTGCAGCTCGCCGTAATGGTTGGTGTCATCGTCGTTGCAGCGGTCTTGGTCGGCCTCGGCGCTCAATAGGCATCTTCAGACATTCCCGTACGTAATCCCGGTAACGGTGGGTGCCGCCTGAGATCATGGTCGACGAACCAGGGAGTTGATCGAGCTGATCTCTGCAGAACGGGAATTCACGGCCTACGGCCCATCGCACTTGGTGGTGCTCGCGCTGTTCGCCGTTGGCGCGGTACTTCTGGTCTGGATCGGACGTCGGCAATCCGAGTCGCAGGCTCGACTCTTCGGCCGGAGCTTCGCGCTTCTCATCGTCGCGGCATTCATCGTTGCGTTCGTCTACAAACTGATTCGGCCAGACCTCGACACGTCGGTTCCGCTGCAGCTGTGCGACATCGCGGAACTCACCGCGGCGTATGCGTTGTGGTCGCAGCGGCATTGGGCGTTTGTGCTCGCCTACTACTGGGGCCTGGTGCTGAGCTCGCAGGCGTTGATCACGCCGGACATCGGCACGCCGCAGGAGGGCGCGCCAGATTTCCCGCACCATCTCTTCATCACATTCTTCGCGCTTCACGTGCTCGTTGTGTGGGCGGCCATCTATCTCACGTGGGGGCGCCGAAACCGGCCGCGGTGGCGCGACTACCGCTTCGCGATCGTCGTCACCCTCGTCTGGGCGGCATTCACGTTCACCTTCAACGCGATCACCGGGACCAACTACGGCTACCTCAACAGGAAGCCCCCCACCGCGTCAGTGCTGGACGTACTGGGTCCGTGGCCGGTGTATTTGCTTACCGAAATAGCGATCGTCCTCATCGTGTGGGCCCTGATGACCTGGCCGTGGGAGCGGACACGGCGAGACGCTCCCGTACGTGGCTAGGCTGCCGCTGCGGGCATCCCGGTCATCGGCTAGCTTCAGTCTGATGCTCACCGGGGATACGGCGGCGGCCGCTGCTGCGGACAATTTGCAAGCTCAACACCTGCGCCGGTGTTTGAGCAACGAGCGGTCAGATCTATCCGGGAGACTGGGGAAGGACACTCGCCTTCTGAATGAGGCCGTGAGATCGGGACAGATGCGCAACGTCGGCCACCTCCGCGGACGTATCCGGCGGTTGGAAGATGAGATTCGCGAGATCAATCGACTGCTCGACGCGCTGGATCGCCGGTTTCCCGATCCCGAGTCCAGGCGCCGAGCCTGACGATTGCTAGCTAGCAATCGCCTCTTTCGTCAGACACTGACTAGCCCCCGAGTGCCCGGCTCAGAGCGACAAATTCGCTGAAACGGAAAGCATTTCGGTATGAGCGACAATGTCGCTCGAAGTCGGGCAGTGAAGGATTTCGTCGTAGAGGGTGAGCTAGTTGTGACGGGGATTTGTCATCGCGTCGACTAGGCATTCTTCCGCAAGAGCTCTCGTCAGATAGCTAATCGAAAGCCGCCGCCACGCAGTCCGTACTGGTGGACAATGGCGTCGTGGCCGACAAGGTCGAGCCGGGCGTTGAGACCAGCATGCGCCCGCTCCGCGATGCGCTGTCCCAACTGCGCCTGCGCGAATTGCTCTTGGAGGTCCAGGACCGCGTCGAGCAGATAGTCGAAGGCCGCGATCGGCTGGACGGCCTGCTCGAGGCCATGCTGGTAGTCACGTCCGGACTCGAGCTCGATGAGACGCTGCGAACGATTGTGCATACCGCGATCGAGCTGGTCGACGCGCAGTACGGGGCTCTGGGGGTCCGCGGGCACGGCCATGAACTCGTCGAGTTCATCTACGAGGGCATCGATGAAGAGATGCGCGCGCAGATCGGCCACTTGCCCGACGGCCGTGGCGTGCTCGGTGTGCTGATCGACGACCCCAAACCCATTCTGCTGGATAACATCTCCCACCACCCTGCTTCCGTCGGCTTCCCGGCCCACCATCCACCGATGCGCACGTTCCTGGGAGTTCCCGTGCGCATCCGGGATGAGGTGTTCGGCAACCTGTACTTGACGGAGAAGGCAGGCGGCCAACCCTTCAGTGAAGACGACGAGGTGCTGGTTCAGGCGCTCGCCGCCGCTGCTGGCATCGCCATCGACAACGCCCGGCTCTATCAGAAGTCCAGAATCCGGCAGTCGTGGATAGAGGCCACGCGTGACATCGCCACCGAGTTGCTGTCCGGCACCGACCCGGCCCGGGTGTTCCGGCACATCGCCGACCAGTCGCGGCACCTCAGCGGCGCTCAGATGACTTTGGTGGCGGTGCCGGCGGACCCCGATCTACCGGTAAGCGAGACGACGGAACTCCTGGTTGCCGCTACCGCGGGTGGGGGACCGGCCGCTGGGCTGGACACCATCCCGGTGCAGGGAACGCCGATCGGCGAGGCGTTCATGAAGCGCACACCGGGGCGATTCGACTCACTTGACATCATCCCGAACCACCCCGAGAGCGCAGGCCCCGCACTGCTTCTGCCGCTGCGCGCGACAGATGCCGTCGCCGGTGTCCTCGTCGCACTCCGGCCCGCCGGTGCCTACCCGTTTACCGACGACCAACTCGACATGATGGCTGCCTTCGCCGACCAGGCCGCGCTGGCTTGGCAGCTGGCGAGCACGCAGCGTCGGATGCGCGAGCTCGACGTCCTCACAGATCGTGATCGCATCGCCCGCGACCTGCACGACCACGTGATCCAGCGGCTGTTCGCCGTCGGCCTCGCTCTTCAGGGCACCATCCCCCGGGCGCGCGCCCCCGAGGTGCAGCAGCGTCTGACGGAAAGCGTCGACGACCTCCAGCAGGTCATTCAGGAGATTCGCACGGCGATCTTCGACCTGCACGGCGCGTCGTCGGGCGTTACCCGCCTGCGGCAGCGCGTCGATGAGGCCATTGCCCAATTCTCGACCCCTGAGCTACGCACCTCTGCCAAATACAGCGGTCCGCTCTCGGTCATCGACACTGCGCTCGCCGATCATGCGGAGGCCGTTGTGCGCGAAGCCGTCAGCAACGCAGTGCGACACGCGAATGCAACGACTCTTACCGTCAATGTCACTGTGGGAGATGACCTCTGCATCGAAGTCGTTGACGACGGACAGGGGATCGCCGACGACGTCACCCCGAGTGGGCTGACCAACCTGCGTCAGCGGGCCGAAGAAGCGGGCGGTTCTTTCACCGTCGGGACCGTTGCCGCGGGCGGTACAAAATTGCGCTGGTGTGCCCCGCTGCCGTGATGGGCCGCGGCCCTAGGCTCTGACCCTCACTGGTTTTGGTATCGAGACGGAACACCAAATACCGCAGACAACGGGGACTTTGGTCCCTAGTGTGGCTCACCCGTTTCGGGCGAGTGTGGGAGTCGTAAAGATCTCTACGCACGGAGAGCAGTGAAGTGCCATGAACGCTCACTTCCCGGATCACGATACGATCCATCCGGCCTTGTCGCTTGCCACCCGGGCGCCCTCGATCCATAACTCCCAACCGTGGCGGTGGCTGGTGGGTGCCCAGAGTCTGCATCTGTATACCGATCCGGATAGGCATCTGCCCAACACCGACCCAGACAGTCGGGATCTGCTCCTGAGCTGTGGCGCCTCACTGAACCACGCGGTCGTCGCGTTGGCGGCACTTGGATGGCAGACGAAGGTGCACCGGTTGCCCAATCCCGCGGAACCCGAACATCTGGCCGCCATTGAGGTCTATCCACACCCCGCCAGTGACCTTGACGTGACGTTGGCGGCCGCCATACCGCGGCGACGCACCGACCGCCGGCTCTACAACGCTTGGAGCGTTCCGGACGCCGACGTCGCGCTGATGGGTGCGCGCGCGGCCCGTGCGGGGGTAATGATGCGCCAGGTCGCGCAGCTGCCGAAGCTGCAACAGATTGTGGCGCAGGCTGTCTGGCAGCATGCAACGGATCACGACTATCTCGTCGAGTTGTCGACCTGGAGCGGCAGGTACGCAGCCATTGCGGGCGTGCCAGCCCGAAACACACCTCAGTCAGATCCGACGGCGCCGATACCTGGTCGCCTGTTCGCCGGTCCCGCGTTGTCGCAGCCACCGGACGCCTCATCAAAAGACGACGCCGCAATGGTGTTGGCGCTCGGCACCAAGGACGACAACTCGCTGGCCCGCCTGCGTGCCGGTGAGGCCACCAGCCTGATGCTGCTCACAGCTACTGCCATTGGACTGGCGAGCTGCCCGGTCACCGAGCCGCTCGAGATCGCCGAGACGCGGGAAGCTGTAAGGGAAGACGTATTTGGCGCCAACGGCTTTCCGCAGATGTTGTTGCGTATCGGTTGGGCACCGGTGAACGCCGACCCGCTTCCATCCACTCCCCGCCGCCCGCTGTCTGACGTCGTCGAATGGATGGCGGACTAGCCCCCTACGACGGAGGCGCCGACCAACGCAGCGGGCGAAGGTTCCGCACTACTCTTCGGCCGCACGGCGTTGTTGGTCCAGCTTGGAGGCGAACACCGCCGCCTGGGTTCGGCGTTCCATCCCGAGCTTCGCGAGGAGACGCGACACGTAGTTCTTGACTGTCTTCTCCGCGAGGAACATCCGCGCTGCGATCTGCTTGTTGGTCAGCCCCTCGCTGAGCAGACTCAGCAGTGTTCGCTCCTGGTCGGTCAGTCCCGAGAGCGGGTCCTTGTGCACGGCCCCTCCGCGAAGCCGTGCCATCAATGCGGCCGCTGCGCGATTGTCCAGGAGTGACTTGCCGTTGCCGACGTCCTTGATCGCCTGTGCGAGCTCCATACCTTTGATGTCTTTGACGACGTACCCGCTGGCGCCGGCCAGAATCGCATCGAGCATTGCCTCATCGGAGGTATAGGACGTCAACATCAGGCAGCGCAGTTCCGGCAGATCGGACAGCAGGTCGCGGCACAGTTCGATTCCGTTGCCGTCGGGGAGGCGTACATCGAGCACGGCGACGTCAGGCTGTAGGGCGGGAATCTTGACCATTGCCTCGCGGACGGAGCCGGCTTCGCCGACGACCTCGAGCTCGGGGTCCGATCCGAGCAGGTCGGCAAGACCCCGCCGGACGACTTCGTGGTCGTCAACCAAAAAGACCTTGACCATTACGAGCCCTCCCTGCGAGCCGTGGAGTTCACGCGTCGGCGACCCGACACATCAGTTTCGAGCATCATCTGCGAAACTCCAAGACCTCCCGCAGCGGACGCCTCGGTGTCGGCGCCGGGACACCCTCAATCTCAAGACGAGGTCGTGCTCGTCGCCACACCGCGGTACTGCGGCATGCCGCGCTCGCGGAAGCGGCGGCCGGTCATCTTCTCGATCCGGATCCGCACGAAGTGATCCCGCCGACCTTCGGCCCACGGCTGAACGAACGTTCCAGCCACTTCCACCATCTCGCTCACATCGGTGATCAGCTGCGCGCGCCCGACGATGGTCACACTCCAGCCTGTGCGCAGATCTGGATCCAACTCATCAGCCTCGAAAGCCACGACGTGATTTTCGGTGGCGGCGGCCAGCTTTGCGCCCCCGGCGACCCGGATGACCACATCGTCTCGCCACAACCGGAAGTTCACCGGCTGCACAGCTGGCAGGCCATCCTCGGTGAAAACGAGGCGGCCGACCCGCACTGTGTCCAATCGATCCAGACACTGCCTGCGGTTGAGGACCTCGAGCGCTTGTCCCTTGGGCATTGCGATCAACCCCTTGTATTAGTGCGAGCGCGCCCACGGGTGTGGAGCGCGAGTGACCCGCGCTGGGCGCCGTCAAACTCACGTGGCGGTCGGCGTCCTCGGCCTGGAGGAACCCCGCATCCAGTACGGTCAACTGCTCCATGAACCCACCATCTGTCATCTACAACTGCCGCGCGAGGGGCAAAGGTCCCTAGTTGGAAGGGCCAGTGACCCCGCCATCATCACGCGAATGGTCAGCCGCGTTCCGGTTCGGAACCGAACCGGAAACGGCGGCCACTGATTTCGGACGGCAACACGCGGATGTAGCGGCGCTTGCGCGTCGCCGTCCACGGCAGGAGCTGTGCTCGATCCGCTTCTTCCTCGTCTTCGGTGGTGCACAGCACCTGGGCCCTGCCCTTGACGATGACGCTCCAGCCTTCGGCGACGTTGTGGTCGTCGGCCTCGAACGCCACGCGGTCGTTCATGATGGCACTGAACAGCTTGGCGCCCTCCGCGGTTCGGAAGATCACGGTCCTGCGTTGCACGACGAAGTTGACGGGGAAGATCGCCGGCTGCCCCTCGAGGCAGGTCACCAGCCGGCCCAACGCCATGCTGGCCAGCAGACGCCAGCTTTCGTCCTCGGACAGCACGGTCATCGGCTCACCGTGGGCGGACATCATTCGCCCCGCGGCGGCAGGGCCGCGACGAACGTCGTGTCCACGCCTATGGGCCCGAGTTTGGTAGCGCCACCCGGGAAACCGAGAGGGGCGTCGCGGTCGGGCAGTACGTCCGTGAAGAACGCGGCATTGTCGGCGAGGTGCTGGTGCTCATCCTCCGGCACGTCGGTTTCGTAGTAGATCGCGCCGGCCTCGCACGCCAGTTTGCAAGCGCCGCAATCCACGCACTCATCGGGGTTGATGTAGAGAGCTCTGGTCCCTTCGTAAATGCAGTCCGCCGGGCACTCTTGGACGCACGACTTGTGCATCACGTCCACACATGCACTGCTGATCACATAGGTCATGGCCAGAGGGTAATGAGCGTGTGAGGTCGAAATCTCGGGCCGAAGGCCTATTCCTTTGAGGACCAAAGGCCTTGGCGCCGATGGATTCGCCGTACAACTCGCTGACGCAGCTGGTCCGACTGTCCCGCCAGGCGCAAACTCTATCTTCCTGGCGGCACAATCGGTTTCGCGCGTTCACCTGGCGTTGACCGCCCGTTCCCCTAGCCCGAGCTGATGGGGACTTACGGCTGGAGAGCGAGGACTAAAGCCTCATGGACAGAGCGGGTCGCCCGTTTAGCGTCAGTCATGCAAGGCGGTCCTCGTGGCCGCGCTCAGTTGAGGGCGACATGCGGATAGTGATCGCGCTGGGCGGCAACGCGCTATTACAGCGCGGGCAGCCCATGACCGCGGAGAACCAGCGGGCCAACATTCGAGTAGCAGCGGAGTGCATCGCCGCGGTGGCACCCGGCAACGAGATCGTCGTCGCTCACGGCAACGGCCCCCAAGTCGGGCTGCTGGCACTGCAGGCGGCGGCCTACCACGAAGTCGCGCCCTACCCCCTCGACGTGCTGGGCGCTCAGACCGAGGCGATGATCGGCTACGTCATCGAGCAGGAACTGGGCAACCTGCTACCCGCCGAGCAATCGATCGCCACCCTGCTGACGATGATCGAGGTGGACCGCGACGATCCCGCGTTCGGCCACCCCACCAAACCGATCGGGCCGGTCTATGACCGAGAGACAGCGGAACGCCTCAAGGCGGCCAGCGGCTGGGCCATCGCAGCTGACGGCGACAAGTTCCGCCGTGCCGTGGCCAGCCCAAAGCCGCAGCGAATCTTCGAGATTGGACCGATTCGGGCCCTTGTCGAACTGGGCACGATTGTGGTCTGTGCCGGCGGCGGCGGTATCCCGACCATGTACGACGAACACGGCGACCTGCACGGTGTCGAGGCCGTCATCGACAAGGACCTCGCCTCGGCGCTGCTGGCCGAGCAACGCGGGGCCGACCTGCTTGTCATCGCCACCGACGTCGATGGTGTCTACACCGGCTGGGGCACCCCCGACCAGGCCTGCCTGGGCCGGGTCAGTCCCGAAGAGCTGGCCGGCCTCGACCTGCCCGCGGGATCGATGGGCCCCAAAGTCCAAGCCGCATGCGGCTTTGCGCGCAACACCGGCAACGAAGCCGTCATTGGATCCCTCACCGACATCACCAAGATCGTCGACGGACTAGCAGGAACACGGGTCCGCCTACGCTAATGCGATGCAAGGCCGGGCGCCGTATTCACATCCATCAGAGAACCACTTGGTGGCCGCTCGACTCAAAGAGACCAACGTCCCAACCCCTCGCGAAAGGTTGATGGACACGATCGAGGGCTACCATTCCGCACCATGCCGGCGCACCCCCGAACCGTCACCGAACCCAGCCGCGAGATCGACGTCATCCGCGAGACCGACGTGCTCGTCGTCGGCTCGGGCCCGGGCGGTCTCGCCGCCGCCCTGGCGGCCGCGCGGGCCGGCGTGCAGGTCGCGCTGGTCGAGCGGTTCGGCTGCTTCGGGGGGAACATCACCGCGGTCGGCGTCGAAGGCTTTGCCTGGTACCGCCGCGAGCAGACGGTCGAGGCCGGCGGCATCGGCTGGGAGTTCGAGCAACGCGCGAAGGAGATGGGCGCAGCGGTGCCCGAAAGCCAGTCGCTGTCCTACGAGCTCGACTCCGAAGGCTTCAAGCTGGTCGCCGACCGACTGGTCGAGGAGGCCGGCATCCACGCGATGCTCCATCGCCAGTTCGTCGCACCGCTCATGGACGGTGACACGATCATCGGCGTCGTCACCGAGTCCAAGGCCGGCCGCGAGGCGATCCTGGCCCGCCGGGTAGTCGACGCGACCGGGGACGCCGACGTGGCGACGCGAGCGGGCGCGCCGGTGCACAAGACACCGCCCGAGGAGATGATGGCGGCTTCGGTGATGTTCCACCTCGCCGGTGTCGACAAGGCGGCGTTCCTCAAGGGGGTGGCCGAGGACCCGCAGACGTATCGCGACTGGGCGGCAGGCGAATTCGCGGCTGAGACCGACGAGAAGGACGCCGACCTCTACTCGCCGTATCTCGGCAAGCCGTTCGCGAAAGCCATCGCGGACGGACTA
Source organism: uncultured Actinomycetota bacterium (assembly GCA_963716505.1). GTDB lineage: Bacteria > Actinomycetota > Actinomycetes > Mycobacteriales > Mycobacteriaceae > Mycobacterium. The sequence continues at coordinate 192,399 of CAVQTL010000023.1, forward strand.
CTCCCGGACCGGCTGAACACGATCGGCGGCACCTGGGGCGCGATGCACGACACCGGTGAGCTGACCTACATGAACCTGATCCACTTGGCCGGCTGCGACGGCACCGACCCCGACAGCCTGACCCGCTACGAGATCGAGGGCCGCAGGCAGGCGATGCTGGCGATCGAGGCCTTGCGCCGCTACACACCGGGCTGTGAAGCCGCCCGGCTGCGGAACTTCGGGATGACCATCGGCATCCGAGACACCCGCAAGATCGACGCGGTCTACAACCTCACCGAGGCCGACGTGCGTGGACAGGGCCGGTTCGAGGACACCGTCGGCATCTACCCCGAGTTCATCGACGGCTACGGCGTGCTGGTGCTGCCGACGACGGGGCGCTATCTGCAGATCCCCTACCGCTCGCTGCTGCCGCAGACGGTCCGCCAGTTGATCGTCGCCGGACGCGCCACCGGAGGGGACCGCATCGCTCATGCGGCCACCAGGAACATGTCGTGCTGCGCCGTCACGGGTCAGGGCGCAGGCGTCGCGGCCGCACTGTCTATCCGCACGGACCGACCTCTGCAGGAGGTGGACATCTCCGCGGTCCAGGCGGAGCTGGTCCGCCAGGACGTCCGGATCAGCTGATCACCTTGGACCAGTTGGCCCCGAGGTAGTCGGCCATCTTCTTGCTCTGCTCGTCGGTCGGGATCACCGGGGCGCCGTCGATCGTGGGTAGTGCGGCGAAGGCGGTCTTGTCGATCGTGCCCGCCTTTTCCATCGCCTCGGCGCGCACGGGTCGGGCGAGGCCCTTCAGGAACAGGTTCTGGCCCTCGTCGCTGAACAGGAACTCCTGCCAGAGGCGGGCCGCGGCGGGGTGGGGCCCGTCCTTGTTGATCGCCTGGAAGTAGTAGCCGCCGACGAGCGCGTTGGACGGCACGAACACCTTCCAGGTCGGGAACCTTCTTGGTCTCGGCGGCATTCAGGTAGTCCCAGTCGAGGACGACGGGCGTCTGGCCGGATTCGATGGTCGCCGGCGTCGGGTCGACAGGCACGAAGTTGCCCGCCTCCTTGAGCTTGACGAAGAAGTTGACGCCTGGAGCGATGTCGTCCACCGATCCGCCGTTGGCTAATGCGGTCATCAGCACCCCGTTGGCGGCGGCGCTGGCCGTCGTCGGGTCACCGTTGAGGGCGACCTTGCCCTTGAACTCGGGCTTGAGCAGGTCTTCGATGCCGGTGACTTCCGGGACCTTGGCCGAGTCGTACCCGACGGACGCGTAGCCGCCGTAGTCGTTGACCCAGGTGCCGTCGGGATCCTTGAACTCGGCCGGGATGTCATCGAACGTCTCGACCTTGTACGGGGCGAACAGGTTGGTGTTCGCCAACGCGATCGCCTGGCCGAGGTCGAAGACGTCGGGCGCGGTGCTCTTGCCCTTCTGCTGGTTGGCGGCGTTGATCTCGTCCTGGCTGTTGGCGTCGGGCTGGGCCGAGTTCACCTTGATCCCGTACTTCGAGGAGAAGGTGTCGATGATCTCCTTGTAATTGGCCCAATCCGGCGGCAGCGCAATCACATTGAGTTCACCCTCGGCCTTGGCGGCCTCGACGAGACCGTCCATCCCGCCGAAGTCGGCGGCCGAGGTCGCCGCTTTGGCATCGACGCCGGACTCTGTCTGGTTGCCGGTGCTTTCCTTTTCGGGGGGCGCGCACCCGACCAATCCGATGACGACGACAGCGGACGAGCATGCGGCTGCGAGGAGCCGTGATTTGGTCATGACCGAACCTTCCCATGGCAGGAGGCGCCGCGGTTGCGCGGCGATTACGGAGGCTTATTTGTTGTGGTGAACGGGTCCAACTTGGCGTTGAGAACCCTATCGCGGCAGCCGATACTTGGGAGCAGGTTCTGGGTCAAGGCACGCTACACCGTCGTATATGTGCATATCAGAACGTCGGTGGCGGCCTGGGGGAAGTGATACTTTCCGACCGTGGACGACCAAGCCGGTCAGGATCCCGTCGACGTCGCCTTGACCCTGCTGGCGGCGCAGGGGTTCGACTCCACGTCGATGGCGCAGATCGCGCAGGCAACTGCGATCCCGGCCGACGACGTGGTTCGCGTACTCGGAACAAAAGAGGCCATCGTGCTGAAGGTCGCCGAGGACATGCTCGGTTCCGTGGTCAAAGTCCTGGCCGACATCGACCCGCAAACGCCGCTGGTTGACGCGCTGATGTCAGCACATTCCACGGTGATCGCTGACATCGTCGCCGACACCGGTCCGGTAAAGCTCGATCGCATGCGCCGCATGGCCAAGGTGATCACGTCGTCGCCCGATCTGCAGAAGATGGTGGCCGCTCAACGTGTCGAGATGCTCACCGGTGTGCTCGCCGATCGCTTCGGAACGTCGGCAACAGATCAGCGGGTGCAGTCTGGGCTGAAGCTTTGGTCCGCCGTGCTCGCGGCAACCTACCTGGATGTGCTGGACAGACACGGTCGCTTTGACGCCCTCGTCGACGTGGAGTCGCCAGATTACTTGCGCAACAGGCTCAATCGGGCTTTCCGCATCGTCACTGGTCGGGGGACAGGGGCGACGTAGCCTCGTGACGGACATCGTCTGGTTCGGCCTCACCAGACGGTGGCCGGCGAGGCCAGCCCGCTGGCGGAGAACGACCTGATGGACCCCGACCATGTCCCACGATCCCTGACCCGAAGCGTGCAACGGTTCATCGCGGGGCTGAGGCCCGGCCGCTGATGCGCACCGGCCGCGCAAAAGTATTGCGGTGGCTGCCGTCCACGACGCAAACTTTCGCGGCTTCTTGCCAGCGTGCGTAATGCGGGGCGCTTCGGTGAGCGATTCGGAATGCGTCTTCGTCGGTGTACACCTCGTACAGATAGAAGCGAGTCGGCACGTCGATATCCTGATGCACGTCGAAAACCAGGCACCCCGGTTCATCACGCAAGGAAGCAGCGGCATTGACCGCGATCGCCTCGAGGAAGTCGCCGAGCTTGTCAGAGTGGACGTCCAGAGTGACGAACAGTGTAAACATCACGGCTCCGGTGTGATGGAGTCGACTCCGCAGTCGGTGGCCAGCCGGTCGAGTTCCTCGACGGTTTGGACCGGAAGAGTGACATAGCCGGAAGCTGCTGCTCGAGAACGATTCTCGAGCTCGCCTGGAACGAGGATCTGTTGGCCGGGTGCGGTGCGGGAGCTCTTGAGGGTGGTGATCAGCCGTTCGATGCGCTCGGTGAACTGCTCGACGGGCATGATGGCTGCGATCTTGATCGCCAACACCAGATGGCCGCACCCGCTGCGCTTGTCCGCGACGTAGGGTCCGACGACATCAGTTCCGAAGGCGCTTCCGGTCAGTACGCCGGAGAGCACGTCCATCATGAACGACACCGCATATCCCTTGTGCCCCGCCATCGGAAGGATCAGGCCGTCGAGCGCCGCTTGCGGATCATTGGTCGGCAAACCTGATGCGTCAATCGCCCAGCCGTCCGGCAGGCGTTCACCGCGTTCCCTTGCCGCATAGACCTTTCCGCGCGCAACCCCGGTGTTGGCGATGTCCAGTACTACCGCGCCGTATCGACCGCCTGGAACGGCGATCGACCAGGGGTTGGCGCCGATCATTTTTTCCGCGCCTCCCCATGGCGCCATCGCCGGGCTTCCATTGGTGGTCAGGATGCCGACACATCCCGACTCGGCCAAGAGGCGGGTCCAGTGAGCCGCAGTGCCGAAATGGTTGCTGTTGCGGACGGCGACAACACCGACTCCGTATGTGTTCGCCGCCTCAGCCGCGGCCGTCACGGCGCGGTGCGCGACCACCTGGCCGATGCCGTCAAGGCCGTCGAAAACCGACACCGCGGCGAACGACGAGACAGTCTCGGTTTGGGTCAGCGGCCGCATGACTCCAGACCGCAGGCGGGCCACATACCACGGCAGGCGCAGCATTCCGTGCGACGGATGTCCCCACATGTCTGCCGTGACAAGCGATTCGGCGACCAATAGCGCGTCAGCGTCGGGCACGCCGTTGGCGCGCAGGATGCTCGCGCCGAGTTCGGTCACGGCGACGGCACCGAACCTCCGGTCGTCGATGCGGCGCGTGTCGGGTGTGGTGCTCATCGGTACATCCCGCTCAGTCGTTGGGCTTCGTCATCCGTCACCTGGCTGACCGCGCTCCCTCGCAACAGCAGATAGAGCTTGGCCGTCTCTTCGATCTCTTCGAGGGCATCGGCAGCGCTCGCGAGGTCGTCGCCTGCGACGATCGGTCCGTGGTTGGCCAGCAGCAAGGCGTGGTGCCCGGCAGCGGCCGACTCGGCTGCCGGGCCGAGGGACTCGTCGCCGGGGGCGCGATAGGGGAGCACCGGCAGCACGCCAACCCGCATCGCGTAGTAAGCCGTCAGAGTCGGAAGCGCGTTGTTCGTGTCGACGTCGCGGAGACAAGACACTGCGACGGAGTGGGTGCTGTGCGTGTGTACGACCGCGCGGGCGTCGGTTCGCGCACGGTAGATCGCCAAGTGCAAGAATGCCTCTTTGGTTGGTTGCGGCCCACCGACGTGCTGGCCGTCGAGAGTAAGGCGGGACAGCGATCCGATGTTGAGTCGCTCGAGGCTGACGCCGGTCGGCGTCATGATGAGAGTGCCGTCGGAGTCGACGGCACTCAGGTTGCCGGTACGTCCGAATGTCAGTCCGCGGCGGAAGAACGATGCGCCCAGATCGACGATCTCTGCGGCGACCGTCATGAGAGGGTCTCGCTGGTCGCTGCCCGGACGAGCAGGTCGGGTCGCCCGAAGTTGCCCGATTTGAGCAGCAGGGAGAGGTGATGGTCGGGGGTGCTGCACCACGGCACTCCGCGGTCGGTTTCAGCGTCGACGACAACGGATTTCACCCCGAGCGCGTCGACGACTGCGCCGGACGTCTCGCCTCCGGCAATCACGACGCGGCGGACGCCGGCGGACACGGCGGCCTTCGCCAGCGCTCCCATCGTGGCCTCGAGTTGGTCCGCGACGTGGGCGTCGGCTGGACCTCGTTCCTCGGCCGGTGCAGAGGAATAGATCATCACCGGTTCATCACCCAGATGGTCGAGCAGCCACGCCAACGCCGGATCGAACAGGTCACCGGGTTGGTCGACTGTGCGTGGATCCAACCGGAATGAGTCGAACCGCTCTCGGGCGTAAGCCACCTGGCCGAGTGTCGCCGTGGAGCAGCTGCCGGCGAGAACCAGCGTAGCGCCCGGCGGTGCGGGAACCGGCGAAGCGCTTGTCCGATCGCGGTCGCTATCGCGAGTGACTCGGCCGAGAGCGCCTGCGAGTCCTGCGGCTCCGGTGACCACCTTCATTCCGACGGCGGCACGTGCGATGGTCATCAGGTCGTCGTCGTCGACGGCGTCGAGGACAACATGGCGGACACCCTCGGCGGCGGCGCTGTGCAGCTCCTCCTTGACGGCAATGCTTCCGCCCCGGATCTGTTGCCAATTGACGAGTTTGACCGGGTGCGGAGTCTGGGCGGCCAACAGCCGCGGGAGGTAGGAGTCGGTCATCGGCGTCAGCGGGTGATGACGCATCGACGATTCCGACAGCAGCTGGTCGGCCACGAACAGGTGGCCCTGGTACACGGTTCTCCCGTGCTCAGGAGTGGCGGGGCAGACGACGGTCAGCGATTCGCCTGCGGCGTCGAGCAGCGCGTCAGTGACGGGGCCGATGTTTCCTGCGGGAGTCGAATCGAAGGTGGAGCAGTACTTGAAATAGATCGTGCCGACTCCGGCATCAGAAACCAGCCAATCACGGGCAGCCAGAGATGCTTTCACCGCCGTGGCGGCATCGAGTCCCCGGCTCTTCAGGGCGACGACCACCGCATCGCACTGGCTGATCGGCACCACGTCATCGGGTGGTCCGAAGAGAAGCACCGTGCGTAAGCCCCGACGCCGCAATGCGGCCGCGACGTCGGTTCCGCCGGTGTAGTCATCGGCGATGCAGCCGATCGCCGGTGCACTCAACGCGCACCAAGACGACGAGCGATCGCGCGTGCAGCCGCCTGGGTCGGAGCAGCCACGGGTAGGGAGATCTTCGCGGCGAGCTCATCTGCGGCGGGGCTCAGCGAATACTGCGCGATACAAACGATGTCGAACGGCCCGCTCGCCTCTTCCAGGCCACTCGCGAGCGCGCTGACCAATGCGGGAGTATCGGCCAGGGACGCAGCTTCTGCGGCGCCCGCGCAGAAGACCGGTACCACCTGCGCGGACGGATTGGCGCCGGACAGCGCGGTGAACAGCCGAGCGGTCGTGTCGCTCGCTGCGCCCTGCAACGAGGCCAATACCGCGACGCGTCGGGGTGCCGCGCGGGCGATGTCGGCCATCATGTCAGCGTCAGAGGCGAAAACCGGTGTGGTGAAGAGCTTCTCAGCAACGATCCGGACATCGCCGTACATCGAGCAGGCGATCACGACGGCGTCGGCACCGCCGGTGATGCCGTGTCGAACCAGGTTGAGCATTCGGTCGCGCAGCCGCGGTGTCAGCTCGCCGCCCACCGCATCGGCATCGGGGCCGAGTCGGTCGTCGATGAGGTTCCACATCGCGGCGCCGGGCACCTCATCGACCAAGGCAGCCCGTAATGGTGCGATTGAAGCGGGAGTGGCGTGGACGGCCGCGATCAAGGGTCGATCGATCACGATGGGGCTACCGTTCTGTGGTCTCGTGGCCGAGACGCCAGACCGCTGCAGCTCCCAGGCTGGTGTCGATATGGGCGCGCATCACATGGGCCGCCGCCTCGCTGTCGCCTGCGGCGATGTAATCGACCAGCAACTGGTGCTCGGTTGCCTTTTGGTCGCGTGCGGCTTGGGTTCGTTCGGTCTGCAATGCAAGGCGCCGGTATCGGTCAGCCTTGTCCCAGAGCCCTTCTAGCGCCTCGATGAGGAGGTCGTTGTGACTTGCTCGGTATACCGCCGCGTGGAAGTTGCGGTGTGCGACGAGTTGCTCGATCACCGGGGGTGTCGGTAGCGGCTCGACATCGGCGAGCGCAGTTCGAATAGCTTGGATGTCGGCGTTGGTACGCCGCTGCGCCGCCAACCCTGCGGCCAACGGGTCCAGGGATTTCCGCAACTCGAGCAAGTCCCTTGCTTCTTCTGCGCGCAAGGGTGCGATGCGCGCATCGCGGTGTGCGTCGAGCTCGACGAGGCCTTCACTCTTGAGGCGCCTGAGTGCCTCGCGCAACGGGGTGGTGCTGATTCCGATGCGGCCGGCAAGCTCCCGCTGCTGGATGACCGCGCCTGGTTGCAGTTCGCCGGACAGGATCCGATCACGCACCTGGCGGTACGCGTAATCGCTCTTGGTCTCGAACAGCTCTGCGGGCTGCGACATCGCTCACCTTTCGTCAGTGGTTATAACGTACAGCAAAGATGTCTCTTCTGCTAGTCCAATCGCAAGGTTGCCTTTGATGTCGCAAAGCCTTTTACGTCTGATTTGTGCAGGTAGACGGGAATCCACCAATTCTGCGTAGATTGGACGCTTGACGTCATAGGTTATAACCTCCTACGGTGAGCGGGCACACAAGAGGTCGGGCTTGAGTCCCAGGCCTCACTTCAAGGAGGAAGAGCATGAAGTCAGTCCCCCAGAACACCGGTGGGAGCGGCGGACGTCGCCTGATCCGCCTCGCAACTGTGTTCGGCGTGGCCATCTCCATGGCGCTCACCGCGTGCGGGTCGGGTGAGTCCACGGAGCCCGGGGCCAACAACACCGTGAAGACCGGTGAGGCTCCCGACTATTACCCGGCGGAGTACAAGGACGTCATCGAAGCGTCGAAGAACGAGGGCGGGACGCTGACGATCTACTCGAACACCGACCAAGAGAATTGGGACCCGATCTTCCGGGACTTCAAGAAGAAGTACCCGTGGGTTGGCGAGATCGGCGCCAACAACCTGGACAGTGATGAGGTCTTCCAGCGAGTGCTGAGCGAGCAGGCCACCGCGGGTTCGCCGGCAGACATCGTCGTCTCCAACGCCGCTCAGGCCTGGGCCGACTTCGGCGCGCGCCCGGGAACGCTGATGCAGTACAGCTCGCCCGAGGTCGCGAAGCTGCCGAAGCAGGCAACATTGATGCCCAACGTCTATTCGATGTCCCTCGACCCGATATCGATCATCTACAACACATCGCTGATGACGGAGAAGCCGACCGGGCTGAAGAGCTTGGCCGACATCGTTGCCAAAGATCCCGGTAAGTATCAGGGCAAGATCACGACCCGCGACGTCAACGGCGCCTTCGGATTCACTGTCTCGAACGCCTTCGCCGACGCGCGGCCTGATTCATGGTCGTCACTCGAGAAAGTGCTGCCGATGTCCAAGGCCGAGACGTCGTCGGGAACACAGCTGGAGAAGATCACCTCGGGTGAATATCTGGCGGGGTTGTTCATCAGTGCCGCTCCTGCCTATCCGAAGGTCGACGACAGCGGCGGACTGTTGGGTCTGTCCTTCTACGACGACGGAACTGTCGTGTTGCCACGCGGTATCGGGATCCCCGCCAAGGCGCCGCATCCCGCCACCGCGAAGCTGTTCACCGACTTCGTGCTCTCCGAGGAGGGTCAACGTGCGGTCGCCGAGGGTGGTCTGACTTCGTACCGTGACGGAATCGAGGCCACCGACGGCAGGCACACTTACCAGGAGCTCGTGCAATCCGTCGGCGAGGCGAACGTCATCGACGTGCCCTACGTCAAGGTGCCAGACGACCAGGTGAAGTCGTTTACAGACCGCTGGGATGGCCTGCTCCGCCGAAGCTGATCGCAGCATAACGAAGGACTGTTATTGCCATGACGACGACGACGTCACCACCGCCGGCCGTCCGAGGATCGGTGTCGGGGGGTCACCCGGCCCCCCGATACCGCAAGTTCCTCGGCATGGGTCGAGAGATGTGGCTGCAGTACGCAGTCCTAATCTTTCTCGCGATCCTCGTACTGGCACCCGTCGTGCCAACCTTGTATCAGTCGCTTCTGGACAGGCCGCTGTACGAGGCGGGGGGAGTGCTCAGCCTCGACAACTATGTGCGCCTGTTCACCGAGGCGGGATTCGGGGAGGTAGCGCTCAACACCGTCTACTTTGCCGGGCTGACAACAGTTTTGACGCTCTTTCTTGCGGTGCCGATGGCGATCGTCGTCGTCAGGACCAAGATTCCGGGCGGCAGGATCCTTGGGGCGGCCATGCAATGGCCATTCTTCATCTCATCGCTCATCCTCGGGTTCGGCTGGATCATGATGTACGGGCCATCGGGGTTCGTGAGTGTCAAAGTTCAGCAGATCTTCGGACATCTGCCCTGGAACCTCTACTCGATCCCGGGCATGGCCCTTACCGAAGCCGTCGCGCTCGCACCCATCGCGTACACCTTCTGCGCCAACGCTTTGCGGCAGAGTGACGCATCGCTGGAATCGGCGGCACAGGTCTGCGGTGCGGGCCCGCTGCGCGTCATCGTCCAGGTCATTCTTCCGATGCTGCGGCCGCCGATCGTGTACAGCTCCATCCTCGTCATCTCGATGTCGGTGGAAACCCTCAGCGTGCCACTGCTGTACGGGCAGCCGGTGAACATCCAGGTGTTCTCGACCTTCCTGTTCAAGAACGGCCTGCAATCCATCAATCCGGACTATGGCGTTCTTGGTGCCGCCTCGGCGATCATCCTGGTTGTCACCATCGGTTTGGTAGTGCTGCAGGCGAAACTGCTCAAGGACGCGCAGCGGTTCGTCTCGGTGCGTGGTAAAGCCACCCGTCCCCGTCTGCTGGACCTCGGTTGGCTGAAGTGGATCACTCTGTGCGCCATCATTTTCTATGTCATCATGGGAGCGCTGGTGCCCATCGCCGGCCTGATCATGCGCTCGTTCACGCTGGTGTTCAGCCCGCTGCAGTCGCCGCTGAAGACATTGACAATGAACAACTACGACCGGGTGTTCACCTATGCGGCGTACGTCCAGTCGATCAAGAACAGTGTGATCGTCGCAGCGCTCGGCGCGGTGCTGGTCAGTTTCGTCGCGCTGATGGCAGTGATGGTCGCCAGGCGGTCGACGTTCCGGTTCCGTCGCGCCGTCGAATACCTGGCGCTGGCGCCGCAGGCGATGCCGGGAATCATCGTGGGCATCGGTTTCTTCTGGGCCTTCGCCTTTGCGCCGTTCGGCACGGGCCAGCTGGTGCAGGGAACGCTGTGGGCGCTCATCATCGCTTTCGGTTTACGTGCTCTGCCAAGCGGTTTCGGATCGCTGGCGCCTTCGATCATGCAGATCGGTCAGGAGCTCGACAATGCTGCGCGGGTGGCGGGTGCCGACTGGGTGAAGACCTTCTTCGCGATCCTTGTGCGTCTGCTCACCCCGGCGTTCGCCGGCGCCCTCATTCTCACCTTCGTGACGATGCTCAAGGAGTATTCGCCGGCGGTGTTCCTGGGCTCAGCGAAGACCAACATCATCGGCACCACGATGCTCGAGCTGTGGGTGCAGGGCAACACCGGCTCGGTCGCCGCCCTGGCCACCATTCAAATCGCCATCACCGCGGCCTTCGTCGCGCTTGCGGGACTTCTGTTGAAAGGACGTAAGAACGATGCCTGACGTCAAGGTGGGCCACCTCAACAAGATGTTCGGAACCAACACGGTTCTCGACGACGTCGACTTCACCATCCGGGACGGCGAGTTCTTCACCCTTTTAGGCCCGAGCGGCTGTGGGAAGTCCACCACATTGAATTGCATTGCCGGTCTGGAGCAACCGACGAGTGGATCCATCGCTGTCGGCGATGTCACTTTCGTCGACACATCACACAAGGTATTCGTTCCGCCGGAGGGCCGAAACCTCGGCATGGTCTTCCAGTCGTATGCGCTGTGGCCGCACAAGTCGATCGCCGACAACCTCGCGATGCCCTTGCAGATCCGCAAGATCGGCAAAGACGAGCAGCGCCGCCTCATCGACGACGCCCTTGACAAAGTCGGCCTGCTTCACCTGCGCGAGCGCTACCCGCACCAACTGTCGGGCGGCCAGCAGCAGCGCGTCGCGCTGGCTCGAGCGTTGGTCTACTCGCCAACGGTTCTGTTGCTGGACGAGCCGCTGTCGAACCTCGACGCGAAGCTGCGTGAGCAGGCACGGGCGTGGCTGAAGCGGCTGCAGGAGGAGCTGGGAATCACCACGGTGTACGTGACCCACGATCAGGACGAGGCGCTGGCCCTTTCCGATCGTATAGCGGTGATGTCCGGCGGTCACATGCTTCAGGTGGGGACCCCGACGGAGATCTACGAGTCACCCGCCACGGCAGAAGTCGCAGCGTTCGTCGGTCGATGCAATTTCCTGGAGGCCACGGTCGAAGAATCGAGAAGCACCGGTGTGGTTGTGACCCTCGCGGCCAATGGTCAGTCGATAAGCGTGGACACAGACCAGGAAACGCAAGCGGGCCAGACGGTTACGGTTGCCATCCGGCCCGAAAAGCTGCGCCTGTGCCCGCCGGACACGGTGGTCCCGCCTGGTGTCAACACCCTTGACACGGAGGTGCTCACGGTGTCTTACCTCGGATCGCGGTTCGAGTACGACGTGAAGTTGGGCGATCTCATTGTGCAGGTCGTCTGCGATCGCGGTGGTCTTACCGGACCAGTCCGACTCAGCGTCGAACCAGATGCCTGCCTTCTGTACCGCGAGGCCGACGTCCTGTCGAACGAGGCCCAAGAACTGCTGACCGTCGCGCCCTGACCACAAAAAGGAAACTCTGTGACATCCACTGCTCCAGGCACATACACCCTCGGCGTACTGTTCGGCGACGGGATCGGACAGGAGATCGTTCCGGCGGCAGTCCTCATCGCTGATGCCGCGGTCGAGGCCGTCGGCGCTGCGCCTATCCGGTGGCGTGAGCTGCCTCTGGGCTTCAAAGCCATTGAAGAACTCAACGAAGCGACGCCGAAGACCACGCTCGATGCGCTCGCCGAAACCAACGGCTGGTTACTCGGGCCGCACGACAGTGCCGCGTATCCGGAACCGTTCCGCTCGGAGCTCAATCCCAGCGGGACGATCCGCAAGCATTTCGACCTCTACGCGAACGTACGGCCGGCCAAGGCATTTCCTGGCGCACGCGCCGTCGTCGCCAATACCGACCTCGTCATCATGCGGGAGAACACCGAAGGGTTCTACGCTGACCGCAACACCTACCGCGGTACAGGCGAGTTCATGCCCACGCCCGACACCGCCATCGCCTTGGGCATCATCACGCGCCGCGCATGCGAGCGCATCGCGCGAGAGGCGTTCGAATGGGCGTCCAGGCGCCGCAAGAGGGTGACCATCGTGCACAAGGCGAACGTTCTCAAGATGACCACGGGTCTGTTCCGCGACGTCTGCCGGGAAGTGGCTAACGAATATCCTGACATCAGCGTGGACGACTACCACATCGACGCGATGACGGTGCACCTTGTCCGTCGCGCCAACGAGTTCGACGTGTTGGTAACCGAGAACATGTTCGGTGACATTCTCTCGGATCTGGCCGGTGAGCTGGCCGGATCGCTTGGAATTGCACCTTCTCTCAACGCATCTGAAGATCGAGCCATGGCGCAGGCAGCCCATGGCTCGGCACCGGACATCGCCGCGCAGGACCGTGCCAACCCGATTGCGATGGTCCTGTCCACGGCAATGCTGTTGGATTGGCTCGGTGCGCGTCACCACGACGACGACCTTGAGCCGGGCAGCTTCGCTCATCGAGCGTGGCGTCGAGGACACGGTCGCGCAGGGCATCAGCACCCGTGACATGGGCGGAAACGCCGGCTGTCGGGAGTTCGCCGAGACCGTCGCGACATCCGTCAAGCAGTTGTGACTACCGGCGGTCGACACTTGGAATGACGAAAAAGCCCGCGACTCATCTGACTGGGACTGAACGGAATACGTTCAGCACCCAGAGCGAGCTCCTCGTGGACGGGAAACGTCTTCGCTATCACGACGTCACCCGCGTGGCACCGGCATCGCTGCCGACATGCTTGCGGATCCTTCTGGAGAACGTGCTCCGGTTCGACGACGGAACCAGCCGGACGGGCGATCAGATCAGCGCGATCGTCGATGGCGCCGACACCCCCGTGGATCTCTACGCTTCGCGGACGTTCCTACACGACACGAATGGTGTTCCGACGCTGGTAGATCTGGCCGCGTTACGGGACGGCATGGCAGCGTTGGGCGGTGATCCGGCGCAGATCAACCCGGTAATCGCAGCTGAGCTGGTGGTGGACCACTCCGTCATCGCGGACGCGTTCGGGACGCCCCACGCCATGGCCCGCAATGTCGAACTCGAGTATGGCCGCAATGCAGAGCGCTACCGGTTTCTCCGGTGGGGACAGCAGTCGCTGGAGGAGTTCGCAGTAGTGCCTCCGGGTATCGGAATCATGCACCAGGTGAACCTGGAATATCTTGCCCGCGTTGTGATGACCGAAGGTGACTGGGTTTTTCCCGACATGTGTCTGGGAACCGATTCGCACACCACCATGGTGAATGGGCTTGGCGTGCTCGGGTGGGGCATCGGAGGCATTGAAGCCGAGGCGGCGATGCTCGGACAATCGATCTCGTTGAATGTGCCCCCGGTCCTAGGCGTCTACCTCCGGGGAATCCTGCCCGCCGGGTCAACGGCGACCGATCTCGTGCTGACCGTCACCGAGCGGCTTCGTGCCCACGGCGTCATCGGCAAGTTCGTCGAGTTCGCCGGTCCTGGCGTGTCCAGCCTGCCGCTGGCGGACCGGGCGACCATCGCCAACATGAGCCCGGAGTTCGGTTCGACCTGCGCGCTGTTTCCCGTCGACGCCGAGACGCTGCGGTACCTGCGACTCACCGGCCGTGCGGAGCACGACATCAGAATCGTCGAGGCATACGCGAAGGCGCAGGGTCTCTGGCATGACGCGGACCGCGAGCTGAGATTCGATGCCACCATCGACATCGACCTGGCCGATGTCGTGCCCGTACTGGCCGGACCGTCCCGGCCTGAGGATCGGGTGCCCCTCAATGAGGCCAAGCAGCGGTTCGCCTCGGCTATTCGGGCTGCGGCCGGTACCGGTGGGGGTCAGATCGAGACAGCGACAGTTCATCTCGGGGGCGAGGACTATGAGATCGCTGACGGCGCAGTCGCCATCGCAGCGATCACGTCGTGCACCAACACCTCCAACCCAGAAGTGATGGTCGCGGCGGGCCTGCTGGCCCGCAACGCCGTGCAGGTCGGCTTGCGCAGCAAGCCGTGGGTGAAGACGACGCTCAGCCCGGGTTCCAAGGTCGTCATGGACTATTACGCCAAGGCCGGGCTGGTCGGCGACCTCGAGGCCCTCGGATTCCATCTCGCCGGCTTCGGGTGCATGACGTGCATCGGAGCGTCGGGGCCGTTGGTCGACGAGGTGTCTCGAGCCGTTCGGGAGGGTGTCACGGTGGTGTCCGTGCTGTCGGGCAACCGCAACTTCGAGGGCCGCATTCAACCAGAAGTGGCGATGAACTACTTGGCTTCACCGCCACTGGTCATCGCGTACGCGCTGGCCGGAACGATGGACATCGACCTGGCAACCGATCCGCTCGGGCATACACCGGACGGACGGCCGATCCTTCTCGCAGACCTCTGGCCCGACGCGGCCGAAGTCCGCGACGTCATCGCGAGGACAGTGTCAGCCGATCTGTTCACCACTGCGTACAGCGGAGTGTTCTCCGGCGATGAACGCTGGCGTGACATCGACGTCACCAGCAGTGCGCTATACCGATGGGACGAGGACTCGACGTATATCCGACGTCCGCCGTACCTCGACGGTATGACGCTCGAAACGCCAGGCATCGCCGATATCGAACGGGCGCGGGTTCTGGTCAAACTCGACGACCTGGTCACCACCGACCACATATCGCCCGCGGGTGCAATCACATCCGGCACACCCGCGTGGGACTATCTTGCCGCCCATGGCGTCACACGCCGCGACATGAATACCTATGCCTCACGCAGAGGAAACCACGAAGTGATGACGCGCGGCGCGTTCGCCAACGTGCGGCTCCAGAATCGAGTCGCCCCAGGTACCCGGGGTGGCCGCACCCGCAACTTCCTCGACGGTGGCAGTGAGACAACCATTTTCGATGCAGCCGCCGCATACCGACAGGCGGATGTCCCGATGGTGGTTGTCGCGGGCAGGGACTACGGAGGCGGGTCGTCGCGAGACTGGGCCGCCAAGGGCCCGGCTCTTTTAGGCGTGCGAGCCGTCGTCGCGCAGTCGTTCGAACGGATCCACCGCTCGAACTTGGTGGCAATGGGCATCGTTCCGATCGAGTTGGTCGATGCGGGGCCTGACGATGTCGCACCGACTGGCGGCGAGGTAATCAGCATCACCGGCTTGAACGAACTCAATCCGGGGGAGACTCCGAGTGATGTTGTTATCCATAGCGATGGCAAATCTTTTGCCGCAAAAGTCCGGCTCGATACACCCCGCGAAGTGGACTACATCCGGCACGGCGGTGTGATGCCCTATGTTCTGCGCGAACTGTCAGCGAGTCATTTCCTCGCACAGCTTTCACGTGAGAGTGACTAGCCCGACGTCCCGGACGCCGTGGTTGCGATACCGCCGTCGACAGGGATGATCGCACCGGTGAGATAGGAGCCCGCCCGACTCGCCAGGAATACCGCGATGCCGGCCATATCGTCGTCGCGGCCGATGCGGCGAAGTGGCGCGGACGCCGCGATCGAGTCACCGAAGGCATCGAGTGTCGCGGCCATCATCTTCGATCGGAACGGACCCGGCGCCACGGCGTTGACCGTGATGTGTTGCGGTCCCAACTCGCGGGCGAGCACACGCGTCAGCTGGTGCACCGCCGCCTTGCTGCTGGCATAGGAGTAGATGGGCAGCTGACTGACGTGGATCCCGTCGATGCTCCCGACGTTGATGACCCGGGCGGGATCATCGGCCGTGCCTGCTTGACGCAGAGCCGGTAACAGCGCCTGGACCAGCCAGAACGGCGACTTCAGGTTGAGGTCGAGCACCTTGTCCCATGCCGAGTCGGGAAAGCTTTCCAGCGGCTCGCCCCAGGTCGCGCCCGCATTGTTCACGAGTATGTGCAGGCCGTCTGTGTCGGCGGTGACCAGGTCGGCGAGCCGAACGCACTCCTCGTGTTGAGAGAGGTCTGCCGGGACGGCTCTGACGTCGCCGAACTGCGCCAGCTGCTCGGCGGCGCTCGCGCAGGCGTCGGCCTTGCGTGAGCTGATCACCACGCGGGCGCCGGCCTGAAGCAACCCCCGCGCCATCATCAAGCCGATCCCTCGGGTGCCTCCTGTGACGAGCGCGTCTTTGCCGGTGAGATCGAAAAGCTGTGTGTGAGTGCTGATTTGATCATCGGTCATGGTTACGGCTCTCTGTCTCGTCAACACGGCATCGGTATAGGCTGACCCAGTAGGCAATGGGAGGCTCTATGATCTGCTGTCATTATCAGCCCACGGGTGACGACCTGGAAACCGCGTTCACGGTTGATGCATCCAGGATCACCTTCGGTCGAGGGTGCCTCGAGGAACTCGGCGACCGCGCCCGGGCTCTCGGCATGACCCGAGTGGCGCTGTTCTCCGACGCCGGGGTGGCCGCGCTGGAGGTCTTCGACACCGCGCAACGCTCCCTGCGCGCTGCGGGCGTCGACGTCGTTCCCTACACCGACGTCCACGTTGAACCGACGGATGAATCGTTCACGCGGGCAGCGGCATTCGCGTCGGAGGCCGATCCCGACGGCTATGTGTCCGTCGGCGGCGGCTCGGTGATCGATACCGCCAAGGCCGCCAACCTGTACGCGAGCCACCCTGCTGACTTCCTCTCCTACGTCAATGCTCCGATCGGTGATGGGACGCCGGTCCCCGGCCCGTTGAAACCGCACATCGCCTGCCCGACGACGTCTGGCACCGGCAGCGAGGTCACCGGGATCGCGATCTTCGACCTGCTGTCCATGTCGGCGAAGACCGGCATTGCTTCTCCCGCGCTGCGTCCGACCGAAGCACTCGTCGACCCTGACTGCACCGACACTCTGCCCGCTGAGGTCGTCGCCTGCTCGGGGCTCGACGTGCTGTCGCACGCATTGGAATCGTTCACTGCGCGGCCGTTCGTCCGCAGGAGCGCCCCCGATCGGCCGAGTCATCGACCGATGAGTCAGGGCGCAAACCCGTGGAGCGACTTGGGAAGTCGCGAAGCCATGCGGTTGCTCGGCACTTATCTGGAACGAGCCGTCAGCGACGAGTCGGACCGCGAAGCGCGTGAAGAGACCATGTGGGCCGCCACCCTCGCCGGCATCGCGTTCGGCAATGCGGGCGTGCACATCCCGCACGCCATGTCCTACGCGGTGGCCGGGCAGGTGCGCGGGTTTCATCCCGACGGATATCCCGGATCTGAACCGATGGTTCCCCACGGCATGTCGGTGATCCTCAACGCTCCCTCGGTTTTTCGCTTCACCGCGTCCACCAACCCGCAGCGCCACATCGAGGCTGCTCACCACCTCGGCGCGGACGTCGGCGACGTCGCCCAGGACGACGCGGGCACCGTTCTCGCCGAGCACCTCATTCGAATCATGCGCGCGGTCGGCATCCCCAACGGGTTGTCCGCCGTGGGTTACGGGGAGGCGGACTGCGCCACGTTGGCCGACGGCTCTTGGCCGCAGCAGCGGCTCCTGCAGAATGCGCCGATCGAGAGCGACAAGGCGACGCTGACGCAGATGTTCCAGGGCGCTGTTCGCTATTGGTGAGTTCGCAGGAGTACGCGCCCAGCTACGCCTCGACCTTCCGTCGTAGTCTCCTAGTCGGCGGTGTGGACGATCAAGATGTCGATTCGCGCCCTGCGGGCGACCTCGGCGGGCACCGAACCCAGCAGTCTCCCGGCGACGGAGTCCAGGCCCACGTCGCCGACGACGAGTAGGTCCGCGTTCACCTCGTGGACCAACTTCACCAGCGCGGGGACCGGCGCACCCGTCGATCGCCCGCTCCTCGACATTTTCAGCACCCGCGGATCTGGCCTTGTCGTGCGCCTCTCGAAGGATCCCGTATACGGGCGCATTGCCGTGCAGGATGTATTGCTCGCCGCCGAGGGAGTCCGCGGCGCGGGTGTCGGACACGTGATCGTGCGACGGTGCTCGTGACCAGCCGCCCTTTTCGACGGTCTCCACGTGCGCGCTGGCGATGATCAGCTTCGCGTTTTCCGCGGCGGCGACCTCGCCCGCGCGTGTTACCGCGCGCATTGAGCTTTCCGAGCCGTCGGTCCCGACGATCACGGTCCGATATCCGTCCACGTCGACTCCTCAGCTCGGTCAGGTGACTTAGGAGACGGTAACGCCGGCTGATCGACTAGGGACTGAATTCGCCTGTTACTTGCCGGTGCGCTCGCGGTGCTTGCAGCCCGGCCAACAACACGGCCGGCGCATGCCTTCCTCCAGTTCCTCCTGGGTCCGGCGGATGCGGCGCTCTCGCGTCTTCTCCTGCTTGGCATCCTCGACCCAGCAGATGAACTCGTTGCGTGCCAATGGCGTGATGTCCTTCCACGCAACGAGTGCAGGGGAGTTGCCGATCAGTGCTTCTCGCAGGTCTGCCGGCAATCTATGCACCACGCCGCCGGGCACTCGCTGGCTGCTCACGGGGTCAGGGTAGCCGCAGACCGTTCCTCGACGCCTCGATCGCCGCCCATCGCCGCGGCGAGACCGCGGAGTCGGCGTTCGCACGATTCGAGGACACCGAGGTCCACGTCCGCCGCGCCGGGCTTGCCATTGTGGTACTCGAACGGATTGTCGATGTCGCGGATCATCGCGATCGCGTAGACCAGCAGGTAGGTGATCACGCCGACCACCAGCAGCGTGGGCGCGAGCTGTCCGACGTCAGTGATCAGAAGGAGCACCAGGATCATCAACCCGGTGACTTCGGCGATCAGATACCCGGCCGACACATACGACGTGCGACGAATCGTGTCCATCCTGATCACCAACCTGCGAATGTTGGCCTGCTCTCCCTTCAGGCGAGTCGTAAAGCCGGCCTGAATCTTCGGCGCGAAAACAATGAACAGCGGATTGAGCCGACGCAGGAGGCCGAGCACATCGTCGAAACCATCGCCGCCTAAAAGCCATTGGTGGATCGAGACCACCGATGTCTGCCAATAGCGAGACGCACTGACGGGCCTCGGGGAGTTTGAGCTCCTCGTCCATTATCAGACATTCATCGGCGATCGAGTCCAGGCTGCCCACCACCTCGCCGGGTAGCCGTTCGGCCTCCTTGAAGTCGGCGGCGGTGCCGCTCAGGATGAATCCGACGATGAAGACCTCGGCGGCGATGACGCCGGCGAGCAGCGGGCTGAGCTCGAGGTGTCTGAACGTACTCAAGTCGTACAACCACTTGAGCAGGACCATGACGGCGGCCACGGGCAGCACCTGGAGGAGCAGCCGGGGATTGCCGCGAAATACCTTCGTCATGGAAAAAGGGTGCGCCATCGCGCCCGCTTTTGCTCGGTTTCCACGCGCAAAGTGTGCGGGTCCTTTCCTGAAATCGAGTAGGGGATTACTCGTGCCCCAATAGGGCCGGCCCGCTCAGAATTCGGTCACCGGCACGGCGTCACATACAGGGGGACCCAATGAGCGAATTAGGGACCACAATCGCGAACAGCCATCTCAACGGCAACGGTCAATTGCCATCGGCGAATCGAACGCAATTTCAGAAGATCGGCGGACCGGTTTCGGTGGCCTGGCGCGAAGGCACGCTGACGCGGGCCTACGAGCTCGAGGCGTTGTGCGACTGGATCACGACGAAGCACTCACTCGACGGTGACCAGATCCTGGTCGGGGCGGTCAAATGCCACCTCGCGGCGGCCAGGGACGCGGCCCTCGGGAAGAAGCTGGACCCGCGGAAGCGGTTCCGGATCTTTCGCGACGGGCCGCTCATCGAGCGAGCGAGGAGCAACCTCGACGCCGCGGAGGCCCAACTTCTCAATCTCGCTCCGCCCGACTACCTACTCGGGCAGATGCCGTCGCTTCTTCGTCACGTGCAGCGTCATCTCCACCCGTCCGACCCGGGACGACACGAGTTCGAGCGGATCGCCGGCGAAGTACACGATCACGACTCGGTGGACAGGGAGCGCGGCAAGATCGTCACGACGGTCCGGGCGGCGAGCTCGGAGGCGCTGCGCGTCAACGTGCGGCTGCGCAGCTTCCGCAATGTCGTGGTGCTCACGACAGTCCTCATGGCGGTGCTGGCGTTTGCGGTCGTGCTGATGGGTTTCCTCCGCCCGACTTGGCTTCCGCTGTGCTTCGCGCCGGAGGAGTCCGGCAAAGCGGTGGTGGTGTGCCCGACCGGCCAATCCGAACCCTTCACCCCTTCGCAGGCCGGCCTGGCGGCCCAGGGGAACACGCCGCAACGGGACATCGACGATGTGGTCGCCGAGACGGCCAAGCCAGAAGACCTCATGGTCGTCGAACTCGTCGGACTTGTCGCCGCCGCGGTGGCAGCCGCGGCCGCCATCAGGAACATCAAAGGCTCATCCGAACGCTATGGTCTGCCGCTCGCGCTGGCCGCGCTGAAGCTCCCAACGGGGGCGATGACCGCGTTTCTCGGCCTGCTGCTCATGCGTGGTCAATTCGTTCCCGGCCTGAACGCGCTCGACACCACCGCGCAGATCCTTGCGTGGGCGCTGGTTTTCGGTTTCGCCCAGGAGCTGTTCACCCATTTCGTCGACCAACAGGGCCAGACCGTGCTCAACAGCGTGCGCGGCGCCGATACACGCCGGCCCGCCACGGTGTAGGTGGCGGGCCGACTGCAGCTCGCTGCTGAACTGCAAGAGTCACGGACCAATTGGACTCCGCAGAGCAGACTAAAGAGACACGGGGCGCGGAGGAATCGGGTGTTTCCCTAATATTTTCTGATGTGACCACATTGCACGACACCACGGTCCGCGGTTTTGCCTCCGACAACTACTCGGGTGTGCACCCTGAGGTGCTATCCGCGATCGCCGACGCCAACGACGGACACCAGGTCTCCTACGGCGAGGACGTGTACACGGTCCATCTGCAAGAGGTGTGTGCACTGCACTTCGGTGCCGGGGTGCAAGCCTTCCCGGTGTTCAACGGCACCGGCGCCAACGTCGTCGGTCTGCTGTCGATGCTGCCCCGTTGGGGAGCGGTCATCTGCACGAAGACGGCACACATCCACGCCGACGAGGGCGGCGCACCGGAGAAGGCCGCGGGCATCAAGCTGCTGCCGATCGCGACGGCCGACGGCAAGCTCACGCCGGACCTCATCGCCGAGGAGGCCTGGGGGTGGGGCGACGAGCACCGGGCGCAGCCACTCGTCGTCTACCTCACCCAGTCAAGTGAGTTCGGCACCGTCTACACGCCCGACGAGATACGGGCGATCACCGACTACGCACACGAGCGCGGGATGCGCGTCTTCATGGACGGCGCTCGTTTGTCGAACGCCGCCGCGACGCTGGACCTGCCGCTGCGCGCCTTCACCACCGACGTCGGAGTCGACGTCGTCACCTTCGGCGGCACGAAGGACGGCGCGCTGGGCGCGGAGGCGATCCTTGTGCTCGACGCCGCGGCTTCTGACGGGCTGATCTATCTGCGCAAGCACCAGATGCAGCTCGCGTCGAAGATGCGTTTCGTCTCTGCGCAGCTGCTCGCATTGCTCGACGGCGACCTGTACCTGCGCAACGCGCGACACGCGAATGCGATGGCGACGCGGCTGCGGTCGCGGATGGAGGCGGGTATCGCCGACGGCAGCATCCGCGGCGTCGAGTTCACCCAGGAGACGCAGGCGAACGCCGTGTTCGCCCGCTTGCCAACGGGTGTCGCCGACCGGCTGCGCGAGAGCTTCCGGTTCTACGACTGGGATGCGTCCACGGGCGAGGTGCGCTGGGTGTGCAGCTTCGATACGCAGCGAGAGGATGTCGACGCGTTCGTCGCGGAAGCCGCTCGATTGACGTCGTCAGCCTAGGCCGACGCCTATTTCATTGCTGGATACCGAAAGTGTCGATGCCATCAACTCCTTTCGGCGGCCGCTTAGTGTCGCGGCATGGACCGCATCTGGCAGTGGGCGTGGGATCGGTACGGGGCGAGGTATAGCTGGGCGGTCTCTGTGATCGCATTTCCCGTACCGCTGATGGTCTACCTCCCGTTGTCGTTTCTGGTCGTCGCCTTCGAAAAGTCCGGTCGCTACGTTGACGCGGCGGCTGTCGTTGTTGTCGCCGTGATGGTGCTCGAAGGCATGATCGCTTTGCCCGATCGCCGATGGCTGCGCCCTGCGGAGCAGTGGGCTGCAGGCCAGTCCGTAGATCGAGCGACCGCCCTCGAGAGCACGTATGCCTATGCCAGGTCTACGACATCCCGAACGGTGTGGGCCACCGGTGTTTGGGCGGCGGTGCTGTCGGTTGTCGTCGGTGTGATCGCAGGAGCGACGGGATTACGGCTTATCCAATACGCGATCCTCGGCGCGGTCGTGGGAACGGGTGCTCAACTGATCGCCTTTCACAGCATCCTGGAATCGATGATGCGACCGGTCAGGGCGGCCCTCGCCGGTGACACGGGCATCGGTGATTCCCTGCCACGTCCGCGCCCGACATTCGCCGGGCGGTCGAACGTGTCGATGGTCGCGGTCGCGTTTGTGTTCGCCGTTATGGGCGTTTCGCTGGGGGCCGTGGTCGACCGCGTCGCCGCCATCCCCGTCCTTTCCGTCGTGATCGGAGGTGCGTTGGCGCTCGGCTTGGCGGTGCCGATCTCCGTCGGCCTTGGGTTTCACCCTCTCTGCAGCCGATCCGCGACCTCGCCGCAGGAGCCGAACGGGTGGGGGCCGGTGACTACAACCAACGGCTGCCGGTGGTTCAGGACGACGACCTTGGGCGCGTTGGCGGCGTCGGTCAATCGGATGCAGGCGGGTTTGGCTGAGCGGCAACGACTTCAGGCGGCGTTCGGCACCTATGTCGACCCGGCTCTCGCGGCGCGGCTCCTGGAGCAGGGTGACGATGTCTTCACCGGTGAGCGCCGTGAGGTGACGGTGATGTTTGTCGATATCCGCGATTTCACCCCGTTCGCCGAGGCGAACACTGCCGAGGAAACCGTGGCCCGCCTCAACGCCTTGTTCGAGATCGTCGTTCCTGCCGTCGTCGACGCCGGCGGACACGTCAACAAGTTCCTCGGCGACGGAGCGCTGGCGGTCTTCGGCGCCCCCAACGATCTCGCGGATCACGCCGACGCCGGGGTGAGCGCCGCGGTGGTGATTGACAGCCTCGTCGGCGAGCGATTCGGCGGCGCGCTTCGGATCGGCATCGGGATCAACACCGGTGTGGTGATCGCGGGCACCATCGGCGGTGGAAGCAAGCTGGAGTTCACCTTGATCGGCGGCACCGTCAACGTCGCCGCCCGCGTCGAGCAGCTGACCAAAACCACGGCGACGCAATCCTTCCACCCAACGAACCAGGAATGCCCTGGTATCGCGGCCGACCACACTCACCGACCGGGGAGCCCATGAGCTCAAAGGAAAGTCCGCCGCAATACAGGTCTTCGCACTAGGCCACGGGATCCCATGACCGATTCGACTTAGAAGTAGTGGCGCCGACCGGCGACGGCGCGCCCCGTCGAGCCGAGAAGCGCCAGCACGACGCCCACGACGAGCAGGATGATCCCGATCGTCCACAGAATCGAAATCTTGAGCACGAATCCGGCTATCAGCAGGATGATTCCTAAAATGATCATGGCAGAGCCTTTCTGGTCTGGGCCGCCCTGTGCACTCGGAAAGCGCACGCGCCGAGCGATTGCTCGACAAACGCCAGTGAACACCCCTAGGGAGGGTGTAACTACACCCATAGGGAGGTAGTTTCAGCCCATGGCCTCGCGCCCGAACAAGCCGATCACAGTGGCCCTCGTCGACGACTACGACGTGGTGGTGATGGGTGTGGCCAACATGTTCGATAAGTACCGCGATCGAATCGTCGTCGCCGAACTCGACTCGAATATGGGCGTCAAAGACTCTGTCGACATCGTTCTGTACGACTCATTCGCGCAACCAGAATCCGACCACGAAGAGATCGGGGTTCTGATCGACAATCCGCGTGCACGCCGAGTCGTGGTGTACACCTGGAATTTTCACCCTGACCTCATCGAGAGCGCCAGGCAGATGGGCGCCCACGGCTACATCTCGAAGACGTTGCCTGCACGAGAGTTGGTCGCCGCGCTCGAGGCGGTGCATGCCGGCGAGACGGTCATCAGTGATGCCCCGCCGCGGGCGCGCAGCGCCGTAGGGCTCGATTGGCCCGGCCGGGGCGAAGGACTCAGCGATCGCGAGTCCGAGATTCTGGCGCTGATCACCCAGGGTAAGAGCAATGCCGAGGTCGCGAAGCTCACCTATCTCAGCCCGAACACGGTGAAGTCATATATCCGATCGATCTACCGCAAGATCGGAGTAGGCAGCCGGACCCAGGCTGTCCTGTGGGGAGTGAACCACGGCTTCACTCCCGACTATCACCGCATCGAACATTGGCGCGGTGGCCCCTGAGCGAGTTGAACAGCTCTGCTACTGAGTCCGAACCCGGCGGCGCCGCGGCGCCGGCCACCATCCAACCGGTAGTGCGGCTGAATTGAGCGCGCGAACGACACGTCGCTTTTGGCGCCGGGCGGCGCCCGCCATCAATCCACAGACGAATCCCAGAGCGAAGATCCCGCGTGCGCGTCGCTTGTTCCTCTGCGCCACAGACGCCGCGATGAATCCACACGTTGCGGCAGTGACCGCAACGACAAGAATCAAGGCGACCAGATGTATCGGCCCAAGCGACCCCATATCGCCCGATCCAACCATTGTTGTCGCCGGGCCGGTGCTGTCGATCACTGTTCGTGACCAAAGCGAGCGTGAACCGTGAGAACATCGCCGGGATGACCGTCGTTCTCGCTCTTCGTTGTGCCAATGGCGTCGTGATGGCGTCGGACTCGCAAATCACCGACGGGGGGAGGGGCCTCAGCTACCCCGCGCAGAAGCTCCACCCCCTCGGCTCACACGCCGCGTGGGGCGGAAGCGGATCGCGTGCGGTGCTCTACGACGTCGAGCAGATCTTCAACACTGAGGCGGACACGGTCGTCGAGGCCAAAGACATCGGGCACGCACTACAGGAACGATTGCTGCCGGTGTTCAAGGGTCACTACGCGAACTTCATCGAGGATGTGCCCGGGCAGAAATCCGCCGGTACGCCCGCCACCTACGTTCTGGCCGCGGGTTACTCCGGGGACGTCCCCTTCATCGTCGATCTCGACCCGAACGGGTTGATCGGGCATTACGAGGAGGTCGGCTTCCAAGCCGTCGGCAGCGGTTCGGCTATGGCCCAGCAGGCGCACGCGCTGCTGGGCCACTTCCGAATGACAGAGCGCGATGTGGACTACGGAGTGGTGGCGGCGTTGCGCGTGCTCGATGCGCTGGACGCCACATCGCCGAGCGTCGGTGCTCCCATGGACATCTGTCGCATCACCGCTGACGGTGCTCGACACTTCAACCCCGATGAGGTCGAGGATGTTCGCGCCCAGGTGAAGCGGTGGGTGGAGCTCGAAGACCGCGCCCTGGATCAGCTTTTTGACTGATTCTCGGGCGCAGTCCGGGCGCATCTTCAGAACGAATGGTAGGTGGCGCCCCCTCAGCGAAGGCCGCGCAAGGCGTCATCGAGGGTGGGGTAAAGCGCCAGGATGGCGTCGATTCCAAGTATCCGGATCGGCCTGCTGGTAGTTGACCCTTCGGCGACCACCCCGAATCGCACAGACGACGCGGCGGCCGCCTCGTGCGCCGACAATAGAACGCCCATCCCGACGGAGGCAAGGAAAGTCACCTCGGTCAGGTCGACGATGAGTCCGGTTGGAGATTTTTTGAGCGCTTCAAAGATCGCGCCGCTCAATAGTGGTGCGGTGAGCATGTCAACGTCATCGTTGACCGCAAGGACCACGAGTTGTTCGCTCCAGCTTTCGTGAACCTCGAAGCCGTGTCGGTGTGTGGAGGCGGCGGACTGGTCCTGCTCGCAAAAATGATCGACCATCATTGAATCCTCTGTGATCTGTTCGAGGATGTTCCAGCCGTCGAGCGGTTGCTCGCGCTGGCCTCAGTCAACACCCCTAGGGGGGTTCGTTACACCCCTAGGGAGGTACTTCGGCGCGAAAGACCGTGACCGTGGCTACTGGATCGACACCAGTTGATCGAGAGCGTCTCTCGGCAAGTCGCCATCAGACGTCGCGGTCACCGTCATGTTCGTCAGATTGATGGAACCCTTGTGGTTGTCCAGGAACGCGGTATCAGCGGCGTCACGCCCGGTGGCGATACGCACAAGGGTCTGTCGCGGTGCGAGGCACGTCGCATCGACGACCCGCCAGTGCCCGTCGACGAACGCCTCGGCCACCGCGTGGAAGTCCATCGGTGACAGGCCGGGCGCGTAGACGGAGACGAGGCGCGCGGGCACATTGACCGCGCGCAGCAGCGCGACGACCAGGTGCGCGTAGTCGCGGCACACTCCGTTGCCTGCGAGGAGGGTATCCACCGCGCCGTCAATGGGATCGCTCGAGCCTGGTACGTAGTTGAGTCGGGTGCCCACCCACGACGACACCTTCTCCAACAGCGTTGCCGAGTCGGCATGGGCGCCGAATTCCGTTGTGGCGAAACCGTAGAACTTGTCGGCCTCGGCATAGCGGCTGGGCCACAGATACATCGACAAGTCGTAGTCGGAGACCGGAGCTGGGGAAGTTTGGCCGACGATGGTTGCTTCGTAACGGACTTCGAGATGGCCTACATTGCGCGTCGAACTTGTGTATGCGGTTGCCGTGCAGGCCGGTGATCTCCCGAGCCTCGACCGGATGTCCGTTCAACACGAACGACAACGTCTCAGAGACTTCCGCCCCCGGATGCGGCGCGACGGCGATCTGGAAATCCAAGGTCGTGTCCGCGTCTATGTCGACGTCGAGTTCCGCGCTGACTTGCCGTTTCATCAAGTGACACTATCTGGGTGCGGGGCGGCGCGCTCAGGGGGCCGCCGCTCCGGAGAACGGTGGGTGACGTCATCGACGCCGACCCACCCGGTACTTGCAGTTGTTACTTGGCGACAGACCCGTTGGCCGCGATCTCGACCTCGGCGGTGGCCTGGATGAGCGCAGGAGCTCCTTGTCCAGGCCGGGGGCGAACTCCTCGCGTCGTTCCGGCGCGATGGTCATCGGGAAGCCCTCGGGCATGACGGCGGTGCTGAGCTCGGTGCCGTCGTTCGACGGAGACGCACCCGGTAGAGCTTCGCGGCCTGGCTCTGGTCGTCGCGCTGAAGGTGTACTGGATGCTCTGCAGGCCCAGATCGAGGAGCTTCTTGACCTCGGGAACCGCTCGGCGTTGGTCTTCGGGATCGGCAGGCGGCGCCCCAGTTGACGCCGAGGCTCTCCAGCGCCTTCGCGAAGGCGTTCTCGTGTGCCTGATCGCGCACGATCAGGTACGCGATCGTGGAGCGGGCCGTCTTGTTGGCGGTCATCTCGTAGATGCGGCACTTCTGCAGCGACCGTCGACTCGAGCATGAGGTTGTACAGGAGGTCGAGGATCAGGTGCGCTGTGAGACGACGACCCGCCCATGGGCGCGGCGACGGGAGCGCTTGGGCCCCGAGATAGGTGATGGCGGGCAACGCATCCAGGGGGCGCGCGGCGCCGGGCGACCGGCGGCCGCGCCGGGGGAGGCGAGCAGCGAGAGATCGCGCGATCATCGCGGGCTGTCTCTTCGGTGGCGCGACGCGAGCAGCCGACGCAGACGAGATCAAGCCGCGGGAGCTCGGTCACATCGCGGCGCAGCAGCTCGAGCATCGAGTGCTGCGTGGCCCGGTTGTCCAGCCGGGTCGTCGTGTCCCTGGGTGACTGGCGACGGTGCGGTTCGTCCGTTCGGCGCCAGGGGGCGGTCGTTCGTCGGTCGTCGCGCCGTCGCCAGCGGGTCCGACGTTCCCGTCAGGCAGTCGCGGCGCGGTTTCGAGCCGGGTCGTCAGTTGTCAGCCGGTCGGCCTGAGGCCTCCGTCACGAACCGGCGACGGCGGTGCACCGCAGCGACCCGGCCTTTCGAGTTCGGACTGGATGCCGCCGAGAAGCAGCTGGTGAACAAGGCGGTTGTGACGGTCGTATTTTCTACCGGCACGCGGTTGCCAGGCCATGCCGAAGGGCGGCGCATCCGAGCTCGACAACGTCATCGGCCCTACGCCAACCACTGACACGGCTGGCCGTCGCCGGTTCGCCAAAAGTAACGGCATGGCGCCTGTAAAAGCGAGGTCGACAAGTACGCCGTTGACGCAATGGCGCGCAGATCTCGGCGTGAGCCTGGTATGCGACGCCAGAGGAGTGACAAATGTCGAACACATCGCTGCGAGGCCCAGCAGATAGCGGCGAACCACACTCGGCCCGAGCCATTTACGCCAACGCTCAGTTCCCCGCAGGTCGTCCACCGGCCCGTCGGTATGCAGTGGCTCAAAGGCAAGTCCGGCGCGTTGGGCAGCTTGACGGTACCGGTCTGCTGTCAATAGAACCACGTCGTGACCGAGAGCTCGAAGGTGCGCGCCGATGCGGACCATGGGCAATACGTGACCCGACAGCGGGCTAGCTGCTAAGACGATGCACGCCACAGATCGTCCTCGCAGTCAACCCAACTCCTCCATACCGGCACCGCTCTGAGGCGGCGCCCGTGGGCGGTACCCGGTGCTGTCGGAGTCAAACGCGCTACCCGCAGCAGGGTCCACGGGCTCCGCCCTGGAACGGTCGTCCGCGGGATGCCTGGGGTGTCCAGCTCGCCGGCCACCCACGGCAGCACAGTGGCGAATGCAGCAGCGGCAAACGACCATACATGTCTTCCATCGAGGACGAGCAGCGTGCTGTCTATGCTGCGTGAACGTGCCAGCGCGCACAGCGACTTGATCCCCTCGTCGTGGGCCAGCGGCGCACGGCTGCGTCTGGTCGCTGGACTGCTCTGGGTGCGTTACCGCCAGGACAAGGGCGCAGGTTCCATTCGAAGAGAACCCCACGCCCCAGTGGTCTGAATCCGGGTAAACGCCGAAGCGGTTGTACAGGAAGGGAACGATGTCTCGGGTCAGATGGTCGGCGGCTTACCCGTGGCCCGTTAACGCATTCGCTGTCGTTGGTGAAAGAGCCGTTTGGTCGACGAACACCGCCACCGGCGCTCGGCCGCGATGGGACGCCGCGAACGTCGAGGGTTTCACGGCGTCACCGGCACGCACCCAATCGGCAGGAGTGTTGAACTCCCCACCGATCATCATGAGGGCCGGTAACCGCGGCGGGGGGATTGCTGGTGAACCAGTAAGGGGTAGGTAGACGAGTTCTTGTGGTGCTTGAATCCAGACACTTCGTCGGGAGTTGCGACGACGAGCAGCGCTCCGACGGCCGGTGTCTGGGCGCTGCGTTGCATGGCTGCGACGGCGGCCAGCAGACTGACCGGGCAGCGGCGCCCGGGATAATTGATCCCACGCGCCCTGGGCGGTGGGAAAGTATCCGATCCACGCATTCACAACCAGCACCGTGCTGAGTAGACACATCGAGCACGGACAAGTTGCGAAGGGGCCATCGTTGGCCTGGCCATCCTCCGACCGCGCAGACCAACACCATTCCACTCAACCCCACCCAGAACCACAGGTGAAGAGGGGCGGGCTCGCTGGCGAGCCCAGCGGACACGAGCATTCGGCGCGCCCCGACGGCGGTCAGCAGGCCACCGCTACCGTCGCCGGCAGCCACACCGCGTGCCAACGGCGAGAACGCTTTTCTAGGTCCAGATCAGTGTGCCGCGGGAGGAGTGTGCGGAACGGTGAACGCCAAATCAAGCCATCAGTGACAGCTGGCCGATGCCCGCGGATAGGCTGCTCATTAACACATGGTGGAGTCGTTCAAAGGGCCGTACCGTACCCGCACCTTGGTGTTCACCGCATGCCCGTCGTGGTCAATCGTGCGACCCCGCAATGCAAGCAAGAGGCCCCAGCGCTGCAAGGCCTCGGCCATGTACGGGGGTTGTAGGCCGCTTGCCAGATCTATCAGCGCGCGCCCGAGATCATTTGCGCTGACGCCGGTTTCGCGTACCCCATCGACAAAGTCTTCGAGCGCCTCATCAGGCGAACATCCCCGCAACTCGGTGAGCACGCCGACCGCCATCTCAATCTCTTTGTGGGATCGCACGTTGTCGAATAGTGAAGACAATGGCGATGCAGCGGTCGCGACTTCAGCGTCTTCAGTGCCTGCGATGAACTCCTCGATCACCGACGCGAACTCCGCTGGGGCTTCGACGTGCGGAAAGTGGCCTCGACCGGCGAGCACTTCAATCCGGCTGCCCGGCCGCGCCTCTTGGACCCCGTAGCCGTGCTCGACCGGGATAACCCGGTCGCTATCACCCCAGACCACCAAGGTGGGTACCTCCGTCCGCAGACCCAACCGGCTTAGCGCACTCACCGATTGCCCGCGGTAGTCGACCACCGACCTCAATGTGCGCAGAAACGCCGCCCGGGCGGGGGATCGGAGAGCGAGCTGTAAGACGCCCAGAACTGCTCTGCCCGCGGTGAGCCCAGCCCCACCGTGCTCAGCCATGAGCCCACTCGGTTCCCAATTCCGAGCACCACCTTCGGCGCGATGACCGGCAGCACAAACTCGGCTCCTGGCGCCGCCAGCAGCCGCAGGATCCAGCCCACATCGGGTCCCAATCCGCCGCTGCTGACCAGAATCAGTTGTTGGCAGTACTCCGGATGTTGGTAGATGAATTGCATCGCCACCCCGCCACCCAACGAGCGTCCGACGATCGTGGCTCTGCTGATCCCCAGCTCATCGAGCAGGTCACGCAAGCCGGCAGCAAAGGCGCCCAACGAATAGTCGGTGCGCGGCTTGGCGGACTGCCCGTGCCCGAGCAGATCAGGGGCAATGACCCGGTATCGCTTGGCCAGCTGGGGCATCACCGCTCGCCAGGTATCTGAGCTGCCGGCGATACCGTGAATCAACACCAGAATCTCGCCGCTGCCCGCCTCTCGGTACGCCATCCGCTGACCGTGCAGTTCGACATACTTAACGTCGCTCATCGTGGCCTTCCCATGCTTTTGTATCGATGAGTTGTTCCCCCGCAGCGGCAAACAAATCCGCCTGTGACGCGATCGTCTAAGACGGCCCCTTGAGAAATCGGTTCGGCAACGCCAGCTTGTGGATCGTCCGGATGGTTTGCATGTACTGGCCGAGCAGCGACCCGGTGGTGTAGGGAAGGTCGAACTTCTCGCACAACGCCCGCACCCGGGTAGCGATTTCGGCGTAGCGGTTGCTCGGCAGGTCGGGGAAAAGGTGGTGCTCGATCTGGTAACACAAGTTGCCACTCGCAAACGCCATCAACGGTCCGGCGTCGAAGTTGGCGGTACCCAGCATCTGGCGGAGATACCACTGCGGTCGGCTTTCCTCCTCGACTACGGCTGCCGCGAATTTCTCTGCGCCGTCTGGGAAATGCCCACAGAAGATCACCACGTAGGCCCACAGGTTTCGCAAGACGTTCGCAGCACCGTGCGCGCCAAGGGTCCGGCGCCATCGCGAAAGGCTCAGCGCAGGAAAAGCCACGTAGTCCTTCACCATCTGGCGGCCGATCTTCTTGGCCACAGCACGTGACTGTGCACTCTTCTCACTTGCCGTATCGGCTCTGTCCTGCGCGGCGTCAATCCCGTGCAGGGCGATGCCCCACTCGAAGCCGATCGCCAACAGCAGGTTCCGCAGCGGCTGCAGTAGATAGCGGGGATGCCAGGGCTGGTCCCGTGTCATCCGCATCACGCCGAAGCCGAGGTCGTCATCCATGTCCAGGACGTTGGTGAACACGTGGTGACGGTAGTTGTGAGAATAGCGCCATTGTGATGACAAGCCGACCATGTCCCATTCCCAAGTGTTCGAATGGATTTCGGGGTCGTTCATCCAATCCCATTGGCCATGGCTCACGTTGTGGCTGATCTCCATGTTCTCGACACTCTTCGCGAACGCCAGCGCCGCGGTCCCCAGGATCCACCCTCCCTTGGACCGGCTCGCGGCTATCAATAGTCGCGCACTGACTTCCAAGGTGCGTTGAAATGCGATGGTGCGACGGATATATGTGGCGTCGCGCGCGCCGCGGGACTCTTCGACATCACGACGTATCGTGTCCAGCTCAGCGGCGAGGACCTCCATGTCGGTCGTAGTCAGATGCGCATATTGCGCAACGTCGTTGATGGCCATGATGATCCTCGGGTCGGTCGGGCATCCGACCGCGAGGCCGCTCACCACGGAAGTATAGGAAAAATACGGTTCCACGCTGCCTGGGGACCGAACCCGCTGGGCGCAGACCAACGTTGGCGCTTGACGTAACCAGTCTCGTCGTCGTGGTTTGAATCCCGTAGAGGTTCTTTGTCAGGAGTACCCAGCGTGGGCCGCGGGGAAACTGGCGCCACACTCAACCTCCGAGGCGCGAATTTCGCGGCGGCGCGCTTTCAGTGCAGGATGAGGGACAGAGCTGTCGGCAGGAAGATCAGCTGCTGGTACAGCGGAGTCCCCGGACCGCCGCTAGTCGTGGACTTCACCGGGCTTGCGGCGTTCGGCAAGCGCCCCCAGCCGCCATGTGCATTCGCGATTTCGCGGCCATGCTGCTGCCATTGTGGCCCAGCGGGGCAACCATTTCAGAGGGCTACTCACCGGCACCTCCGACATCTCGATCCGACAGCCATTGTCGATGTCGAAAAGCCGCAGCGTAATTCGTGCCGACCCGAAAGGCCGACTCTTGGCAATAAGCACCAGCTCCTGCAGAGGATCGCAGGCGACGACGACCGTTTCGTCATTGAGAAGTGCGGGCCAGACGCCGATCGAGTGGTGGATGGTGCTACCGGGGTTCGGCCAGGACGGGTCCACGGCGCGCATGCGGCTGTTGCCAACGACCCATTGTGCATATGTCCAGCCGTCGGCGATCACGTCCCACACCTGTTGTTGGCTGGCTGTTGTATTTCGTTTGACGACAAGCGAATTGTTCGATTCGGATGGAGACATTATGACGTCCTTAACGTAGGCAGAGCGGTGAAGAAAATGTTTCCAACGCACGATCGGCATCGAGCTGAGCCGATTGGTCCCGGCCTTCGGGCAAGCAGCGATTGACATTCGCCGATCTGCTTCGTCGACGTCGACTTCGCGACACTTCGAACTCGCCGGCGGCTTCGGGCGAAACGCCGACCGACTCGTAGCCATTCCACTGGAGGCGCCTGTCACCGGGGCCAATTTTCGTACAGGCGAGTTAGATACCCCGCCGGTTGGGCGCCAAACCAATCGTGCTGGGGCTTTATAGCCCGGGTTCGGTCGGCTGCCGGGGTTATTCAAGTGGTGCACACTCGGAGGCAACGGAATGTATGGCGGCTGGGTGGCACTGGTAATTCTCGGAGCGCTCGCCGGATGGTTCACAGGCCGCGTGCTGCGCACTGGCGACCTCGTCATCGTCGACATCATGTTGGGTGTCGCGGGTGCTGTCGTTGGTGGCTTGATTCTCGGTGCCGTGTTCGAGTCTGCAAGCGGCGATGTACTTTTCACTCTCATCGCCGCTACGGCAGGTGGCGCCGTCCCGGTGTGGTTGCTCCAATTAAGGCATCGTGCTTAGCTCATGGACCCATCAATTCACCGCGCAACTACGGGACCGCCATCGCAGAAGTTCGAACGCCGCGTCAGCGTCGATGCGGTAGACGTACATCAAGACACCTTTCGCTCGTTCGATTGCGCCCCGGGCATCGGTGATCTCTGCGAGAGCCGTGGAAATGCTGGACTGGCGAGCCTCGGCTGTGGGTGTGACGTCGATATAGAAGCCTTGGGTGCCGATCACTGCGCCGTCGTCGTCGTGAAATCTTTCGCCGATGACAACCACGTCGCGGGTTTCGCTCTGGTGGTGATGATGCGGTGACGAGTGCTGAATGGCTTGAGGGTTCGGCGAATGTCGTCGAGAGTCGCGGCGACATGCTCGTAGTCGTCTGGGTGCTTATGCGAAAGCACCAGCTCAGTGGTCGGGGTGACCGTACCCGCCTGGTAGCCGTGCATCTGCTCGACCTCCGCTGACCACTCCCAGCGTTCGTCGGCGAAATAGAACCGGTACCAGCCGATGCGCTCGAGAGCGCCCCCGGTCAGAGCCTTCTCGACCGGTGAGTTCCCTCTAGGAACGGTGCTCACTATACGAAAGTAGCCCAAGTATCGACCCTGGTGCACGTATCGCAGACCTCCGCTAGAGCAAGCGGCGCAGCCCGGGCAGCCGCTGCGTCCTCAACGACAGGGTTGCGCCCCGCGCCGGCCTAGCGGGACCGAACAGGG
The DNA here is from genome assembly GCA_963716505.1 of uncultured Actinomycetota bacterium. GTDB lineage: Bacteria > Actinomycetota > Actinomycetes > Mycobacteriales > Mycobacteriaceae > Mycobacterium. The sequence goes on from CAVQTL010000023.1 coordinate 226,647, forward strand.
CAACCAAAGTCGACACCCGCTGCCGTGGGGTGTGCCCGGTGCCATCTGCGAGAAACCTAAGTCCGCAGTGCATTCCTTGCTTTCGCGTAGTCCCGACAGCACGTCGGCGAGTTAATCACTGGCTCCAGACGGTAATCGAGGAATACCGCGATCAGTTAGTCTTCGCCCGCTCGGACTTGCGCTTCTGCTTTTCGGCATCGGCAAGCTCTTCGACCCGGTTTGCCTGCGCGCGCTTGCGTGCGGCTTCTCCGCGCTTTGTTTGAGCATCGTCGAGTTTGGCCTTGGCCGCTTCGGTGGCGTTCTTCTCCGCCGCCCGAATCTTGGCTTCTTCCTGACGCTTTGCCGCCTGCGCGGCATTTTTGCGCTGTGCCGCGAAGTCGTCGGTCTTTTTCTTGGCCTCGGCGGCACGTTTCTTGGCGGCTTCGTCTGCTGCGCTCTTACGCTCTGCGGCGGTGGTCTGCGCTTCGATGGCTTCCTGCTGCGTTGCGTCGCGAGCCTCTTCGATGACGGTGACCACTTCGTCATGCGTGGCGTCCAGCTTGGCGTCCGCCTGCTCGCGCTTCGCGGTCGCTTCCGCATCAAGCTCGGCGGCTCGGCTGAGGGCATCGCTGCGCTCGACGAGCGCCGTTCCCCGTTGCTTCAACCTCGGGTCGCCCAGCAGGTTGCCGATTGCCGCGTCGACAGATCCCAACGACCGTTCATAGAACAGCCGAGCCGGCGCCTCTCTATAAAGCCGGGCGGCCATCTGGTCCTCGATCAGCCGGAACGGAATCCGAGCGATCTGGTACTGAAAGCGCAATACCGCGAACGGGATTTCTGCGAGTTTCATCAAATACTCCTGTTTCTCGCCGGTGCTCAGGGCAGGTCGGCTTGGTTGGTCATGGTGTCGGCCTGGCGCCTGATGCGGTCGGCCTCTTCTTTGGCACTGTCGGCCGCTTGAACCGAGCTCTGATGTTCTGCGGCGGCATCGACAGCCTCCTCGGTCGCGGCATCGATCTCGTTGCGCTCTGTTTCCTTCGCCTGCTGCACTTCGAGCTGCGCGTCGAGTTCAGCCCGCGTCTTCGCCTGCTCCGCATCCCGCTGCGCAGCGTGCTCCGCTGCACGCTTTTGCGTGGCCTGGTCGTTGCGCACGTTGTTTTCCGCGGCCCGTGTCTCGGCTGCCACCGCGGCGCGCTCTTGAGCGCCTTCCTCGCGGGCTTTCGAGGCCTCAGCACGGGCCTGCTCCGCCTCGGCGTCGGCAATCGCTTCCACGCTGTTGGCGTCCATGCGATCCCGGGCCTGGGTCTGCTCGAGCTGGCCCTCGGCAGTCAACGAGTCGTTGCCGGTCATGGCGCCGACGACTTCTTTCGCCTTGCCTTTCACCGAGTCGATCAAGCCTTTCCGCGCCTGACCGGACTTATCTTGCTCAGACATCTGAGCCTCCTAAATGACATCAATCGACGACTCCAACGGGAGTGTGCGATGGGTTTCGGGTAGATCGGTCCATGGCGACCAGAACGGTCTGCGGACCAGCTAGCTCTAGTCGTGAAGCGCGGCCCGCCATGAGTCACTGGGCGGCTTCAGCTCGCAGCCACCAGTTACCCCGCGTCGATGGGGACAAACCTCATGCCCGTCCCGAGTCCGAAAGTAATCTCAGCTCAGACCAGTTCCGGTGTTCGAACTTGTCGCCGCAACGTCCCCAGAGAGCGGGCCAGCAGTCGCGACACATGCATCTGCGAAATTCCGACCCGCTCGGCGATCTGTGTCTGCGTCATGTTCTCGAAGAACCGAAGTGTAAGTACTGTCCGCTCGCGTTCGGGCAGTGCCGCCAGAAGGGGCCGAACCGTCGCGACGTCGAGCACCTTGTCGAGGTTGGCATCGAGATCTCCGATGGTGTTCGTAACCGACCGTGCATCGTCATCGTCGCTTGCCCCTGCGGGGGCGTCGGACGACAGGGTGGAATAGGCGCTGGAGGCGATCTGTGCCTGCACCACCTCGTCCCGGTCGATTCCCAGCTTGGCGGCGATTTCGCTGGCCGTCGGCGCCCGCCCCAGTTCGTGGGAAAGCTCCTCGCGGGCTCTCTTGAGCTGCGCGTTGAGTTCTTTGAGCCGGCGCGGCACCTTCACCGACCATCCGTGGTCGCGGAAGTGGCGCCGAACCTCGCCCATGACGGTCGGCACGGCGAATGCGATGAATTCCGCTCCGTTGTCGACGTTGAACCGGTTGACGGCGTTGAGCAGTCCAACCCGTGCCACTTGAACCAAGTCTTCGAGAGGTTCACCGCGGTTTCTGAAGCGGCGCGCAATGTGGTCAGCCAGAGGCAGGCAGCGTTCGATTATTGCCTCTCGCTGCCGCAGCCACTCGACCGAACCCGCATCGAGTGACACTAAATGGCGGAACATGTCGGTTGCATCCGAATACTCGGAACACGGCTTTGAAATCACTTGTCAACTCCCGTTTACCGCCGACCTGATGTGGACGGCTCGGAGCTGAACCTCAGAATGTAACGCGAGCTTTCGGCAAACCTCGCGAACTCGACTCAAGACTACCCATTAATGGCCGATTCCATACCTTGCGGCGATAACTCTCCCGCACCACGAGAAACGCCCATGGCCAACACTGCCGCGTCGTCCTGTACACCGGAGCCGAGGCCGCTGAGTAAGTGATGGACCGCACTGACGATGGCGGAGGCTGTCGTCGGAGAGTGTGATTTCGCAAAGCGCAGCAGCGCACCCTCATCGTCGTAACGCTCATGGCCGATCCCGGTACTGGCTTCTGTCAGCCCGTCTGTATAGAGCATCAGTGTGTCGCCGGGCCCGAGATGGAACCGGGTGGCGATGAAGTGTGGCTCGGTCGTGATGCCGACTGCCTGACCGCCGACGGTGTCGACGTAGTAGGCGCTGCCGTCAGCGTAGAAGAGCAGGGGTGGTGGATGGCCTCCGCTGGCAAGCTCGACGTCAAACCCATTGTCGCACTTCATCATCTTGCCGTAGATCACCGTGCTGAACCGATTGCGAACATCTCGCACTTCTTGATTGATAACGGTGTTGAGGTTGTGCAGCACCTGCACAGGGTCGTCGTCGAAAACGGCCGCGGCGCGCAAGGTGTACCGGATCAATGCGGTCACGACGGCAGCGTCGACGCCCTTGCCCGCGACGTCGCCCAGGAAGAAGCCCCACGTCGTGCGCGATAGCGGGAAGAGATCGTAGAAGTCGCCGCCCACATCGTCGTCAGATGCCGTGAAGAAGTAGTCCGCCGCGTCCAGGCCATCCGGAGGGGAGAGCAGTGGCGGGAGCAGCGCACGCCGCAACGTTTCGGCGAACACCCGAACCCGACCTTGCTCGACCTCGGCCTGCTTACGCGCCTGTAGGAGCTCCACTTCGTAGGCGCGGCGGTTGGCGGCGTCCACGACCGTGAACTGCAGCTGTTCCGGCCTTTCATCGGAGTCGAGCTTGACGTTCGCGGTGAGGAACATCGGCAGCCGAGTCCCGTCGGCAGCGACGACATCGACGGTGACACCGTTGAGATCCCGTCCCAGATGCAACAACGGCCCGAAGTGAGTGTCGTAGAGAATTCGTCCGCCGACGGTCATTAGGTCGCTGAACTCTCTGCCGCACAGCGCATCTGGCTCGTAGCCCAGCCATCTCGCCAGTGTGGCGTTCGCGCGGATGATGCGTCCGTCCGGATGAGCGATGACGTGACCGCTCGGAGCGCTGTCCCAGAAGTCGTCGACGCCGCGATCGGTCACGTTGCCTGGGCGAAGGTCGAGATGGCCACCGCGGTGGCGTCGGGGGCGCTGACGTGCGGGCAATGGCCGGTCGCGTCCAAAGTGACCATTTCGCTACCGTCGATATGTGCGTGAACGTAGGCGCCGACCTCGCGAGGGGCGATCGCGTCCTGGCTGCACTCGATCACCAGGGTGGGCAGCGATACCCGGGACAGATCGGTCCGATTGTCCGAAAGGAAGGTGGCGCGTGCGAACACCCGGGCGTGCTCGGGATCGTTCCGGCAGAACGTGTCGGCCAACTCGTCCTGCAGGTCGGGCCGGTCCGGCGTCCCCATGATGACCGGCGCCATCGCGCGAGACCAGCCCAGGAAGTTCTGCTCCAGGGACTCCAGTAGCTCATCGATATCGGCCCTGGAGAAGCCGCCGCGGTAGTCGCGGTCATCGATGTAGCACGGTGACGGCGTCAGCAGGACAAGCTTGGCGAACCGGCGCGGATCTTCGATCGTGGCGAGCGCTCCGATCATCGCTGATACCGAATGCCCGACGAATACGACGTCACGCAGGTTCAGCTCGTCGACGATTTCCAGGATGTCGGCTGCGTAACCGGAGAGCGAGGAGTACTTCGCCGGATCCCACGCTGCCGGGTCAGACGACCCGGAGCCGACCAGGTCGATCAGTACCAGCCGGAAATCCGACTCCAAGCGGTCGACGACAAGACGCCAGAGGTTCTGATCGCACCCGAACCCGTGCACCAACAAGATCGTCGGACCATCAGCGCCGACGATCTTGATGTTGTGCCTGGCGTACACATCCACCACACGAGCTTAGGTCTCGCCGGATTCACCGAAAAAGGGCCGCTCGATTCGACCCTTTTCTGGGAGTACTGCGGTGTCAGGGTTGTTTGGGATAGCGGAGCAGGAAGACGGCGGACCAGAACACCCCGAGGGCCGCGATTGCGCCCCACCACAGGAGTGACAAGACCAGCCAGAAGCCGGAGTAGCCGAGACCGGAGAGCGTCGCCGCGGCGAAGATCAGCCAGAAGATCTTCCACAACGCGAAGAAGGCGGCAAGGCCAGTGAGGATTCCCATTACCAGGGCGCGCGTGCGGTCGACGCGGCTGACCGATTCATGTACGCGGGTGAGGATGGTGCTCATTGGTCGTTTTCCCATTCGTCATGCGCCGCCGGGTTGGCGTCGTCATGGCGCAAGTACATCCAGTGCCGGCGGCTACCGATCCCAATAATTGCGGTCGCGCCTCATGCCTGGACCGGCAGCACTTCTGTGGTGGCTTCTTCGCTCGGAGGCCGTCGCGGCGGGAAGTGGTTGTCGCCGCGGGGATAGACCACCTGTGGCCACCAGAACCATCGGCCCAGCATCGTCGCGATCGACGGCATCAGCAGCGAGCGCACGATCAACGTATCGACCAAGAGCCCGATCGCGATGGTGGAACCCATCTGGGCGAGCACGATCAACTTGCTGAACATCATCGCCGCCATGGTGGCCGCGAAGACCAGCCCGGCCGACGTCACCACGCCACCCGTGCCGGCCATGGAGCGGATGATGCCCGTCTTCAGCCCCGCATGGATCTCGTCCTTGAACCGGGAGACCAGCAACAGGTTGTAGTCCGATCCGACCGCTAACAGGATGATGACGGACATCAGCATGACGAGCCAGTGCATGTGGATCCCGAAGAGGTCCTGCCACAGCAGCACTGAGATACCGAATGATGCTGCGATCGAGCTGGCGGCCGTGCCGACGATGACGAGTGCCGCCACCGCGCTCCGGGTGAGGATGAGCATGATCATGAAGATCAGCGTCAGCGCCGACACCACGGCGATCATCAGGTCGTACTTCGCGCCGTCAGCCATGTCTTTGTAGGTCGCGGCGACCCCACCCAGGTGGATCTTGGCGTTCGACAGGGAGGACATCTTCAAGGCCTGCTGCGCGGCCTTTCTCTCGTTGTCCACCCGGGCGATGCCCTCCGGTGTCGCGGGATCGGTCTCGTGGGTGATGAACATGCGGGCTGACTTGCCGTCCGGCGAGAGGAACATTTTCAGGCCGCGCTCGAAGTCGGGGTTCTGGAAGGCCTCCGGGGGCAGGAAGAACAGGTCGTCGTTCTTCGCCGTGTCGAAGCTTTGCCCCATCGCCAGGGCGGTGTCGTTGGAGGCCTGCATCTGGTCGAGCAGGGCCTTTTGCGAGTTGTACGACGCCAGTGACAGGTCCCTGCTGGTCTTCATCGACGCGATCGTCTGTGGAAGGAGTGCGGTCAACTGCGGAGCGAGGTCGGCCAGCTGGTCGGTGTTGACCTGCACCGCACCGGTCTGGTCGGTGAGCTTGTCGATCCCGTCGAGGGCATCAAACACGGACCGTCCTGCGGCGCAGATGGGGATGTCGAAGCAGTGCGGCTCCCAGTACAAGTAGTTGCGCAAGGGACGGAACTGATCATCGAAGTTCGCGATGTTGTCTCGCAGTTCTTCGGTGGTCGCGAGTAATTCCTGCGACTTGGCCGCCGAGTCCTGCGTGAGTTGGGTCTGCTTGAGCGAGAGTTGATACTGCTTCTCCAAGATGTCGATCGAGACGTTCGTCGCATCGATCGTTTTGAGCTGGTTGGCCAATTGATCCCGCTGGAACGGCAGGTTCATGTTGCTCGTCTGCCCCTGAACACTCGTCTGGAACGGAATCGAGCTGTGCTGGATCGGAATTCCCAATGGCCTGGTGATGTTCTGCACCATCGCAATGCCCTCGGTGTGCATGACGTTGCGGGCAACCGCGTTGAGCACCAGCATGTCGGCCGGATTGCGCATGTCGTGGTCGGCCTCGACCATCAGGATGTCGGGGTTCATCCTGGCCTCCGTGAAATGCCGGTCGGCGGCCGCGAACCCGATGTTGACCGGGGCGTCCTTCGGCAGGTAGAAGCGGTCGTTGTAGGCCGGTTTGTATCCCGGAATGGCAATGATGCCGATCAGCACAACGAACAGGCTCGCCACGAAAATGGGTGCGGGCCAACGGACTACCGCGGTGCCGACCTTTCGCCAGAACCGGCTCTGGGGAGGCCGTTTGGATTCGAACAGCCCGATGCGGCTGCCGAGAAAGAGGACGGCCGGTCCCAGCGTGACGGCGGATGCCACTACCACGACCATGCCGATCGCGACAGGGGCACCCATGGTGCTGAAATAAGGCAGCCGCGCGAACGACAGACAGTATGTCGCACCGGCGATCGTCAGGCCCGAACCCACGATGATGGGAGCGACGGACTTGAACGTGGCGTAGTACGAGTCATCTCGATCCAAACCCATGCCGCGGTCTTCACGGTAGCGGCCGAATATGAAGATGCCGTAGTCGGTGGCCGCCGCGATCGCCAGCATCGTCAGGATGTTCCCGGCGAATGTCGTCAGCCCGAACACGTCGTTGACGGCAAGAACTGAGATCACTCCGCGCGCGGTCAGCAGTCCGATGCCGGTCAAAAAGAGCTGGATCAGAGTGGTTCTGATCGAGCGGTACACCACCAGCAGCATGCCCGCGATCGCGATGAGGGTTATCAAGGTGATCTGGGCCAGGCTGGCGTTGCCGATGACGTGCAGATCGTCCGTGAGCGCCGCCGGGCCTGCCACGTAAGCCTGCACGCCTGGCGGAGCCGGGGTCTCCTCGATGACCTTGCGAACCGCCTCCACGCCTTCGTTGGCCAGGGTCTGGCCCTGCTCGCCTGCGAGGTTCAGCATCACGTAGGACGCCTTGCCGTCGGCGCTTTGGGCCCCGGCCGCGGTCAGGGTGTCGCCCCAGAAGTCCTGGATGTGCTGGATATGTTCGGGGTCTTGTTGCAGCTTACCGATGATGGCGTCGTAATACTGGTGGGCGTCGGGGCCCAGGGGTTTGTCGCCTTCGATGACGACCATGACGGTGCTGTTGGAGTCGAATTCCTTGAAGTTGGCGCCCATCAGCTTCATCGCCTGCATCGAGGGTGCGTCTTCGGGTGCCATCGGCGCCGAGTGCAACTCACCGACAACCTCGAGTTGAGGGGCGATCACGTTCACTATGGCGGCGACGGCGATCCAGAAGAGAATGATCGGCACCGCCAATATGCGGAGCATGCGTGGGAAAAAGGGCCTCTTCGGCTCGGCGGTGGGTTCTTCCTCGGTGATCGCGTGGGTCATGCGGACTTCACCAGGCAGTAGGTCTGGGCGTTGACTCCATTGGCTGATTGCTCCTCACGGACGGTTCCGTTCACGGTGACCTTGCAGCCGATCTGGTCGCCGTCGGTCCGCGCCATGAGGCTGGCGCTGACGGTCGGCAATGTTGTCGACAGCGTGATCGACCAAGGCAGCGGGGCGGTGATCAGATGGACGTTCGCGTCCGGGTCGAAATAACTGATCTGAGCGTTGGTCCCCGGCGCCCCGTACACGTCGTAGATCAGGATCTTTGGGTTGAACTGGACGATCTCGATGCCTTTGCCTGCGTTGGCGTTGAGATCCTGCGAGCCGAACATCTTGTGCAATCGCGAAACGACCAATCCTGAAACGGCGAGAACAACGATGAGGACCAAGGGGATCCACGCCCGTTTGAGCCAGTGCCCGATCGCAATGCGCCGCACCACTTTACCGCTGCGCTTCCAGATCGAGGTCTGCGTTCCATGTCAGACGACGCAGTATCGGCAGCGCGACTTCGGCGGCGAGAGCCAGGGCACGTGCTTCGTCGGCAGTCAATGTCGTGAGCAAGTGTGCGAGGCGTTCGCGGCGGCCTTGCCTGCGGTCTTCGAGCACGGCGAGTCCCTTCTCGGTCAGGGCCACCAGTGCGACACGCCCGTCCTCCGGATCGGTCATCCGGCTGACCAGTCCGTGGCGTTCCATTCGCTGTATCAGCTGGGTCATGGACGGCTGGCTCACGCCTTCTTTCGTCGCCAGCACGGTCAGCCGCGATGGGCCCTCGCGGTGCAGCCTGTTCAACACGAACCCGGCCGCCAGAGTCAGGCCGGCCCGGTCACTGAGATACCGTACGGCGAGGTCGCTGGCCTGATCAAGCGTTTCGCCGATGCGATCACAGCGCTGTTCGTCCACTGGAGCCGGAGCCACACCGGATTAATATCACGTTGCATATGTAACTGCAACGAGAGTGAGTCAGCTCACCTGGTCGACGAGTGCTCTCTCCGAAACTCCTGCTTCTGTGAATTGCCTGTCAGAGCACCAACCATCAGCGGGCGGACGGCCCGCTAACGAGATCGCACAACGATGGTGAGGGCAAGGGATTTGTCCGGCATTTACATAGTCCTAACGATATAAACCACCGCGCTGCCTCGGGAAACGGGTGACGATGGGGTCGGGTCGAGCAGCATGGATTCGACGCCGACAATGTTCTGTGAATCGAAGCCGTCCAATGTCTGCGGTCAGGTCATCAGCGTCAGGCAGAGCGCGGCGACCGCGAGGCCCTGGAGGGTGGCCCTGGCGGCGATAACTCGATCCCAGTTGTGTTGCAGCACACGCACGTTGGACGGGGTGTCTTGGGCATCGGCCACGGCGGTGAGTTGTTTGTTGATCGGCGCGCTCACGAGTACATACAGGACAAGCCAGACCAACAGCAGCCCAACCGCGGCGGCTGCAGGCACGGCCTCAGTCCACCGGCCGGCCACCCCGGCCAGCACGGCGCTGGTGGCCGCGGCGATCAGGCCGAGCGCCCCGGGCACCGGCATCCGCCGATCGCCGTACCGATGCACGTTGCCCATGACGGCGGTGAGGGCCCGGTCGTCGACGCGGGCCAGCGCGGGACGTTGCACCACGGCGCAGAACACGTCGGTGCCGTAAACGACCGCCGTAGCCAACACCGCGATCAGCGCCGCTATCCGTGCGAGGTCCATCACGACGCACCTGCGGTGTCTGCGCCGAGCGCGGGCAGCACGCCCATCTGTTGAAACATGTCCAACGTGTTCAGTTCGTCCCAGTGTTCGGCGAACATCCCGTTCTCCACGCGCCAGATGTCGATCGACCGCATCTCGACGCGTTGACCCGTGGCCGGGATTCCCATGAAGTCCCCAGCGTGGGTGCCGCGGTAGATGAACCTCCCGACCACACGGTCACCCGAAATGACGAGGTCCTCCATGGTGGCCGTCAGATCCGGCAAGGCGGCGAAGAACCCAGCCCAGAATGCGCGGTTGGCCTCGCGACCGTCCGGGACGAAGGCGTTGTGGTTTCGGTAATCCTCGGCGACGAATCGGTCCACCAGATCCGGGTCGTGCTGGTTGAGCATCGTCAGGAAGGTTTCGGTGAGGCTCTGGGCACGGGTAATTCGGGTGGTCATGAGAAGCTCCCATCAACGTGTAGGTGTTAGCAACGCTAACCCCGCGGTCGGTTCGCGTCAATAGCACTGCTCGTATCGATAGCGATGCTATCCTCGAGTATGACCATTGCGGAGCGTCGCGCACGTGACCGTGCTGCCCGTCGCCGGCTGATCGCCACCACGGCACGCAAACTGGCCGAGGCCGATGGGTGGGACGCGGTCACCACACGGCGGCTGTCTACCGAAATCGAGTACAGCCAGCCCGTGTTGTACAAGCACTTCTCGGGTATGGAGGACGTCACTGCGGCCGTCGCCATCGACGGTTTCGCCGAACTCGCCGAGGCGCTTGCCCTGGCCAGGGCGAGCGCGGAAGAGCCCGGATACGCCCTGCGGCGGATTGCGCAGGCGTATATCGATTTTGCCCGCGAGAACCCGGCACTCTATGAGGCGATGTTCACCCGCTCCACAACGCTGCGCTTCGCCGCTGCCGACACCCCGCCGGAGCTGTCGGCGGCCTTCGCCGAACTACGCGAAGCCGTTGTAGCGATCGCCGGCGGACGGGATGTCGACACCCTCAGCGAGGTGCTCTGGGCTGCGCTGCACGGGTTGACGGCCCTGAGCCGCAGTCAACGGCTGCGTCCAGGCCAGGATTCGGATCGCATCGAGCTCTTGGCCGCCCAATTCTCGGCTGGACCGTAGCAGCGGCCGCGGGATCGTCCGATGCTGTGTTGCCTACGCGGAGGCCGCTAGCGCCTGCGCATCCTCGTCGGCGAAAGTGTCCTCGAGTTGCAGCGGTGAGTAGTCGACATCGATCTCTTCGAGGGGGCGCCCCCTGGCGCTGCTGATCGTGCCGAACCGCCGCATGCCCTTATCGCTGGCGTACTGCTGGAATTCCTCCATCGTCAGGCCGAACGGAACCTCGTCGTAGAGCGCGAAGCCGTCGTCGGTGTTGCGCAGCGCCAACGGAATGAGCTCCGTCATTCGCGCCTCGAACACGGCCCAGTTGGCATCGTCTGCGGCGACGTGGCGCCGACAGGTGAAGGTGCCCCACGCCATGTGACGCCGCTCGTCATCACCGATGCGTTGCACAATCTGCCGCATGCCGGGAAGAATGCCGCGATCCACGCAAATCCGGTGCCACGCATAGTATCCCGTCAGCGCCATCATGCCCTCGATGATGTGGTTGTAGGTCACCGACGCGCGCACCTGCGCGGCCGGCGAGGCGTCGGTCGACAAGGCGTCGAGTGACTTCGGGAGTTCCTCGTAGAACATCTGCCGGTATGCCGGGAGGTCGTCGAGGTAGTGATGCAGGTCTTCGGTCAACCCGACGGCATCGAGCCACATCCGGAACACCTGCGTGTGCTTGGCCTCTTCGAAAGCGAACTGCGTCAGATACATCTCGTCGGCCAGCCGCCCCTCCGCCCGCATCGCCGCCATGAACGGCTGGATGTCCTGGGTGACCGCTTCCTCGCCTGCGATGAACTCTGCGCATAACCTTGCGGCCCAGTCGCGTTCGAGTTCCGTCAGCGACTCCCAGTCTTCGCGGTCACGCGAGAAGTCGATGTCGGCGGGATTCCAGAACTTCGCATTGCCGCCGGCGAACAGCTTCATGGGCAGGCTGGCCCAGTTGAGGCCACCCGCGTCGAGCGTGGCTGAATTCTTCCGTGTCATCCTTTGACCTCCTTGATCATTCGAGCTGGGCTGTTGGAAGAGAATGCGTCCGCCAGGACCGCGACGAGCCTGCGCACGGCGAGTGCGGGCTGCTCGGGGGTGGGGTCGTCGAGTCCGAGGATGGGATCCATACCGCGCACGTACGGGGCCAACGCCATGTGCGGAAAGATCATCAGCAGCAGTGACAACAACGCGTCGGTATCGCAATCGGCGCGCAGGTCGCCGCGAATGTGCGCATCGCGCACGAGCGGCCGCAGGACTTCCAGGTAGTGACGATGGATGACGGTCCGCACGCTGACGCGGGCATCGGTGTCGACCTCCAGAGTCGCCGCGCCGTGCAGTGCGCGGTCTCGCGGATGGTCGGCGAAGTACGCGACCCAGGTGTCGAGGAGGTCGGTCAGAAACTCGAAGAACGGCCTGCTCGGGTCGAGCTCGCGGATGCGGTCCTCCATGTAGGAGCGCACCCGCTGGCTGCCGACGTCGGCGATGTAGGCGAACAGGTCACGTTTGTCGGCGAAGTACTGGAACAGGCTGCCCTTGGCCACCCCGGCCCGCCGAGCGATGACGTTGAGGCTGCCTTGCGAGAAGCCGTGCGCACCGAACTCGGCCTCCGCGGCTTCGACCACGGCGGCGCGACGGCTCGGATCCACGCGAGCCCATGTCACCGTCGGCATCGGGTCCTCCCAGGGGTCGATGACCACTGGTCATATTACTGTGAGCCGGGTCACGGTCAAGGGTGGATCGGCGGCTGCTCCGCCCAAGTCAGGAGGACAGCAGCAGGCACCCTGCGATCGGCCCGCCGCCCGCTGCCGCGACCGCGAGTTCGGGCCGCTTCGTCAGCTGCCGTTCGTCGGCCTGGCCGCGCAACTGCAGGCATGCCTCATGCAACAACCAGTAGCCGTGCATCCGGCCCGCGGACAGTTGGCCCCCGTATGTGTTCAGCGGAAGCGCGCCGTCCAGCGCGATCCGCGTCCCCCCGTCCACGAACGGGCCCGCCTCACCGTCGCCGCAGAAACCCAACGCCTCCAACCATGCGAACGTCAGAAATGTGAAGCCGTCGTAGAGTTCGGCGACATCCACATCGGCTGGAGTCAGGTCCGTGCGTGACCACATTTCGGCGGCCGCTTCGACTGAGGCCATCTTCGGGAAGTCGTCCCGGTGAAACCATCCGCCCGAGCCGTATGTCCCGCCGACCGCCTCCACCGCTACCGCCCGGTTCGGGCAGTCGGCCGCATAGTCGGCGTGTGAGACCACCAGGGCGATGGATCCGTCGATCGGAATGTCGCAGTCGAACAGCCCGAACGGCGTCGATACCGGACGCGACGACAGATAGTCGTCCATCGTCATCGGCTCTTGGAATGCGGCCCGCGGGTTGAGCCCGGCGTTACGCCTGCTGTTGATCGCCAGCCAACCCAGCTGCTCCTTCGTCGTCCCGTAGATCTCCATGTGACGCCTGCAGTGCATGGCCAGCCAGTTCGCGGCCGAGTAGGCGTGGGCGGCCACCAGCTCGTCGATGTCCTCGAAGGGCTTGAGCTTCCTTCGCGTCCCGACGACGTGCGGCTCGACTGGCGGCGAGGCCAGCGGATTGAGCAACGGCGACGCCTCTTGGTTCATCGAGCCGCCCAGCATCGCGACGGTCCGATAGACCAGGACGTGCCTGGCTCGCTTCTCGGATACGGCAAGGAATGCCGACATGACCGGAATGAGCACACCGCCGGTGCCGAACCCGAGGCCGATGTCGGTGGTCTGGATGCCCAGTGCCGCAACGACTTCGGCCACCGGGGTGTCGCCGAACGTCGAGATCCCGTCGATATCCGCCGGCGTCAGTCCGGCGTCGTCGATCGCTGCCCGCACAGCCTCCAGCGTCAGCTCGGCGCCGGGAATGCCCGTGCGGCGGCCGATCCGCGAAATACCGAGGCCGCTGATGATCGCGTCCTTTTCGAAGTAGCTCATCGCGCTCCCCGAATGACTATTTTTGTAATGACAGTTCATCGGACTGTACTTTCCTTTTGTCATGGCAGACGACGCCCCGCCCGCGATACCGGCCCGGATGCTGCCCACGCTCACCGAGCACAACCGGGCGTTCTGGACCGGTGGCGGCGACGGACAGCTGTCGATCCCGTGGTGCGCGCAGTGCGACCTGTGGGTTCTGCCACCCGGCGCGGACTGCCCTGACTGCGGGGGTGCGCTGGACACGCGTCCGGTATCGGGTCGCGGGAGTGTGTTCACCTACACGGTCAACTATCAACCTTTCCTACCGGCCGTGCCCGTTCCTTACGTGATCGCGATCGTCCAGTTGGACGAGCAATCAGACCTGCGCATCGCCGCGAATATCGTTGACTGCGAACCGGACTCGGTTCATGTCGGCCTACCCGTCGAGGTTCGCTTCGAACGCCAGGACGTCGACAACGACATCGTCTTCGTCCCGGTGTTCGCACCGGCTTCGGCATAAGCGTCCTTCGACGTCTGGTTTGGCGTAAACAGGAACGGAGATACGCGTCGAGGGGGGAGTCCTATGCGCCGGCTGGTGGCATTCGTTGCTGTGCTGCTGTTTTGCAACGTCCACGGCGTAGCACACGCATTCGCAAGCGTCGGCGTAGACACCGCAGGCGCGCTGGAGTTCGGCGGCCTGAACCGCACCTATCAGCTGCACGTCCCGGCGAATGTCGAAAATCCAGCAGGCCTCGTGATCAACCTGCACGGTGCGGGGGAGACCGGAGGCGCACAGGCTTCGTTGACGAACTACAACGCCGTCGCCGATCAGCACGGGTTCGCGGTGGTCTACCCGGACGGAATCGACTACAGCTGGGCCGACGGTCGTGGCGCGTCGGTACCCGACCGCCAGGGCGTCGACGACGTGGGCTTCCTGGTGGCGCTCGCCGATCGGCTCACCCACGACCTCAACATCGCGCCCGGCAGCGTCTTCGCGACGGGACTGTCGGCGGGGGCGTTCATGGCGACGCGGTTGGCGTGCCAGCGCGCCGACGTCGTCGCCGCCATCGCGCCGGTCGCCGGGTCCTTGGGTTCGGCGGTTCCGTGCGCCCCGTCGCGCCCGGTGTCCGTCTTCGCGACACACGGCATCGCCGATCCCGTCGTGCCCTACAACGGTGGCGGAATGGTCGGCCGCGGCGGTGCCAGCGACATCGTGGCGCCGCAGGCGATGGCAGCGCGGTGGCGCGATCTGGATCGTTGCCCGGCCCCTCCGGTCGAGGATGTCCCTGGCCCCGGGGTGCACCGCTTCACGGCCGCGGGCTGCGCCGATGGCACCGAAGTCGTCTTCGTCGGCGTCGATGGCGCCGGGCACGAGTGGTTTGGCGGCGCATCGGACGTCAGCGCACAGTTCTTCGCGACCCACGCCAGGTGAGCTCTTCGCGGTAATCTGCATCACAATGACGGAGACGCGATGAGCGCCGGCCTGTTCGGGCTCCTTGACGACGTTGCCGCGATTGCACGGTTGGCGGCCGCGTCGGTCGATGACATCGGCGCCGCGGCAGGGCGCGCGACGGCTAAGGCCGCCGGAGTCGTGATCGACGACACCGCGGTGACCCCGCAGTACGTCCACGGCATCGCCGCCGAACGTGAGCTGCCGATCATCAAGCGGATCGCCATCGGATCCCTGCGCAACAAGCTGTTGTTCATCCTGCCTGCGGCGCTGCTGCTCAGCCAGTTCGTGCCGTGGCTGCTGACCCCGATCCTGATGCTCGGTGCGACCTACCTCTGCTACGAGGGCGCCGAGAAGGTGTGGGGCCGCATCAGCGGGCATGACGCCCACGCAGCGCCGGTCGCCGCGACGGGCGGGGACGCCGAGAAGTACATGGTGACCGGTGCCATCCGAACGGACTTCATCCTGTCCGCCGAGATCATGGTGATCGCCCTCAACGAGGTGGCCGACCAGGCGTTCCTGCCGCGGCTCATCATTCTCGTCGTCGTCGCGTTGGTGATCACGGCGGTGGTGTACGGCGTCGTCGCGGCCATCGTCAAGATGGACGACGTCGGGCTGAGCCTGACCCAGCGCTCGTCGGCGTTCGCGCAGCGTGTCGGCCGCGGGCTGGTGGCCGGGATGCCCAAGCTGCTGTCGGCGCTCTCGACGATCGGGACGGTGGCGATGCTCTGGGTCGGCGGCCACATCCTGTTGGTGGGGACCGACGAACTCGGCTGGCATGCCCCCTACGGTGTGATCCACCACTGGGAGGAAGCCGTGCACCACGTCGGAGGCATCGGGGGTGTGCTGGCGTGGCTGATCAACACCGCGGCGTCGGCGGTGATCGGCCTGGTCGTCGGAGCCGTCGTCGTCGCGATCATGCATCTGGTGCAGCGTGTCAAAGGACGCTTGCGGCAAACGAACTGATGGAACAATTGCCGCATGACGAAGCCGGATCCGGCCCGCAGTGCCGACGCCGAGCTGTCCGCCAGCGCGGGTCCGCACCTGAATGTGGGCGGCTTCCGCTTCTGGTTCGTCGGACAACGTTGGGAATGGTCCGACGAGGTGGCCCGGATGCACGGCTACGAACCGGGCGCCGTCGTGCCCACCACGGACCTGCTCCTCTCGCATAAGCATCCCGACGACCGCCAGCACGTCCAGGACCAGCTCGACCACCTGCTGCATTTCGGCGGGTCGTTCTCGAGCCGCCACCGATTCATCGACACCGCGGGCGGCGAACACACCGTCATCGTCCTTGCCGACCGGATGCTCGACGGCAACGGCGCGGTGGTGGGCAGCGAGGGCTACTACATCGACCTGACGGACACGTTCCACCAGGCTCGCAGGCAAGCGCTCGACGACACGCTGCCCGAACTGTTCGAGGCACGCGCGGCGATCGAACAGGCGAAGGGCGCGCTGATGCTCGTCTATCGCATCAGCGCCGACGCGGCGTTCGAGATCCTGCTGTGGCGTTCGCAGCAGACCAACACCAAGCTGCGGGACCTCGCCGGTCAGGTCGTCGCCGAACTCGACACACTGCGGTATCAGCCGGACAGCGTGCGGCGCGAGTTCGATCATTTGCTGCTGACCGTGCACGACCGCGTCGGCACTTCTCACGACCGATAAGGTCGCCGGATCTATTAGCCGAGGCCGCCACAATCCTGCAGGTTTCGGCCCCAATCAAACGCGCGATGCGGCTTAATGGCATCTGGGAGGTGATTGGCGCGTGCCGCTATTGGAAGTCAAACAGGACGTTCTCGACGGGGCGGTCATCGTCTCCGTCGGCGGCGAGGTCGACTCGGACACAGTCGACACCCTCATCACATATCTCGACGCAGCCCTCGAGGCCGCCCCGGATCATCCGACCCGCGTGCTCGTCCTCGAACTCGGGGGTGTGACGTACTTCGGAAGCGCAGGACTCAACGCGGTACTCGGATGCTATGAGCGGGGGCTCTCCGACGGCGTTTCCGTTCGCGTGGTGGCCAGCAACGCGGAAGTGATCATGCCGATCGAAGTCACCAAGCTCGACAACGTCCTTCGGCCGTATCAGACCGTGACAGACGCGCTCGGTGGAACCGACGAGCCGCGATGACCGAGGACGCTGAACGCGGGCTATCCGCCGCGGTTTTCGGCGCTGACCCCGATGTCGGTCGAGACCTCGCCCAGGTGGATTGGGCGGCAACTCCGCTCGGCTCGCCGTCGGGCTGGCCGCAGAGCCTGCAGACCGCGGTGAGCATCCTGCTGTCGTCCCGGTTTCCGATGTGGATGGCGTGGGGCCCGGAGCTGACGTTCTTCTGCAACGCGGCCTACCGCCGCGACACCCTGGGCCGCAAGTACCCGTGGGCGCTGGGCCGGCCGGCCAACGAGGTGTGGTCGGAGATCTGGGATGACATCGGGCCCCGCATCGACCGGGTGCTGTCGACGGAGCAGGCGACCTGGGATGTGGGACTGCTGCTGTTTCTCGAGCGGTCCGGCTATCCCGAGGAGACCTATCACACGTTCTCCTACAGCCCACTGCGCGACGACGAGGGACAGGTCGTCGGCATGCTGTGCGTGGTCAGCGAGGACACGGATCAGGTCATCGGCGAGCGGCGGATGGCGACGCTGCGGGATCTGGGTTCCGACCCGAGCGTCGATCCGCACCGAGGAAGAGAGCCTGGCCTTCGCCCACCGCCAGCTCGGCCAAAACCTGCGCGACCTCCCGTTCACGCTGACCTACCTCTTCGATGACAGCGGAGACGCGCGGCTGGCGGGGTCGAGCGGAATCGCGGCCGGGCATTCCGCCGCCCCCGCGGTACTGCCTGCCGAGGGCGCCGCGGTGTGGCCCGTGCAGGAGGCGGCGCGGGGCGAATCGATGCTGATCGATCTCGTCGGTGCTCCGCATTCGGAACTGCCGACCGGGGATTGGCCCGAGCCACCGGTGAAGGCACTGGTGGTACCGCTGATGGAGCAGGGTGGCACATCAACTGGCTTCCTGGTTGCGGCGCTGAATCGGTATCGGCCGGTGAACGAGAGGAACACCGGCTTCGTGAAACTGGTCGCGGCACATATCGCCGCGGGAGTCGGCGGCGCGAGGAGCTACCGAGCCCAACAACGGCGCGCAGAAGAGCTCGCGGAACTCGACCGCGCCAAGACCGCGTTCTTCTCCAACATCAGCCACGAGTTCCGCACCCCGCTGACTTTGATTCTGGACCCCGTCGCCGAGCTGCGGGGCCGGTCCGGCGGGTTAGACGATCAGATGCGTCAGGACCTGGATGTCGTCTGGCGCAACGGATTACGGATGAGCAAGCTGGTCAACACCCTGCTCGATTTCTCCCGAATCGAGGCCGGTCGTGCGCAGGCCCGCTACGAGCCGGTGGACCTGTCGGCGGTCACCGCCGAGCTGGCCAGCGTGTTCCGGTCGGCCGTCGACCGCGCCGGGCTGGAGTTCGTCGTCGACTGCCCCGCGCTGGACGAACCCGTATACGTCGACCGCGACATGTGGGAGAAGGTGGTCCTCAACCTTCTGTCGAACGCGCTGAAGTTCACCTTCGACGGGTCCATCACCGTCCGAGTGCGTGGCGAGGGCAGCAGTGCGGTGGTCACCATTGCGGACACCGGTATCGGCCTCGCCGCCGACGAGATGCCGCGGCTCTTCGAACGCTTCCACCGCATCGAGTCCGCCCACGCGCGCTCCAACGAGGGCAGCGGAATCGGGCTGGCGCTGGTGCAGGAGTTGGTCAACCTACACGGCGGATCCATCAGCGCCGACAGCGCCGAGGGTGTGGGCACCACCTTCACGATTCGCCTGCCCTTCGGTTCGGCACACCTGTCCGCCGACGCGGTCGCTTCAAAAGGGGGCGCTCGTGGCGCGTCCGGCGTGGCGGAGCCCTATGTGCAGGAAGCCCTGCGCTGGATACCCGCCGACGACGACTTCAGCCGCGCTGAGGTCGCCGAATCGGCGCTGAGTCCTGACAACGCGAAGTTCCGGGTATCGGGTGGGGCCGCCCCGGCGCGCGTTGTCATCGCCGACGACAACGCCGACATGCGCGAATACCTGGCCCGCCTGCTGAGCGGCGCCGGTTACCAGGTCGAAGCGGTCGCCGACGGTCAAGACGCGTTGGAGAGGATCCGGGCCAACGTGCCCGACCTGGTCGCCAGCGACGTGATGATGCCGCGATTGGACGGCCTCGAGCTGGTAGCCGCGCTGCGGGCCGATCCCCGCACCGCGGCCGTGCCCGTGGTGCTGTTGTCGGCCCGCGCCGGGCAGGAGTCTTCGATAGAAGGACTGCAGGCCGGGGCAGACGACTATCTCATCAAGCCGTTCGCAGCCGCCGAGCTGCTCGCCCGGGTGCGGGCCAACATCGAGTTGGCACGGCTGCGCAACCACCACGCTCGCTGGCGTACGGCACTGGTCGACTCGCTGCAGGAAGCCTTCTTCATCTGCGACGAGCAGGGTGCGGTGATCGAGATCAACTCCTCGTTCACAGACATCATCGGCTACGGCCCAGAGGGCCTGCCCTATGAACCGGTTTTCCCGTGGTGGCCGCCTGCCGACACGGACCCCGACGCTCGCAGGCAGGTCGAGGAAGCCTTCGCCGAACTGCTCGACGAAACACACGGCAGCTTCACGATCCCGGTGAACCACCGAGACGGGCACCGGTTGTGGGTGAACGTCACGTTCAATCACGCCGAAGACCCCGAGACCGGACACCGCGTCATGGTCGGCACGTTCCGCGATGTCACCGCCGAGCACTACACCGTGCAACGCGAGAGCGCGCTTGCCGCGCTCAACCAACAGCTTTCGCAGGCTGACACGCTCGACGACGCTGTGCGCGCGGCCGCCGCGGAATTCCGCGGGCTGTGGCATGCGCGCCGTGTCCTGGCGGCCACCTGGCCGAGCGGGACCTCTGAATTGGTTGCGCCCCAACTCATCTGGGTCGGCGAGCCGGCGAACTGGGCCGACTTGCCGTCGGACACAAAGCAGATGATCAGGTCGATGGGTGACGGCGATCTGCTCTTCCCGGACACCACGCGACCGGGTAGCGCGGGCATCGCATTGCAACACCCGCAGGGTGTGCTGGTGGTGCACATCGAGCTGGCCGAGCGACGGCCGTTCACCGCCGAGGACAAAACGCTGCTCACGGTGCTCGGCGGGCGGCTGGGGCAGGGTCTGCAGCGAGTGCACCAGCTCGACCAGCAGCGGGAAACGGCGCTGGCGCTGCAGAACGCGATACTCGGGCCCGCCCAGCTGCCGAGTGGGTTCGCGGTGCGCTACCAACCTGCCACCCGCCCGCTTCAGGTCGGCGGCGACTGGTACGACGTCGTCGATCTGGATGACGGCCGGATCGCATTGATCGTCGGCGACTGTGTCGGCCACGGTCTGGCCGCCGCCACGGTCATGGGTCAGCTGCGAAGTGCTTGTCGCGCACTGCTTCTGGAGCGCCCCAGTCCGGGTGCCGCGCTGACCGCGCTGGACCACTTCGCCGCCCGGCTGCCCGGTGCACGATGCACCACCGCCTTCTGTGCAGTGCTCAGTCCCGACACCGGCGAGCTGGTGTACTCCAGCGCAGGACATCCACCGCCGATCATGGTGCACGCAGACGGCACCACACGCCTGCTCGACGGCGCCCGCGCCACACCACTCGGACTGTCCTTCGACCCGTCTCGTCCAGAACACCGCGAGACGCTGCCGCCCCGGTCGACCGTGCTGCTCTACACCGATGGTCTGGTGGAGCGCCGCCGCGAAGCCCTCGACGCCGGCATCGCCCGCGCCGCCGACCTCGTGCAGGAAAACCGTGACACCGGCATCGACGATCTGGCCAGGGAGGTGATGTCGCGGCTGGCGCCCACCGGCGGCTATCAAGACGATGTCGCTCTTCTTCTGTACCGCCAACCCGCCCCTCTCGAGGTCGAGTTTCCTGCCGAGGCGAGCTATCTCGCCGAAACCCGCGCCGCTCTCAAAGACTGGCTGGGCCGGGCCGGCGTCGACGCCGATCAGACGCTGAAGGTGCTGATCGCTGCGGGTGAAGCGCTCGCCAATGCGATCGAGCACGGCCACCGGCACCACACCGAAGGCACCATCAACCTGCGCGCGACGGCGCTGGCCGATCGGCTGCAGGTCACAGTGATCGACGCCGGCTCATGGAAGCCGCCGATCGCGGCGGCACATCGCGGACGCGGCATCTCGCTGATGCGAGCTCTGATGCACGACGTGACGATCCAGCCGCTTGCCACCGGCACGACTGTGCACATGCACGCGAGGATCGCGTGATGGCCACGCTGCTGAGCATCACCACCGACCGACGCGAGGACGGCGCCTCGGTGGTGACCGCAGCGGGGGAGATCGACCTGACCAACGTCGACGCGTTCGCCGCAGCCCTCGACGACGCGCGAACGGAGGCGCCCGACGGCGCGACCGTGACCGTCGACCTCAGCGGTGTGGAGTATCTGGACAGTGGCGGCATCAGCGTGTTGTTCGCCCACGCCAACGACATTCACGTGATCGCCAATCCGATCCTGATGCCGGTGCTGAAAATCAGTGGCCTCACCGACGTGGCCTCGGTGGAGGCTGCGGGCCCTCAGGGAGACTAGGCGGCGGTCACCTTCGCGGCGAGCGCCGCCAGCTTGGCGTCCAGTTGCACGGCGGCCTCGCGGAGCGGCTCGTTGCGCTCGACGACCATCAGCGACGACGGCACTACATACGTCAGAGAGCTCTGATCGTTTTTCTCCTCGACGATCAGGAGTTCAACGGGCGCAAACAGTCCCGCGGTCACGTCGTGGCGCAACATCGTGATCGCGATCAGCGGGTTGCCGATCACGACGCGCAGCACCTTCCGGTCGATGCCGGCCTTCTTGATCCAATCACCGTGGTTCAACAGTGCGAACAACATGAATCCGCCTGGGCCGGCATGCGATTGCACTTCTCGCTCGTAGGCGTCCCAGCTCTCGAACCGCGCCGCGAAGTCGTCGATCGGTACCGGCCTGTCGCCGACGTCGTCGAGCAGCGCAGCGACGACATCCTCGAAACTCTTCGCGCTGTCGAAGCGCGCTCGCAGCCCCTCGAACGGAATCTCGGTGCCGGTGCCTGTCATCAGTCCGCCCTTCTCTCTTTGAGCGGCAACGAACGTTCGTCGGGGTGTATTCCTGAGTTTTGTGAACCAGACTCAGGTGGTCGCCCTGATACGTGGCGACAGTTGCACGATCTCGGGCACCACACTTGGATTCGCATGGGCCGTAATGACCAGCGACACCAGCGTGTTGGCGACGTCGGTCAAGGTCGACATCTGCGCGGGCAGTTGGCCGTGCTCCACCCACGACCGGAAGAGCAGCGACAGCAGGTCCCGGTCTGCGCCGCGCAGAATTTCGGTGTCCGCGGTCGGACCGATCCCGACGCGCACGATCGAGAGCTCCGGGTGTTCACTGCGCCACGAGTGCAGGATCTCGTCCAGTGCGGCCTTGCTTGCGCTGTAGGCGGAGACACCGGCGCGGGGACGGCCGACGTCGTGGCTCGACGCGATCAGCACCACACCGTTCTCGGACAGATGGGGGAGCGCGGCCCGCAGCACATTGTTGGCGCCGACCGCGTTGACGGAGAACGCGTGCACCCAGGTGGTCACGTCGGTGTCCTCGATCTGCGCGAAGGGCACGACGGTGCTGGTGAACACCACGGCGTCGAGGCCGCCGAGCGCTTCGGCCGCATCGCCGACGACCTCGTTGATAGCGGGCGCGTTCTCGACGTCGAGTTCGAAGGCGGTACCGTCAACGGTGTCGGCCAGCTTGGTCAGCAGGTCCATCCGCCGCGCCGCCACGGCCACCTTGGCGCCGAGTTCGGCGGCACTTTCGGCGACCGCGTGGCCGATGCCGGAGGAGGCGCCGACCACGAGCAGGCGCAGGCCGGAGGCATCCGTCGGTCGACCGTCCATTGTCACTGCCCTTCGCTCTCGGGTGTTAGGTCACCCTTTGTTGGTGGGACAGTACCTGGTCCGTCGGCCGCGCTTCGGTGACGCCTACGCCAATGCCGGTAGCCGTGGTGGGTGGCGAACGCCCCGATGACCGCGCGTCACGCACCAGATGGCGATGGCCGCGTAGGCCAGCGGCGACGACAGATCCCCGATCGACGCGCCCAGCGCGGTGTAGACGAACGCCCGCGGCACCGATCCGATGAATGCGCCGACGGCCATCTGCCAGAGCGGAACGCCGAACGCGCCGAATGCATACGAGGCGAGCGCGTCCGAAACGCCTGGGATGAACCGCTGACCGACCACCGCCCACAGGCCGCGCCGCTGGATCAGTTGATCCAGCCGGTCGGCGCGCTGGAACCCCAGGAGCTCTCGTGCGCTCTGCCGGCCCGCGCGCCTGCCGATCAGGCTGGTGATGATCGCCGTCCCGACCGTCGCGCCGAGGGTGACGAACAAGCCGAGCACGGGTCCGAACAACACACCGCTGCCCGCCGCCAAGATCGGACCAGGCACGAAGATCGCGCCGAGCGCCGCCGACACCACGACATACGTCAACGGCGCGGCGGGACCGGTTGCGGCGACCGTGCGCCGGACATCCTCCGCGTCGACCACCCGCGTGACCGCTACCAGATAGAAGAGCCCGAACAGGAACGCAGCGAACACCGCGAGCCGCACGATGTGGCGTCGTCGGGAGGTGGCGGGGAGGCCGTCGTTGTCGGTCATGCTGGACGCGATTCTTCCGCACGCCGCGTAGGGTCCGTCGCTATGACCGGTGACGACCGGGTAAGACTGTCTGGCCCGCCAGACGGTGTCCCGCCCATCAATGACTGGAATCGGTTGCTCGACGGGAAGGTGGCTGTTGTCACGGGCGGCGGCGACGGCATCGGTGCGGGTCCGCCTGGCCGTGGCTGTGCTGACCGAGCACGGGCCTCGTGGCAGCAGATGTACGACATCAACCTGCGGCACGTCTTCGCCGTCACGAGGGCGTTCGTGCCGTCGATGATGGAGGCGGGCAGCGGCAGCATCGTCACCGTGCACTCGGTCGAAGGCATGCGCGGATACCCCAAGGACCCGGTGTACGGCGCGATGAAGGCGGCCGCCGCGCACTTCACCACCTGCCTGGCCGTCGACCTCGGACGGCACGGCATCCGCGTCAACGGCATCGGCACCGACCTGGCGCAGACGCCGCAGGTCGACTACCTGACCGGTTACGAGGACGTCGACGACCTGTGGGCGTCGTGGGCCCCCGTCGGGCGAGTGGGATGGCCCGAGGACCAGGCGCGCGTCGCGCTGTTTCTCGCCTCCGACCAGTCCGCGTTCGTCACCGGGCACAACATCCCCGCCGACGGTGGCACGAAAGCCGGTGGCGGCTGGCTCTTCTCGCCGCGAGAAAGCCGCTTCGTCAACCGGTCGAGGAGCCTGTGAACCCGCCCGACGAGACCGTCGACGTACTCGTCGCGGGCTCCGCCGGCGGCATAGCGGGTGCCTACACCGCTGCGCGTGAAGGGCTTTCGGTTGCGCTCGTCGAGGCGACCGATCAGTTCGGCGGCACGTTCGCGTATTCCGGCGGGGGCGGAATGTGGTTCCCGTGCAATCCCGTACTCGTTCGTGCGGGCAGCGACGACACCATCGCCGACGCGCTGCGCTACTACCGCGGCGTCGTCGGTGACCGCACTCCCGCCGAGTTACAGGAGGCCTACGTTCGCGGTGGTGCAGCGCTGATCGAATACCTCGAGACGCGACGAGCACTTCGGGTTCAAGGTCCTGCCGTGGCCGGACTACTACAGCTCAACGGTCGGTGCCCGCAACGACGGGATGCGCCACATCGTCTCGAAGGCGGTGCCCGACAACCGCCTTGGCCGGTTCCAGGGACTGGTTCGTGGACCGCTGGACCACGAACGCCTCGGTGCGCCGCAGCCCGATCTACTCACCGGCGGTCGGGCCGTGATCGGCCGTTACCTCTGGGCGATGGCCGACAACCCCGCGGTCGCAGCGCATCTGAACACAAGCGTCGTTGAGTTGATCGTCGAAGACGGCCGCGTCGTCGGTGCCGTGGTGGAGACCGACGGCGCGAGGAGGGCCATCCGGGCGCGCCGCGGGGTGCTGCTGGCTGCAGGCGGGTTCGAGCAGAATGACGCCATGCGGGCCGAATACGGTGTTCCCGGAGCGGCATTGGACACCATGGGCGCGCCGGGCAACGTCGGGCTCGCGCACCGTGCGGCGATCGCCGCAGGCGCGAGCATCGACCTGATGGACCAGGCATGGTGGTCGCCGGGTTTGGTCCACCCCGACGGCCGGGCCGTGTTCGCGCTGTGCTTCACCGGCGGGATCTTCGTCGACCGGGCCGGACGCCGGTTCGTCAACGAGTCCGCCGCCTACGACAGAACGGGCCGCGAGATCATTCGGGCCATGAGCGAAGGCACTGTCGGCCCGCGCTACTGGATGATCTACGACAGCCGCGACGGAGAGCAGCCACCTGTCATGGCGCCCAACGTGTCGTTTTCGCCGACGAGTGACTATGTATCCGCGGGGCTGTGGCGGGAGGCGGACTCGTTGGCCGAGCTTGCGCAGCAGATCGATGTTCCCACAGACAATCTCGTCGATACGGTGCATCGCTTCAACGAGCTCGCGGGGCGAGATGACGACGAGGACTTCGGCCGCGGCCGAGAGTCGTTCGACCGCGCGTTCACCGGTGGCGGGTCTCCGCTCGTGCCGATCGACACCCCGCCCTACCGCGCTGCGGCGTTCGGGATATCGGATCTCGGCACCAAGGGCGGGCTGCGCACGGACGTGGACGCGCGTGTCCTCGGCGGCGACGATCGGCCGATCCCCGGTCTTTACGCGGCGGGAAACACGATGGCCGCCGTGTCGGGTACGACATACCCGGGTGGCGGTAACCCGATCGGTGCGTCGTTGTTGTTCAGCCACCGCGCGGCGATGCACATGGCGGTCGAAGCGTGAATCTCGAAGAACTGCACTGGTTCGTGGTACTCGCCGAGACCGAACATGTCACCGACGCCGCCGCCGAACTACAGGTCAGCCAGCCGACGTTGTCGCGTGCCCTGGCTCGGTTCGAGCGCGAGGCGGGCACACCGCTGTTCGACCGGGTCAACCGACGGCTCCGGTTGAACGCATACGGCCAGATCATGCTAGAGCACGCCAGGCGCAGTATCGCCGAGATGAGGTCCGCGACCGAACGCATCGCCGCCCTCCGTGACCCGGACACCGGAAGGGTGCGGCTCGCCTTCCTCCATTCACTGGCGAATTGGTATGTACCCGAACAGCTGCGTCGCTTTCGTGAATCGGCGGACGCGATCGGATTCGAGCTGTTTCAGGGGCCTGCACACGAGATCACGCAGCGGGTGATCGACGGCCAGGCCGATATCGCCATCACCGCGCCGCGTCCCGAGGTGCCCGGCATCGTCTGGCGCCGGCTGTATGTCGATCAGCTGTGCCTTGCCGTCCCGCTCGGACACCGGCTCGCAGGCCGCGCCAGAGTGCGGTTGTCGGCTGCGGCGGGCGAGCCGTTCGTCGCACTCGGGGAGCAGGCAGGGCTGCGGCAGCTCACCGACCGACTGTTGGCAGATGACAACGTCGACCCCGACATCGTGTTCGAGGCCACCGAGATTCCCACCGTCGAGGGCTTGGTGGCGGCGGGGTTCGGTGTTGCCGTCGTCCCCGTTCCGCGCGACGGCGGTAATTCGAAAGCCGTCCACGTGCCATTGTCGAATGCTGGGGCCAAGCGCGAGGTGGGATTGGTGTGGGACCGAGACCGAACGCTACCGCCGCCGGCGCAACGCTTCGTGGACTTTCTCAGCAATGATGCGTTCAGCGTATGAAATGCCTAGCCGCTATGCATTGGACACATTAACGCAGGGCTTCTACCGTCCCCCTGGTGACCATCGAACAGTCGGCCCCACCGGGGTGGGCAGGACACACTCGCGGATCATCCGCATACGGTCGGCTGCTGGCCGCGCTGTTCTGCGCGGGTGTCGCGACGTTCGCTCAGCTCTATTCACCGCAGGCCGTCTTACCGTTGATTTCGGCAGATCTGCACATCGGTGCGGCCGACGCGGCGCTGACGATTTCGGCGTCCACCGTCGGCCTGGCGATCGGCGTGATCCCGTGGTCCACCCTGGCCGACCGGATCGGCCGGGTCAGGGCGATATCGATTTCGGTCACCGTCGCGACCGCGGTCGGTCTGCTCGTTCCGTTCGCGCCCTCCTTCGAGCTACTGCTCGCCGGACGCTTTCTCGAAGGTTTGGTCATCGGTGGCGTACCGGCCATCGCGATCGCCTATCTCACCGAGGAGATCGACCCCGCACACGCCGCGAGGGCGGCAGGCACGTTCGTCGCGGGCACCACCATCGGCGGCCTCCTTGGTCGTCTGGTGGCCAGTCCGGTCGCGGAGATCGCGGGGTGGCGTGTCGGCGTCTTCACCGTTGCGGCGCTGTGCGGCGTCGCCGCGCTGATCTTCGTCAAGCTCGCCCCCCAACCGCAGGGCTTCATCCCGTCGAACGGCGCGAATCCCGAAGGCAGCCTTGCCCATCGGTTGATCGCCAACCTTCGCACACCGCGACAGCTCGTCCTCTTCGCGCAAGGATTCCTGCTCATGGGCGGATTCGTCGCGCTCTACAACTTCCTCGGGTTCCGCTTGAGCGGTGCGCCCTTCGACCTGCCGCCGTACCTCGTCAGCCTCGTATTCCTGGCGTACCTCGCCGGCACCTGGGCGTCGTCGCGCGCCGGTGCCGAGGCGACGAGGTTCGGGCGTAAGCCGGTGCTGCTGGTGTCCATAGCGATCATGGCCGCCGGAGTCGCTATTACGTTGAGCAACAACCTGTTCGTCGTTCTCGCTGGCCTGTTGATCGCGACCGCCGGCTTCTTCGGTGCCCATTCGATCGCAGCGGGTTGGACCGGCCAGTCGGCCCCGACGGGCAAGGCGCAGGCCTCGTCGCTGTACAACCTGTTCTACTACGGCGGCTCGAGTCTCATCGGCTGGTTCGGCGGCGTGGCCTACGACGGGCACGGCTGGGCCGCGGTGGCGGGAACCATCCTGGTGCTTGCGGTCATCGCAGCCGTCGCGGCGGCGTTGTTGTTGCCTCATCGAGCGTGCACGCACAGCGAAAACCGACGCGGAATTTCGCAGCAGCTTCACGCTGGGCGGTCTGGGGCGGGACTCGCGACACGAGGTCCGGTCCACCGGCTCAGGGCCGCGGTGAGCGCATCGCGGTCGGAAGAGGCCCCGACCCAGGCGATGTAGCCATCGGGTCGAACCAGAACGGCCGGTCCCGCATCGGTGCGCTCGGCCTCGACGAGTCCGGGAACGTCGACCGGTGCCGCCCCCTGTTCGCGGATGAGGACGAATCCCGCGAAGCGCTGAAGGTGCGTCAGCGGTCCTTCGAGGAGCGGGATCTCCGTCGCCCTGGTGCCGACGAGCGGGTGCTCGCCTCGCCGATGCGCGTAGCGCAACTCGGTGCCGGCGAAGCTCCCCGCCACGGCGTCGCGAACCCGTGGTACGCGCAGCAGCCTCGGCGCGAGCAGGTTTCGTATCCCACGACCGATCCGGGGATGCAGCGTCGCACCGCGGGCCATCAGGCCGGATTGACGGAGAACGCGCCTGCCGATGGGATGACGTTCGCTCTGGTAGGTGTCGAGCACGTCGTCGCGGAGCGCCGCCGAGGACCGCGTCGAGCTTCCACGCCAGGTTCACGGCGTCCTGTATCCCGGTATTCATGCCCTGCCCGCCCATCGGCGAATGCACATGTGCGGCGTCGCCCGCGAGAAACACACGGCCGTGCCGATATTGGGCCACCTGGCGCTCGTCGCAGTGAAACCGCGACAACCAGCCGACCTCGCGCACCCCGAGATCCCGTCCCATCGCGCGGGTGAGCACATCGATCACCTCCGCGGAGGAGGCTGGCTCGGTGTCGGGCACCTGATGGTGGCGATCCCACACCATCGCCCGGTACCACGCACCGTCGTCGTCGCTCCGGTCGTACGGAGCGAGAAATCCGATCACGTCGCGGGTGCTGCCGAGGGTGAGCTCGCCGGTCGTCGGCCCGTCGGCGAGCTTCACGTCGGCCAGCACCACCGACGACAGGATCGTCTTGCCCGGAAAGTCCGCGCCGACGAGATCCCGCACTGTGCTGTGTGCGCCGTCGGCGCCGATCACGTATTCGGCACGCCATGTCTGTCGGTGCTGCGGGTCGTCGTCGTCCTTCGGTCGAGCAGTGACCGTGACGCCATCGGGATCCTGTTCGAGGGCAACGACTTCGAAGCCGCGACGGATGTCCGCCCCCTGATTGGCGGCGTAGTCTGCCAGTGCGCCGTCGACGTTGGTTTGCGGTGTGACCGCGACGAACTGATATGCCGAACGCAGGTGCGTCAAATCGATTCGTGCGCCGGCGAAGATGGACACACCAGGAGCCCGGTGCGCGTGTGCGAGGACGTCGTCGGCCAACCCGCGGGCATCCAGCACTTCGAGGGTTCGGGCCATCGTCGCGAAGGCGCGGCTGGACGGGTTGATCTCGGGCCAGCGTTCGAGGACCGCCACCGAGCGGCCGCACCGGGCCAGGTCACCGGCGGCGGTCAAGCCGGCAGGCCCGGCACCGACGACGAGGACAGCCACGCTGTGCGAGGTACCCATGGTCACACCGCCGGGGTCGCGTCGGCCGGGTTGGGGTACCACCGACGGATGTCGTCGGGTGTCGAGGTCGCCGAGTAGTTGAACACGAATCGGCAATCGGGATTGGCCGCGTGCGCCGCGTTGACGATCGTTTCGAAGAGCAGGGTGTTGGCGGCGACGAGGCGGACGCCTGCGCCGATCAGGACGGCGTCGTAGCGCTTGGCCGCCAGCCATGTGCGCGCCTTGTCCGCACCCGCTTCGCCGGAGTCGATCAGGCAGTTGTCGACCTCGTATCCGGCCGCGCGCAGACCGGCGACGTTGTCGCTGTTCGCCTTGGTCAACGCCTCCTTGGTCAGCCCCTTGAACTGGGAAAAGTCGGCCGACTCGTAGTCGACGGCATCGGGGTGGAGCCCGATCTGGATTGCGGTGACGGTCATGTCGCCCTCCTTCAGTTCAACGCTTGTTGAACTGACATTAGGCGCGCCTGCCACACTTGTCAACAACTGTTGAATAGACTGTCGGCATGGCTTCGAGGACACGGGACCCGGCCGCCACCAAGGCCGCCATCCTGGCCGCCGCCCGCATGCAGTTCGGTCAGAGCGGTTTCGAGAAGACGACGATCCGGTCGGTGGCGTCGGCGGCGGGTGTCGACCCCGCCCTGGTGATGCACTACTTCGGCAACAAGGACGGGCTGTTCGGTGCGGTGTCGCGGCTGGACATCTCGCCTCCGGATCTGTCCGGTGTCGCGCCGGAGGACGTCGCCGACGTCATGCTGCCGCTCTTCGTCGAAGTGTGGGGACCCGACGGGCCGTTCCTGCCGCTGCTGCGTGCCGCGGCATCGAGCCAACCGGCGGCCGACGCGCTGCTCGACGTCTTCACCAGGCAGGTCGCGCCCGCGCTGGCTGACGTGGCGATCGACCGGCCTGCCGAGCGGGCCGCTCTCATCGGTGCCCAGCTGCTCGGTATCGCCGTCGCGCGCTACATCATCGGGATCCCGCCGCTCGTCGCCATGGACGACAAGGCGCTCGCCGCCTGGCTCAAACCCGTTCTGACGCACTATCTCACCGATCCGGCACCTTAGAGGATCTGCTGCCGAAATTGTCATTCGCGACAATGTCTTACTCCGATGTGGTTGCGTGGACGACAGTCGTCCCAACGCAGGATGAAGGAGCCAACGCATGTTGCTGTCAGGCCCTACCATGCGGCGCACACTGGTGGGAGTTATGGGCACCGGGGCGCTGGCCGGTGCGATGCTGTTCGGCGGCGCCTTGTCGGCGTCTGCTGAACCGCTGCCTCCGCCCGCTCCACCCGGGTGCTCGGCCGGCGACCTGGCCCAGGTGTCGGGCAGCGTCGGGACGGCGATGGCCGGCTATCTGTTCACCCACCCGGACGTGAACAACTTCTTCACCAGCCTGCGCGGACTGCCGAACGAGGAGCTTCGCGACAACGTCCAGAACTACATGGACGCCCATCCCCAGGTCGAGTCCGAGATCACCGGGATTCGCCAACCCCTGACCGACTTGAGAAATCGCTGTGATGCCCCTGCACCGGTACCAGTCGTGCCGCTGAGTCCGCCCTGACCGTTTACTGGCGCGCCCGCGTAGTCGAGTTGCGCTAGCGCGCCGATGGATTCGGCAATATGAACAAGTCATATGCATACCGCCAAGACGGGTGAGGAGAGGACCAGCATGAGTCTTTGGACAAGGACATATACCGCTGCGGTGGCGACCGTCTTGGCGTTCGCCGCGATCCCCGGGACGATCGTCCTAATTCACACGCCCGGGGTCGCCAACGCCGACGTGTGTGCCAGCGTCGGCCGGCGCGTTTCGGTAGGTGGGTGCGCCAGCATCGCTGACGCAGTCGCACCTTATGTTCCGCCGCCGGCCTACTACGCTCCCATGCCGTACGACCCGCCGCCGCCGCCGAACGTCACCGGGTGCGTCAGCTACAACGGCCGGTGGGTCAACGCCGGCGGATGCAATTAGCCCTTCGTTGGCGGCGAACCGCGTCACATGCCATTTCCCCGAGCGACCACCAGCTCTGTTCGCCCACACCTATGGTTGGCGTCGTGGAGTTGCTGCTCGGAATCGACATGGGCACAGGAAGCACAAAGGGCGTTCTCGTCGACGCGTCCGGTGCAGCCCTGGCTACGGAGAAGA
The DNA here is from genome assembly GCA_963716505.1 of uncultured Actinomycetota bacterium. Taxonomy (GTDB): domain Bacteria; phylum Actinomycetota; class Actinomycetes; order Mycobacteriales; family Mycobacteriaceae; genus Mycobacterium. Next base: position 258,433 of record CAVQTL010000023.1, read on the forward strand.
TTCCCCATTCGATCCAATTGCCTCGCCCGGGGTGGGCCGAGGTCGACGCCGAGACGATGTGGTGGCGCGAAGTCTGTGACATCAGCAGAAAGCTGACCTCGCAGGTGCCGTCCGGCTCGAGAGTGGCCGCCATGTGCGTCAGCGGCGTCGGCCCATGCCTCGTGCTGTGCGATGACACGATGAAGCCGCTGCGCCCCGCCATCCTGTACGGCATCGACGCTCGGGCGTCGGCCGAGATCGAACTGCTGACAGCGGAATTGGGCGCCGATGCCATCCTCGAGCAGGCGGGTACGGTGCTGTCGAGCCAGGCCGTGGGACCCAAGCTGGAATGGGTTCGGCGCAACGAGCCCGAGGTGTTCACCGAGGCGACGCATTGGTACGGGTCGAACTCCTTCATCTCGGCGAAGCTCACCGGTGAGTACGTGATGGATCACCACACGGCAAGCCAGTGCGACCCGCTCTACGCCACTCGGCGCTTCGACTGGAATGCGCAATGGGCGCAGCGGATTTGCGGACATCTTCGGATGCCCCGGTTGGTCTGGCCCAGCGAGGTCGTCGGCACCGTGGGGGAGGCGGCCGCCGCGGCCACCGGGATACCCACGGGAACACCGGTGGTTGCGGGCACCGTGGATGCCTATGCCGAGGCCTTCTCGGTCGGCGTCCGGAAACCGGGTGACCGGATGCTGATGTACGGCTCGACGATGTTCCTTGTCCAGGTCATCGACGCCTACTTCAGCGATCCTGTGCTGTGGACGACGGCAGGGGTGGAGCGCAGCACTCTCGCGCTGGCAGCGGGCACGTCGACCGCGGGCAGCCTCATCGGCTGGTTGCAGTCGGTGACCGGAGGTGCGTCCTTCGAGACCCTGATGGCCGAGGCCCGCGCCGTCCCGCCCGGCAGCGATGGGCTGGCCGTGTTGCCGTACTTCGCAGGCGAGCGCACCCCCATCTTCGATCCGGACGCGCGGGGAGTCTTCGCCGGACTCACCCTCCGGCACGGCCGGGGACATCTGTTTCGCGCTGCCTACGAAGGCATTTCGTTCGGCATCAGGCAGATTCTGGAGCACTTCGACGGTGCTCAGGAGGCCACCCGAACGGTGGCGGTCGGCGGCGGCCTGAACGATTTGTTGTGGCCTCAGATCCTGACCGATGTCACCGGTCGTCCGCAGCTCGTCCCGGAGCAGGTGATCGGCGCCAGCTACGGCGACGCGCTGCTGGCCGCGATCGGTGTCGGTCTGGTGCCGCCCGAAACCGATTGGGCGAAGATCGCCTCGGAGATCACGCCCGAACCTGCCGACCGTGCGCGTTACGATGACCTCTACCGGACCTGGCGCGCGCTGTACCCGGCCACGGCCGACGTGGTGCACGGGTTAGGGGAGATCGATGGCCGATGACCTTGCCGCGGGATTCCAGAGCGTCGATGCCGCTTCGGATTTCGAGGTGTTCGCCAGTTGCCTGACGCTCATCGACTCGCTCCCGTTTTTCGCCGAGTGCAAACGCGGAAGCTATGACCTGCTCGCCGCCACGCCAGGCAGCAGGATCCTGGAGGTCGGGTGCGGACTCGGCGACGACGCCGCGGCGCTGGCGGGGCGCGTCGCACCCGGTGGTTCGGTGGTGGCCGTAGACGGCAGCCAAGCGATGGTCGACGCGGCCCGAAAGCGCCACGGAGATATCGCAGGCCTGTCGTTCGATGTCGCCGATGCGGCTCAATTGCCGTACGGCGATGCGACTTTCGACGGCTGCCGTATCGACCGGGTTCTTCAGCACATCGCCGACCCCGCGGCGGCGATTCGCGACATGGTTCGGGTCCTTCGGCCCGGCGGAGTCCTGGTCGCGTTCGACAACGACTGGGAGACATTGACGATCGACTCGCCGAATCGGGCGCTCACACGCTCGATTCTCAACACCTGGTGCGACCGCTTTCCGTCGGGCTGGATCGGCCGCCGACTGGTCGCGCTGTTTCTCGACGCCGGCCTGGAGGACGTCGAGACGCATCCGAAGACGCTCGTTTCGAGTGACCTCAGCGTCGCCGACCGCATCTTCAGCTTCTTCGCGACGGCCGAGGGCCTGGTGACCGCAGGAACCATCAGCCGCGACGACGCCGACCGCTGGATGCGCGAGTTGCGAACCGCTGACGCGGCGGTCGGTTCTTCACGTCGTACACCGGGTTCCTGGTATCCGGAACTTGTCCCGGAGGCGAGACTCCCCGCGTCGAGCTTGTCTACGAGGACTGAAGGTCGGATTCCTGGAAGACGTCTATGGTTTTGACGGGCGTCATCATGATCACCGGAATGTGTCGCGCCGTCGCCCTCTGATAGGTGATGTACGGCGGGTAGACACTGGCCATGAAGTCCCAGACCTTGTGACGCTCAACGTCTCGGGGCTCCCGCCAGGTCGCACGGAAGGCCTGCGTGGCGATCTGGACGTCGACGTGTTTCGCCGGCGCGCAGGTTCAGGTACCACTCGGGATGCTGGTCGGCGCCGCCCTTTGAGGCGACGATGACGATTTCGCCTCCGATGTCGCCGTAGATGAGCGGCTTGATGTAGGTCTTTCCGGACTTGCGGCCCCGCACCCTGATCAGGCAGTGGGTGGTGAACACGTGGCCGCCGATGTCGGTGAGATCTTCGACGTGGCCCTTTGTGCCACCCGATTGCAGGTAGATGTCGCGGTGTTTGGCCATCCAGTCGCGGCGCTCTTGCCGGATTGCAGCGGATGAGTCATTGCTCATGGCACCATCTTGCACGTGGCAGAGGGAACCGCCCCAGCGATTTCTGGGATCCATCATTTCTCCGTGACCGTCCGCGACATCGAATCCAGCGCGGCCTGGTATCAGCGGGTGTTTCGCGCGCAGCGCGTGCCGATGACGTTTCCCCACTACGAACGAGAGAACACCGGCTACGGCTTGTTGCTCCTCGAGCCACGTTCGGGCCTGGTGATCGGGCTGCACACCAACACCGGCAACAACGGTGCGCCGTTCGACGAGGCCCAGACCGGGATGGACCACGTGGGCTTCAACATAACCGGTCGCGAGGAGTTGGAGGCGTGGACCTCGTGGCTCGACGGGCTGGGCATCGAGCACTCCGGTATCCGAACCGGAAATGAGCCATTCCCTTTTGCGACAGTGGTTTTCCGTGATCCCGACAACATCCAGCTGGAGCTCTTCGCGGTCCTCTGACCCGCGCTCAGGCCAGATTCGGGTTGGCCGCCAGTACCCGCGAACGTGCGCCGTGGCCCAGATTGACCTCGACGCGCCGCCACCCGGACTGCTCGTCTCCACCCACGGCCGCCAGCAGATTCGCGCCATCGGAACGGCCGCAAAGCAGATCGGCCAACATCGTCTCCTCCCAGGGGAGGTGCGCGAAGCGGACCGCCCGCCGCATCAGCGTCACCGCGATCGACGGTTGCACGTCGGGGTAGTAGTAGGTGCGCAACAACGAACGCAGGGCCCGTTTCTTGCGGCCGTGCAGGTTGGCGGACAGTTCCCAGGCGCCGACACCGTTGACGACGGTGACAAGGTCGCCCAGCCGCGCCGACGCGGCCAGCATCGCGACGATCGCCTTCTCGTTACCGGGGCTCGTGTACCCGTGGCAGAGTTCCTGCAGAGCGCGGACCCGTTCGACAGTGGACAGCGCGTCGGGCATTGCCGCCGAGTAACGCGAGCCGGTGTCGGCAGGCGCGCGATGCAGCCCGTCCATCGTGGGTCGCAGCGTCGGATCGAGATGTGTGAACGGGTCGGGTCGTTCGCCTGCGGTGACATCGCCGTCGAGGCGCCCCGGCTCGGCTTCGGTATATGGATTGGCTCCGGCGCCGCCGGTCGCGACCAGCGACTCTGCGCACTGCCATGCATAGGCGCGCTCGTGGATGAGGTCGGCTCGGAACACGAAGCGCATGCCCCACTCCCGCAGGCGCGCGGGCATGAACTGGACCGGCAGCCGGGTATGGCGGGCAACATCGAGGTTGGCCGCGGAAGTCGCCTGCTCGAACACCGCGGCCATCGCCATGAAGTCGGAGATGTGAACCGATCTCGCCGTCGTTGGAGAAGCCGAGCGGGTGCAGTGCGACCCAGGTCATCGCCCGCGGCAGGTCGAAGCGGATGTGCGCACGACTCGACGCCGTCACGCTCGCGACGACCTCCTGCAGGCCGTGCGAGATCGCGTCCCGGTTGCGCATCCGTGCGAGTATTCGGCGCTTGGATTCTGCGCCTGCAGCGATGTCGAAGGCGCGCTGCCAATGCGGTTCGACCCGCCGGTGCTCGTCGGCGGCGAGCACGTTGTCGACGTAGAGTTTTTCGAAGTAGGTGATCAGCCGAAAGATGAAGATCGGATCCGAGAAGCTGCCGCGTCGGCCTCCTCGATCGCGCCCTCCGTCGTCCGGACATAGCGTTGGTGAACCACCAACGGCTGTCGTGGGGGCGGCCGGCGTCGTCGACCATTCGTGAGGCCATCTGCGCAAGCCGATCCCGTGCGGCAAGCGCATTCGTCCGTGCCACGGCCTCCTGCACAGCGGCGATTCTATTGGCGATTCTGCAAGTTTGCTGTGCGTTCTAGAGAATGTCGTTGATGTCGTTCTTCAGCGCCTCGGCATCGGTGCCGAACACCGCCTGAACGCTGTTGCCGACCTCGATGACACCGGCGGCCCCGAGGGCTCTTCAGCCGGGCCTGATCGACCTTGTCCTTGTCGGCGACCTCCATGCGAAGACGAGTGATGCAGGCGTCGACGTTGACGAGGTTCTCCCGGCCGCCGAAGGCCGCGATCACCTGCTCGGCCTTGCTGTCGGCCGCGACCGGTGCGGCTACGGTCGCGGTGGCCGACACCGCCTCCACCGGTCGTCACCGCGGTGCGCCGATCCGGTGCCCTCACCGAGGTTCGCTTCCTCTTCGGCCTCGAATTCATCCTCCGGCTCCCGCCCGGGAGTGCGCATGTTCCACCGCGTGATCGCGAACCGGAACAGGAAGTAGTAGATGGCGAAGAACACGACGCCCATGCCGATGAGCAGCCAGATGTTCTTCGCCGCAGGCGCGCCACCCCACAGAATGAGGTCGATCAAACCCGCGGAGAACGAGAAGCCCAGGTGGATGTCGAGCAGGTAGGCGATCGCCAGGGACAGCCCCGTCAGCACGCGCGTGGATGACGTACAGCGGGAACGCGACGAACATGAACGCGAACTCGAGTGGCTCGGTGATGCCGGTCAGGAACGCGGTCAGCGCCGCCGCCGACAGGATGCCGACCGCGACCTTGCGCTGCTTCTTGTTCGCGACGTGGATCATGGCCAGCGCCGCAGCGGGCAGGCCGAACATCAGGATCGGGTAGAACCCGGACGTCAGGAGCCCGGCGGATGGGTCGCCCGCGTAGAACCGGGTGAGTTCGCCGGTGACAACCTTTCCGCCCTCCGGGGGTTGATAGTCGCCGTAGAGGAACCAGATGTAGGAGTTCGGGATGTGGTGCAGCCCGAGCGGGATCAGCATCCGGTTCGCGAACCCGTAGACGAACGCCCCAAGCGCACCCGATCCGCCGATGAACTTGCCGAGGCCGGTCAGTCCGGCATCGAAGATCGGATAGAAGTAGCTCATCGCGAACCCGAGGAACAGGCACGCCACCGACACCACGATCGGGACGAACCGCCTGCCGCCGAAGAATCCGAGGTACGAGGGCAATTGAATGGCGTGATATCGGTCGAACAGCCACGCGGTGAGCAGGCCGACGAAAATGCCGGCGAGCACGCTGTAGTTGATCAGGGCCTGGTCGCCGTTCTTGTCCACCTCGCCTTCGAGCACGATCGGCGACATGGTCTTGAAGACCGCCTGCACCACTAGGTAGCCCACCACGGCCGCGAGCGCCGTAGACCCGTCGGCCTTCTTGGCGAATCCGATCGCGACGCCAACGGCGAACAGCAGCGCAAGATTGTCGAAGATGGCGCCGCCTGCCGCGCTCATAGCCTGGAAGAACGGCCCGATCACAGGAGCCTTGATGCCGCCGAGCACGTCGGGTTGGCCCAGCCGAAGAAGGATGCCCGCTGCCGGCAGTACCGCAATCGGGAGCATGAGGCTCTTGCCGAGTCGCTGCAACTGCGCAAACCCGGGGATCCGCAGGCCTGACTTTTGCTGGACCGCTTGGGGATTCGCCGCGTCACTCATTAGTCGGTCACCCTTCTGTGCTGCACACGCCAAAGCCGGGAGAAGCTGAGCGGAAGCCTAGACCAGAACGGGTGAACTTGAGACCGGGTTGCGGGCACACTCGTATTGTTTGGTGGGTGAGCAAGACACAGGTCCTAGGCCCCGGTCGCGGGGCGCGCAGTTCGGCTCGAGGACGTTCCCGACCCGGTGTTCTCCCAAGGCATGGTGGGCTACGGGGCAGCGGTCGACCCCCCGCGCGGGGTCGTCGACGCCGTCGCCCCGGTCAGCGGCAAGCTATTGAAGCTGATGCCGCACGCCTACATCGTGATGACCCCGGACAACGTCGGCGTTCTGGTCCACCTCGGACTGGACACCGTCGCGCTGAAGGGCGAGGGCTTCACCACGCACGCCACCCAGGGCGACGACGTCGAGGCGGGACAGCTGATCATCACCTACGACGTCCCCGCCATCGAAGCCAAGGGGCTCAATCCGATTGTCCCGGTTGTGGTCATGGACGAACGGGAATCCGACAACGTCGTTCCGTCGGAGGCGGTGACTGCGGGCGCGGATATCGCTTCCGGCGCAGAACTTTTCACCGCGACAAAGTAAATGGAAGTCGTCATCCTGGCCGATGCCAAGGAGATTGGTGGCGTCGCCGCCGACGCCATCGCGTCACTTCTCGGCCGGAAACCCGCCGCGGTGCTCGGGCTGGCCACGGGATCGTCGCCGCTGGCGATCTACGACGAGCTGGCGGCTCGGTGCGACGCAGGGGCGATCTCGTTCCGGCAGGCACGCGGATTCACCCTCGACGAGTACGTCGGCCTGCCCGCGGACCATCCCGAGCGGTATCGGACCGTCATCGAGAAGGTGTTCGTGTCCCGGGTGGACTTCGCCCCTGGCGCCGTCGAGGGACCCGACGGCCTCGCCTCCGACATCCCGGCCGCATGCGCGGCATACGAGGACGCGATACAGGCCGCTGGCGGTGTCGATCTGCAGATCCTCGGGATCGGCACCGACGGGCACATCGCGTTCAACGAGCCGGGCTCCTCGCTGGCGTCTCGTACCCGGATCAAGACGCTGACCAGGCAGACCCGGATCGACAACGCCCGCTTCTTCGACGGTGACCTGGACGCCGTGCCCACCCACTGCCTGACCCAGGGCCTGGCGACGATCATGGCCGCCCGGCACGTGATCCTGGTGGCCACCGGCCGGAGCAAGGCCGAAGCCGTGCACCATCTCGTCGAGGGCGCGGTGAGCGCTCTATGGCCCGCGACGATCCTGCAGCACCACCCGCATGTCACGGTGCTGCTCGACGACGCCGCCGCCCGTCGGCTTCAGCTCGTGGACTACTACCGCGAGACCTATCACTCGAAGCCGAAATGGCAGGGCATCTGAGCCGGCGCCATGCTGATGACCGCCGACACCCTGCTGACCGGTCGAGAATTGTTGCGGCCCGCATGGATTGAGGTTTCCGACGATGCTGTGTCCGCGTTGGGCGCCGGGCCCGCGCCTCGACCCGCGGATCGCGATCTTGGTGGCGCGACGATAACGCCCGGCTTCGTCGACACCCATCTGCACGGCGGGGGAGGGGCGAACTTCTCGTCTGCTGAACACGGCGACACGGCCACCGCTGTCGCGTTTCACCGCAGGCACGGCACCACCACACTCGTCGCGTCCCTGGTCACCGCCGGGCCCGACGACCTGCTGCGTCAGGTCGCGGCATTGGCCGACGACGTTCGCTCCGGCCTGCTCGACGGAATCCATCTGGAGGGGCCGTGGCTCTCCACGCTGCGGTGCGGCGCGCACCAGCCGGCCCTGATGCGCGATCCCGACCCGGCCGAGATCGACCGCGTTCTGCGAAGCGGGCGGCGGAGCCATCCGGATGGTCACCATCGCGCCCGAACGCGACGGCGCGCTGGCGGCGATCCGGCAGATCGTCGATGCCGGCGTGGTGGCCGCCGTCGGCCACACCGAGGCGACGTATGACCAGACCCGAGCCGCGATCGATGCGGGCGCGACGGTCGGCACACACCTGTTCAACGCGATGCGCCCGATCAACACCCGCGAACCGGGTCCGGTCATCGCGTTGCTCGAAGACCCAAGGGTGACAGTGGAACTGATCACCGACGGCGTGCACGTCGACCCGGCCCTGTATCGACACGTCTGCCGCAGCGCTGGGCCGGACCGGGTGTCGTTGGTGACCGACTCGATGGCGGCGGCGGGCATGTCCGACGGCCGCTACTGGCTTGGGCCGCTGGCCGTCGATGTCGTTGGCGGGGTGGCGCGGGTCGCGGGTGCGGAGACCATCGCGGGCAGCACCGCGACGATGGACCACCAGTTGCGGTTCGCCGTGCAGCACGGCGGATTACCGCGCGACGACGCGCTGATGGCCGCGGTTCGGCAGGCTTCGGTCAATCCCGCACGGGCGCTGGGCTTTCCATCCGCGGAGCTTGAAGTAGGCGCGGCGGCGGATCTCGTTGTGCTCGACGCAGACCTTGCCGTGGCGGGCGTGATGCGAAAGGGATCGTGGGTCGGTTAGGCGCGCGCGCAGCCGCTGCGGTCTGGCTCGTCGGCGCGGCTGTCTACTTGGTCAGTGAGGCGATCGCCGCCGCGAGCTTCCCCGGCTACAGCTATATCGCCGATTACATCAGCGATCTCGGCATCTCTGCGGTGATGAACATCGGGGCGTTCATGCTGCACGGCTCATTGTTTCTGGTGGGCGCCATCATCATCTCGCGCTCGTGCCCGACTCTGGGTTTGGCTGGCTGGAGTTTCGTGTTTGCGGCGGCCGCGAACGCGATCGGCAACATCTTGGTCGGCACCTTCAGAAGCGGCGCGGTGGACGGCCGGTGGTGCATCACACTGGCACGCGATCGGCGCCGGAATGGCGATAGTCGGCGGCAACATCGCGGTGATCATCGCCGGACTCGGCAGTGGCCGATCGGGCGCATCACGAAGTTATCGCTTCGCGAGTGTCGCATCGGCGTCGTCGGGATCGCGTGTCTTCTCGCGCTGATCATCGACGGCGCGAACGGATCTCGGCTTCCCGCCGGCGCGGTGGAACGCGGTTCGGTGTACTCGATCATCGTCTGGGAGATCATGACGGGGTTGGCGATTCTTTTGCGATTTCGGCGTGATTTCGAGCGCTGAGCGCAGGTTTTCAAGTGGAAATCCGTCAGGCGCGCGCGATGTTCTCGACGATGATCTCGCGCGCCGCCTCATAGAACGCACTGATGAGCGTGGAGTAGGACAGCTCGAAGGGGTAGATCATGTGCACCTCGAGCGGTTCGAGTTTCCACTCCGGCAGGACCGGCACGAGGCTGCCGTCGCGCAGCTCGGTGGTGCAGATGATCTGGGTCGGCATGGCGCCGATGCCGAGGCCGCCAAGGATGTACTGCTTGCACACGTGAAGTTGTTGGCGCGCGCCCGCACCATGGGCGCCAGCTCGTGTTGCCGCTTGTTCTTGGACACCGTCAGCCTGCGTGGCCGACTATCAGATCGGCCGCGGCGCAGAATTCGGCTAGCCGGGCAAGCCCTGCTCTTCCGGAGGAAGCGGCGCTGGACCTTTGATGATCGGAACCGCGACAGACGTTGCGGGCGCCGCAGGCGGTGTTGTCACCGTCTCGGTACTGCCGACGTTCGCCGGCCCAGAACTGCCACTCAAGCGCGGGTTTTCCGACGTCCCCACCGCACCAAGAAGCCCAGCAGCGATGACGGCGCAGACGCCTGCAACGCCGCAGACCTGCGGAACAATTCTACTCATTGCGATCACTCCTTCGACGGATCGTTCGTCGTTTGTAACGTTGTCCCGAGGCGAGGTATTTCCGACCTATACGTGAAATATGTTGTGCCACACCGGTATAGACGGTCTTCCTACGAGCACGTTGGCCACAGAGCCGATCGCCAGATGTGGCGGCGCCGACTCTGTGTGTGCATTCCCTTGCTTTACAAAGCCTACCTATATAGGGAAGCAATGTAAATATATATAATATATATATCAGGAACCCTATGCAAAGTCGCGAATGACAGGATTTTCCCTGGTCGGGACACCCGCCCGCGAGTTGCCTTGAGACTTGTTAGGGGACAGCCTGTTCACCGCTCATCGGTCGAGGAACCGCGGCCGGAGCTCGGGAAGTGCGCTCTGACCTATCCACAAAACTACATAGCTATAGTGATAAAGCTACGATCGTGGGTCGTCCCCAGCTCGCGCCTGTCCTGCGGCGGCCGGTGCGGCCTCATCGCGGCCTCACTTTTCTTTCGCGAGCAGACGCAAAAGTACCCTTAGCCCCGGGCTTTGGGGTACTTTTGCGTCTGCTCGCGAGGGAAAGTCTCAGCGCGCGCGGCCGGGGCGTTCGTTAGCGAATCCTCGGACCACATGGCTACGCACGAAATCGGCGACTACCCGTGCGTTGTCCATGTCCAAAGTCGCTGAGGGCGTGCTGAACAACGAGAACAGCATGCGCGCGAACCACTCACCCGCGGCCGCAACATCGAGATCCTTGCGCACCTCGCCCGTGAGTTTTGCCGCGGCGAGATACGGCGCCAGGAACTCGCCGCACTCCCGCAGGAGCACCGCGGCATTCTTGGTGAGCAGCAGGCTCACCTCGTCTTCGTCGAAGTAGTCCTCCGGCTCGATGAACCGCCGTGCTCTGGTCACGAAAACTCCCGCGAGAACCAGTTGGTCCTCGAAGGTCTCGCCTTTGCGCATCGCCGTGGCCATCTCGCGGTAGAACTTCTGCGAAGCGCCCTCCGCGCAGGCCTCGACGATCTCGGCCTTGTCGCGGAAGTACTCGTACACCGTGCTACGTGAGACGTCCGCGGCCCGCGCGATGTCGACGACGGTCGTCTTGTCCAGGCCGTGTCGACGGAAGCAGTCGAAAGCGGACTCGATGATGAGCTGGCGGGTATCGGTCGCGGTCGACGGTGAAGTCATGGCGGCGGTGTCAGTCCGTCGCGAGGATCAGTGCGCTCGTCGGCACACCGGTTCCGGATGTGACCAGCACGTGCTCCGCGTTGTCGACCTGGTTGTAGGAGGTGCCACGCACCTGTCGAACTCCCTCGGTGATGCCGTTCATGCCGTGGATGTACGCTTCGCCGAGCAGACCGCCGTTCGTATTGATCGGCAGTTCCCCACCGAGGGAAAGCCTTTCGATCGTCGCGAAGTCCTTGGCCTCACCGCGACCGCAGAAGCCGAGCTCCTCCAACTGTGCGAACACGAACGGGGTGAAGTGGTCATAGAGGAATGCGGTCTGGATGTCGGTGGGCTTGAGTTCCGAATCACGCCAGAGCTTTTCGGCGACCACGCCCATTTCCGGCAGGCCCGTGATGTCGTCGCGGTAGTAGCTCGTCATCATCTCGCCCTCGGCGGCCGCGCCCTGCACCGCGGCGGCGATGACCGCGGGAGGCCGAGCGAAGGTCGCGCGCGCGCTCGGCGCTGGTGACGACGATCGCGACGCCGCCGTCGCTTTCCTGGCAGCAGTCGAGCAGGCGCAGCACGGGTTCGATGACCCACCGCGAGTTCTGATGATCCTCCAGCGTGATCGGCCGTTCGTAGAACCACGCGTCGGGATTGCGTGCCGCATGCGCGCGGTCGACGACGGAGATCCTGCCGAAATCCTCGTTCGTCACACCATAGGTCGACATGTACCGCTGGGCGTGCAGCGCGACCCACGCCGCCGGTGTCAACAGCCCGAACGGCGCGTAGTTGGCCATGAACAAGGGTGTCTTGCCGGTCGGTCGCGCCCTCGAACCGCCGAACCGGAACCCGGAGCGCTCGTTGAATGCGCGGTAGCACACGACGGCGTCGGCTGTGCCCGTCGCGACCGCCATCGCGGCCTGCACCACCGTGCCCGCCGCAGCCCCGCCGCCGTGGTGCACCCGGCTGAAGAACGTCAGGCCGCCGATGCCGACGTTTCGCGCGATCTCGATCTCGTCGCTCGAGTCCATCGTGAAGGTGACCATGCCGTCGATGTCGCCCGGTTTCAGTCCGGCGTCGTCTATCGCGGCTTTGACTGCCTCGCAGGCGAGTTGAAGTTCGCTCCGGCCGGACTCCTTCGAGAACTCGGTCTGGCCGATGCCCGCGATGGCGGTCTGGCCCGAGAGTGAGCTCATGAAACCCTGTCCTCGAGCAGGCTGACGGTCGCCGTCCCCGACACGTGGTCCCCGAGACTGTTGCTACCCCGGAACTCGACCTCGATGAGCCCCTCGCCGTCGGCGCCGGCGGACTTACCGGTGACGGTGCCGGTGAACCGCAGCGGATCGTTGGGGAACGCGGGCACACCCAGCCGGATCGCCAACCGCTTGACCATCGCTTCTGGACCGGCCCAGTCGGTCAGGAACCGCACGCACAGCCCGTTGGTGGTGAGGATGTTCATGAACATGTTGGGCGAGCCCTGCTTCTTCGCGAACTCCGGATCGTGGTGCACCGGCATGAAGTCGCGCGACGCGATGGCTCCCGCGACGATAACCGTTGCGGTGACCGGGATCTCGAGGGGAGACACCTCGTCGCCGACGTTGATGTCGCGCCAGTCGCAGTGTGGTGGTGCGGAACTTCGTGGTGGTCATGCGACTCCTTCTACGTAGGAAGCGCCGAGGCGCGCCAGCTGCGTCGAGGCCGAGCCGAGCGTCAGCTCGTTGTGCTTGGCCCACAGGAAGTAGCGGAACAGGGGATAGGTCGTGTCGATGCCGATGCCTCCGTGCACCTGCTGGGCGGTCGCCGCGACGCGCGAGCCCGCCTCAGCTGCCCAGAATTTCGCGATAGCGGCCTGGCGCCCCGGCGGCCCACCCTGCTCAAGGTGCCACGCGGCCTGCCACATGGTCCACCGGATGGCCTCGACGTCGATGAAGGCGTCGGCCATCCGTTGTTGCACGGCCTGGAAGCTGCCGATCGGCCTGCCGAACTGTTCGCGTTCGGTGGTGTAGGACGCGGCCATGCGGAGTGCGCGCTCGCTCACGCCGAGTTGGATCGCGCACAGCCCGACAAGTGCACGCGCATAGAGCGATTCGAGGATCTCACGGCCGTCGCCGGGAAGTCGATCGGTTGCGGCGGCACCGTCGAGGATGACGTCGGCGTGCGGTTCGCCGTTGGTCGTGACGACCGGCTGAATGTCGACTCCGGCGGCATCCGCATCGAGCAGGAAGACGCCGATCTCGCCGTCGTCGAGCGAGGCGGGAATGAGGATGGTGCCTGCGAGCTGTGCCGCGGGGACCAGCTCTTTGACGCCGTCGAGGCGCCACCCGTCGCCGTCGCGACGCGCCGTGGTCGCGGGTCGGGTCGGGTCGGAACGTCCCGGTTCGGCCAATCCCGCAGTGAGTACACATGATCCGTCGATGACGGCGGGCAGATACCGCTCGCGATGAGCCTCGTCGCCGCAGCGAGCGATGGTGTCGGCGCCCAGCAGGAGGGTGGCGTAGACCGGCACCGGCGCGACACTCCAGCCCACCTCCGCGAGCAGCAGTGCCAGCTCGACGAAGCCCTGCCCGCTGCCGCCGACTCTCTCGGGCAGCGATATTCCGAGCAGGTCGGCGGTCGCCAGCTCGCGCCACAGCGCGGCGTCGTAGCGCACGTCGCCGCCTTCGAGCTCGGTGAGCCGCTCGGGTGTGGCGCGGTGCTCGAAGAGCTGACGCGCGACCTTGGCGATCGTCTCCTGATCTTCGGTGAAGGTGAAGTCCATATGCGTGGTCTATCGAGCCGGTCGGAACTGGTGCAGCACGACGTCTTTCCCGTCGATGGTGTCGAACGTCTCGTAGAAGACCTCGACGGGCATGCCGACTTCGACGTCGGCCGGTGCGATTTCGCGCAGATTCGACACCAACCGCACTCCTTCTTCGAGTTCGACCAGGGCGACGATGTACGGGTACTCCATCAACGGCATCGGAGGGTGTTGCGGCATCACGTAGCTGTATACGGTGCCGCGACCGGTGGACTCGACGGTGTCCCAGTCGAGCGAATTACAGGTCGGGCACATGGGCCGTGCCGGCTGGCGTAGCGCCTGACACTCGGTGCATCGCTGGATCAGCAGCTTGTTCTCGCGGCACCCATTCCAGAAGAACGCGCTGTCCGGGCTGACCGTCGGCGCCAGTCTCGTCGCCATCAGCCGTTGGCCTTGAATCGGAACACGCGGAACCGTTGCCGGCCGAGGACTTCGCCGTGCTGGTCGGTATACGTCGATAACCAGGTGACGAAATAGCCTGTGCCCAGCGAGGTCTTCTTCTCGTCGGAGATGCTCTCGAATTCCTGCGTCACCGAGATCTCGTCGCCGAGACGCGGATAGCGCCCGATCTCGAATTCGGAGTTGGTGGCCACGATGCCGGTGTATCCGGCCTCCTCGATGAACGACGCGGGATTGCGGCCGATCTCGATCGGCACCCCACCCCGCTCGGCAATCCCTTCGATCTTGGGTGCGGGCATCGTCCATGCCTGCAACATCACCGGCGGAGAGACGATGCCGCCGAACCTCGACTTCTCGGCGAACTCGGGATCGAGATAGACCGGATTCATGTCGGAAAGCGCATACGCCCAGTGCCGAATCATCGGCTGGTTCACCGGATCCGGTGCTACGGTCGGCTTTCCCGATCCACCGGTCGGCTGCCCGATGAGCGCGTCGAGCTTCTTGCGAAATTCGGTCTTGTCCGACGTCTCTGTCACTAGGCATCCCCATTCTGTGAAGCCCGCAGGTCACGTGGCGCGCGTGGCATGAAAAGCCCTGCCATCGCGATGATGTCGCGCTGAAGCTCGTTGGCGCCGCCGCCGAAGGTATTGATGACCGCGATCCGATAGGCCGATTCGAGGGCGCCGCGCAACGGTGCGTCTTCGCCTTTGCGGGTGCCACCCCGATCCAGCACCTCGAGCAGTTCGCGGGCCACCTGTTGGGTCAGCTCGGTGCCGAAGACCTTGACCGCCGACGCCTCGCCCATCCCGAGCGCGCCCTTGGTCATCGCCGCGTTGACGCGCAGGTTCATGATCTTGTACGCGGCGACCTGGGCCTCGACTCGGGCCAGCGCCTGCTGCACCCATGGCTGGTCGATGACGCGGCCGCCGTCGAGTTCGGTGGTCTGCGCCCAGTCGCAACGTCTTCTCGAACAGCGGCTCGAGCGCACCCATGTTGCCCAGCGCGGCGCGCTCGAAGTTCAGCTGCGTCGGTGATCAGCTGCCAGCCTTCGTTCTCGCCCGCCGACGATCGATGTCGCGGGCACCCGCACGTCGTCGTAGAACGTGTAGAACGTGGACGACGCCCGGCATGGTGTGCAGCGGCTTCCAGGAGAATCCGGGCGAGCGAGCTCGGCACGATGAAAATCGAGATGCCCTTGTGCTTCTTGACTCGTGGATCGGTGCGCGCCGCGAGCCAGACGTAATCGGCGTACGCCGCACCGCTGGTGAACATCTTCTGGCCGTTGATGACGTAGTCGTCGCCGTCGCGCACCGCGGTGGTGCGCAGCGACGCGAGATCGCTGCCCGCCGACGGTTCGGAGTAGCCGATCGCGAACTCGACGGTGCCGTTCAGAATCGAAGGAAGAAACTTCTGCTTCTGCTCCTCGGTGCCGCAGTGCGCCAGCGTCGGCCCGACGGTGTTGAGGGTGACCAGCGGAATGGGGGTGTTCAGCCGTTGTGCCTCTTCGAAGAAGATGAACTGTTCGAGAGCGGTGAAACCCCCGTCCGCCATATTCTTTCGGCCAGCCGACGCCGAGCAGATCAGCGGCACCGAGCGCTCGCACGCACTCCTTGACCACGTCGCCACCCTCCATGCGCCCGGCGACGGCGGCGATGCGCTTCGGGCGTCATCACCGCCTCGAGCGAGGACGCGGATCTCGCTGCGCAACTGCTTCTGCTCGGGCGTGAAGTCCAGATGCACTGCTCAGCTCCCCGATCCGAGTCGCACGGGCATCCGCTTGACGCCGGGCACCATGGTGGCCCTCATCCGGTCGACGCCGCCGACAAGCTCGAGATCGGGGTAGCGCCCCAGCAGCACCTCGAAGAAGACGCGGGCCTCGAGCCGGGCCAGCTGAGCTCCGATGCACGAGTGCTCACCGCAGCCGAACGCTATGTGGGGGTTGGGATGTCGAGTGATCTTGAAATCCTCGGCGTCGGAGCCGAATATCTCCTCGTCGCGGTTGGCGGAGCCGTAGAGCATGACGACCACGTCGCCCTCGCGGATGAGCTGCCCGCGGATCTCGACGTCGGCGGTCGCGGCCCGTGCCATGTGCGTCACGGGCGTCGTCCAGCGCAGCATCTCCTCAACCGCTGCGGGGATCAAGGACGGGTCCTCGACGAGCTGCCGGCATTGGTCCGGATGGTCGATGAGGGCCAGCGTGCCGAGCGCGATCAGGTTGCGAGTGGTTTCGTTACCCGCCACCAGAAGCAGGAACGCGAAGTTCAGCAGGTCTTCATCGGTCAGCGAGGCCCCGTCGACCTCAGCGGTGGTCAGCACCGACAGCATGTCGTTTCTCGGCTCGGCACGCCGGGCGGCGATGAGCTGCTGAAAGTATCCGAAGAGCTCGCCGACGGCGACGAGCGCATCCATCTCGATCTCCGGATCGGCGTTCCCCGTGCACGCATCCGACCAGCGGCGGAACTGTTCCCAGTCGTCGGGCGGCGCACCGAGCAGCTCGGCGATCATCCGGGTCGGCAGGGGCGCGGCGAGCTCCTCGGCGAACTCGTGGGTGGAGCCGGACGTGACGTCGTCGAGGATCCCGTAGACGATCTCGCGCACCTTCGGCTCGAGGATCGCCACCTGGCGTCGGGTGAATCCGGTGTTGATCAGCTTGCGCAGCTGACGGTGCCGTGGCGGATCGGTGAAGATCAGGTTGCCCTCCTGCACCGGGTTCGGCATCACCGGGTCGGGGATGGTGATGCCCTTCGTCGAGGAGAACGTGTTCGGATTGGTCGAGACATACCGGATGTCCTCGTACTTGAGCAGCGCCCAGAACTCGGTGACGTCGTTCCAGCACACAGGCGCGGTGGCCCGCAGTTCCTTGTACGCGGGGTAAGGATCGCCGATGAAGAAGTCGGGGGAATGCAGGGGGAACGTTGTGGGCAACCCGGCCTCCTCGACGCCCTTTGTCGGACACTTACACATCAAGTGTCTGATACAAATTTGTCTACTCGACGCGGGTATGCCTGTCAATAAGCATGATTGACGAGCATCGTCCGACAGGTGTACACCATGTGTTGATCCACTGAGCGGAGGAGGTGTTCGGGCCCGTGCTGACGGGGGCGCTCTGGCAGGGCTTCGCGTCGTCGAGATCGCCGGTGACATCGCGGGGCCGTACTGCACCAAGCTGCTCGCCGACCTCGGCGCGGAGGTCACCAAGATCGAACCGCCGACCGGCGACCCGCTGCGTGACTGGGGGCCGTTTCCCGGCGGCGTCAAGGATCCCAACAGATCCGGACTGTTCGACCTACCTCAACGCCGGGAAGCGTGGGGCGACAATCGATCTCGATGCTGACGCAGCAGCATCGCACTCTCTGATCGCTGCGGCTGACCTCCTTGTCGATGGAATGCCGCCCGGGACGCTTGACGGGTTCGGGCTCGATGTGCGTGCACTGGAAGCGCTGCGCCCCGGCCTCGTCGTCGTGCGTATCTCTGAGTTCGGTCAGCACGGACCGCTACGCGACCGCGAGGCGACGCCGCTGACCGTGCAGGCGGCCTCGGGGTGGGTCAACCTGCGCGATCCCGACCGGCCCCCGGTACAGGCCGGGGCGAGGATCTGCCGAGTACGTCGCAGGTGGCTACGCCGCGTTGGGTGCGCTCACAGCACTGAGAACGCTGTCCGCCAACACAAGTCATGTCGTCGAAGTCGACGTGTCGGTGATGGAGTCGTTGTTGTCGACACTCCCTTACCCGATGCTGCTGGCCGAGAAGATGCGCAGTCTCGGCCTGCCTCCCAACACGAAGGCGGGCCCGATGATGGGCATTGTGCGTGCTGCGGACGGCTGGCTCGGCATCAACTGTCTGACTGGGCAGCACTGGCTCGATGTCTGCGCGATGCTCGGGCTGCCCGAGTACGGCGAGCATCAGATCGCAATCATGCTTGGCGGCCCCGAGCGCGCCGAATTCTACGAGAAGGCCCAGCCGTGGCTTTTCGAGCGAACAGTCGACGAGATCGTCGAACTCAGTCAGGCGCTGCGCATTCCGGCCACTCCTGTCAACGACGGTGCGACCGTCTTGGAATGTCCGCAGTACCGCGATCGCGGGTTCTTCATCGACGCGGGGGGCGATGATTGGTCGTTCCGTCGACCGGGCGCCCCATTCCGGCTGTCGAAGACGCCCGTCCTGCCGGTTCGGGCCGCACCCCGTCTCGGCCAACCCGCCGCAACCGGTGCGACAGAACGATCCAGGGCCGGCGCCGATCGAGGCATGCCGTTCGACGATGTGAAAGTCCTCGACCTATCGACATTCTGGGCGGGCGCGTACCTCACCTGCTACCTCGGTGCGTTCGGCGCCGACATCACCAAGGTGGAATCGATCCAACGCCCAGACGGGTTTCGCTACTCCGGGGCATACGCCCATGAGGGCGACCGGTGGTACGAGCGCAGCGGAATGTGGCAGGCGACCAACCTGAACAAGCGCGACATCACACTCGATCTCACCTCCGACGAAGGGCGTGACCTCGCTCGCAGGCTCGTCCGCGAAGCTGACGTCGTCGTCGAGAACTTCTCGCCGAGGGTGGTCGAGCAGTTCGGGCTCGATTACGAATCGCTGGTGGAGCTGAACCCCGACGTGATTCAGGTGCGCATGCCGGGGTTCGGACTACAGGGCCCATGGCGCGACTACGTCGGCTGGGCATTGAACTTCGAGCGGA
This sequence comes from uncultured Actinomycetota bacterium, assembly GCA_963716505.1. Taxonomy (GTDB): domain Bacteria; phylum Actinomycetota; class Actinomycetes; order Mycobacteriales; family Mycobacteriaceae; genus Mycobacterium. The sequence continues at coordinate 277,345 of CAVQTL010000023.1, forward strand.
CATCGGGGATGGCGGCGGTCACCGGCTACCCCGACGGCCCGCCGTGCGTCCTGCAGGGGCCCGCCGACCCGATCGTGGGAGTGCACGCCGGGGTGGCACTGCTGGCGGCGCTCGAGCACCGGCGCCGGACCGGTGAAGGTCAACTCATCGAGATCGCGCAGATCGAGGTCGCGGCGTCGGTGGTCGCCGAACCCGTGATCGAGTACTCGATGAACGGTGTGGTCTTGCCGCGGTGAGGGCAACCGTCAGCGTGGTTACTTGCAGGGCGTGTACCCGACGGCCGTCGACGGTGCGTGGGTGGCGATTTCCGTGCGCGACGACGTCGGGCTTGACCACGATGCATTCGACGAGGCAGTCGCCAATTGGACGAGCACGCGCTCGGCGCCGGAGGTGGTCGATATCCTTACTGCACAAGGTATCCCGGCCGAACAGGTACTCACCGCTGATCGGATGTACGACCTCGCGCAACTGGACGCCCGCGGTTTCTACCAGGAACTGGAGCACCCGATCACCGGCGTCCACCGCTACCCGGGATGGCCCTTTCGCATCACGCCGGGGCCCGTCGACCACCATCGGTTCCCGCCGCCGACGCTCGGGCAGCACAACGACGAGGTGCTGCGCGGTCTTGGCTTGACGGACGACGCGATCGACGACCTGCGCGCGCGAAAGGTGATCGGCGAGAGGGCACTCAACGCGTAGCTTGCGCAGCCTCCACGGCTGTCCAGTATCGCTGTTCCCGGTCGGTCAGCTCGTTGGATGTGATCGCACCGAACGCGGCGGCATCGCGCACGAATCGGATCGGGGCGTCGGGCAGCGCATCTGGGCCCTGTAGCCGGAAGCAGCTCGGCGCGAGCGGACCGAACAGCAGGGCGCGACGCAGGTGCGGCCAGTTCTCCAGGTGCGGCTCGACTCCGGCAGCCCTCGCGAAAGCCAATGCCGCCAGGTTCATACGGGTCTTCTGCGGCATCCCGCGCCGTGCCCGGTAGGCCTCGATCGCCGACCGCAGTTCGGCGCTCGCTCGGCCCGGCGACCACACCGCCCCAGGTGTAGGCAACCCAGCGGGCCTGAAGTTCCAGCGGCACAAAGTATCCGCCCGACTGGTCCCACATGCCCACGAACGCCAGACCGGGAAGGTCCGGGTGGAAGGTGTAGCCGGTCGGCATCCAGGTGCACGGTGTCGAGGTCGACGATCGTCCGGATCTCGTCGCTCAGAAACGGCAGGTTCAGTTCGAAGCCGGTGCCGAACAGGATCCCGTCGAAGTCCTCGGCCGAGCCGTCGGCGAAGGCCACCCGTTCGTCCGTCGATCGCCGTCAGCCACGGCCGCACCGTGATTCGGCCCTCGGCCACCAGCGGCAGGTACTGCTGGGCCAGCGTGACGCCCGCGGCGAAGAGCGACGGGTCGGGTGCAGGCGCACCGTACTGTTCCGGGCTGCCGCCGGCCTCGACCACGATCTCCTTCAGCTGCCGATCGACTTCCGCAGGGGGGAGGGTCTCGTTCGCCAGCGTTCCGTACCGCGTGAAGTTTCGGGAATCGGAGGGCACTCCTGCCGCGAACTTCGGCAGTACATAGCGCTGACGACGCTGCGTCACCACGACGCGGGCACCGAGCTGGGCGAGTTCAGAAGCGATTTCGAGCGCGCTGATGGCGCCGCCCGCGACGAGAACGCGCTTGCCGAGATACGGCGTCCGGTTCGCGGTAGTGGTAGGTCGCCGTCGCCCCTGCTGAGCCGGTGAACGTTTCGAGCCCGAGAACGGTTGGCACGTAGGGAGATTGGAACCTTCCGCTGGCGACCACCACGCGCTCGAACGTCTCCGTCATACCCGAATGCTCGACGAGCCAACCGCCGTCGCTGCGGCCGAGAAGGTCGACCCGTGTGCCGAACCGGATGCGCGACGTCAGTGCGAACGTGTCGGCATAGCGGTGAAGGTAGGCGAGGATGTCGCGGTTCGACGGGAATGTGAGGTCGTTGTCGTGTTCCAGGTCGCTGAACGACGTGAGAATTCGACTGGTGTTGGTGTACATCGTCGGCCACACGCCGCTGATGCCGTCCAGCCCGGTCCATTGTCCGCCCAGCATGTGGCTCTGCTCGAAGATCGTCGGCTCGAATCCCTGGGACAGCAGCCAGCGCGCCGCGACCAGGCCTCCTGGGCCCGCGCCGATAACGGCAACGCTTCCGCTCATCTCCCGAACTGTGGCACACGTGTCAATTACGCTCAAAGACGTGCCGGAAACGTCGTACGCGCCATGCGGCGATCTCAGCCTGGCGTATCAGGTTTTCGGCGACGGCCCTGTGGAGTTGTTATACGCCGGTTCCTACGTCAGCCACGTCGAGCTGTTCTGGACGCTACCCGAATACGAGGCGTTCATGGATCGGCTCGCGACGTTCTGTCGCGTCGCAGTATTCGACAAGGCCGGGGTGGGACTGTCAGACCCTGTGCCGAAGGTTCGTACACTCGACGATCGAGCGGAGGAGATCGAGGCCGTCATGGATGCTGTCGGCTTCCAAACGGCGGCCCTCATGGGAGTCAGCGAAGGCGGCCCCGCCGCAATGACCTTCGCCGCAACACGACCGCATAGAACCCAGGCGTTGGTTCTCATCGGCGCCTGTGCATACTCGGGCGCCGAGTGGACGCAGCTCGAGAGCGATCCGGCCGACATACGCGACAATGTCCTCCGCCAGCTTGGAGAGAAGTACACACCGTCGGTCGACCAGTTCGCACGCGCACAGGAATTCGGCCGCAACGTCCGCTCGGCGTGGGGCACTGGCGCTGCACTCAAGGCACTGATCCCGTCGGTCCCTTCGGTGCGTCAGCTCGGAATGTTGGAGCGTATGAGCGCCAGCCCGGGAATGGCGCGAGCGACGCTCGAGGCGGGGTTTTCCATCGATGTTCGGCCGATTCTGCCGACGATCGGCGTCCCGACCCTCGTTGCCCATGCCCGCGGCGACCCCGGTGTTCCTGTGCAGCTCGGCCGCTATCTTGCCGACAACATTCCCGGCGCGCGGTTGCTCGAGGTCGACGGCAATGACCACGCACCTTGGATGACCGATCCCGACACGGTTCTGACCGAGGTCGAGGAGTTCCTCACCGGCGGCCACGCGGCGCCGTCACAATCGCAGCGTGCCCTGCGCACGGTGTTGTTCACCGACATCGTCGCCTCAACCGAGCGCGCCGCGGCATCGGGGGATGAGCGATGGCGTGCCGTGCTGCAGCGCTTCGGCGAGATCACCGCCGAAGCCGCGGGGCGGTCCGGCGGCACGGTGGTGAAAAGCACTGGCGACGGCCACCTCATGACGTTTGAAGGCCCAACCCAGGCCATCCGGTGCGGCGAGGCCTTGCGAGACGACGCCGAGAAACTGGGCGTGGAGATTCGCATTGGTATCCATACAGGCGAGTGCGAATTGATGAATGCCGACATCGGTGGAATTGCGGTACACATCGCTGCGCGAATCCTCGGCCACGCGGGCGCCGGCGAAATCATTGTCTCCCGCACCGTGCGTGACCTCGTCGTCGGATCAGGTACCGGGTTCGAGAACCGTGGCAGCGTCGAGTTACGTGGTGTGCCGGGCAGCTGGGAACTGTTGGCGGTCAATCGCCATGGTGCGCGTGCGGGTTCGACTGAGGCCGAGCTGGCGTCGATGCCAACGCCTGGTCCTCGAAGCTCAATGCGTCGCTCGGATCGCGCCGTCGCAGTCATGGCCAAGCGGACGCCGTGGATCCTGCGGAGGGTGTCCCGTCTCTCGCCGGCCGCAGGGCGCAGCCAATGACACGTAAGCCTCAGATCTCGCTCTACCTGCGTACCTACACCGATGAGCCGAACCACGACTGGAACGCGACGCTCGATCTCGCTCGCGCGATGGATGCCGTCGGCGTCGACCGCGTTGTCGTGTCGGATCACCTGGTATTCGGCGAAAACCTGGACGCCTACGGGGATCCCGCGATCGGCGGAACCACGGGTGGGCGGCAGCCGACGGGGCCGGATGGCAATTGGCTTGAGCCCCTTGTCTTCCTTACCGCAGTGGCAGCCACGACCACGCGCGTCAGGCTGGGCACCGCTATCCTGCTCGCGGCGCTGCGACGGCCTGCCGTGCTGGCCAAGCAATTGGCGACGATGGACGTCCTGTCGGGTGGTCGCGTCGACCTGGGCGTCGGTGTCGGCTGGCAGCGCGAGGAGTACGAAGCGGTCGGATTGTCGTTCGAGGATCGAGGGCGCCTTCTCGATCACACGTTGGAGGTATGTCAACTCCTCTGGACGCAACAGCGCGCCGTATACGACTCGCCCGAACTGTCTTTCGACGGGATCCACCAGATGCCAAAGCCGGTGCAGCCTAGCGGAATACCCGTCTGGATCAGTGGCACGGTGAACAAGAGGGTGGCCCGCCGCCTGAGCAGATTCGGCACCCGGTGGATTCCGTGGGGTTCGGACATCGCCGAGCTCGAGGAATCCGTCCCGGCCATGAAGCGGGCCATCGCCGACGTCGGCGGCGATCCCAGTGGCTTGGAGGTGCAGGGCACTGCCGTGCTGAAGAAGAACACCGACGGCGCCATCGACGTGGACGCTTCCGTCGCTTCGGTTGCGAAGCAGGTTGCCGCGGGGGCCACCGACATCCGTTTCGGCGGGTCGCCGCCGAAGGATCTCGCGCAGGCCACCGAGCAGTTGTCGCAGTTGGTGTCCGCATTTCGAGATGTGACCCAGAGCACCGTTTAGCTTTCCGGCGGCCGCGGGTAGACCTGCGATCGGGGGGTCATGGTCGTCCACGCGCGATGCGGAGGGCGCCAGTCCTGACCAGCACGTCGGCGCTAATCGTCGACGTGCCGATCGAAGGAGATAGATGAAGCTGAAGAAGACCGCTGTCAAGGCAACTCTCGCGGGTGCATTGGGTGCTGCTGCCGTTGGCCTGGGGGCAGGCATGGCGCAGGCCGATCCGTTCCCCGCGCCACCGCCGCCATGGCCGCCGCTGCCGGCTGAGCAGGGTGTCGGTATTGAAGGCCCGGATGTGAGTACGCCTGGCCTGGACATTGCGGCCCCGGGCGCCAGCATCGACGGCCCGAGCGTCAGCGCACCAGGCCTGGGGATCCAGGGGCCGGACGCCAGCATCGGTGGTCCGAGCGTGAGCGTGCCTGGCGTTGACTTCCAGGGGCCGGGTGCGGGCATCGCCCCGCCGGCGTGGGCTCCGCCGCAGCCGCCGCCTCCGCCGTGGGCGCCGTTCGCCCCGGTTTCGTGGAATGCCGAGGCGCAGGCCTGGGGTGTGTACACGAACGCAGGCTTCCAGCCGGTTTAACCACACAATGGGATGGTCGCCCCGCCACGTGCGGGGCGACCGTTCTATGTCTGCAGGAAGGGCGCGAACCGGTTGTTGAAACCGGCCTGCCGCGCGGCGATCTGGGCGGCCCGATCCGCCTCGGGGTTCACCAGGAACGCCTCGGGTGGCAGCACACTGCTCAGTTCGTCGTTTTTCACGACCTGGAAATCGACGATCTTCGGCGGCGTGGTGCCCAGATCCTGGAATCGGATGGAGAACGTGCCCTGATTCAAGCCGCCCGTCGACACCCAGTTCGTCGCTTCGGCATCCGTCGGTGAGATCACGACGGTGTAGGTTCCGTCGCTGTTCTTCCAGGCTTGCGAATTGTTCAGGCTCGTCTGTTGATCCCAGTAGTTGTCGGTGATCGTCCAGTCATTGGTCACCGGGACCACGAAATAGCCGGAATCACCGGGGTCGATGGTGACGACGAGCGCCTCGTCGTCGGCCAGCTGGAAGTAGCCCGCGCTCTGCAGCTGAGTCGACAGAAACGCGGCGTTGCTGGACGGCTGCGGCACCACGTTGGGCTGCTTGCGCTCGCCGGTGATCGCGTCGATCGTGGCAACCCGGATGTAATCGCGTTCCATCTGCAGGCCGATGAGCATGATCACCGAGGTGACCGCGCCTCGCAGTAGCGGCGGCGGATCGGGCAGCGGCGGGATGATCGACACCAACTGCGTCAGGATTGGATTGTCGGACACCGCAGGCCCGATGAGTGGGATGGCGAAGACACCCAACTGGGCCAGCAGGCTGTCGGGCGGCCCGCTGGTGCGCTCGATCGACAAGGTCATCGGTTGCTGAGCATTCCAGTCCGACAACGTGTCTCGCGCCGCGATCAAGGTGGAGTCCGATGTCAGCTGCATGTAGTTGCCTTGGTAGCCGGCAGGCCGCGGGTCACCGGAGACGAGGATCTCGAACGTGCCGTCGTCGTCGACGACGAGGTCATCTTGGTTCAGAACTGCTGCGGTGTTTCCCGACAATCCGGTCAACAGGCTGAACGTCGTATCGGCTGGCAGCTTCGGGTTGCTGTCGGGATCTTCGGGGTTCCAGTCCTCGAACTTGCCCCTGATGACATACGTCGACGTCTTGTTGACCGCCATGAAGCGATAGATCGTGTCCGGGTTGTCGTAGAGGATGCGCGAGCCGCCCACGGTCTGGCCGTACCAGGTGTGTGGCGGCGCGACCTGCATGACGGCCCGTGGCGTCATCGGATCGAGCAACTGCTGCTGGAACGCCGCCCCCATCGCGTACTCATCGACGGACCTGCTCAACTGCGCCAGGTTCTCCTTGTCGGGACCGCCGACCTCGTTGAATTCGCTCAGCGCCGTGACATACCAACCCGCCTTGAGGACCAACTTCGTCAGCTGAACCGGCAGCGTGTTGACGGTTTCGGTGGCCGTTTCCTCGGCGTCGCGCTGCTCCGGAGTGCCCAGCGGGCTGACCGCCTGCGTCGTGACGGATTGGGTTACCACCGCCGCGGGCGCGACGGATTGCGGCGCCCTGGCAGGGGTGACGGCGTGTTCTAATTCGCGGCGCACAAAGCCAGCGATCGCGACCAATGCGGGGTTGGGTGCAGGTCTCGGCGGCTTGGGCGTGCTCTTCGCGATCTGCGAGACGACGGAGTTGGTCGCTTCCTGAGGTTCCTGTGACTGACGGGTGGACACACTCGTCTCGCGGCTCCGCAGGCGGCTGGTGACGTTGTCGCGCGTCGACTCCGCCTTTTCCCTGGCCTCGTTGAAGCGCGTATGCAGTTCCTTGACAACCGCTTTCACCGGATTGTCGTCTTTCGCCGACGATTCCCTCGAAGCAGACTCCGAGGTAGCCGGTGCTTTCTCCGCACCGGCGGGTTGGCCGTCGTCGGCCGAAGCGATGCCCGGGTTGTTGGCGATCGCCACACCGATTCCGAGCGCGACCGCCAGCCCTCCGACCCTGCCGATGAAACGGCCGTAATGCGTGTCGGTCGACTGGCTGCACGGCGTCTTTGCCATGGACGAGCCCTTTCGTGGCGACCCCCCGCTGCCGGTACCGTAGTGGACAACCGCACTTTCGTACGCTCAATCGGGGAGACGGCCGCGTCGATCCTCGGCGCGCAGTACAGGGGAGGTCAGTGATGCGGGTCCCTCGCGCAGTGGCGAATTTCAATCGCCGGATCACCAACCCGCTCGCGCTGAAGCTCGGCCTATGGGCGCCCACGCTGGGTTCACTCGAGCACGTCGGGCGTAAGTCGGGTAAGCAATACCGGACGCCGCTGAACATCTTCGACACCGACGACGGCTACGTCATCCTGATCGGCTACGGAACCGAATCTCACTGGCTGAAGAACGTTCTGGCCGGCGGGCCGGTCACCATTCACAAGCATGGCAAGACGGTTCAGGTTGGAAACCCGCGGATTGTGAGCAAGGCCGAGGGCGAACCGCTGGTGACGTCCGCCAGATTGCTGTATCGCCTGCATCCCTACAACGAGGCGGCCCTGGTGCTAACCGCCAGCTAGCCGGTCTTGGTGATGGCGAGCACCTCGGCGGCGGGCAGTGCGGCTAGGACGTCGGACGTGGCAAGCAGTTTCGAGCCGCGAACCCCGCTGCCGATGATGACCCGCTTCTGGTCGGCCACGTTCTGATCGACCAGGATCGGCCAGTCCGCAGGCAACCCGACCGGGGCGATGCCGCCGTACTCCATCCCGGTCAGTGACACTGCGGTGTCCATGGAGGCGAACGAAATCTTGCGCGCATCAAGGTGTTTGCGCACGATGCCGTTGACGTCTGCTCGGGTGGTCGCCAGCACCATGCACGCCGCGTACCACACCCGGTCGGCGCGCTTGGCCTCGACGACGACGCAGTTCGCCGAGATATCCAGCCCGATGTCGTAGTGCTCGCAGAAGGCAGCGGTGTCGGCGAGGTCAGGGTCGATCTCGCTGACCCACAGCCCGTCACCGCCCGCCTGGTCGATGTGGCGGCGGACGGGATCGCCGACCAGGTTCATCGCATCACCGACGGGAACGAACGTCAGCTTTCCCAATTGCACCCTGTCCACGCCTGCGCTCTATCCCTCCGTGCTGCTGAACCGCTTACCGATGTAGTCAAGCAGCCGCGCGTCGTCGGAGGTGAACCGGTCCACCTCTTCACCGCCGTCGCATCGCAACATCGCGACCGTCACCCGATCCTGTTTCCGCGAGACCACCGACCAGACGGCGCCGGAGTCCTCCCATCGCCGAAGTTCTGCGACCCGATCGCTGTCCATGTCTCTACGATTCCATGCTCACGTAGGCTGCCGCCGTGAGTCCGGCATCGGCCGCCGCGCTGCTCATCGCGGGCGTCGTGCTGCTGAGCACGTGAGACGATCGCCCAATGCGGCTGGGATTGCATGCGCTGGGCATCGGCAATGGCGCCGACCGCGCTGTCATCGACGCGGTCGCGTCCACCGCCGATAGGGCAGGCTTCGCCACGCTGTGGTCGGGCGAACACGTCGTGATGGTCGACGAGTCGTCGTCCCGGTATCCGTACTCGGACGACGGCCGGATCGCCGTGCCGGCAGAAGCCGACTGGATCGACCCGTTGATCGGCTTGAGTTTCGCCGCCGCCGCCACCTCGACCATCCGGATCGCCACAGGTGTGCTGCTGCTGCCCGAACACAATCCGGTGCTGGTGGCCAAGCAGGCGGCGACGCTGGACACGCTGAGCGGTGGCAGGCTGACGCTCGGCATCGGCATCGGCTGGTCGCGCGAGGAGTTCGACGCGCTCGGCGTCCCGTTCGAGCGGCGGGGCGCGCGCACCAAGGAGTACGTCGACGCCATCCGCACGCTGTGGCGCGACGACGTGGCCTCATTCGACGGCGAGTTCGTCCGCTTCGACGCGGTGCGGGTCAACCCGAAGCCGGTCGACCGCCGAATTCCGGTCGTGCTCGGCGGCAACAGCGACGCGGCCTTGCGCCGCGTGGTGGCGTGGGGCGACGGCTGGTACGGGTTCAACCTGGAGGGTGTCGACGCCGTCGCCGAACGCGTCGAATTCCTGCGCGGGCTGTGCCGTGAGCAGGGCCGCGATCACGCCGAACTGAGACTCGCCGTGGCGCTGCGCGACCTCCATCCCGGTGACGTGCCGTCGCTCGCCGCAATCGGGATCGACGAGTTGGTGCTCGTCGACGGGCCGCCGGAAGACGCGCGCGCCGCCGCCGACTGGGTAAGCGCGCTCGCCGACCGCTGGATTGCAAAACTGGTCTAGCGCAGAAGGTCGCGCGCCTGATCTCGTGCCGCCTGGGCGATCTGCTGTTCTCGGGCGTAAAGCAGGCCGATACGTGAAGCCGTTCTCGCCGGCTGTTGTTCCGGCAACCAACGCGAAGCGACGCAACGCATCGGAGGCGACGACACTGTCCTGATGTTCACCCAGCACCCGCTGAATTCGCTTGAAATGCTTCTCGGTCCTCGTGGACGACCCGTCCAGCGGGCGCCGGAGTTCGGCGGCATAACGCGCCCGCTTCGCAGCCTTCCGGGCGCGATGCAGCATGGTGTCGTCGGCGGCGTCTGCCGCGGCAGCGAGCCGGCGATCCGCCTTGCGTTCGGCGCGCGCCGCGCGCTTGTGCAGGTTCTTGGCCGACGGCGTCGTCGTCACAGGCATGTGGGCCCGCCACTGCTGAAGTGTCGAGAGGATATCCAGGTATCGAGGGGAGTCCATCGCCTCGGTCACCTCTTTGCGGGCGCGCAGTTGTTCGGAATGCAGGTCGGTGTTGATTCGGTTGGCGACCGGTCCCAGCACGATCTCCGGTGGCCAGTCCGCGAGGACTTTGCGGAAGCGGCGTCGTTGCACCTGCCGGTCACGGACTTCACCGAGGAGGCCGGCGAACCACTTGAGCTCCTCGTCGACGTGCTCAGCGGCCGCGCGGTCGAGCAGCTTGCCGAACACCCGAATCGTGCTGCGCAGCCTGCGGATCGCCACCCGGGTGTCGTGGATGGGATCCTGCCCTCGCCGCAGTTGCAGGTCGCCGTCGAAGATGGCGTCGATCTGATCGCCTACGTATGTGGCGAGGGCGTGCCGCGCGGCGCCGTCGCTGTCCGGTACCGGGGGAGCGGCGATTGCGTGGGCCAGCTTCGACGGATGCTGCGACGGGCGCGCGCCGGCCTTGCTGAGCCGTTTGGCCAACCGGCGAGACAGTGTGCGGCCGTCCGGCTCGTACTCGACTTCGATTTCTCGCCATGCCAGCATGCGGTGGTCAACTGACGCGCGAACCAGGTCATCGGCGAGCTCCGCGAACACGCGGTCGTGCTCGGGTTCGCGAATTCGGTAGCGTGTCCGCTCTGTGCGAAGTATCGCCACATTGACCAGCGGCTTGCCGAGGCGAAGCCCGGTCAGCATCTTTTCGAGCTCGGCGGGCGGAGCATCCGCCGGCGACGTACGAATCTCGATGCGGCCTTCGCCTGCCGGAACCTCGAGTTGCCAACCGGTGTCGTCGTCCCCGGCGCGTCGCCGAAGGACGATTCCGTGAGATAGCAGATCATGTTCGGCGGTGTCGTAGTACACGCTTTCCAGGTGCACGGTGCTGCGGTCGACGTCGCCGCCGTCGATCAGGTCGTACAGGCGCGGCACGACGAAATGGTCGTCGACGTCCCATTTGTCTTCGCGTTCAAGCAGCTCATGCATGCCCGTAGGCTCCCCGCATCGCTGAGTGCGCGAAACATCGACTGGCAGTACCGTCAGTAGACGTACCGCGCCAACTCGGTGCCGCCGCGGCGTCCTGCCGCCGTCGATCGACACCAGGGCCGGAACGAGCTCGCTGGTCACCAACCCGTGCTCGCTGGTGAGCTCGTCGATGATCTCGAAGCTCGCCGCGATCCGATCAGGCGAGTCGACGATGATCGTCGTCACCGGCACCCGGCGCGCCAGCTGCAACCACTTGTCGCCATGCGGTTCGTGATGGCCGTGAAATCCCCAGATGCCGCGCAGCACCGTCGCGCCGTTGGCCGACCGTGAGTCGAACAGTCGTCGGACGATCGCCCGGTGGATCGGCACTCCGTCGTGGAGCGCGGCCTCGGAGGTGTAGACCATGAGCTTCTGCCACAGCGAACGGCCGTGGTCGTCGGTGGCGGGTAGGGCGGTCGGCGCGGCCAACATCACGCCGTCGCGTTTGCACAGCTGCGCACGCTCGATCGTGAAAAGCGGTTCCTGCAACAGGGTTTCGAGTTCGGGCAGCGCGTTCGCGACCTGTCGGCCGGTACCGACCGCGATGATCATCACCGGGACACCGATGTTGCGGCTGAAGAACCCGGCCCTCTTGCGCTCGCCGCGCGCCGTGCCGTCGACGCCGAGAAACACTGAGGCGCCCGCGAATCCGAGTCGATGCAGCACCTCACACACCGCGCGGTACGCGGGCCGTCCGTCGGCGCGATCCTGGCGGCCGACGTAGATAGTGAGCTTGGCCGCATCGGGTGGCGGCGCTGAACCGCCGAGGTGGGCGCGTTCGAGTGTGACGAGGCCGCGGGACACCATCGCCGAGACCTGGTCGGCCAGCCCGGCCATCTTGTCGGCCAGATCCACCGCGGCGATCGCGATCGGCGAGTCCTCCGACAGGCTCAGCGATTGATCGCTTCGCAGTTCGTGGTGCGGGCCGAAGCTGGCGATGCCGCGCAGCACGACGCTGGTGGCCACCGCGTGGTCGCCGTAGAGATCGAGCAGGGCGTCGGACAGGAACCGATCCTCGTGCCGCAGCCGTTCGGCGAAATAAGAGGTGAGCTTGAGGTAGTCGGTCACAGCGCGGCTCCGATCGACTGACCCAGCCACGCCGCGGCCAGGCCGAGCACCACGCTGACCGCGATGTTGGCGAACGCCGCGACGACCTGACGCTCCTCACCGAGCCGTTGGGTCTCGAGCATCCACGTCGAGAAGGTGGTGTAGGAGCCGACGAACGCGGTACCGGCCAGCAGCGCCATGTGCGGGCTGAGCGCGAGCCCCGCGAAGAACCCGAGCAGCAGCGCGCCGCTGAGATTGACGACAAGCGTTCCGAACGGAAACGGCCGGGCGACCCGCTTGGACACCGCACGGTCGAGGAGGAAGCGCAGCACTGCGCCGACCCCGCCGAGCAGCATCACGCCGGTCCAGACCGCGACGGTCATCGGCGCACCCGGACCCGCCGCACCATGGCGGTCGCTACGTAGACCGCGAGCAGGCCGGCGGCGACGCTGGCGACGGTGTAGCCGACGGCGAGACCGTAATGATGGTGCTCGAGCATCTTGATGGTCTCGACCTGCATGGTGGAAAACGTCGTCAGGCCCCCGCACAGGCCGGTGCCCAGCAGCGGGCGTCGATAACTCGATACCGGCAAACGCTCGAGGAGCCGGGTGACGAAATAGCCCAGCAGGAATGCGCCGACGATGTTGACGATGAACGTCGGCCAGGGCCAGCGGCCCGGGTCCGGCGCGGCTAACGTCTCCAACCCCGCCCGCGCCAGCGTGCCGACCGCGCCGCCGACGAAGACCGCGGTCAACTCCCGTCGGTCGAAACTGAACACAAGTCAAAGTAACGCCGTCCAGCTTCCGGACCGGCGTACGGCACGAATTGCGGAGGGGCAGAATCGGGGGCATGGCCGCCAACCCCCGCGCCGGCCAGCCGGCGCAACCCGAAGACCTCATCGATGTGGCCCAGGTGGTCACGGCGTACTACACCGTCGAGCCCGACCCGGACAACGTCGACCAGCAGGTGGCCTTCGGGACTTCCGGGCACCGCGGGTCGAGCCTGGACGCCGCGTTCAACGAGGCGCACATCCTGGCCACCACGCAGGCCATCGCGGAGTACCGGAAAGCGCAGGGCACCACCGGGCCGCTGTTCATCGGCCGCGACACCCATGCGTTGTCCGAACCGGCATGGGTGTCGGCGCTGGAGGTGTTGGCCGCCAACGACGTCGTGGCGATGATCGACTCGGCCGACCGCTACACGCCGACGCCCGCCGTCAGCCACGCCATCCTGTCGTTCAACCGCGACCGCGACGGTGACCTGGCCGACGGCATCGTCGTCACCCCGTCGCACAATCCGCCCCGCGACGGCGGATTCAAGTACAACCCGCCCAACGGCGGGCCCGCCGACACCGACGCGACGGGCGTGATCGCCAAGCGGGCCAACGAGATCCTGCGCGACGGGCTCAAGGCCGTGAAGCGGGTGCCGCTGGCCCGTGCCCTGCAGATCGCGCAGCGCCACGACTACATGGACGCCTACATCGACGACCTGCCCAACGTGGTCGACGTGCACGCGATCAGCGCGGAGAAGATCCGCATCGGCGCCGACCCGCTCGGTGGGGCGAGCGTCGACTACTGGGGCGCGATCGCCGAACGGCACAACCTCGATCTGACGGTGGTCAACCCGCTGGTCGACGCCACGTGGCGGTTCATGACGCTGGACACCGACGGCAAGATCCGGATGGACTGCAGCTCGCCCAATGCGATGGCCTCGCTGATCGCCAACCGCGAGTCGTACCAGATCGGGACCGGCAACGACGCCGACTCCGACCGGCACGGCATCGTCACCCCCGACGGCGGTCTGCTCAACCCGAACCACTATCTCGCGGTGGCGATCGAGTACCTCTACACGAATCGGCCGGAATGGCCGGCGTCGACGGCCGTCGGCAAGACGGCGGTCAGCTCGTCGATCATCGACCGCGTCGTCGCCGGCCTGGGCCGCAAGCTGCTCGAGGTGCCGGTCGGGTTCAAGTGGTTCGTCGACGGATTGATCAGCGGCACCATCGGTTTCGGCGGCGAGGAGAGCGCGGGTGCGTCGTTCCTGCGCCGTGACGGATCGACGTGGACCACCGACAAGGACGGCATCATCCTGGCGCTGCTGGCGTCGGAGATTCTCGCCGTCACCGGCACGACGCCGTCGCAGCGCTACGAAGCGCTGGCCGAAAAGTACGGTGCGCCAACCTATGCGCGTGTCGACGCGCCCGCCGACCGCGAGCAGAAGGCGCGGCTGGCCAAGCTGTCAGCCGGAGCAGGTGACGGCCACCGAACTCGCCGGTGAGGAGATCACCGCCAAGCTGACGACGGCGCCGGGCAACGGGGCACCGCTCGGCGGTTTGAAGGTGACGACGGAGAACGCGTGGTTCGCGGCGCGGCCGTCGGGCACCGAGGACGTCTACAAGATCTACGCCGAGTCGTTCAAGGGACCCGAGCATCTCGCCGAGGTACAGGAAGCGGCGCGAGAAGTGGTGAACAAGGTCATCGCGTGAGTTCGGAGGGCGACTGTCGCACGAGACAACCGAACCCAAACAGCCGCTGCCGCGCGAAGTCTGGCTGCTGATCGGGGCCAACGTCGTCGTCGCGCTGGGCTACGGCGTGGTCGCCCCGGTTCTTCCGCAGTATGCGCGGCACTTCGGCGTCAGCATCAGCGCCGCGACGTTCGTCATCACCGCGTTCGCGCTGATGCGACTGGTTGCCGCGCCGCCTGCCGGACTGCTGGTGCAACGGGTGGGGGAGAGGCGGGTCTACGTCAGCGGTCTGGTGATCGTGGCGTTGTCGACAGGGGCCTGCGCCTTCGCGGAAACCTATTGGCAGCTATTGCTTTTCCGTTCGCTTGGGCGGCCTCGGATCGGCGATGTTCACGGTGTCGTCGCTCGGTCTGATGATCCGGATCTCACCGCCGGACGCGCGTGGGCGCGTCGCGGGCATGTTCTCGTCGGGCTTCCTGATCGGGTCTGTCGGCGGACCGGTGCTGGGCAGCGTGACCGTGGGCCTCGGATTGGCGGCACCGTTCGTGATCTACGGCGCCGCACTGCTGGTCGCTGCGGCGGTGGTCTTCGTCAGCCTGCGCAATTCCGCTGTGGCGTTGCCGGAAGCGACTACCGAGCCCGCTGTTTCGGTGCGGACGGTGTTGCGGCACAGGGCATATCGCGCCGCGCTGTTCTCCAACTTCGCCACGGGCTGGGCGGCGTTCGGCCTGCGCATCGCGCTCGTGCCGCTGTTCGTCGTCGAGGCGCTGGGTTACGGCGCGGGCTTCGCGGGATTGGCGCTGGCGACGTTCGCGATCGGCAACATCTTGGCCGTCATCCCCAGCGGGTATCTGTCCGACAAGGTCGGGCGGCGCAAGCTGCTCATCGTCGGCCTGACGGTGTCGGCGGTCTCGACGGTTCTGGTCGGGTACACGTCGTCGCTGCCGGTGTTCCTGGCGGCGGCCCTTGTGACGGGCGCGGCGACCGGCGTCTTCGTCTCGCCGCAGCAGGCGGCGGTGGCCGACATCGTCGGCAACAAGGCGCGCGGTGGAACGGCGGTCGCAACGTTCCAGATGATGGCCGACCTGGGCTCGATCGTCGGATCACTCGCCGTCGGCCAGGTGGCCGAGCACGGCTCGTTCGCGATGGCATTCCTGGTCAGCGGCGGCATCCTGCTGGTGGCCGCGATCGGCTGGGTGTTCGCGCCGGAGACGCGCGGCCTGCCGCCCGTGCATCCGACACCGATCCGCGCGATCGGCCCGGAGGCCGGTGGCGAAGTACCGTGACCAGCGACTTTGAAGGCTAACTGCAGGTGGTGTAGCTTCGATGGGCACAACTTCACGGGGCTATGGCGCAGCTGGTAGCGCACCACACTGGCAGTGTGGGGGTCAGGGGTTCGAGTCCCCTTAGCTCCA
>CAVQTL010000024.1:0-77054 GCA_963716505.1 uncultured Actinomycetota bacterium
GTAAACCTCGGGTGCGAACGGACCGAAGCTGTGCTTGTACGGCTGGTTCTTGGCAGTCATGGTCATGGTCAGCAGAGTGCGGCCATGAAACGCATGGTCGAAAACCACCACGGCAGGCCGCCCGGTGGCCGCCCTGGCATACTTGACCGCGTTCTCCAGCGCCTCGCTGCCGGTGTTGAACAATGCGGTGCGCTTCTCATGGTCGCCGGGTGTGATCCGGTTCAGCGTTTCAGCGACCTCGATATAGGGCTCGTACGGAGTGGCCAGAAAACAGGTGTGGGTGTAGCGCGCCAGCTGTTCCGACGCGCGGGCGACGACGCGGGGAGCCGAGTTACCGACCGTGGTGACGGCGATGCCGCTGCCCAGGTCGATGAAGGAGTTGCCATCGACGTCGACAAGGACCCCGCCGCCGGCCGCCGCCGCGTACACACCAGCGCTGCTGGTCAGGCCTGCCGGCACCGCCGACCGGCGCCGCGCGGCCAGCTCCAACGACCGCGGTCCGGGCACCTCGGTGACCAATCGCCTGGCCTGGTGCAGGTGCAGGCCGCCCATCGTCGTCTCCACCGCCGTCATATCGATGGTCCTTCCAGTCGAGTCGGCGAAATCGTATGGCCACGCACCACCATCGGCCGATGGCCGAGTTGGACAGTGCACGTGAGCTTCGGGTTGCCGAGTCGGCGATTGGCTATTTCAACGCCCTTGCCCGACACCGTGGCACCCGAAGGGAAGGACCCCTCGGGGCAGCGTTGCCGCGATGGCAGATTATGTGTCAAATCCACCTGGATGGCGATCTAATCGCCAGTCGCTCGGTGTCGATCCGGCCCGAAGCGACCGCAGCTTGGCGGCCACCTCGACGGCGCCACCCTCCCCGACGTCATCGGAGTGACGGTCCCGTCGGGCGATCAACAGGTACAGCTTGCCCGGTTCCATCAGTTCGATCGATGCGAAGCGGTAGGTGTCGGTGACATGCCCATCGCGACGCAGGATCTCGGTTGTGCGTCTGAACTCGTCCGCACTCAGTGGTTCCAGCGGGTGTTGTGTCACAGCCGACCGCCCTTTCCGACGTGCGAATCCGCCGGCCGACGCGGGTGAACTGATCGGGTCAGGCCAGCGCGTCCCGGCCTCTCGCAGAACATGGACGACCGTCGGTGGTTATGCGACGATACCGCTGGGAGGCAGTCGTGAAGGACGCCATCGAAAAAAGTTTCCGAAGTGGGCAGACCGCTGCGGACGATCTCCGAGATCCGCAGCTTCTTCCGGACCAATCTCGCCCGATCTTCTTCGTGGGACCGACCGCGTTCAACCTGCTCGGCATCGACCGCTGGGTCCGCAACTTCGGCTACGTCGTCTACTACGACTCCTGGGACGGCGCCCATCCGCGGGTGTTCACCCCGAAGAACAAGCCGTTCGTCGAGTTCGAGAGCAGCGAGGAGATCAACAACTACCTGCTGCGGGATCCCGAGGTGCAGGCCCACGTCGCGTCTCGGGTGGGATCCTCGGGCGTGGCGCCGATGATCGCGATGGTGTTCTTCGACGAGGAGACCGAGCAGATCTGCGAGGAGCTGGGCTACGACCTGATCCTCCCGCCGGACTCACTGCGACGGCACCTGGACTCCAAGATCGTGACGACTCGCCTCGGCGACGAGGCGGGGGCACCTTCGGTGCCCAATGTCATCGGCCAGGCCGACAGCCACACCGAGCTGGCCAAGCTCGCCGCCGGCGCGGGTCTCGGCACCGACCTGGTCGTGCAGACACCGTACGGCGACTCGGGTAAGACCACCTTCTTCATCAAGGAGGAGCGCGACTGGCGGCGCAACGCCGAGCACATGGTCGACGAGGAACTCAAGGTCATGAAGCGGATCAACAACGGGCCGCAGCCGTGGAGGCCGTCAACACCCGCCACGGCACGGTCGTCGGGCCGTTCATGACCGACCTGACCGGGTACCCCGAGCTCACGCCGTACAAGGGCGGCTGGTGCGGCAACGACCTGTTCCCGGAGGCGTTGAGCGAGGAGCACCGGGCCGTCGCGATCGAGCACGTCCGCCGGCTCGGAGACCGGTTGCGGCAGGAGGGCTATAGGGGCTTCTTCGAGGTCGATGTGCTCGTCGACCTCGACTCCGACCAGGTCTACCTGGGCGAGCTGAACCCGCGGATCTCAGGGGCGTCGTCGATGACCAACGTGACCGCCGGGGCCTACGCCGACATCCCGCTGTTCCTGTTCCACCTCCTGGAGTTCATGGACGTCGACTACGAGGTCGACGTCGACGAGATCAACGAGCGGTGGCGCGAACTCGCAGCCGTCGATGTGTGGGCACAGCTGATCATGAAGGAGCCGGTGGATTCCGTCGAGCGGCTCCTGGAAGCGCCGGGCACCGGTACGTGGCACCTCGAGACGACGGATCGCTGCGGTTCGTCAGGGTGACCAATGACTGGCACGACGTCACGCACGAGGACGAGTGCTTCTTCCTGCGCGTTTACGGACCCGGTGACTTCCGCTTCAAGGGCGCCGATCTCGGCGTCCTCGTCACCAAGGGCCGGATGCAGACCGCCGACGGTCTTACCCAGCGCTGCACGCATTACATCGACGGCATCCGGTCGCAGTACGTCAGCGAAAAGCTGCCGGAGACCCCGACAGTCGTTCCGATCGGGTACGTCAAGTAGGCGCGCCCACCCGATGATGATGTCGGTCTGGAAGTTCGCCCCGGCGCTGGCCGCGGGCAACACCGTCGTCCTCAAGCCGTCGGACACCACGCCGGCGTCGTCGTACTGGATGGTGGAGAAGATGCAGGACATCTTCCCCCCGGGAGTCTGCAATCTGGTCTGTGGCGACCGGGACACCGGCGCGGCGCTCACCGAGCACCCGATCCCCCAGCTCGTCTCGATCACCGGATCGACCCGGGCCGGCATCGCGGTCGCCACGGCGGCGGCGAAGGACCTCAAGCGGGCCCACCTCGAGCTCGGCGGCAAGGCGCCGGTGCTGGTCTTCGACGACGTCGACATCGAGTCGGCGGTCGACGGCATCGGCAGCGCCGGCTACTTCAACGCGGGCCAGGACTGCACCGCCGCGACCAGGGTGGTCGCTCAGGCCGGCGTCTATGACGAGTTCCTGGCGGCGTTGACTGAGGCCGTCACGAAAACCAAGACCGGCTACGACCCCGACGACGAGGACATCCTGTACGGGCCCATCAACAACCCGAACCAGCTCCGGCACATCAGCGACCTGGTCAGCCGCGCACCCGCTCATGCACGCCTGTTGGCCGGGGGCAAGCAGCAAGGGTCGGTCGGCTACTTCTACGAGCCGACGCTCATCGCCGACATGCGCCAGGACGACGAGCTGGTGCAGAAGGAGGTCTTCGGTCCGGTCGTCACCGCCCAGCGGTTCAAGGACGAGGACGAGGCGGTCAGCTTCGCCAACGGCAGCGAATACGGGCTGGCATCGTCGGTCTGGACCTCCAATGCCGGGCGTGCGGCCCGGATGGCGGCGCGGCTGGACTTCGGCTGCGTGTGGATCAACACCCACATCCCGCTCGTTGCCGAGATGCCCCACGGCGGCTTCAAGCACTCCGGGTACGGCAAGGACCTGTCGATGTACGGGTTTGAGGACTACACCCGGATCAAGCACGTCATGCAGTACCACGGCTTCGAGGGGTGACCACGGCCACTCCCGCTCACCCGTGCCCGCGTTCCTGACCCTCGACGATGCCGCTCGGGCCCGACGGCCGGGCCGCGGCGGCATCGCCGACCGGTTCGAACCCGGCCAGGTGGCGACCGACGGCGGCGAAGGCCCGGATCGTGTCGAGCAGGTGGGCGGGTCCTGAGGCGTCGGCCACGACGAGAGCTTCACCGCGACCGTGCGGGTGGCGCGGTCGACGAAGACCATCTGGCCGTGGATGCCCAGGCACAGCAAGATGTCGCCGGACGGTCCGGGGACGAACCAGAACTGGTTGCGGTACCAGCCGCCCGGCAGGACCGGCTCGGAGTCGGACGCGGCGAACGCACCGCGGATGTCGGCGTCGATGTGCCGGGCCTGCCGTAGCCAGTTTTCGGGCACGACGCGTCGGCGCCCGACCCAGCCGTCGTCGAGCAGCAGCTTGCCGAAGCGGGCCAGGTCGCGGGCGGTGGCACTGATCCACCGTCGTGCACCGCGGATCCGAGCGCATCGCAGGTGATTTCGGCGTCGTACTCAGCGCCCATCGGGGCCCAGATAAGGGTGGACACCAGGTCGGCCATCCGGACGCCGGCGGCCCGCTCGCACACCCAGCCCAGTACGTCGGTGTCTGCCGAGCGGTAGACGAACGGGCCGCCGTGGGGCCCCTCGGAGGACAGCGAGGTGAGATAGGCGTACAAGCCGACACTCCCGCCCTCGGCCATGGACGCCAGCCCATGTGGCGCTCGATGACGCGCACCTCGGCGTTGGGGTCCTCGTAGGCCTCGCTGAACGCGACGCCGGTGCGCATGTCGAGGAGGTGTCGCACCGTGGCCCCGTCGTACCCGGAGCCGGCGATCTCCGGAATGTATTGCGTGATCGGCGCCTCCGGGTCCAGGCGGCGCCTCGGACGCCAGGATCTCCGCAGACACACCCGACGATGGACTTCGACACCGACATCAACAGGTGCGGCGTGTTGGCCCGCATCTGACCGAAGTAGCGTTCGAGGACGACCTGACCGTCGTGCAGCACGATGACGGCATCGGTCCACGTGTCCGCCAGCACTCCCCCGACGGTGGACGGACCGGCGCCGAGCCGCGTCACGGCGATGTCGTCGAGAGCCGGTGGGTCGTCGGCGCGCGCCAGCGCCTTCGTCTCGGCGCCCCGGGCGATGCGCTGCGTGGGAATGATCTCGCGCAGATGCTGGAAGGACCACCGGTTGAAGGCCGGTTCCTGCCAGTTCTCCAGGCTCACCACCGACTCGCGAGGTGGGGGGAATCCCGCCATCGGTGTATCGGCCATAGCGCGAACCTTATCTGGAGGCTGGCGGCCGTCGTCGACGAGCCATCGCCGGCGGCCTAGCGGAAGTCGCGACTCCGGGACGCCACCCGCATGTCGAGCTTGCCCATCCGGTCGGCGACGACGGTGACCGCACCGGTGGCGTTCTGGACCTGCCCCCGGATCACCATCGCCGACGCCGTCTGCGCCAGCTTGCGGTGGCGCGCCCACACCCCGGGTGAGCACAGGATGTTGACCATGCCGGTCTCGTCCTCGAGGTTGATGAACGTCACCCCCTGCGCCGTCGCGGGACGCTGCCGGTGTGTCACCGCCCCGGCCACCAGCACCCGGGTTCCGTCGGGCACCGACAACAGTCGGTCTGCTGTGATCGACTCCCATCGCGTCGAGGTCCGCCCGCAGGAACTGGGTGGGATAGCTGTCCGGTGAAATCCCGGTGGCCCAGACGTCCGAGGCCGCCAGCTCCAGCTCGGTCATGCCCGGCAAGGTCGGGATGTGCGACGACGCCCCCACGCCGGGCAGCCGGTCCGCCCGCTGCGTCGCGGCAGCGCCCGCGGCCCACAGCCCTTCGCGGCGGGAGATCCCGAAACAGCCCAGCGCCCCCGCCGTCGCCAAGCGCTTCGGTCTGCGGGATGGAAAGCTGCACCCGTCCGGTCAGATCCAGCAGAGAACCGAACGGCCCGTTGGCTTTTCGTTCCTCGACGATCTGCTCGGCCAGCTCGTCGCCGATGTGGCGGACGCTGCCGATGCCCAGCCGCACCTCGGTGCCCGCGTTCTCCAGCGTCGCGTGCGCCAGGCTGGCGTTGACATCCGGTCCGTGCACGGTGACTCCGTGCCGACGGGCATCGGCCACCAACGTCTGCGGTGAGTAGAAGCCCATCGGCTGCGCCCGCAGCAGCGCTGCGCAGAACGCGGCGGGATGGTGCAGCTTGAACCACGACGAGTAGAACACCAGCGATGCGAAGGACAGTGAATGGCTTTCCGGGAAACCGAAGTTGGCGAATGCTTCCAGCTTCTCGTAGATCCGGTCGGCCACGTCACCGGTGATGCCGTGCCGTTCGCGCATGCCGTCGTAGAAACGGCCGCGCAGCCTGCGCATCCGCTCGGTTGACCGCTTGGACCCCATCGCGCGGCGCAACTGGTCCGCCTCGGCAGCGGTGAAGCCGGCGCAGTCCACTGCGAGCTGCATGAGCTGCTCCTGAAACAGCGGCACGCCCAGGGTTTTTCGCAACGCGGGCTCCATCGACGGATGGTCGTAGATAACGCGCTCCTCGCCATTGCGGCGCTTGATGTAGGGATGCACCGACCCTCCTTGGATCGGCCCAGGACGGATCAGCGCCACCTCGACGACCAGGTCGTAGAACACTCGTGGCTTGAGCCGGGGAAGCGTGGCCATCTGCGCGCGCGACTCCACCTGGAACACACCGACGGAGTCGGCGCGCTGCAGCATCTCGTACACCGCGGGCTCGGAGAGGTCGAGCTTGGCCAGATCGACGTCGATGCCCTTGTGCTCGGCGACCAGGTCGATGCAGTAGTGCAGCGCCGAGAGCATGCCAAGCCCGAGCATGTCGAATTTCACCAAACCGATTGCCGCGCAGTCGTCTTTGTCCCACTGCAGCACGCTGCGGTTCTCCATCCGCGCCCACTCCACCGGGCACACGTCGGCGATCGGTCGGTCGCAGATGACCATGCCGCCGGAGTGGATGCCCATGTGCCGCGGCAGGTTCGAGATCTGCGTTGCCAGGTCGATTACCGGTTCCGGAACATCCTCGACGTGAGTTGATTCGGTGAGGTTGCCCCACTGGCCGATCTGCTTGCTCCACGCGTCCTGCTGACCCTGAGAGAATCCCAGCGCACGGGCCATGTCGCGCACCGCGCTGCGGCCGCGGTAGGTGATGACGTTGGCGACCTGGGCGGCGTAGTCGCGGCCATAGCGGTCGTAGACATACTGAATGGCCTGCTCCCGCAGGTCCGATTCGATGTCGATGTCGATATCGGGCGGCCCGTCTCTCGCCGGGGACAGGAACCGCTCGAACAGCAACTCGTTGGCGACCGGGTCGACGTTGGTGACGCCGAGGGCATAGCAGACCGCCGAGTTGGCAGCAGATCCCCTGCCCTGGGCAAGGATGCCGTTCTCCCTGCAGAACCGGGTGATGTCGTGCACCACAAGGAAATAGCCCGGAAAGGTCAGCTGCTCAATGATTTTCAGCTCGTGATCGATCTGTTCGTATGCCCGCCGCGCCCGCTCGGGTGCCCCGTACCGGCTTCTGGCGCCCGTCATGACCAGGTGCCGCAGCCAGCTGTCCTCGGTGTGCCCGTCCGGTACGTCGAACGGCGGCAGCTGCGGAGCGATCAGCGCCAGCTCGAAGGCACATTGCTCGCCAAGGTCGGCAGCAGCGGTCACGACCCCAGGGAACGCCGCGAACACCCGCGCCATCTCCTCACCCGACCGCAGATGCGAACCGCCCAGCGGGGCAAGGTAGCCCGCCGCTTCGTCGATCGAGTTGCGTGCCCGGATCGCTCCCATGGCCATCGCCAGCCTGCCCGCGGGTCGGCTCGGCGAAATGCGCGGCGGTGGTGGCGACGACACCGAGACCGAACCGGGGTGCCAGTTCCGCGAGTGCGGCGTTGCGCTCATCGTCGAGGGGATGACCGTGGTGGGTGAGCTCGATGCTTACCCGGTCGCTGCCGAACCGGTCCACCAGATCGGTAAGCGCCTTTTCCGCGGCCTCCTGGCCGCCGTCGGAAAGCGCTTGACGGACATGGCCTTTGCGGCACCCGGTCAGGATGTGCCAGTGCCCACCGGCTGCCTCGCTGAGCGAGTCGAAGTCGTAGCGCAGGACACCCTTTTCGCCGCCAGCCAGATGTGCCGACGCCAATTGGCGCGACAGCCGTCGATATCCCTCGGGACCCCGGGCAAGCACCAGCAGGTGCGGTCCCCGAGGATCGGGCTCCTCGGTGCGGTCGCCGCCACCGAGGGACAATTCGGCACCGAACACCGTCCGCATGTCGAGTTCCTTGGCCGCCTCGGCGAAGCGCACCACCCCGTAGAGCCCGTCGTGATCGGTCAGCGCGATGGCGCGCAGATCGAGCCTGGCGGCTTCCTCGACGAGTTCCTCCGGCGTGCTGGCGCCGTCGAGGAAGCTGTACGCCGAATGCGCGTGCAGTTCGGCATACGGGACCGACGAAGCCGGTCGCTGCACATCGGGAGCTTCATGTCGCCGCCGGTGCGGCTCCGGCGGCTGATAGCTCCCGCGCTTGCGTGACCAGGCCGGGCTGTCGCCGCCGTCGCCGATTTGCTCATCGATGGGCCATCCGGCACTGCGCGGCTTGCCGGTGAGCACCCGCTCCATCTCGGTCCAACTCGGTGGCCCGGTGTGCCAGCCCATTCGATCATTGTATCGAACATCTGTTCGATACACAGCTGGGTCGGTTGGACCTTTCCTACGGCAGGCTGTCCGCGCCGAGTTGGTCTCGCGGCACCACCATCATCGGCACATCCAAGACGCGCAGCATTTTCGCCGCCGTCGAGCCGAGGAACAGGCGCCTCGGCGCACTGAGCCGGCTCGACCCGACCATGATCAAGTCGCCGTCGTGCCATTCGAGCCGGCCCACCGCCTCTTCGACGGTGGCACCGTCGACGATGGTCGATGTCACCGGAATGTCCTTGGGCAGAGCCTCTTTGGCGGTATCCAATACCTGTTGGGCGTGGGCGCGCGCACGCTCCCGAACGGCGTCCCCATCACCGCGAAGCGATCCGAATGCCGGGTCGAGAGCCACCAGCGACGCCAGCCGCAACGGCGTGCCCGCCGCCTTGCTGAACCGCACCGCAGTGCGCAGCAACAGATCCGCGCCCTGCCGCTCGCCGATCGCGCAGGTCACCTCGCGGACCCGTTCGACGTCCGAATCACGGGTACCCCGCGGCGCCACCGCCACCGGAACGGGTGACGAGTGCAGCAGCTCGTTGACCACCGAGCCCAGCGAGTAGGGGCCTGCCAGCCCACCGCCCGATCCACCAACCACGATGGCGTCGGCCTCCAGCCGCGCGATCTCCTGGATCAGCCCATCGGCGAACGACTCGGCGAAACTCACGTGACTACGCGCGACGACGTCTTCCGGTACCGCCGCCTCGCTCACCCACTTCTCCGCCTGCTCAGCGAGAACCTCGTCGTAACCACCGGCCGATACGCGTGCGGTCGCTGCACTGTCGACCGGCAAGACGATGCTGAGCTCCAACTCGGCGCCCAGTGTCCGAGCTAGCCGGGCGCCGAGTGCCACCGCGTCCGCGCCGCCATGTGTGGCCAGATAACCGACGACCAACCTCATTTCCGACCACCGCCCATCTCGCACCCCGTTGTGCCGACGTTCCCCCTACACATCCTGTCAATCCGCGGCGCGATTATCGGCGGTTCGACTCAATCGGTGTATTCGACGACGCCGTCCTCGTGCACCAGCCGCGCGTTGGAACCGTCGGGGTTCGCCGCCTCCGTGCGGAACACCGCGTGCCCCGGTTCTGTGCGCCAGATCGAGGTGGTCAGCGTCTCGCCGGGGAAGACCGGCGAGGTGAAGCGCGATGCGATCGCGGTGACCTTCGTCGCGTCGCCGCCACCGAGCTCACCGACGAGCGCGCGACCGGCGACCCCGTAGGTGCACAGCCCGTGCAGGATCGGCTTGGGGAAGCCGGCCAGCTCGCGCGCGAACCACGGATCGCTGTGCAGCGGATTGCGGTCGCCCGACAGCCGGTAGATCAGCGCCTGGTCCTCGCGGGTCGGCAGCGCGATCCGCGAATCGGGCTCGCGGTCGGGTATCTCGGGCGCCACCGGCCGCTGTCCGGGCTGCCCGCCGAAGCCGCCCTCGCCGCGGATTACCGCGGTTGCCATCGTCTCGGCGACGACCTTCCCGGTATCCGGGTTGGTGCCCGTCGCCTTGAGCATGACCACGGCGTTTTTGCCCTCGCCCTTGTCCTGGATGTCGGCGACCTCGCCGACCACGCTCAGCTTTCCTGCCGTCGGCAGCGGCTCGAACAGCCGGATCTCCTGGGATCCGTGCAGCAGCATCGCGAAGTTGAAGGAGCCGATCTTGGCGGCCGCCGCGAAACCGGTGCAGGCGATGACGGCATACGTCGGCAGCACCTGCTGCGGGATGTCGTGGCTGTTCTCCGTGGTGAACGCGAGGTCGTCGGTGCCAGCACCGACGCCGAGCGCGTACAGCAGCGTGTCTCGGTCGGTCCATTCGAAGACGTGCGGGTCGGTTTTCGCACCTATCGCGTTCGGGTCGATCGGCATTGACGCTCCCTTCAGGTTGCCTGGAGACGATATCCGCTTCACCTGCGTGGGGCTTGAGCGGTCCACTGACCTGGGCTGATCGACCGCGTCACATTGCGTTGACGTTTGCCGGGCAACCGACGACCATGACCGCATGCGCTATGTCGTTACCGGCGGTACCGGGTTTATTGGTCGCCGCGTCGTATCGCGAATTCTGGACCGGTCCCCGGATGCCGAGGTGTGGGTCCTCGTCCGCCGGGAGTCGTTGACCACCTTCGAGCGGCTCGCCACCAGGGGCGACCGCGCGTGGGGTGATCGGGCGAAGGCGTTGGTCGGGGACCTGACCGCGGACGATCTCGGGCTATCCGAAGACACCATCGGCGGGCTGGGCGCCGTCGATCATGTGGTGCACTCCGCCGCCATCTACGACATCACCGTCCCCGAGGATGCACAGCGCGCCGCGAACGTCGAAGGCACGCGGGCGGTGATCGCGCTCGCGCGTCGGTTGGGCGCGACGTTGCACCACGTGTCGTCGATCGCGGTGGCGGGGACCTATCGCGGCGAGTACACCGAAGACGATTTCGACGTCGCGCAGGATCTGCCGACGCCGTATCACCAGACCAAGTTCGAGGCCGAGTTGCTCGTCCGTTCGGAGCCCGGCCTGCGATACCGCGTCTATCGCCCCGCGGTGGTGGTCGGTGATTCGCACACCGGCGAAATGGACAAGGTCGACGGTCCGTACTACTTCTTTCCCGTCCTGGCGAAGCTGGCCAAGCTGCCGTCGTTCACACCGGTGATGCTGCCCGACACCGGACGCTCCAACATCGTCCCCGTCGACTATGTCGTCGACGCCATTGCCGAGTTGATCCATGTGCCCGACCGCGACGGCCACACGTTCCATCTCACCGCCCCCGACAGCATCGGCCTGCGCGGCATCTATCGCGGCATTTCGAAGGCGGCTGGGTTGCCACGGTTGCGCGGGTCGCTGCCACGGGGCGCGGCGACGCCGTTCCTTCGAGCGACCGGTCGCGCCAAGGTGTTGCGCAACATGGCCGTGACGCAACTGGGGATTCCCGCCGAGATTCTCGACGTCGTCGACCTGATGCCGACCTTCACCGCCGACAACACCCGGGAAGCATTGCTGGACACCGGGATAACGGTCCCGGAGTTCTCGTCGTATGCGCCGAAGCTATGGCAGTACTGGGCCGAGCACCTCGATCCCGACCGGGCCCGGCGCGACGACCCGGCAGGCCCGCTGGTCGGGAAGCACGTCATCATCACCGGAGCGTCCAGCGGGATCGGCCGGGCTTCGGCGCTCGCCGTTGCCGAACGCGGTGCGACGGTTTTCGCGCTGGCCCGCAATGCCGACGCGCTCGACGACCTGATCGCCGAGATCCGCGCAGCGGGCGGCCAGGCGCACGCGTTCACGTGCGACGTCACCGACGGCACGTCGGTGGAGCACACGGTGAAGGACATCCTCGGGCGGTTCGACCACGTCGACTACCTCGTCAACAATGCGGGCCGCTCGATCCGGCGGTCGATCTCGGCCTCGACCGACCGGCTGCACGACTACGAACGCGTGATGGCGGTCAACTACTTCGGCTCGGTTCGCATGGTGCTGGCTCTGCTGCCGCATTGGCGCGAGCGCCGTTTCGGCCACGTGGTGAACGTGTCCAGCGCCGGGGTGCAGGCCAGCAGCCCGAAATACAGCGCCTACATCCCCAGCAAGGCCGCGCTCGACGCGTTCGCCGAGGTGGTAGGTACCGAGACACTGTCCGACCACATCACGTTCACCAACATCCACATGCCGCTGGTGAAGACGCCGATGATTGCACCGTCACGCAGGCTCAACCCAACCCCACCGATCACCGTCGAACACGCCGCGGCGATGGTGGTGCGCGGCCTGGTCGACAAGCCCGCGAGGATCGATACCCCAATCGGCACGCTCGCCGACGTCGGGATGTACTTCACGCCGAAGCTGTCGCGGCGGGTGCTACATCAGCTGTATCTGGGCTATCCGGACTCGGCGGCGGCCCGCGGGCTGGACGAAGTGCCCGCATCGAACGCCCCGTCGCGGCGGCCCAGACGCCCGGTCCGGGCGGTGACCAAAGTCCGGCTGCCCCGCCCCGTCAAGCGCGCGGTTCGGTTGGTGCCCGGCGTGCACTGGTAGCTGCCGCGTCAGGACGGCGAGGCCGACTCCCACAGGCCCATGATGTTTCCCTCGGGGTCCTTGAAGTAGACCGCGAACCCCATCTCACCGACCGGCGTCTTCTCGCCCACGGCCTCGCCGCCAAGCGATCGGATCGTCTCCAGCGCGTCGTCGATGCTGTCGACATCGATCGTGATGACGGGGCCCTGGGGGGACGCGGATTCGCGTTCGAACATGCCGCCACCGATGAATCCGGGTTCGGCAGGCATGCCATTCTCGCCGGCTGGCCCGGTAGAGACGATCGTGTACTTCATCTCTGGCATTTCGTTCAGCTGCCAGCCAAAGGCCTGCTGGTAAAAGCTCCTGGCACGATCACCGTCACTGAACGGCACTTCGAAATGCACGACACGACCAGTCATCACGGGCTCCTCGCAGAGAATGTTCCGGGTAGGTGCTTACGACCAAAGTCTAGGCGCGCGGGCAACCCAGGTATCGTTACCTCCGTGCCGCAGCCCGTCTTCGCAGACGTCGACACGGGCGTCGACGACGCGATGGCGTTGGTGTACTTGTTCGGAAGTCCCGATGCCGAGTTGGTGGGTATCGCCTCCACCGCGGGAAACGTTCCGGTGCAACAGGTTTGCCAGAACAACCTCGGCCTGCTCGAGTTGTGCCGAGTCGGGGACATTCCGGTGTCCAAGGGCTCCGAACAGCCGGTGAGATCACCGCTTCGCACGGCCGAGGACACCCATGGACCGCAAGGATTGGGATATGCCACCCTGCCGTCGACGGAACGCACACTCACCGCGCACGATGCCGCGCAGGCGTGGATCACGGCCGCGCACGCATATCCCGGTGAGCTGATCGGGGTGGCAACCGGGCCACTGACCAACCTTGCGCTGGCGCTGCGGCAAGAACCCGCGCTGCCCACACTGCTTCGGCGGTTGGTCATCATGGGCGGCGCATTCGAGTACCGCGGGAACACCACACCGGTAGCGGAGTGGAACATCAGCGTGGATCCCGAGGCCGCACAGGAGGTCTTCTCTGTCTGGTCTGCGGCGTGGGGGCTGGATCCGCCGCGACATCTGCCGACCGTGCTGGGGCTGAACCTCACCGAGAACATCGCGATGACGCCTGCGCTGCTGGGTCGGCTTGCGACAGAAGCGAACTCACCGACCGCGCCGATGAGCGTGCTCGATGACCGCGGTACCCGATCGGCTGCAGCCAATCCACTGATCAGGGTGCTCGAGGATGCCATGCGGTTCTACTTCGAATTCCATTTCGACCAGGACGAGGGCTATCTCGCGCATCTGCACGATCCGTTGGCCGCGGCCGTCGCGCTCGATCCGGACATCGTGACTACGCGGGCTGCCACCGTCGACGTCGAGTTGACCGGCACGCTGACGCGCGGCATGACGATCGCCGACTGGTCGGGTCGTTGGGGACGAGAACCCAACGCGCTCATCGGCGTTGACGTCGACCCTGCGGCGTTCTTTGACAGGTTCATTTCGCGGGTCGGCCAACTCGCCCGAAATCTGAGTTAGGCCGTCGCCGTGAGAATGGTGGGTCATCTGGTTGTGTTGGTTGCGGTGGGGCGAACAGTGTCTTGCGCATGCGATTGCGGTCTTTGCGGCAGGCTGGTTTCGATTCCCGGCAGACGAGGCTTGGAGGCCATGTCAGGTCGGCGATGCGCAGATCACGGTGCCGTGGGTTATCACGCTAGGACACAGGCTGGTCAAACCGGGATCACCGCTGTCTTGGCATTCATTGCTATGGCCCTGGCAAAACACAGGTGAGCTGCTATTATGCCCCTCTCTAATCGGGGAAAGAGCAGTGGTATGCGCTCAACATCACGAACCATCACTTCACTTTTGGCTGCGGTTGGCACAGTGTTTGCGGTATCCCCAATGATCGGCGCACCCGTCGCGGTCGCCCAGGGTTGCAAGCCCAGTCAAGTGTGGCTCAACGGTGAGTGCACTTATCCTCCAGATGACTCCGGCGGGCCTCCGCCCAAACCAAGGCTCACTACAGTCCACGGCCCGCCGCGCAACCCGGACGCGTGTCTCCCAGTCGGCGCCGGGGTGTGCGCGTAGATCGCGACGCAGTGAAACATCGACGTCACGCCGAAGGTGTTGGCGGCAACGCAGCGGGCAGGTAAGCGGCGCAAGCCGTGCGCGTGGCGAGTCGGCATGCACTCAGAGCGGCAGCTGCCGCGTTTTAACGAATAGGCGCGTCCAAAACCCCGGACCGTCGGGCAGTTGTTCGTCGCGCCAGCCGTCATCGAAGGTCTTGGCTCGACGGTGACACCGAATAGGCGAAGAACACTTCGGGTTCAGACTGGTTGCAAGCCCCCGTACTCGACCTCCTTGTCGGCTTACACTTCTGCGATGTTCTCGGAGACGCGCTATGCGCTGAACGGGGACTTGCGCGTCGCCTATCGTGCGTCGCGCGAAGGTCCTCGCGACATCGTGGTCGTCGCGAACTGGTTCTCGTGCTGCGAGGTTCTTCCGGAGCTGCCCTCTATTCAGGGTTATGTCAGGCGATGACATCGCTCGGTCGGCTCTATTCTTCGACCAGCCGGGCACGGGAGCGTTCCCGTCACGCCCGGGGCCATGCCGACCTTGGAGCAGTGGGCCGACAGCATCACCGCAGTGCTCGACGACCTCGGGAGTCGCGAAGCGGTCCTCGTCGCGTCGAACTTCGCGTTCGCGCCCGCTGCGCTGTTCGCAGCGACACATCCGTCCCGCACCACCGCGCTGGTCGTGCTCGACGGTTACGCAGATGCGAGCGGCAATCCACTCGTTCAAGACGAAACCAAAGCTGCTCGCATGTGGGGCAGTGGGAAGATTCAGCATCTGAATAATCCGGACATGCCGTGGAACGAGGAGATCCGGGCAACGTGGGCTCGGATGGAACGTCTGGCGGCGAGCCCAAGGACGCTAGCTCTCATGATGCCGCTCGTGGCCGAATTGGACGTGCGGGCCGTGCTTCCGACAGTCCGCGTGCCGACTCTCATTGTCCAGCACTCCGACTCGGTCATCCCGCCCGCGAAGGGCAAGTACATCGCCGAGAACATACCCGACGCTAAGTACGTCGAGGTGCCAGGCCGCAATTTTTACCACGGCGTGGAACCCTGGCGAGCGTCGTTCCAGGAGATCGCCGAGTTCCTCACCGGCCACCAGGCCGACGTGGCCGATGACCGTGTTCTGGCCACGGTGCTCTTCACCGACATCGTGGACTCGACTCGCCGGGCCGCAGAGATGGGTGACCGCGACTGGCATGCGTTGCTCGATGCTCACGACGCCGTCATCCGGTCGCAGCTCGCACGCTTCCGAGGCCGTGAGGTGAACACATCGGGCGACGGGTTCCTGGCGAGTTCGACGGCCCTCAGCGAGCGATCCGCTGCGCGATGTGGCTCCGAGACGCGGTGCAGGCGTTCGGCATCGAGGTGCGTGCGGGCTTGCACACCGGCGAGTGCGAGGTCCGCGGCGACGACATCGGTGGGATCGGCGTGCACATCGGCGCGCGCGTGAGCGCCCTTGCAGGGCCGAACGATGTGCTCGTGTCCAGCACGCTGCGCGACCTCGTGATCGGGCCAGCGGCTCGAGTTCGAGGACCCCGCGGCACTCCGGGCTCAAGGGCGTGCCCGGCAGTGGCATCTCTTCGCGGTCGCGTCTACGTAGCGGTGGGTTCGGCGAAACTGATTTCGCCTGCCATAAGCGCTGTGCACTCGGTGTTGACGGCACAGGCATTTGAGGTTGCTGACAAGTCGACAATCTTGCCCGCCGCTGTGGGTGCTGGAGTGTCAACGAACGCCCGTTCACGATGTGACCAACCGCCTGCGTGAAACGACTCCGCCGGCGCCGGGGAGATTCACGGAAGGAGAGTGAGGGCCTCGATGTGGCGCGGACGGACGATGGTGAAGTGACGGTGGTCGACGGTCGCGACCTCATCGATGCCTAACCGTTCTGCCGTGCTCACCACGGAGGCGTCCACGGTGCCAAGCGGCAGGCCTCGGTACCGCGCAACAAGTTCGGCGATCCGCAGCCAATCCCCCGCTGCTACCGGCTCGATGGCGAACGCGCCATCGGCCAAGTCACCGAGGAATCGCACTTCAGGTTCCGCGCCCGGCCGGGTACCAGTAGGTACACCACCTCGGTGATGACGAGTGTCGGGACGATCAACGGGCCCGGATGGGTCTGCAGAAGCTCCAGCGACGACGCATGGTGTGCGTCGTCGGCGTCGACGTAGGCATACAGGGGGCCCGCATCGACGGCAATTGCCCCTATCGTCCGACCTCGGCAGCCAGAATCTCTTCGATACGTTCGGAGACATCGCTACGGCCGCTACGGCCGGCAGCCGCTGCGTTCAGGCGCCGACGGCCACCGGGCACGCCAAGGTACGCCTCGAGCGCTTCACGGCTGACCTCCGAGATGGTCAAATTCCGTCGCCGAGCCTCATGCCGCAGACGAGCGTCCAGCGCGTCAGGGATCTTGACCGTCGTCCGTTTCATGTATGCCAGCATGCCCCGGGTGTCTACCCTGTACCGAAGGGGATCGCCACCGCGATTCATCCCGCCCGACCCGGATATCCTGCGGATCGGCTATCGCCAGCACCACCCGGTAAGCACAATAACGCGCGATCTCGCCTGACCTGGGGTTGAATGGCGGCATCCCGACGTGGGAGGCCCCGCCATGCGCACGCTGTGGCAACGGCCGGAACCGTCAGCGGGTCCGCCGTCGAACCCGGCCGAGATCGCCGACCGGGCGCTGCATCGCCGTGCCATCGAGGCGGTCATCTGGGGCATGCCCGCGGTCAACTTCGAACTGATGCGTCGTCAGATGGTCAAGCTCGGCGGGTCGGCGAACCAGGTCGTGTTCTGGTCGCGGCCGGTCAACTGGAAGAACCAGACGCTCACACCTAACCCCGACACCATCTACTTCATGCCGTTCTTCGACACCAAGGACGTCGGTCCAGTCGTGCTGGAGATTCCCCCTGCCGACACCGGCACGATCGTCGGCTCGATCGACGACTGCTGGCAGACGGCGATCGAAGACATCGGGCCTGCGGGCGCTGACAAGGGCGCTGGGGGCAGATATCTCATTCTGCCGCCCGACCATGCGGGGGACGTTCCCGACGGTTATCTGCCGTGTCCTTCGTCCACATATCAGTCGTATGCGTTGTTGCGGTCCAACTATCGCAGTGCCGACTGATGCCGACATCGTCGATGCGGTTGCATATGGGAAACGCGTTCGGGTGTATCCGCTTTCGGCCGAAGCGGATCCGCCGCAGACCGCGTACATCGACGCGAACGACACGTTGTTCGATGCGACCATCCCCTACGATGTGCGGTTCTTCAATGCGCTGAACGCCATCGTGCAGACCGAGCCGTGGCTCGTTCGCGACAAGGCGATGATCGACCGGCTGAAATCCATCGGCATCGAGAAGGGCCGACCGTTCGCGCCCGATGACAAGACGCGACGGATCTTCAATCTCGCGGCGCACGAGGCACATTCATGGCTGGTGAATCGGCTGGAGACGTCGTACTTCCCGCCGCCCTATTTCGACGGCGGCCACTGGCATGTGCCCGCCTCCGACGAGGTCGTCGAGGGTATGACGACGAACTTCGCCGACCCGGACAGATACCCCGTCGACAATCGTGCCGTCACCTATTCGATGGCTTTCTTCAGCGCCAAACACCTTGGCACCGGCCAGTTCTACCTGATGACGCTCGAGGACGGCAGAGGAAACAAGCTCGACGGCGGAACTGTCTACCGCCTGCGCGTGCCCGCGTCCGCGCCCGTGCACCAGTACTGGTCGGCGACGGCATACGACGGTAAGACCCATGCCCTGATCCGTAACACGCCACGGTCCAGCCGGTCGTCCACGTCACCGGACCTCGCCACGAATGCCGACGGCTCGGTCGACGTCTTCTTCGGGCCCACGGCACCCGACGGTGCATCGTCGAACTGGGTACCGACCAAGGCCTGCACCAATTTCGAGGTGATCTTCCGGTTCTACGGACCAGATCAAGCACTGTTCGACAAGACGTGGAAGCTGCCCGACATCGAGAAGGCCACCCGGTGATCGGCGTCAGTCGTCGGTGACGACCAGTTTCACGTCGATGTTTCCGCGGGTCGCGTTCGAGTACGGGCAAACCTGATGAGCCCTCTCGGTGAGCTGCAGCGCGGTGTCGGGATCGACATGGGGAAGCGTGACCTCCAGTTCGACCGCCAAGCCAAAGGCGCCGTTGTCGATCTGGCCGATCGAAACACGCGCTCCCACAGCCGAATCCGAGACGTTGGCCTTTTCCTGCCGACCGACCAGCCGCAGTGCCGAGTGGAAGCAGGCGGCGTAGCCGATCGCGAACAGCTGCTCGGGATTGGTGCCGTCACCGCTGCCGCCCATCTCCTTGGGAATGGCCAGCTGCAGATCCAGCCTGCCGTCCGAACTGCGGGCGTGTCCGTCGCGGCCGTCGCCGGTGGTTAGCGCCTCGGCGGTGTACAGCGTCTTCATGCGATTTCCTTTCGATTGGATGCGTTGAGCGCATCGGTCAGTTGCCGGACTGCGTCCCGCAGGTCTGCGGCGGCCTTTTCGGTCATTCCGGTCGAAGTGAACAGGCGCTCGGGCAGGCATTGGGCTTGACGTTCGAGTCCGCGACCGGCGGCGGTAAGGGTCACCTCGACCTGGCGCTCGTCGGTCGATGACCGCTCGCGACGGACAAACCCGTTGGCCTCCAATCTCTTCAGCAGTGGCGATAGCGTGCCGGAATCCAGTTGCAGGCGTTCGCCGAGCCGGCTGACGGTGGCGCGTTGTTCTTCCCAGAGCACCAAGAGCACCAGGTATTGCGGATAGGTGAGATTCAGCTCGTCCAGGACCGGCCGGTACGCCGCGGTCATCGCCCGGGACGCCGAATACAGGGCAAAGCAGAGGTGCCGGTCGAGGATGAGAGCGGGCATGCCTGAACTGTAGCGCACAATTCAGTTGTGCACAATCTAATCGCTACTCGTAGATCCCTTCCAGGTACCACCGCCGCTGTCGGTAGCACAGCAACAGCGCCTGCCCCGGGTCTCCACTGAGCAGCACCTGAGCCCGTGCGGTACGGCCGGCCTTGCGGTCTGGATCCCACCACCGCTCGTCGACCGGCCATGGCCCCGCCCACCAGGACAATGTGCCCTCCCTGCCGGGGGCGGCAAGCCGCGCAGGCTCCGCGGAGAACAGTCCCCTGTTGGTCACCCGCACCGGATTGCCTTCGACGTCGAGCACCTCGACCGGGTCGTCGAGCAGCACGCTCGGCGAGGGCTCAGGCAGTTGCCCCGGCCACGGCTGCCCGGGGTCGGCCCGCGGCACCGGCTCGTCGCCCAACGGCGTCAACGTGATGCGCTCGGCGGGTCCACGGCCTCCGCTGAGCACCGGCACCTGCACGGCCTCGGGTCCGAGCAGGCCTTGCACCCGGACCAGCGCCCGACGGGCGCGCAGCCGGTCCTCCTCCCCTACGCCGCCCCACAGCGGCAGTTGCAACGCCTCGGCCGACACCACCTCCACCGGTTGCAGCCGCAGCACGGTGATCGGTGCGGTGGGCCTGTCGTTGGGGTTGCGGCGATTCAGCCAGCCGTCCAGCTGCCAGCGCACCCGGTCGGCGGTGGCGTCCTCGGTCAGCGGTTCCGCACAACGCCAAACCCGGTTCAGCTCTTCACCGTTGGCGGTCACGGCATGGATGGCCAGCCGGGTGCAGCCGACACCCGTCGACTCGAGGCTGCGATGCAGGTCGCTGGCCAGTGACCGGCCTGCGAACGCCGCGGCATCCACCCGGTCGATCGGCGGGTCGCAGTCCATCACGGCGTCGAGATCCGGCGGCGGTTCGCGTCCCGACGGCCCACGGCCCGGTTCGGCGCGGGCGAAGCGATGTGCGGCGACCGCGTCGGACCCGAACCGGGATGCCACGTCGGCGCGGGACAACGCGGCGAACTGCCCGATGTTTCGGATACCCATGCGCCACAACAGATCCGCCAGGTCTTCGCGGCCGGCCGCCGCCAGGCTCGGTTCGGTGGCCAGTTGCCGGATGGACAGCGCGGACAAGAACACCGCATCCTTGCCCGGCTCGATGATTCGCCCGGCGCGTGCGGCGAAGACCGCGGTGGGCAGCCGGTCGGCGATTCCCACCTGGCATTCGGCTCCGGCCGCGGCCACCGCATCGACCAACCGCTCGGCCGCGGCCTGCTCGGAGCCGAAGTAGCGCGCCGCACCGCGAACCGGCAACACCAGCAGGCCGGGCCGCAGCACCTCGGCGCGCGGCACCAGGTCGTCCACCGCTGTCGTCACGTTTTCGAAGTGCCGGGCATCGCGTGCCGGGTCGGCGGTGACGACGTGCAGCTGCGGACACCTGGCCTGGGCTTCCCGACGGCGCAGGCCGCGGCGCACCCCTACCGCGCGGGCCGACGCCGAACAGGCGATGACCCGGTTGGCCAGCGTGACCGCCACCGGAGACGTCGGAGACAGATCGGCCGCCACCGCCGCGGCCACCGCGGGCCAATCCATGCACCAGATGGCCAGCACCCGCGGCGCGTTCATCCGCCTACCGCATGCACCGACCCGAAGGTTCGTCCCCTCGCCCGCATGTCCAACCGCACCCGGCTGATCCGGCCGCACCCCGATGTGGGCCTACCGCCGCTGCCGCCGGTCACTTCGTAGCCGCTGACCCTGGCCTCCAGCCGAGCCGATGCGCCATGCCAGTCACCGCCGGTGACCAACAGCGTGCAACCCTTCTGGCGCGCACGGGCGACCACCGCCCGCGCCCGTGTCGCGGGCACCGAACGCCCGGCAAGACCGAGCACGACCAGATCCATGCCGTCCATCAGCACCGCCGCCACCTCAACGGGATCTGCTCCCGGTTCGGGAATGACGGCGAGCCTGCTCAGATCCGCCCCCATCTCAACGGCCGCAAGCAGACCGACGTCGGGCTGACCGACGATGGCCGCATGCCCACCCGCCGCCGTCACCGCCGCCACCATGCTCAGCGACAGTGACCGCGCACCCGACAGCACCGCCACCGTTCCCCGCGGCAATGTGGTCGGTAGCGCCTCTGTTAGAGATTCGGGCAACGGCAGCAAACTTTCCGACTCGGGAAGCACGTCGTTCGACGGCAGTTCACCGCGGCGGCCCTGACCCACCTTCCCGGATATCGCCGCCATCTTGCGGCGCAGGTGTTCTACCTGCTCAGCACGGTCAACCCGATGCCGATCCAGGCTCATCGCCGCCGTCACAACAGCACCTTCCACCTCATCCGAATCATCATCTATTCGAAAATATGTTCGATACGATGAGTAAACACCCGGCCACTGACACCGTCAAGCGTCAGCAGCGCCGTCTGGGTGGTGAACTGCCGCTTCGCCGCAGGCTTAATCACCTGAGGAATTCTTCGCTCATCGGATAAGGTTTTTATCGACGAACCGCATTGACAGCGGTTCTACAGCAAGTCGGGGCACAGATAGGAAACTCATGACGACACGTCGTTCGGCTCGACGCATTCCGGCCATCGCCGGAGCCGCGGCAATCATCGCCCTGGTCGGGCTTTCCGCCGCGTGCGCGAAGGAAGAGGCACCCGCCCCTGAGACCACCACGACCACCACGACCACCACGACGACGGCACCGGCCGAGCCGACCGAGAAGGCACCGCGGCTCGATCCGGGCGGACCGAATCCGTTCTCGCCGTCGGTCATCGCACCGCCGGCTCCGACGGCGCCTCCGGGCGACAACTAGCGCACCGCGGTGCCCGGTTGGCGAACTGGCGCCGGGCATCGACTGCTGGCGTTGATCGCGGCGGCGGGGGTGCTTGTACTTGCGTCGGATCTGCGGATCACCCAAGCGCACGACGCGCCACGGCTGATCGGCGGACCGTTCGCGCTGTTGCTCGGCGCCTCAACCGATCTCGGGCCCTCGCGCCGCGATGACACCCAGCTGACCGTCGAACTGCGCGACTCGACCCAGCCGACTCGGTTGGTCGGCTGGGCTCGCGGCCAAGGCTTGTCGGTGCGATGGCAGCCCGGCAAGAACTGGGCCGTCGTCGAGGGCGAGGCGGACAAGGTCGGCTCCGCCTTCGGTGTCGAAGTACACGACTATCGCGGCCAGCGTGGTCAGCTGTTCTATGCGTCCCCGCAACAGCCGTCGGTGCCCGAGCAACTGCGTCCAGAGGTTGTCGAACTCGGCCGGATCCTGAGCTACATCCCGCATCACACGTCGAAACCACCGATGCTGCCGCTGGACGTGCCGGATCAGGGGTTGCAGCCCAGCGCGCTGCGCAACACCTACAACGTGAGCACGCTGGCCTCGGCCGGATTCACCGGCAAGGGCCAGACCATCGTGATCTTCGCGTTCGACGGCTTCGACCAGGCCGACCTGGACAGCTTCGCGAGCCAGTACAACTTGCCGAAGTTCACCCCCACCCTGGTCGGCGGCCAACCCGCCGAACCGCGCGGCGAAACGACGATGGACCTCGAGGTTGCGCATGCCGTCGCACCCGACGCGCAGAAGGTGGTCATCAACGCCCGGCCGACGGTTGAGGGCGACGGCGGCGCCTACGAGAAGATCGCGCAGATGCTGGAATCCGCGAACCGCCAGTTCCCCGGTGCGGTGTGGAGCTTCTCGATCGGCTGGGGCTGCGACAAGCTGATCACCGCCGCCGATCTGGCACCGGTTCGGTCGGCGCTTTCCGCCGCACACGCCAACGGCACAACGGCTTTCAATGCCAGCGGTGACCTCGCGGGCCTGGAGTGCAAGGGCGGCCAGGACTGGTCGTCGCCGCCGAGCGACGCCGACATCGGGCTCGACTCGGTCGCCTCGCTGCCGGAGATGACCGACGTGGGCGGCACCACCCTGTCCACCGACGCAGCAGGCGTGTGGCAATCCGAACAGGCGTGGTTCGACGTGCCGCTGTCGCTGGGCAGCGGCGGCGGGGTGTCCTCACTGTTCGACCGGCCGCCGTGGCAGCGCGCGGTGCTGCCGAACAGGGACCCGGGATCGCAGGCTCACGCCGGATGTCTCCGCCGTGGCCGACCAGTTCACCGGTGTGAAGATCGTCTTCAACGGGAAGCAGTTGGTCGGCGGCGGCACGTCCCAGTCGGCGCCGATCTGGGCGGGCCTCGCCGCGGTGATGAACCAGTACCTCATCGCGAACGGCGGACGACTCCTCGGAGATCTCAATCCCCTGCTGTACCAGGTCGCCGAAGGCTCGAGGCTGCCGGGCTTCCGCGACGTCACCCTCGGCGGCAACGCGGTGGCTGACGCGGAGCCCGGATACGATTTGGTGACCGGGCTCGGCACCCCGGACGTCGACAACCTCGTCCGCAACATCCTTGTCCTGCAGAAGGCTGACCGCGTGAGCGACCCCAGACCGAGGACTCACCCACCACGATGGAGTGCCGGGTCTGCCAAACCGACGTTCCCGCAGGCGAATTCTGCGGCCTCTGCGGCGACTTCCTGACCGAGAAACGCGGCAACGGCCCGTCCTGGCTACGATTGCGGGCCTTCGGGGCGGACCCGAAAGAGCATCTGCTGCTCCCGTCGATCGCCAGCTCGTTGTTCCCGCAGCTGCCGCACAAGTCGCGGACGCCGTTCCGCCTCGTTCTGATCTTGGTGCTGATTGCGCTGGTGACGTTCGCGACGTTGCGGATGCCTGCGGCATTGATCACAGTCGCATCGCTCGGCCTGCCGCTGCTGTTCCTGCTGTACATGCGGGAGACGGATGTGTTCCGCGATGTACCCAGCGCGCACATTGCTTCTCACCGCCGGACTCGGCATCGCGCTCGGGAGTGGGCTGGGTGTTGCTCACGGGCGCGCTCGTCGCCCGCTCGTACGGCGTGCCGCTCGGCGCCGGGATCGCCGCGAGGCCGAATTGCCCGCGAGGGTCTTGGGATATCCCGGTCGGCAGCATGCTTTTGATGCTCGCGCCTGTGCTGGTTGTCCGGCTTTTCCGGCCGCCGATCCGAGAGTCGATGGACGGTTTCGTGATCGGTGCGCTCGGCGCCCTGGCGTTCACCGCTGCGGCCACCCTCACCCGATTGGCGCCTCAGTTCACCACGGGCATGGTGGCCAAAGCCCGCCCCGTCAGCTCGCTGATCGTCGAGGCCGGCATCCGGGGCATCGCGGTACCGCTGACCGCTGCGGCCGTCGGTGGCCTGATCGGTGCGGCCCTCTGGTTCACCCGCCCGGCGAACAAGGTTCACCAGCACGCGAGGTTCGTCCGCGTTGCGCTGGCGGGTTTCGGTGTCGCGGTCGTCATCGTCTACGCGTCACTCGGCGTCATCGACGTCGCGCACATACCGCAGACCATCCAGCTCCTCATTCATCTCACAGTGGCGCTGGTCGCACTCTTCCTGCTGCGACTCGGCCTTCAGCTCGCGCTTCTGCACGAGGCGCACGACGAGATCCAGCTCCGACGAGCCGGTGGTGTGTCCGCACTGCCAACACGTCGTTCCCGATATGGCGTTCTGCCCAGCGTGCGGAGTCGCCACACACGCCTCGTCGCGGTGGTCGCGGACGCGAGCGCCGCAGCACTCGGCCGACGAGCGCGGGCACCGACCAGCCGCCGGGCACGACGTTGCCGGGCTACTCCACGACTCCGGGCACCTATACGGCGCCGCCGCTGCATCGAACGTCGTATGCCCGGCTGTTACGGACCTGGGGCGTCGCCATCGTGGTGGTGGCGGTCGCGTTGGTCG
Organism: uncultured Actinomycetota bacterium; assembly: GCA_963716505.1. Lineage (GTDB taxonomy): Bacteria > Actinomycetota > Actinomycetes > Mycobacteriales > Mycobacteriaceae > Mycobacterium. The sequence continues at coordinate 25,069 of CAVQTL010000024.1, forward strand.
GCTTGTCGGTCGTCATCCACAAGCCGCCTGCGCGCTATGCCTGTCCGCCGGACTGCGGGCGCCCGCCGACCGGCGAGCCGGTCGCGGTCAACCCCCGCTTCACCGCACCTGACGGCGCGTTCTCCGTTTCGTATCCGGCACCGTCGGCGGCGTACAAGATCACCACGAGCCCGACCGGCATACGGGCCGATTTCCTCGGCGGCGACGGCGGCACCATGCAGTTGATGAGTCGGCCCGCGAACGGCCGAACCGCCGAGGACATCGCGAAAGGCCTTGTGAACGAAACCTTCCCGGACACCAAGACCGCCTACGAGATTCCCAATGCGATGGTGGGCTACGTCCCCGGATACGGCCTGGTCGCCGACTGCTGGCCGCAGGGCGCCAACAGCAATTACATGCGGATGCGGGTGATCGCGATGGTGTCGGTGAAGAACGACCTCGCCCTCATCGCCGCGGCCGTCGGCCCGTTCCGGCAGTTCGGCCCGGACTTCGGGCTGGGCAAGCCGTCGGGCGCGAACATGCAGCTCGCCCTGGACATGGGCAAATACGTCAACAGCTTCAGCTGGCGGGGCGACCCGCCTCGCTGACACTTCCGAATGTTGACATTGACAAATGTCATCATTTGCTGTTGTACTTCGGAACGTGGCGGACAACTTGCCAGTCTGCGGCTCGATGAGGAGCCGTGGCGCGGCCGCGATCAGCACCGTGACCCTGCGACAGGTCAGTGCGTTGATTCCGCCCGAGCGGGCCTGGGGCCTGTGGGCGTCGCGCCGGATCATCTCCGGAGTCATGGACACCTTCGGCCCGTCTCTTGCGGGAACGCAGGTCGAACACGTGGACGTGCGGATGCCCCGCGGCGGCAGGCTCATCGGCGAATGGGTTCTCGCAGAAGGCGTGCGTCGAGGGGATCGCGCGATCTACTACGTGCACGGCAGCGGATACGCCCTGTGCTCGCCCCGCACTCACCGCCGATTGACGACGTGGCTGTCCGCCCTGACCGGACTGCCCGTATTCGTCGTCGACTACCGGCTCGCGCCGCGACATCGATTCCCCACGGCCGCAACGGATGTGCGGACCGGATGGGACTGGCTGACAGACCAGCACGCCTTGGTCCCGCAGCGTTTGATCATCGCCGGCGACTCGGCGGGCGGCCACCTGGCCGTCGACATGTTGCTCCAGCCCGACGTCGCCCACCCGGCCGCGATGGTTCTGATGTCGCCGCTGATCGACCTCTCCTTCGAGCTTTCGCGCACCCGGGAAGCACTGCGGCGCGACCCGGCGATCCGTGTCCGAGACGCCAAGCGGCTCGTCGGGTTGTACTGCGCGAGAACCGATCTCGCCCATCCACGCCTGACGCTTGACGTCGCTCGAGGACGACCGATGCCACCCACGCTTGTCCAGGCGGGCGGAGCCGAAATGCTGGTCGCAGACGCCAGGCGGTTGGCCGCCGACATCTGCGCTGCCGGCGGCGAGTGCGAACTGCAGGTCTGGCCGGACCAGGTGCACGTCTTCCAGGCACTGCCCCGGCTGACCCCGGAGGCCGCCCCCGCGATGGCAAACATCGCGGGGTTCATCGCAGAATCGCTCGGCGAATCCGCCGTCGGCCAGGAAGCAGGTTGAGGCAGTGGGCATCTTCGGATCGTCGCGGAAGCGCAGTGTCGAGTCTGCCGCGGTCATCACCGGCGCAGGCAGCGGAATCGGCGCGGCGTTCGCCACCGAGCTTGCCCGTCGAGGGGGCAGGGTCGTCTGCAGCGATATCGACGAAACGGCGGCGCGCACAACGGCCGACGGCATCGTCTCCGCCGGCGGTGAGGCATTGACGGTGCGGTGCGACGTCGCCCAACTCGAGGACGTGATCCAACTCGCCGAGGTGTCGCAGGACTGGTTCGGCGGTCCGCCGACCCTCGTGGTCAACAACGCCGGTGTCGGTGCGGGCGGCACGGCGATCGGCGAGACCGAGATCGATGACTGGAACTGGGTACTCGGCATCAATCTCTGGGGCCCGATTCACGGATGTCATGTCTTCGCGCCGATCCTTCGTGAGGCCGGGTATGGCGGCATCATCAACGTCGCATCCGCCGCGGCATTCGCTGCGACCGGGTTCTCCGAGCGGGTGGCCCGCACCTGCCTGGACACCGACTCGATCGCCGGGCATGCGCAGCCGGATCGGCTGGGCACCAAGCGTTCGCTCCGACGGTGTCGCGCACGCGGTCTCAGCACGCATTGCAACTCCCAGAGGCTCTCGCGCGACATGGACGTCATGACCGGTCCCAACTCCGGGCCGGGCCACAATTCGCTGCTCGTCTACGTCGAGGGGCAGATTCACTACGCGGTCCGCGGGATCACCACGATCCTGCGGGACAACGTGCGCTATCTCGATGTCCGCGAGGACGTGCAGCGGCGCTACAACCGGCAGATCCAGAAGCGACTGACCAAGACGACCTAGATGTCGGGCTGCAGCAGCTGGTATCTGACGAAAGACGGCTTCAACGCGTCGATGTACCCGGGCTTCGCCACCCAGTATCTTCGTCAGATGCGGGACTTCCGATTCGGCGACTACACCGCGCACGCGTGGGCCGAAACCACCACCGCCGTGCCTGCTGTCACATCTTCGGCCTGAGATGTCCAGGGCCAGACAGCCACGACAACCCGCGGGGGCGATCTCGACGATCCTCGTCGGTCTGCGCCGCGCGCCGCGCCAGATCCGTAAAGGCTCTCGCGACGTCGTCGAGACAGCGGTGTCGCAGCTGTTCGATGCGGCCGTCCAGCCGCACGGTATCGCCGCGTCCGGCGAATACCGCATCGAGGAACTGGCCCGGCTGGCCGGCACCACCACCCGCAACATCCGTGTCTACCGGGACCGCGGCCTGCTGCATCCGCCGCTGCGGGTGGGCCGGATCGTCTTGTTCAACGACACCCATCTCACCCGACTGCGGCTGATCACCTCCCTGCTCGACCGCGGCTACAACATCGCTCACGTGCACGAGATGTTGTCCGCGTGGGAACAGGGCAAGGACGTCGGCGACATGCTCGGCCTGGAGAACGCGATCACGGGCAGCTGGGCCACGGAGAAACCGGAACGGATGAGCGTCGCCGACGCCAGGCGGCTTGTCGACGACGGCCCCGGGTTCGACCGCATGGTCGGCCTCGGCGTCATCCGGCTCGAAGACGGCGAGGCAATAGTCGTGCGGCCCAAGCTGATCGAGGCATTCAACGACGTCCGTCAGTACGGCGTCGCGACGAGCAAGCTCATCGACGTACACGAACAGGTCGCACCGTTGATCGATCAGATCAGCGCCATTCTGGTGCAAGCGGGCATCGAGGAGGTCGTCGACCGCATCAAGCCAGGGGCGGCCCTGCCACCGGATACCGAAGTGGCAGAACTGATCACGATGCTCGTGCGGTTGCGCACCCAGGCCGTCTCCGCGGTGTCGGCGACGCTGGCGTTCTCGATCGAGTCGACCATCGAGTCGGCGGTCGGTCAGATTCTCGGTGACCTCATCGAGAAGGAGGCAGACAAGGAATCGTCCGGTGGGTAGGGTCCCCGTCTTCCCAGCGCGAGCAGACGCAAAATCACCTCAAATCCAGCGTGTCGCGGTACTTTTGCGTCTGCTCGCGCTGAGAAATCACTCCCACTCGATGGTGCCCGGCGGCTTGCTCGTGACGTCCAACGCAACCCGGTTCACCTCGGGGACCTCGTTGGTGATGCGGGTGGAGATGCGTTCGAGCACCTCGTAGGGCACCCGCGTCCAGTCCGCGGTCATCGCGTCCTCGCTGGACACCGGCCGAAGCACGATCGGGTGGCCGTAGGTGCGGCCGTCGCCCTGCACACCGACCGAGCGGATGTCGGCGAGCAGCACCACCGGGCACTGCCAGATCTGGTTGTCCAAGCCCGCCGCGGTCAGCTCCTCACGCGCGATCGCGTCGGCGCGGCGCAGCGTGTCGAGCCGGTCGGCGGTCACCTCGCCGATGATGCGGATCGCCAGACCGGGTCCCGGGAAAGGTTGCCGCGAAACGATTTCCGCGGGCAGGCCGAGCTCCCGGCCGACGGCGCGGACCTCGTCCTTGAACAGCAGCCGCAACGGCTCGACGAGCTTGAACTTCAGGTCGTCGGGCAGGCCACCGACGTTGTGGTGGCTCTTGATGTTGGCGGTGCCCGAGCCGCCGCCGGACTCCACGACGTCGGGATAGAGCGTGCCCTGAACGAGGAATTCGACCTCAGACCCGGTGTCGCCCACGATGTCTCGGACCGCGCCCTCGAACGCCCGGATGAACTCGCGGCCGATGATCTTGCGCTTGCCCTCCGGGTTGGTCACCGCGGCAAGCGCCTCCAGGAACCGGTCCTCGGCGTCGACGGTGACGAGGTTGGCGCCGGTCGCGGCGACGAAGTCGCGCTGCACCTGCGCCCGTTCGCCGGCCCGCAGCAGGCCGTGGTCGACGAACACACACGTCAACCGGTCACCGATGGCGCGCTGCACCAGGGCGGCGGCGACGGCCGAGTCGACCCCGCCGGACAGGCCGCAGATCGCCCTGCCCTCACCGATCTGCGCGCGCACCTGTTCGACCAGGCTGTCGGCGATGTTGGCAGGCGTCCACGTCGAATCGATGCCGGCGAACTCGTGCAGAAAGCGGCTGAGCACCTGCTGGCCGTGCGGGGTGTGCATCACCTCGGGGTGGTACTGGACGCCTGCCAGGCTCCGCGCCGGGTTCTCGAACCCGGCCACCGCTGCGCCCGCGCTGGTGGCCACCACCTCGAAGCCCTCAGGTGCGGCGGTGACGGCGTCGCCGTGGCTCATCCATACCGGCTGGGTCTGCGGCAAATCCGAATGCAGTTGTCCGCCTGTGACATTCAATTCGGTGCGCCCGTACTCACTGGTGCCGGTGCGGGCAACGGTGCCACCGAGAGTCTGCGCCATCGCCTGAAAGCCGTAGCAGATGCCGAACACCGGCACACCGAGGTCGAACACCGCGGGGTCGAGCTGCGGGGCACCCTCTTCGTAGACGCTCGACGGGCCGCCGGACAGCACGATGGCCTGCGGGTCCTTGGCCTTGATCTCCTCGATGGACGCGGTGTGCGGGATGACCTCCGAATACACCCGCGCCTCGCGGACGCGGCGCGCGATCAGCTGCGCGTACTGCGCTCCGAAGTCGACCACCAATACGGGGCGCGGGGATGCCGGTTGCACCTGCTCAGTCTACGGGCGGGGGCCGTCGGTGCCGTCCCGTGCCAACCGAGCCCTCAGAGCAGGTCCGTGATCGTCTTCAGCCCCGCCTCGTACAAGCACGCCGGGCAGCATGCCACCGTCGATCTCGATGGTGGTGCCGTTGACGAAGTCGGCCGCACCACTGCACAGGAACACGCAGACCCGACCGACCTCGGCGGGCTCACCGGCACGCCCCAGCGGAACGTTGCGGAAGTACTCCTTGCCCTGCGGGTCGTCCTTCGGCAGCACGAACGACCGGAAGTTGTCGGTCATCGTCGGACCGAGCGCCAGGGCATTGACCCGCGCATGCGGCCCCCACTCCTCGGCCAGTGAGCGAGTGAGGTGGTTGAGCCCCGCCTTCGCCGCACCATAGGAAACCAGCGTGGGCGAGCCTGCCGGGTGTCCGGTGCCGCTGGAGATGTTGATGATCGAGCCGACGCCGTCCTGGCCGCGCATCTGCCGGTAGACGCGGATCGCGAACCACAGCGGGCTGACCAGGTTCATCTGGATGGCGAAGGCATGAAACAGCGCGGTCCGCTCGAAATCGTCGTCGGCACGAGGCGCACCCTGGATCGTTGCCACGAGTTCGAAGAACATCCTCGACATTGGGTGTCGGCACTGTGCCGCCGGCGTTGTTCACCAGGATGTCGATGCGCCCGTAGGTGTCGGCCACTTCTGCGACCATCGCGTCGATGGCGCGGAAATCGCCTTGGTCGCAGACCATCTGGGCGCTGCGCTGCAGCCATGCTTCGTCGTGGTCCGTGCCGGGCAGGGTGTCGAGCTTCGACCGGGAGCAGCCGATGACGGTGGCGCCTGCGCGCAGCAGCTCGTGCGCGATACCGACACCCACCCCGCGACTGGTGCCCGTGACGATGGCCACCCTTCCGTCGAGGACACCCTCGCTGTTCACCCGCCAAACCATAGACCAGGGACAAGGTGTGATTGGGTATCCCGTGAGCAAGTTCGTTCACAGCCGATAAGGAGATTCATGCCCGAGTGGGTCGTCGTTCTGCTGGCGCTGGCCGCCGCGGTGACCTCAGCACTCGGGATCGTGATCCGTCAGCGCGCGACGCTGGAGATCCCTCAGGACGAGGGTGTCAGCACGAAGATGTTCAAGAAGCTGGTGCGCAACCGCCTGTGGTGGGCGGGCACGGCGGTGGCGGCGTCCGGCTACGGCTTCCAGGCGCTCGCGCTGACCTGGGGCTCGCTGATCCTGGTGGCGCCGCTGCTGGTGTCGGCGCTGTTGTTCGCGCTACCGATGAGCGCCCGGATGGCCCATCGCCGCGTCACGACGCACGACTGGGTGTGGGCGCTGGTGCTGACGGTCGGTCTGACGATCTTCGTGTTGATCGCGCGTGTGCAGCCGGGTGACTACCGGCCGCCGCCCGCGGTCTGGATATTGGCCACGGTGCTGTGCGTGGTTGTGGTGCTGGCCTGTGTGATCGGCGGCGCTCGTACCGAGGGCCGCAACCGTGCGCTGCTGATCGCCACCGCGGTCGGAGTGTTGTTCGGCGTGGTGTCGGTGCTCACCAAGGTCACCGTGCAGCGGCTCAACGAGGAAGGCTTTTGGGGCACGCTGATCGTGCCGGCGCCGTATCTCGTCGTGATCCTCGGCGTGGCGGCAACCCTGTTGCAGCAGTCGGCGTTTCACGCGGGTGCGCTGCAGGCCTCGGTGCCCACCATGCTGGTGCTCGAACCGTTGGTCGCGGTGTCGTTGGGTGTCATCGTGCTCGGCGAGGCGCTCGCGGTCAGCGATCCGGTGAAGGTCGGGCTGCTTGCGGTCGCCGTCGGGGCGATGGCGGCTGCGACCATCGCGCTCGGTCGCGACGAGGGCGCGTTCGAAGAGCTGCTCGAGGCGGAGATGGCGCGGCGAAGCGAGTCGCAGACCTAAGCCAGTTTCTTGTGCATCGGCAGCCCGCCGGTCTCCTCGAACACCACCCACCTGCCGATCTCGACGGCATGGTCGGCGAAGCGCTCGTAGAACCGGCCCAGCAGCGCGACGTCGACCGCGGAGCAGACGCCGCTGCGCCACTCGCGGTCGATCAGCACCGCGAACAATTGACGGTGCCGGGCGTCGACGACGTCGTCCTTCTCGAGCAGTTGCGCCGCCTTCTCGGCGTCGGGTGACAACAGCACCTCCCGCGCCGTCCTCGCGAGCTGGACTGCCACGTCAGCCATCTCGGTGAACGATCCACGGACTTCGTCGGGTAGCGCCTGTTCGGGATGACGCAGCCGGGCGATGTTCGCGACATGCACCGCCAACGCGCCCATCCGCTCGATATCGGCGCCGACGTGAAGTGCGCCGACGACCTTCCTCAGGTCGCTGGCCACCGGCTGTTGAAGCGCAAGCAGCTTGACCGCGGTCCCCTCCGCCGCTCGCCACGTGTCCGCGATGTCGCCATGGTCGGTGATGACCTGTTCGGCAAGCTCCAGGTCTGCCTGCAACAGGGCATGCGACGCGTGCTCCATCGCGTCCGCGGCCAGTCCGCACATGTCGGCCAACTTCGAGCTGAGCGCCGCCAGCTCAACCTGGTACGCCGTCCGCATGGCCCGTGAAATACCCGGTATCCGGGGCGGTTAACCGGCCGAGCCGACCTTTTCGCTCGGCTCGAACGGAATGCGACGCAGCGCGCCGAACGCATCTGCGGGTACGACGGGATGCCCGGGCTCGATCGGGGCAAGCCGCTTGTAGGCCTCGCCCTGCCCGGGGCGCAGGTCCTCCTCGCCCTTGTTGGGCCACAGCGACGCCGCCCGCTCGGCCTGTGCGGTGATGCTCAGCGAGGGGTTGACGCCGAGGTTGGCCGAGACGGATGCGCCGTCGACCACGTGCATCGTCGGGTAGTTGTACACGCGCTGGTACGGGTCGATCACGCCGTGCTCGGGGCTGTCACCGATCGCAGCGCCGCCGAGGAAGTGGGCGGTCAGCGGGATGTTGAACAGCTCGCCCCAGGTTCCGCCCGCGACACCGTCGATCTTCTCGGCCAGCCGGCGGGTGACCTCGTTGCCCACCGGAATCCACGTCGGGTTGGGCTCGCCGTGGCCCTGCTTGCTCACCATCCGACGGAAGCCGAGTTTGGTGCGTTTGGTGTACGTCGTGATCGAGTTGTCGAGGTGCTGCATCACCAGCGCGATCATCGTGCGCTCGCTCCAGTGCGCGGGGTTGAGCATCCGCAGCATCTTCTTCGGATCCTCGCCTGCCTGGTCCAGCAGCTGCCGCCAACGCGGGGTGTCGGTCCCGCTTGGGCCCGCACCGTCCGTCATCAATGTCTGCAGCAGGCCCATCGCGTTGGAGCCCTTGCCGTAGCGGACGGGCTCGATGTGGGTGTCGGACGTCGGATGAATGGACGACGTGATCGCCACACCGTGGGTGAGGTCGAGGTCGTCGCGCACCTCGAGGCGCCCTGCGCCGACGATCGACTCGGAGTTGGTACGGGTGAGCACGCCCAGTTTGTCCGACAGCTTGGGCAGATTGCCGCGGTCGCGCATCTTGAACAACAGCTTCTGCGTGCCGAACGTGCCTGCGGCGAGGATGAGGTGAGTGGCGGTGAAAGTGCGGCGTTTCCGGCGCAGCAGCCTGCCGGTGTGAGCCGTCTTGACCTCCCAAAGCCCGTCGGGCCGTTGCGTGAATCCGGTCACCGTGGTCATCGGATGCACCTGCGCGCCAGCGGATTCCGCTAGGCCCAGGTAGTTCTTCACAAGCGTGTTCTTGGCGCCGTATCGGCAACCCGTCATGCAGGAGCCGCACTCGATGCAGCCGGTGCGGTCGGGACCCGCCCCGCCGAAGTACGGGTCGGGCACGGTCTTGCCCGGCGTCTTGGTGCCGTCGGGCCCGAAGAAAACTCCGACCGGCGTCGCGACGAAGGTGTCGCCGACGCCCATATCGTCGGCCACCTCTTTGATCACCTTGTCGGCATCGGTGAACGTCGGGTTCTGCACCACGCCGAGCATCCGCTGCGCCTGCTCGTAGTGCGGCATCAGCTCGGCACGCCAGTCGGTGATGTGCTTCCACTGCGGGTCGTTGAAGAACGGGTCAGGCGGCACGTAGAGCGTGTTGGCGTAGTTCAGCGATCCGCCGCCGACGCCCGCGCCGGCCAGGATCATCACGTTGCGGAGCAGGTGTATCCGCTGAATCCCGTACATGCCGAGCTTCGGCATCCAGAGGAACTTGCGCAGATTCCACGAGGTCTTGGCGAACTCCTCGTCGGCGTAGCGGGGGCCTGCCTCGAGGACACCGACGCGGTAGCCCTTCTCGGTGAGCCGCAACGCGGAAACACTGCCCCCGAACCCCGAACCAATGATCAGAACGTCATAGTCAGGCTGCATCGACTCAGTATGAACTTACCGGCCAGTAACTAAAAGTGTGGGTCGCTGCCGGGTTAGCTGCCGACGGTCAGGCCGACCTTCTGGAACTCCTTCAGGTCGCAGTAGCCGGCCTTGGCCATCGACCGACGCAGCCCGCCGACCAGGTTCAACGAGCCGAACGGGTCGTCGGACGGGCCAGTGAGCACTTGCTCGAGGGCCGGTCGCTCGCCGAGCGCGATCTGCAGCAGTGCCCCGCGGGGCAGCGACGGGTGGGCGGCGGCGGCGGGCCAGAACCAGCCGTCGCCGAGCGCCTCGGCGGCCAGCGCCAACGGCGTGCCGAGCACCACGGCGTCGGCCCCGCACGCGATTGCCTTGGCCAGATCGCCGGACGTGTGGATGTCGCCGTCGGCGAGCACATGGACATACCGGCCGCCGGTCTCGTCGAGATACTCGCGCCTGGCGGCGGCGGCGTCGGCGATCGCGGTCGCCATCGGCACGCTGATACCCAACACCTCGGCACTGGTGGTGACGCCGCTGGTCGAGCCGTAGCCGACGATCACCCCTGCGGCGCCGGTGCGCATCAGGTGCAGGGCGGTGCGGTGGTCCAGCACGCCGCCGGCCACCACGGGTATGTCCAGCTCGGAGATGAACGTCTTGAGGTTCAGCGGCTCGCCGTCTGAGGCGACGCGTTCGGCCGACACGATGGTGCCCTGGATCACCAGCAGCTCGATCCCGGCGGCCACCAGCGCCGGGGTCAACGCCTGGGCGTTCTGCGGGCTGACCCGGACCGCGGTGGTCACCCCGGCTTCGCGGATGCGGGCGATGGCGGCACCGAGCAGATCGGGGTCCAGCGGCGCCGAATGTAGTTGCTGCAGAAGGCGAATGGCCGCAGTGGGCTCGGGCTCCTTCTCGGCGGCCTCGATGACTTGGGTGACTTTGGCCTGCACGTCGGCGTGCCTGCCGATCAACCCCTCGCCGTTGAGCACGCCGAGTCCACCGAGACGACCCATCTCGATGGCGAACTCGACCGACACCAGCGCGTCGGTGGGGTGACTGACAACGGGTATCTCGAACCGGTAGGCGTCGAGCTGCCAGCCCGTCGACACATCCTGCGATGACCGGGTCCGACGAGACGGAACGATGTTGATGTCGCCGAGTTCATAGGTGCGACGGGCGGTTCGGCCCATCCCGATTTCGACCATGTCGCGCATGCGGGCTCGCTAGTGGGAGTAGTAGTTGGGCGCTTCGACGGTCATCGTGATGTCGTGCGGATGGCTCTCCTTCAGCCCCGCCGGGGTGATCCGCACGAACTGTGCCTGCTGCAGTTGTTCGATGGTCGACGCGCCGGTGTAGCCCATCGCGGCCTGCAGGCCACCGGTGAGTTGGTGGATCACCGTCGACAGCGGACCCCGGAACGGGACGCGACCCTCGATGCCCTCCGGTACGAGCTTGTCCTCACTGAGCGCATCGTCTTGGAAATAGCGGTCTTTCGAATAGGATTTGGCGGCGCCGCGGTTCTGCATCGCGCCGAGCGACCCCATGCCGCGGTAGAGCTTGAACTGCTTGCCGTTGACGAAGATCAGGTCACCGGGGGCCTCAGCGGTGCCCGCCAGCAGCGAGCCCAGCATCGTCGTGGACGCACCGGCGGCCAGCGCCTTGGCGATGTCGCCCGAGTACTGCAGCCCGCCGTCGGCGATCACCGGAACACCCGAAGGGGCACACGCCGCAACCGCCTCCAGGATCGCCGTGATCTGCGGTGCGCCGACGCCGGCGACCACGCGGGTGGTGCAGATGGAACCGGGACCCACGCCCACCTTCACGGCATCGGCACCCGCCTCGACCAGTGCCGCCGCTGCCGCGCGGGTGGCAACGTTTCCGCCGATCACGTCCACCCGCTGCCGCACCTCGCGCTTGAGCTTGTTGACCATGTCCAGCACCAGCCGGTTGTGGGCATGGGCGGTGTCGACGATCAGCACGTCGGCCCCGGCATCGGCCAACGTCATCGCCCGCGTCCACGCGTCGGGTCCGATGCCGACCGCCGCGCCGACCAGCAGCCTCCCGTCGCTGTCCTTGGTGGCGAACGGGTGCTGCTCGGTCTTGACGAAGTCCTTGACGGTGATCAGCCCGGTCAGCCGGCCGTGTCCGTCGACGATCGGAAGCTTCTCGATCTTGTTGCGGCGCAACAGGCCCAGGGCCGCATCGGCGGTGACGCCCTCGCGCGCGGTGATCAGCGGCGCCTTGGTCATCACCTCCGACACCGGCTTGTTCATGTCGACCTCGAACCGCATGTCGCGGTTGGTGATGATCCCGACGAGTGAGCCGGTGTCGTCGACGACGGGTAGCCCCGAGATCCGGAACCTCGCGCACATCGCGTCGACCTCGGCCAGCGTGTTGTCCGGAGAGCAGGTGACCGGGTCGGTGACCATCCCGGCCTCCGACCGTTTGACCGTTTCGACCTGGCCGGCCTGCTCGGCAACCGGAAGATTGCGGTGAAGCACTCCCATGCCGCCTGCACGGGCCATCGCGATCGCCATCCGTGACTCGGTCACGGTGTCCATCGCCGAGCTGACCAACGGCACCTTCAGCCGGATGCGCCGGGTGAGCTGACTGGACGTGTCGGCCGTGGCGGGCACCACGTCGGAGGCGGCAGGAAGCAACAGCACATCGTCGAACGTCAGCCCGAGCATGGCGATCTTGGTCGGATCGTCGCCACCGGTCGGCACCGGTACGGCGAGGGGGAGGTCGCTTTCAGCGATCGACATGGGGTACAGCCTCCATCGGCGGGGAGCTAAATAACTATCTTATCGGCATCGGCCGCCGAGATCTGGGCCCCACACGGGGTCGCCGAGGTCCCAGGCTTGCTGGGCAACCGCTGGCGGGAGCCAGTGCGGCTAGCTAGTGTGGAACCGTGCGAGACCACCTGCCGCCTGGGTTGCCGCCGGATCCGTTCGCCGACGACCCGTGCGACCCCTCCGGGGCGCTGGACGCCCTCGAACCCGGCCAGCCACTGGACACACAGGAACGCACCGCGGTGGAGGCCGACCTGGCCGACCTCGCCGTGTATGAAGCCCTCTTGGCGCACAAGGGAATTCGCGGCCTCGTGGTGTGCTGCGACGAATGCCAGCAGGACCACTATCACGACTGGGACATGCTGCGGGCCAATCTTTTGCAGCTTCTGGTCGACGGCACTGTGCGTCCCCACGAACCTGCCTATGATCCCGAGCCCGATGCGTATGTGACCTGGGATTATTGCCGTGGCTACGCCGATGCTTCGCTCAACGAGGCAACGTCGGAACCCGACGGCTATCGCTGACAGCTGATTCGTCAGTCCCCGTGTTTCGGCTTTTGCGCCGGGATGGGCGGAATCGTCGTCGTGGGCTGCTCGACCGGCGGCTCTTCCTGCGCAGGCGCTAGGGCAGGCGGAACCTTGGGCACGGGCACGACGGGTATCACCGGCACCGGCGGCGCCTCCTGCACGGGCGGCGACTCGGGCGCAGGCGCAGGCGCGGGCTTCGGGATCGGGATGTCGCCCGGTATCAGCGGCTTGGGCTGCTCCACCGGTTTGGGCTGCTCCACCGGTTTCGGCAACTCGATCGGCTTGGGCGGCTCGATCGGCTTTGGCTGCTCGATCGGCTTTGGCGCAGGCGCGGGTTCATCCGGCAGCGGATTGGGCGGCTCCGGCGCCGGCTCCGCAGGCTCCGGCTTCGGACCAGGCTTTGGATCACCGGGGATCGGCTTGGGCCCGTCGGGCAGGGGCTTGGGCCCGTCGGGAATCGGGTTCGGCAGCGGTATCGGCGGCAGCGAAATGTCCGGCGGCACACCGGGTCCGGGGAGCGGCAGTTGCGGCAGCGGCAGCTGAGGCAGCGAAATGTCCGGTAGTGGCACCCCGGGTGCGGACGGTGGTAGCTGTGGCAGCGGCGGCAGCGATATACCCGGAACAGCGGGCGCCTCCGGGTTGATCGGCGTGACAGGAACCGTGGCCTCGGGGTCGCGGTTCTCCACCTTGACCGTCAACTGGTTCAGCTGCTGCTGCAGTTCCTCCTGCCGCTGCGGATCCTCGACGGTCTGCACGGTCGACGTGATGGTCTGCAGCTTGTCCTGGGCGGCGTCCCAGTTGCCCTGATCGATGAGTTGCTGGACCTGTTGCATCTCCGTCTGGGCGGCCAGCGTGACCTGATCGTCGCGGGTGACCTGCTGCTCGCCGAACAGCGAGACGCGCAGCCCGTACAGCGCATCGCCGGGCGCCGCGCCGTACACGACGGCGCCAAACCCGCCGAGGCACAACAGCGCAGCAGCGACCGAGCCCGATACGGCCATCGACATCCGCGTACGTCGCCGCGAGGCGAGCGCGCGCTGCAGCACGATCTCGGCGTCGCGCTGCGGGGCAACCCTCGTCGGCGGCCTGCGCACTTCGTCGCGCCAACCGGCCATCAGACTTGCCAGCTCGGCATCCGCCGGATCGGTCGCGTACACCGGCTGCTCGGAAGCGAGCGAGTCGAGGTAGCGGTCCGTGCGCGCGATGGCGTTCAGCGACGGATCGCCTCCGTTTGCGCCCCAGCGCCGGAAATCAGGCATGGTCGTGCCCCGTCGCGATGATCTCCGACTTCAACCGCGCCAGCGCCCGGTGCTGTGCCACCCGGACGGCGCCCGCTGTGCTGCCTACCGCCTCGGCAGTCTCCTCGGCACTCATGCCGACGACGACGCGCAGGATCAGAATCTCCCGCTGCTTCTCCGGCAGGATCGCCAGCAGCTTGTTCATCCGCTCCGCGGCTTCCCCTTCAAGAGCGAGTTGTTCAGGACCGGCCTCCGCGGCGAATCGCTCCGGCACGACTTCCGTCGGCTCAGAGCGGTTCCGGGCGGCCGCGCGATGCGCGTCGGCAACCTTGTGGGCAGCGATGCCGTATACAAAGGCCAGGAACGGTCGTCCCTGATCCTTGTAGCGCGGCAGCGCCGTGATGGCGGCCAAGCACACCTCCTGTGCCACATCGTCAGCTGAGAGACCGCTCCGCTCGGCCGTCCCGACCCTCGCCCGGCAGTACCGGACAACGATGGGACGGATGATCTCCAGCACCTCCCGGAGCGCGTCCCGGTTGCCCGCCACGGCTTCAGCAACGACAGCATCGAGACGTTCTCCCGAAATTGTCATCGGTGAAACTCTCTCCAGCGTTACTGATGGGACAGGTGGCGTTTAAGTAACTGGGCTAAACACTAACTCTCGGGCCGGCGCGGCCTGGCTCAGCGCTCGTGCAACACGCCGCCTCGGCGCCGAACCGTATCGGCGGACGCGTCGCGAATTCCAACGACTTGATCAGCGGAGTGGTTCCCGCTGCCGATTTCGCCGAGCAGGCACGCCAACGCCCAGCTCAAGGGGACCAGTCCCAGCCGCTGCACGGTGTCCAGCGCGGCGTCGGCGACCGTCCGCGAGAGGTCGAGCCTGCCGTCGCTGCAGAGCGCCGCGGCCAGCACGACGTCGGATTTCACGCGGTGACGCGCCGAGCCGAGGGCGCTGGCCAACTCGACTGCGTGCTCGGCGTGACCCACCGCCGTCGCGCCGTCGCCGGTCGCCATCGCCAGTTCGGCCGACACCCACGCCAGCCGGACGGCAAGCCGCGGCGGTCCTCCATCGAGCAAACCCCGAGCCCGCCCAAGTGCCGCCACGGAGGCGGCGAATCTGCCCACGCCGAGCGCGTCGGCGGCCAGACCGATCAGTGCGTCGACTCTGCCCTCGAGATCGCCGCCCGCGACCGCGAGCGCGCGCCCATCCCAGCCGCGCGCCTTGTCGTGCCAACCGAGCTGACGCAAGAACGACGCCTGCGTGCTGTGGGCCAGCGAGGCCAACCGCCCGACGCCGTCTGCCCGCCGGACGGACGCGAGATCGGCGTCGGCGTTTGCATAGCGGCCCTGCCCCCCGGCGATGACCGCGCGCAGCCACAGCTCCTCGGCCGAGCTTGCTGCCGGCAGCGGCCAGCGCCCGGGGTCATCGCCGAAGGCGGCGTTGGCGATCATCAGCCGCCGACGTTATCAATCGGGCGTGGTGATTCCGGTACCGATCGGCACGGGTAGTTTCGTTTGACGCGGAATCTTTGGTTAACAGTTTGTGCGCCACGTGTTACAGCCATGTCAACCGCCGACCGGCCGCTCGAAAAAATCGCGGCGGCGGCGCTCAGAGCGAACTGCAGAAACACGAGTCACCGTGTATTACGAAGCCATTGGCTATCACCATCATCGATGACCGCGGGTCGAACCGATGAACGTGATGTAAATTCTCGGCCTGCGGATATGTCCTTGAGCACATGTTCGGGCTATTGACTGATTTTGCTAAGCACCCCTACTTTGTGTGCACGAGTAGTCATCGGCGACTAGCGCTCGGACGGTTCCATAACTCACGCACCCGTGCGGTCTCCAAATCGGTGCGTAGAGAGGGGTTTTCCACATGCCACAGCCGCAGCAGCTACCGGGACCCAACGCAGACATCTGGGATTGGCAGATGCACGGCCTTTGCCGAGGCGTCGATTCGGCGGTGTTTTTTCACCCTGATGGGGAGCGTGGCCGGGCACGCGCGCAACGCGAGATGCGTGCGAAGGAGATGTGCCGGAGTTGCCCGGTGATCGCCCAGTGCCGCTCTCATGCCCTCGCCGTCGGAGAGCCGTACGGCATCTGGGGCGGGCTCTCGGAGTCGGAGCGTGAATTGCTTCTCAAGCGAGGCATCCGGCGCGCCTCCTAACCGCGACAAGACGCAAAAGCCCCCGAGCAGTCGGCGTGTCGGGGGCTTTTGTGTCTGTTGAGCGATACTCAGCGCGTGCTCTCGGCAGGTCGAGCAGCGCGAACTCGGCGAATCCGAATCCGGCGCCGCCGAACCTTCCACGAGCCCCATTCGCCCAACGTGACGCCGGCCGCGAGCGCGGTGCCGATCGCAAATGCGCCCAACACCGATGCGAACCCGACGGCCTGCTGGTCGTTGAGAATGGCGTAGATGCCGTGCAGCAGCGCCAGGCCCGGCAGCAGTGGCACGATGCCTGCGATCGACACGACCATCGGCGGCGCGAGGTTGCGCCGTTCCATCAGCCGGCCCACCAAGCCGATCGGCACTGCGGCGACGAACGACGCCACGACGGCACCCAAGCCCGCGCCCTGAGCGAGCAGAAACGCGACTGTGCCCGCGGCACCGCCGAGTGCGGCAGCCATCGCGGCAGATCGTTCGGCGTAGCAGGCCAGGGCATAGGCTGCCGCGCTTGCGGCACCGAAGGCGACGCGTGCAGGCAGCTCGGCCAGCGCGGGCGGCGCGTACGCGCTGATGGCGACGAACGGCGCGCCGAAGCGGTTGGCGAGGTGCAGCACCAGCGCCACGCCGGCGATCGTCGCGCCGGTCATCATGACCAGCTCGAAGAAGCGGCCTGCAGCGGTGACCGGGGCGCCTGAGATGACGTCGCCGACGGAGCCGACCAGCGAAAGGCCGGCAAGAAGAACAACCAGGCCCGCCGCGATCGCGACGGTGGGCTCGAAGTTCAACCCCAGCTTGGGGCTGAGCCAGTAGAGCACCAGCGGGGGCGCGGTCGCGATCGCACCGCCGACCGCGTATTGGAAGAAGAACGGCAATCCGTGTTTGTTGAGGCGCCGGTTGACGCGGTCGATCGTCATCGCGCTCAGAGCGCTGACCAGGCAGGCCAACAGGCTGGCGCCAAGCGTTCCCGCCGTCGCGAACGCCAGCGCGCCCCAGGCGAGCGTCGCGATCCACCGTTTGTACGGGTGCGGCGCAGTGATGATGACGTCGAGTTCCTTGCGCGCCTGCGTCGGAGGCACGTGGCCCGCGCGAATGCGTGTGATCAAACGGTCAACGGCAGCCAGTCGGCTGAAGTCGATCGACCGGGCCTGCACGATGTGCAGCGCGGTCGCCGCGGGCATCGTCGGCCCTCGGTATGCGGCGACGTGGATCGTCGTGTTGATGACATCGACCTGGCAGTGCTCGATGCCGTATGCGGCGGCGATGGCCGCGACCTGGTCCATCGTGGCCGTCGCAGGCGTTCCGGACGCCATCAGGATGGCACCGATGTTTCCGGCCAGATCGAGGATTTCGCCGACGAGCGCGTAGTAGGCGTCGTCACGCTCCCTGCGCTGTGAATCTGCTATCCGCGGCAAAGCATCCGTCGGCGGCTCGGTCTCGCGGACGATGCGGCTCAAGATCTCGCGTTGACGCGCCCGCCATGGCTGGCCCGCACGGTCACGGGTCAAATCCACAGCACTCCCCCTTCGGTTACATCGGTCGACTCGACTCAGCGCAACGAGCAGGCGCAGGCGGACGTTCCGCTTATTGCTTTATTTTCAAGTGTTTTCGCTCACATCGTCAGCGCTTCTGCATGACGGGAGCAACAAGCCAATTCTACTGGGACCGTCAAATCCGCTACGCACTAATCATCTTGGCTGCGCATCGCCTATTCCGATGTCGCAGCAGAGCGCGATGAAGTCGGATGCCAGCACCAGGTAGACGTATTCGTTTTTGTCACGATCGGATGACAGATAGATCCCGTCGAACAGGTCGTCGGTCTCGCCACAGCAGAACGTGAATACATCGCTGTGCAGGACCTCGTGACACAGCTCCACAACGGAGAGCGTCCCTCGTCGGCCGTTATCGAGGTCGTAGGAATCCGCGATGTCGTCGGCGGAAAGCGGGCGCGGCCCGCTCAAGTCGAAACATCTGACCGGGATTTGACGTTGCAAGAATTCGGCCGACGCCGTGTCCGATTCGATCAGCTTGCGCATTGCGTACGCGCCCGCCGCGAAGTCCCGTTCGATGAGGTAACCGGTTCGGCCGGTCCACCTCTTCTGCCTGGTCTTCGCCTCCAGCCGATCGGCGATTTTGACTAGCTCGTCTATGTACGGAACGGGATCATCGATCACCCAGCGACCATAGGTCTCGAGACCGATATTTGGCTGGTGAGCTACTTTCGTCCAGTTTCCAACTTAACTGTCAATTTTCGATCACTGGCGTTGCCTTGGATCTATGCTGCGCGTGGCTGAAACGACAGCCCCTTGGACGAACGAGGAGGATAGTGCCATGTCCAGAATTACAAGGATGTTTGCTGCAGCAGTCTTGACTCTTGGAATGGGAGTTGCTGTCGCCGCACCGGCTTGGGCGGCGCCCGACGAGGATGGCTATCTGTCCGACATGCGCGACAACGGCGGGTTCTCCGGCTCGGATTCCGAGATGCTGGACTGGGGCTAC
Organism: uncultured Actinomycetota bacterium; assembly: GCA_963716505.1. Lineage (GTDB taxonomy): Bacteria > Actinomycetota > Actinomycetes > Mycobacteriales > Mycobacteriaceae > Mycobacterium. Next base: position 43,795 of record CAVQTL010000024.1, read on the forward strand.
CGTGCCTGCGACGACTGGCGTGACGGCGTCAACCGCGATGTCATCATCGACAACATCTACGACAACACAGACGAGTCGATCGACCACGGGGACGCCACCTTCCTGTTCGACTCCGCGGCTATTTTCTTGTGTTGAGGCTGTCACCCCAACTCGTAAGTCTCACGCGATACGCGGAAGAAGTGCCCGGTGGAAGTGTCGGTGCATGTCACGCCGGACACCTCGCTGTCACAGGTGATCGCGCCCTGCGAGTAGGTCTGGCCGTAGTCGAGAGTCTTCAGGCCGGGCGCATTGAACTTGCTGGCCCCTTGTAGCACCCGAGTTTCGCCAGCTTGGCCTGGCTCACGTAGAACTCCAGACCCCCGAAGCGCAAGTCGCACGCCCTGCCGAAGGGACCGGTTGTGGATGCCGGCATCGCCCAGGTGTGTTCCCGGACTTCGCAATTCACGCCCGAACTGTCCGAGTAGATGCTGCAGGCGATGTTTCCCGACGGAGTCACGAATTCGTGGACCTCAGGGATTTCGCCGCCTCCCCCGCACGCTTTCGCGATGGCGGCAAACGGTAACGCTGCGGCGGTCGCAGCTGTGAGCGCCGCGATTATTTTGATCCTCATTAGTAGTCCTCTGTGGCTGATCGGGCTGTGGTGGCCCGTCTCCCCAAAGAGTGGCGTGGACGTCTTGGCGGATTCTTGGCGCGAATCTCGTCGGCGGCGGAACTCGGGCGTGGGACGATCCAAACCGTCATTAATCGGGCGTTGAGACCGCCGAGGAGAGGGCATGACACCACACGAGACTGGCAATGAAACGGCGTCGTCCGAGGGCACGGTGACCGTGACGGAGGCAGGGTCGGGAGCCTATACGCAGCAGATCACCCTCGGGCACCACCGGCTCGTATCCGACGAGCCACGGCCGATGGGCGACGACACCGGGCCAACACCCTACGATCTGCTACTGGCCGGCCTCGGAGCATGTACCTCCATGACGCTGCGGATGTACGCCAACCGAAAGGGCTGGCCGCTTGACGGGGTTCAAGTGACGTTGCGGCACTCACGCATTCACGCGGAAGACTGCGCTCACTGTGAGACCACCACGGGATCGATCGATCACATTGATCGCGATATCGAGTTAGCGGGCGCACTCGACGACAGTCAGCGGCAACGGTTACTGCAGATCGCCGAACATTGCCCAGTTCATCAGACCCTGACCTCGGAGATCGCCATCGCCACATCCTTGCGGTGACGTATTGGCAATCAGGAGCGCAGCGGACCCTCGCAGGTCGTCGAACACTGGGTGCGCGGCAAGACCTTAGGCGGGTCGAGTTCGGTCAACGGGATGGTCTACAACCGTGGCAGCGCCGCCGACTACGACGCAATGGCGGCGCTCGGTAATCCGGGCTGGGGTTGGCGCCACATTCTGCCCGTCTTCCGCACCATCGAGAACCACGAACTCGATTACCCACCGCGCGAACCTCAAAGTCGCCACCCACACCACCGTCAACAGGGTGTTTTTTGAGGGCGACAAGGCGGTTGGCGTGGAAGCGACCACCTCACGCGGCGCCACGGTCAGCCACACCGCCGGTCGCGAAGTCATTCTGTCCCTCGGCAGCATTTCAACGCCGAAACTCCTTCAATTGTCCGGCGTGGGGGATCGTTCGCTGCTTCGCAGCTTGGGAATCGGCACCGTCGCGGACAGTCCCAACGTCGGCCGCCGCATGCGGGAACACCGTTGCTTCGCCATCCAGTTCCGGCTGAATCGGGACGCCGGCTACAACCGACAACTGAGCACGCCGCTGCGCCAGGCAGCAACTGCCGCAAAGTATTTGGCGACCAAACGCGGTCCACTTGCCGGAGCCGCGTACGACGTCATCGGGTTCTTCAAGACGTCACCCGAATTGGAACGTCCGGACGCCCAAATCCTGTTTGCGCCATTCTCGTTGGCGCTGTATGAGCAGGGCGATGCAGCAGCAGTCGAGCGTGACCCGGGGATTCAGGCCATCGGATACATCCTTCGCCCCGACAGCGAAGGCTCGGTGACCATCACGTCAGCCGATCCAGAAGCACCCCTGGACATCGACCCTCGCTTTCTCACCACCCCACACGACCGCACAAAGGGTGCAGCCCTGTTCCGCACCATGCGCCGGTTGTTCAGCCAATCGCCGATCGCGGACTACCTGGTTGCCGAGACCCGACCGGGCACCGAAGTTGTTGCGGAGCAGGCGATCATCGACGCCGCGCTGGACGAAGGCTACTGCGGATACCACGCTGTCGGCACGTGTGCGATGGGGCCGGCGGACCATGACGTCGTGGATCCATCACTACGAGTACGCGGCGTCCACAATCTACGAGTCGTGGATTGCTCGGTGATGCCCACGATGGTTTCGGGCAACCTCAACGGCCCCGTGATGGCGATGGCGTGGCGTGCAGCCGATCTCATCCTCACCGACGCAAAGCAGCCCGCCCTAGCCGTCGAGTGGGTTGGCCCTGATCCGTCCGGCACCGTAGTTGGCAATTGACGCCGCGGCGGCACTGTTCGGCTTACGGCGCCTGGTCACGGCCTCGTCGTCTTCCTCGTTCACCCATTTCGGCGGCTCAGGGGACCCGGGTCCACGGTTGACAGTTCCGCGACTCGAAGGCCATCACCGTCGTATTGATGTTCGCGAACATCGGACCGATAGACATATTCGTCGCGACCACGTGGTCCTTGTTCGTATCAGGCGTGCTGTATGTGAACCACACGCACATCGAATCCTGGGTGGGCACATCGTTTATCCAGACCCCGAACGTCGATGCCGAACCGCCTGTTTGATAAAGCCCCGGCGAGATGTCAGGCCCGACAAGAAAGAAGCCATTCCCCGGGATTGGGTCCATCGGAGCAGCACTGGCCGGTGGCACAAACGCGATCGCGGCTATCGCGGCAACAATCCCGGCCGCTGCATGACACCGACGCGTTGACATACGGCAGCGTATATCCTCGGCCAGTCCTGCACGCCCTAAACGAAACATGTAACTCCTGTGGTCAACGGGCCGAATACAAGACTGTGACGAACGATTGCAGCCGCGCAATGGCCGCCATATCTGTCCTGGCGTTGCCCGCCGTGTTGAACATTGCCCCAGCTCACGCCGCCCCACTGCCCGATTTTTGCGCGCCGCCCGGCGTCGTCGACAACGTTTGCACCGCACGGCTGACGTCAGTGACGGCCAATACTGTCGATGGGACGATCACCGGGACGCCAGTCGGTGGCGGGACGGCGATTACCGTTGCGGGACAAGGAGATGCCTACCTAAAGTCGGCGGGATTCGGAGATGCACCGCCGGACCCCGTTCAACGGTGGGACGACACGATTGGCAGCGTAAGCAACCTCGACGTCGTTGCGTCCGATCCCAATTGGTACGGCAATGCCAAAGCCAGAGCGTTCCTGCCCAGGACCCTGAATGACCTGGCCAGCCAGTTTCCCTCCGACATCCTGGTGGTCCGGTTCACGCCTGACGATGCCCAGCCGGGCGTGTTCCGCCTCGTATCCATCCAGCCGACACCACAGTAGGGCGCGCGCCAGGTCCGACTGACTGGCTTCGTCTCACGCGTGTGACCGTATGCTGCTAGGGGAAATTGACGACGCTCCCGTCCAGCGGCAGCTGGTTGATGCGTTCACTCGGCGCCGGTTCCAACACGAGGTGATCGCCGTCCATCGATCCGGCAAGGGCGAACCGATCGATCTCGTATGGCACGTTGTCGCTGGACAGCGGAACCGGTCCCCGGGACACGTGGAAGTGAAGATGAGCCTCACTGGTGTTGCCCGAATTGCCAAGCCGCCCGATGATCTGGCCGCGGGTGACCTTGTCGCCAACTTTCACTGAGGCGGACCCGGGAATCATGTGGGCGTAGAACGCGAAATGCCCGTCGCCGATATCGATGATGATGTGATTCCCGCCAAGCTCCTCGAAGGCTTGGTCGGCCGTGATGACCTGTGGCACAGCCTCGTTCAGGTCCGACACCACCGTAGTCACCGTGCCGTCGGCCACCGCCAGCAGCTGGGCGTCGAAGGCGAGGTAGTCCTCGTTGCGCTTTCCGTCGCCGGTGAAGGTGGTGGCCGGGTCCTTGGTGGGGTCCAGGCGTACCCAGTCGATGGCGTAACGCTCACTGCCATTGAGCCTCCCACCGACCCCCATCACCGCTCCACGATGCGATGTGACGCCGCAGCATCCGTTGAGCGCAACCCAGTCGTCGCCGGCGAGTGGGGAACCGATGACCACCGGTGACCCCGTGCTGGTACGGACGACGCCACCGATCTGGGTGACAGCATCGGGATACCGGGAGCTGACGGGTTGGTTCTCCGGCAGAGCCGGACCCAGCCTCATGCCCACCCGGTGCGACACCTCGGCGGGGACTTCGGCACGGGTGTCGTAGACGTCGTCGAGCACCAGCACCGCGGTACGTCCTGCGGGGATTTCGGTGACAGGAGCGGAATGGAGATTGGGGATCAGGATGGTCCGCGCCGCAATCTCCTGCGGTCCGACGGTGGCCACAGTGGCTCCGTCAGGACCGCCGGCAAGGGTCTCGATCTGTGTAATCGTCGCCGGCTTCGGCCCGGAATTGAGCACCTCGATCTCATAGGCCACGTGGATCTTTCCGTCTGTCCCCGTGACCGGGATCGGGTCGGGAGAGAGTGTCGTGAGGACTAGCGGTGCCACCACGTCGACATCGAGTCGGTAGCCGGGCGGGATTCCGCCGCGGGAGTCTACGACCGGTGGTGCGGCGGCGTCGGTCGGTGAACTGCAGGCCACCAACAGAGCCGTACAGGACAGCAGAAGTATCGGTGACGTTCGCATAGATTGCACTCGCCTTGCTTGTCGGTGATGCGTGGCATCCGGCCTTTGAGGGTCGTCCCGCCTGGGCGGGAGGAGCCTATCGGTATCCGCACGGTCTGGGGATGAACTCGTTCGCACTCACCGTTGAGGCCGCACTACGCTGCTACCCGACCGGGGGTACGGCTCTGGATGGGAAGCAACGCCATGTTTGTCAGAGCTTTCGTTGCCCGTGCCTACGCACTGACGCATCGACGAAGACACCCCCGCCCCAAGAGGCGCCGGGGGTGGTGGTGAGCACCATCTAAGCCGTCTCATCCCGTCACCGCCGGGTCGAGCCCGAAGACTTTTGTGGGGGCCGATTTACCCTTCAGAGCGTGAGCACCCCGGTCGACGAGTTCGGGCGGCCGAGAAACCAGGGCGTCAACGGTCTGGTCAGTGAGGAGGATCGCGTCGCCGGTGGTCTTGGTGAGCTGCTCGACGCGGGCAGCGACGTTTGTGGTGTCGCCGATCAAAGTGAACTCCAGCTCGCCTCCGGCGCCGATGGTGCCTGCGATCACCACACCGGTATTGATACCGATACCGATTCGAAGCGTGTCGTCGAAGCGTTCGGCGACCAGGCGGAGAATCGCCGTCGCAGCGTTGACCGCTGCATCAGCATGATCCGCAAGGTCATTCGGCGCGCCGAAGACCGCCAGCGCGCCGTCACCGAGGAACTTGTTGACGTGCCCGCCCGCGTCGACCACGGCAGGCACCACGATCTCGAATAGCGCGTTGAGACGCGCGACGGTGTCCTCGGCGCTGTTCGCCTCGGCGAACAGGGTGAAGTCACGGATGTCGACGAACATCACCGTCACCTCGCGGCGCTCGCCGCACTAGCCGCCAAGAGGTCGCCCCAGCGATGGCACCGACTGTGACCGCGAGCAGAGCAGCCCAGATCGCATCGGCCGCGACCGCTCGGGTGACCGCCCGCCGCGCGTAGGTGTAAGTGGCGCTCAGCGCCTCCAGTCGATCGACAGCGTGCCCTGCTGCCCACTGCTCAACAGGGCGGATCCCCGTCCAGCCAGGAAGAACCAGTATGTAAACCCGGACAAGGGTCGCGACAACGGTGACGACAACCGCGCCGACGTAATTCGTGGATCCCTCGAGGCCGACGATGATCAGGGAGAAGGCGAGGTAAAGCGGCAACGCCAACGGGAAAGTGACCGCATAGACCGCCCAGGAGTATGTCGATCCGTACCGATCCCAGGCCCACTGCCAAATGCCGTTCATGACGGAGACTAAACGCCTCTTGGCTGCGCGCTGGATAAGACCGAACAAAACACCCCCGGCCGCCAGGCCGGGGGTGTTTTGCTATTTGCTTCTAGTGCGGATCTTGCGTCACTTCGGCACGTGTGGGCCTACTCCTCGGCAGAAGAGGTGAATCGGGTGAGCAGATCCTTGAGTTGTTCTGCCTCGCCCGGCCCCATCACGGATACCAGGCGCTCAGCCATTGGCTCCGCGGCGATGTGGGCGGCATCGAAAAGCTCGAGCCCCTTCGGGGTGATCTCCACCGCCCGCACCCGCCGATCCCCTGGAACGGACTTGCGCACTGCGAGCCCCTTGCGTTCCAGGTCGTCCACGATCCGCATGATCCCCGCCTTGTCCGTGCCCGTCGCCTCGACCAAGTCCCGCTGCTCCGTGGGCCCGCGGTTGACCAGGACGAGCAGCACCGCAAAATGTCGCATTTCGATGCCCAGCGGCCGAAGCGCCTCCGACATCACCGCGGCCGCGCGCCAGTGCGCCCGGCGCAGCAACAACCCGAGAGCGAAAGGCGAGGGATCTCCGGGGCGGTCGGTCGCACGCGCGGCGGTCGCAGGCCTGGACGCGGTGCCAGTCATGAGGCGACCTCGGTGGAGGCGAGTATGTCGTCGTCGTCGACGAACGTGACCGTCTCGTCGAGCGGCGCCCTGCCAGTACGGATGTAACTGACCGCAGGGTCCTCGTAGCCGATCGACAAGCCACAGAAGAGGATCAGCCCGTCCGGGGGTGACAGGGCGTCCGCGACCGTCTCGCGAACCTGCGACCACGCCATCTGCGGGCAACTGTGCAGGCCTTCGTCGCGGAGCAGCAGCATGACGGACTGCAGATACATCCCAAGATCTGCCCATTGGGCAGGTCCCATGTCGCGGTCGATGTAGACGAACAGCGCCGCGGGCGCGCCGAAGCAGTCCCAGTTGGCGATGGCCGCCCTCATGCGCGCTTCTGTGTCCGCGCGCTCGACACCGAGCGCGCGGTAGCGCTCCGCGCCGAACGCGGACCGGCGCTCGCGATACAGGGACTTCATCGCGGGCGGGTACATCTCGAACTCCCGCTCGTCCCATGGGTCGCCGTTGGCCACGCGCTCGACAGCGCGCTTCTTCAGCTCCGCCAGTGGCGCGCCGGTCACGACATAGACGTTCCAGGGCTGGATGTTCGATCCAGACGGTGACCACGCCGCGGCGGACAGCACGCGCTCAAGCACCTCCCTCGGCACCGGCTCGTCTGTGAATCCACGCACCGCCCGTCGGCTTTTGACTGCCTCATATACGTCCATGATCGCCTACCTTGTCATTCGTTACGTCCCTAACTGTATTATATAATACTATTTCGTTCGATACTATTCCCGACGGGTCGCCGGGAGTTGGGAACGCACGCATATCCACCGACATGGCGAAGGCCCCGTTCCTCAGCGGATACGGGGCCCTTGCCTGTTCTTACCGTTTAGTGGTGGTGATGATGCCCGTGGTCGTGCTCCTGTTCCTCGGCGGGCTTTTCGACGACCGCCGTCTCGGTGGTGGCGCATTGCAAGCCTGCGGCCGGAGAGCCCGACGTAACTCAGGACCTATCAGCTCAGCGAGTTAGATGCATACAAAGCCCGCGACATTCCCATACGGACCCGCGGCACTGATGCATGCATCGATCCCGTTGTACCAGCCTCCCCTGTCCCACTTCCCGTGTCCCGGCCCGTTGCCCCAGTCGTCCCAGTCGCCCCAGTCGTCATGGTGAGGCTTCTGGGGAAAATCGATGCCGGGAGCATTTGGGGCGGCGCTTGCCACGCCCCCGCTCACCAAGCTTCCGATGCTGAAACCGACTGCCAGAACCACTACCGCAACCGCGTCTTTGAGCTTCATCTTCCTTCACCTCGATGGTGTTGAGCCTACTGCGCGCTCGTGCCCATTGACACCTATTTCTCAGCCGTGAGCGAGCTGCACGGCGAGTCCTAGAGCACCACGAAAACACCCCCGGCGACCCGCAGGTTGGGTGCTGTGCCGTTGCCGTTGACAAGTACTTGGTCCTCGACGGCGGCGCGCATGCCCGTGCAGCCCGACCGATCATTCGTGATGTACTCAAGAACTAGCGGCCGACAGCCGCCAGCGACATACCTTGCGGATGTACTCGGCGGTTTCCTCGGTCATTCCCGTAAAGAGTCTGGTCTGAAGCAGCTCTAGAGTTCGGCGAAAAAACTCATGCTCAGGAAGACCGAACTCGACGAAGATATCGCGGGCGGATCCTCCTCCGAATCGGTGCCAATGTCGGATGAAGTCGATCATGGAGCGCTCATAGCCGCCCCAACCGGCCTCTGTGGTCTCGTCGCGGTCAACGGCGCACCGCCGAATGGGGCTGCAACTGTATTGCTGCTCCATGGTCATGGTCACCTCCGCATCCTCGGATCACCTGCTCAGCAGGCGAGGTCGACGAAGGCGGTCTTGCCCGTCACGGTGGTGTGGGCGTCGTCCTGGGCTCCGGGTGTTCCCGAATCCGTCCGGCTGTAGGTCTGACCCGGACGGACCGCGGCGACGGTGCACTGGTCCACCGGGGCGGCGCCGACTTTGTTGACGATGACGGTGTAACCATCGGCCTTGAGTTGGCTTACCGTCTGGTCGACGCTGGATGGGCCGGTCGGAGCGGCGATGGCTGTGGCCGCCAGTGTCAGCCCGGCGGCCGACAGCACGCCGGCGGTGAGGGCGGTGATGGGGAATTTGTTCATGGTGTGCCTCGCTGGTGTGGTTGTGTGGATCTCGGTGATGGGTCGCTGCTGGCTGAATCGGTGCTGGTGACGCCGCTTCGGGCGCAGGATGACCGCCCACGCGGCTGGTTCGAATCGGGTGCGGGTATGTCGATTTCATCGCTGATTCAGCGGCCTTCGAGCGTTTTCAGTGGCCGAATGGTGGCTCTCCTTCGAATTCGGTGGCATATTCGCTCGACCACGATCGCAAACCATTGTGGAAGGCCCGTGGAAGCGTCGTTGCGGCAAGGCGTATTGGGTGCCCGCGCCGTATCAGATGGGCCAACAGAGATCAGAAGCGCGAGAGCCGTTCAAGTTGGACCGAAACGTTGATCGGCGGTGCCGGAGCTGATGCTCTGGGCCTGGCCGACCATGGTGTCGATGAAGGCCACCGGAATCGCGGGCCATGTCGGCCGCCAGCGATGACTGTGCAGGTCGTCGCGCAGCTCGGTGAGCAATGCGACAACCCGTGGCCCGCCGTCGAGAAGGAAACGGGTCATTCCCCGGTCGGCGCATTGTGCTGCGACGTGTGCCATTGTCTGTTTGGCGTCGTCGGTACGGTCGGCGGCGCTCAGGGCGGCCACTAGCAGTCGGTTGGCCCGCAACAGCGCGCGGGGCCGCCCCTGATGTTGCAGCCGTTGCACCCAGGATTCGGCGCGTTCGCAGGCGAGGCCGGGTTGATCGGCAAGCAGCCGAAGGATTTCGGTCTCATCGCGGAGCTGGGCGGTGATCTCGCCTAGTCCGCCGTCGGGCAGTGCTTCCTCGTGCGCGCCCGCTGCAGCACCAGGCAGTCCGCTGTCGCGTCCGCTCGTTGTCCACGTGGGCGCGCAGCCGGGGCAGGCCGAACGTTGCCGCGACGCGGGCACCGTCGTCCAGGCGTCTGGCGGCGGCAGCGCGGTCGCCGCGCACCGCCTTGATCCGCGCACCGGTGACGTAGCGGGCGATCATGAACTCGACGCTGCCGCCCTCCGCTCCCAATTGGAAGCTCTCGTCGAGGAGCCGATCGGCCTCGTCGACCTCGCCGCGCTCATACAAAAGCTCTCCCAGGAGCGCGCAGGCCAAGCGCTCGGCGTGCGAATGGCTATCTCCGGCCCGGTTCGCCACGCGCAGCGCCTCCCGGAAGCAACGCTCCGCTTCGGCGACGTCAAGCTCTTCGCTCGCGGCGATGCCGACCAGGCAGTGCCCGTACATCAAGCTGAATGGACTACTGCCTTGCCGGTGATACGGGTACGCAAAGTGCTGCCATCTACGAGCGGCGTCGAAATCGAACCGGTAAATCTCGAGAAACGATGCGACGTTCGCCGCGGCCGCGACCACCCAGTACGTCACGGAATCCGGTCGCGACAGGCATTCAGCCAACAACTCGTCCACGCCCGCTGTGTGGTCCCCGTAGCACTCGACGACCGCGCGAAAGACGTCGACTTCTGTCCGCATGTCCTGAAGCTCGGGTGCGGAGAGCCCGCGCTTTTCGGCGGCGGACCCGAATGCGGCCAGCGCGGCCAGCGCGGCGGCAGGCCGCTGCAGCAGCATATTGGCCCAGGCGAGGGTGAGTTGCAGTCGCGGGCTGACCTCCGGGATGTGCGGTGGCAGCTTGGAGACCAGCGCCAGCAACGTCGACATCTGCGAGTGATTGACCAGCTCAACGCCGTGCAGTTCGGCCAGTTCGGTCGCCCGTTCCTCGTCGCCGCCTGCGATCGCGTGGTCGACCGCCTCGCGCAGCAGGTGGTGTTCGGCGAACCAGCGCGATGCAACCGCATGCAGCTGGGCGATGCGTACGGGGTGCTCGCGGGCGAGGCGGCGCTGCAGGTACTCGGCGAACAGATGGTGGTAACGAAACCACTCGCGGTCCTCATCGAGCCGGCGCAGGAACAGGTCTCGATCTTCTGCCTCCTCGAGCAGCGCCTGCCCGTCGTCGACGTCGGCCAGCGCGGACGCGAGATCACCGCTGATCCGTTCGGTCATCGAGGTGGCCATCAGAAAATCCAGCATCTGCGGCTCGAGCATGTCGAGCACGTTCTCGGCCAGGTACTCGCCGATGGCATGATGGCGCCCCGACATTCGGCTGATCACCGTGGCGGGATCGTCGGCGTCCCGCAGCGACAGCGACGCCAGTTGCAGCGCCGCCACCCAGCCGTCGGTCGTGTGCTCGAGGTCGGCCACATCCGTGGCGTCCAATGGCAACCCACCGAAGTCCACTAGAAAGGCCCGCGATTCCGAGAGGTCGAACCGCAGTGCGGCGCCGTCGATTTCGACCAGTTCGTCGCGCACCCGCATCCGGCCCATCGGCAATCCGGCGCGGGTGCGGCTGGTCACCACAATCTGCAGATGGTGACCGCCGTGGTCGAGGAGGTAGGCCAGCGACTCGATGGTCGCCGCGTCGGTGATGCGGTGCCAGTCATCGAGGATCACGGTGATGTGGGCGCCGCCCGCATCGATGTCGTTTATCAGCGACGTCAGCACGGAGCGCCCGGCGTCCTCGCCGCGTTCTTCCAGCGCCTGCCGAAGGTTCTCCGCTAGCGCGGGCCGCACGCTGCGCACCGCCTCGATCAGGTGCGCGAGGAACCACACGACGTTGTTGTCGTCGCTGTCGACGGTGAGCCATGCGACGGTGACGCCCTCGTCGATGAGGACGTCGCGCCACTGCGCGGCCAGGGTGGTCTTACCGAACCCCGCCGGCCCGTGGATCAGGATCAGCCGCCGACGGCCACCGGCCCGCAACAGGTCGATCAGGCGAGCACGCGGCACGAGCGAATGGACGGGGGTCGGCGGGTGGTACTTGGTCAGTGCGATTGGCGGCACCTCCGTGTCGTCGGCCTCTTCTTCGGCGAGCTGCAGCGCCGGGTCGTGGCGAAGGATCGCGGTCTCCAAATCTTGTAGCGCCGGGCCCGGGTAGCACGCCGAGCTCCTCGTCGAGATGCCGACGCAGCGAGGACGCGATCGCCAGCGCATCGGCCTGCCGGCCCGAGCGATACAGCGCCAGCATCAGCTGGCAGTGCAGCCGTTCCCGGAATGGGTGCGCGTCAGTCAACGCGTTCCAGTTCGGCGATCACCGCGTGGTGTTGGCCCAACGCGAGATCGGCGTCGATGCGGTGATCCAGCGCGACCAACCGAAGCTCCTCCAGCCGCGCCGCCTCGGTCTTCGCGAACTCCGGTGCCTCCAAGTCATCGAGCACCGGATCCCCGCCACAGGCCCAGCGCCTCAGCGAGCAGTCGGGCAGCGTGCTGGGCGTCACCGAGCTGCAATGCTTCCCGGCCCCGTTCCAGCAGACGCTCAAACTCAGCGGCATCAACCTGATCGGGACGAACAAACAGGCCGTACCCCGCGTGTTTGGTGACCAGCGCCTGCTGGGCACCAATACCGGCCAACCGGTGCCGAAGATGCGACACATGGCTACGCAAGGTGGCCTCCGCGCCCGCGGGCGGCTGCCCGTGCCACAGCGCATCGGCAATTCGGGCCGCCGGTAAGCACCGATTGCGATTGATCAACAGCAACGCAAGCAATTCCCGCTGCTTGTGCCCACCCAGCTCAAGCCGCTGCCCCCCGTTGGTACCGGCAGCAAGTGGACCGAGGATGCCAAACCACGGCTTCCCAGTCGACGGTGCTCCGCCGAGTTCCACCAGGTCAGCCTATCCGCGCCGGTACCACGTTGGATCGCATTCCGACACCGCGCTGTGAAGATCCAGTGGATCGATATCCGAACTAGTCCGACGGCCGATCGTGGAGACGGCAAACCGGGCAGTCATCGTGATGTCGGTGATTATGAAGGCGTGGATCTTCGGGCCGGCCGTGGCGGACGATTTGGCTTCTCGGCAACGCCGGTCATCCGCGCGGCCGTCGTCTGCCTCCTCGGCGGGCTTCTCGACGATAGCCGTCTCGGTGGTGTCGGATTACAGCTGAGCTCGACGATGCCGATGCGGCGGCAACTGCAAGCTTCGTTTCATGCGCACTCCATCGCATTGCGTGAAAAGGTCTCGGCAAAGCGAGCGCTCGACGTGAGGTATCAATCGACACCGTGGCTCGAGCACCATGTGAGCCACCAACTCCTCCGGCGGCAAGTCGGACGCTTGCGGCCAATACAGGTTCGCATCGTCAAGGGTCGACGCTCCGAATACGACCGTGTCAATTTCGGCCCAGATGCAGGCTGAAATGCACATCGGGCAAGGCTCGCATGTGCTGTACAACGTGCAGCCACGAAGGGAGAGCCGTTGAAGTTCTCTCGCCGCGTCGCGGATGGCGTTCATTTCCGCATGATTGGTCGGGTCGCACATCCTCATGACGGTGTCGTAGGCCTGCGCGACCAGAACCCCGCTTCGCTCGTCGTAGATTGCGGAGCCGAACGGCGAGGGGAATTCGGTATCGAAGGATGCGGCGCTGAACGCTACGAGCGCCTTCATTCGTTTACGGTGATGATCGCTGTTGGTCATTGCCATCCCTGGCTTGTCAGAGAACCTTTGCCCCGGGCAAATCGCCAGGGCAATAATACCGAGGTCACCGAGCACGGCAGGCAGCTCTGCACCCGGATAGGCACCCATAGCAGCGGTTCTTGGCAGCGCCGCACGTTGGCTCAGTGTGAGACGAAACACCCCCGGCGCCCAGCGCCGGGGGTGTGTCATTTCGATCGATTAGTGGTGGTGGTGACCGTGGCCGTGGCCGTCGTCTGCCTCCTCGGCGGGCTTCTCGACAATCGCCGTCTCGGTGGTGAGCACCATCCTGGCCACCGACGCGGCGTTGAGCACCGCTGAGCGGGTGACCTTGGCCGGGTCGACCACACCGTCGGCGCGCAAGTCGCTGTAGGTCAGCGTCGCGGCGTTGAAGCCCTGCCCGGCGGGCAGTTCGCTGACCTTGTTGACGACGACCGCCCCGTCGAAGCCGGCGTTGGTCGCGATCCAATACAGCGGCGCGGACAGCGCCTGCGAGAACACCTCGACACCGAGCGCCTCGTCGCCGGACAGCGACTCCTTCAGCTTCGAAAGGGCGGACCGGGCCTGCACCAGGGCGGCGCCGCCGCCGGTGATGATGCCCTCCTCGACCGCGGCCTTCGCGGCTGAGACGGCGTCCTCGACGGCTTCCTTGCGCTTCTTGAGGTCCGTCTCGGTGGCCGCGCCGACCTTGATGACCGCGACGCCGCCGGACAGCTTCGCCAGCCGCTCCTCGAGCTTCTCGCGGTCCCAGTCGGAGTCGGTGGCCTCGATCTCCGCGCGCAACTGTGCCTTACGCCCGTCGATGGCCTCCTGAGTGCCACCACCGTCGACGATCACGGTGCTGTCCTTGCTGACGACGACGCGGCGGGCGGTGCCAAGCACATCGAGGCCGACCTCGCGAAGCACCAGACCGACATCGGGGTTCACGACCTGACCGCCGGTGACGACGGCGAGGTCGTCGAGGAACGCCTTGCGGCGGTCTCCGAAGAACGGCGCCTTGACCGCGACGGCCTTCAGCGTCTTGCGAATCGCATTGACCACCAGTGTCGAAAGCGCTTCGCCTTCAACGTCTTCGGCGATGATCAGCAGCGGCTTTCCGGCCTCCGCGACCTTCTCCAGCAGCGGCAGCAGATCGGGCAGCGAGCTGATCTTCTCGCGGTGCAGCAGCACCAACGCGTCCTCGAGCACCGCTTCCTGGGCGTCGAAGTCGGTGATGAAGTACGCCGAGATGAAGCCCTTGTCGAAGCCGACGCCGTCGGTGATCTCGAGCTCGGTGTCCAGCGTCGAGGACTCCTCGACGGTGACGACCCCATCCTTGCCCACCTTGGTCATCGCCTCGCCGACGAGTTCGCCGACCTGCTCGTCGCGCGAGGACACGGTGGCCACCTGAGCGATCGACTTCTGGTCGGTCACCGGTGTAGCCGCCGCCAGCAGGGCCTCGGATACCGCATCGGCGGCCAAGCCGATGCCCGAGCCAAGCGCGATCGGGTTGGCACCGGCGGCGACGTTGCGCAGCCCAGCCTTGACCAGCGCCTGCGCGAGCACGGTCGCGGTGGTGGTGCCGTCACCGGCGACGTCGTTGGTCTTGGTGGCCACCGACTTCACCAGCTGAGCGCCCAGGTTCTCGAACGGGTCCTCCAGGTCGATCTCACGCGCGATGGTGACACCGTCGTTGGTGACCGTCGGCCCGCCGAAAGCCTTGGCCAGCACCACATGCCGACCGCGCGGACCGAGCGTGATACGCACCGCATCCGCGAGCTTGTCGATGCCGGATTCCATTGCGCGGCGCGCAGTTTCGTCAAACTCAATAAGTTTTGCCATAAGCTTATCCGTCCTTGCTAAGCATGACGCCCCGGAAATCCGCCGCTGTCACGCGGGGATCACCGGGGCGGTCAAGCTCGTCGATTATTTGTTGACGATTGCCAGCACGTCGCGCGCGGACAGAATCAAGTACTCCTCGTTGTTGTACTTGATCTCGGTGCCGCCGTACTTGCTGTAGATGACGGTGTCACCCTCAGACACGTCCAGCGGAATCCGCTTCTCGCCGTCCTCGTCCCACCGGCCGGGGCCGACTGCGACGACGGTGCCTTCCTGCGGCTTCTCCTTGGCGGTGTCGGGGATGACCAGACCGGATGCGGTCGTGGTCTCGGCCTCGTTGGCCTGTACGAGGATCTTGTCCTCGAGTGGCTTGATGTTCACGCTCGCCACGATTGAGCCCTTCCAGTAGTTCGGGTGTTGACAGCTCTATTAGGTATTGGCATGCGTCCCTGCCCTCGTGCCGTCGTCGCGGGTGCCGGTCAAGGGCGTGGCCGCCTGCCACCTAGCACTCTATACATGAGAGTGCTAGCACTCAAGGTCGCCCCATGCCTATCGCCCGTGGCGAACACGCAGATCGCCGAAATACGCGATGACCAGCGGGTTGAATAGGTCAGCACGCTCCCACTGCAGGAAATGCCCGGCCCCGGGCAGCACAACAGGCCCGGTGCGGTTGGTGAATGCCACTTCGCAGGTGGCTAGGAAATCGGGGCCGACGACCTGATCGTCCATGCCGTAGAGGATCAGTGTCGGGACGTCGATCTTGCGATCCATGATCGGTGGCTCGCTGGCCGGCCTGCCGTACATGAACTCGTAGGCGCTCCAACTCGCGCGCAGACGCTCCCCGGCGGAGAACGGTTCCGTCATGAAGTCGATGTCCTCTGCCGTGAACGTGCCAGGCGACGCCCACAACCGGTGTCCGTAGAACTCCGCGACGTAGCCCCGTCGCTTCGTGGGCGTGTCGAGTTCGGCAGCGAGGTCGTCGGGCGTCGCGCCCTGCCGGTAGCGGTAGTCCCCGGACGGCCAGAGGTTCAGCGCGCGAATCGACGAGACGTCGATCCCCGCGGCTACGAAGTCGTCGTAGACGATCGGCGGCACCGAGTCGAAGAAGACAAACTTCTGCACGAACCCCGGGTAGCGGCCGAGAAGATCGCAGCCGACAGCACCCCCGAGATCACCGCCGACGACGCCGCAGCGTTCGTGGCCCAGCACATCGTGGACGAGAAAGTAGAAGTCGCGACTCCACGCCGCCAAGTCGTAGACGTCGTCGGCGGACAGATCCGAATCGCCGTAGCCACGCAGGTCGGGCGCGATCACCTCGTAGCCCGCATCGGCCAGCGCCGCGATGTTGCGCCACCAGATCCGCTTGGTCTCGGGATAGCCGTGCAGCAGCAACAAGGGATATCCGCCGAGGCCTTCGTGAACGAACGCCAGCGACAGCCCGTCGCGGGCGTCGCTCGGCGGCACCTCCCGTCCGGTGAATCTCGAACGCATCCGGCGCAGGCGTGGTCGGTTGCGCGGGGCGAAGTCGAAGATCGTAGTGCACGTCGGCTACTTCTCGAACGCCGCGGGGTCGACCATGAGGTGCGCGGACACGTCGCCGATCATCTGGATCTCGACCTTTCGCTCGGTGAAATACCAACCCGCGTCGTCGCGGGCGAACGCGTCGTAATAGCGGCCGACGACGATCGGCTGGATCGGAATCGTCTCGGTGTCCTGCAGGACGCAGAAGGTGGACCGCGTTGCGGCGGTGCCGTCGTCGTTGACTTCGACGATGGGATTGAGCACCAAATGCCGTGTGCGCGGGGTGTTTCCGTGGTCGGGGTAGCGGCGGGTGGTCATCGCGAACAGTTTCGCGATGTTGTCGGCGCCCGAAACCGATCCGGACGCCGGACCGCCGAAGGTCGAGCGGGCCAACAGCCGCCCGACTCCGTCGAAGTCACCGGCGTCGATGAGCTCGGCGTAGCGGTACAGCAGCTCGGTGATCTCGAGTTTGGCTGTGCTCATGCCTCGACTCCCACTCGCTCCGGTCGCTCCGGTCCTCGCTCGTTCCTCGCTGCGATCCTCACTCGCGCTCGCCTTCGGTGCTCATTGGGGTCACAGCTGTCCTTTCACCACCGGCAGGCCCGGATCGCTGGCGACATCGAGCGGCGACGGCGGCGCGCCCGCCGCCACCAGGTGCGCGGCGAACGACGCGATCATCGCTCCGTTGTCGGTGCACAGCCGCGGCCGCGGAATGCGCAGCGTCAAACCATTTGCCGCACAACGCTGTTCCGCCAGCTCTCGCAGCCGTGAATTGGCGGCGACGCCACCGGCGATCAGCAGCGTCGACACCCCCAGCTCGGCGGCGGCCCGCATCGCCTTCATCGTGAGCACGTCGGCCACCGCCTCCTGGAAGCCCGCGGCCACGTCGGCCTGCGATGCGGTGGGATTCTTCTCGACGTAACGCGCGACGGCCGTCTTGAGCCCGGAGAAGCTGAACGCGTACGGGTCATCGCGCGGCCCGGTCATACCGCGGGGGAACACGATCGCGTCGGGGTCTCCCTCGCGGGCCAGGTCGTCGAGGACCTTGCCGCCGGGATATCCCAGCCCGAGCAGCCGCGCGACCTTGTCGTAGGCCTCGCCCGCGGCGTCGTCGACGGTGCTGCCGAGCTCTTCGATCGGTTCGGCGAGCGACCGCACATGCAGCAGGTTGGTGTGGCCGCCGGAGACCAACAGGCCGACGCATTCCGGTAGCGGGCCGTGGTCGAATACGTCGGCGGCCAGGTGCCCGCCGAGGTGGTTGACCGCGTAGAACGGCACCTGCCATGCGACGGCGTAAGCCTTGGCCGCGGCCACGCCCACCAGCAGGGCGCCCGCCAGTCCGGGCCCGATGGTGGCCGCGACGACGTCCGGCTTGTCGATGCCCGCCGTGTCGAGGGCACGGCGCATTGTCGGCCCCAGCGCCTCCAGATGCGCGCGCGACGCGATCTCGGGCACCACGCCGCCGAACCTCGCGTGTTCGTCGACGCTGGAGGCCACCTCATCGGCCAGCAGCGTCACGGTGCCGTCGGCGGCCAGCTCGGCGATGCCGATTCCGGTTTCGTCACAGGAACTTTCGATGGCCAGGATGGTCGTCATGCCGGACCTCCTTGTGCGGGGCGTTGCATGGTGTAGGCGTCGGCGCCGCTGACCCGGTAGTAGCGCTTGCGCAGTCCGATGTTGACGAAGCCTGCGCTGTCGTACATGGCGATGGCCGCCACGTTGTCGGTGCGCACCTCGAGATAGACCGTGTCATCACCGGCGAAATGCAACAGGCGCTTCAGCATTTGTCTGCCGATACCCTGACCCTGGTAGGCGGAATCGACACCGATGGTGTGTATTTCGTACTCGTAGGGCGGCGTTCGGCCGAGCCGTGCGATGCCTCCGTAGCCGACGAGCTTGTCGTCGGCACGTGCGGCGACGTAGTGGATGTGCGGCGCGGCGAGCTCGCGCAGGAAGGCCGCCGCGGGCCACGGGTCGTCGCCGGTGAAGAGCTGCGCCTCCAGTTCCGCGCACCTGGCCGCGTCGCTCGGGGCCAGCCCGTCGTAGGTGACCGTCACGACGGCACCACCGGTGCGACCGCTTGCGGTTTGGCGTCCGGCCTGCGTAGGTACAGCGGAATGAGCGGCCGCGGCGGCACCGTCCAGTCGACGACGCGCACCAGCCCCGAAGCCGTCGGGTAGACCGCGGGCTGGCGTGGCAGGGCGAACAGCGTCGTGTGCTCGGGCGAACCCGCAACGGCGCCAACATCGGTCGGCACATCGGCGGGTGCGCTGACGGCAGGCCCGTCGATGCGCAGCCCGTCTCGGTAGCGCGCCCAGTACACCTCGCGCCTGCGGGCGTCGGTGACGACGAGCACGTCGCCCCGCCGTGTCGATGCCGATCGCGTCCAGGCTGCACACGCCGTACACGGGAATGCCGAGGGCCTGCCCATAGGCGGCGGCGGTGGCCATGCCGACCCGCAGGCCGGTGAACGGGCCTGGGCCGCATCCCACTACGACGGTGTCGACGTCGGTCACCGCGATCGCTGCGTCGGCGAGCGCCGCCAGCACGTTGGGGGTCAGCTGTTCGGCGTGCGCGCGGGCGTCGACGGTCACTCGTTCGGCGAGCACGTCGATGCTGTCGCCGTCGCGTCGCACGATTCCTGCGGTGACGGCGGGCGTCGCGGTGTCGATGGCGAGGACGACGTTCGTCATGACCGGCTCCACCGCCAGATCGCCGTCCGCACTTCGGTGTCCGTTGCGCGCTCGAGACGGATGTCGAGGTGCCGCTCCGACAGCCGCTCGACGATGCCCTCGCCCCATTCGACGACGACGACGGCGTCGGCGAGGTCGGTGTCGAGGTCGAGTGAGTCGAGCTCGCCGAGCAGGTCTGCGCCCGCGTGGTCCAGCAGCCGGTAGATGTCGACATGGACCATGGCGGGCGCTCCGGACTGCCGCGCCCGATGTAACCGGGCGAGCACGAAGGTCGGCGACGTCACCGGTCCGTCGACATCCATCGCCTCGGCGATTCCCTTGGCCAACACTGTCTTTCCTGCGCCCAACGGTCCGGACAGCACCACCACGTCACCTGCGCGAAGTGACCCGCCGAGCTTGGCGCCGAGCGCCTTGGTGTCCTCGGCGGTGGGCAGCTCCGCCGTCCCCGCCGATTGTTCAGCCATGAGGTCTGGCCCGATCGCGTAACCGCCGCGTCATCGCGACGAGTTTGGACGGCGTGGCGCGCTCGACTAACCGGACGAGGGCGTCGTCGATGATGTCGGGCTGTTCCAGTTGCACCAAATGGCCTGCGCCACCGGCGATCACCAGCTCGGACTTCGGCAGCTCGGCGGCCATCGCCTCCGAGTGCTCGACGGGTGTGATCAGATCGCGGTCGCCGCAGGCGATCAGGGTCGGCACCTTGGCCAGCGTGCGCAGGCCCGCGTCCTCGTCGTGTACCTCCAGGGCGTGCAGGAATTCGACCAGTGTGGCGATCGGCGTGCCGAGCATCATCCTCTCGGAGAACGCCACCACGCTTGGGCTGACCTTTTCGTCGCCGTAGGACGCCGCCCTCAGGATCGGGGCGATCACCGACTTGGCGGCGCCCCTGGTGCGGTGCACGGTCTTCGGCGCGTAGCGAACTGCGAACCGAACCGCCTCCAGCGCAGGGTTCTTCAGGATCTCCGTGAGCGGTGAGCGCGCAACCCCTTCGGCCGCCGACGAGATCAGCGCCGCGCCGACGATGCGCGTGGGATAGCGCCGGGGGAATTGGCGGGCATGCGACAGCACGGTCATACCACCCATCGAGTGGCCGACGAGCACGACCGGCCCCTCGGGCACCGTCACGGCGAGCACCGTTTCGAGGTCCTTGCCGAGCTGCTCGACGGTGTAGGTGTCGGGCGAAGCCTCCGCCGACCGGCCGTGGCCGCGCTGGTCGTAGAACACCATCCGCACCTGCGGGCCCCACTGCTGCTCCAGTCGTGCGCGCTGGAAGTAGAAGGCCCCCATCCTCAGACAGAATCCGTGGGAGAACACCACCGTCAGCGGGGCGTCCTGCGGACCCACCTCCCGCACCGCGAGATCCACGCCGTCGGGAGTGGTCACCACCGAGCCGCGGCCGGCGTCGATCAGCTCGAAGTCCTCGCCCTCGTGGAGATCGTCGCGCGTCGTGCGCCGAGTCATCGACCGCGCGACGGACGCCCCCGCGATGGTGCCGACCGCCGCCAGCCCCGCGGCACCCGCTAACAGGCCGGCATTTGTCTTGCGCCGGAGCCGTTTCGGGTCGTTATCGCTCACCGGCCGCGCCCTCCGCCGAGGTGCCCAGGTACGTCCTGACGACCCGACCTCGCGGACTGGTGACAACCTCGTAGTGGATGGTTCCGAGCGTTTCGGCCCAGTCCTGTGCGGTGGGTTCACCGTCGGTGCCCGGCCCGAACAGGATCGCCTCGTCGCCCTCGCTGACATCGCCTGCATCGGGGCCGAGGTCGACGACGAACTGGTCCATGCAGATGCGGCCGATGTTGGGCCGCAGCCTGCCGTTGATCAGCACGCTCATCCGTCCGCTCAGGGTGCGGAAGACGCCGTCGGCGTATCCGACCGGCAGCAGCGCCAGCGTGGTGTCACGGTCGGCGATCCAGGTGTGCCCGTAGGACACGCCGTCGCCCGCCTGGATCGACCTGACCACTGCCACTGGGCATTTCAGGGTCATCGCCGGCCGCAGTCCCATGTCGCCGAGTTCGGGGATCGGGCTAAGGCCGTAGACCGCGATGCCGGGGCGGACCAGGTCGTAGGCCAGGTCGGGGCGGGTCATCGCGGCGGGCGAGTTGGACAGGTGGGCGATCTCGAAGTGCACCCCCTGGTTGCGCGCCTGGTTTCGCATATCGGTCAGCCGCGTTGACTGGAGGTCGTTGACGGGGTTGTCGGGGTCGTCGCCATGCGCCAGATGCGACATGATGCCGCGCAACCTGACCGCCTCGTCGGCGACCGCCCCGCGCAGTGCCGTCAGCATCGCCGGGTATTCGGCCGCGCTGACGCCGTTACGGCTCAGCCCGGTGTCGACCTTGACCGTGACGTTGGCGGTGACACCGGTGAGCTTGGCCGCGGCGAGCAGCTCGTGCAGTTGCCGCGGCGAGGACAGCGCCACCGCAACGTCGGACCGCAGCGCCGGGGCGAAGTCGGTGCCGGGCGGATGCAGCCACGCCAGCACGGGCGCGGTGATGCCGTCGCGGCGCAGCGCCAGCGCCTCCTCGATGGTGGCGACGCCGAGCTCGGCCGCGCCCGCGGCCAGCGCCGCCCGGGCGACCTGGGTGGCGCCGTGGCCGTAGCCGTCGGCCTTGACGACGGCCATCACCTGCGCCGAACCGGCGTGTTCGCGCAGAACCCGCACGTTGTGCGCGATCGCGGCGAGGTCGACCACCGCCTCGGCGTTTGCGCCGGGCGTCAGTGAAGTCGTCAGTTCGGTTGTCTGCATCGTCATGTCACCACGGCCGATTGTCCCACGCACCCGATCTGCGGCCCGAAACTGCAGGCAGATCGCCGAACCCCGGTAGATCGCGATCTGTCAGCAGACTCGGCGAAAAGCTAGTGCGCGAACGGCTGTAGCTCGTCGAAGTGGCCGCCGGGCTTCAGCTCATCGAGGTGGGTCAGCGCGGTGAGGGTGTCGTCGCGTAGCGCCCGCGCCAGGTTCATCGAGAATCCTTCTCGCACAACGACGCGCAGCACGGCGATGTCGGTGGCGTTCTCCGGCATGGTGTAGGCGGGCACCTGCCAGCCGTGGGACCGCAGCGCATGCGACACGTCGAACTCGGTGTAGCCCGGGTCGCCCTTCAGCCGGAAGCTGACCACCGGGATCGCCGACCCGTCGGAGATCAGCTCGAAGTGCTCGCTGTCGCGCAGTTGGTCGCCAAGCCAGCGCGCCGTCTGCGACAGGCACCCCATCACCTGCGAATAGCCCTCCCGACCCAGCCGCAGGAAGTTGTAGTACTGGCCGACCACCTGATTGCCGGGCCGGGAGAAGTTCAGCGTGAACGTCGGCATGTCCCCGCCCAGGTAGTTGACCCGGAAGACCAGATCTTCCGGAAGGTGCTCGGCGCTGCGCCACACCACGAAGCCGATGCCCGGATAGGTCAGGCCGTACTTGTGGCCGCTGACGTTGATCGACACCACGCGCGGCAGCCGGAAGTCCCAGACGAGGTCGGGATGAAGGAACGGGACGACGAAGCCGCCGCTGGCCGCGTCGACGTGCACGGGTATGTCGTGTCCGCCGTCGGCGGCCAGTTTGTCCAGCGCGTCGCAGATCTCGGCGATCGGTTCCAGCTCACCGGTGAACGTGGTGCCGAGAATCGCTACCACACCGATGGTGTCCTCGTCGACGTTGTCCAGCACCTGCTCGGGGGTGATGACATAGCGGCCCTTCTCCATCGGCAGGTACCGCGGCTCAACGTCGAAGTAGCGGCAGAACTTCTCCCACACCACCTGCACGTTGGAGCCCATCACCAGATTCGGCCTGCGCTGGCGCCAGTCCTTGCCGACGCGTGCACGCCACCGCCAGCTGAGCGCGAGGCCGGCCAGCATCACCGCCTCGCTGGACCCGATCGTGGAAACCCCTGTCGCGCTTGACGGATCGTCGTCGCGCAGCCCCTCGGCATGGAACAGGTCGGCGACCATGCACACGCAGCGGGACTCGATCGCGGCGGTGGCCGGATACTCGTCCTTGTCGATCATGTTCTTGTCGAACGTCTCGGCCATCAGCTTCTCGGCCTGCGGGTCCATCCACGTGGTGACAAACGTCGCCAGGTTCAGCCGGGAACTGCCGTCGAGCATCAGCTCGTCATGGATGAACCGGTATGCGGCATCGGGATTCATCGACTCGTCGGGCATCCGCAGACGACGGGATCAGGCGCCATCGACATCCGCCCCGTGTATGCCGGTGCGATCACTGGGCCTTGGGTGTGCCTGGGGGGCATGGAGATTCCTTTCGTGGCGATCAGAGACGAGCGACGGCGGTGCGGACGTGGGCGAGGATGCGCGACGCGGAGGTCGGGGCAGGCCGCGGTCCTGGATCGGCGGCCGACAGGTTGGCGGCGTGCGCGTGCACGAATGCCCCGGCGGCGGCCGCTTCACCGGCGGGCAGGCCTGCGGCGAGCAGCGCGCCGATGATGCCCGACAGCACGTCGCCCGATCCCGCGGTGGCCGCCCATGACTGCCCGGCGGGGTTGAGGTAGACAGGTCCGCCCGGTTCGGCGATGACGGTGACGTTGCCTTTCAGCAGCACCGTCGCCCCGAACTGGTCGGCCAGCCTGCGGGTGGCGGCGATGCGGTCGTCGCCGGGCGGCGCTCCGGCGAGCCGCGCGAACTCGCCTGCGTGCGGGGTCAGCACCGTCGGCGCGGTGCGGTTGGCGAGGAGATCGGGGTGCGCGGCGAGGATCGTCAACGCGTCGGCGTCCACGATGACGGGCAGGTCGGTGTCGAGCGCGAACCACAGCGCCGACGCGCCGACGTCGTCGGTGCCAAGACCAGGACCGACGGCCCAGGCCTGCACCCGACCCGCCGCGGCAGGGCTCGGCGATGCGATGACTTCGGGCCAACGCGAAAGCACTTGCTGTGCAGCGCTTCCCGCGTAGCGCACCATGCCGGATGTGGCGGCCACCGCGGCGCCTGTGCACAACACGGCCGCACCCGGATAGGTCGCCGAGCCGGCGAGGACGCCGGTGACGCCCTGGGTGTACTTGTCGTCCTTCGGCCCGGGGATGGGCCAGCGGGCGGCGACATCGGCCGCATCGAAACTCATGATGTCGGGCTGCGGCAGTTCGAGGCCGATGTCGACCAGTTCGACGCGGCCGCAGTCGCCCAGCGCGTGAACGGGTTTGAGGCCACCGAAGGTGACTGTCAGCGTGGCGTGCACAGCGGGACCGCTGACCGTGCCGGTATCCACGTCGACGCCGCTGGGGATGTCGACGGCCACCACCGGGATTCCCGCCTCGTCGACGGCGGCGAATACTTCGGCTGCTGCCGGGCGCAACGGCCCTGAGCCGGAGATGCCGACGACGCCGTCGATCACCAGATCGGTTGCCGCCGGGACGCTCTGCACGACGCGGCCGCCCGCCTTCCGGAACGCCGCCAGCGCCTTCTGGTGGGTGCGTTCGGGATTGAGCAGGATGGCGGCAGCCGACGCGCCGCGACGGCGCAGGAACGTCGCCGCCCACAGCGCGTCACCGCCGTTGTCGCCGGAACCGACGACCGCACAGACCGACCGGCCTGCGATTCCGCCGGTGTGCACGACTAGCTCGCGGGCGATCGCATTGGCAAGGCCCCCCGCCGCCCGCCGCATCAGCGCACCGTCGGGCAGCGACGCCAGCAGCGGTGCTTCGGCTTCGCGGATCGCATCAGCGGAGTAGTAGTACCGCATCAGCTCCCGTCCCGCTCGAATTGCCCGCGCCTGACAACGTTACGTGCCATCGCAGGCCTACGGTCATAGATACGGGCGAATGCGGGTAGCGGGGCGATGGTGGGCGGCAGGTGATTTCGATGGTGGCGACGTACCAGGTCCGGCTATCGCTTCGTCCCGCACATGATCAGCGTCGGTGTATTCGGAATCCTGCGCGGGCCGTCCACCTCGTCCAGCGGAAGGGATGCCCACAGGGCGCGCGCATCGTCCAGATCCAGGGACTGTCCCGCGATGTACATGCGGAAGTAGGCATGCAGAGCGGGTAGCAGCAACCGCGGAGTCCTGGTGTCACGGGTCCAGCTGCGCACGTCGGAGAATCTGCACGACCGGTCTGCCTCCATCACCAAGATCCGACCTCCCGTGCGCAACACCCGAAGGCATTCGTCGAGTCCCCGCCGCTGATCCGGCCAGTGCTTGATGGAGCCCGCGCTGTACACATGGTCGAAGTCCTCATCGGGGAAGGCCAGGTCCAGCGCGTCCCCTACGACGAACTCCACCCGGTCCGCGACGTGGGCCTTCGCGGCCAACCGCCGAGAGCGGCGTACCAGCTCCGGCGACAGATCCACGCCGACGACGCGCACGTCAGGTCGCCGGTTGGCCATGTGCACCGCGTGCTGCCCGCCCCCGCAACCGACGTCGAGTACGCGCGATCCCGGCCCGACCGACTCCATGAAACGTCCGTGCAGATCCGTCTCCAGCACCTTGAAGACGCCCGGCGCCATGTAGTGGTCGTACCAGGCTGAGTAGAGCCGGCCGAATGGCGTGCTGATGTTGAATGCGGCCGTGTCCAGTAATTGCATGATCGACTTACCTCCCGGTGGATGTCGGCGCGGGCAGTGGTCGACCCGCGCCAGTCGGCTGCCCGGCGGCGGGACGCGACCATGGCGCGCGCAACGGTGCCGGGCCGGAATAGCGCCTGCGGTGCGTCGATCATGTTGAGGACGCGCAGGAACGCGGCGTTCACGCTCGGATCGCTCGTGGCCGCTGTGAACACCAGGTCCAGGTGGCGGTGCAGGAGCCGGGTGGCGAAGGTGGCCTGGGCGCCCGCCGTGATCGGATAGCGCAGATCCGAGCCGGTGGCTACCAGCCAGGCCCCCGCAGTGCACTTGGCGACTGCCTTCTGAGCGGGTCCGACGAGGCCGGGCAGGTCGACCGCCGCACGCAGGTGGCCCCACAGGAACGCCGACAACGTTGCGGCTTGCAGGGCCGCGACGGTCATGCCCTGTCCGTAGAGCGGATTGAACATGCACAGGCTGTCGCCGATAACCAGCAACCGTCCCGGTACGTCGGGTAGCCGCTCGTAGTGCCTGCGGTGGTTCGAGGTGTGCCGATAGCCAAAGACCGGCGAGGTGGGTTCCGCGTCGGCGATCACGTCGTACAGGGCGCTGCTGCGCAGGCTGCGGGTGAACTCCATGAAACCCGCGGCGTCGGTGGGCGGGTAATCCCGGCCGCCGCCGAGCATGGTGACGATCCAGCGGTTGCCCTCGATCGGCATGACGATCCCGCCGCGAGTCTCCCGCGGCGGCGCGGCCTGGATGTAGGTGCTCTTCCAGTCGGCGTCGAAGCCGTCGGGGATGGCGAACGTGCGGCTGGCGTAGCCGAGAAACGCATCGACTGTGCTCTCGTCTGGACGCTTCCGGTCCAGCGCCTCCAGCCAGTCGGGCAACGAGGAGCCGCGACCGCTCGCATCGACGACCAGGTCGGCGGGCAGCTCGAAGGTGGTCCCGTCACCGCGCCTGCAGACCTCGAGGCTGCTGACGACGCCATCGCGGTCCAGCCGAAGGGAGCGCACCTCATGGCCGGAGAGGAACCGGATGCCCGGGATCTGCTCGACCCGGCGGCGAACCACCCACTCGATCAGGACGCGGCTGGCCGACGCCAGGCGCTGGGTGGCGGGGAAACGTCCCATCCACCGGTCGACCGGGGTCAACCAGCGGATGTCCGTCGGAAACCGGACCGCGCAGGCACCCGCCGCGAGCAGGTCCGCCTCGATGCCCGGCAGCAGCTGCTCGGCCGCGCGCAGCCCGCCCGCCCAGAACGTGTGCAGGTGCCGTGCCTGCGGTACGCCCTTGCGGAAGTCCGGCTGGTCGGGGAGCTGGTCTCGTTCGACCACGGTGACCTCAGCGAAGTGGTCGGCGAGCGCCCGGGCCGCGAGTATGCCGGACATGCCGCCGCCGACTACGGCGGCATGCCCGGCCCGGCGAGTGGTCATCAGTTTCCCTGGCTGACAAGTGCTGGCGGGTGTAACGGTTCGCTTGAGACACGTCATGCAGCCGCGGATGGTTCATCCCCGCCCAACGTCGGCTGCCCACCGCGTCGAGATCGACGAAATGGCGCTTTCTACTCGGGCTTTTGCGCCGAAATGTCCGTTTCGGCGTCGACCTCGTCCCAGAATCGGTCCGCCCGCTGCGCGATCTCGGCCGGGTACTCGCCGTTGATGGCGTGCGACGCATCCGACCACAGTTCGACCTGCCCGCGTGACAACAAGTTTCGCGCCCGTCCCGCCGCGTGGACGGGGTCGTGTATCACGCTGCGGCCGGCGATCAACGCCAGCACTGGAACATCCAATGAGTGCAGCTGCTCGTCGGTGAACAGCGTCGGCGGCGGCTTGGAAAGGGCGAAATCCTTGGACCCCGCGGAGATGAGCGCCGCCTCCGGAAGCGAGTCGTCGACGTCGGCGCCGCCCGAGATCCAGCTCAATACCCGCCGCCGCAACGCTTCCGGTACACCGGGCAGGACCAACGGCAGAGTGGCCAGCACCGTCTGGACCGGAATTCGCGCGAACGTCATCGCAGGGTCAAGCAGTGTCAGCGACGCCGCCCGGCCCCGCCTGTGCACAGCGTGGTTGACGGCCGTCCAGCCACCGATCGACACACCCAGTAGATGAGCCCGACTCAGCCCAAGACCTGCCAGCGCACCCTCGAGCCAGTCCGCTTCATCGTCGGCATGGGCGATCGGCCTGTCCTGCACCGACATTCCGGCCTCGCCGAGCAGATCAACGCAGATGACTGCGCGGCGCTTCACCAGCGGTGGAATGTTGACCCGCCACATCGGAGTCGACGCGTTGCGGCCGGGAAGCAGCACCACCGGCGTTCGGTCGGTCGGGCCGTCGAATCGATAGGCACGCACCATACCGAACGGCGTTCGCACGTCGGTCGATTCGGCGAACGACGGCAGTTCCGCCAGGGCGGCCCGATAGACCGACAGGAAGTGCTGACGCGCGGCGTCGTTGCGAAAACGGCCGACGTTGCGCTGCGCCCGCACGCTTATTCGACGGTGACGGACTTGGCCAGGTTGCGCGGCTTGTCCACGTCGTAGCCGCGGGCCTGCGCCACGCCTGCGGCGAACACCTGAAGCGGAATCGTCGACAGCAGCGGCTGGAGAAGCGTTGACACCGCGGGGATTTCGATCAGGTGGTCGGCGTAGGGCCGCACGGTGTCGTCGCCCTCCTCGGCGATCACGATGGTGATCGCACCGCGGGCCTGGATCTCGCGGATATTGCTCAACAGTTTGGAGTGCAGCACCGCCGCGTTCTTCGGCGATGGCATCACGACGATGACCGGAAGGCCGTCCTCGATCAGCGCGATCGGGCCGTGCTTGAGCTCGCCGGCCGCGAAGCCCTCGGCGTGCATGTACGCCAGTTCCTTGAGCTTCAGCGCGCCCTCGAGGGCGACGGGATAGCCGACGTGGCGGCCGAGGAACAGCACGGTCTGCGACTTGGCGAACCGGTGGGCCAGCGCCGAGACGGGTTCGACGGTCGCCAGCACCCGCTTCACCAGCTCGGGCATCGACTCCAGTTCGCGGAACTCGCGCTCCACCTCGTCGGGGTACTTGGTGCCGCGGGCCTGCGCGAGCGCGAGACCGACGAGGTAGTTGGCGGCGATCTGCGCCAGGAACGTCTTGGTCGAGGCGACCCCGATCTCCGGGCCGGCGCGGGTGTAGAGCACCGCGTCGCACTCGCGCGGGATCTGGCTGCCGTTGGTGTTGCAGATCGCCAGCACCTTGGCCTTCTGCTCCTTGGCGTGCCGTACGGCTTCGAGCGTGTCGGCGGTCTCGCCGGACTGCGAGATCGCGATCACCAGCGTGCTGCGGTCCAGCACCGGGTCGCGGTAGCGGAACTCGCTGGCCAGTTCGGCCTCGACGGGCAGCCGGGTCCAGTGCTCGATCGCGTACTTGGCCAGCAGCCCGGAGTGGTACGCGGTGCCGCAGGCGACGATGAAGACCTTGTCGATCTCGCGCAGCTCCTGGTCGGACAGGCGCTGCTCGTCGAGCACGATGCGGCCGTCGACGAAGTGCCCGAGCAGCGTGTCGGCGACGGCGGCGGGCTGCTCGGCGATCTCCTTGAGCATGAAGTACTCGTAGCCGCCCTTCTCGGCGGCCGAGAGGTCCCAGTCGATCCGGAAAGGTCGGGCACTCGCGTCGTCCGGATTGCCGTGGAAGTCGGTGATCCGGTAGCCGTCGGCGGTGACCACCACGGCCTGGTCCTGGCCCAGCTCGACGGCGTCGCGGGTGTGCTCGATGAACGCCGCCACGTCGGAGCCGACGAACATCTCGCCGTCGCCGACACCGAGCACCAGCGGCGTGGACCGGCGGGCGGCGACGATCGTGCCCGGGTCGTCGGCATTGGCGAACACCAGCGTGAAGTGGCCCTCCAGCCGGGGCAGCACGGCGAACACGGATCGCGCGAAATCGCCCGCGGTGTCGCCGAGGTGGTACTGCACGGGCGACCAGATGAACGGCGACCTCGGTGTCGGTGTCGCTGGCGAACTCCACGCCGGCGGCCTCCAGCTCGTGACGCAGCACGGCGTAGTTCTCGATGATCCCGTTGTGGACGACCGCGATCTTGCCCGACTTGTCGCGGTGCGGGTGAGCGTTGCGGTCGGTCGGCCTGCCGTGGGTGGCCCAGCGGGTGTGGCCGAGGCCGGTGCTGCCCGCAAGGCTCGCGGCGTCCGCCTCAGCCAGCGCCGCTTCGAGGTTGGCGAGGCGTCCGGCGCGTCGGCGCACGGTCAGCCCGCCGGCGCCGTCGAGCAGGGCCACACCGGAGGAGTCGTAACCGCGGTACTCCATCCGGCGCAGCGCGTCGACGACGACTCCGCGGGCGTCCCGCGTACCGACGTAGCCGACGATTCCACACATGGGTATCAAGCGTAGACGACTATCCAGCTAACTGCATACTCGCCGCAACGCCAGCGGTGTAGTGCGCTTTGTGCCTACTCGACCGCTATGCGCAAAGCTGTACAAACCCCAGCGGGCCGCTCAGGCACGGTGGCGGCGGTGGCCCGTAGTTGTTCCAGCCTCCGTAGTCGTAGCCGCCGCCCCATGCCGGAGGCGGGCGGCGGTCCTGGCCGCCAAGGACCATGGCCCGGGCCCCAGCCGGGACCCCACTGCGCGAAACCGGCCTGCGCCGGCGGCGCCGCGTTCGCTGTGCCCGCACCGATGCCGACGGCCGCGAAGCCGAGTGCCCCGGCGATGCCGAGCCCCGCTGCGATGTTCCGCAAATTCTTCATGTGAACTCCCGAATTACCTCGTTCACTGCACGACGAATGTCGTTCCAGGACACCGTGACCCGTCCCCTGATGTCTGATTTCGACGCTACTCCGCGGCACATGTGTGGACGCTGTGTAGAGGTTATGTATCCCGACGCACGCTGATCTCGGCCAGCAGGGCGACGACCACACCAAAAGCGAAATACAGCGCGGGCAGCCACGGCGCCACCCCGAACAGCGCGTCGGAGTCCTCGGCGTAGCGGACGAGCCCGGCTGCCGCGATTACGGCCTCGACGACGGGCCCGACGACGGCGGCGATTGCGCCGCAGAGCGCGCCCCACCGGTCGCCAAGCGCGCACCAGGTGATCGCCGCGAGCGCGTAGATCAGCACGTTCGCAGGCACCGCGGGAGCGGTGTGCACCAGCGCAGTGGTGACGTAGATGCCGATGACCGCGGCGACGCCTGCGATCCCCTGCCGCACGGTGACGGATGTGCGCAGATCGGGCAGGTGCAACCGCAACTCGGCGATCGAAACGGTCGCCAACGCGACGAGGATCGGGAACCAGATCGGGCTGCTCCACACGAACGGCACCGCGTAGGACAGGTATTCGGTGGTGCCGGTGACGACGTGACTGTGGTCGCCGACGAGCGACGCCACCGCTCCCAGCGCGAGGAGGAACGCCGCGACGGGCCAACGCAATTTCACAGGGAGGACCCTAGCGCCGTCACAGTTGTGGGCTACGGTCGTCAGGTGGCCAGCACGAAGAAGCTTTTCGCCGCTTTGAAACGGCGCGGGCCGCATCGTGTTCTGCGCGGCGACTTGGCTTTCGCCGGTCTGCGCGGCGTGGTGTACACCCCGGAATCCGGGTTCAACCTTCCCGGTGTCGCGTTCGCGCACGAATGGGTGGCGTCAGCGGAGCACTACGAGGGCACCCTCGAGCATCTGGCTTCGTGGGGCATCGTCGCGGCCGCGCCAGACACCGAGAAGGGCATCGCGCCGTCGGTGCTGAACCTGGCGTTCGACCTCGGCACCACGCTGGACATCATCGCCGGGGTGCGTCTTGGCGAGGGAAAGATCAGCGTGCATCCCACCAAGCTCGGCATCGTCGGCCACGGCTTCGGCGCGTCGACCGCGGTGTTCGCCGCCGCCGGGATGCCGACGAAGCCGAAGGCCGTCGTCGCTGCCTTCCCTACCGTGACCAAGCCACGCGCCGAGGAAGCCGCCGCCACGCTGACGGTCCCCGGCCTGATCCTCACCGACCCGGGCGATCCGATGTCGTTGCGATCCAATGCAATTGAGTTGGCACGGGTGTGGAAAACAGCGACGCTGCGCGCCGTGCCGAAAGCCAAGGCGGGTGGTCTGATCGAGGGTCGCCGCCTTGCGAAGGTCGTCGGTCTGCCCGGCGCCGACCGCGATACGCAGAAGATGGTGCGGGCGCTGATGACGGGCTTTCTGCTGCACATGCTGACCGGCGACAAGACCTATCGCGACTTCGCCGATCCCGAAGTGGCACTGCCCAAGGCGGCGACCATGGATCCCTTCGCCGGCGACCCCGTTGACCTGGAGAACAAGGTCATCGCGCTGCTGAAGCCCTGATTCGGCCAACCAACCGGTTGGGTGTATAACTTGTCTGTGCCTACTGCTGCGCCCTCGATGCGAACGGGAATCTTCCTCAACTACGCCGGCGGTTTCCTCGAAGCCGTCGACGAGGTCGTCGAGCTGGAGAAAATCGGCGTCGACATCGCGCTCGTGGCCGAGGCGTACTCATTCGACGCGATCAGCCAGCTGGGATTCCTCGCGGCGAGAACGTCGCGGATCGAGCTGGGCTCCGGCGTCGTCCCGATCTACACCCGCACCCCGTCGCTGCTGGCGATGACGGCAGCCGGGCTGGACTACGTTTCCGACGGCCGGTTCCGGTTGGGCATCGGGACGTCCGGGCCGCAGGTGATGGAGGGCTTCCACGGCGTTCCGTTCGACGCCCCACTCGGCCGGACCCGCGAAGTCGTCGAGATCTGCAGGCAGGTGTGGCGCCGGGAAAACGTGGAATTCGACGGCAAGCACTACCAGCTGCCGCTGCCCCACGACCGTGGCACGGGTCTCGGTAAGCCGCTGCATCTGATCAATCACCCTGTCCGCGAACGCATTCCGATCACCATCGCGGCTCTTGGACCAAAGAACGTCGAGCTGACCGCCGAGATCGCCGAGGGCTGGCAGCCGGTGTTCTTTTACCCGGAGAAGGCCGACGAGGCCTGGGGCGACTCGCTGCGGGCAGGCATGGCCAAGCGCGACCCGGAACTCGGACCGCTCGACATCATGGTCAGCGCCACCCTGGCCATCGGCGATGACGTCGAAGACCGGCTGGCGTGGGCGAAACCGCAACTGGCGCTGTACATCGGCGGCATGGGCGCTCGCGGCAAGAACTTCTATCACAGCCTGGCGACCCGATACGGGTTCGGCGAGGTGGCCGACCACATTCAGAATCTATACCTGTCCGGTAAGAAGGCCGAGGCGATCGATGCGGTGCCGGATGATCTGGTGCGGCACGTATCGCTCATCGGGCCAAGGGGTTTCGTCAAGGAACGGATAGCCGCATATGCGGAAGCCGGAGTGACGACCTTGCTGGTGCATCCGATGGCGGGCGACAGGCGCGAGTCAGTCCGCTTCGTCGAGGAGCTGCAGGGCCTGCTGCCCTAGGTCACTCCATTTCGGTGGGCAGTCCGCGCGGCGGAACCTGCGCGACGATCAACGAGGTCCCGGCGTTGGCCTTCG
>CAVQTL010000025.1:0-249795 GCA_963716505.1 uncultured Actinomycetota bacterium
CTTGCCGCCCAGTCCTGTGGTCCACTACTCGGAGGGGCGGATGTTGCTTGACCGGTACCAAGGCTGAGCGTGGTCAGCGTGATTGCGCAGGTCACGCAAATGATCCGCCACATGCTCGGTAGCGTAGCCAGCTGGCTGAATAATTGCTGCACATTAGCCAAGACGCAGCTGTGAGCGGCATATTTGATCGGAGCGGGACCAAACGTGACGCCACCCAACGTCGGCCCGGCATCAATCCCGAGTTCAGTACTCACTAATAACCCCGATAGGGGAAGGCTGATGGGGTCGTCCTGGTGGCCGGCCTCATCGTGCTCCTCGATCTGCGTTACATGGCAATGCCTACGCGCTGCCCGGACCCGCGTCGGGGTCGTGCGGGCCTGTCGCAGTCCACGCCCCACAACGCCAGTGACACGGCGACGAGCGCCGAGGAGCCGGGAGCCTTTCTGTCCCAGCCGAAAGACTGACCGCCCAGCATCGGGCGTTGCTTCGCCGACAACACTCCCCGTGTCAACTCGACCTGGCCGCGGTGCGCCAGCGTGCCGTCGGTGACGGCGTCCCAGAACAGACCAGCAGCGACCGCCACATCACGATGTGCCGTCATCGTCGGGCGGATCTTCGCGCCGGCCCAATCGAGCTCAGCCAATGCCCCACGCTCATCGACGACAACGGCACGCACATGTGGAGTCATGTGGGCGTCGAGCCACTTCGGCAGCCACGTCACGCCAGGGGCGGTGGTGTACCACTCGACGTGCAACCGATCGTCACCGCGGCGGCCAGCGACACACACCGTGGCCGTATCGCGCGACGGGGCCGCGTCCACACCGATCGCCAAGTCCCGGACCGGAACCGATTCCGGGTCGGTCAGTTTCTCCCACTGCCCGGCGTCGAACACCATCGAGTCCGCTGACTTCGGGATCCACATACTCAACCGCTCGGCTCGGAACTGGTCGGTCGGAAGTACCGCCCGGTCGTCAACGATGGCTTGCAGCGGCACGCGGCCGGTAGCCACGGCGGGGTTCACCCGCGACCACAGCTCCCGGTCGTCGATGTCATCTCCCCACTCGGCGCACCACTCCCACCACGCGAGCCGTGGGTTGAGACCGTCATGGGCGGAGGCTCGCATCGTGGCGAACGCCTCGGAGTCGTGCAGCACCCCCGGAGCCGTCCCAAAGAACAAGCTCTGCGCCTTCGGCCTGGAGAACGTCGTCGGCTGCAGCGCGCCTACCTCTGGTGCAGGAAAATCCTCGGCCTCGTCGACCACCAGGCGGTCCACCGACAAGCCACGGCCAGCAGATGCCGAGCGGGTCGTGAACGCGATCCTCGCGCCGCTGTCGAGCTCGACGTACTCCGCGCCGATCATCTGGGAGTGGCGGCGTACCCGTGCGGCGAGGTCGGGGTGTGATTGGATCACCGCCCACAGCCGGCGGAATGCGTCGCTCGAGGTTTTCACCGCGTGCGCGGTGTGCAGGATCTGCTCGCCGAGCTCGAACAACCCGAACAACTCCAGGGCAACGAGGATCTGGCCCTTACCGGACTGGCGTGCGACCACCAGACCGGCTTGCGAGGCTGACCAGAAGCCGTCGGACTCCCGAAGGATGCCGCGCACGATGTCGATCTGCCACGGGTCCAGCAGCACCCCGTAGGCCATGGCGAGGTCTACGCAGTCCTGTCCGGTGGTCTCGTCGCCGTCGGGGACACGCGAAAACGTCGGCTCGGTTGTGGCGGTAACGGCCATCAGGCGCCACGCTTGCGCCGGCGGGCCGCGATCTCGTCCAACTTCGAATTGCCTGACGCCGGGGCCGACTCGGCCAGCGCCGCCACCACTTGCCGGTACTCACGGGACACGGCAGCAAGGTCACGCGGGGACGTTTCCGAGTCATTCAACACACCCTCTAGTGGTGTGTCCGGCAATTAATTGGTGATTTGTTGGTAAGATTCTCATCGTGAGGCAACCCGTTCCAGCACTGCTGGTGTCCGCAGGGCAGCGTGAGGTTCTCGAGTCGGTGGCGCGGTCGTCGTCGGCGCCGCATCGTGAGGTGGTCCGAGCGCGAGCGTTGTTGATGGCGGCCGACGGTGTGGCGAACACGGCTATCGCGCAGGCGTTGTCGGTGTCGCCGGCGTCGGTCAGTGGGTGGCGTGCACGGTTCGCCGAAGAAGGGCTGGTCAAGTTCGCGCAGGTCCGTGAGGGCCGGGGCCGCAAGACGACGATCCCGCAGGACAAGATCGACGAGATCGTGGATTTGACACTGAACTACCGCCCGCAGGGCGAAACCCATTGGAGCTGCCGGACCATGGCCGCGGCGACCGGGGTGTCGAAATCGACTGTGCAGCAGGTGTGGTCGGCGCGGGGTCTCAAACCGCACCGAGTCGAGACGTTCAAGCTGTCCAACGATCCGAAATTCGAGGAGAAACTGGTCGATGTCGTCGGGCTCTATCTGAATCCCCCCGAGAAGGCGATCGTGTTGTGCGCCGATGAGAAATCCTCGGTGCAAGCACTCGACCGCACCCAGGCATCGCTGCCGATGGTCAAGGGCCGCGGTGAGACGATGACCCACGACTACAAGCGCCACGGCACCACCACGCTGTTCGCCGCGCTGGACGTGCTGACCGGGATGATCATCAGCCAGTGCACGCCCCGGCACCGGCATCAAGAATGGTTGAAATTCCTCAAGACCATCGACCGCCAAGTGCCCAAGGACCTGCAGATTCACCTGATCTGCGACAACTACGCCACCCACACCCACGACGACGTTCGCGAGTGGCTGGACAAACACCCCCGGTTCCACCTCCACTTCACCCCGACATCGTCGTCATGGCTCAACCTCGTCGAACGCTGGTTTCGAGAACTGACCGACAAAGCCTTGCGGCGCGGGGTCTTCCATTCCGTACCCGACCTCGTCGCCTCTATCCAGGAATACATCGACGCCCACAACAACAACCCCAGGCCCTACGTGTGGACCGCCACCGCCGAGTCCATCCTCGCCAAAGTCGCACGCGGCCGGATCGCCCTCGAAAAAGTCAGCTAAATACAGGACACACCACTAGAAGGTCCCTGAGCGCCTCCAGACGGGCGCGATCGGTCAGGGGGTCAGCTTCGGTCATCTTGCCCTTCCAGATTGATCCGTATGCCCTGAGCAGTCGCTGCGAGGGGTGCCGAGCGGTCCCCCCGCCACCCCCTCTGACCTGCGGTGATGGCAGCCGGGCGGCCGGGCTGTCATCCGAGTGCGCCGGAGTTGAGTCCCACTGTGCCGTCGGGCTGGTTGCTGCGTTGGCGGTTGCATCGGTTGTGAGCTGGGCGCAGCAGGTCGTAGTCGTCGCTGCCGCCGTGGCTGGTTGGTATCGAGTGGTCGACGGTGAATGACTCGGGGTGCGGATAAGGCAGTTCCAGGTCGATAGGCTGCTTGCAGAACACACACGGCTCGCCTGCCTTCACCAGTTGAGCGATGCGTTTGCGTGCGCGGTCTCGTATTGCCTTGGTAGCGAACGGCATTGGCTTGCTCCTCACTCATGGTCACAGCGTCACCGCACTGTTGTCCCACTGCGCGCGGGTGCCGAGGGTCCACGCGACGCGGCCGGGCTGACGATCGGCGCGGTCGGTGATGACAGTTGGGGTGTCGGCGTGCTCAACGAGGGACGGGTTGGTGTAGCCGATGGTGGCATGTCCGTGTGTCTTGGCCCAGTGGGTGATGTGGCCCGCGGTGTCCACGATGCCTGGCGAGATGTGCAGCGCGAGGCGGTGCAGCAGCTCGGTGCGGATGGCGTAGGCCACGGCGTGGCGTAGCCGGGTGTGTGTGATCCAACAGGTGCGGGCTTGTAGCGCGGCGCGGATGCGGTCTTGGTGTTCTGTTGGGTAGAGCTTGCCGAGGTAGAAGCTGACGAGGGGTGTAGGCGCGACCGACAGTGCGGCGGCTGCCTGTTCGGCGAAGCCAGCCACGGGTTGTGCGTCGTCCTCGACGATGACCGCCCAATCGGTTGTGGCGTTGGCGGCGTGCCAGTTCCATGCGCGGCGGTGGTTACCGGTGCAGCCTCGTGTGCCGTTGTCGATGGTGATGTGGGCGGGGTCCAGCTCTTGCTGTAGGTGGGTGATCATGTCGGATCGGTTGATGTGGCCGACGACGGCGACGGTGTGGTTCATCGGTGCTCCCGTCGAGCGTGGGGCGGCCTGGTCGCGGAACCATGTAAACCGCGACCAGACCGCCGCACTCGCGCCCGCGTGCATGCCAGTTCGCGCTGGCTGCACTGCGTCCACGCCACACGCGCCCAGGGAGTGGGGTGCGTGCTGTCCGTTGGGGCCGCACTCATCTGAGGGCGGCCTTGCGGTTCTGTTCTTGCTGTTCCTCGTACTCGCGGCGCCGTTGCAGCAGCACGGCCTCATGACGCTGCAGCCGCCCTAGATATTCGGCGGGCGTGGCCAGGCTCAGTGGTGCGCCGGCTCGCGCGAGTGTCCAGGCGGTGATCGCTTGGCCGCCACCGAGAGTCACGGCATCAGGCACTGAGTCGGTCATCACAAACGGCTCGTTGTCGCGGCTGCGTGGCAGGCGTGCTGCTGCGGCGACCATGCCCCAACCCTGGAGGGCGATCTTGAAGCGTTCGACGGCGGTGCGGGCGTCGGCCCACACTGCGACCAGCTTCTTGCGGCTGAGCTGAGGCACGTCGGCGTCGGCGAGGTCGGCAATGTCGATATGTTTGGCGGCCTCGGCCAGTGCGGCGATGTCGGGCGCCAGGGCGTCGGACCATGCCGAGATGATGGCTTCGGTGTGTTCGACGATGCCGGTGACGATCATTTCCTCGGCGGCGTCGACACCGGCCACGCGGATGCCGTTGGCCGCTGCAACCCGTTCGAACATCAAACCCTGTAGTTCCTTGTCGGTGCGCCAGTCCGAACCTGCCTTGAGGCAGTTGATGATCCGCGCGTTGACCGCGGCGGCCGAGCCTTCGATCTGGGCGGTGGCTTCGCGGATGGCGCGAGCCTGGTCGAGGGCGACGTCGAAGGACGTGGGCAGTGACGCGTCGAGTTTCTTCGTCGTGGTGCGGATCAGGCTGGAGTAGGCCGAGCCGGTGATGGCGCTGGTCATCGTTGGTTCTCCTGTTCGGGAAGTTCTTGTTCGTAGAAGGCGTAGTCGGGGTCGAACATGCGCCGGGTGAAGTCGCGCATGTAGGCGTCGTCGGTGATTGGCGGGGCTTCGGGGTTGGCGCCTTCACCGGGAACAACGTTGCTGCTCTTCGGCTTTGGCTGGCCCAGGTCGACGGACTCGGTCGGGGGTTCGCCGAAGAGGTGGTCGCGGAGTTGCTTCAATTCGAGTTCGTCGTCGGTCATGCTGGCGACGATTCGTGTCTGTTCTTGGCGGTCCATTGCCGCGTCCCTTCGCTGTGTTCGCGTAGTGCTATCTCGTCGACGAGCCAACGGCCGCCGATGATTTGGCCTCCGAGTTGTGGGGCCAGGCGGCGGGTCTGCCTCGGTGAGATACCTAGGCGGGTCGCTGCTTCGTCGATCGGCACGGTGGGTCGTACTGAGACAGGTTGGCAGGGTGCCGGTTTAGGGACGTCCGATTGTCCGTTCGCGGCCATCGCCGCGCGGAGTTCGCAGGCCAGGTCCTCGTAGGGCCGATTCGGCAGCCCAGACAGGGCGCGGTGCTTGATGGCGATCAAGGCGCATTCGAGCGCCGATCGCAGCGAGGCTCCGGTGAGAATCACTACCTCGCCTACCCGCAGCAGACCGGTCTCGGTCACGTCGTGACTTGGCCGGCGCATACGCCTAGTGGCCGTTTACGTTTGGGAAGGCTGTCGAACCAGTCGGCGCAGCGGTCGAGCGCCGGGCAGTGTGAGCACAAGCCGAGCGCCTGGGCGTGACGGGCCGCGACGGTGTCGGGGTCCTCACCGGGCATCGCCTCGTCGAACAGGTGGTGCCGGCCTCTGCAGCGGGCACCGGGTATTACGGGCGCGGCGCCGATCGCGGCCAGCAGCGCGTCGAGCTGGCTCATGCTGCCGACCCTCCGTTGTTGGCGATTGTCTTTGCTGTGCAGAGGTCGCACTGCCCGGTGTCGGTGCGTGCTGGGGCACGGTGACAGGTGGGGCAGCGCGGTTTTCTGTCGCCGTGGCGTCCGAAGGTGTCCGATGGCGTCCTTTTATCCCCTGAGCTGGCGTTTTGGCGGGACGCCTTTTTTTCTTCGGACGCCTTCAAGGTGTCCGGCGTTTCAAAGGTGTCCGAAGATTGATGCTGGTCGGGATCATTTGGACGGCTTCGGACACCTTCGGACGCCTTACCGGCAGGAATTGGCTGTTTGGACTCTTTTTCGGACGGCGGTAGATATCGATCAAAAACGTCTTGAAGGTCTTCGAGTCGGTAGCCACGTTCGGTCTTGGTCGTGTTGTGTCCGGTCTTGATCTGGTACTCGCGCAGCCGGCGGCCGAGCTTCGATGGGTTCAGATCGAACTGCTTC
Source organism: uncultured Actinomycetota bacterium (assembly GCA_963716505.1). Classification (GTDB taxonomy): domain Bacteria; phylum Actinomycetota; class Actinomycetes; order Mycobacteriales; family Mycobacteriaceae; genus Mycobacterium. The sequence continues at coordinate 6,441 of CAVQTL010000025.1, forward strand.
CACGGCGAGTCGGTGACCTCATGCAGCTTCATACACAGAACGTCGGACTTCAGGAATGAGACGCCGGCCAAGTCGGCGAACACGTCGCGGATGTCAGACAGCAGACGCACGTTTGTCGAGTCGGCAGCGTCGTCCTCGGCGGCCTGAGTAACCATCGCCTTTGCGGCGGCCCGGGCCAGCTTCGGCCAGTGCCCCTCGGCCATGTCTGCGACTGCAATGAGGGGTTCCCACACGTCTGCGGCGCGGTCGTCCACGCCGAGGTTCTCGGGCTCGTGGTAGCGGATCTTGTCGCGGATCTGTTCGGCCCATTCCGCGATGTAGTCCCGAATGTCTTGTAGGTCCGGGGCGTCTCGGCGAGCGCGGTAGGGCGCGACCTTCTCGGACTGTTTACGGCGACGCATCTGCACCACCACTGCGCGGTCCTCGATGGTGTCTGGCATGCGGCCGATACCGGCGAGCGCGGCGAACGCGAACGTCTCGAACTCCGTGGGGATGTGCTGCGGGCCAACGGTGCGGCCGATGGGTGTTCCGCGTTGGAATCCGGCGTTAAACAAGGCGCGCAGGTCTTCGTTCTGCTCTGCGACTTTCTTGCTGCCGAACGCGGTGTCGGCTTCGTCGAACAGGACTGTGGGTGGCGGGTTACCGGCCAGGGCCCGGAACACGTACGCGAGGGTGGCGTTAGCCATTCTCAGCGGCTTCTCGGGGACCAGCTCGGCGGCGACTTCCAGCAATCGGGTTTTACCAGAACGCTTCTCGGCGGATCGGACGACCAGCCGCGGCGCGAAGTGAAATTCCGCGACCAGGTGCGCGGCGACTGTCCACAACACGACAGCGATGAGGGCATGCTCTGATGGCAGGATGCAGAACTTCGCGTAGGCGTCTCTGATCTTGTCGAGAAGCCGTTCGCCGTCGTGATCGTCGTGGTTCAAGATGCTTTCCTTGGGATGTAGACGCCGTTGCGCTGCAGCATGTTTCGGCTGATCGTGGACCAGTCAGCGCCCGCTGATACGTCACGTGACGCCTCGGCGAGTGCGGCCTGGTTGTTTTCGACGTAGAGAGCCCAGTGCCGGGCGGCGTCCAAGATCGCGGCCAGCTTGCGCGGGTCGTCGTCGGCGAGCTGCTGCCATTCGAGCGTTCCGGCCATCGGCCACGTTCCGACCGATGCCAGGATCGGCGCGGCGTAGTCGACCACGGCTAGCCAGCTGACGGTTCGGGATCCGATGTGGTCGGTCACTGCGCCGCCCTTGCACGGCATACCGGACCCATGTGGGCGAGAAGGCTTTTGCGTGACGTCAACCAGTGCCCGCATGCCGTGCACTGCGTGGCGAGGCGGTACCCGAGCTCAGCGGCCTCGGCAAGCACCTGGGCTTCGCGCCGGTCCTCGGCGGTAGGTGCTTCGATGCGCCGATCGGGGCTACCATTGAGGAAGTCTGTCGAGGACTTTGGAGCCGCCTGGGATGCCGTGCCCAGGCGGTTTCTTCGTATCGGCATCAGGCCGCACCACCGAATTGGGCGTTCTCCCACGCGATCAGGTCCGACAGCCGGTATCGGCAGTGCCGGCCGAATCGGGCGTACTTGGGGCCTTTCCCTTGGCTCGCCCATTGCGCGAGCGTCTTCTCTGGAACCCGTATCCGCTCGGCCACCTCTGGCCTGGTCAGCCAGTAGATGATCACCGCGGTCTGCGCGTCCTCCGATAAGGGCATTGGGGGCATCAGCTTCCTCCTAGTTATGAGATTCCATCGACTCGAACCATGATCTGACCGATTCCCGGTAAGTCTATTCCGAGGTTATGACTTCCCGCAAGAACTGGGCTATTCTCGTCGGCATGTCGGATTCTTGGCCAGACGAGATCACAGCGCGGATCGCAGGCGCAATCAGGGACCTACGCGGGAATCGCTCGGGTCAGTGGCTTTCGGACCGAACGGCCGATCTTGGGCACCGGGTGTCGCGGTCGACGATCTCGGAGATCGAGACCGGGCGCCGTAAGTCGATTACGGTCGCGGACTTGATCATCCTGGCGGCGGCGCTGTCGACTGCGCCTGTAGCACTCATCTACCCAGGGCCATACGATCGGACCATCGATCTGACACCGAGCGAGCAGGCAACCGAACTCGATGCGGTGGAATGGTTTTCGGGACTGCAGAACATCTATCGCGGTGATCGTGCCGACGTGATTCGAAACACGCAGCCGTTGGCGAAGTCTCGGCGTATCGCCACCCTGCAAACAACCCTAGGTGCGTACCTCTCGCTCGCCGATGAAATGACCGAACAGCAAGCGAAAGCTATGGCTGATTTGCAGCGACAGATTGACCAGCTCCGATCCGAACTGCGGGCTGACGATGGCGGGTAGGCCGCCGCTGCGGATCGGAGCGCACGGCAAGATCACGCGCACATTCCTCGGCGGCGGGGTCTGGTTGGCGCGCTGCCGATTCCGCGATTCAGATGGCGTGACCAGGATCGTGGAACGGCGCGGGGCCGCCGACGAGCACGACCAGCACGGCAAGCTCGCCGAGGACGCGCTGATCGAAGCGTTGCAGAGTCGGCGGGCGGCAGGCGCCGGCGAGATCACCCTCGACACCAAGATCGTGACGCTTGTCGATCAGCACATCGACCGGCTGGAAGAGGACGGCCGGGCCATCCGAACGATCGACACCTATCGCTACTGCGCGAAGCTGTTGGCCAAGATCATCGCCGGGGTCCGGGTCGGGGAGGCGACGCCAGCCAGGATCGACGCCGCCATCCGCTCAATGCGACAGGCTCACGGCGACGTGATGGCCGTGCAATCCAAGACGGTCCTCAAAGGCGGCCTGCACCTGGCGGTGATGGCCAACGTCATCGGATCGAACCCGGTGCGCGACGTCTCTTCGATCCGATCGAAGGCGCGGCCGAAAGGGGCGCCAGCGTTGACGGGCGACGACCTACGTGGGCTGCTGGCGAAGCTGCGGGCGTCCGAGGCGTGCGAGCGTCACGACCTGATCGACCCGATCACGCTGTTTATTGCTACAGGCGGTCGGATCTCCGAACTGCTTGGCGGCCTCTGGGTCGACTTCGACGAGGAGGCGGCGACGCTGGCGATCACCGGCAAGTTGGTTCGGGCGACCGGCAAGGGGCTGCTGCGGATCGACGAGACGAAGACGGCCGCAGGTCGGCGAACGCTGCCGCTGCCGTCGTTCGCGGTGGCGGTCCTGTCGGCTCGCCGTGGCCGCTCATACCTCGGTGAGCAGACGATGATCTTTCCGTCGACCGCGGGCACATGGCGCGACCCCGACAACTTCCGGGCCCGCTGGCGTGAGGTGCGCGACGAGCTCGGGGCGACGTGACGTCGCACAGCTTCCGTAAGTCGGTTGCCACGCTGATTGACGATGAGGGGCTTGTCGGCCCGGATCGGCGCGGATCATTTGGGTCATTCACGGGTCAGCATGACGCAAGATAAGTACATGGCCCGCGGCCGCGTCCACACCCAGGTTGCCGAGTTGCTGGACCGGACGGTCGCTGAGACCACACCAGATCGTGCAACCGGACATTGAAGGGCAACCACATGCGCGATGACATCGACATCACGGAGATAGAGCAGCTCGTCTTCTCGAGCGGGAAGCGGCCCAGCGAGATGACTCCCGAAGACTTCCGCGCCTTGGCCCAAACGCTGGATGCGCTCGTTGACCGATTCGGCGAAGACCAAATCAGGGCGATGCTCCGCGAGCTTGCGGAGATGACGGCGCAGATTATCCGTGCCAGGCGCCCCATTAACGATGAATAAACGATGGATTCGAACGGGACTCTACGAAAAATGCCGTCTGACGTGCCCCCGGCAGGATTCGAACCTGCGACACCGGCTTTAGGAGAGCCGTGCTCTATCCCCTGAGCTACGAGGGCGGGACGCAGGGAGCTTACCGTGCAGCCATGTTTCCACTCGCTGCGCAGCGGAAACACTGCATCAATGAGTGCAACACGGAAAGCCAGGACGAGTTCGACCGCGTCGTCGGCCGGGCCAAGGAAGAAGTCGGAGACGCGACCGGCAACGCCCGGCTGCGGAACGAGGGCCGGACCGACCAGATGCGAGCCCGAGTGCGCAAGACCGGCGAGCGGGTGAAGGACGCGCTGCGCGGTCGCAAGTACTAGCGGGGTTACCGCAGTTCAGCGATCACTTTCGAAAACGCCTCGGCGTGCTTGTCCTGGACGATCAGGTAGCTCACGCCGTAGGTGTCGCGATACCCGCGAATGGTGTCGGCGATCTCCTGCGTCGATCCCGACAGCACGGCGGGCGTCGCAACAACTCCTCGTCGGACATGTGCGGGAGGGCCCGGCGGGTGATCGACAGGTCGGGCTGCCCTGACCCGTCCCGCGGTAGTGCGGTGATCGCGATGTTCAGCTCGAGGTCGTCGAAGCGGTCGCCCGCCGCGCGACGGACGAAGTCGATCCGCTCGGCGAGCGGGTCGTCGTCATCGGTGATCGGCTGACCTCCGGTCAGCCCGATGATGTTGGCCTGTCGCGCTGCCACCGTCAGCAGCCGGTCGCCGTTGCCCGCGATCAGGACCGGCACATCCGGCAGGTGCTCGCCCATGTACTCGGTCACGTGCGCCAGGTATTCGATGCGCTCGCGGGCGCTCGGGTAGCGCAGTTCGGCGGCCTCGAACTCGTGCCGCGCATAGCCTGCGCCCAGCCCCAGCTCGAACCGGCCGTCGGACAGGTCGCGCAGCGCCTGCACATCGCGCGCCAATAGCGCCGGTTTGTAGAAGCAGGCGTTGAGCACGAAGGTGCCCACCCGCAACGTCTTGGTGGCCGCCGCAGCCGCCATCAAAGTCGGGAACGGTGCGGGCGCCCCGATGTGGTCGGGCAGGTGCAATACGTCGAAGCCGAGGTCCTCGGCTCGCCTCGCCTCGTCCTGAACCGACGAGATCGACTTGGCGACGCGTAGGCCGACGCCGAACCGGAAATCCTTGGTCACCCCACGATGTTAAGCACCCAAGAAAATTCTTCAGCGGGCATGTTTGACGGCGACCGGATCGGTCAATTCGCCAGGCGCCAGACTTCGCGGCCCAGCGGAGTACATCCGCACAAGGAGCCACCGCGCGATCCGGCCCGTCGTGAGATTCCTCCGGCGGGCCGGATCAATACTTCGAGGCAGGTATGGCCAGCCATCCCACCGTCGGCGTCGAGGAAGAGTTCCTGCTCGTCGACCCCGACACCGGCGAGCCGATCGCCCGCAATGAGACCGTCGCCCGGCTCGCCAAGGCGCACGGCGTCAAGCTCCAGCTCGAGCTGACCAGCTGCCAGGTCGAGACGACGACCGACGTCGCGAACTCCAGCGCGGAACTGCGCGCCGAGCTGACGCGGCTACGCCGCATCGCCGCGCGAGGCCGCCGAGGCCGGCGGTGCACGGTTGCTCGCCGTCGGGCTGCCGCCGACGGTGCCGCATGAGTTTCCGATCACCGACACCCCGCGCTACCGCCGGATCGCGGAGCGGTTCGGCATGATCGCCCACGAGCAGGGCGTCTGTGGTTGCCACGTGCACGTAGCCGTTCCCGACCGCGATGCCGCGATCCAGGTGAGCAACCGATTGCGGCCGTGGCTGCCGCTGCTGCTCGCGCTGACCGCGAACTCGGCGGTGTACCGCAACACCGACACGGGATACGCCAGCTGGCGCAGCATCCTCTGGCACCGCTGGCCCAGCGGGGGGCCGACGCCGCATTTCGAATCCGCCGACGAGTACGACGCCGTCGTGCGGATGCTGCAGGACACCGGCGCGATGCTGGACGACGGGATGGTCTATTGGGATGTTCGTCCGTCGGCCAACTTTCCGACGATCGAGGTGCGCGTCGCCGACGTCCCCGCCACGGTGGCGGAGACGGTCCTGCTGGCGACGTTGGTCAGAGCCGCTGTGATGACGGCGATGGAGGCCGAGCAGCGCGGTGAGAGCCTCGCTCCGCTGGCACCGCACGCGCTGCGGGCCGCGTACTGGAAGTCGGCGCGCGAAGGACTCGACGGTCACGCGATCGACCTGACCGAAAGTCACGCGTCTGCGCCTGCGCTGGAACTGCTCAACGGTCTCATCGATCACGTCCGGCCCGCGCTCGAGGCGGTCGGCGACTACGAGATGGTGCGCACCGAGTTCGCCCGCATAGCCGAACAAGGCAACGGGGCGATGCGCCAGCAACGGGCCTGGCGGCGCGGCCACGACATCGCCGACGTGCTCGCCGAGGCGGCCGCGGCGACGCTGGAGTGACCGTCAGACCAGGGGCAGCTGGGCGAAAATCGGGCTCGTCGGTTGATCGGAACCGCCGCCCGGTTCGACGGTGAACGCCAGCGCGCGGGAGGTGCCGAGATCCGGCAGCACGGCGGTGGTCGACGGCGCGACGGACTTGGCGTCCATCGTCCCCGCCGACTTCGGGGAGCCTTCGCCGACCAACCACATTTGATACACGGTGCCCGGCTGCGGCGGCGCGACATTGTTCATCACCAGCACGCCCGCGTCCTTCTCATGGGAGAACACCAGCGTCGCGGTGCCGCCGCTCGGGATGTCTCCCGACACCGTCCGCACGTCCGGCGCCGCGAGTATCTGCTCCGCGGTCGACGTCGTGGGCACCGGCCGCATCGCAATCCCGACGCCGAGTGCGCCGAGCCCGATCGCGAGCACCGCCGCTGCAGCCAAAATCGTTGTGCGCCAGCGATTCGCACGCCTCGTCGGCAGTTGGCGCACCGGGTCGTCGGCGACGGTTGCCAGCAGCCGGTCGCGCATGGTGGGCGGTGGTTCGACCGCCGTCGCGGCGGAGATGAAGGCCATCGTTTCGTGCACGGCACGCACCTCTGCGAAGAACGCCGCCGCCACCTCGGGTGGCGCGTCGGCAAGCTGCCGCTCGATCTCAGCGCGGTCGGAATCGGTCGTCGCATGCAGCGCGTAGGGCGTCGCCAATGCGATCAGATCGGGAGTCGATGGGTCAGTCATGCGAGCCCCAGACACTTGCGCAGTCCGCGGATGGCGTCGCGCATTCGCGACTTGATGGTCGCGAGATTGGCCGTCAGCCGCTCCGAGACCTGGACGTAGGTCAGCCCGTCGTAGTAGGCCAGCTGGATGCATTCCCGCTGTACGTCGGTCAGCGAGTCCAGGCAGTCGGTGACCTGCTGGCGTTCGTCGCGCAGGATGACCGAATCGGCGACGTGGTCGGCAGGCGGCTCGACGTTGGTCGCCCCGTAGCGGGACTCGCGCTGGCTGGCCGCCTGCTCGGAGCGCACCCGGTCCACTGCGCGCCGGTGCGCCACCGTGAGCAGCCACGCCATCGGTGAGCCCACATTCGGGTCGTAGTTGGCCGCGGAGCGCCATACCTGCAGGTAGATGTCCTGCGTCGTCTCCTCGCTGTACCCGGGATCGCGCAGCACGCGGGTTACCAGACCGAACACCCGGGCACGGGTGAGGTCATAGAAGGCGGCGAACGCGTCGACATCTCGCTGGGCCACCTGGTGCAGCAGCGCGGAAAGGTCGGTGGTCACGAGCGGTAGCCTAGCCACCCCCGCCATGATCGTCACGATATTCGCAATCTGGGCGGTCTCGGAATGAAAAACGAAGTACGAGAACAGTATTCACGGAAACCCGGACGGTCCATCATATGCTTCTCCAACAGGCGTGCGCCCGTGGCGTAGACCAGGAAGTACGTCATCAGGACCGGTGACAGCACCGTCAGCAGTGAGATCCACCCCGCGATGGACGCCAGCCACAGCCCCCACCACACGCACGCGTCGCCGAAGTAGTTGGGATGGCGTGTCCAGGCCCACAGCCCGCGGTCCATCACCGTTCCCTTGTTGGCGGGATCGGCCTTGAACCTACGTAGCTGATGATCGCCGACCGCCTCGAAGAACACGCCGATTCCCCAAATGAGCCACGCCTGCAATGAAAATCGGCAGCAGCACAGTCGGGGTCGGACCCAGAACGGCCGAAACCTGCAGTGGCAGCGAGACGAACCAGGTCGCGGCGGCCTGGATGAGGAAGATCTTCCGCAGCACCCGGCCCGCGGAGAAGTCGCCGCGCATGAGGGCGTCATACCGCGGGTCTTCGCCCTTGCCCGCCGACTTCTGGATCATGTGCCAGGCCAGCCGCAGCCCCCAGACCGCCACCAGTACGAGTAACAGAATCCGGCGGAAGGCGTCGCCGGAGCCGAACAGGGCGGCAACGGCGCCGACGCCGACGAAACCCAGGCCCCACGTGACGTCGACGACGTTGTACCTACCGATGCTTCGGCCGACGGCGAACGTGATCCCGTGCAGGAATATCAGCACGCCGATCGACGCCGCGGTGACAAGCACGAAGTTCATCGCGAACCTCCTGCCGGGGCGAGAGTCCATTGGTAGACATCGAGATAGCCCGACCGGAAGCCGGCTTCCGAGTAGGCCAGGTACAGCTCCCACATGCGCTGGAAGACCTCGTCGAAACCCAAGGCCAACACGGCTTCTCGTCGCTCGATGAAGCGCTCACGCCACAGCCGCAGCGTCTCCGCGTAGTGCGGGCCGATGGATGTCATCTCCACCGTCCGCAGCCGCGTGTGCCCTTCGGTGATACCGATGATCGCTTCGGCGGACGGCAATAGGCCGCCGGGGAAGATGTACTTCTGGATCCAGGTATATGTGTTGCGCGACGCCAGCATTCGGCTGTTGGGCATCGTGATGGCCTGGATCGCCACCCGTCCACCGGGCGACACCAGCCGGTCGAGGGTTTGGAAGTACGTCGGGCCAGAAGCGGTATCCGACGGCCTCGATCATCTCCACCGAAACGACGGCGTCGTAGCAGCCGTCGATATCGCGGTAGTCGAGCAGTTCGATGTCCACGCGGTCCGACAGGCCCTCGGCGTCGACCCGCTCCCGGGCCAACTGCTGCTGCTCGGCCGACAGCGTCACCGACCGCACCAGGGCGCCGCGCGATGCGGCCCGGATGCACAACTCGCCCCAGCCGGTGCCGATCTCGAGCACGCGGCTGCCGGGGCCGACCTTCGCGGAGTCGAGCAGACGGTCGATCTTGCGCCGCTGAGCGTCGGCCAACTGTGACCGCGTGGCGGGCAGCGTGTCGAACATGGCACTGGAGTAGGTCAGCGTCTCGTCGAGAAACTCCGCGAACAGCTCATTCGACAGGTCGTAGTGCTCCGAGATGTTCTGGCGGGCCTGCTCGCGGCTGTTGAACTGCGAACGCGGCTGGCGGACAACGGCGATCGGGCGCAGGCGCTGCAGCGAGCGCGGTATCAGATCACCGACCGAGCTCGCGAACTCGGTGAGCACGCCGGCAAGATCGTCGCTGCTCCACTCACCGGCCATGTACGACTCGCCGAATCCGATCAGGCCGTAGCGTCCGATTCGGCGTGCCAGGCTGTCCGGCCGGTGGATCACCATCGTCGGCAGCGTCGGGTCGGCCGCGCCGACCACCGTGCCGTCGGGATAGACCATCCGCAGCGGCAACCGCGACGCGGCATTGCGGAACAGGCGGTCCGCGATCGGCGCCGCGACGATGCTGAGCGGACCGGACGGAACTCGCGCCACATCCGGCCAGCACCGGGCGCTGACGGATGCGTCGGACAGCCGGGCGATATCGACAGTCACAGTTGTTCGACCCTTTCCTTCTCGGCGACCTCCGGCCGCGCTACCACTGGAACCCGGCGTAACCACAGAGTGATGCCCTGGACGCGAATGCCCAGCGAGCCCATCAGCGGTGCCAGCGGCGCCGTCAACTGAAGTCGAAGTATCTGACGAATGCCTGCAGGCCGCCTGTCGCCACGCATCGTCGCGACGAAGGCGGGTTGATTCTCCCGGTGCAGCGAAATCGTCACGTTGAGTTCGGAATCCGGCCGCGGCGCCCGCACCAGGTAGTAGCCGTCGACCTCGTTGAACGGCGACACGTAGAGCTTCTTCATCACCATCGCGGGCTGGCCCGCATCCGGGGGCAGCAGATAGGCGTGCCTGCCACCGTAGGTGTTGTGGACTTCAGCAATCACGTGGCGCAGCACTCCGTCGGCGTCGTGGCACCAGAACAGGCTCAGCGGGTTGAACACGTAGCCGAGCACCCGGGCCTGCAGAAGTGCGGTGACGGTGCCGCCGCGCAGGTCGATGCCGCGGTCGGCGAGGAAGTTGTCTACCCGTTCCCGCAGTGTGTCATCGGGCGCGCCATCCAGGTGATCGGTGGCCTCGAACCGCGCGAACGGCTGAAGCCATCGCGGCAACTCCGGCAGTCGGTCGATGTCGACATACCAGCTGTAGCTTCGGTGTTCGAAGTAGTGGTGCACCGGAGCGCGGCGCAGATGGGTGATCCGGGTGCGATAGAGCGCAGGTGTCAGCACGGCACGACCTCCCGTCCGCCGATCGCGGCTTGGCCACGACGCGCCGAGGCGTTCCGCCGCCCGCAGCCCGGATGCCGCGCCGTCCTCGTGAAATCCCCATCCGTGGTAGGCGCCCGCGAAGACGATCCGGTCGTCGTTCAGTTCTGGTAGACGACGCTGGGCGGCAACGGATTCCGGCGTGTACAGCGGATGGTCGTAGGTCATCTCGGCCAGCACGGTCGAGGGGTCTACGCGGTCGCGGCCGCCGAGGGTGACCATGAAGCGACGCGGACCCGCCAGCCGCATCAGCCGCGTCACGTCGTAGGTGACCAGGACGTCGCCGCGATCGGGTGACACGAGGTAGTTCCAGGACGCCCGCGCCCGGCGAAGGCGCGGCAGCACGGATTCGTCGGTGTGCAGTTGGGCCTGGTTGGTGGTGTATGAGATGGCGCCGAGCACCATGCGCTCGGCGGTCGTCGGCTCGGCGAGCATCAGCAGCGCCTGATCCGGGTGGGTCGCGACGACGGCGGCGTCGAACAGCCGGGGCCGACCGCTGCCGACGGCAACCAGCACGCCCTCGGGCACCCGTTGCACCGCACTCACCGGAAGCCCGGCGACGACCTCGGCCAGGCGCATCGCGATCGCCTCGACGTACTTCGCCGATCCGCCGGTGACCGTGCGCCAGGTCGGCGACCCGAACACCGAGAGCATTCCGTGGTGGTCGAGGAAGACGAAGAGGTAACGCGCCGGATAGCGCATCGCGTCACCCGGCCGTGACGACCACACGGCGGCGACCAGTGGCGTCATGAAGTAGTCCATGAAGTACTGCGAGAAGCCGTTGCGGCCGAGAAACGAGGCGAGGGTTTCGTCGTCGTCGTCGGACTCGTCGCGAAGCAGCCGGGTGGCGGCCCGGTGGAATCGCTTGACTTCGGCCAGCATCGCCAGATAGCGGGGCCGGGTCAGCGTCGACCAGGACGGGAACAGCCCTCCGATGCCCCGCGCGCCCGCGTATTCCAGCCCGCTGCCGTCGTCGCGGACCGACATCGACATGTCGGTCTCCTGGGTGGCGATCTGAAGGTCGTCGAACAACCGGCACAGCGTCGGATACGTGCGGTCGTTGTGGACAAGGAATGCGGTGTCGATCCCGACCACGTTGCCGTCGCCGCGGTCCAGGTAATGGGTGTGGGCGTGTCCACCGATTCGGCTGTCGGCCTCGAACAGCGTGACCCGGTCGCGGGCCGACAGCAGGTACGCCGCCGTCAGCCCTGCGACTCCGCTACCGATGACGGCGATGGAGCGCCCGCTTGGCTCATTTCGTTCCACATCGGAGTATTCGGAGCGGTCGCGATTCCGGATCGCCGACTGGCGCCCAAATGTCCGTTTGGGCGCGAAATCGGGGGTTATTCACGCCCAAATGTCCGTTTCGGCGCGGGTGGAGCTACTCCCAGCTGTGCGCAGCGGCGACGAGGCCCTGGACCAGCGCAGATGTCGGCGGGGACAGCCCGTCTTCGTCGGGCGGAGCGCTCCGCGGGCTGATGCCCCGCACCCGCGGCGTGAGCTCGAGCTGGGCGCCGCCGTCGCGGACGCGGTTGACCGGGTTGTCCGGATGCATGCCCCGCAGCTCGCGGGGGATCGCGTCGAGGTCGGTGACGACGTGGTAGCCGGGCACATCGATATGCCGGGCGACGTGTGCGGCGAGTACGCGGTTGCGGCCGCCCGCGAGCAGTTGGGTGCTGCGGCCCAACCGGCCGTAGCCGTGCAGTGAGATCGCGATGTCGACGTGGTCGAGGAACTCGGTGAGCCGTTCGGATTCGTCGGCGCCGGTAGCGGGCCGACGGCAGGTGATGCGGATAGTTCTCCGGATGGCGCAGCAGGTACACCGATGCGCCCGCCGCGTCCGCAGCCCGTTCGGCGATGACGTCGGTCATCTGCTCGAGTCCGCCGCCGTGGATCGCCATGAAGCCGAACCGGGACCGAAGCGTGCATTCCTCCAGTACGCCGGGATCGGCGAGCAACTGCGAAAGAGATTGCGGCGCTCCGGCTTTGGAATTGTCCTTGGGTACCGGCCACTGCGACGGATCCCAGCGGCGGAGGAACTCGATCCAGCGGTGCGGCAGCTCGTGCTGGAGCGCGCCGTCGATGATGCGCTCCAGATAGCCCGGCCGCGGCGGTCCTGGATCGACGCGATGGTCGATGTACACCCATGCCTCGGCCGGACCCGCATGGGTATGCACGGTGAGCCGGTCGCGGCGGTACCGCACCGGCACACCCTCTGCGCTGTCCAGCGTGGCGAGGTCGTGGTCGTCGAGCTGCCACACCACGCCGTGCACCTGCGAACCGTCGAACGGCTCGACGGTCGCGACCCCGCGTTCGTTGATCAGCCAGTCGTGGTCGGCCAGTGTCGCCGGCCGGGGATCAGTGGCGCTGGGGCAGCGCCGCGCCATCTGGTTCACGCACAGGTTCGACCCGTACGCGAAGTAGCTGTGGCTCCCGTCAAGCATCCTTTCCAGGATATATCGGATCGCCTACAGACCCCCGCACCGCGATGGGGCGAGGAAGGGGACGTTGAAGGGCGGGCAGTCCGCAGGCCAGGGCGCAGGCGCGGGCGGGGGACCCGACGGCGGCGGCGGCGGCGGCGCGGCCTCGTGCGGTGCGCCGCGCCAGGGGTAGACGGTGTTGGAGTTGATATCGACGATGCCCTCGGAGTTCCAGTACCAGTCGTGGCAGATGTTCGGATCCCAGGTCAGAATGCCGAATTCGGTGCCGGGAATCGCTGGGTCGCCGGGGCACCAGTGGGTGCAGCTGCCCACCCCGGGCGGACAGTTCCCACCGCTGTAGCTGGGGCCCCAAACGGGGTCGGCCTGGGCGGTTCCGGTGGCCAGTCCCAAACCGGCAAGGGCAACGCCGCCTGACACGATCACCGTGGTGGCGACGCGCGCGATTCGTTTCATCAGGGTTCCTCTCGTGCGTGCGCCGGTGTGGCGTCGACAGTGCGGTCAGTACAGAACACTGGCGTCGCTACCGATCCCAACTACCCGGATTTCGCTATTCGGATAGCCGCTGTTAGCCGCGAACGTTCCTTACCAGTCGAAAATATTGGGAAATTTCGACTGGTAAGGAACGTTCGCGCCGTTAGCCGGCGACCGTCAGATAGATCAGCACCACGTTGAGCACGATGATCAGCGCGGCGACCATCCAACCGAGGGCGGTGGTCACCCGATGGTTGGTGTCGTCGCCCATCAGCGCGCGATCGCTGGTCAGCCGCACCAGCGGGATGAGGGCGAACGGTATGCCGAACGACAGGACCACCTGCGATATCACCAACGCGCGGCTGGGATCGACGCCGACCGCCAGGATCACCAGTGCCGGGATCAACGTGACGAGCCGGCGCAACAACAGCGGATAGGAGCGCCGCAGTAGCCCCTGCATGATCATCGCTCCGGCGTAGGCGCCGACGGACGTCGACGCGAGTCCCGAGGCGAGCAGTCCGATGGCGAACAGCAGCGCGACGGTGGGCCCCAGTGTGTCGCGTACGGCCGCGTGCGCTCCCTCGATGGAGTCGGTGTTGTCGCGGCCCTGCAGATTCGTCGCGGCGATGAGCACCATGGACAGGTTCACCGCGCCCGCCACCAGCATTGCCAGCCCGACGTCGATGCGGGTCACCCGCAAAAGCCATTGGCGCTGGCGGCCGGCTTCGGGGTGGCCGTGTCGATCCCGGGCGAGGCCGGAATGCAGGTAGACGGCGTGCGGCATCACCGTCGCGCCGAGCATCGCGGTGGCCAGCAGGACGCTCTCGGCGCCCTCGAAGCGGGGCACGAGGCCGGCGGCGGCGTCCGCAAGTGGTGGAGGCTCGACGAACAGGCTGGTCAGGAATCCGATTGCGATGATCAGCAGCAGGCCGCTGATCACGCGCTCGAACGTCCGTTGGCCGCGGCGGTTCTGCACGGCCAGCAGCAGCAGCGACACCGCGCCGGTGATGATGCCACCCACCAGCAGCGGCAGGTCGAACAGCAGGTTCAGCGCGATGGCGCCGCCGACGACCTCGGCGAGATCGGTCGCAACGGCGACCAATTCGGCCTGCAGCCAGTAGCCGATCCGGGTCGGGGTGCGGGTGTGGTCGGCGACGGCCTCTGGCAGGGTGCGCCCGCTGACCAGTCCGAGCTTGGCCGACAGATACTGCACAAGGCCCGCCATGGCATTGGCCAGGAAGATGACCCACACCAGCAGGAAGCCGAACTGCGCGCCCGCGCTGATGTTGGCCGCGACATTGCCGGGGTCGACGTAGGCGATGGCGGCGACGAATGCCGGTCCGAGCAGAAACCAGCTCGGACGCATTCGCGTCTCGGTGTCGCGCAGCAACTAAACCCCACCTTCTATCCGGACTGTCGAATAGAAAAGTTAGGGTAACCGAAACGGTGCCGGGGTGGCTAGACCGGGATCACCAGCCGAAACCCCAGCCGCCGAATCCGATGATCGGGAAGCCCCAGTACCCGTAGTTGTTGTTGGCCGGGGGCGAGGTCACGATCTGGGCGTTGCCGTTGCTCTCACACTGCGTCGTGTTCGGGCCGGTGTTCACGCATTCGGGCGCGGCAGTCGCCACGGGCGCGACGGCAATAGTCGCGCAGGCGCCGCCTGCCGCCAAAAGGGTTGTCAGATAACGAATCTTGATGCGCATGGTTGGCCTCCTCGATGGGCCAAGGAACAGATGTGGCTTACCGGTGGCCGCCGCCACCCATGCCGTGGTTGCCCCAGGCGCCGCCGCCCATGATCAGCGCGGGTCCGTAGAACTCGTCGTCCCACGGGTAGGCGTATGCGGGCACGTCCGGAGCGGTGGCATTGATTTGAACATTGCCTGGCGTCGCGCATTCGGTCGTCGCGGTGCCAACGCTTTGGTCGCCGCCAACGCTTGTGCATTGGGGCAGGGTCGGGTTTGGCTCGGCTGTTGCGGTGGGCGCGGCGACGATCGCCGCTGCGGCGCCGGCCGCTGCAAAAATAGGTGTCACATAGCGCAGGGGCGTCCGCATAGGCGTGTCCTTCGATTGAGTTCAGCCCGACTTATTGCCAGCGTACAGCCCATTCCCAGTTATCAAAGGCAAGTCGAGCGTCGTTCTGACTCCCGGCGGAGCGGCCACGACGGCGGGGATGGCGTTGACGACTCGGGCGGCCGTGGCGACGAGCCCGGCGTGGTTGTGGTCGCCGTTGGGGCTGCTGAGGCAGACGTCCATCGCGTATGACGGCTCGCCGGTGATCTCGATGCGATAAGACCCGCCCTCCTGCGCCGGCTGCGGCCAGTCCGGGCACAGATCGTTGCGCAGCCGGGTGACGTGCTCGAGGACGACGGCGGGCTTGCCGTCGACCATGCCGCGGACCTCGAAGCGCAGGGCCGCGGCGCTGCCCTTAGGTATGTGACCGGATGCGATGTCGAAGTCCTCGGGCGCGGGTTCGCGGACGTAGGTCTCGTTCACCTCGTCGAGCGAGATGCCGAGGCCCGCCGCGAGTTGGCGCACCACCGAACCCCACGCGAGGCTGAGCACGCCGGGCTGCAGCAGCATCGGGATCTCGTCGAGCGGCCGTCCGAAGCCCATCACGCCGAACATCACGTCGGCGCTGTCGTAGGTGTCGTAGTTGATGATCTCCATGCACCGGATCGCCTCGATGCTCTGGCACGTGCCCGCAAGGGCAAGGGGCAGAAGGTCATTGGCGAAGCCGGGGTCGATGCCGTTGACGAACATGCTGGACTTGCCTGCCTGCGCGGCGTCCTCGATCGGCTTCAGTAGCTCGTCGGGAATGACCTGCCACGGATACTGCAGGAACACCGCGCTGCTGCCGACGACGTTGACGCCTGCGGACAGGATGCGGCGGTAGTCCGAGAGTGCATCGGGGAGCCTGTTGTCGGCCAGGGCGGTGTACACGGCGCATTCGGGATCGGTCGCGAGGACGGCGTCGAGATCGTTTGTCGCCGTGATGCCCGTCGAACCGTCGAGTCCGGCGAGCTCGGCGGCGTCCTTGCCCGCCTTGGCCTCCGACGAGACCCAGACACCGGTCAGCTCGAACCGGGAGTCGTTGATCAGCTGGACGAGTGCGGGCTTGCCGACGTTGCCGGTGCCGATCAGCGCGACTCTGATAGCCATGTCAATTCCTCACAGATCCGGGATGGGCAGGTCGAGGTTGGGGAAGGTGAGGCCGCCGTCGACCTCGAGTGTCTTGCCGGTCAGGAAGCTGCCCGCCGGTGAGGCGAGGTACACGGCGGCAGCGGCGATGTCGAGCGGGTCGCCGAGGCGCCGCATCGGGGTCACCCTCTCCATCGGCTCGCGTAGCTCGTCGTTGGAGGCGACGACATCGAGCGCGGAGGTGAGGATCGATCCCGGTGCGATCGCGTTGACCCGGATCCTCGGGCACAGGTCCAGCGCGCTCAGCCGCGTGTAGTGCGCGAGTGCGGCCTTGGCGGTGCCGTATGCGGCGAACCCGCGGGCCGAGAGCCGGCCCATCGTCGACGTGATGTTGATGATGCTGCCGCCGCCGGCGTGTTCGAGCATCAGCGGCACCGCCGCAATGGTCAGCGCGTGGGCGGTCGCAACATTGAAGGTGAACGCATCCTTCAGGTCCTTGGTGGACGTGGTCAGCAGTGTGTTCGGCATCGTGCCGCCGACGTTGTTGACGACGATGTCTAGTTTGCCGAAGGCCTCGATCGCGGTGGCGGCGAGCCTGGCGGTGTCCTCCGGATGGGCGAGGTCGGCGGTGACGATGTGGGCACGCCGCCCGACGCCCTTTATCTGTTCGGCAACCTCTTCGAGTTGCGACTGCGTGCGCGACGCGATGACCACGTCCGCACCGGCTTCGGCGAACGCCAGGGCCATTGCGGCGCCGAGCCCGCGACCGGCTCCCGTCACCACGGCGACTTGGTCGTCCAATCGGAATCTGTCGAGTATCACGTCAGCCCTTCTTCCTGCGCCGGGCGACACCGTAACAAGGGCGCGCGGACGACATGCCGCATTTTTGAAACACGTTCTAGTTGATGTCGACGTGGGCGTATCAGTACCCGCTTTGCCGGCCAGTCAGAAGTGCAGTAGTCGGCCACTTAAGCCGATCAGCCTCGGCGCTCCTAACGTCGGTTATGTGAGACGCATATCACTCGCCCAGCAAAGTTATTTCCGTCACACAGATGCGGAAGACCCCAGGTGACGGCAAAAGTAGTGCGGAATTAGTGCTAACGTCAAATAACGGCGACGAATTCCGTACCGTTCACCCACTGAATAGGAGGATTTCGCGTGTCGCAGCAAGCCACCACCGCATCCGCTTCGAGGTGGACCAGGATGGTCCCCGCGCTTGGCGTCCTGTTCGCGGTCGGGGCCACTACGGTTGGCCTTGCCGCTCCGGCGGCCGCTGACAGCGGCACCTATATTCAGAGCCTGCAGCCGATATACGCCTTCATGAGCGAATCGCAGCTGATGTCCGCCGGCAACACGGTCTGCAGCGCCATCCGCAGCGGCCACCCTGCCTCGGACATCGTTCCGATGCTGGTCAAGAACTACGGCTTGTCGGTGTCTGCGTCGTACGAGATCATCGTCGCCAGCATCAATCATCTCGGCTGCTGACGCCGCTGATCGTTACTTCTTCGCCGCAGCTTTCTTGGCCGTCTTCTTGGCGGGTGCTTTCGCAGCGGCCTTCTTAGCGGGAGCCTTCTTCGCTGCGGCCTTCTTAGCCGGCACCTTCTTGGCTTGGCCGTCACCCGACGCGTCATTGCCGCCACGCCGCGCCTTCACGCTGGCCTCGAGTTTGGCCAGCAGATCCGAGACGTCCTCGGTCTCGTCGAGTTCCTTCGGCTCGGCCTCTTCGGTGGTAAACGCCTCTCCACCTTCGAGTTTCGCCTCCACAAGCTCCTTGAGCTGTTCCTGGTAGGTGTCCTCGAACCGCTCGGGATGGAAGTCGTCGGTCATCGACTCCACCACCTGGCCGGCCATCTTCAGCTCGGCCGGCTTGATCTCGACTTCCTTGTCCAACACCGGGAAGTCCGGATCGCGGATCTCGTCGGGCCACAGCAGCGTGTGGACGACCATCACGTCGCGCTTGCTGAAATCCTTGACGCGCAAGGCCGCTAGCCGGGTTTTGTTGCGCAGCGCGAAGTGCACGATGGCCACCCGGTCGGTCTCCGCCAGCGTCTTCGCCAGCAGCACATAGGACTTCGACGACTTTCCGTCCGGCTCCAGGAAATAGCTGCGGTCATACATCAACGGATCGACATCGCCGGCCGGGACGAACTCGACGACCTCGATCTCGCGGCTGCGTTCCTCCGGCAGCGTCGAGATGTCCTCGTCGGTGATCACCACCATGTTTCCGTCGTCGGACTCGAAGGCCTTCGCGATGTCGCGGTATTCCACCACCTCGCCGCACACTTCGCACACCCGCTTGTAGCGGATGCGTCCGTTGTCCTTGGCATGGACCTGGTGAAACTTCAGATCGTGGTCTTCGGTCGCGCTGTAGACCTTGACGGGAACATTCACCAGTCCGAAGGAGATCGAGCCCTTCCAGATGGAACGCATAAGCCCAGTATGGCCCACGCAGGATGGGCGAAGTAGCTACCGGTTGACGGCAGCGGTGTAAGCCTCCAGCACGTCGCGGGGGATTCGGCCGAACACGGCAACGCCGTGGCCGTTGCGCCGTGGACGACCGCGACATCTCTCTCAGTTAGGTGCAGGCGTGCGGCCCGCTGCGGCATCCCTCGTGACCCGGTCTGGCAAGTCGGCGCCTGCACGCGCGACCGTCAGCGCCGACGACAACGCGGCGGTCTGCAGCACGCCCGTCAGGGTGTCGACGCTGATGCGGCGCAACTCGGCGCGGTGGTCGGCGCCGAGGAGGCCCAACGACCACAACGCGTCGATCAACCCCGTCATGAACGCGTCGCCCGCGCCAACGGTGTCCACTACTTCCACCGGCCGTGCCCGCACGCGTGCGACCCCGGCCTTGCACACCGCGAACGCCCCGCGCTCACCCGTCGTCACGGCGACGATCGCCGGACCCAGCCCCTGCCACGTCTGCGCCACCTGCTCGGGCGTGTGGTTCAAGTCGATCCACTGCAGATCCTCGTCGCTGGCCTTGACGACATCGCACTTCTCGACAAGCCGGTCGATGCGGCTGCGCGCCTGCTCGTCGTCCTCGATCAGCGCGGGTCGCACGTTCGGGTCGAAGCTGATCGTCGCCGAGAGGTGGTAGGCGTCGAGCAGCGCCGCGGCCGCGCGGCAGCCGGGCTCGAGCACCGTTGCGATGGATCCGGTGTGTGCCACCAGCGGTGGAGCCACCTCCGGTGTGCCGGCCAGCTGCCAGTCGATGTCGAAGGTGTACTGCGCTTTTCCGCTCTCGTCCAGCGTCGCCAGCGCGGTGGGTGTGTGTTCCGCCGTCACGCTTCCCGAAACCAGTTCCGCGCCAGAGCTCTTGACGTACTCGGTGATGCGCCGGCCGCGTTCGTCGTCGCCGATGTGGGTGAGGAAGTCGACGCCGCGGCCGAGCCGTGCAAGGCCGACGGCGACGTTGAGCGGGCTACCGCCGACGTGCTCGCCGAGGATCTTGCCGTCCCGCTCGACGATGTCGATCAGGGCTTCCCCGATGACCAGCGCGCGTTCGCTGATGCCTCGACTCGCGCTCGCTCCGGTCCTCGCTCGTTCCTCGCTGCGATCCTCACTCGCGGTCGTCTTCGGGTGGCCGCTCATTCCGACTCCTTTCGCACCAGAGCCTCCAGAGTTGCCCGCGCGCCGTCGCGGTGCAGTGAGTCCAGGGCCTCCGTATACGCCTCTACGAAGCGCCCGGAACTTGCGAGATCGCCGAACACTTGGGTGTTCTCGATGAAGGCCGTCGGGTTGTCGCGTTGCGAGCGGGCCAGCGGCACGAGCGTGTCGGCGAGCTGGTCTTGGACATCGATCGGCTCACCCTGCTCGTCGACGCCCTCCGCGTAGCGCGCCCAGCTCGCCACCGTCGCAGCAGACAGCCGAACGGGGCCGTCAGACGCCAGGTTCGCACGGATCACGGGAAGCAGCCACTTCGGAATACGGTCCGACGCGGCGAAGCACAACCGCACGATGGTGTCGCGCACGCCGGGGTTGGCGAAGCGCTCGATCAGGGTCCGCTTGTAGTCGGGCAGGTCAATCCCGGGAACCGGCAACAGCGTCGGCGTCGCCTCGGTGTCCATGTAGCGCAGCAGGAACTCGGCGAACAGCGGGTCGCCGGCGGCGTCGTGCACCAGCCGGTAGCCGCTGAGATAGGCGAAATAGCAGAGGCTTTGGTGGCTCGCGTTGAGCAGCCGCAGCTTCATCAGCTCGTAGGGCGTGACATCGTCGACCAATAGCACGTCGACGTCCTCGAGTGGCGGTCTGCCGTCGGAGAAGTCGTCCTCGAGGACCCACGAGGTGAACGGCTCGGCCACCACCGGCCACTGATCCTCGACGCCGAAATCGTTCTTCAGGCTCTCGATCACCTCGGGTGTGGTAGCCGGCGTGATGCGGTCCACCATCGAATTCGGAAACCGGGTGTGGGTCGAGATCCACTCCGCCAGACCGGGATGGACGCGTTCGGCAAAGGTCGTGAACGCCTCCCGCGCGACCACGCCGTTGCCCTCGATGTTGTCGCACGAAACGATCGTCGGCGACGCCAGCCCGCGGTCACGGCGTCGCGCAAGGGCCTCGACCACCAGACCGAACACGCTTACCTCCGCAGGGTCGATGTGTTCGACGTTGTAGCCGCCCTCGGTGATGGTCAGCGAGATCATCCGCGTCGTCGGTGCGGCCAGCAGCTCGATCACGGCCTCGGGATCATCGGGGGCGTAGCGGTAGTCGACGATGGACCCGATCACGCGCGCGTCGCGGCTGCCATCGGGGTTCTCCAGCACCAGTGTGTACAGGCCGTCCTGGGCATCGAGGACCTCCTTCATCTTGCGGTCGGCCGGCAAGACGCCGACGCCGCAGATGCCCCACTCGGTGGCGCCACCCTTCTCCAGCAGCCGGTCGATGTACATCGCCTGATGAGCCCGATGGAAGCCACCGACCCCGAAATGCACTATCCCGATGCCGATTTCATCGCGGTCATAGTTCGGCTTGTTGATCTGCATCTGCGCCAACGTCGAACGGCTCAGCTTCATGACACGGCCACCACCGTCTTGACGCTACCCGGCGTCCGGTCGGAGTCCAGGGCCTCTGCGGTCCTCTCGAGCGGGAATCGCCCGGTAACCATGGAATCCAGATCGACCCGGCGGGACTCGACGAGCGCGATGGCCTCCGGCCAGGTGTTGGCATAGCGGAAGACGCCGGTCAGCGTGAGTTCGCGATTCTGAATCAACTGCGTCGGCAGATCCATCGACTCGGCTCCCGAGCCGACCAGCACAGCTGTTCCGGCGGGCCGGAGCGCGCGGATGCCTGCGGTCACCGCGGCATGCGCGCCAGAGGCGTCGATGAATGCGTCGAAATCGCAGCCCAGCTCGTCCGCCGCGGGGTCGAGCGCGAGGGTGGCGCCATTCATCTGTGCCTGGTTGCGGCGCGATTCGTCCGGATCGGACACGGCGATTTCGGATGCGCCGTAGGCGCGTGCGAGCTGAACCATCACGATCCCGATAGGTCCTGCACCGGCGACGAGCACCTTCGCCCCTTCGCCGATACCCGCCTTGCGAAGCGCGGCGATGCCGACCGACAGCGGTTCGCACAGCGCGGCGGCGTCATCGGAGACCGTGTCCGGTACCCGGTGTGCGAACGTCGCGCCGATCGTCACGTAATCGCACAGGGCCCCGTCGACCGGCGGGGTTCCGAAGAACCGCATGTGCGGGCACAGGTTGTAGTCGCCGCGGCGGGTCTCCGCGGTATCCGGATCGGGGCGCTGAGGTTCGATCGACACACGCTGACCGATGCGCGAGGGGTCGACCGATTCACCGACGCCGACGATCGTCCCCGCCGCTTCGTGGCCGAGCACCAACGGGGCGTCGACGACGAAGCTGCCGATCCGGCCGTGGCGGTAATAGTGCGTGTCAGACCCGCAGACGCCGACCGACGACACCCGGATCAACACATCACCCGGTCCCGGTCTCGGCACGGGACGCCGCTCCATATCGATTCGACCTGGCTCGACGAGTACGGCGACCCGCATCTGCGTATCCGCCGCGAGTGTTGTGTACGTCACACTGACCATGCTAGCGTGATGAACATCTACTCGCACCCCTGAGCGAATGCTCACGGGCTAGCCGGAAGGCGAGGTCGCAGTCCGTGGTCGCATCGACGTCAATTGGCGAGGTCGCCGCGACGATCGATGGCGCCCCCAAGGACCGCGCCGCCAGCCCAGAAGATCTGCGGTTGGCCCTGCGCGCGGCGACGCTCTACTACCTCGATGGGCTCACCCAGGCCGAGATCGCGGTTCGACTCGGGGTGTCCCGGCCGACTGCCGGACGGCTGATCGCCCGGGCCAAGGCCAACGGGCTCGTCCGCATCGACGTCGTCGTCCCGCCGGACATGCGCGACGATCTGCACGCCGATGAGGAGCGAGAACTCGAGCAGCGCTTCGGCCTGACCGAAGTGGTGGTCGCCGGTCACGGTGTCGACGTCGGGGCGCCAGGACGACCGGCGGCGTTCGCCAGCGTCGGCCGTGCGGCGGCGGCACTCTTGATGCGACGGCTGACACCCAACGATGTCCTGGGCTTCACCTGGGGCCCCGAACAGGTCGCGGTCGCCACCGCCATGGCACCCGGAGTGGCGAGTTGCTCCGCGGTAGTCCAGCTGGACGGTGCCATGTCAAGCGCCGCGTATCAGACCGGTACCGAGTTCATCCTCAGCCGCTGCGCAGATGTGTTGCGGGCGAAGACGATCCGCTTGCCCGCCCCGCTGTACGCCGATCCGTCCACCGTGGCGTCCATGCGTAGCGATTCGCTGATATCCCGCACCTTGGAGGCGGGCAGGCGTGCCGACGTGATGTTGTTTGGCGTCGGCGCCGTTTCCATCTCGACGACCCTGTTCGAGGGCAGCTTTCTCGACACCAGGATGCTCGAGGAGCTCATCAAGCTTGGTGCGGTAGGCGAGATCGGCGGTCGGTTCTTCGACGGTCATGGCGCACCGGTGGAAACCGAACTGCAGCTGCGTGCGGTTTCAGTTCTTCTCGAGGACATCAAGGCCTGCCAGAAGACGATCCTGATCTCCAGCGGCGCGGCCAAACACCGTGCCACGCTCGGCGCGCTCCGAGGAAAGCTCGCCCGACTATTGGTTTGTGACATCGACTGTGCCCGTTGGCTGTTGGCGCAGGATTAAGGGAGGTAAAGGTGAAACCGTTACGAAGAACACTGCACCGGTTGGCATTGTGTGCAGCCGCGACGGGGCTGGTCCTCACCGCCGGTTGTGCGGGCGCGGGCAGTCTGGGGGCATCGGAGAACGAGGTGACGATCGCCCTGGTGTCCAACTCGCAGATGACGGACGCACAGGAGCTGTCATCTGAGTTCGAGAAGGAGAATCCCGGCGTCAAGCTGAAGTTCATCTCGCTATCGGAGAACCAGGCTCGCGCGAAGATCACGATGTCGACGGCCATGGGCGGGAGTCAGTTCGACGTCGTGATGATCAGCAACTTCGAGACCCCGCAGTGGGCCAGGGACGGTTGGCTGCTCCCCCTTTCGGATTACATGAAGAACACACCCGGCTACGACGAGGACGACTTCATCCCGTCGCTGCGCGAGTCGTTGTCCTACGAGGGCAACATGTATTCCGTCCCGTTCTACGGCGAGTCGTCCTTCCTGATGTACCGCAAGGACCTCTTCGAACAGGCAGGCATCAAGGTCAACCAGGATCCGAACTACCAGCCGCAGTGGCAGGAAGTCGCCGAGTGGGCCAAGACCATCAAGGAGAAGGGCGCCTCCGACGCCGGCATCTGCCTGCGAGGCAAGCCGGGCTGGGGTGAGGTGCTGGCGCCACTGGACACCGTCATCAACACCTTCGGCGGACGCTGGTTCGACGACCAGTGGAACGCGCAGCTCAACAGCCCCGAGGTCAAGAAGGCCGTGAACTTCTACGTCGACCTCATCAACGATGCCGGAGAGCTCGGCGCGTCGTCCACCGGCTTCCAGGAGTGCGCCAACCTGTTCGGTCAGGGTCAGACGGCGATGTGGTACGACGCGACGTCGGCGGTCTCGGTCCTCGAGGATCCGGAGACATACCCGGACCTGGTCGGCAAGATCGGTTACCTGCCTGCCCCGATCGTCGAGAAGCCCAATTCGGGTTGGCTGTACACCTGGTCGTTGGGGATCCCCAAGGCCGCCAAGAATCCGGACGGCGCATGGAAGTTCATCTCGTGGATGACGAGCAAGGACTACATGAAGCTGGTCGGCGAGAATCTGGGCTGGGCCCGCGTCCCACCGGGTAGCCGGACGTCGACGTATACCGAACTGCCTGAGTACGAGGCGATCTCGAAGTCCTACGGTCCGTTGACGTTGCAGTCGATCACCAACGCGACCCCGGACAAGCCCACCGTGCAGCCGGTGCCGTACATCGGTGTGCAGTTCGTCGGGATTCCCGAGTTCCAGGATCTGGGGACGCGGGTGAGCCAGCAGATCAGTGCGGCGATCGCCGGGCAGAAGTCCGTCGACGCCGCGATGGAACAAGCACAGTTGTATGCCGAGGTCGTCGGCAAGAGCTACCAGGAGAAGTGATGACCTTAACCGCTGACACCACGGCCGAAGCCGACGAGAAAGCCGTCGCCGAACGGGTTCGCAAAATCAAGGAGTCTCAAGACGTCGGCGTGAGCCGCGCCGAGGGATGGCGACGGCGTGGGCCGCTGCTGCCTGCGCTGATCTTCATGATCGCGGTGACACAGGTGCCGTTCCTGTTCACTCTGTACTACTCGACGTTGTCGTGGAACCTGGTGCGTCCCGGCTCGCGGCAGTTCGTCGGTTTGAGCAACTATGTCGCAGTCATTCAGGACAGTCAGTTCTGGTCGGTGGCGGTCAACACCGTCATCCTGATCGTCGGGGTCGTGCTGATCTCGGCGCTGCTCGGCTTGTTGATCGCCCTATTACTGGATCGCGCATTCCTCGGCCGAGGTGTGGTGCGAACGCTGCTGATCACACCGTTCCTCATCACACCCGTTGCGGGAGCGCTGATCTGGAAGACGACGATCCTCGACCCCAACAACGGCATCCTCAACTGGGTGCTGTCGCTGGTCGGGATCGGCCCTGTCGACTGGATCGGTCAGTTCCCACTGGCCATGGTGATGGTCGAGTTGATCTGGCAGTGGACGCCGTTCATGATGCTGCTGATCCTCGCCGGCCTGACGTCCATGCCCCGTGACCAACTCGAGGCGGGCCGGGTGGACGGGGCGACCGCGTTCCAACTCTTCCGCGAGTTGACGCTGCCGCACTTACGTCGCTTCATCGAACTGGGCGTCGTACTCGGCGCGGTCTATCTGGTCAACACCTTCGACGCGATCTTCATGATGACGCAGGGCGGACCCGGTGTCGCCAGTGCGAACCTGCCGTTCTACATCTATCAGCGCGCGTTCCTCGGCTTCGACATGGGCCAGGCCGCGGCGATGGGCGTGGTGGTGGTGGTCTTCACGATGATCATCGCCAGCTTCGCGCTTCGATTGATCTTCAAATCATTCTCCGGCAAGGAAGAGGCAGTCTGATGACTACAACTGTCGAAAGAACAACGGCGGCAGATGATGCCACCCCGGTGCGCAAGAAGAAGACCAAGAAGTTCAGCCCGTGGAGCGCAGTGGCCTGGCTCGTCGGCCTCGGCTTCTTCTTCCCCGTGCTCTGGATGGTGCTGACGGCGTTCAAGCAGGAGAGCGACGCGGCGACCAACCCGCCGACGTTCTTCTTCACGCCGACGCTGGATCAGTTCGCGGCGGTGTTCAACCAGGGCATCGGGCCTGCGATGCTCAACTCGGTGTTCGCCACCGCCATGTCGACGATTCTGGTGTTGCTGCTCGGCGTGCCCGCGGCGTTCGCGCTGTCGCTGCGGCCGGTCCGCAAGACCTCGGATGCGTTGTTCTTCTTCATGAGCACCAAGATGTTGCCCGTGGTGGCAGCGATCCTGCCGCTATACGTCATCGTGTCCAATCTGGGTCTACTGGACAACATCTGGGCTCTGGTGGTCCTCTACACGTCGATGAACCTGCCGATCGCCGTCTGGATGATGCGCTCGTTCTTCCTCGAGGTACCTGGCGAACTGCTCGAGGCCGCCAGCCTCGACGGCGCAAGCCTGTGGCGCTCGGTGCGCGAGGTGATCCTGCCGTTGGTCTCGCCCGGCATCGCAGCTACCGCGCTGATCTGCGTCATCTTCGCCTGGAACGAGTTCTTCCTCGCGGTGAACCTGACCGCGGTGAACGCTCAGACCATGCCTGTTTACCTCGTTGGCTTCATCGCCGGTGAGGGTCAGTACTGGGCCGTGCTGTCGGCGGCCGCAACCATGGCGGCGCTGCCCGTGATCCTCTGCGGGTGGTTCGCCCAGAACAAGCTGGTGCGCGGACTTTCGTTCGGCGCGATCAAGTAAACGTCAACGACGAACCAGGAGAAGAGAAATGGCATCAATCACATACAAGAACGCGTCGTGCATCTACGAGGGTTCGGACAAGCTTGCCGTCGACAACCTCAACCTCGACATCCAGGACGGTGAGTTCGTCGTCCTGGTCGGGCCGTCCGGGTCGGGCAAGAGCACCGCGCTGCGCATGCTCGCCGGACTCGAGGACATCGACGAGGGCAGCATCGAAATCGGCGGCACGAACATGACGGGCGTGCCGTCCAAGGACCGCGACATCGCGATGGTGTTCCAGAACTACGCGCTGTACCCGAACAAGACCGTCGCCGAGAACATGGGGTTCGCTCTGAAGCTGCGTGGTGTGTCCTCCGCCGAGCGGCGCAATAAGGTTGAAGAAGCGGCCAAGATCCTGGACCTCACCGAGTTCCTGGACCGCAAGCCCGCCAAGCTGTCTGGCGGTCAGCGGCAGCGCGTAGCCATGGGCCGTGCCATCGTCCGTGAGCCGCAGGTGTTCTGCATGGACGAGCCGCTGTCGAACCTCGACGCCAAGCTGCGCGTGCAGACCCGCACCCAGATCGCCGCGCTGCAACGCCGGCTCGGCACCACCACCGTCTACGTCACCCACGATCAGGTGGAGGCGATGACGATGGGCGACCGGGTGGCGGTGCTGCGGTTTGGGAAGCTGCAGCAGTTCGCCTCGCCCAACGAGCTCTACGACAGGCCGAACAACGCGTTCGTCGCCGGCTTCATCGGATCGCCCGCGATGAACCTGGTGACCGCTCCGATCGTGTCCGACGGTGTGCGCATCAGCGAGGACTCCACGCTGCAACTGGAGCGCGACCAGTTGACCCAGCTTCACAACGCAGGAGTCGACAAAGTCACGCTCGGCATCCGGCCCGAGGATCTCGAGGTCTCGCCCGGAGGCGGCATCGACGTGGTGATCGACCTCGTCGAGGATCTGGGTAGCGAGACTTACCTCTACACCCATGCCAACCCGGACGTGCAATTGGTGGCGCGGTCGTTATCCCGCACGCCGGTCAAGCTCGCAGAAACCGTGGAGTTGCGCAAGAAGCCGGAGGGCACCGTACACCTGTTTCATCCGGACACCGGCGAGCGCATCTGACCGTGCGTGCACCGGAGTTCCGGCTCCGGACGCCGTCTGCGGGCCTGCTCGCATTGCCGTGGGACCGGCCGTTGTCGCAGTGGAACGTCCCCGACGTCGCACTGCGCGACATCGCCGTCGGGCCCAGCCGTCACCTGGTGAAGTTCGTCGAGGCCGACGGCGTGCTGTGGGCGGTCAAGGACATGCCTCCTCGGATCGCCGTCAAGGAGTACGACGTCCTGCGCCAGCTCGAGGAGATGGGTCTGCCCGCAGTGCATCCCGCAGGTGTGGTGCTGCAGCCCGAGTTCGACACCGCGATCCTGGTGACGCGTTACCTCGAGGGGTCGTGGCAGTACCGGCGGCTGTTCATGCGACTGCCGCCGGACCAGCCGAAGCACCGGGCGCGGCTGCTGGACGCGATGGCCGGCCTGATGGTGGAGCTGCACCGGCACGGCGTGTTCTGGGGTGACTGCTCGCTGGCCAACACGCTCTTCTCGCGCGACGGGCAGATTCTGCAGGCCTGGCTCGTCGACGCCGAAACCTCCGAGGTGCACCCCACATTGAGCCGCGGACAACGCCAGCACGATCTCGACATCACGGTGGAGAACGTGGCGATGGGCATGGTCGATCTGGCGGAGCGGCTGGATCGGCCAGAGTCGTTGCAGGACACGCTGATCGCCGAGGCCGAACAGGTGCGGGTCCGCTACGAGACGCTGTGGGACCTGCTGCACGCCAAGCCCGTGTTCGGCTTCACCGACCGCTACCGCGTCGAGGGCACCATCCGGCGCTTGAACGAGCTGGGCTTCGCCGTCGACGAGATCTCGTTGCAACCCGTCACCGACGACCCGAGTCAGCTCAAAGTTCATGTCGCCGTTGGTGATCGGCGCTATCACGCACAACGCCTGCGAGAGCTGACGGGCCTCGACGTGGGCGAGGGACAGGCCCGCATCCTGCTCGGCGACCTGCAGGCCTATCAGGCGCAGCTGTGCCAGGAGGCCGGACATGACGTCGACGAGTCGACTGCTGCCCGGTTGTGGGTGATTGAGGTGGTGACACCCACCGAACACCTGGCGCACGCGGCGCTGAACCACTCGGGCACTGCGATTCAGGCGTACTGCGATCTGCTCGAAGTGCGCTGGCTGCTCAGCGAGCAGGCCGGCCGCGACGTCGGCACCAACGCTGCGCTTGCGGCCCTGCACCGGAACGTCATCCCCACCGACTCCGCCGCGAAGATGGCGATCGCCGAGATCCCGACGGCACCGATGCCCGTCATCGATCTCGACGACGACGCCTAGCGCGTGGCCCGCTGGCCTTCGTCGAGCGTGGGCTTTAAGTACGGAATCCGGCCGAAATCCGTACATAGACCCCACGGTCGGTGCCCGGGATTTAGGTGACGGGCTGGACGCCGGGGTTGGTGCCCAGCGGCGTCTCCGGGTTGGCGCCCGACGAACCGTGCGTGAAGGTCTGGTGCGCCATCTGTCGGCAGTTGTCGTCCATCGGGGTCTGATCGCCCGAACAGTAGGGGACCAGGTCTTCGGGGTCGGCGCCTGCGTGCGGTGCCGAACCGAGGACAGCGGCCAGGCCAAGCAGGCACGCCGCGACGAAACGCGTCACTAGATCACGGTACAGCGGGTATTACGTTGGCGTGGTGGATCGAATCGGCCGGGTGTCACTGACAAACCCGGACAAGGTGCTGTACCCGGCGACGGGTGGACGGCGCAAGGCCGTCACAAAAGGAGAGGTGTTCGACTACTACGTCAACATCGCCGAGGTGATGATTCCGCACATCGCCGGCCGGGCGGTCACCCGCAAGCGTTGGCCCAACGGCGTCGACGAGCCGTCCTTCTTCGAGAAGCAGCTCGCCAGCTCCGCACCCGACTGGCTGGACCGCGAGAGCGTCACCCATCGATCCGGCACCACGACCTATCCGATCATCGACACCGTCGAGGGGATGGGCTGGATCGGCCAGCAGGCCGCGCTCGAGGTGCACGTTCCGCAGTGGCGGTTCGTCGACGGTAAGCCGGGACCCGCCACCCGGCTGGTGTTCGATCTCGACCCCGGCGAGGGCGTGACGATGCCGCAGCTGTGCGAGGTGGCGGTCGCCGTCCGCGACCTGATGGACGACATCGGGCTGACCACCTATCCGCTCACCAGCGGCAGCAAGGGCCTGCACCTGTACGCCCCGCTCGCCGAGCCGGTCAGCTCGCGGGGTGCGGTGGTGCTCGCCAAACGCGTTGCGCAGCAACTGGAAAAGGCGATGCCGAAGCTGGTCACCTCGACGATGACCAAGAGCGTGCGGGAAGGAAGGGTCTTCCTGGACTGGAGCCAGAACAACGGCTCGAAGACGACGATCGCGCCGTACTCGCTGCGCGGGCGCGAGCAGCCCACCGTCGCCGCGCCCCGAACCTGGGACGAAATGGAGGACCCCAAGCTGCGGCATCTGCGCTTCGACGAGGTGCTCGAGCGCGTCGCCAAGCACGGCGACCTGCTCGCGCCGCTCGACGACGCCATCGCCGAATCGGACCGGCTGACGACGTACCGCAGCATGCGCGACGCGTCGAAAACACCTGAGCCGGTGCCGAAGTCGAAGCCCGCGGTGGGCAACAACGACAAATTCGTCATACAGGAGCACCATGCCCGTCGGCTGCACTATGACCTGCGCCTTGAGCGCGACGGCGTGCTCGTGTCGTTCGCGGTACCCAAGAACCTGCCCGATACGCCTGCGGTCAACCACCTCGCCGTGCACACCGAGGACCACCCACTGGAATACCTGACGTTCGAGGCCACCATCCCGAAGGGAGAGTACGGCGCAGGCAGGATGGTCATCTGGGACACCGGCACGTATGAGACGGAGAAGTTCAACGACAACCCGCCCGACGGACCGGACAAGGGCGGTGAGGTGATCATCACCCTGCACGGCGAGCGGATCGACGGGCGATACGCGTTGATCCAGACCGACGGCAAGAACTGGCTGGCCCATCGGATGAAGGACCAGAAGCGGCCCACTGCAGGGGATCTCGCGCCGATGCTGTCTTCAGAGGGCTCCGTGCAGAAGCTCAAGAAGACGCAGTGGGCGTTCGAAGGCAAATGGGACGGCTATCGCGTTCTGGTTGACGCCGACCACGGCAAGCTCGTTGTGCGGTCGCGGCGCGGCCGGGACGTCACCGACGAGTATCCGCAATTCGAGGCGCTCGCCGCCGATCTCGCCGACCATCACGTGATCCTCGACGGCGAGGCGGTGGCGCTCGACGAGACGGGTGTGCCCAGTTTCGGCGAGATGCAGAACCGTGCGCGCTCGACCCGCGTCGAGTTCTGGGCGTTCGACATCCTGCATCTGGACGGCAGATCGCTGTTGCGGGCCAAGTACTCCGACCGCAGACGGCTACTCGAAGCGCTGGGTGACGGCGGGGCAGTGATCGTGCCGCCCGCGCTGCCCGGCGACGGGCCCGAGGCGCTCGAATATGCGCGCAAGCAGCGCTGGGAAGGTGTCATCGCCAAGAAGCGCGACTCGACTTACCAGCCGGGTCGACGGTCGTCGTCGTGGATCAAGGACAAGATCTGGAACACCCAGGAAGTCGTCATCGGCGGCTGGCGGCGAGGTGAAGGCGGCCGGTCGAGCGGTATCGGCGCTCTGATGCTGGGGATACCCGTAGACC
Source organism: uncultured Actinomycetota bacterium (assembly GCA_963716505.1). Taxonomy (GTDB): domain Bacteria; phylum Actinomycetota; class Actinomycetes; order Mycobacteriales; family Mycobacteriaceae; genus Mycobacterium. The sequence goes on from CAVQTL010000025.1 coordinate 37,972, forward strand.
GCGGCCTGCAGTTCGTCGGCCGGGTCGGCACGGGGTTCACCGAGAAGGAGCTGACCAAGCTCAAAGACATCCTGAAACCGCTGGAGACCGACGAATCACCCTTCACCGCAAGGCTTTCCACTCAGGATGCCAGGGGAGTGACGTTCGTCAGGCCGGAGTTGGTCGGTGAAGTCCGTTACAGCGAACGCACATCCGACGATCGGTTGCGTCAGCCGAGTTGGCGTGGGCTGCGACCGGACAAGGTGCCAGACGAGGTGGTCTGGGAATAGTTGCCCGAAAACCGTTGCAGAGTGGTCGGTCCGGGTACCATGTACTTGATCGATGGTACTCTGTACCCGTGGCATTCAACGTGAAGGACGAGGAAGTCATCCAGCTAGCCGACGAGTTGATGCACAGACTGCACCTGACCAGCCGTATCGATGCGATCCGGCATGCACTCAAGGCTCAGATCGAGGTCACGCAGGCTCGCACCGGTAACCGTGCAGATGAACTTCTAGAAGTCTTGACCAACGAAATCTGGCCGCTGATGGCGGACGGGTCACCCATCACCAAGTCCGAGCGCGAGCAGATCCTGGGGCTTGACCCCGAGTCCGGCGTGTAGCGGTGATCATCGACACCAGCGCGATCATCGCCGTACTACAGCGAGAGGATCCGCACGCCGAGCAGGTCGCGGCTGCGCTCTCCGCCGACCGCAGCCCCGTCATCGCGGCGCCCAGTGTCGTCGAATGTCTGATCGTCCTCAGTAGTCGCCACGGGACCATCGCGCGCACCGCCTTCGATCGCTTGAAGACCGAAATCAATTTGGCTGTAATCGACTTCACGGCCGAGCACGCCGCCGCAGCGCACCGCGCCTACCTTCGGTACGGGAAGGGTCGTCACCCCGCAGCGCTCAACTATGGCGACACCATGACCTACGCGGCTGCCAAGCTGGCCAACGAACCCCTCATCGCCGTCGGCAACGACTTCGCGCAGACCGACCTCGAGTTCGATGGCGTCATCGGCTACTGGCCGCACCCCGCCACCGGTCGGTCCTGAGAAACGGTTGGGAATACCGCACACTCCGGCGTCGTCTATCGCGTCGAGAACGGCGATGGCGCATCCAGTAGTGGCCCGCTGCGGTATTTCAGAATATCGGCTGCAGGTCCTACCGTCGAAGGCATGAACAAGATCGTGGCCTCACCCGCCGAAGCGGTGGCCGACGTACCCGACGGTGCCAGCCTGGCGGTCGGCGGTTTCGGTCTGGCCGGCATCCCCTGGTTCCTCATCGAGGCGCTGCTGGAGCAGGGCGCCGAAAACCTGACGATCGTCAGCAACAACTGCGGCGTCGACGGTGGCGGTCTCGGACTTCTGCTTGCGGCGCACCGGATCTCCCGCGTCATCGCGTCATACGTCGGTGAGAACAAGGAGTTCGCACGGCAGTATCTAGCCGGCGAGTTGACGGTCGAACTGACTCCGCAGGGCACGCTTGCCGAACGACTGCGCGCGGGCGGAAGTGGGATCGGCGCGTTCTTCACTCCGACCGGGGTGGGCACGCTGGTCGCCGATGGCGGCCTGCCGTGGCGGTACCACTCGGACGGGACCGTGGCGCTGGCGTCTCCGCCGAAGGAAGTGCGGACGTTCGGTGGCCGTCAGATGTTGCTCGAGGAGTCGATCGTCACCGACTACGCGCTGGTTCGGGCTGCGGTGGCCGATAGGGCAGGCAACTGCGTCTTCCACGCGGCCGCCCGAAATTTCAACCCCCCGGCGGCGATGGCGGGCCGGCTCACCGTCGTCGAGGCGGAGAAGGTGGTCGAGGTCGGTGAACTGCATCCCGACGAGATCCACCTGCCCGGCATCTTCGTCCAACGGGTCGTCGAGCTGACTGCCGAACAGGCGTCGCGCAAGGGAATCGAGAAGCGAACGACCCGACCCCGTCCGGCCGGATCCCCGGCGTCCCAGGAGGTTTCGTCGTGAGCTGGACCCGTGACCAGATGGCCGCACGGGCGGCCCTCGAACTCCGCGACGGCGACTACGTCAATCTCGGTATCGGGTTGCCGACCTTGATCCCGGACTACCTACCGGAGGGATCGGACGTCACTCTGCACGCCGAGAACGGCATCCTCGGGGTCGGCCCGTTTCCCTACGACGACGAGGTGGATCCGGACCTGGTGAATGCGGGCAAGCAGACCGTGTCGGTGGTAAGCGGTGCGTCGTACTTCGATTCCGCGACCAGCTTCGCGATGATCCGTGGTGGTCACGTCGACGTTGCCGTGCTGGGCGGTATGCAGGTCGCCGCCAACGGTGACTTGGCCAACTGGATGGTGCCGGGCTCGATGGTCAAGGGGATGGGTGGGGCAATGGATCTGGTCAGCGGCGCAGAGCGCGTCATCGTGCTCATGGACCACGTGTCGAAATCCGGTGCCGCCAAGCTCGTCCTCCGCTGTGACCTGCCGCTGACGGGCAAGGCCGTGGTCAGCCGGGTCATCACCGACCTGGGGGTGTTCGACGTGACCGGCACCGGTTTCGCGGTTGTCGAACTCGCCGAGGGGGTGGGCTACGACGACGTTGTCGACAAGACCGCGGCGCCGGTGATCGACGATCGTCAGCGGCGCAACGCCGCCCGTTCGGAACGCGACCCGACGCCGAACTTGGCGTAGACAATCAGACGGAAGCGGCGATCGCCTCCTGCAAGCCCCTGGTCGCCAGCTCGTCGGCCAACTCGTTGTCGGCGATGCCCGAGTGCCCCTTCACCCAGAACCACTCGACTTGGTGCCGCGCGCAGGCCATCTGGAGCCGCTTCCAGAGGTCGACGTTCTTCACCGGTTGCTTCGCGGTGGTCTGCCAGCCGTTGCGCTCCCAGCCGAGCACCCACTTGGTGATGCCGTTCCGGACATAGGTGCTGTCGGTGTAGAGGTGCACCACCACGGGTCTGGTGAGCGCCTCCAGCGCCATGATCGGCGCGGTCAACTCCATCCGGTTGTTGCTTGTCTCGCCGCAGTCGCCTCCGCACATCTCGCGGACGTGCTCACGCTGACGCAGCACCGCCCCCCAGCCGCCGGGGCCGGGGTTGGGTCTGCACCCGCCGTCGGTGTGGATGACCACCACGTCTCCGGTCATGCGCCGAGGATAGGCAACCGCGGCGAGGAGTCGGCTCAGCGACGCGCCGAGATCATCGCCGTCCGGACCGCCATTCCGAGCTCCTGGCGCCGCGGCGTGGTGATCCGGCGCCCGGGCTGCACCGCGCCCGTCCAGCCGGATGCGGACGCCGCCGATCCGACAGCGGCGCTCGATGGCAGGTCACTCGGCGCCGGGCAGCAGGCTCACCTTGACGGATTCAGCGCCGCGGCCGACGAGATCGATGCCGGCGCGAAACTCCTGCAGCGGAAGCTGATGGCTGCAAATGCGATCCAGCGGTAGGGCTTTCGCTTCAATCATGGAAATAGCGGTCGGCCAGCAGTACGGCCCCAGATGCGCGCCGAGCACGTCGAGTTCCTTGACGTCACTGATGACTGTCCAGTCGACGGTGACCGGTTCTGCAAAGACCCCGTATTCGACGTAGCGGCCCAACTTGCGCAACAGGTTCAGACCCTGGGGGACCGCGGAGGGATGCCCCGTGGCATCGAGGTAGACATCGGCGCCGTAGCCCTCGGTCAAGTCACGCACCACGGATTCGGCATCCCCGTCGCCGATGTTGAGGGTGATGTCAGCTCCACATTCCGCGGCCAGGTCCAGCTTCGCCGACACGTGATCCAGAGCGACCACGTGGGCTGGACTCTTCGCTCGCGCTCCCGCGATCATGCCAAGTCCGATCGGACCGCAGCCCGCGACCACGACAACGTCGCCAAATTCGACAGATGCGCGTTCGACGGCGTGCAGTGCGCAGGAGAGCGGTTCGGCGAACGCCGCGTGCGCGGCCGGGACGTCGGGCGACACCTTGTGCACAATGGCGTCAGCGGGGTAGACCATGTACTCCGCCATCGCCCCGTTGACGCTGCGACGGAAACCGAAGATGTTGTGCGGCGCGCACATCCAGTACTGGCCTCGCCGACAGAACCGGCACTTCCAGCACGGAACGATCTGTTCCGCCACGACGCGATCGCCGGTGTCCACACCCCACCGCTGCCGGCCGAGGTCATCGATCGCGACGATCTCGCCGACGAATTCGTGACCCGGGGTGACCAACAGGTCGACGTTGGGCGGGACGGGCCCGTCGCCCCAGTACATGGGCGCCCCGTGGAAGCATTTGAGGTCGCTGGCGCAGATACCGACGGCCTGCACCTTGACCAGCGCCTCGCCGGGCCCGGGAACCGGCACGGGAATCCGCTCGAGTCGGTAGTCCTCTCGGCCGTGGATGACCACGGCCTGCATCGTCGAGCTCATCCCAACCTCCTTTTCGTGTACTCGGGCGTGTGTTGCCTGGCGTTGGCACTCGGAGGTGCACCCGTTTCGGCAGCGGCGATCGTGGGGCTTTCGTCGTGCAGCGGACGGGACAGATCGATGGTGGCGCTCATGGTCACCCGCGTGCGGGGCGCGTTGGGCGAGAACAGGGTTCCTTCGTTCTGGACAGCAGCGGCGCCCCACTGCAGGGCGGTGGCAAGCGCTTCGCTCCGGCCGTGTGGGCAGCTGAGATATCCGGCGAGCATGGCGTCACCGGCGCCGACGGTGCTGACGACCCTGTCCACAGGCGCGTGACCCCACACGGCTCCGGTGGCGTCGACGAGGATCGCGCCATCTCCGCCGAGGCTGGCCAGCACGGTGCGGGCGCCGCGACGGCGTACTTCCTGAGCGGATTCGATGACCTCGCCCAGAGTCTGCGGCACCCGGCCGGTTAGTTCGGCGAGTTCGTGCACGTTCGGCTTCACCAGATCTGGCCCCGCAGAGAGGCTTTCGGCCAGCGCCTGCCCGGAGGTGTCAACGGCGACAGGTACGCCGTTTCGGTGCCCGAGTTCGACGAGTTCGCCGTACCAGTTTGCGGGTAGGCCTGCGGGCAGGCTGCCTGCGCAGACCAGCCAACCTGCGCCGCGAATGTGTTCAGCGACAGCGCGGAGTAGGCGATCGGCCTCCTCGTCGCTGAGCCTGGGACCCGCCTCGTTGATCTTGGTCACGGAGCCGTTCGGTTGGGTGAGGCTGATGTTGCTGCGAATCTCGCCAGCGATCGGAACGATGACGGTGTCCAAACCTGCGGCGCGGAGCATCTGCTGCAACTGCGCGCCGACGGGACCGCCCGCGGTGACGACGGCGCGCACCGGTACGTCATGCGCGTGCAGCGCGAGGGCGACGTTGACGCCTTTGCCGCTGGGTTCGCTGCGACTGCGTTGGCTGCGGTTGACCGAACCGAGCGACGATGTCGTCGATGAACACGGTGCGGTCCACGCTCGGATTGGGTGTGAGTGTGACGATCATGCTCGCTCCACTTCGATTCCGGCGGTGCGCAATTGCGCGTAGTGGTCGTCGGCGAGGCCGGTATCGCTGATCAGGACGTCGATGTCAACCAGGTCGCCGTGTTTGGTGCCCTTCACGACCCCGAACTTGCTGTGGTCGGCCAGCAGGACCCGTTTTGCGGCACAGCCAAGCATCAGTCGCTTGACGGCCGCCTCGGCAGGGTCGGGAGTGGTCAGGCCACGTTCGATCGAGATTCCGTTGGTGCCAAGGAATGCGACGTCGACATTGATCTCGGCCAGCGCCCGCGCTGTCCAGGCGCCGACCTCGGCGAAGGTGACGTTGCGCAGCCGCCCGCCAAGGGTGAAGACGGTGAGCCGCGGTCGGGTCAGCAGCGACATCGCCAAAGGAACGGTGTTGGTGTAGACCGTCAGGTCACGGTCACCGGGGAACAGCTCGACCAATTTGGCGGTCGTGGATCCGGCGTCGATGAGCACCGACCCCTGTGCGGGCACATGGTTGAGCGCGGCCTGCGCGATGCGGATCTTCTCCGAAGCCAACTGCGTTCGAGTCTCAACGGCCGGCTCGAAAGCCAGCGATTGAACGGGCACTGCGCCGCCGTGCACGCGGCGCAGCAGACCCTGGCGCTCTAGCGCAATGAGATCCTTGCGGATCGTCTCTCCGGTTACGCCAAGGGATTCGGCGACTTCCGTTGCATCGACGCGGCCGTTGCTCAGAAGCCGGTCGATGATGTGGTTCTTACGTTGGTCGGCATACGGAGTGCGGACCTCGACGTTGTCGGTCATGACACCGCCACTGCAGAGGCGGACGAATCGGTGGCGGCTGCCTTGGCGGCAAGCAGCGCTGCACCGCGTGCCCCGGCCTCGTTGACGTCGGCCTCGACGAGTTCGCCGAAGCGGCGCCGCTTGACGGCGATGAGCCCGGCGCTGCGTGACCACCCACCGGTGACCACCAATGTGCGGTGCTCGCCGCTGACCTCCGTCATCGCGTCGTGGATCTCGGCGGCTTGCTCGGTCACGGCTTCCAGGGCGGCACGCCACAGCTGGGCGGGGCTGGCGCTGTCGGTGATGCCCAGGACGTCCAGTCTGCCGAATGCCGGTGCCGCAATGCGTATCTCGGGCATGGGCAACGCGATCGCGTCAGCATCCAGGGCCGGCAGATCGGATCTGTCCTTCCCCAGCAGCGCGAGGATGCGTTGCAGCGCAAGCCCGCCCTGCGTTGCACCGAGCAGGCACCAATGGTCGGCAACGGCGTGCCAGCCGGTGGTGATGCCGGCCGCCGCGAGGTCGGCGACCACGTCGGGGGACAGGCCCGGCGCGATGGTCCGGACCAGCGCCTCAGCGGTACCGCACGAATCGAGCTCGTCGCCGGGTCCGTCGGCACCGGCGCCGACAACGGCAGCCTGGTGATCGTGGCCCGCAACGGTGAGCACCGCCCCGGTCAACCTGGGCAGCCCGGTGTCGGCTCCGACCCGGCCCAGCGGCGTCCCCGCCGTCACCAGCGGCGGCATCAACGACTGCTGGGCTCCTGACCACGCCAAGGTGTCGGTCCACCAGTCGCGTTCCGCGAGGCGCAGCCATCCGGTTCGGGAAGCGAGTGATTGCTCGCGTGGCCTCCTCGCCTCCGAGCCCACGCACGATCCATTCCGCGACGTTGAGTCGGCGGACTGCGGTGCGCGCCGAGGGGACATTGTCGATCAGCCACCGGTGCTTGGTCAGCGACCACTGCTGCCGGAGAGGCAAGCCGGTGGTAGCCGAGAAGGTCTGTGCGTCAAAGGCATTGCGCAGACTGTCCAGCTCCGCATGGTCGCGGGTGTCATGCCAGGCGATGACGGGGGCGACGGGCTGGCCATGTTGGTCGAGTAGCACTCCCGACTCGGCGAGACTTGCCACGCCGAGCCCGCCGATGACGCCGGGAGGGCAGTCGTCCAACGCTTCGGCAACTGCGGATTTGGCCGCTTCGAGCAGGGCCTTCGCGTCGAGTTCGGCGCCCGAGGTCGTCACCGTCCATGGAGTGGTCGCGCGCCCGGACGCGACCGGATCCCCGTCCCGGGTGAACACCACGGCCTTGCTTGTGGTGGTCCCGACATCGAGGCCGACGAACAGGGTGCCGTGCATGTCGCTCCTTGGCCATGACATCTTGTTGATTTGGAATCTGATGGATATAGTTGCGTTTGGTTGGAACAATGTCAAGCGACCCTGAAGGACTTCTGATGCCACTCGCCCGGACCGCTGACCTGGTCGCCGCTGCCTATCGCTCCGGTGCGGGAGTGTTGGCGTTCAACGTCATCACCCTGGAGTACGCAGAGGCGATCGTTGCGGGTGCCGAGAAGGCCAACCGGCCGGTGATCCTGCAGTTGAGCGAGAACGCGGTGAAGTTCCACCACGGTCGGTTGGCGCCGATAGCCGCGGCAACCACAGCGGTCGCGGCGGCAGCCGCCATCCCCGCGTCGGTCCACCTCGACCACGTCGAGAACGTGGAGCTGCTGCATGCCAGTGCCGAGAGTGGCGTCAGCTCAGCGATGTTCGATGCCGCCAAACTCGACTACGACGCCAACGTCGGCGCCACAAGGGCGGCCGCGGACTGGGCTCACCAACGCGGCATCTTCCTCGAAGCCGAACTGGGCGAGGTCGGCGGAAAGGACGGCGCGCATGCGCCAGGGGTGCGCACCGACCCCGCGGAGGCCGCCGCATTCGTGGCCGCGACGGGCGTCGACGCCTTGGCGGTCGCGGTCGGCAGCTCACACGCGATGTCGGAGCGGACCGCATCGTTGGACTTCGATCTCATCGCCCGGCTGCGCTCGGCGGTGCCCGTGCCGCTCGTGTTGCACGGCTCCTCGGGCGTCGCCGACGAAGACATTCGCAAGGCCGTCAGCGCCGGGATCACGAAGATCAATGTCGGGACCTTGCTCAACGTCCGCTTCACCGAAGCCGTGCGGTCCTACCTGGCATCCGACGGCACGGTGACAGACCCGCGCAAGTACTTGGGACCGGCGCGGATCGCCGTCGCCGATGCGGCGGCTGCCATGCTCGGCGCGATCGACTGACCGATGCGTAGACCGGCTAGCATCTGCCCATGAGCAACAGTGTCGGTCATCACCGGTGGTGCAGGTGGCATGGGTCTTGCGACGGCGAAGGTCGTCGGGCGCGACCACGCCCTCGTCCTCTGCGACGTCCGGCAGGACCGCCTCGACGCGGCGGCGAAAACGCTGGACGGCCTCGGGATCACCGCCAAGGCCGTCAACTGCGACGTCACCGACCGGAACGCGGTCGACGGCTTGCTCGAAACCGCGTCCGGGTTTCGGCACCGTCGTCTCGGTGATCCACACCGCCGGTGTCAGCCCAAGCATGGGTAGCGCCGAATACGTCATGCGGACCAACGCGGTCGGCACGGTCAACGTCAACGAGGCCTTCTTCGCAGCCGCGGGCGAGGGCGCCGGGATCGTCAACGTGGCGTCGATGGCGGCGCACATGCTGCCCGAGAACATGGTTCCGACAAAGCAATTCCCGCAGGCCCTGCAGGACGAGGACGCCTTCATGAAGGACATGCTGGCGGCGTGCGGCATCGTCCCCGAGGAGATGCAATCCGGCATCGCCTATGCGGTGAGCAAGAGCTTCGTGCGGTGGTACTCCGTCGCGCAGTGCGAACGGTTCAACGGCAAGGGTCTGCGCATCCTCTCCGTCTCGCCGGGGTCGATCGACACCGAAATGGGTCAGCTGGAAGCGGAGGCCGGGGCCGGGGCGATGGTCGCCGACGCCGCCGTCCCGCGCTGGGGCAAGCCGGAGGAGATGGCGGACCTGCTGGCGTTCTGCGCCAGCGACAAGGCGGGCTACCTCACCGGCACCGACATCCTGAACGACGGTGGGGTGATCGCCTCGATGACGGAGCGCGCCAGGCTCGCTGCCGACGGCTAGTTGGTCCTTCGCTGCAACACCAATGAGCCGGTGAGAACGAGAATTCCCGCGGCAGAGAGCAGCGCGCCTGCGGCCGCGGGTGCGGTGTAGCCGTATCCGGCCGCGATGACGAGCCCGCCGACCAGCGCGCCGGTCGCATTCGCGATGTTGAGCGCCGAGTGGTTGAGGGAGGCCGCCAACGTCCTGGCGTCGTGTGCGACGTCCATCAGCCGGAGCTGCAGTGCCGGTCCCATCGCCGAGCCGGCAGCGCCGATGGCGAACAACACCAGCAGAGCCGTCCACGGGTTGTGCGAGGCCACCACGAACACGCTCAGTGCGACGCCAAGGGCGCCCATCGACACGTACAGGCCACGGACTACCGAAATGTCCGCCATCCTGCCGCCAAGCAGGTTACCTACCACCATGCCGAGGCCAAAGACCATGAGCGCCAACGGAACCAGCGCGCGTGGCATCCCCGCGACATCGGTCATCGTCGTGCTGATGTAGGTGTACACGGCGAACATGCCACCGAATCCGACCATGCCCACCAGCATCGCCAACCACACCTGCCCGCGTTTGAGCGCGCCGAGTTCGGTCACCGGACTCGTCACGTGCATCGACCGCAGCGGCGGAAGCCAGAATGCGATCGCGGTCAGCGTCACCACACCAACGGCGACGACCAGACCGAATGCGCTGCGCCAGCCAAGGGCCTGGCCGAGCCAGGAGGCCATCGGCACACCGACGACGGTCGCGACGGTCAACCCCGTCATCACATGCGCCACGGCTTTGGCCCGGTTCCGCGGTCCCATCAGGAAAGAGGCCACCAGCGCGGCGACGCCGAAGAACGCCCCATGCGGCAGACCGGCGACGAAGCGCGCGGCGATCAGCATCCCGTACGACGGGGCGAACATGCTGACCAGGTTGCTGATCGTGAACACCGCCATCAGCCCCAACAGCACCGTCTTCCTCGGCATCCGCGCGGTGAGGGCGGCGATCAATGGCGCCCCGACGACCACACCGAGCGCGTACGCCGAAATGACATGTCCGGCAGTCGGTTCGGAGATGGCGAAACTGGACGCGATATCCGGGTAGCAGTCCCATCGCGACGAACTCGGTGGTTCCGATGCCGAACCCGCCGAAGGCAAGCGCCAACACGGCCAGCCACCGCACCGATGGAGCGGGCGCGACGACGGAGACCGGCGTCAAGGGGCGTTCAAGTGAGATGGTCACAGACGTTTGGACCTTCCTGTTATCGGACTCGGCAACGGTAACGGGACTTTCGCTAGTCTGCAATCCGACTTAGGCATTTTGACGGTAAAAGTGGCGCAGGTTACGATTGGCGACGACCCTGATCGGCCCTATCGGAATCGATGACATGGCGTTTTCCCGAACTTCGACGGCCACCTCGTCGGCCGGCGATGTCTACGGCCTCATCCGCGCCGCGGGCGCGACCACCCGCGCCGAGCTCGGTGAACTGACCGGGCTGTCCCGCACCGCCGTAGCCGCCCGCGTGGCTGCCCTGGCGGACCGGGGCCTGATCACCGAACGTGAACAAGCGCCGTCCACGGGCGGCCGTCCCGCCGCACTGCTGACGTTCAACGCCGACGCCGGTGTCGTGCTCGCCGCCGCGATCGGGCGCAGCCGGACCCGGCTGGCGGTGTGCAACCTTGCCGGCGAGATCCTCGCCGCCGGTGATATCGACCAGGAGATCGGCATCGGTCCCGACGAGCTGATGCCCGACGTGGTCAAGCGGCTCGATGTGCTGCTCGACGGGCACCGCACCGCTCGCATCCACGGCGTCGGGCTGTGCCTGCCCGGGACGGTGGACCAGCACCGCGGCTGCAGCCTGGACTCGCCGATCATGAGCGGCTGGGACGGGGTTCCGCTGGCGCCGTATTTCGCTGAGTTGACGGATGCGCCCGTCATCCTCGACAACGACGTCAATGTCATCGCGCTGGCAGAGCGACGGGGCGACCGCCGGGTCGTCGACGACGTGCTCGTCATCAAGGCCTCGACGGGTCTCGGCGCAGGCATCATCGCCGGGGGTGCGCTACAGCGTGGTGCGGTACAAGCGGCAGGCGAATTCGGCCACAACAAAACGCCCGCCGCCGACGGGTTGCCGTGCCGATGCGGCGACACCGGCTGTCTGGAAGCGATCGCGGGTGGTTGGGCATTGGTGAGGGCGCTGACGCAGCAGGGCCGCGCGGTCGGCCACATCCGCGACGTCGTGGAACTGGCCAACGGCGGTGACGCCGAAGCGCGCAGGTTGATCCGGGACAGCGGGCGTCACGTCGGCGAGGTTCTCGCAGGCGCGGTGAATCTGCTCAATCCCGCGTTGCTGGTCGTCGCAGGCGATATGGCCAGGGCGTACGACATCTTCGTGGCGGGCCTGCGGGAAACGTTGTACGGCAACGCGACCGCGCTCGCGACCCGTGTGCTCCAAGTCGTGCCAACCACCTACGGGGACCGGTCTGGCGTCGTCGGCAGTGCCACCATGGTCCTCGATCACGTGCTGAGCCCACGCCTGATCGACGAGTCACTCGGCGCGAAGAGCTAGACGATCACACCTTTGCCATGACCTTTTCGGCGAAAGTCTCGAGGTTGCGGATCTTGGTGTCCAACGGCTCCGTGTCGTTGCCCATGATGTAGGGGTTGCGGAAGCCGACGATCGCGTCGGTGACGCCCTTGTCCTCCAGCCGCCTGATCCCGTCGGGGGTGTAGGCGTCGGCGGACATGACGTGGATCTCGAACGGGCCGGTGCGGCCTTCTTCCTCGCGGATTTCGTCGAGCCGGCCGATGAGCCGATCGAGTTCTTTGCGGCCGCTGCCGCCGTGCATCCAGCCGTCGCATCGGACCGCGCGGCGCAGGGCGGCTTCGGCATGCCCGCCGATGAGTATCGGAATCGGCTCGGATGGGGCGGGCGTCATCCTGGTCTTCGGGATGTCGTAGAACTCGCCGTGGAACTCGAAGTAGTCACCCGACGTCAGACCCTTGATGATCTCGATGCATTCGTCCATCCGCTTGCCGCGCTTGGCGAACGGGACACCCAGCAGCTCGTAGTCCTCCGGCCACGGGCTGGTACCAACGCCGAGCCCGAGCCGGTTGCCGAAGATCGCCGCCAGTGACCCGGCCTGCTTGGCCACCAGCGCCGGCGGGCGGATCGGCAGCTTGAGCACGAAGAAGTTGAATTTCAGCCGTGTGGTCACGGCGCACAGGGCGGCTGCGAGGACGAACGCTTCGACAAACGCCTTGCCGTCAAGGAATTCGCGGTTTCCGTCGGGGGTGTACGGATACTTCGAGTCAGACTCGAACGGGTAGGAGATGCTGTCTGCGATCGTCATCGCGTGATAGCCGGCGTCCTCGGCGGCCTTGGCCAAGGACAGGTAGTAGGTCGGGTCGGTCATCGCTTCCGCGTAGGTGAACCGCATCCTCGAATACTAGAACGTGTTCTATTGGGCTCCCCCGTTGCGTTTCGCTTGGGCCTGGTCGGGTAAGCGATGGCCATGAGCTCGGTATCGAAGGCCATGTATATGCCACTTCAGCTTGCGACCAGCGTCGCAGGAGGTTTGATCGCCGGTTGGGTCTTCAACGAGATCTGGCAGCGCGTCAGCCCCTCGGACCAGGAGCCGCCCGACCCGAAGGATCTCAACCGGTCCGGCCGGGAGGCGATCAGCGCCGCCGCGTTGCAGGGTTTGGTGTTCGGCCTTGTTCGTGCCGCCGTCAGCCGCGCGAGCGCGCACGGCTACCACGCGGTCACCCACGAAACCCCGCTATAGCGGCATCATGTAGCAGGTGCCTGCCTGGCTGACCCGCAACGTGCGGGTGCTGTCCGCCGTCTCCTTTCTTCAGGACACCGCGAGCGAACTGCTCTATCCGCTGCTGCCGATCTACCTGACCTCGGTGCTTGGCGCGCCGCCAGCTGTCGTCGGCGCCGTCGAGGGTGTCGCAGAGGGCGCCGCGTCGCTGACCAAACTGGCGGCGGGACCGTTGGGTGATCGCTACGCGCGTCGACCGTTGATCGCCACCGGCTACGGCATGGCGGCGCTGGGCAAGGTGATCGTCGCCGCAGCCACGGGATGGCCCGGTGTACTGGCAGGGCGAGTGGTCGACCGGCTCGGCAAGGGAATTCGCGGAGCGCCGCGGGACGCACTGCTCGTCGACGGTATCGATGACGCCGCACGCGGCCGGGTGTTCGGATTCCACCGCGCCATGGACACATTCGGCGCGGTGGTCGGCCCGCTACTGGGCCTGGCCGGCTATGAACTTCTCGACCACCAGATCGCACCGCTGCTGTGGGTCGCCGTGGTTCCGGCGGTGTTGAGCGTCGCCCTGGTCTTCGTGGCGCGCGAGACGCGGCGGGTGGTGCCCGCGCAGCGAAAAGCAATCTTCGCGCGGGTGCGGGATCTACCCAGCGGGTACTGGCGGGTGACCGCGCTCCTGGTCGCGTTCGGCATCGTCAACTTCCCGGACGCCCTTTTGCTGTTGCGGCTCAACGAGATCGGCTTCTCGGTTGCCGAGGTGATCCTGGCCTACGTCGGCTACAACCTGGTGTACGCGCTGTCGAGCTATCCGGCCGGGTTGCTCGCCGACCGCATCCCGCGGCCCGCGGTGTTCGGAATCGGCCTGATCTTCTTCGCGGTCGGCTACATCGGGCTGGGGCTGACCACCGACACCGTAACGGCGTGGGTGCTGATCGGTGTCTACGGCCTCTTCACGGGATGCACCGACGGCGTGGCCAAGGCGTGGATTTCGTCGCTCGTCGGATCCGACCTACAGGGCAGCGCGCAGGGTGTGTTCCAGGGCGCCAGCGGCTTTGCGATCCTGATCGCGGGCGTGTGGGCCGGTCTGTTGTGGGGGGCCGACGGCAGCCTGCCGCTCCTGGTCTCCGGCGTCGTCGGAGCCGTGTTCGCCGTCGTGCTTCTCGTCGTCGCGCCGCGCTACCGGCTCGGTACGACGACTTCGACGTCGTCAAGAGCGTAGGGCGGCGTTCCGACGCCGACGACCGAGTACCTGTCCTGCGGCGTCCGCTCGGTGATCCGGCACTGGGCTGTCCGGTCACCGATGGTCAACGTCACCGGCTGCGAACCCACGTTGTCGGGTAGTGCGTCGAAAATCGTTCCCTGCCAGTGATATCGGCCGTCGATGGGATCGAGATGGCCGGACAGCCGCACTCGCACCTGGCGTTCGTCGTCGTCGTCGAAACGGATCGTAGCGGCGCCGTCGTAGACCTCGTCGACGACGCCGATGTCTGAGCTCAGGTCGAATGCCGTCGGCGCCGACTTCGCCATCCGTCGCCAGTACGACGCATCCGCGCGGTCGGCCTTGTCGGCTCCGCGCATGGCGAACATGCGCTGGGTGCTGAACAGCACCTCTATGCGGGTGCTTTCGGTACGCTGCATCAGCGCGAGGCACTCGGCGATGTAGTCCAGCCGCGCGTCGGCGACCGCATCCACACCGGTGACCATGAAATAGTTCGGCACACCGTGCACGGCAACACCGAGATAGGGTGCGAAATCCTCGCGCCCCGAACGGGTTTGGTTCGTGACGACGACCCGGGCTCGGCACGCCGGGAGTGTCCAGGTGTGACTGGCCTCGTCGAACTCGGCACCGCTGAGATCGCAGCTGTCCACGACCGCGATGTCGGTGATCCCGGATCGGGCGAGACGTTCCTCGGCGCGGTCCACCCCGACGACAACGACGTCGTGGCAGTGGTCTTCTGTCATCGGTGCAGTCGGCTCTTCGCGCAAGCGCTCATCGGTGCAGTCGGCTCTTCGCGCAAGCGCTCATCGCGGCAGGAAGCCGGTGCGCCGCCACAGCCGGCGCGCGATCGGCCCCATCAGGCCGACCTCTTCGAGGAAGGCGGCCAGCGGAGCGAACCCCTCGACCTGAACCTCGCGGCGGTGCGGGCTGGTCCTGGCGAGGTGGCGCGCCCGGTCCGCGTCGAGGCCGACGCGCAAGTACGGAATCCTGCTGGTGAACAGGTAGCGGAAGAAGTACCCGCCCAAGCCGTTGACGTTGGACACCCAGAACCTGACCAGACGGCCCATGGTCGGCGTCCGCTTCCGCAGCCCGTCGCGGGCGAACTGGATGTGCCGTGCTTCTTCGGTCACGTGAATTCGCATGAGCCGCTGAATCATCGGTTGCAGCTCGGGGTCGTCCATCATCCGCCGCTGAATCGAGTCGAAGATCTCCTCGCCGATCAGCGCGACCACCCAGAGCACGGATCCCTTGAAGCCCAACGGCAGTGCGTTGATGACGACGCGATGCCACCATCGCGGCTGCACCGGCTTCGCGCCGACGTGTTCGATCGCCTTGCCGAACATCACCATGTGGCGGGTCTCGTCGCCGAGCTCGGTCAGCTCGTAGTGCGTGGAGCGCGACGTCGGATCTTGGTGCATGATCTTGCGCAGCAGCGCCTGATTCAGGATGTTCTCGAACCAGATGCCGGCCGACAGGGTGTTGACGAGTTCCTGTCGCGACAGCTCGATCTGTTGCTCGCGGGTCATCGCGTCCCACATCGGTGTGCCGTAGAGCGAGACACTCTTCGGCGGCAGGAAGAACTTGTCGGGATCGAGCGGCGCATCCCAGTCGATGTCGACCACCGGCGCGTAAGACTTCTTCACCGACCCTTTGAGCAGGCGCTCGGCGAACTCTTGGCGGGTGGGTGCTGGCTGCTGCCTCATCGAGGCGGTCATCCGCATCTCCCTCTGTAGACGCTCTCGTCTCAAAGGTAAGGAGGACAGGCAAAAGATGTCAATACCCGCGGTACCGGATACTTTGCATCTTTCCCGCAACATCGGGTTTCGGAACGGGTGGCTTAAGGTTCGCAGGTGCGGTTGATCCACGTCATCGGTATCGGGGCGGGCGACCCCGACTACGTGACGGCGCAGGCCGTCCGCGCGCTTAACGACACGCAGGTGTTCTTCGCGATGGACAAGGGGGAAGCGAAAAGCGATCTGCTGGCGCTGCGGCGACAGATCTGCGAGCGGTTCATCCGCGAGCCGGGCTACCGGTTCGTCGAACTCACCGACCCGCCGCGGGCCAAGGACGGCGAGTACCGGCAGGCCGTCGCGGAATGGCATTCGGCGCGGGCCGCCGTCTGGGCCGACGCCATCGAACGTGAACTCGCGCCCGACGGCGTCGGCGCCTTCCTCGTGTGGGGCGACCCGTCGCTGTACGACAGCACGCTGCGGATCCTCGACGCGGTGGCTCAGCGGGTCGAGATCTCCTACGACGTCGTCCCCGGGATCACCGCGATCCAGGCGCTGACGGCCCGACATCGCGTCCCGCTCAACGACATCGGTGAGCCCGTGGTGATCACCACCGGCAGGCGGCTGTCCGCCGACGGCTTGGTGGGCAGTGCCGTCGTGATGCTCGACGGCGACTGCGCATTCCGCTCATGTCCGCCGGAAACCCGCATCTGGTGGGGCGCCTATCTCGGCACGCCCGACGAGCTGCTGGTGTCGGGCATCGTCGGCGAGGTCGGCGAGCAGATCGCTGAAATGCGCGCCGAAGCCCGCGCGAAGCACGGCTGGATCATGGACACGTATCTGCTGCGAGGTTGAACACGCCCGCGAGCGCGCACTCACGTACAGGTTTCGCGGAATTTCACGTACGTGGATGCGCGCTCGTCCCAGAGGTGATGGCAAGATCGGCGGCATGGTGGCATTTCTGCTGCGAGCAGCATTGACCGGATTCGCTTTGTGGATAGTCACCCTGATCGTTCCCGGGGTGGACTTCGTCGGCGGCACCACGACCCTGCAGAAGATCGGGATCATCCTGGTCGTCGCGGTGATCTTCGGGTTGGTCAACGCGATCATCAAACCGATCGTGCAGATCATCTCGATTCCCCTCTACATCCTCACGCTCGGCCTGTTCCACATCGTGATCAACGCGCTGATGCTCTGGATCACGTCCTGGATCACCGAGAACACCACGCACTGGGGCCTATACATCGATGACTTCTGGTGGACGGCGATCTGGGCGGCGATCGTGCTGTCGATCGTCAGCTGGGCGCTGTCGCTCATCGTGCGGGACACCCACCGCGTGACTCGCTGACGGGCACACTGGTTTCATGCCAGAACTCCCCGAGGTCGAGGCCCTGGCCGACCACCTCCGGAGGCACGCCGTCGGCCTCACCATCGGACGCGTCGACGTGTCCGCGTTTTCCGTACTCAAGACGTTCGACCCGCCGATCACTGCGCTGCACGGCCAGGAGGTGACCGGCGCCAACCGGTGGGCCAAGTACCTCGGCCTACAGGCAGGCAATCTGCACCTGATCACGCACCTGTCCCGGGCGGGGTGGCTGCGCTGGTCCGACCAGCTGGCCGCGGCGCCGCTCAAACCGGGCAAGGGACCGATCGCATTACGGGTCCACCTCGGAACACCCGGCGCCGCACCGGGATTCGATCTCACCGAGGCAGGCACGCAAAAGCGGCTTGCGGTCTGGCTCGTCGACGACCCCGCGAAGGTCCCCGGGATCGCTGCGCTCGGGCCGGACGCGCTGGAGCTGACGGCCGAGGGCCTGGCGGAGGTGCTGGCCGGGCAGGGTGGCCGGATCAAGACCGTCATCACCGACCAGAAGGTGATCGCGGGCATCGGCAACGCCTACAGCGACGAGATCTTGCACGTGGCGAAGCTGTCGCCGTTCGCGACGGCGAACAAGCTGACCGATGCGCAGCTCGTGGCGCTGCACGACGCGATGATCTCGGTGCTCACCGACGCGGTGTCACGGTCGGTCGGCCAGCAGGCGGCGACGTTGAAGGGGGAGAAGCGGTCAGGCCTGCGGGTGCATGCCCGTACCGGCCTGCCGTGTCCGGTGTGCGGCGACACGGTCCGCGAAGTGTCGTTCGCCGACAAGTCTTTTCAGTACTGCCCGACGTGCCAGACCGGCGGCAAGGTGCTCGCCGACCGGCGGCTGTCGCGGCTGCTCAAGTAGTCGGACAATAGGACCGCGTCGCCGACGACAGCGCCTGCCGGTACAGCGGCTCGAGTCGACGCTCGCCTGCGACGGCGTCTGTGGCCTGCTGCAGCTCGACCGGACACGTCGGGCTGTGCAGTGAATTCCATTGCAGGGCAATCTCGTCGACCATCGTCTTGTTGTAGCCGTCGATCGCCGTCCGTGAGTCGGCCAGGTCTGGGGCGGTGGTCGGTGCGGTCGGCAGGTCGAACTTCCACTGACCGAAGCGCGCGTACTCGATGCCTTCGGTGGCGTTGATCTGGTCGGTGAAGACCGTCCGCACGTACTGCGCGTCGATGCCGTGGGCAGTCGCGTCGCCGCCGACCGCGTCGAGGACCTGGTTGGCGCGCTGTACATCGGTGATTGGGCCGCCGTTGATCCACTTGGACGCCGCGACCGGATCGGCGGTCGCCAGCCGTTGGGCCGCGGTGTCCACGAGGCGGTACAACGGGCTGACGGGGCCGGCGGGTTCGGCGTTGGCGGTTGCGGGGAGCGCGCCGACCAGCAGTGACCCGGCCACCAGCAGCGCAGCAGTTCGATTACGGCTCATCAGTCCATCATGCTTAGGCTGTCCGGGTGACTCGGCAGAAGATCTTGATCACGGGTGCCAGCTCCGGCCTCGGCGCGGGCATGGCCAGGGCATTCGCCGCCAAGGGCCGCGACCTCGCATTGTGCGCCCGCCGACTGGACCGTCTCGACGAGCTCAAGGCGGAGCTGACCGCACGGCATCCCGGCATCACCGTCGCCGTAGCGGCGCTGGACGTCAACGACCACGAGCAGGTGCCGAAGGTGTTCGCCGAGCTGGAAGACCAGCTGGCCGGCATCGACCGCATCATCGTCAACGCAGGCATCGGCAAGGGCGCGCCGCTGGGTTCCGGCAAGCTGTGGGCCAACAAGCAGACAATCGAGACGAATTTGGTCGCCGCGTTGGTCCAGATAGAAACCGCCGTCGAGATGTTCAAGAACTCCGGCGGCGGGCACCTGGTGCTGATCTCGTCGGTGCTCGCCAACAAGGGCGTGCCGGGCGTCAAGGCCGCATACGCCGCGAGCAAGGCGGGCGTGTCGTCGCTCGGCGAATCGCTGCGCGCCGAGTATCCGAGCGGCCCCATCAAGGTGACCGTTCTCGAGCCCGGGTATATCGAATCGGAGATGACGGCCAAGTCGGGGTCGACGATGTTGCTGGTCGACAACGAGACCGGAACAGAGGCGATGGTCAACGCGATCGAGCGCGAAACCGGTCGCGCGGCCGTGCCGTGGTGGCCATGGGCGCCACTGGTGCAGCTGTTGAAGGTGTTACCACCGCGACTGACGAAACCTTTTGCTTAGTAAGTCTTAAGGTTTAAAGATTTGGCGGTCGTGGGTAGCCGATATCCATGAACGCGACACTCAAGAAAACAATGACTTCTCTGCTGTTTGCGGGCGCTGCGGCATCGTCGATCGCGCTCGCCCCGATCGCCACGGCCCAGCCGTGCGTGAACCCTGACGGCACGGCCTGCGAGGTGGTAGGCCCCGACGGCGCCTCCGGCCAGATTCCCGGCCCTGTCCAAGGCGGAGCTGACGGCAACGCCGGCACCGCCGGAGGCAGCGTGCCCGGCGGCGTGTGGGGCGAAGCGGGTCCTGATGGAGCCCACGGATGTGTTCCCATCTACGGCTGCCGCTCTTTCGGATAACTCTGGCAAACTCGTAGTCCAACAACCGAATACGTAAGAATCGAGCGCGGCAGTGGCGTCGATGAGACGTTGCTGTCGCGCTCGTCGTTTTCGTGGTAAACCAAGATCACGATGGCGAAAATTGCGCGACTGATACCCGTACTGTTCGCCGGTGCCGCTGCGTCTCTTGTGGTCGCCGCCCCGGTCGCCAATGCGGATCCGCCACCGCCGCCGCCGTGCTTCAACGCCGACGGCTCGGCGTGCTCGGGCATCGGGAACATCACTGCAGGCGGTGCCGACATCAACATTCCCTACGGCCCCGACGGGACGATCACCCGGGCCGGCGCGAGCGGAGGGATTCCCTACGGTCCTTCCGGCTCCGCCGACGGCGGCGGCGCGAGCGGAGGCTTCTGGAACGGGCCGACCGGTGCCGCCGACCGTGGCGGTGCGAGCGCCTGCATCCCCAACGTGGGGTGCCTCAGCATCCCGGCGCCCTAGTCATCCGCGAAACGGAATTCCAGCACCGCCCTTCTCGACATTTGCGTGCTGGAATTTCGTTTCGCGCAGGCTTGCGCGCTGCGCAGCTGCCGGTCTACTTGACATGTTGTTGGGTTTTCACAACAATCAATTGTATGAGTCCGGTGCGGCGAGGGGAAACCCTCCCGATTCACAATCGTATCGGTGTACTACGCGCCGAGCGGCGGATGAGCAGGGCCGAGCTCGCGGCGTTGATCAACGTCAATCCGCAGACGGTCGGGGCGCTGGAACGGGGCGACCACTACCCGAGCCTGGATCTGGCGTTCCGGATCTGCGACGCGTTCGACCTACCCGTCGAGGCGGTGTTCTCGCGCGCCGCGTTCGTGCCGCTGTCCACCGAGCTCTACGGCCGAAACGAATAGACCGCAGGGAGGCGAAATCGATGTCCAACTCCACCACGCAGACTGAACCGAACATCATCGACCGCTATCAGGATTTCCGCACAAGGCGGTTTCTGAAGCACGAACGCACGTACGCGCACGCGCTGCCGGGCTGGCGCACCCAACGTCGACGTCGCATGCTCGTCGTCGGCCTGGCGTCCACATTCGCCTTCATGGCGTTGGTGAGTGTGTTGTGCGCATTCGGAATCGACTGGGCGCCGTTGTTGTGGCTGCCCGCATGTCTGGTGTTCTTCCCGACGTGGATCGTGCTGCAGATCGTGTCGGGCCGCCAGGGCGATGCGCCGCTGGCAGCGCTCGACGAGTTCGAACTTCAGCAACGCAACAGCGCCCGGTCGATCGGGCTGACGGTCACACAGAACCTGATGCTGCTGCCGATCTTCTACCTGGTGTTCGGCTCGACCCTGTTCAGGGACATCGGCGCGGACTCCGCCCTCGACATGGCCTACGCCGGTGGCTTGATGGCGCTGACGGTACTGCTGATCGGCGGCTGCCTGCCCGCCATGATCCTCGGCTGGACCAGGCGGTCGGACGCCGAGGCCGCGGCGGGCTAGGCGCTGCGGCCGCGCTCGGCACGGCTCAGGCTGATCTACCGCGCTCGGCACGGTAGTGCCGCACCAGCGCGTCGGTCGAGCTGTCGGACTGCTTCGGCGGCGCGGCATCGCCGGTGATGACCGGCAGCAGCGCCTTCGCCTGCGTCTTGCCCAGCTCCACACCCCACTGGTCGAACGAGTCGATGCCCCAGATGACGCCCTCGGTGAACACCTGGTGTTCGTAGAGCGCGACCAGCTGGCCGATGATCGACGGCGTCAGCTGGGTGCCGAGGATCGACGTCGACGGTCGGTTGCCCGGCATCACCTTGTGCGGCACCACCTCTGGCGGTGTGCCCTCCGCGGCGATCTCCTCGGCGGTCTTGCCGAATGCCAGCACCTGCGTCTGTGCGAAGAAGTTGCTCATCAACAGGTCGTGCATGCTGCCGGTGCCGTCGGCGGTGGCCAGGTCGTCGGTGGGCTGGCTGAACCCGATGAAGTCGGCGGGGATCAGTCGCGTGCCCTGGTGCAGCAGTTGGTAGAACGCGTGCTGGCCGTTGGTTCCCGGCTCGCCCCAGAAGATCTCGCCGGTGTCGGTGGTGATCGGCGATCCGTCGGCGTGCACGGATTTGCCGTTGGACTCCATCGTCAGCTGCTGCAGATAGGCGGCGAAGCGGGACATGTCGTTGGAGTAGGGCAGCACCGCGCGCGACTGGGCACCGAAGAAGTTGTTGTACCAGAGGCCGATAAGCCCAAGCAGCGCAGGCGCATTCGCCTCCAGCGGTGCGGTGCGGAAATGTTCGTCGACGATGTGGAAGCCGGCGAGGAACTCGGCGAACCGTTCCTTGCCGATGGCCGCCATCACCGAAAGGCCGATCGCCGAGTCCACCGAGTAGCGGCCGCCGACCCAGTCCCAGAAGCCGAACATGTTGTCGGTGTTGATGCCGAAATCGTCGACGAGCTTCTTGTTCGTCGACACCGCAACGAAGTGCTTGGACACCGCGGCGTCACCGAGCGCATCGGTCAGCCACCGCCGCGCCGCGGTCGCATTCGTCAGCGTCTCCAGCGTGGAGAACGTCTTCGACGCGACGATGAAAAGCGTTGTGGCCGGGTCGAGTCCGGTCAGCTTCGCCACCAGGTCGGCGGGGTCGACGTTGGACACGAACCGGCACGAGATACCCGCGTCGGCGTAGTGGCGCAGCGCGTCGTACACCATCACCGGCCCGAGGTCGGAGCCCCCGATACCGATGTTGATGACGGTGGTGATCCGCTCACCGGTCGCGCCGGTCCACTCGCCGCTGCGCAGCCGGTCGGTGAACTCGCCCATCCGGTCCAGCACCTCGTGCACATCGGTCACGACGTCCTGGCCGTCGACGGTCAGCTCGACGCCCCGCGGCTGTCGCAGCGCCGTGTGCAGCACCGCGCGGTCCTCGGAGGTGTTGATGTGCACACCGGAGAACATCGCGTCGCGACGCTGTTCCAGTTCTGCCGCTCGCGCCAGGTCGACCAGCAGTTTCAGCGTTTCGCGGGTGATCCGGTGCTTGCTGTAGTCGATGTAGAGGTCGCCGACCGTCAACGCCAGTTCAGCACCCCGGCCGGGATCCTCGTCGAACAGTTCGCGGATATGTTTGTCGCCGATCTGATCGTGATGTTGCGCCAAGGCCTGCCATGCTGGAGTAGCCGAGATGTCGGGGATCTGCTGCGTGTCGGCGGTCATACTTCGACCCTAATGCGGCTAAGTGACCAGAGGTGTAAGAGGGAGTAATGGACAAGAACGCGCTGCTGAAGTCAGTTCCCACCGGCCTCTGGATCGGCGGTGAGGAGCGCGAGGCGTCGTCGACGTTCGACGTCCTCGACCCGTCCGACGACTCGGTCCTGACGTCGGTCGCCAACGCCACCGCCGAGGACGCGATCGCCGCGCTCGACGCCGCGGCAGGAGCACAGGCCGAATGGGCGGCCACGCCGCCACGCGAACGCGGCGAGGTGCTGCGGTCGGTGTTCGAGAAGATCACCGAACGCGCCGAGGACATCGCCACGTTGATGACGCTGGAGATGGGCAAGGTGCTGCCCGAGAGCATGGGCGAGGTCAAGTACGGCGTCGGAGTTCTTCCGCTGGTTCGCCGAAGAGGCCGTGCGCGTCCATGGCCGCTACACCCCGAGCCCCGCAGGCACCGGCCGCATCATCGTCACCAAGCAGGCCGTCGGGCCCTGCTACGCGATCACCCCGTGGAACTTCCCGCTGGCGATGGGCACCCGCAAGATCGGGCCCGCGATGGCGGCCGGCTGCACGATGATCGTCAAGCCGGCCCAGGAGACGCCGCTGACGATGCTGCTGCTGGCCAAGCTGATGGACGAGGCCGGCCTGCCCAAGGGCGTGCTGTCGGTGCTGCCCACCAAGAGCCCCGGCGACGTCACCACCGCGCTGATCGACGACGGGCGGCTGCGCAAACTGACCTTCACCGGCTCGACGGGCGTGGGCAAGTCGCTGGCCAAGCAGGCATCCGATGCGCTGCTGCGGCAGTCGATGGAGCTGGGCGGCAACGCCCCGTTCGTGGTGTTCGACGACGCCGACGTGGACGCGGCCGTCGACGGCGCGATCCTGGCCAAGATGCGCAACGGCGGCGAAGCCTGCACGGCCGCCAACCGCTTCCACGTCGCCAACTCCGTGCGCGAGGAGTTCACCGAGAAGCTGGTCAAGCGGATGAGCGAGTTCACCATCGGGAACGGTCTCGACTCGTCGTCCACGCTCGGCCCGCTGATCAACGCCAAGCAGGTGGCCACCGTCGCCGACCTGGTGTCCGATGCCGTTTCGCGCGGCGCCACGGTGGCCGTCGGCGGTGTCGCACCGGGCGGCCCTGGCAACTTCTACCCCGCCACGGTGCTGGCCGACGTGCCTGCCGACGCCCGCATCCTCAAGGAGGAGGTCTTCGGGCCGGTCGCCCCGATCACCGGATTCGACACCGAAGAAGAGGGCATGGCGGCCGCCAACAACACCGAATACGGCCTGGCCGCCTACATCTACACCCGCGACCTCGACCGCGCTCTGCGGGTCTCCGAGGGCATCGAGGCAGGCATGGTCGGCGTCAACCGCGGAGTCATCTCCGACCCGGCCGCGCCGTTCGGCGGCGTCAAGGAGTCCGGCTTCGGCAGGGAAGGCGGATTCGAGGGCATCGACGAGTACCTCGAGACGAAGTACATAGCGCTCACCAAGTAGCTGCTCACCCAGTAAGCGCGAGAAGACGCAAAAGCTCCCCGGCACTCGGCGTGTCGGGGACTTTTGCGTCTGGTCGCGCGGGAAAGATTCCATCGGTGAGTGGCCACCGGTGGGTCGCGCCGCCCGAGCGCGCCGTCGATCGGGGCGCGCCAAGGGCGTCTCCTCGACCTCGGCGTGGCACTGGCGGTTCGGCTGGCATCCCGGCGCTGGACGGTATCCGCGCGTTGGCGGTCGCGCTGGTGCTCGCCGACCACGGCGGCATTCCCGGTGTGCCAGGCGGATTCATCGGCGTCGATGTGTTCTTCGTGCTGAGTGGATTCCTGATCACCTCGCTGCTGCTCGACGAACTCGGCCGCACCGGCGGGATCGACCTGCCCGGGTTCTGGGTGCGCCGGGCCCGACGGCTGCTGCCCGCGTTGATCGTCATGGTGATGGCGGTCGTCGTGTTGCGCGAGCTGTTCCCGTCCGATGCGGTCGCCGCCGTGCGCGACGACGCCGTTGCCGCCTTCTTCTGGGCTGCCAACTGGGTCTTCGTGTTCCGCCGCACGGACTACTTCACGCAGGGCGACCCTCCGTCGCCGCTACAGCACACCTGGTCGCTCGCGGTGGAGGAGCAGTACTACGTCCTGTGGCCGCTGGTGCTCGTGGCCGTCGCGGTCCTGCTCGCCTTGCTCACCAGGCGCCGGGACACCCGGCCGAAGCTGCGCACGGTCCGGATGGTCGTGGTCGGCATCGCCGGCGCAGGTGCGGCGGCGTCGGCGGTCGCGGCGTGCCTGATGGTCTCGGACTCGTCGCTGAACCGTGTCTACTTCGGCACCGACACCCGCGTGCAGGCGCTGCTCGTCGGCGCGGCGGCGGCAGCGCTGTTGGTGGGGGACTGGTCGTCGCTGGCGCGGTACGGCAGGCAGATCCGGTCGCGGTGGGGCCGGCTGTGATCGCGCAGATTCTCCCGGTGATCGGGCTGACGATGCTCGGCGTCGTCGCGCACTTCGCGACGGGCAGTGCGCCGGAATTTCGCCGCGGACTGCTGATCGTGGTGGCGGTCGCGGCGGTCTTCGTCGTCGCACCGGTGGCGCTGGAGCAGCGCGGGCTCGTCGCGCGCGTGCTGGCGTTCCCGCCGCTGGTGTGGCTGGGCATGATCTCCTACGGCGTCTACCTGTGGCACTGGCCGGTCTTCCTCGCGCTCAACGGCGAGCGCACCGGCCTGACGGGTATGGAGCTGTTCGCGATCCGCGCGCTGGCGACGGTGACTCTGGCCGCAATCTCGTGGTGGCTGATCGAGCAGCCGATCAAGCGCTGGCGGCCGGTGCATGTTCCGCAGCTGCGGCTCGCCGCCGCGACGCTGGCGACCGCGGCGGTCGCGACGATGGTCGTCGTGCCGGTCGGCATCAAGCAGCCCAGCGAAGGCCGTCAGGGCCCCGACGTGCTCGCCGCGGCCGTGCAGCCGGAGGTGCCGGTCGAGATCGGCGGGAACGCTGCGCTGGCGCCAGGAACCCGCACGGTCGCGGTGTTCGGGGACTCGATGGCGTGGACGATGATGCGCTACCTGCCGCCGACGCCGGGGTTCAAGTTCATCGACTACACCACCATCGGCTGCGGCATCGCCCGCGGCGGGCCGTACCGGTCGACCGGCGAGACGCTCACCCAGAAGCCCGAATGCGAGACCTGGCCGGCCCGGTGGGCCCAGCGGATCAGCCACGCCAAGCCCGACGTCGTGCTGTTGATCATCGGCCGCTGGGAGACCGTCGACCGGGTCAACGAAGGGCACTGGGCGCACGTCGGCGATCCGGCCTTCGACGGGTACATCGCGGGCGAACTGCGGCGCGCCCTGGACATCCTCGGGTCGACGGGCGCGCGCGTCGTCGTGACGACCACCCCGTACAACCGGCGCGGCGAGCAGCCGGACGGATCGCTGTACCCGGAGGACGAGCCCGATCGCGTCGACGCGTGGAACACGTTGTTGCGCCGCGTGGTCGGGCAGCGCAAGAACGCGGCCGTGCT
The DNA here is from genome assembly GCA_963716505.1 of uncultured Actinomycetota bacterium. Lineage (GTDB taxonomy): Bacteria > Actinomycetota > Actinomycetes > Mycobacteriales > Mycobacteriaceae > Mycobacterium. Next base: position 64,532 of record CAVQTL010000025.1, read on the forward strand.
CGACCTCAACGAGAAGCTGTGTCCCGACGGCGTTTACACGAACAAGATCGACGGCATCAAGATGCGCATGGACGGCCTGCACCCCACCCCGGAAGCGGTGAAGTGGCTGACGCCATGGCTCGAGGACGCGCTCCGCAAGCGTCGAGTTCAGTGGCCGAGGCGGCCGCGGCCGAGGCGCAGCAGCAGCATCGCGAGGTCCTTGCCCTCCGGGCCCAGCTCGCTGTAGCGCTCGATGACCTTCATCTCGCGGCTGTGCACCAGCCGGGTGCCGCCGGACGCCATCCTGGCCTTGCCGATCACCCTGGACACCTCGGTGCGACGCTTGACCGCCGCCAGGATTTCGGCGTCCAGCCGGTCGATCTCCACGCGCAGATCGTCGATTTCGGCCACGGGTTCCGTTTCGATAGTCACTTCAGTTTCGATAGACATGGGATTCTGCGGGCTCCTCATTGTGTGGGGGTTGCGGTCTCATCCGATTTCGGGCCTCACACAAGAGACGAGCCCCGGATCCGGAAGCGGACCGCGGGGCTCTTGGAAGCAGCTAAACCACGGGCACCGCTGGCCGGTACCCGTAGAAAAATCGATGCTGCCTGTTGAGCACCGAATAAGTGTGCCATCTAGGCCGCCGCCAGCGCAAAGGTCATGGCGCGGCTCGCCGCGGTGGTGTCCCCGCGCAGCGGTAGGTTGGGGCAGACATGAGTGTGCACGTAACCGACTCGGCCGCCGACCAGCTTCTCGACGGGCTCAACCCCCAGCAGCGCAAAGCAGTGCGCCACGATGGCTCGCCGCTGCTGATCGTCGCGGGCGCGGGCTCGGGCAAGACGGCCGTGCTCACCCGCCGGATCGCCTACCTGCTGGCCGCCCGCGACGTCGGGGTCGGCCAGGTGCTGGCCATCACGTTCACCAACAAGGCGGCCGCCGAGATGCGTGAACGGGTGGTGGCGCTGATCGGCCCGCGCGCCCGGTCGATGTGGGTGTCGACGTTCCACTCCACCTGCGTGCGCATCCTTCGCAACCAGGCGTCGCTGCTGCCGGGCCTCAACTCCAACTTCTCGATCTACGACGCCGACGACTCGCGCCGCCTGCTGCTGATGATCGGCAAGGACATGGGGCTGGACACCAAGCGGTACTCGCCGCGGTTGCTGGCCAACGGGATCTCGAATCTCAAGAACGAACTGATCGGGCCGGAGCAGGCCGCGGCCGAGGCGTCGGAGGCCGAGGAGGAGCTCGCCCGCATCATCGCCGAGGTCTTCGGTGAGTACCAGCGTCGGCTGCGCGCGGCCAACGCGCTCGACTTCGACGACCTTATCGGCGAGACAGTCGCTGTGCTGCAAGCCTTTCCGCAGATCGCTCAGTATTACCGGCGGCGCTTTCGGCACATCCTCGTCGACGAGTACCAGGACACCAACCACGCGCAGTACGTGCTGGTGCGCGAGCTCGTCGGTACCGAGACAACCGTTGACGGGATCGCCCCGGCCGAGCTGTGCGTGGTGGGCGACGCGGACCAGTCGATCTACGCGTTCCGCGGCGCGACCATCCGCAACATCGAGGACTTCGAACGCGACTTCCCCAATGCCACAACGATTCTGCTCGAGCAGAATTACCGCTCGACGCAGAACATCCTGACCGCGGCCAACTCCGTCATCTCCCGCAACAGCGGGCGCCGCGAGAAGCGACTGTGGACCGACGCAGGCGAAGGCGAACTCATCGTCGGCTACGTCGCCGACAACGAACACGACGAGGCGCGGTTCGTCGCCGAGGAAATCGATGCGCTGGCCGACCGCGGCGACATCACCTACAACGACGTCGCGGTTTTCTACCGCACCAACAACTCGTCACGCGCCCTGGAAGAGGTGTTCATCCGGGCCGGAATCCCGTACAAAGTCGTTGGGGGCGTTCGCTTTTACGAGCGCAGGGAGATTCGCGACATCGTCGCCTACCTGAGGGTGCTGGACAATCCCGGCGACTCGGTCAGCATGCGGCGCATCCTGAACACCCCGCGGCGGGGCATCGGCGACCGGGCCGAGGCGTGCGTCGCGGTCTACGCCGAGAACACCGGCGCCAGCTTCAACGACGCGCTGCAGGCGGCCGCCGACGGCAAGGTGCCGATGCTGAACACGCGCGCCGAGAAGTGCATTTCCGGTTTCGTCGAGATGCTCGACGAACTCCGCGGGCGTCTGGACGGCGAGCTGGGAGAGCTGGTCGAGGCGGTGCTGGATCGCACCAGGTACCGCACAGAGCTGGAGGCCTCGAGCGACCCGCAGGATCTGGCGCGGCTGGACAACCTGAACGAATTGGTCAGCGTCGCACACGAATTCAGCACCGACCTGGCGAACGCCGAGGCGCTGGGAACCGATCTGGACGACGAGGACGTACCCGACACGGGTGTGCTGGCCAAGTTCCTCGAGCGGGTGTCGCTGGTCGCCGACGCCGACGAACTGCCCGAGCACGGCGCAGGCGTGGTGACGATGATGACGCTGCACACCGCCAAGGGCCTGGAGTTCCCCGTCGTGTTCGTGACCGGCTGGGAGGACGGCATGTTCCCGCACATGCGGGCGCTCGGCGATCCCACCGAACTGTCCGAGGAACGGCGTCTGGCCTACGTCGGCATTACCCGTGCGCGCCAACGGCTTTACGTGAGCAGGGCCAAGGTCCGCTCGTCGTGGGGTCAGCCGATGCTCAACCCCGAGTCGCGGTTCCTTCGCGAGATCCCGCAGGAGCTGATCGACTGGCGGCGGGTCGACCCCGCGCCGTCGTTGTCGGCGCCCGTCAGCGGTGCGGGTCGCTTCGGGGGTACGCCGCGGCCGTCACCTACGCGCTCCGCGGCGGGCAAGCGCGCCCTGATCGTGCTGGAGCCGGGCGACCGGGTCACCCACGACAAGTACGGCCTCGGGCGGGTCGAGGAAGTCTCCGGGATTGGCGAATCCGCCATGTCGCTCATCGACTTCGGCAGTGCCGGGCGCGTGAAACTGATGCACAACCACGCTCCGATATCGAAGCTCTAGCGCGAAGCGCGGCTCGCCTGCGCTGCCCGGCGCCGATGGCCAACGCCCATCCGAGCGGGGCTCGAGATGCCCGCCTCGGAGCGAATCTTTCGCTCAAACGGAAAGGCTTTCGGTTCTAGCGAATCATTCGCTCAGAGGTGGGCACGGTGAGAAGTGCCACCGCGACTATGGGCGGGCCCACCGCGCGGTGGCCGGCAGCAGCGCGAGCACGATCGTGATCACCGGAAGCGCGGGTATCGCGTAGACCGCCGGCGCCAGCTTCGCGCCCGCGATGAACAAGCTCGCGAAGATCATCAACCCGATCACCGAACCGACGACCACGAGCAGTCGGGCCATCCGGCGGCGAAGCAGAAGCGCGATCAACCCGCTGATGAGAGCCCCCGCGGAGACCAACGCCAGGAATCCGACAGCGACACAGAACAGCCGGTCCGACGCCCACCAGCCGGTGATCAGGTCGGTGGCGATGACCGCGGTGGCCCAGCCGCTGACGACCGCGAAGACCGCCGTCGCTACCGCCGTCTTCGGGCGCGCTCCCCGGCGCCCGCGGATCGTTACCGGCGTGGCCCGCGGGAAGTACGTGGTCGGCTGCTCCGGGTGGCTGCCGGTGCTGATGTGAGTGGTGCGCGGCTCGTCGAGGATGGGCAGCGACCCCGTTGGTGCACGCCGGATGATGCCGGTCTTGGGCGCAGACAGCCCATCAGAGGGGGGAGCCGAATCGTCATCGGACTTATCAGGAAGGTCCGGGTCACTCACACTTACGGAGAGTAGCCGCCGGGGCTGAGGCCCCGTTTGGCCAGCCATCCGACCGGGTCGATGCGGTCGGTGCCGTTCAGCAGCACCTCGAAGTGGCAGTGCGGGCCGGTCGAATTGCCGCGGTTGCCTATCGTGGCGATCTGGTCACCGGCCCAGACGCGCTGGCCGATGCTGACGTTCCAGGTGTTGACGTGGCCGTACAGCGTGACGGTGCCGTCGGCATGCCGCAGCTTGACCCATGCGCCGTAGCCGGCGGTCGGGCCCGCGTCGATCACCACACCGTCGGCGGCGGCGACGATCGGGGTGCCGATCGAGTTGGCGATGTCGATGCCGCCGTGCAGCACACCCCAGCGATAGCCGAAGCCAGAGGTGAATACGCCCTTCGTCGGCATCACGAACAGCGGCCGCTGTAGGCGGGCCTCCCGCTCGGCCCGCTCCTGGGCGAATGCGGCGGCCTTGGTGATCTCCTCGGCGTGCACCACGGCCTCGGTGGCCGACGCGACGGTCACCACCTGCATCCCGCCGGTGGAGCCGGCGACGGCGCCGCCCGCGATGGTCGACTGATCGGCGGCCAGCACGGTGTCGGTGGTCGTGGTCTCGGAGTTGTTCATCACCGAGTGCGCAGCGGCCGCGGTGGCGCCTGCGGCCATCGCCGCGATCATCAGCCGGCCCTTGACCGCGCTGGCGGTCTCCTTGCGGTGCCGGGCGGCGCGACGGGCGCTCAAGTCGATGATGTCGGTGGAGGCGACGCCGTCGCTGACGTCGGTCTTGCTGTCGCGGTAGGCGTGGGTTGCATTTCGCGCACCGCGCGAGGCAGCCGAGGGGCGTTCTTCGCGTGCGTCCGGTCGGAACTTGGACGGCACCACGAGGCGCATCGGGATCAGGTCGTCGCTGTCGGCCATGTCGTCGAGCTCGGGTGCATGGATCACCTGGCACTCGCGATCGAAGGCGGAAGTGTGATCAAACTCCAGGTCAGACAGCTTGCCGAACTCATTGAAAGGAATGATGTCGGTGATTTCAGTGGCTTCGGGATCGACCCATCTGTTGCGAGCGTTCGACGAGCCTCCATCGGGAGATTCGAAAGAACGGTGCCCCGCCAACCTGAAATATCCTTCTCGTCGTGACCGGAACGTTATCTAGACCGGTAGACGTTAACCAAATCCCAATGTTCTCGGCAACTCGAGAGAGTATTCCAATGCAGATTGTGACTTGTATCACGCTGGACGCCCGGTGAGATCTGCCACATGACCGGTGGGCGGTGCCGAGGTCTTCTGCCGGTGTCGATAAAGTTTCCCCGAGCCCGTCGGGTGCATACACAGAAGTCAAACAGACAGTGAGCTGATGGATCTTTTCGAGTATCAGGCGAAGGAGCTGTTCGCCAAGCACAACGTTCCCACCACACCCGGTCGGGTGACCACCAGCGCCGACGAGGCGAAGGCGATCGCCGAGGAGATCGGCCGGCCGGTGATGGTGAAGGCGCAGGTCAAGACAGGCGGTCGGGGCAAGGCGGGCGGAGTGAAGTACGCCGCCACCCCCGACGACGCGTTGACACACGCGCAAAACATCCTCGGCCTGGACATCAAGGGCCACATCGTGAAGAAGCTGCTGGTGTCCGAGGCCAGCGACATCGCCGAGGAGTACTACATCTCCTTCCTTCTCGACCGCGCCAACCGCACCTACCTGGCCATGTGCTCGGTCGAGGGCGGCATGGAGATCGAGGAGGTCGCGGCGACCAAGCCCGAGCGGCTGGCCAAGGTGCCGGTCAATGCGGTGAAGGGTGTCGACGAGGCGTTCGCGCGTGAGATCGCCGAGAAGGGCCACCTGCCCGCCGAGGTGCTCGACGCCGCCGCGGTGACGATCGCCAAGCTGTGGGAGGTGTTCGTCAAGGAGGACGCCACGCTGGTTGAGGTCAACCCGCTGGTGCGCACTCCCGACGACCAGATCCTCGCGCTGGACGGCAAGGTCACCCTGGACGCCAATGCCGACTTCCGGCACCCCGAGCACGTGGAGTTCGAGGACCGCGACGCCACAGATCCGTTGGAGCTCAAGGCCAAAGAGCACGACCTCAACTACGTCAAGCTCGACGGCGAGGTCGGCATCATCGGTAACGGCGCGGGCCTGGTGATGTCGACGCTCGACGTCACCGCGTACGCCGGGGAGAAGCACGGCGGTGTGAAGCCGGCCAACTTCCTCGACATCGGTGGCGGCGCTTCGGCGGAGGTGATGGCGGCCGGCCTCGACGTCATCCTGCATGACCCGCAGGTCAAGAGCGTGTTCGTCAACGTGTTCGGCGGCATCACCGCCTGCGACGCGGTGGCCAACGGCATCGTCAACGCCCTCAAGATCCTGGGCGACGAGGCGAACAAGCCGCTGGTGGTCCGGCTCGACGGCAACAACGTCGACGAGGGCCGCCGCATCCTGGCCGAAGCCAACCATCCGCTCGTCACCGAGGTGGGCACGATGGACGAAGCCGCCGACAAAGCCGCCGAGCTGGCGAGCAAGTAAGGGAGCCAACCAATGTCGATCTTCCTGAACAAAGATTCCAAGGTCATCGTCCAGGGCATCACCGGCGCCGAGGCCACCACGCACACCGCGCGCATGCTCAAGGCGGGCACCCAGATCCTCGGCGGCGTCAACGCCCGCAAGGCCGGAACGACGGTGTCGCACAAGGACAAAGACGGCAACGACGTCGAGCTGCCGGTGTTCGGCACCGTCGCCGAGGCGATCAAGGAGACCGGCGCCGACGTGTCCGTCGTCTTCGTGCCGCCGAAGTTCGCCAAGGACGCGATCATCGAGGCCATCGACGCCGAGATCCCCCTGCTGGTGGTCATCACCGAGGGAATCCCGGTGCAGGACAGCGCATATGCGTGGGCCTACAACGTCGAGAAGGGGCAGAAGACGCGGATCATCGGCCCCAACTGCCCGGGCATCATCACGCCGGGTGAGGCGCTGGCGGGCATCACCCCCGCCAACATCACCGGCTCCGGGCCGATCGGCCTGGTGTCGAAGTCGGGCACGCTGACCTATCAGATGATGTTCGAGCTGCGCGATTTCGGCTTCTCGACGGCCATCGGTATCGGCGGCGACCCGGTCATCGGCACCACCCACATCGACGCCATCGAGGCGTTCGAGAAGGATCCCGAGACCAAGGTCATCGTGATGATCGGTGAGATCGGCGGCGACGCCGAGGAGCGTGCGGCCGACTACATCAAGGCCAACGTGTCCAAGCCCGTCGTCGGCTATGTCGCGGGATTCACTGCGCCCGAAGGCAAGACGATGGGTCACGCGGGCGCAATCGTGTCGGGCTCGTCGGGCACCGCGGCCGCCAAGAAGGAAGCCCTTGAGGCCGCAGGCGTCAAGGTCGGCAAGACCCCGTCGGAAACCGCGAACCTGGCCCGCGAGATCCTGCAGAGCCTCTAGCTTCTCACTCCGCACCGCGAGCGGCCGTGTCTGTACGCCGACACGCCGCCCGCGCCGTACAAAAGTGGCCGCTCGCCGGTGTGACGGACGCCGCAAGATTAGGAACACGTTCCAGTTTTCAGTTAGCCTGGCGAATTAACAGTCGTCAGGAGGTCTGTAATGGTCGACCCGCGCACCCCGGTCCTCGTCGGCGTCGGCCAGTACACCGAGAACATCGACGACCCCGGCTACCGCGGCATGTCGTCGGTGGAGCTCGCGACCGAGGCGGCCAAGGCCGCGCTGACAGACACCGGCGCCAACGGAGACGATGTCGCCAAGGCCATCGATGCCGTGGTCGGCCTGCGGCAGTTCGAGATCTCCGGCCCGATGCCCGCGAGGCTGGGCAAGTCGAACAACTACCCGCGGTCGGTCATGCACCGGCTGGGTGTGCAGCCGGCCCGCGCGGTGATCGAGCCCGTCGGTGGGCAGGGCCCGCAGAAGCTCGTCACCGAGTTCGGCACCGCAATCGCCAAGGGCGAGGCCGACGTCGTCATGCTCATCGGCTCCGAGCCGGGGTCGACGGCCCGCTACTTCGCGAAGCGAGACGACAAGCCCGACTTCAGCGAACACATCGACGGCCAGCTCGAGGATCGCGGCCACCAGATCCACCGGTACATCACCCGCTACACCGCCAAGCACGGGTTGACCGGCGCGGCGGTGCAGTACGGACTGCTGGACAACGCGCGCCGCGGCCGGCTCGGCCGCAGCGTCGCCGAGTACCGCCTGCAGATGGCCGAGCTGTTCGCGCCGCTGTCGAAAATCGCTGCCAAGAACCCGTTTTCGTCATCGCCGGTCGAGCGCTCCGTCGAGGAGATCGTCACCGTCACCGACGACAACCGGATGATCTGCGACCCCTACCCGCGGCTGCTGGTCGCGCGCGACCAGGTCAACCAGGGTGCCGCGGCGGTGATGATGTCGGTGGACGCCGCGCGTCGCCTCGGTGTGCCCGAGGAGAAGTGGGTGTACGTGCACGGCCACTCCGACATGGTCGAACAGGGCCTGCTGGACCGCGTCGACATGGGCGCAAGCCCGGCAGCGGTTCATGCCGTCCAGGAAGCGTTGCGCGTCGCACAAATCGGCGTCGACGACATCGCCACCTTCGATCTCTACAGTTGCTTCCCGTTCCCGGTATTCGTCGTCTGCGAAGCCCTCGGTATCGACGGCGACGACCCGCGCGGGCTGACGCTCACGGGAGGGCTGCCCTATTTCGGCGGGCCCGGGAACAGCTATTCACTGCACGCCATTGCCGAGACCGTGGCCGAGATGCGCGACAAGCCAGGCAAATTCGGCTTCGTCGGCGCCAACGGCGGAACGATGAGCAAGTATTCGGTGGGCATCTACTCGACTCTGCCGGTCGATTGGCGGTCTGATCGCAGTATGGAGCTGAACGACGAGGTCGCCGCGCTGCCAACGGTTTCCGTGACGGAGACGGCTGACGGCCCCGCGACGGTAGAGACTTACTCTGTGCACTACGACTGGCCGGTGCGCACCGGGGTGATCGTCGGCAGGCTCGATGCCGACAGGTCCCGGTTCATGGCTCTTACGGAAGACGAAGATCTCGTCGGATTGATGTCCGACGGCGATCCGCTCGGAGCGCACATCGTCGTGACGTCTACCGAGCACGGCAACCGCGCGCGCCTGGCCTAGTCCCGCGCAAGCAGTCGAAGGTCAATCGACCGTCGCGGGGCCCGCGTCATCGTGCGCGACGCTTTGCGAAGCGTCCCTTGGACTCGAAGCGGTTGCGGTTTCCTCGCTTGCCGTTGCGGGCGTTCGCGTGCGGATCGTCGAATATGCGGACAATCAGCGGGCTGATGGAAGGCATGAGATTCCTCTCGTTAGGTCATGCGGAAGCTCTTGTGCCTATGACTCTCGTTCCGGCCGCGCGGCGGGGCACGCGTAGTCGACTACTCGAATGTCGGGGCGTCCACTACTTCACACCGCCCGACCATCTACTTCACACCGCCCGACCATTCTTGTACCATCTGGTACATGATTACCGACAGTGCCATCGACATCGACGCCTCCGCGCCGCTCGTGTGGGACGTGTTCTCCGACGTAGAGCGCTGGCCTGACTGGACCGCGTCGGTGACCAGCCTGAAGGCGCTCGACGGCCCGGGCCTCGCGGTCGGAAAGCGGTTCGAGATCAAGCAGCCGCGGCTGCCCAAGCTGGTGTGGGAGGTGACCGCGCTCGACGAGGGCAGGTCGTGGACGTGGGAGCAGCGCTCACCCGGCGGCCGAACCGTCGCTGTTCACGAGGTGCATTCGGCGGAAGGCCAGACAAAGGTCCGGCAGCGGCTCGATCAGCAGGGCCCGGTCGGCTCGCTGGTCGCCAGGATGATGCGCAACACCACCAAGCGCTACCTCGAGCTCGAGGCGCAGGGCCTCAAGGCGCGCAGCGAGCAGTTGCGTGGCTCGACCTCCTGACGTCGAGCGGCGCCGGAGTCCTGCTCGACGCTCTCATCGACGCATTCGCCGACGGCGGCATCGGCGACCGCTCACTTCGTCATATCGCAGATGCGGTCGGCACCAGCCACCGAATGCTGTTGCACCACTTCGGATCTCGCGACGAACTGCTGCTGACGATCGTCGACGAGATCGAGCGTCGGCAGATGTCCGTTCTGCCCGACGCCGCCACCGAGCCGGCCGATGCGATGGCCGCCATGTGGGCGGACGTCCGCAGGCCCGAGCTGCGGCCGTTCGAGCGGCTCTTCTACGAGTGCTATGCGCGCGGCGCGCAGGGCGAGCAGCCCTTCGCGCGCATGCTGCCCGGCGCCGTCGAGTCCTGGCTGACCGAGGTGGACGCGAAGTCGGGCGGAAGCGCCGATCCCGCGTTCGTGCGACTCGGGCTGGCGGTCACGCGTGGGCTGCTGCTCGACCTGGTCGCCACCAACGACGACGACGGCGTCGACGCCGCGGCCCAGGCGTTCGTGGAATTACTGAGACAGGCTCAGACCAGCGCGGCCAGCTTGCCCGCGAGCCGCTCGACATAGGCGCCGACTTCATCCTCGGGCTTGTCGGGCAGCCCGAAGAGCACCTCGGTGACGCCGAGCTCCTGCCAGTGCGCGAGCTTCTCGGGGTCGGGTTTGAAGTCCAGCGCCACGATCTGCGGCGCGCCGTCGCGGCCCGCGGCGGCCCAGGTGTCCTGCAGCAGTTTGACCGGCTCGTCGATGTTGAAATCGCGTGGCGTGGTGATCCAGCCGTCGGCCGACCGGGCGATCCACTTGAAGTTCTTCTCCGTGCCCGCCGCACCGACCAGCACCGGAATATGGGCCTGAACGGGCTTCGGCCACGCCCATGACGGCCCGAACTTGACGAACTCGCCGTCGAATTCGGCTTCCTCCTCGGTCCACAGCGCGCGCATGGCCTCGATGTACTCACGCAGCATGGTGCGACGCCGACCCGGAGGAACGTTGTGATCAGCGAGTTCGTCTGTGTTCCAACCGAATCCGACGCCTAGGCTGACACGGCCACCGGAAAGATGGTCGAGTGTGGCGATCGACTTGGCCAGCGTGATCGGGTCGTGCTCGACGGGCAATGCGACGGCCGTCGACAGCCGCACCCGCGAGGTCACCGCGCACGCGGCGCCCAACGACACCCACGGGTCGAGGGTGCGCATGTAGCGGTCGTCGGGCAGCGACTCGTCGCCGGTGGTGGGGTGAGCGGCCTCCCGCTTGATCGGGATATGGGTGTGTTCGGGCACGTAGAACGTCTTGAACCCGTGGTCGTCGGCCAGTTTGGCCGCCGCCGCCGGATTGATCCCGCGATCGCTGGTGAACAGAACAAGCCCGTAGTCCATACCCAGAATTAGAACGTGTTCCAGTCTGGCGGGCAAGGGCGGGGTGCCGAAACGGTGTGACATGGTGTTTCTGTGACCGCGGGTCGGGGGGTGTCGAACGAACAACGGCGGTTTGTCAGGGCTGCGGTCTCGACGATGGCCGCTGATGCTCCGCCTGACTGGGTGAGTCTGCACGCCGAGTTCGCGCTTGCGGAAGCGTCCGCCACCGTCGACACGGTATCGGAATCCGAGCCGGTGAAGCTTGCTGTGCCGCCGGAGGCGTTGCGGGACATCGCTTTACATCAGCAATGGGCCGCAGAACATGGCAGGCCGTGGCGGCGGCTGGTCATCGACTGCGACCGCTCGGGCCGGCTTTCGGTACGCACGGTGGGTGTCGGTGCGTCGACGCTGCGCCGCGTCACGTGGGCGCTGGTGGCGCTGGCGGTGGTGCTGGTCATCGCGACCGGTGTGGTGCTCCTTTTCGTGGCGTAGTGAACTACGCGTGCGCCCGCGGCGGCGCGCGGCCAAAGTCCCAAGCATGGGGACTCAACGTCGACTCCGCCGCAAGGCCGTCGAATGGGTGCGGCGATACCTGCCCAATGAGCTCGCGGGCTGGGTCGGCGAATTGGGCGGAGCCGCGGCGACCTACTACCTGACAGGTTCGTATGCCGCCGCCGTGATCGCGGGCACGATCGGCGCCTCGGTCGGCTAACTACGCGACGGCATACATCAACGGGGTGCGTTGGACGTATCGCGCGCACGCCGGGCTGAACCGGCCGAAACGGGTGGTGGTCGCCAACGTCCTCGCCATCCGCAGCATCGCCGTCGAATTCGGCTCCGCCGAGGCGATCGACAGCATCGTGATCAGGCCGATCGCGCTCTACCTTGGCCCGTTCGTGCTGGGCAATGTTGCGGTCGGCTGGGTCGTCGGCAGCATCGTCGCCGATATCGCCTTCTACGTGATGGCCATCTTCAGCTACGAGCGCTTCGCGAATCTGCTGGCCCGCCCGCAAACCGCACACGCGTAGCGATAGGCGCGGTCGTCTTCCACGTCGTGTCACTCCTTTCGTCATCGGTGCCGTGGTGCTGATCGGCGTCGCGATCTAAAAAGTCGTCTGACACCGAGGACGCAGCCCGACCGAATGGGGTAGTGCCCTACTCGCGACGTGTTCGCCGTGAGCCCGAACACTTCAAGGTATGAAGGCAGGCCGCACCACCCGTCAGAAACTGATGGAGTGGGTTCGCCGCTACCTGCCGTGTGAGATCGCGGGCACGGTCGGCGAGCTCGGCGGCGCCGTCGTTGCCTACTGGGTCACCGGTTCGATGGCCGCCGCCGCGATCACCGCGACCGTCGGCGCTTCGGTCGGCTACTACGCGGCCGCCTACACGAGCGCGGTCCGCTGGGCGTACCGCGAGCACAACGATCGACCGACGGCGACGCGGCTCGTGGTCGCCAACCTGTTCGCGTTCCGCAGCGTCGCGATCGAGTTCGGCCCCGCCGAACTGATCGACAGCATCGCGATCCGGCCGCTGGCCTACTACTTCGGGCCGATGATCTTCGACAACGTCGTGGCCGGCTGGATCTTCGGAAAGTTGGTCTCCGACATCGGTTTCTACGCCCTGGCGATCTTCAGCTACGAGCGCTTCACGGGCCTTTTGGCGGGACGCCGTCAAACGATCGAGGAGGTCGACGGTGAATCCGTCCCTGCGGTCGCAAATGCATGACGCGCTGCGAGCGAGGTCCGACACCGAGGGCTGGCGCGCGCTCGTCGCCCAGCACGGCACACCGCTGCTCGTGCTCGATCCCTACCGTGTCGTCGAGCAGTGCCGGCTGCTGAAGTCCCACCTTCGCGGGTTCGGCCTGCACTACGCGGTGAAGACGTTGCCTCATCCGGCGGTGCTGCGGGCCGTCGCCGCCAGCGGCTGCGGCTTCGACGTGGCAACGAGGGCTGAGGTCGATCTCATTGGCGCGCTTGGCCTTCCCATCGACCGGTGCATCAACACCAACCCGATCAAGAAGCTCACCGACATCGACCACGCCTACATCGCAGGCGTTCGCACCTTCGTCGTCGACAATCCGATGGAGGCGCATAAGTTCGCCGACCTGCCCGCCGACATCGACGTCCTGGTGCGGCTCGCGTTCCGCAACCCGTCGGCGAAGTCGGATCTGTCGACGAAGTTCGGCGTCGATCCCGCCGACGCGGAACTCGTCGTCAAGCACGTTTTGGCCACCGGGGTCCGCTTCGCCGGCTTCAGCTTCCACGTCGGCAGCCAGGGAACAACCGTCGAGCCGTACCGCGAAGCGCTCAGCGACACCCTCGAGCTCATCACCCACATCGACGAAACACTCGGTGTGCCAACACGAATCATCGACATCGGCGGTGGCTTCCCTGTCAGCTACCGCGAGCCGATGCCTGCGATCGACGCCATCGGCGCCGTCGTCGACGAGGTGCTCGGCGACCATCGTGACGAGTTCACGTTGCTCGCAGAGCCAGGCCGCTTCCTGGCGGCCGACTGCATGACGTTGTTGACCAGCGTGGTCGGCAGCGCTGTGCGTGACGGTCGCCAGTGGCACTACCTCGACGACGGGATCTACGGCAGCTATTCGAATGTGATGACGGAGGACGTGCACCCGCCGATCCTCGCGTTGCATGAGGTCGTCGACGGCGTGACCGGCTACGAGCCGGTGACGCTGGCCGGGCCGACGTGCGACAGCGCCGACGTCATCGCCCGCGACTACCCGATGCCGACCCTGAACGTCGGCGACGTGGTCGTCAGCCCGCTGATGGGTGCCTACACCTCCGTGACGTCGTCGCGATTCAACGGAATCCCGGCCACGCCGATCGTCGAGGTCTGAGCACTTTCCTTCAGCGAGAGCGTTACCCGCGACGTTTGCCATCCGCTTTGTTGTGATGGCACACCATGACGACTGAACGCATCGCAGACCACGTCCAATTCGCGTACTGGGTGCCCAATGTCAGCGGGGGACTGGTCACCAGCGACATCGAGCAGCGCACCGACTGGGGTTACGACTACAACGTCAAGCTCGCCCAGACCGCGGAGAACAACGGCTTCGACTACGCGCTGTCCCAGGTGCGCTACGAGGCCAGCTACGGCGCCGAGTACCAGCACGAGTCCACGAGCTTCAGCCTGGCGCTGCTGCTGGCCACCCAACGGCTCAAGGTGATCGCCGCCGTCCACCCCGGGCTGTGGCAGCCGGCGGTGCTGGCGAAGCTGGGCGCCACCGCCGACCACCTGAGCAACGGCCGGTTCGCCGTCAACGTGGTGTCGGGCTGGTTCCGCGACGAGTTCACCCACCTCGGCGAGCCGTGGCTCGAACACGACGAGCGGTACCGCCGCAGCGCCGAGTTCCTGCAGGTGCTGCGCAAGATCTGGACCGAGGACGACGTCGATTTCCGCGGCGACTTCTACCGCATCCACGACTTCACCCTCAAGCCCAAGCCGCTCAACACCTCCGCGCGGCCCAACCCGGAGATATTCCAGGGCGGCAACTCGACGGCGGCGCGGCGCAACGGCGGCCGCCACGCCGACTGGTACTTCTCCAACGGCAAGGATTTCGACGGGGTGACCGAGCAAATCGTCGACGTGCGTAGCCACGCGCGCGACGTTGGCCGCGAGGTGAAGTTCGGGCTGAACGGCTTCATCATCGCCCGCGATACGGAGGCCGAGGCGCGCGACACCCTCCGCGAAATCGTCGACAAGGCCAACCGGCCGGCTGTGGAAGGGTTCAAAGCCGCCGTACAACAGGCTGGCAACTCGACCGCAGACAAGCGCGGTATGTGGGCCGACTCGTCGTTCGAGGACTTGGTGCAGTACAACGACGGGTTCCGCACACAACTGATCGGCACACCCGAGCAGATCGCGGAACGCATTGCGGCGTACCGCAAACGGGGTATCGACCTGATCCTCGGTGGCTTCCTGCACTTCCAGGAGGAGATCGAGTACTTCGGATCGCCGGGTGCTGCCGTTGGTCCGCGAAATCGAGAACGCGGAGGAGAAGTGGGCTGACGCTCCCGTGCTTGTGCCTGCATAACGCGCGGTGCGCTAGCGTGGAGTGGAATCGCTCATCCGGTCCGCGTTCGCGAATTCGTGAACGGCGTTCCGACGCAGCGTCGCGGGGAGCGGCGCTCAACCAAAAGCAGGAGAGGTCATGACCTACCCGCCCAGCAGCTCCGGATATCCCCCACCCAGCCAGCAGCCGACCACTCAGTTCAGCGCCCCGACCCAGCAGTTCGGCAAGGTCGAGCAGCCGTCGGCGCAGGCGCCCGCCTCGACAGCGGCCGCCGCTGGTCCGAGCAAACTGCCGTTCACCCTGCTCGCCGCCGTCGCGGTACTCGGTCTGCTCGTGTATCTGTTCAGCTTCGGCCCCCAGTTCAAGATCGAGAGCACCGACTTCCCGCAGTTGGGCAGCGCCACCGGCACGTCGCTTGGGCTCGGTCTCGCCGTCGTCGCTTCGCTCCTCTCCGCGCTGATCGCCGCGGCCAGCCTGCTGCCCAGGCAGAAGGCTCCCGTGGGCATCATCGCGGCGGTGGCCGTGCTGTCGTTTCTGCTCGTGCTCGCCGAGATCATCCAGACCCCGGACGGCGTCAGCCTCGGCTGGGCGCTGTACGTCGTCATCGTCTTGACGTTCGTGCAGGCCGCGGTGGCTATCGGCGCCCTGCTGCTCGACGCGGGCATCATCTCGGCGCCGGTGCCGAAGCCGAAGTACGAGCAGCCGCAGTACGGCCAGTACGGCGGCCCGAACCAGTACTACGGCCAGCACGCGCAGCACCAGGGTGGACCGCAGCAGCGTCAGCCCTACCCGAGCCAGTACGGCGGCTACACGGGCGGATCGTCGGCCAGCGGTGGCTACTCAGCGATCGGCCAGCAGAGCGGCCCGCCGACCCCGCCGACCGGTTTCCCGACCTACAGCCAGCCGCAGGCTTCGCACTCGGCGCCGACCGGCCAAACCCCCTCGCAGCCGCAGCCGCAGTCGTCGTCTTCGTCGTCGTCTTCGTCTTCGTCGAATCAGTCCGGCAACTCGCCGTCATAATCCGGGCCTCGCGCGCGTGAATCCCGCGCGCGCGAGCAAAGAACTGCTATACCGCTAGTGGTGGAGAACAGGTCGGTAGGCAGTCGCCAGGCTCGCGACCTGTTTCGGGTTGCCTTCGGCCCGTCGGTGGTGGCGCTGGTCATCATCGCCGCGGTGGTGCTGCTACAGCTGCTCATCGCGAACAGCGACATGTTCGGTGCGTCCGGCGCGATCGCCAGCATGTGGCTGGGCGTGCACCAGGTGCCCGTCTCGATCGGTGGCCGTGAGCTGGGCGTGATGCCGCTGCTGCCGGTGCTGGCGATGGTGTGGGGCACCGCGCGCAGCACGGCGGCCGCCACCCCGCCGCAAGGGTCCTGGTTCGTCATCCGGTGGATCGTCGCGTCGGCGCTGGGCGGTCCGCTGCTGATCGCCGCCATCTCGCTGGCCGTCATCCACGACGCCTCGTCGGTGCTGACCGAGCTGCAGACCCCCAATGCGCTGCGGGCGTTCTCCGGGGTGCTGGCCGTGCACGCCATCGGCGCCGCGATCGGCGTCGGGTCCCGTGCGGGCAGACGGCTGGTGACCGCGGCCGGCCTGCCGAGGTGGGTGGCCGATGCCGGGCGGCCCGCGGTCGCCGGGGTGCTGGCGCTGTTCGGGTTGTCGGGAGCGGTCACGGCGTTGTCGCTGGTGGTCCATTGGTCGACGATGCACGAGCTGTACGCGATCACCGACTCGGTCTTCGGCCAGTTCAGCCTGTCGGTGTTGTCGGTGCTCTATGCGCCCAACGTCATCGTCGGTACCTCCGCCGTCGCGGTGGGGTCCAGCGCCCACGTCGGGATCGCGACGTTCAGTTCGTTCACCGTGTTCGGCGGCGACATCCCGGCGCTGCCGGTGCTTGCGGCGGTGCCGACGCCTCCGCTCGGCCCGATATGGGTGGCCCTGCTGATCGTCGGGGCCGCGTCCGCCGTGGTGGTCGGCCAGCAGTGCGGACGACGGCCGCTGCCGCTGCTGCCCGCGCTGGGCAAGCTCGTCATCGCATCGGCGCTCGCCGCGGCGACGATGGCGCTGCTCGGCTACGCCGGCGGCGGCCAGCTGGGCAACTTCGGCCACGTCGGGGTGGACCAGGCCACGTTCGGGCCTGCGGTGTTCCTGTGGTTCGTGGGGATCGGCGGGCTGACGTTGGCGATGGCGGGCGGTATCGCCCGCACGCCCAAGGCCGCCACCCCCGACTCGCTTCGTACGCCCAAACTCACGTTTGGGCGAAAAAGTACGAGTAGTTCTCGCCAAAACGTCGATCTCGACGAAGACAGTGACTCTGAGCCGCGCGACGAGGAACCCGATTTCGAGCCGGCCTTCGAGCCCGAGCCTGAGCCGGAACCCGAGCCCGAGCCCGAACCCGAGCCTGAACCTCAGCTCGAGCCTGAACCTCGGCTCGAGCCTGAGGAAGATGAGCCGGCCGCGATCGCCCGCGCCTTGCCGCCCGACTTCGACGACGACCTGCCCGATCCCGAAGACCTGGAATACATCGACGACGACGACGCCACGCCGGGCCCCATTGGCGACCAGCGACGCCCGGCCGACGATTAGGCTCGTCGCGTGCAGCAACCCCTCCGTGTGCCCCCGAGCGCACCGGCGCGGGTGGTGGTGCTGGCGTCGGGCACCGGTTCGCTGCTGGAGTCCCTGCTCGAGTCGGCGGTCGGCGACTATCCGGCCCGCATCGTCGCCGTCGGCGTCGACCGCGACTGCCGCGCCGTCGAGGTCGGCGTCGGCGGCCGCGCTGCCGAGCTACCGGGTGCGGCTGGGCGACTACCCCGATCGCGACGCGTGGGACGCGGCCATCACCGACGCGACGGCCGCGCACGAGCCCGATCTGATCGTGTCGGCCGGTTTCATGAAAATCCTTGGCCCGACGTTTCTTTCGCGCTTCATCGGCCGGATACTCAATACGCATCCCGCGCTGCTGCCTGCCTTTCCCGGCGCGCACGCCGTACCCGACGCGCTGGCCTACGGCGTCAAGGTGACCGGCTGCAGCGTGCATCTGGTGGACGCGGGCACCGACACCGGGCCGCTGCTGGCCCAGCAGCCCGTCCCGGTGCTCGACGACGACGACGAAGCCACCCTGCATGAGCGGATCAAGGTCGTCGAACGCAGACTGTTGGTGGATGTCCTGGCCGCGCTGGCAACGGACGGCGTGACCTGGACTGGACGAAAGGCAGTCATCGGATGACGGACAGCGACGGGCGCAGGCCGATTCGACGGGCGTTGGTCAGCGTCTACGACAAGACCGGCCTGCCCGAACTGGCCAAGGGTCTGCACGACGCGGGCGTCGCCATCGTCTCGACCGGGTCTACTGCCAAAACCATTGCGGCCGCCGGTGTTCCGGTGACGCCGGTGGAGGAGCTCACCGGGTTTCCCGAGGTGCTCGGTGGCCGGGTCAAGACGCTGCATCCCCGTGTGCACGCGGGGCTGCTGGCCGACCTTCGCAAACCCGAGCACGCCGCCGCGCTGGCGGAGCTCGGCATCGAGCCGTTCGATCTCGTTGTGGCCAACCTGTATCCGTTCAGCGAGACGGTCGCCTCCGGCGCCGACGTCGACGAATGCGTCGAGCAGATCGACATCGGCGGCCCGTCGATGGTGCGGGCGTCGGCGAAGAACCACCCCAGTGTGGCCGTGGTGGTCGATCCGCTCGGCTACGACGGAGTGCTGGCGGCGGTCCGCGCAGGCGGGTTCACGCTCGCGGAGCGGAAGATCTTGGCGTCGTTGGCGTTTCGCCACACCGCCGAATACGACGTGGCCGTCGCGAGCTGGATGGGGGAGACGCTGGCGCCTGAGGAGCCTGCGCAGAAGCTGCCCGCCTGGTACGGCGGGACGTGGCGTCGGACCGGGGTGCTGCGCTACGGGGAGAACCCGCATCAGCAGGCGGCGCTCTACCGCGACGACGCGGCCTGGCCCGGTCTGGCGCAGGCCGAGCAATTGCACGGAAAAGAGATGTCCTACAACAACTTCACCGACGCCGACGCCGCGTGGCGGGCCGCCTTCGACCACGAGCAGATCTGTGTGGCCATCATCAAGCACGCGAACCCGTGCGGCATCGCCATCTCGTCGGAGTCAGTCGCCGATGCCCACCGCAAGGCGCACGAATGCGACCCGCTGAGCGCGTTCGGCGGCGTCATCGCGACCAACACCGCGGTCAGCGTCGAGATGGCCGAGACCGTCGCCGACATCTTCACCGAGGTGATCATCGCGCCCGCCTACGAAGACGGCGCGGTGGAAGTGCTTGCGCGCAAGAAGAACATCCGCGTTCTGGTGGCGTCGGAGCCGTTGGTGGGGGGCATCGAGACGCGGCCGATCAGCGGCGGCCTGCTGCTGCAGCAGCGCGACGCGCTCGACGCGGCGGGCGACGATCCGGCGAACTGGACGTTGGCCACCGGTGAGCCCGCCGACCCGGCGACGCTCGCCGACCTCGTCTTCGCGTGGCGGTCCTGCCGCGCGGTGAAGTCCAATGCGATCGTCGTCGCCGCAAACGGGGCCACCGTCGGCGTCGGTATGGGTCAGGTGAACCGCGTCGACGCCGCGCGGCTGGCGGTGGAACGCGGCGGCGACCGGGTGCGCGGCGCGGTGGCCGCGTCCGATGCGTTCTTCCCGTTCCCCGACGGGCTGGAGACGCTGACCAACGCCGGGGTGAAGGCGATCGTGCATCCCGGCGGGTCCATGCGCGACGAACTGGTCACCGAGGCGGCCACCAAGGCCGGTGTGACGCTCTATGTGACCGGGGCGCGCCACTTCGCCCACTGATAGGTTGCCGCCATGACGATGGCTGCGCGTGCGGCGACGGTGGTCCTCGGGGCCACGGCGATTGTGCTTGGCACGGCCTGCACCCGCGTGGTCGACGACGCCCGCGTGGTCGCCGCCCCCGATATGGGCAAGGCCGGTGCGACCGCGTCGGACTGCACGTCGGTCGACGCGCCGATGACACCGATTCCCGATCGCACCGCCGAAGAGCCCGTGATGAAGATCCCTCAGCCCGAAGGGTGGGAGCGGGTGACGATGATGGACTCCGAGCTGATCCGGTTCACGATGCGCAACGAGGCCTTGGTCAAGGACGGATTCGCGCCGACGGCGGTGGTCACGCTCGAAAGCCATCCGGGTATCGCCGAGCCGCGAGAGGTGTTCGACGCTCAGCAGGACGCGCTGGAGTCCGGAGTCGGGGCGACGAATGTGCGCGCCAGCGAGACCACTCTTTGTGAGCTGCCCGCCGAGACCATCGACTACACCACGCCGCAGCTCGGCATTCTGCCGCCGCATCCGGCCAGGGTGCTGACCGCGGTGATGCACACCGAGGACTCGACGTACGCGATGACGATGACGGTGCAGAGCGTCGACCCCGACAACCCGACATTCAAGCGCGACGCCGAGACGATTCTGACCGGCTTCCAGATGCTCCCGCCGTCCGACGCCTAGCTTTTCCCTCGCGAGGAGACGCAAACTCGCACAATTTCGACCGCAAATGGGCGACTTTGCGTCTGCTCGCCGGGCAAGAGGTCAGCCTTCGGTCTGCCGCACTCGACGAGCAGTCGTAGCGTGGAGTAGTGACCCCATCTAATGATCTGCCCCGGACCGTCGGTGAGCTGCGTGCTTCCGGCCATCGCGAGCGGGGCGTCAAGGACGAGATCCGCGAGAACCTGCTGGCCGCGCTGGCCGAGGGCCGCGACGCGTGGCCCGGCATCCTGGGCTTCGAGGACACCGTGCTTCCGCAGCTGGAGCGGGCCTTGATCGCCGGCCACGACGTCGTGCTGCTCGGCGAACGCGGTCAGGGCAAGACGCGGCTGCTGCGCGCGCTGTCCGGCCTGCTCGACGAGTGGACGCCGGTGATTGCGGGTGCCGAGCTCGGTGAGCACCCGTACACACCGATCACGCCGGAGTCGATCCGGCGGGCCGGAGAGTCGGGCGACGATCTGCCCATCGAGTGGCGGCACCGCAGCGAGCGCTACTTCGAGAAGCTGGCCACCCCGGACACCAGCGTGGCCGACCTGGTCGGCGACATCGACCCGATCAAGGTGGCCGAGGGCCGCAGCCTCGGCGACCCGGAGACCATCGCCTACGGCCTGATCCCGCGGGCGCACCGCGGCATCGTCGCGGTCAACGAGCTGCCCGACCTCGCCGAGCGCATCCAGGTGTCGATGCTCAACGTGATGGAGGAG
This sequence comes from uncultured Actinomycetota bacterium, assembly GCA_963716505.1. GTDB lineage: Bacteria > Actinomycetota > Actinomycetes > Mycobacteriales > Mycobacteriaceae > Mycobacterium. The sequence goes on from CAVQTL010000025.1 coordinate 85,757, forward strand.
CGCGACATCCAGGTGCGCGGCTACACGTTGCGGTTGCCGCTCGACGTGGTCGTCGTCGCCAGCGCCAACCCGGAGGACTACACCAACCGCGGGCGCATCATCACCCCGCTGAAGGACCGGTTCGGCGCCGAGATCCGCACGCACTACCCGCTGGAGCTGGCCGCCGAGGTCGGCGTCATCAAGCAGGAGGCGCATCTGGCCGCGACGGTGCCGGAGTACCTGCTGCAGATCCTGGGCCGCTTCGCGCGGCTCCTGCGCGAGTCGAGCTCGGTCGACCAGCGCTCCGGTGTGTCGGCACGGTTCGCGATCGCGGCCGCGGAGACGGTCGCGGCGGCGGCGCGGCACCGCTCGGCGATCCTCGGCGAGCAGGATCCGGTGGCGCGCGTGGTCGACCTCGGCACGGTGATCGACGTGCTGCGCGGCAAGCTGGAATTCGAGTCCGGCGAGGAGGGCCGTGAGCAGGCGGTGCTCGAGCACCTGCTGCGGCGCGCGACGGCGGACACCGCGCAGCGGCTGCTCGGCGGTATCGACGTCGGGCCGCTTGTGGTCGCGATCGAAGGCGGTACGGCGGTGACGACCGGCGAGCGGGTGTCGGCGCGCGACGTGCTTGCAGCGGTGCCCGAGGTGCCCGCGATCGCCCAGGTGCAGAAGAAGCTCGGCGCAAAGTCCGACGGCGAGCGGGCGTCCGCCGTCGAATTGGCTTTGGAGGCACTGTATTTGGCGAAGCGGATCGACAAGGTGTCCGGAGAGGGCGAAACGGTCTATGGCTAGAGGCCACGGGCGCTCGTCCCGTTACTCCGGCTACACCGGCGGCCCTGACCCGCTGGCGCCGCCGGTCGACCTGCGCGAGGCGCTGGAGGCGATCGGGCAGGACGTGATGGAGGGCTCGTCGCCGCGTCGCGCGATGCAGGAGCTGCTGCGGCGCGGTACCCAGAACATGCGTGGCGCCGACAAGCTGGCCGCCGAGGCGAACCGTCGTCGCCGGGAGCTGTTGGCTCGCAACAACCTTGACGGCACCCTGCAGGAGATCAAGAAGCTGCTCGACGAGGCGGTGCTGGCCGAGCGCAAGGAGCTGGCACGCGCACTCGACGACGACGCCCGCTTCCAGGAGATGCGGATCGAGTCGCTGCCGCCGTCCCCGGCCAAGGCCGTGCAGGAGCTGTCCGACTACGAGTGGCGCAGCGACGAGGCGCGCGAGAAGTACGACCAGATCAAGGATCTGCTCGGCCGCGAGATGCTCGACCAGCGATTCGCCGGGATGAAGCAGGCGTTGGAGAACGCCACCGACGAGGACCGTCAGCGCGTCAACGAGATGCTCGATGATCTGAATGACCTGCTGGACAAGCATTCCCGTGGCGAGGACACTCAGCAGGACTTCGACGACTTCATGAAGAAGCACGGCGAGTTCTTCCCGGAGAATCCGCGGAACGTGGACGAGCTGCTGGATTCGCTGGCCCAACGTGCCGCGGCGGCGCAGCGGTTCCGCAACAGCCTGTCCGCCGACCAGCGCGCCGAGCTGGATGCGTTGGCGCAGCAGGCATTCGGCTCGCCGTCGTTGATGAATGCGCTCAACCGGCTCGACGGACACCTGCAGGCGGCCAGGCCGGGCGAGGACTGGAACGGCTCGTCGCGCTTCTCCGGCGACAACCCGCTCGGCATGGGCGAGGGCACGCAGGCGATGTCGGACATCGCCGAGCTCGAACAGCTCGCGGAGGCGCTGTCGCAGAGCTACGCAGGCGCGACGATGGACGATGTCGACCTCGAGGCGCTGGCCCGCCAGCTCGGCCCGGAGGCCGCCATCGACGCGCAGACACTGTCCGAGCTGGAAAAGGCTCTGGTGAATCAGGGCTTCCTGGACCGGGGATCCGACGGGCAGTGGCGGCTGTCGCCGAAGGCCATGCGCCAACTCGGGCAGACGGCGTTGCGTGATGTGGCCCAGCAGCTTTCGGGCCGGCACGGGGAACGGGAGACGCGGCGGGCCGGGGCGGCCGGTGAGCTGACGGGTGCGACGCGGCCGTGGCAGTTCGGCGACACCGAGCCGTGGAACGTCACCCGTACGCTGACGAATACCGTTCTGCGGCAGGCGGGTACGGGTGTGGCGGAGCCGCCTCTGCGCATCACGGTCGAGGACGTCGAGGTGTCGGAGACCGAGACCCGTGCGCAGGCGGCGGTGGCCCTGCTGGTGGACACCTCGTTCTCGATGGTGATGGAGAACCGCTGGCTGCCGATGAAGCGTACGGCGCTGGCGCTCAGCCATCTGGTCAGCACCCGATTCCGTTCGGATGCGTTGCAGATCATCGCCTTCGGCCGGTATGCGCGGACCGTGTCACCCGCGGAACTGACGGGGTTGGAAGGCGTGTACGAGCAGGGCACCAACCTGCACCACGCGCTCGCGCTGGCGGGACGGCATCTGCGCCGCCATCCCAATGCGCAGCCTGTTGTCCTGGTCGTCACGGACGGCGAACCGACCGCACACCTGGAGGGATACGGAGACGGTGACGGCAGCACGTCGGTGTTCTTCGACTACCCACCGCATCCACGGACGATCGCCCACACCGTGAAGGGCTTCGACGACATGGCCCGACTCGGCGCGCAGGTGACGATCTTCCGGCTCGGCAACGACCCCGGCCTGGCCAGGTTCATCGACCAGGTCGCGCGGCGGGTCGAAGGGCGCGTCGTGGTGCCCGACCTGGACGGGCTGGGAGCCGCGGTGGTCGGCGACTATCTGCGGTCGCGCCGTCGCCGTTAGCACTTCACGTTCCCCGGTGTTTTCACGGGTGAAACTCAGAGCGCTGGCGAATCTGCTAGCGTCCACCAAAGAGGCACTTTGCTGGACGGATCTCGTCGCCACCCAGCGGGCTGTGTGCAAGTTGGAGGGGTTGCGAAAATGGTGAAGCTGTCGTCGACGAAACTGGTTGTCGCGCTTAGCGGTCTGGCGTTGTCGTTGACCACTGGGGTCGGGGTCGCGTCCGCACAACCCGATATGGGCCCGCTCATCAACACCACGTGCAGCTATTCGCAGGTCATGGCGGCGCTCAACGAGCAACGGCCCGATCTTGCCAATGAGTTCGCCGAGGAACCGATGGCGGCGTCCATGCTGAGCAGCTTCCTCGCCTCGCCGGTGGATCAGCGCCAGCAAATGGTCCAGCGGATACAGAGCACCCCCATGGGGCAGCAGTACATCGGATCTATCATGCAGATCGCCAGCACCTGCAACAACTACTGAGCGGCCGCGCGGGCCTAGAGTTGGCCCATGCGGATCCGGATCATCGATGCGTTCACCGACCGGCCGTTCGGCGGCAACCCCGCGGCGGTCTGCCTGCTTGACGACGCCGACACGTGGCCCGACGAAGCGTGGATGCAGCAGGTGGCCGCGGAGATGCATCTCGCCGATACGGCGTTCGCCCATCCGCTGAGCGACGGTGGCGAGGCCGACTGGGCGGTGCGCTGGTTCACGCCTGAGGTCGAGACAAACCTCTGCGGCCACGCGACTCTCGCGACCGCCCACGCGATGTACTGCGACCGCGGCGCGGCGGGCACCATCCGCTTCGCGAGCCGCAGCGGCGTCCTCGTCGCCCATACCTCCGACGACGGGACGATCACGCTCGACTTCCCCGCCGCGCCGACCACCGAGGTCGCCGCGCCCGACGGCCTCGCGGACGCGCTCGGCGTCACCCCGCGGGCGACGTTCTCGACCGGCGCCCTCGGCGACCTCATCGCCCTGGTCGATGACGAGGCGGCCGTCCACTCCGTCACCCCGGACCTCGGCGCAATCGCCCGCATTGCCCGCGGCGGCGGCATCCGCGGCACCATCGTGACCGCGGCCGCCGCCGACCCGGGCGACGGCTACGACTTCGTGTCGCGCTTCTTCGCCCCGGCCGACGGCATCCCCGAGGACCCGGTCACGGGCAGCGCCCACACGGCGCTCGCGCCGTTCTGGTCGGAGCGCCTCGGTCGCGGCGACCTCACCGGCCTGCAGGCCTCGGCCCGCGGCGGCCTCGTGCGCACTTCGATCCACGGCGACCGCGTGCACCTCACCGGCCAGGCGGTCGTCGTCCTCGACGGCACGCTCATTGCTTCGCGCTAGCCGCGAACGGCACGAGCAGCCGACGCGCCATGGTGCTTGACGCTCACTGCCAATCCGAAAGCGTGTGTGCGCCAAGACCATCCGCAACCTGGCTGTCCTTATCAGCCGTTAGTTCTTCTCGTCGTCTTTGTAGAGTTCGGCGAGTAGTTCGTTCGGGTGATGTGCAAGGTTGACTTCGAATGGGCCGGCGCCGTCGCTGTAGGCCAGCCTGCCGGTGTCGGTGACTTTCGTCTGAAGGAGACCTTTGCTGATGAGGGTGTGGTCGGGTCCGCAGTCGAAGTAGAGGCAGTCGGCGTCGGTTCGTCCGCCGGCGGCCCAGGGCGGCTGGTGGTTGACTTCGCAGTGGTAGCCGGGTTGGGTGCAGCCCGGCCTTGTACAGCCGCGATCGCGGGCGTAGCAGATGATGCGTTGGTCGGCTGAAGCGATGCGTTTGGTGCGGCCGAGGTACAGCGGCCGGTTGCTGTGGTCGTCGAACACTGCCAGGTAGTGAATTGCGTTGGTGGCCATGCGGAGCAGATCGCGCATCGGCAATGAGGAACCGCCGCCGGTGCGCGCCGGTGGTGGCATTGGAATCGACGGATCGTTGACGGCATGTGCGGCTTGGTCGAGTTCGGCCAGCGTTGTGGTGATGATGACGGTGACCGGCAGTCCGCGATGCTGCCCGTAGGCGCCCGAGGAGATACCCGCTCTCATGCCGAGTTTGAGTGCGTCGTGTAGGCGTTGGCGAGCGTTGCGCGGGTCGGGCGTCACTTCGACGTGCCCGGTTTCGGCATTCTCGGCGTGCTCGGCCACTGGGTCTGAGTCGGGGGTGGTCGCGACGTCCTCAGCGTCGGAGTCTGGGCCGGGGTTGTCGAGGTCGTCGGCATTCGACTCTGATTCACCGTTGTCGACGTGGTCGGGACGGCTGTCCGTCGCGGGTTGAGGGTCGGCGGGCCGGTGGCGGCCGGGTCGCACGGCTGCGTTGCCTGCTTCGATGTAGCCGCGCAGTTCGGGGTCGACCCAGCCGGATAGGTAGCTCATACCGTCGGCGCGTTGCCGGCCGAGTGTCAGTCCGCTGTAGCGTCTGCGGTCCTGCTCGTCGAAGACGGTGTCGAGGTTGAGGTGCGCGGCGATGTCCTTGCCGAGATTTTTGACGAACGAGGCGTCTTCATTTGTTGCGTGGCGCACCAGGATGCGCTCGCAGGTGTCTTTCTTGTGGGCCAGCGCCGCGGGCAGCAGGTCGATGCCGGTGCAGACCGCCTCGATGTGGTCGTCGCCGACATGGCCGGCTTCCACGGCGGCAGCCAGCTGCGGTAGTTCGGCCGGCAATACGGGTCCGGTCAGGGTGCGTCGCGGGCGGATGCGGGCGGCGAGCTTGCTGCGGCGAGCGACTTCGGCGGTGGTGATGCGCAGCCGCTGCCACAGCAGCTTGGAGATGACGGTGCCCGCGGGCAGGTCGGGGTCGGCGGGCCCGTCGGGGGGGTTCGAGGGGCTCCCCGAAGATCCGGTACATCAGGCCGCGGTTGACCCGGTGCTGGGTCTCCAACCGTTCGGCCACCTCGACACGAAACGCGTTACCCACCGAATCCGAGCAGGCGCCGCGTAGCCGGGCGTAGGCCGCGTCGGCCGCATCCAGTGCGGCGCGGATCTCGTCTCGTTGCGAATCCATGCCACCACACTATTCGAACACATGTGCGAACACGACGACGATGTCCCCGCCTGTGGATGAACTCCCAACTGTGGATAAACAGCCGCCGAATTCCGTTGCGGTGATATGCATTTCTGCCGCGCAAAATTTTGACGCGTGCGCTAGGTTTCCCTGGACGAGTTGCCTGAGGGGGCAGCCGCATTCTGAAGGGGATCATGGATGGCAAAGCATCGGCGCATGTCCGAACGGTCGCGACGGACGCGCACGGTAGTGGGCGGCTTGGCCGCGGGCGGGGCGCTCATGGCCCTTGCACCGGTTGGCGTCGCAAGTGCGGCGAAGCAAGCGGGAGAGGTTGAGGCGAATACGCCGGGCACCGCGGTCGGTCGTCCGGACCTACATAACCCTGCCCCCGGTCTGCGTGCGGCCCAGCAGTTCGGCGACTCGGTCTTCAACCAGTCGAACGCTGTCAATAAGGCCCTCGACGACTCGCCGGTTGGCGTCGGGTATCACTCGGTATTCGGACGCGCTGGAACGGTCAGATACGACACCGACGACGAAAAGTACTACTACGACGGTAAGGGCACCAACGGGGCGTTCAAGGGCGTGCTGAACACGACTCCCGCCGACCAGTTGGGGAATGTCCTACCGATTCGCGAGTGCAACTTGAAGGGCGACCCCGGCAGCGGAGCGCCGATATTCGGCACCCAGGGGTGCAAGCCGTAATCAGACCAAGCGGCGCAGGGCTGGCGTTAGCCGGTCCTGCGCTTCTTGCGCTTGACGGCGACCTTGCCCCACAGCGAGAAGCCGCGGACCTTGACCCACGGCGCACCCGGCAGGCCCTGCTCCGCATCGAGGTGGTCGAACGTGCCCATCACGCCATGTCCACGCAGATCGACGTTGACCTCTGGCGGCACCAGGATCGTCTGCCCGCCCATGATCGTGTAGGTGCGGATCTCGACCTCGGGTGACGTGAAGTCGGCGTAGCGAAGGTCGATCACTCCGCCGCCCCAGAGCGTGAAGGTCGTCAGCTTCCTGGGCACGTTCCACCGGCCGCGTCGCTCGAACCCGCTCATGATGGCCAGCAGCAGCGTCGACGGAGCGGGGTGGCACGGACCGCCCCTCCGAGTGGAAGTGACGGCGCCGGGCAGATCGGCGCTCAGGCGTTCCAGTTCGTCGTAGGTCTTGGCGCCGTATGCCTTGGACAACCGCGCCTCGTACTCGGTCATCGGGAGCCGACCTGCGGCCGCGGCGTCGGCGAGCAGCTGCGCTACCTGCATGCGATCGGTGTCCGCTGCGGGCTCCGATCTGTTTCGCGACACTGGAGTGCTCATCAACCACGAGCCTACGTTGAAGCCATAAGGAAGCACAGGCAGATCACGTAGTTCGCCCCAGGTACTCGGCGAAGCCGATCGTCCCGACGGGGTTTGCCGGCACGAGGTTGGCACCGGACCTCAGACCCGCACCGATGCCGCCCGGCAGGGGCAGCGACAGCACGCGTCGGCGGCTGCCACGGGCAGTCAGATACATCCGCCCGAGCTCGTCGTGGCCGAGGACCGAGGGTCCGCCGATGTCGTCGACGCGACCTGCAGGCCCCTTGTCGATCAAGGACACCAGTTGCGTCGCGACGTCGCGGGTGTCGATGGGCTGGAATCGGACACCCTTGACCGCGAACAGTGCAGGCGAAAAGCGCTGGAACGAGAACGTCGTCTCGATCAAATCGTGGAACTGTGTGACCCGGATGATCGTATGGCCGAGCCCGGACGCCGCCAAAGCCTCCTCGACGCGCAGCTTGGATTTGTAGTACGGCATTGGGATGCGGTCGATCCCGGCGATCGACACATAGATGATGTTGTCCGTTTCGGCACGGCGCGCGGCGGAGATGAGGTTGGTCGCGGAGTCGACGTCCTTGGCGCGGGTGCCCTGGGTGGCGCAATGGATGACGGTGTCGATGCCGTCCAGCGCGGCATCGATGCCCTGGCCGCTGAGCAGGTCGCCCTGCGCCCAGTGCACACCGGTGTAGCCGACGTGAGATTTGCGGCTCATCGCGCGGACGGTATGGCCGGCCTCGGTGGCTTCGCCGACCACCCGATGTCCGAGTGTGCCGGTCGCGCCGGTGATGAGAACGTCGCGTGCCATTGGTGAGCGAGCCTACGCGCCGACAAAAGAAAACGGGCACCCCCGCGGTGTGCGCAAGTGCCCGTTGACTTAGAGAGATTTACTCTTCGGGAGCTTCGGGAGCTTCGGGAGCCTCAGGAGCAACGGGCTGGGGCTGGGACGAGATGGGTCCGGAGAAGAAACCCCCCTCGCCCACGAGGCTGTTCACGAAGGTGGTGCCCTGGTGCGCGAGGCCCAGACTGCCGAAATCGGTGTCGTCTTCGTTGCCGTTGATGAGGATGTCGAGCTGAGTCGCGGGGTCGATGCTTGCCCCGAAAGCAGCGAGGTCGGCGTTGGTCAGGCATGAGATCCGCTCCGCGATCGGGGTCGTGAACTGATTGCATTCGGCCGATGCGGTGCCGGTGCCGCCGATGAAGCTGACGAGGCCCAACCCGGCACCCATGGCGCCAACAGCCAGGACTGACTTGATCTTCATTCATGTCTCCTTGGTGTGAAGTTTTTGATCGGTCCGCCGTTGCTCGCCGTTCAGTTAACACAATATAGCCCATGAATTGGTACCTTGCGCAAGTACCTTCTTATTATCTCTGACGTCAGAGCATTCCGCCCAGCCCGAAGCTCTCTGAAACGATCCAGCAAACATTGTTTGCTAGCCGGTCGAGACCCGATATTGGACCCAAAACCGCAGGTAGAGGCGCACTTCACGGGTGTGGGTACGGCGTAGGCGATCGGCGTCCGACAACCACTCGATCCGGACCCCTCCGTTGCTACCGGACGTGCGTGTCGGCGACACGCGTAGACCACTACGCCACTTCTCTCAGGATGTTCGCACGGCGAAGCTGGCAAACTCTGTTTGCTCCCGACGGCCGTGAACCGGCGCGTTGCCAGGGATCTCACAGCCAGTTCGGCTGGCGCTTCTGCAGGAAGGAGAGCATGCCCTCGCGGGCCTCGTCGGACACGAAAAGTTTGGCAGATTGCCTGGTCAGAGCCTCGGCCTGGTCGTCGAATGCATCCAAAATCGGAGCGGTGGTCAGGGCCTTCGACGCCGCCAGGCCCTGCGGGGAGCCCTTCACTATCTCGGCCGTCAGCTCAGCCACGGCGACGTCGACGTCGTCGGTGGCGATCGTCACCAGACCCATCTCAGCGGCCTCATCCGCCCCGAATTTCTCTGCGGTCACGAAATACCGGCCCGCGGCGCGTGCGGACATCTTCGGCAGCAGCGTCAGCGAGATGATCGACGGCGCCACCCCGATCCGCGCCTCGGTCAAAGCGAACGTGCTGCTGCGGCCCGCCACGACGATGTCGCACGCCCCGAGGAGCCCAAGCCCGCCGGCCCGGACGTGCCCGTTGATTGCGCCGATCACCGGCTGTGGCATCTCGAGGATCGAGCGCAGGACGGACGCGAGCTCGCGCGCATTGTTGACGACCGTCTCGGCCGCGTCACCGCCGCTGGCCTCCGACATGTCGGCGCCTGCACAGAACGTCCCGCCGGTGTGGGTGAGCACCACCGCCCGCACCGCGGAGTCGTCAGACGCATCGCACAGCCCCTGCCGCAGCTGGCTGATCAGCGCCTTGGACAACGCGTTGCGGTTGTTCGGTGAGTCCAGGGTGAGCTTCGCGACCGGACCTTCGACGGAGTAGTGAACGACAGTTTTCATCAGTAAGAGCGTGGCAGACCCAACGAGGTCTGCGCTACGAAGTTGAGCACCATCTCCCGGCTGACCGGAGCGATGCGGGCCAGCTTCGACGCGGTCACCGCCGCGGCGATGCCGTACTCCTTGGTCAGCCCGTTGCCGCCAAGCGACTGCACCGCCTGGTCGACCGCGCGCACCGACGCCTCGCCCGCCGCGTATTTGGCCATGTTCGCGGCCTCGGCGGCACCGACGTCGTCGCCGCTGTCATACAGCGTCGCGGCCTTCTGCATCATCAGCTTGGCGAGCTCGACCTCGATGTGGTTCTGCGCCAACGGATGTGACAGGCCCTGGTGCGCGCCGATCGGCGTCCTCCAGACCTGGCGGGTCTTGACGTAGTCGACCGCCTTGTTGATGGCGAACCGGCCCATGCCCACCGCGCTGGCCGCCCCCATGATCCGCTCGGGATTCAGGCCCGCGAACAGCTGGGCGATCGCGGCATCCTCGGACCCAACCAGCGCGTCGGACGGCAGCCGGACGTCGTCGAGGAAGACCTGGAACTGGTTCTCCGGGCTGACCAGTTCCATCTCGATCTTGGTCCAGGTGAATCCGGGTGTGTCGGTGGGCACGATGAACAGCGCGGGGCGCAGGTTGCCGGTCTTGGCCTCTTCCGTGCGGCCCACCACGAGCACCGCCTGCGCCTGGTCGACGCCGGAGATGTACACCTTCTGGCCGTTGAGAACCCAATCGCTGCCGTCGCGGCGGGCGGTGGTGGTGATGCGGTGCGAGTTCGAGCCTGCGTCGGGTTCGGTGATCGCGAACGCCATCGTGATGGAGCCGTCGGCGATGCCGGGCAGCCACCGCTTCTTCTGCTCGTCGGTGCCGAACTTGCTGATGATCGTGCCGTTGATGGCGGGGGAGACCACCATCAGCAGCAGCGGGCAGCCGCCTGCCGACATCTCCTCCATCACGATGGACAGCTCGTACATGCCCGCGCCGCCGCCGCCGTACTCCTCGGGCAGGTTCACTCCGATGAAGCCGAGTTTGCCTGTCTCCTGCCACAATTCGTCGGTGTGCTGGCCCGCGCGGGCTTTCTCCAGGTAGTAGTCCTGGCCGTAGTTGGCGGCCATCCCGGCGACCGCCTTGCGCAGCGCCTGGCGTTCTTCGCTCTCGATGAAGCCGTTGTCGGTCTGCGTCATTTGGGCGTCTCCTTGGGCTGATCGTCCACACGGGCGAGTACGGCGCCGACCTCGACCTGCTGGCCCGGTTCGACGTTGAGTTCCACGAGCACTCCGTCGCCCGGCGCGACCACGGTGTGCTCCATCTTCATGGCTTCCATCCAGATCAACGGCTGGCCCGCGGTGACGGCGTCGCCAACCGCGGCACCGATGCGCAGCACCGAACCGGGCATCGGCGCCAGCAGTGAGCCGTGCGCAAGCGCTGCCGTCGGGTCGGGGAAGCGAGGCAGCGCGACGAGTTGCACCGGGCCCAACGTCGAGTCGACGAACACGTCGTCGCCGTACCGAGCGACGTCGAACGGCCGGTCCACGCCGTCGACAGCCAGCACCACATGAGTGGGCGACGCCGACACCAGGCGCACCGCATCGAAGTCGGCCACGTCCACACCGGTGCGGGTGAAGCGGTAGCGGACGTCGTGCGTCTCGCCCGCATTGTCGCCGAAGCGCTTCGTCTGGAAGCCCGACGCGACGTTGCGCCAGCCGCTCGGCGCGGCGGCGAATACCGTTGCCGCCTGCCGATTCTCGGCGGCGTCCGCCAGCGCGGCGGCCAGCGCTGACAACTCGACGGCACGTTGATCGGCCAGCGGCGCGGCCAGTTCAGCCAGCCCGTGGGTGTCGAAGAACGCGGTGTCGGTCGCGCCGTCGAGGAACGCCGGATGGCGGAGCACGTTGACGAGGAGGTCGCGGTTGGTGCGCACGCCGTGAAGGCGGGTGCGGGCCAGCGCGTCGGCCAGCAGTCCGGCGGCCTGACGACGTATCGACGCGTAGGAGATGATCTTGGCCAGCATCGGGTCGTAGAACACCGATACCTCGGAGCCGTCCTCGATGCCGGTGTCGATCCGCACACCGAGCCCGTCGAGCGACCCGAATCGCGTTGTGGTGTTTGGCACTTCGAAGCGGTGCACCGGGCCGGCCTGCGGCTGCCAGTCCTTGGCGGGATCCTCGGCGTACAGCCGGGCCTCGATGGAGTAGCCGCGTGACGGGGGCGGTTCGGGATCGAGGTGCCCGCCCTCGGCGACAAGCAACTGCAGACCGACGAGGTCCACACCCGTGGTGGCCTCGGTCACGGGATGCTCGACCTGCAGCCGGGTGTTCATCTCGAGGAAAAAGAAGTCGCCGGCCCCATCCTCAGAGCCGGGGGCCATGAACTCGACCGTGCCCGCACCGGTGTAGCCGATGGCGCTCGCCGCCAGCCGCGCCGCGTCGAACAGCTTGTCCCGCATGCCCGGAGTGCGTTCGACGAGCGGCGACGGCGCCTCCTCGATGATCTTCTGGTGCCGCCGCTGAATCGAGCATTCGCGTTCGCCGACGGCCCATACGGTGCCGTGCTCGTCGGCCAGCACCTGGACCTCGACGTGGTGTCCGGTGGACAGATAGCGCTCACAGAACACGGTGGGGTCGCCGAACGCCGACTGCGCCTCGCGGCGCGCCGCCTCGACTTGCGCTGGCAGGTCGGCCAGTTCGCGGACCACCCGCATGCCGCGCCCGCCGCCGCCCGCCGACGCCTTGATCAGCACCGGCAGTTGGTCGGCGGTCACGGTGTCGGGGTCGAGTTCGTCGAGCACCGGCACGCCGGCCGCGGACATCATCTTCTTGGCCTCGATCTTGGAGCCCATCGCCGCGACCGCGGCGACCGGAGGCCCGATCCACGTCAAACCGGCGTCCAGCACCGCGCCGGCGAAATCCGGGTTCTCGGAGAGGAATCCATAACCGGGGTGGACGGCGTCGGCGCCGGACGCCCGGGCCGCCGCGATCAATTGCGCGCTGTCCAGGTACCCGTTGCGGCCCTCGAGACGGACCCGCGCATCTGCCTCCGCGACATGCGACGAGCCGGCATCGGGGTCGGTGTAGACGGCGACGGTGCCGATCCCGAGACGCCGGCACGTGGCGAACACCCGACGGGCGATCTCCCCGCGGTTGGCGACCAACACTCGTGTGATCATGGGCTCACATCCGGAAGACGCCGAAGTTCGACGTCCCCTCGATCGGGCCATTCGCGATGGCGGACAGGCACATTCCCAATACCGTGCGGGTGTCGCGCGGGTCGATGACACCGTCGTCGTACAGCATCCCGGACAGCACCATCGGCAGCGACTCGGCCTCGATCTGGCCCTCGACGGCAGCCCGCATCGCGGCGTCGGCGTGCTCGTCGACCTGTTGGCCGCGGGCCTCGGTGGCCGCCCGGTTCACGATCGACAGCACGCCCGCAAGCTGCGCACCGCCCATCACCGCGGACTTCGCGCTCGGCCAGGCGAACAGGAACCGCGGGTCGTAGGCGCGCCCGCACATGCCGTAATGGCCCGCGCCGTAGGACGCGCCGATCAGCAGCGAGAGGTGAGGCACGGTGGAGTTGGACACGGCGTTGATCATCATCGAACCGTGTTTGATCATCCCGCCTTCCTCGTACTGCTTGCCGACCATGTAGCCAGTCGTGTTGTGCAGGAACAGCAGTGGCGTGTCCGATCGGTTGGCCAGCTGGATGAACTGGGTGGCCTTCTGCGACTCCTCGCTGAAGAGCACGCCGCGATGGTTGGCCAGGATGCCGATCGGATATCCGTACAGCGTCGCCCAACCGGTCACCAGCGACGACCCGTAGAGCGGCTTGAACTCGTCGAAATCCGACCCGTCCACGACGCGGGCGATCACGTCGCGGGGGTCGAACGGGATGCGCAGATCGGATGGCACGATGCCGATGAGTTCCTCGGCGTCGAATCGCGGTTCGACGACCGGTCCCGGCGTCGGGCCCTGTTTGCGCCAATTGAGCCGGGCGACGATGCGGCGGCCGATGCGGATGGCGTCGAGCTCGTCGACGGCGAAATAGTCCGCCAGACCGGAAGTGCGGGCGTGCATTTCGGCACCGCCAAGCGATTCGTCGTCGGACTCCTCGCCGGTGGCCATCTTCACCAGCGGCGGGCCGGCCAGGAACACCTTCGAGCGCTCCTTGATCATCACGACGTGGTCGGACATGCCGGGGATGTAGGCGCCGCCCGCGGTGGAGTTTCCGAACACCAGCGCGATGGTCGGGATGCCCGCCGCGGACAACCGCGTCAGGTCGCGGAACATCTGTCCGCCGGGGATGAAGATCTCCTTCTGGACCGTCAGGTCGGCTCCGCCGGACTCCACCAGCGATATCAGCGGAAGTCTGTTCTCCAGCGCGATCTGACTGGCGCGGAAGCCCTTCCGTATCGTCCACTGATTGCTGGTGCCACCCTTGACGGTCGGATCGGATGCGTTGACAACGCATTCGACGCCTTCGATCACGCCGATCCCGGTGACCACGCTGGCACCCACCTGATAGTTCGTGCCGTACGCGGCCAGCGGGCTCAGCTCCAGGAACGGGGAGTCGGGGTCGAGCAGCATTTCGATGCGCTCGCGGGCCGTCATCTTGCCGCGGTCGTGATGGCGCTTGACGTACTTCTCGCCGCCGCCTGCCAGCGCCTTGGCGTGCTCCGCCTCGAGCTCGGCGAGCTTGACGGTCATCGCCTCGGCCGCCTCGGCGTAGGCAGGCGAGCGGGGATCGAGCGTCGACGCCAATGTCGTCATGACTGATATCCCAGCGTCTTCGCGGCCAGCGAGGTCAGGATTTCGGTTGTGCCGCCACCGATCCCGAGGATCCGCATATCGCGGTACTGACGTTCGACTTCGGACTCAGTCATGTATCCCATCCCGCCGAACAGCTGCACGGCCTGGTTGGCGACCCATTCGCCTGCCTCGACGGCGGTGTTCTTGGCGAAGCACACCTCGGTGATCAAGCCGGCGTCAGCCGCGAGCTGACGCTCCACCACGTGGCGGGTGTAGACCCGGGCGACGTCGACACGGCGGGCCATTTCGGAGAGCGTGTTCTGCACGGACTGCCGGGAGATCAGCGGCTTTCCGAAGGTTTCCCGATTGCGGCACCACTCGACCGTAAGGTCGAGGCAGCGCTGGGCGCTCGCGTAGGCCTGTGCCGCAAGGCCGACCCGCTCGGAGACGAACGCCGAGGCGATCTGCAGGAAGCCCGAGTTCTCCGGGCCGATCAGGTTGGCGACGGGCACGCGGACGTCGGTGTAGGACAGTTCGGCCGTGTCGGACGACCGCCAGCCCATCTTGTCGAGCTTGCGGCTGACCTCGAAGCCGGGTGTGCCCTTGTCGACGACGATCAGCGAAACACCTGCCGCGCCAGGGCCACCCGTGCGCGCGGCGGTGACGACGTAGTCGGCGCGTACGCCCGAGGTGATGTAGGTCTTCGCGCCGTTGATGATGTAGTCGTCGCCGTCGCGGGTGGCTTTGGTGGTGAGGTGTCCGACGTCGGAGCCGCCGCCGGGTTCGGTGATCGCCAACGACCCGATCTTCTCGCCGCGCAGCGTGGGCCGCACATAGGTGTCGATCAATCGCTGATCACCGGAGGCGATCATGTGCGGCACCGAGATGCCGCAGGTGAACAGCGACGCGAACACACCGCCAGGCGCACCGGAATAGTGCATCTCCTCGCAGATGACCACCGCGTCGGCGCCGTCACCGCCGCCACCGCCAACGGCCTCGGGCAGGCCGGCGCCCAACAGGCCCGCCGCACCGGCCTTGAGGTGCAGTTCGCGGGGCAGCATGCCGGAGCGCTCCCACTCGTCGACGTGCGGTAGCACTTCGCGTTCGGCGAAGGCGCGCACCGTCTTTCGCAGCTGCTCTCGTTCGGGGGTGTGCCAGATATTCATCTGAGAAGGCTCTCCGGTATGTCGATGTGTCGGCTGCGCAGCCACTCGCCAAGGCCCTTGGCCTGGGGGTCGAAGCGTGCTTGATACGCCACGCCCTCGCCGAGGATGCCCTCGATGACGAAGTTCACCGCTCGCAGGTGGGGCAACAGATGACGGGTGACCTTCAGATCGGCGGTCTCCGGGAGCAATTCGCGGAGCTTGTCGACGGTGAGGGCGTGAGCCAGCCACCGCCACTGCTCACCCGTGCGGACCCAGACGCCGACGTTGGCGTTGCCGCCCTTGTCGCCGCTGCGGGCGCCGGCGATGCGCCCGAGCGGGACGCGCTCGGTGTCCTCGAACGGAATGGGTTCGGGCAGCGCGAACGGTGCGACGGGCTCCAGCACCTTGGTTTCGGTGGCGGCGGGAATGTCGGTGCGGGTGCCGTCGGCGTGCACGGCGACCTGCGGCACCCGCTTCGCGTCGACGTAGCCGGGGGTGAACACCCCGTACACCTGACCCTCGCCCGGCGGCGCGGTGGTGGTGAACCCCGGGTAGCTGGCGAGCGCCAATTCGACTGCCGCGGAGGAGAACTGACGGCCGACATTGGCGGGGTCGGGATCACGCACCACGCAATGCAGCAGCGCGCTCGCGGCCTCCTCGGTGTCGGCGTCCTCGTGGTCGGTGCGGGCCAGCGTCCACTGGAGCTCGGCCGGCTTGACGGTCAGGCCGGCTTCCAGCTGTCGCCGCACCAGATCGGCCTTGGCGTCGATGTCGAGTCCCGTCAGCACGAACGTCATCGCGTTGCGGAACCCGCCGATGCTGTTGAGCGACACCTTGAGTGTCGGCGGCGGCGGTTCGCCGCGCACACCGTCGATGCGCACCCGGTCGGCGCCGTCGGCCGACAACTCGATGCTGTCCATCCGCACCGTCACATCGGGATTCGCGTACCGCGCGCCGGTGATCTCGTACAGCAGTTGGGCGGTGACGGTGTCGACGCTGACCAACCCGCCGGTTCCGGCGTGCTTGGTGATCACCGACGACCCGTCCTCGTAGATCTCGGCCAGCGGGAAGCCCGCGTACGTCAGGTCGGGAACGTCGGTGAAGAACGCGAAGTTGCCGCCGGTCGCCTGCACCCCGCATTCGATGACGTGGCCCGCGGCCACCGCACCGGCAAGACGGTGGTAATCGTCGCGGCACCAGCCGAAGTGCGCGGCGGCCGGGCCGACGATCACCGACGCGTCGGTCACCCGGCCGGTGACGACGACGTCGGCGCCGCTGTCGAGGCAGTCGACGATGCCCCATGCACCGAGGTAGGCGTTGGCCGCCAACGGAGTCCCGAAGCCCAGGTCGCCTGCGCGCGCCACCAGGTCGTCGCCCTCGACGTGGGCGACCTTGGCGTCGAGACCGAGCCGTTCGGCCAGCGCCCGCACCGCGGCGGCCAGGCCGGCCGGGTTCAGCCCGCCGGCGTTCGCGACGATCCGCACGCCCTTGTCGAGCGCGGTGCCCAGGCACTCCTCGAGCTGGGTCAGGAAGGTCTTGGCGTACCCGCGGTCGGGGGATTTGGCCCGGTCGCGGGCCAGGATCAGCATGGTCAGCTCGGCGAGATAGTCGCCGGT
This sequence comes from uncultured Actinomycetota bacterium, assembly GCA_963716505.1. Classification (GTDB taxonomy): domain Bacteria; phylum Actinomycetota; class Actinomycetes; order Mycobacteriales; family Mycobacteriaceae; genus Mycobacterium. Next base: position 102,735 of record CAVQTL010000025.1, read on the forward strand.
GAGGTAGTCCAAATCGCCGCCGGTCAGCATTTCGCGCATTGCCGAGTGCCGGTCGCCGTAGAACCCCGAGCAGTTGCCGATGCGCACCGCAGACGTCACGCATCCTCCTCATCGAATAGCGAGCCAACCAACTGGTAGGTTAGTCGGTGCCTTCGGTCCGCCGTCAAGGCACCCCAATTTCGATTTCGGCGTGATAAACAGCGCTCAGCGTGGGTATTCACACCGAAATCGCATATTTCGGAGGCTACGCTCGGTGGGGGGTTGCGTATGGACTGGCTGGCATGGATCGTCCTGGTCGCGCTGGCGCTCGCGTCAGTGCTGGGGCTCGTGCGCCGTTTTCGCGCCGAGAACCGCAAGCTCGACGGGATGATGCGCGACTTCAACCGCGAGAACCCGCGCAGTGAGCCCGGTTCCCCATCGCCCGCGCGAAGGCTCGCAGGCATCCGGCGCCGCCGATAGCGGGCTCTGCCGACCGGACTACTAACCGCCGGTCACCGCTGTTTTGGAGGCCGCGCAGGTCACCGGCTATCCTGAAGGGCAATTGCCGACGCCGCACTTGCGCGGCAGCACCCCTCAAGAGGAGCTTTAACCAATGGCTGTGCCCAAGCGCCGGATGTCGCGCTCGAACACCCGTAGCCGCCGCTCGCAGTGGAAGGCCAAGCGCACCGAACTCGTCGGTGTCACGGTCGCAGGCCAGCAGCACAAGGTGCCGCGCCGTCTGCTCAAGGCCGCTCGACTCGGCCTGATCGATCTCGACCGCCGTTAACTGGCTCGCCTCGCGCATTTGATGTCGCCGGCCGTGCGGCTCCGGCGAGCCTCTCAGGTCACTCTCAGGCGATGGGTTAACACTGGTGGCCGTGCGAATTCTTGTCGTTGACGACGACCGCGCCGTGCGCGAATCCCTTCGTCGCTCGCTGTCATTCAACGGCTATTCCGTTGCGCTGGCCCAGGATGGTGTCGAAGCACTGGATCTGATCTCCAGCGACCGGCCCGACGCCGTGGTGCTGGACGTGATGATGCCCAGGCTCGACGGCCTCGAGGTCTGCCGACAGCTCCGCAGCACCGGCGACGATCTGCCCATCCTGGTGCTCACCGCCCGCGACTCGGTGTCCGAGCGCGTCGCAGGCCTCGACGCGGGCGCCGACGACTATCTGCCCAAGCCGTTCGCGCTGGAGGAACTTCTCGCGCGCATGCGCGCGCTGCTGCGCCGCACGACCCCCGACGACGGCGAAACGCCTGCGATGACATTCGCCGATCTGAGCCTGGACCCGGTGACCCGCGAGGTCACCCGCGGACAGCGCCAGATCAGCCTGACCCGCACCGAGTTCGCACTCTTGGAAATGCTGATCGCCAACCCCAGGCGCGTGCTCACCCGCAGCCGCATCCTCGAAGAAGTGTGGGGATTCGATTTCCCGACCTCGGGCAATGCCCTCGAGGTGTACGTCGGCTATCTGCGTCGCAAGACGGAAGCGGAAGGTGAGCCGCGGCTGATCCACACCGTGCGCGGGGTGGGTTATGTGCTGCGTGAGACACCACCCTGATGTCTGGCTTTCGACCACTCCCGTTCCGGCCCAGTTCGCTTCCAGAACCCAGCTCCCTGTCACTGCGCTGGCGGGTGATGCTGCTCGCGATGTCGATGGTCGCGATGGTCGTCGTGCTGATGGCGCTCGCCGTGTACGTCGTCGTCTCCAGGGCGCTGTACGACGACATCGACACCCAGCTGCACAGCCGGGCCCGGCTGCTGATCGAAAGCGGTTCGCTGGCCGCCGACCCCGGTAAGGCCATCGAGGGCACCGCCTACTCCGACGTCAACGCGATGCTGGTGAACCCGGGCCGGTCCATCTACACCGCCAACCAGCAGGGCCAGACGCTGCCCATCGGCAAGCAGGAGAAGGACGTGATGTCCGGCCAGCTGCTGCTGTCGCTGCGCACCGCCGACCATCAGCGCGTGCTGGCCGTGCATTTGAACAACGGCAGCTCGTTGTTGATCTCCAAGAGCCTGGCCCCCACCGGCAAGGTGCTCAAACGGCTGGGCACCGTGCTGCTCATCGTCGGCGGCATCGGCGTGGTGATCGCCGCATTCGCCGGCGGCATGGTGGCCCGCGCGGGATTGAGACCGGTGGCCCGGCTCACCGAGGCCGCCGAACGGGTGGCCCGGACCGATGACCTGCGCCCGATACCGGTGCTCGGCAGCGACGAACTCGCCCGTCTCACACAGGCTTTCAACATGATGCTGCGCGGGCTCGCCGAGTCGCGCGAGCGACAGGCCCGTCTCGTCACCGACGCGGGTCACGAGCTGCGCACCCCGCTGACGTCGTTGCGCACCAACGTCGAGCTGCTGATGGCGTCCCAGCAACCCGGCGCGCCGCGGATTCCCGAGGATGAGATGGCCGAACTGCGCGCCGACGTCATCGCCCAGATCGAGGAATTGTCAACGCTGGTAGGCGATTTGGTGGACCTGAGCCGCGACGAGGCCGGCGGCGTGATTCACGAGCCAGTCGACATCGCTGAGGTCGTCGACCGTTCCCTCGAGCGGGTTCGGCGGCGCCGCAGCGACATTGATTTCGACGTCCACGTCATCCCGTGGCAGGTGTACGGCGATGCGGCCGGGTTGTCGCGGGCCGTACTGAACCTGCTCGACAACGCCGCCAAATGGAGCCCGCCCAACGGCCGGGTCTTGGTGCGGTTGACACAGACCGATCCGGTGCACGCCGAGCTCGTGGTCTCCGACTACGGCCCCGGCATTCCGCCGCACGAACGGCAGCTGGTCTTCGAGCGGTTCTTCCGCTCCACGTCGGCGCGGGCCATGCCGGGCTCGGGCCTCGGCCTGGCCATCGTCAAGCAGGTCGTCCTGAAACACGGCGGCGCGCTTCGGGTGGAGGACACCGTGCGCGGCGGGCAGCCGCCGGGCACCTCGATCTACGTGCTGCTGCCGGGCCGGCTGATTTCCGCGACACGGCCCGTGGAGGTCGCACAACCGGTGGCCAGCGCCGACAATAGGTAGCGGCGGAAACGGACCGGCCGGAAATCTGGGGATGTGCCGAACAATCTCTAAGTGGATTCTCAGCCCATCCGGGCACCGTGGGGACGCAGAGCTTCGTTGTAGAGGCGTCGGCTTCTCCCGAACTCGTAGAAAGAGCCCGTAGCGACATGACGAACCACCCGAGGTACTCACCGCCGCCGCCCCCTGCGGGCCGTCGGCCTGGCGATGACCGCACGGCGGTATATCCCGGTCAACACGGGCATACCGGCTACCAGCAGCAGCCTTTCGACTGGCGCTACGCCACCCAGCAGCAACAGCACGCCTACCGGCAGGCCTACGACCCCTACCGCGGCGCTCCCCAGCAGCCGACCACGTCCCCCCGCGGCCGCCGCAGAAGCGTTCGCGGGCAGGAGCGCTGACCGTCGGCGCGCTGGCGATCGCCGTGGTGTCGGCAGGTATCGGCGGCGGTGTCGCGCTGATGGTCAAGCCCGACAACCACAGCGGCGGAACTCAGATCACCGCGGCGCCGAGCGTGCCCGCCGCCAGCCTCCCGGCCGGATCCGTCGAACAGGTCGCGGCCAAGGTGGTGCCCAGTGTCGTGAAGCTGGAGACCGACATGGGCCGGGCCTCCGAAGAGGGCTCCGGGATCATCCTGTCCTCGGACGGTCTGATCCTGACCAACAACCACGTCGTCGAGGCCGCCAAGAACGGCGACACCACAATCACCTTCGCCGACGGGCGCACGACGAAGTTCACCCTCGTCGGCACGGATCCGAGCAGTGACATCGCGGTCGTCAAGGCGGACGGTGTTTCCGACCTCACCCCGATCACCATCGGGTCGTCCGCCAACTTGAAGGTGGGCCAGGACGTGGTGGCGATCGGTTCGCCCCTCGGCCTGGAAGGCACCGTCACCACCGGCATCATCAGCGCGCTGAACCGGCCGGTCGCCGCGGGTGGAGACATCCGCAACCAGAACACCGTGCTCGACGCGATCCAGACCGACGCGGCGATCAACCCCGGTAACTCGGGTGGCGCGCTGGTCAACATGAACGGCGAACTGGTCGGCGTGAATTCGGCGATCGCCACCCTCGGCGGCGAGGCCGCCGACGCGCAGAGCGGCTCGATCGGGTTGGGCTTCGCGATCCCGATCGATCAGGCCAAGCGAATCGCCGACGAGCTGATCCAGAGCGGCAATGCCTCGCACGCGTCGCTTGGCGTGCAGGTCGGGAACGACACGTCCGCGCACGGCGCCAAGATCGTCGAGGTCACCAGCGGTGGCGCGGCCGCGGCGGCCGGGCTGCCCAGCGGCGTCGTCGTGACCAAGGTCGACGACCGGATCATCGGCAGCGCCGACGCGCTCGTCGCCGCCGTCCGGTCGAAAGCGCCGGGCGAAAAGGTCACGCTGACCTACCTCGACCCGTCGGGCAAGCCGCAGACCGTGCAGGTGACGCTGGGCAAGGCTGCGCAGTGATCTCGGCACCGGGCACGCCGACGTTGAGAGTGGCCGCGCCGGTGTCCGCCACCACATATACGGTGGCACTCATGGAACAGCCAGGGGAGTTGGTTGGTCGGGCTCTCGTAGTCGTCGTCGACGACCGGACAGCTCACGGCGAGGAGGACCACAGCGGTCCGTTGGTCACCGAGCTGCTCAACGAGGCCGGCTTCGTCGTCGACGGTGTCGTCGTGGTGTCCGCCGACGAGGTGGAGATCCGCAATGCGCTGAATACGGCGGTCATCGGTGGAGTCGACCTGGTGGTTTCGGTCGGTGGAACCGGTGTGACACCCCGGGATGTGACGCCCGAGGCGACCCGCGACATCCTGGATCGCGAGCTCCTCGGCATCGCCGAGGCGCTGCGCGCGTCCGGCCTGGCCGCAGGCGTCGTCGACGCCGGGCTGTCGCGTGGCCTCGCGGGCGTATCCGGCAGCACCCTGGTCGTCAACATCGCCGGATCCCGCTCCGCGGTTCGTGACGGGATGGCGACTCTGAACCCGTTGGCCATCCAGATCATCGGCCAGCTATCCAGCCTGGAGATCTAATAATTCCGGTTCCCGCTGGAACCAGGCCCGCACCTACCAGGCGCGTGGCCGCGTTGGCAATGCCCCTTTCGTTACGTCAACGTGAACAGCTGTCCTCACCAGAATGTGATCTTCGTCACACCGGATGCTTCTTGTGACCGCTTCATCGAAGCCGTCCCGCGACGCAGTTAACAAGATCTTCGGAAACGAGCTACCCCAGGAATCCACCGACGAGCGCGAATCAGATTCGCCGGCCGCAGACGCTGAGCACGACAACTGGCTGCGGGACAACATTCCGCCTCATCATGATTGACCTTTGAGTTTGCGCTGAGCGCGTGAAATGACTGGTGAGAGCGCCGCGTCAGAGCTCGCCGGCGGTGTGCTTCGGTGACATCCTCCGGTGCGATCGAATTGTCCGCGTGCTGCGCCAGCACACCCGGCGATGGCCATTCGGGACGGCCTCAGCAAACTCGCGCCGGTTGTTGACCGGCATTCCAATACGCCCCCCTACGCGTTGCCGGTCTGATGCCGTCCCGTTATGTTCCTCCTGTCAACGATGAGCAAAACGTAAGAAGAGCATGTGGACTCTCTCATTTGTCACATGTGTGACGCTTGCGTCGTGTGTGGTGTAGGCGTACTCACCAGCACAGAAAACCAATCGGTGAGCCGCCACGGTCACCGCCGAAAGAGCTAGGGAGAACATGAAGGCAATCAGTCGGGTGCTGATCGCGATGGTCGCCGCCATCGCGGCTCTTTTCGTGAGCACCGGTACCTCACATGCGGGACTGGACAACGAGCTGAGCCTGGTTGACGGTCAGGATCGGACGTTGACGATCCAGCAGTGGGATACCTTCCTCAACGGCGTGTTTCCGTTGGACCGCAACCGGCTGACCCGTGAGTGGTTCCACTCCGGTCGGGCCAAGTACATCGTCGCAGGCGCCGGCGCCGACGAATTCGAGGGCACGCTGGAGCTGGGCTACCAGATCGGCTTCCCGTGGTCGCTGGGCGTTGGCATCAACTTCAGCTACACCACGCCGAACATCCTGCTCGACGACGCGTCGCTGTTCCCGGTGTTCAACCCGCTCGGCTCGGTCATTACGCCCAACCTGTTCCCCGGCGTGTCGATCAGCGCTGACCTGGGTAACGGCCCCGGCATCCAAGAGGTTGCGACCTTCTCGGTTGACGTGGCAGGCCCGGCAGGCGGTGTGGCGGTCTCCAACGCGCACGGCACCGTGACCGGTGCGGCCGGTGGCGTGCTGCTGCGTCCGTTCGCCCGTCTGATCTCGTCGTCCGGTGACAGCGTCACCACCTACGGCGAGCCCTGGGATATGGCGTAACTCCCTGCTAGTCATACAAACAGCCCCCGGCCGAAAAGCCGGGGGCTGTTTGGTGTGCGGGTCTAGCTACGTCCCGGACTTGTTCGCCTTGTCAGCGTCGAGGGCGGCCGCAGAACCGTGCTTGCCGGAGGCGTCGCCATTCGCGACCAATACGTCGCGGATCTCGGTGAGCAGCGTCAGTTCGGTTTCTTCTTCTTCGACCTTGGTGTCGAGTTCCTTGAGCTTCTTGTAGGGAACAACGATGACGAAGTAGACCACCGCCGCGATGATCAGGAAGTTGATCGCCGACGAGACGACGGCGTTCAAATCGATGGCGATGTCGTTCACCCAGCGGAATCTTCAGGATGCCGTAGTCCCGGAATCAGGCGTCGCGCCGATCCGGCTGATTAGGGGCTGTCACCACGTTGTCGGTGAATGCCGTCACCAGTCCGGTGAACGCCGCACCGATGACGACCGCGGTGGCCAGATCGATGACATTGCCCCGGGCGATGAATTCTTTGAACCCCTTCAACATGCGGGGATTCCTTCCTGCAGTCGTGTGCTATCCGGACGACAGGCAACGTTAGTCCGGTTAGGCCTGCTCCGTCGTGCTGACCGGATCAATGAAACGTGAGGGTGACCGTCTGCAACAGGGTCGCGCCGGCGACGTCGTTGGCGGCGTGGGCGGGCAGGGCGACGAGCAGCACGCGCTCGCCACCCGCGCCGGGGCCCTTTTGCTTCTCCGAAACCAGCACCACGACGGCATCAGTCGCCACCACCCGCGGATCGACGTCGTCGTCGGCGGCCGCGAGCACGTCCACCACATCGCCCGGGCGTACGAGGTCCAACAGCGCCGTGTCGGCGAGATGCAGGGGCACGATGCGGGCGTCCGGGCCCGCCGCCGACTGCGCCAGCCGGGGGCCGAGCAGTCGCACGTCGGTGAGCACCTCGCCGCGACGGGCGGGGCCGGCAAGCGTCGACCCGACCACCTTGTCCACGGCGGATTGAGAGCCGTCGGGAACCGTTGCGGTCGAGCGCTTTTCGAGTCGCACGTCTTCGGTCGTCAGCTCGATGCCGGGGGACAGGTCACGCGCCGCCACCACGATGTCGGCCTGGTCGCCGTGCGGATCGGAGCGCAGCGCGGCGACCGCGGCAAGGACGACGAGTGCGCCCGCCGCCACCCTGCGGGCGGCCACGGTGCGCGTCCAGTCCGGCCGCCATTGATGGACAAGCCGGCTCAGCACCGACGGATTGAGTGATTCCCCCATGCCGCCACGCTAGGCAGCGGAAAGCCCATCGGGCGTGCCGTCACGCCGGGCTGTGGATAACTTCGCCGCGTCAGCTGGAGGCTGCGGCGGCCTTGGTCGACGAACTCGAGGTGCTGGACGAAGAGCTCGAAGTGGAGCTGTCCGACTTGGCGGAATCCGACTTCTTCTCCGTCGAGCCCGACGAGGTGGACGACTCCGACGAGCCCGAGGACCCGGAGCTCTTCGAGGCACCGTTGGACGAGCTCTTGGCGGCCTCACGGCTGTCGGTGCGGTAGAAGCCGCTGCCCTTGAAGACCACGCCGACCTTGCCGAACAGCTTGCGCAGACGCCCGTCGCACTTGGGGCAATCGCTCAGCGCGTCGTCGCTGAAGGCCTGCACCGCGTCGAACTTGTTGTCGCACTCGGTGCACGCATAGGTATAGGTAGGCACGAAAAATCCTCCGTGATGGTCTAACTACTTAGCACTCTACCGGCTTAAGTGCTAGAACCGCTATGTGGGCCGCGTCATTCCCGTGCTGGTTGGCCTGTTCGTGCTCGGAATCGGGATCGCGATCTGGCTGCACTTCCAAACCCCGCCCGAGCCGCCATCGACCGCGTCGCCACCGGCGACGTCGCAGCCGTCGGCCAGCCCGGTCAGCCCGGTTGGCGCCACCTACGACATCGCGCGAACGACGCTGGCACGGCTGCCGGTCAAGGGCTGGGACCGCAACACCGACTTCGCCCGCTACCGGTTCGGCGAGGCGTGGAGCGACGACGTCAACGTCGAGTTCGGCCACAACGGCTGCAACACCCGCGACGACATCCTTCGCCGGGACCTCGCCGACCTGATTGTCCGTCCGGGCACCTGCTACGCGCAGAGCGGCGTGCTGCACGACCCCTACACCGGGCAGACCATCCCGTTCACCCGCGGGCCCGACGACATCTGAGGCCGTGCAGATCGACCATCTGGTGTCGCTGTCCGACGCGTGGTACAAGGGTGCCCGCGAATGGGACGATCAGCGTCGGCGCGACTTCGCCAACGACCCGCGCAACCTGCTGGCCGTCGGCGGACAAGCCAACTTCGACAAGGCTTTTCGCGACGCCACCGCCTGGCTGCCGCCCAACGAGGGATTTCGCTGCGAGTTCGTCGCGAAGCAGGTCGAGGTGAAGGCCGCCTACGGTTTGTGGCTGTCCAAGAACGAGAAACGGGCGATGCAAGACGTGCTGGCGCGCTGCTGACTCAACCCAGTCTCAGCCCAGTTCGACGAGGCCCTGCCGCGGTGTGAGCGCGTGGGTCATCGGGACGTCGTGCGGCTCGGCGGGAATCTCGTCGACGAGTTCGTCGTCGCGGACCACTGCGACAAGCCGCGCCGACGAGCGGGCCAACGGCAGGGTCCGGTCGTAGAACCCCGCACCGCGGCCCAGCCGTACCCCGGCCCGGTCGACGGCCAGCGCAGGCACGAACACGACGGCTGCGTCGGCCACCGCCTCGGCGCGCAGCCACGGCTCCTGCGGCTCCTGCAGACCCAGCCGTGCCGGGACGAGCCCGCCCGGTTGGTACTGCCCCCACTGCATCGGCTGCGGCACGCCGTCGGCGTCGGCGCGGGCAACGGGAAGCAACACCTGGACACCGAGCCGTAAGAGGGTGTCCAAGAATGCGATTGATCCCGGCTCGAATTTGATGGGCACGTAGGCACAGACGGTCCGCACCCCCGCGACCACTGCGGGAAGGTGGCCGCACAGCGCCTCGGCCTCTGCGTCGTGGACCTCCGGGGTCACCGCGCGCCGGGATGCCAGGATCGCCGTCCGCGCCGCCGCTTTGCTCGGGGACCCCACGCGTCCACGATGACATGGCGCCGACACAGGCGGCGCATAACGCGTTGGCGATAATGTGTGAACGATGACACGTCCTCTGGTCTCCATTCCGCACACGGCTGTCGTCCCAGCCGCTGGATTGGGGACCCGCTTCCTGCCCGCGACCAAGACGGTGCCCAAGGAGTTGCTGCCGGTCGTGGACACGCCCGGTATCGAACTGGTGGCGGCCGAAGCGGCGGAGGCCGGCGCCGAGCGGCTGATCATCGTCACGTCCGAGGGCAAGGACAGCGTCGTCGCCCACTTCGTCGAGGACCTCGTTCTCGAGGGCACGCTGGAAGCCCGCGGCAAGACGTCGATGCTGGAGAAGGTCCGCCGCGCGCCCGCGCTGATCAAGGTGGAGTCGGTGGTGCAGGCCGAACCGCTCGGCCTCGGCCACGCGGTCAGCTGCGTCGAACCCAGCCTTGGCCCCGACGAGGACGCCATCGCCGTGCTGCTGCCCGACGACTTGGTGCTGCCCACCGGCGTGCTCGAGACGATGTCGAAGGTGCGCGCCAAGCGCGGCGGTTCGGTGCTGTGCGCCATCGAGGTGCCAAGGGAAGAGATCAGCGCGTACGGCGTCTTCGATGTCGAGAGCGTCCCAGATACCAACAACCCCAACGTCTTACGGGTCAAGGGCATGTTCGAGAAGCCGAAGGCCGAGGATGCGCCGTCGCTGTATGCCGCCGCGGGCCGGTACGTGCTCGACCGGAAGATCTTCGACGCGCTGCGTAGGGTGCCCCGCGGAGCGGGCGGCGAGATCCAGTTGACCGACGCGATCGCGCTGCTGATCAACGAGGGCCATCCGGTGCACGTCGTGGTGCATCGCGGCGATCGACACGACCTGGGAAATCCCGGCGGGTACCTCAAGGCTGCGGTTGACTTTGCGTTGAAGCGCGACGACTACGGCCCCGAACTGCGGCGGTGGTTGGTGGAACGGCTCGGGCTGATCGACTGCTGACGCGTACGACGGCCCCGTAACGACGAAAGGCGTCTTGTGCGTTCGGTTGAGGAGCAACAGGCTCGGGTCACGGCCGCTGCGGTGGCCCCCCGGCCGGTGCGCGTCGCCATCGCGGAAGCACAGGGCCTGATGTGCGCCGAGGAAGTCGTCACCGAGCGCCCGCTGCCCGGCTTCGACCAGGCCGCCATCGACGGCTACGCCGTGCGCAGCGTCGACGTGCTCGGCGTGCCGCCGCTAACCGGCGCCGACGATCGCGACGACGGCGAGGAGACGGGCGGCGAGGCGGACGATCAGCAGGTCAGCCTGCCCGTGATGGGCACGATCGAGGCGGGCACGCGGACGCCGAGCCGGTTGCAGCCGCGACAGGCCGCGCGCGTGCAGACCGGCGCGCCGATGCCGACGCTGGCCGATGCGGTGTTGCCGTTGCGGTGGACCGACGGCGGACAGTCGCGGGTGCGGGTGCTGCGGCCGGTGCGTTCGGGCGCCTACGTCCGTCGCACCGGTGACGACGTCCAGCCCGGTGATGTGGCGGTGCGGGCGGGCACGATCATCGGCCCGGCGCAGGTCGGTCTGCTGGCCGCCGTCGGCCGCGAACGCGTGCTGGTCCATCCGCGGCCGCGGCTGTCGGTGATGAGTGTCGGCGGTGAGCTCGTCGACATTTCCCGCACGCCAGGCAACGGCCAGGTCTACGACGTCAACTCGTACGCGCTTGCCGCAGCGGGCCGGGACGCGGGCGCCGAGGTGAATCGGGTCGGCATCGTCGACACCGACGCCAAGGAACTGCGGGACGTCGTCGAGGGTCAGCTGAATCGCGCCGAGGTGGTGGTGATCGCCGGCGCCGTCGGCGGTGCGGCCGCCGAAAGCGTTCGCACGGTGCTCGCCGAGATCGGCGAGATGGAGGTGACCCGGATCGCGATGCACCCGGGTTCGGTCCAGGGGTTCGGCCAACTCGGGGCCGAGGGCGTGCCGGTGTTTCTGCTGCCGGCCAACCCGGTCAGTGCGCTGGTGGTGTTCGAAGTGATGGTGCGGCCGCTGATCCGGCTGTCGCTGGGCAAGCGCCAGCCGATGCGACGGGTGGTGCAGGCACGCGCGCTGTCCCCGATCACGTCGGTGGCCGGCCGCAAGGGGTATCTGCGCGGCCAGCTGATGCGCGACCAGGACACCGGCGAGTACCTCGTGCAGGCACTCGGCGGCGCGCCGGGCGCGTCGTCGCATCTGCTGGCGACGCTGGCCGAGGCGAACTGTCTGGTGATGATTCCCAGCGAGGCCGACGAGATTCGCACCGGCGAGATCGTCGACGTCGCATTCCTGGCCCAGCGCGGCTGAGCGGCGAACCCGGAGCCCGTCGTGAACCTGTGGCGCAATTCTTCCGCCCATCCGGGCTGGCCGAAGCCGGTCGGGCCGCTTCGGGTGCCGGGCGGTGTGGTCGGCCTGCGTCCGGTGCGGCTGCGCGACGGCGCCCAATGGAGCCGCATCAGGTTGGCCGACCGCGCGCACCTGGAGCCGTGGGAGCCCAACACTGAGGTGAATTGGGATGTGCGGCATGCGATTTCACAGTGGCCGTCGGTGTGTTCGGGGCTGCGCTCGGAGGCCCGCAAGGGCCGCATGCTGCCGTACGTGATCGAGGTCGACGGGGAGTTCAGCGGCCAACTGACAATCGGCAATGTCACCCACGGCGCGTTGAAGTCGGCGTGGATCGGCTACTGGGTGGCGAGTTCGGCGACCGGTGGGGGGGTGGCGACCGCGGCGCTGGCACTCGGCATGGACCACGCGTTCGGCCCGGTCAGGCTGCATCGACTGGAGGCGACGGTGCGACCGGAGAACGCCGCGAGCCGCGCGGTCCTGGCGAAGGCGGGGTTCCGCGAGGAGGGCCTGCTGAAGCGCTATCTCGAGGTCGACGGCGGGTGGCGCGACCACCTGCTGGTGGGCATCACGGTCGAGGAGATCCACGGGTCGGTGAGCTCCCTGCTGGTGCGCGAAGGTCACGCCAGCTGGACCTGACGTCCCCTGGCCGGCGTGCATCCTCTGGCGACTGTGCGGTTTCGGAGACATTTCGGTCTGGCCTCCGAAACCGCACAGTCACCAAGTCTTCGGGCAACCGCGGGCGATCAGCGCCGCGCCCACGCGATTGCAATCAGCCGCTGCGCACTGCTCACCATTCGACTCGTCACCCGAAAGTCCTGCCAGCCAAGCTCCGGCAATCGAGTGAACCGAAAGGCCCGCGACTACACCACGTCGGCGAGACCACAACCAGGCGGCCCTAGCGCGTTGCACGGCGGAAGGCTCGACGCCGCGCGGTATGTGCACTCCCGGATACACCGGCACGAAGGACCGTCGCAATTGATGCTCGGACAGCACCCCGGCCGCGACGGCTTCCCGGCCCCGAAACGGCCACTCCAATCGGTCCCCCATGGGCGGAGCCTGCCAACGGCATCCGACACGACTTGTGGCGAATGTGACATAAGTGACTGTTGGTGCTTGTCACCGGGGAATTACAGGTGTGTAATTGTCTCGGCGCGCCATCGACGGATGCGCTGGTCACGGACCTAGCCTGATGGGGAAAGGAGCCGGCGTAATGCCAAGCATCCCCCAATCCCTCCTGTGGATCTCTCTCGTAGTGCTCTGGCTCTTCGTGCTGGTCCCGATGTTGATCAGTAAGCGTGATGCCGTGCGGCGGACGAGCGATGTGGCGCTGGCGACGCGGGTCCTCAACGGCACGACCAGCGGCCGACTGCTCAAGCGTGCGGGACCGGCGTCCGGGCATCGCAGCGATCCGGAGTGGCGAGCGTCCGAGGACGAACTCGACGACAACTTCGACGAGGACGACTACCAGGACGACGACTACGAGCAAGAGGAAGAGGAAGTAGAGCAAGAGGAGCCGCAGAAGACGGTGGTGCTGGCGGCGCCCGTCGTCGAGGACGCCGAACCCGACTATCTCGACGTCGACGTCATCGAAGAGCCGTCGGGCGCACTGCCGGTCGGGGAATCGGCCATCGAGGAAGAGGAAGTCGCCAAAACCGACGAGCTGACACTGAATTTCGAAGAGCCCGAAGCCGAAGAAGAGAACGTCGACACCGCGGTGTATGAGGTCGCGACCGACGAATACGAAGCCGACGAGGTGGACGGCACTGCCGACGAGTACGAGTACGTCGAGGACTCGTCGGGCCTGGAAGCCCCCGATGAGAGCGATCTGCAGGTCGCTGACTCGATGGTGGCCGCGCGGCGACGCCGCTACGACCCGGCGAAGGCCGCGGCGATCAGCGCCCGCAAGTACAAGTTCCGCAAGCGAATGCTGGCGTTCATGACGCTGGTGATGCTCGGGTCAGCCGCGGCCGCGTACTTCAAGGCGCCGATGACCGCGCCGTGGGCCTGGTACGTCTGCGGCGGCACCGGTGCCGTCACGCTGCTGTACCTGGGATACCTGCGCCGTCAGACGCGCATCGAAGAACGGCTGCGGCGACGCCGTGCGCAGCGGGCGGCACGCGCGCGCCTTGGCGTGGAGAACACCGAGGACCGCGACCTCGACCTGCTCCCGTCGCGGCTGCGCCGGCCCGGTTCCGTGGTGTTGGAGATCGACGACGAGGACCCGATCTTCGAGCACCTGGACTACGCGCCGTCGGCGCGCGAGTACCACCTGCCGAGGGCAGCCGGCCAGTAGTCGGGCGTCCCGTAAGCCGGTTTCGGCGGCGGTGGATTGACTGGTAGCCTGTGCTACCGACCAGGGGCTATGGCGCAGTTGGTAGCGCGCCTCGTTCGCATCGAGGAGGTCAGGGGTTCGAATCCCCTTAGCTCCACCCCTGGAAATGGCAGATCAGGCAACTGGTCTGCCATTTTTGTCAGTTGACCGTCGGCGGCAGTTTCCCACCGGACACGACCAGTCATGGTCTGAGCGGCGCAGGACCGCTGGACCAGGTGACGATCGCGAGACAGCAGTGTGCCGACGGCGACGTCGCAGTCACCGTGCGTGGCCGGGTAGGTCGCCGCGAGTGGTCGGCGTTTACCGAGGTGCCTGCGACGCGTCGGCTGGGTCGAACATCGACGCGCATCGATGCCCACCAGGCGCTCGCCGTCGGGTTTGGCAGCGGGCTGGGACGTCGTCGAGCAGCACCCGGCTACCACTGGGAGGCGGCTGCATGTGGTGCGGACTTCGTCAGTGCGAAGGACTCGGCAACAAGGACATCGCAACTCGGCTCTTCATCTCCCCGCGCACCGTGGCAACTCACCTCACCCACGTCTACGCCAAACTCGGGCTCAGCTCCCGGGTGCAGCTCGCCAAGGAGGCCGCCCGCCACGCCTGATGAATATTCATCGTGGTGAGAGCGTCCGCCTGACACCGTGTAACGCTCCGCTCCCTCGTACGCACTGAGCACATACACCGATTGTTCACGTGCTGAAGGGAGCCAAATCATGTCCGACACCATGGCGCAGGGCGCCACCACCGCACGGTCTGCAACCGTGCTCGACTCGCTGGGCGCCAACCTCGCCCGCTACGGATTGGTGGTCGTCATCGGCTGGATCGGTCTGATGAAGTTCACCGTCTTCGAGGCGAACGGGATTCAACCGCTGGTCTCTACCAGCCCATTCATGAGTTGGCTCTACGACATCTTCTCGGTGACCACGTTCTCAGCACTGCTCGGCGTCGTGGAAGTGGCCGCCGCAGCGCTGCTGGCCATCAAGCCGTGGGCACCTCGGCTTTCCGCCGTTGGCAGCGTCATCGCGATCGGCCTGTTCGTCGCCACGCTCAGTTTCCTATTCACCACTCCAGGCGTCTTCGAGGCATCGCAAGGCGGCTTCCCGATGCTGTCCTCGACGGGTCAGTTCCTCATCAAAGACGTTGCCCTGCTGGGTGTGTCCGTGTGGTCACTGGCGGATGCGCTTCGAACGGCCAAGGTAGCCGGTTGACCGGATACGCTGTGGCCGAGATGACCAGGGCCGCCAGCGATGAAGCCGCTCTCGTCGCCGCGCTGAAGGCGGGCGACGAGGCGGCATTCGCCGAATTGGTGGATCGTCACACGCCGTCGATGTTGCGCGTCGCCCGTGGCTATGTGCGCCGCCACGAAGTAGCCGAAGAAGTGGTGCAAGAGGCATGGATCGCGCTGCTGAAGGGAATCGGCAAGTTCGAGGGCAGATCTTCCCTTCGCACATGGCTTTTCACCATCCTCATCAACATCGCCAAGACGCGTGGGGCCCGTGACCGCAGTGATGCGGAGGTCGAGATGCTCGCATTCGCCGGCGGTACCGTCGACCCCGCGCGCTTTCGGACCACTGACGATCAATATCCGGGGCACTGGCGACAAGACGAGGTTCCCGCGCCGTTCCCCGATACGCCCGAGGGCTCGGTGCTCGGCGACGAACTCGTCGCCGTCGCAAAGCGCGAACTCGAGAAACTGCCAGAGAAACAGAGATTGGTCGTCACGATGCGCGACATGCTGGACCTCGACTCTGCCGAGGTACGCGCACTGTTGGACATCAGCATCGCCAACCAGCGTGTGCTTTTACACCGCGGCCGCGCGGCAGTGCGGCAGGTGCTCGAGGACTATTTGAAGGAGTCGAAGTGACCGGTGCCATGGACTGCAACGAGCTAGTCGAGCTCGTGACCGGTTATCTCGACGGATCGCTGGACACCGAGACTCGGGCCCGGTTCGATACGCACCTGGTGGAATGCGACGGCTGCGAGAACTATCTGCAACAGTTCCGGGCCACTGTCGACACCCTTGGCAAGATCGATCAGGAGACAATCGATCCCGCGTTCCGCGACCGGCTGCTCAATGCCTTTCGCGATTTTCAGTAGCAGGCTGTAAGCGCGTCAGCGGCGGTCGTCGTCACACCAGCTGCTGACGATCGTTTTTGCGCCCTGCGTCGCTACCAAATCGGTGCTCGGACCCACCCTGCAGCCCTCTTAGGCTGTATCGATGGCCAGTATTCAGGTATGCGATGAGGGTCTGCATGCGCTCGCCGACCAGTGTGCTGACGCCTTCGCGCGGTTAGCGCGCCACGCGCCCGCCGTAAGGCCGGGGCCAGCCACGCAGGCAACCTCCGCGGCGGTTTCCGACGCATACGTCATGCTCGCGACAACACGATCCGCAATGGACATCTGCAACGCGCCGCGACTGATTGGGCGGCCACCGCCGAGCACTGGGAAGTGTCCTTTACTGCGCTACACCGCGGCACCTTCGCCCCCGGCGGCACCGAGTGGGAGGGCCGGGCCGCCGAGGCCGCGCAGGATCGCACCGCCAGCGATCTCGCGAAGGTGCAAGGGCTGGCCACTTCCTTGCGCGAGGCCGCCGTTGCTGCCCGAGGAGGAGCAGCTCAGCTCGACGGTCTTAAGCGGCGCGCAATCGAAGCGATCACCGAAACCCGAGCAGCCGGATTCGGGGTCGATGAAGACCTGTCGGTGACGTATACGAATCGGCAGGCACAAGCACGCTTACACGCGGCGAACATCGCGGATCGGATTGCTGCGCTCGGTGCAGCCGACAGGGCGATTGCCGCCAAGATCACCACCGTCACAGCAGATCTGGCGGAGCACCCGTTCACCGAACCGGTCGATGACGGATCCGTCCACGCTGTTGATTTCAAGACAGCGCCGCCGCCGCACCCGTACCCGGTGAACGAGGTCATCGCCGAAGCTACCGACCTCGACGGTAACCACGTTGTTCTTCGTCGTGGGTACTACGACGCCGCCACGAAACAGGGCTTCGGTTGGGACAAGGCCTACTGGAGGCACGGTGTGGTCAACCCCAATGTGTTCAAGGATCTGATCTCACATAGTCGGCCCGTCGTCAGCGACGCGGGAACCCTGGTTTATGAGGTTCCGATCAACCGGAGCCGCTGCACGAAGGGATTTCTCGGAATCGTCGATTGCAAGGACACTGGTGAGAGCCTGACTATGAGAATCGTCGCGAATGTCAACGAGGGAAATCACACCGTGCCTGACGGTGGGCAGAAGGGGGTGATCACAATGTTTCCTTTGAAAGGAGGCAGCGGGGTGACGGAAATCGGGCCGAACTGGACGTGGACTCCGCCATGGGTGAATAGCAATGTGCCCATCAACTGAGTCGACCGACGCCAAGAGCGGGTTCGCGGTAGACGTACTACAGAAACTTTTGCGGCACATCGCGATTAGGAACACCGAAAACGCCGAGAACCAAAGGTCGGGGTACTACGTGTTCCCGGTTTCGCATGCGTGGACCGAGGGCCCGATGATGTACCTGGTTTACCGAGCCCCTCCCTCAGACATCGTTTGGGGACTAGCCAGGGACACCGGGAAATCTCTCATCGACCCCGGCCCTTGGAACGAATCCGACAATCCGTCGCTGTACTACTACCTACTCGACCTCGAGGAGGGTTGGCCAGGATCGTTGGCTCGCCAGCCAGGTGACGACGTCGACAGCATTCATTGGCGCGGTGATCTGCGCGATGGTCTCCCGCAGCACGTGTCAGGCCTTCCTGACTCGTATCGGTATGCACCGCCACCGGCGACTCAGCGCACCCAAGACGAGCCAGTGGTCGAAGAGCCACGGCGATATGGAGATCCGTCGTAGCGTTGGTCGTCAGAGCATGTACCTGCTGGCACCCAGCAGAGCGCTTAATTCCGTAAACATCCGCAACGGCGGAAGCGTGTCTACCTTTGAACCGCATCTGCGTTCTTGACCTGGGCGTAGCGAGGATGCTCAGCAGGTGCTCAGCACTGCGTCTGAGCCGGTCAGCCACGGCTCGTCGTTCCCGCAGACCGCAGCGGTGCGCGTTACGTCAGGGACCTCACCGAACTGCGCGTCGTGAACCTCGCGCACCCGTGACCGATCTAGCCGCAGATGCGGATCGAACGGCCAATGCAGTCCGATGATGCGGATACGATGCTCACGTGTCGTTGATTCGGGTTCGCGACGCCGCTGACCTGTTGGGCGTCAGCGACGACACCGTTCGGCGCTGGATCGACGATGGCACGCTGCCCGCCGACCAGGACCAGTCCGGCCGCAAAGTGATCCCAGGCGGGGCACTTGCCGAGTTCGCCGTTGCGAATTCCGGCGCGGCACCGAAGGAACCGCTCGGCATCGCGAGCTCGGCGCGAAATCGCTTTACCGGCCTTGTCACGAGGGTCGTCATCGACGGCGTGATGGCACAGGTCGAGATGAAGTGCGGACCGTTCACCGTCGTATCGCTGATGAGCGCCGACGCGGCGCGCGAGTTGAAGCTGGAGCCCGGCAGCGTTGCCGTGGCCGTCGTCAAAGCCACCACCGTGATCGTGGAAACCCCTGGAGGACAGGCGTGAAACCGATAGCGCGCATTGCAGCAGTGACCGCCGTCCTCAGCCTCGCGGTCGCCGGCTGCAGTTCGTCGAGTGAGTCTTCTTCGCCTACAGCAACAAGCGGAGCCGGCGGTGGAAAGCTCATCGTGTTCGCGGCGGCGTCGTTGAAGAAGACGTTCACCGAGATCGGCGAGCAGTTCAAGACCGACAATCCGGGCAGCGACGTCGAGTTCAACTTCGCCGGCTCCTCCGATCTGGTGACCCAGTTGACGCAAGGCGCCCCTGGCGATGTCTTCGCCTCCGCCGACACGAAGAACATGGACAAGGCCGCCGACGCGGACCTGCTCGCGGGTGACCCGGTGAACTTCGCATCCAACACGCTGACAATCGTTACGGGCCCGGGCAATCCGAAGAAGGTGGCCTCGTTCAAAGACCTGGCTCAGCCCGGCTTGTCGGTGGTGGTGTGCGCGCCGCAGGTGCCGTGCGGGTCGGCCACGGAGAAGGTCGAGAAGGCGACCGGTGTGCAACTGAACCCGGTGAGTGAGGAGTCACAGGTGACCGACGTGCTCGGCAAGGTGACCAGCGGCGAGGCGGATGCCGGCCTGGTGTACGTCACCGACGCGCAGGGCGCCGGCGACAAGGTCACCGCGGTGCCCGTTCTCGGAGTCCGCGGAGGCGGTCAACACCTACCCGATCGCCGTGCTCAAGCAATGCAGAGGATCAGGACTTGGCGGGCAGATTCGTCGACCTCGTCACCGGCGAGGCGGGGCAGAAGGTGTTGGACGCAGCGGGTTTCGCGAAGCCGTAGTGCCTCAGTCGCCGCGATGCAGGAAGCCGTGCAGTGTCGCCTGGACGAGTTCGTCGACAATCACGTCTCGTGACGGCGGCTTGGTTCCGAAGAAGGTCGAACGCAACGCCACCATGCCGACGATCATCGCCATCGTCGAGTGCGCAGGCAGGTCTGGCTGGTTCGATCGCATGCCGCGCAACTTCATGCCCTCCACGCTGATCTGACCCAACACCCCAAGCGCCCGTCTGATGTCGGCGATGCCTGCGTCGGCGACCTCCTCCTCGCTGAACGCCTCGGAGGCGACCAACGTCAGCAGCAGACCCCGGTGCTCGACGACCACGTCGTAGATCTGCTCGACGAAATGGCGGGCCAGTTCGTCTTCGTCGGTGTCCTCGGGAATGAGTGTCTGCCACTCGTGGGCGAACTCGTCGACAATCGTCGTGAACGGAAGGACCAGCGCCTCCCGGAACAGTCCGGCCTTGGAGCCGAAGTGCCGGAAGAGCAGGTATTCGGTGACGCCTGCGCTTTCGGCGATCTCGCGCGTTGTGGTGCTGCGATAGTCCTTGCGCGCGAACAGTTCACGGGCGGCGTCGAGCAGGAGCCTGCGCGGCTCGCCGCGAGGGCGGCGGACAGTCCGAGCCGACGACTTCACAGCGCTCACGATAGTCGGCCTTGACCCGGCCCTTTTAATAGTGTCCACTATTACCGATTGGGTGGACTGGCGGAAGGGGCCGGCCGTGGGCCAACTCATCATGCTCGGCACGTTGTTCGGGCTGATCGTGGTCATCTTCGGCCTGGTCATCTATTTCGACCCCGAAGCACGCGGCCGCGCGGGTGAAGAGCGCGATCGATGAGTACCGAATTGACGCCCCTGCTGACGGCGTCGGTGATCTTCGGCTGGGCCAGCGGCATTTTGTTCACTGTCGCCGGCGTGTACCTGAGCATTCGCAACCGGCGACTGCACCCATTGCTGCTCCTGTGCATCTCGGCGATCTCGTTCTCGTGGATCGAAGCGCCCTACGACTGGGCGATGTATGCGCAGTTCCCGCCCGCACTTCCGCGGATGCCGTCCTGGTGGCCGCTGAACATGACGTGGGGCGGGCTGCCGTCGTCGGTGCCGCTCGGGTATATCGGCTATTTCTGCATACCCGCGGTGTCGGCGCCGCGATCGGGAAACGGCTCATCGCGCGGTTCGGATGGCGCAGCCGATCACGCTACCTGACCGTCGGCCTCGTCGTCGGCTTCTGCTGGGCCTTGATCTTCAACGCGGGTCTTGGCGCGCGGCTCGGCGTCTTCTACTACGCCTACGTGATTCCTGGACTGGGCCTGTTCGAGGGGACGCTGAACCAGTACCCCATCTACGACGCCATCGCGATGGGCATTCAGATGATGGTGTTCACCTACCTGCTGGGCCGAACGGATTCCGAAGGGCGCAACGTCATCGAGATGTGGTCCGACAAGGTGTCGACGACGCGTCTCCAATCGACTGTGCTGTCGATCGTCGCCGTGATCATCATCGGAAACGTCGCTCTACGCAGCGGTTTTCGTCACCCCATCTCATCACCAAACAGCTGGGCTACGTGACGTCCGGAACAGGGGAGCAGTTGTTCCCCGGCGTTCCGAACCAACCCAGATAGTGCCGCCAGGAGGTTTTGTGGCCAGCAGTCCGACTGTCGAGCTGTACTACGACCCGTTCGACTTCGCGATCGACGACGATCCGTATCCGGTGTGGAAACGGATGCGCGCGGAGGCACCTCTGTACTTCAACGACAAGTACAACTTCTATGCGCTGAGTCGCTACGACGATGTGGCGCAGGCACTTCCGGACTGGCAGACGTATCGGTCCGGCCGAGGTACCACCGCAGACATTCTGTTCAGCGGCATCGAAGTACCGCCGGGGATTCTGCTGTTCGAGGATCCACCGCTGCACGATCTGCACCGGCGGCTGTTGTCACGGGTCTTCACGCCACGACGGATGCTGGCGGTAGAAGATCTGGTGCGCGAATTCTGTGTGCGCGCACTGGATCCCCTTCTCGATGCCGACGGCTTCGACTTCGTCGCCGATCTCGGCGCTTTCATGCCGATGCGGACGATCGGCTATCTGCTTGGCATCCCTGAGGAAGGCCAACAGCAGATCCGCGATCGCAACGACAAGAGCATCACGGTCAGCTCGCAGCACGGCGAAGCCGGTGATCTCAGTCAGACGATCATCGCGGAATCGATCGCCATGTTCGCCGAATACATCGAGTGGAGGGCGACGCATCCCTCCGACGATTTGATGACCGAACTGCTGAACGCGGAGATAGACGAACCGGACGGGACACGTCGTCGCCTCGAACGCACGGAAATACTCGCGTACACCGCGATGATCGCCGGTGCCGGTAACGAGACCACCGCTCGGTTGATCGGATTCATGGGGCAACTGCTCGGTGAACACCCCGATCAACGACGCGAACTCGTCAAGGATCCGTCGCTGATCCCGTCGGCTGTAGAGGAGACCCTGCGCTACGAGCCGCCGTCGCCCGTACAGGCGCGCTACGTCGCCGCCGACGTCGAACTGTACGGACACACCGTGACCGAAGGGTCCTACATGTTGCTGCTCAACGGCTCAGCCAACCGCGACGAGACGAAGTTCACCGACCCCGACCGTTACGACATCCACCGGAAGGGCGGTCACTTGAGTTTCGGCCAGGGATTGCACTTCTGCCTTGGCTCGGCGCTGGCCCGGCTCGAGGGGCGGGTCGCGTTCGAAGAGGTTCTCAAGCGATGGACCGATTGGGACGTCGACTACGACAACGCCAGCAGGGCGCGGACGTCCAGCGTGCGGGGCTGGGCGAAACTGCCCGTCAAGACTCGATAGCGTCGCCGCACATTCGCGAATCATCAACGCGACGTGTGTCGCACGTCTGCGACACGGCGGCGTTGAACGTCGCAAATTTGACGCCGCGGAAAAATAGCGTAATGAATTCTAATTCAGTTGGCGCAGGGAGATATTCGAGGCCAGTCGGACGGGGCAGCTGACGCACAGCGAATAAATCTCCGAATCCGACACGTGCCCTGACCAGTTCTCTTACCGTGCAACTGGAGGTTGTCTGGCAGGCGGTCTCCGCCATTGACCAATTATTGTTATTTTTAGATAATAGCCGTCGCCCCAGGCAGAGGCCTATGACATCAGGGGGATCGATGGAGGCACCGCTCACGCGCCGATGTCGGCGCGGGGAGTGCCCGCCGCCAAAGCCCCGCACCGTTGACCAAATACTTGTTCCGCGGGTAAAGTGCTCGCCCGGACCGGGGGTAGCGGCATCACGTCAGTGGGGGCACGGTGAATCTCTTCCATTCAGGAGTCGCGTGACGACGCGAATGGTGGCGGGGTGAGCGGTCGCGCCGTGCGCGCCCTGACCGGCGTCGCGTTCGTCATCGCGATGGTCGCGGTGATCGTCCTCGCCGCGACCCTCTTTCGCGGCGGC
Source organism: uncultured Actinomycetota bacterium (assembly GCA_963716505.1). Classification (GTDB taxonomy): domain Bacteria; phylum Actinomycetota; class Actinomycetes; order Mycobacteriales; family Mycobacteriaceae; genus Mycobacterium. Next base: position 125,614 of record CAVQTL010000025.1, read on the forward strand.
TTCACCGACAGCGTGCCCGTGACGGTGATGTCGCCGCGGGCCGGCTTGGTGATGAACCCCGACGCCAAGGTGCAGATTCGCGGCGTCCAGGTGGGCAAGGTCGACTCGATAGAGCAGATGCCCAACGGCGAGGCCGCCATTCATCTCGCAATGGATCCCAAGCGGATGAGCGCGATACCGGCCAACGTGCTCGTCGACATCGCCTCGACGACGGTGTTCGGCGCGAAGTACGTGCAGTTCGTGATGCCGCCCGATCCGTCGCCCGAATCGCTGCGCGCCGGTCAGGTGCTCGCCGCCAAACACGTGATGGTCGAAATCAACACGGTCTTCGAGAATCTCACGTCCGTGCTGTCGAAGATCGATCCCGCCGAAACTCAACGAGACGCTCGGCGCCATCGCGTCGGCCGTCAACGGGCGCGGCGAGAAGATCGGCCAGATGCTCACCGACCTGGACGCGTACCTGGCCAGGATCGAACCGAGCCTGCCCGCGCTGAGCCACGATCTGGAAACCGCCCCGCAGGTTCTGCAGGCGTACGGCGACGCCGCACCCGACTTCGTCGCCGTCGCCGACAACGCGGCGCGGATCAGCGACACGATCGTCGACCAGCAGCAGAACCTCGACGCCGCACTCGTCAGCGTCACCGGCCTTGCCGACATCGGCAACGACGTCATCGGCACCAACCGGCAGCCGCTCGCCGATGTCCTTCACCTGCTGGTGCCGACCACCGATCTGCTGAACAAGTACAACCAGGCGCTGTGGTGCGCCCTCAGTCGGGATGGTCAACGCTTCGAGCCGGCCGCCGCTGAAGGAGCCTGGCGTCGTGGTGCTGGCCGGCTTCCTCTGGGGGCAGGAGCGGTATCGCTACCCGATGGACCTGCCGAGGGCGGGCGCGACGGGCGGTCCGCAGTGCACCGGCCTGCCCAACCTGCCGTTCGAGGGGGTGCCGCCCTACGTCGTCGCCGACACCGGGACCAACCCGTGGCGGCGCACCTATCCCGGCATCGTGCTGAACTCCGATGGGCTGAAGAAGATCATGTTCGGTGAGATCGACGGGCCGCCACGCAACACCTATCAGATCGGCCAACCCGGATGAGGCGCTCGATACGCCCGACGCTGGTCAAGTTCGGGATCTTCGGCATGGTCATGGCCGTCATGACCGCGTGTCTGTTCTTCATCTTCGGGCAGTACCAAACCGGTTCGACAAAGGACTACTCGGCGGTTTTCAAGGATGCCTCGCGCCTCAAGGTCGGGCAGTCGGTGCGCGTCGGGGGTATGCGAGTCGGGACGGTGAACAGCGTCAAGCTCCAGAAGGACAAGACGGCGCTCGTCACATTCGACGCAGATCCCGCCGTGCAGATGACCACCGGCACCCAGGCGGCCGTGCGGTATCTCAACCTCGTCGGCGACCGCTACCTGGAGCTGATCGACGGCCCAGGAGACCGGCGGTTGCCGCCGGGATCACAGATTCCCGCGGAGCGAACCCAGTCAGCCCTGGACCTCGATCTGCTGCTCGGCGGCCTCAAACCCGTTATCCGAGGCCTCAATCCGCAAGACGTGAACGCCTTGTCGGCGTCGCTGATCCAGATCTTCCAGGGCCAAGGCGGCACCCTTCAGTCCCTACTGTCCAACACGTCGGGGTTCACCACCGCGCTCGCCGAACACAACCAGACGATCCAGGCACTGATCGACAATCTGCGCACGCTGCTCTCCACGTTGTCCAAGGAGGGCGACAAGTTCTCCGGCACGATCGCCAAGTTGGAGACGCTGGTGACTGCGCTTGCGGCGGAGAAGGATCCGATCGGCACGGCCATCGAGTCGCTGAACAACGGCACCGCATCAGTAGCCGACCTGCTCACCGACTGCTCGACCTTCACTCAAGGGCACCGTCGACCAGTTGAACCGGTTGGTCACCAACATGGACGGCCAGAAGGACCGGCTCGACGCCACACTGCAGAAGGCGCCGGAGAACTACCGCAAACTGATCCGCACCGGGTCCTACGGCAGCTTCTTCAACTACTACATCTGCGAACTCAAGTGGCGAGTGACCGACCTTCAGGGCCGCACCGCCGAGTTCCCGTGGATCAAGCAAGACGCGGGGAGGTGTACCGAGCCCTGATGCTGAAATACCGTGGAAACAAGCTCATTCGGACGGGATTCATGGGTGTCGTCCTATGCCATCCTGATCGTGCTGATCGCGCTCTCCCCTGAGACATTGACGTCGATGGCGACGGCGATCCGGTACCAGGCGCAGTTCTCCGACGCGGGTGGCCTGACACCGGGCAACGACGTGACGATCGCCGGAATCAAGGTCGGCAGCGTGTCGGATGTATCCCTGCAGGGACGCAACGCCCTTGTGACGTTCGCCATCGACGGCACGGTCGAACTCGGCTCGGACACGACGGCACACGTGCGAACCGGAACGCTTCTCGGCGAACGTGTGCTCACTTTGGAATCTGCGGGCGACGGCACCATGCACCCGATGGACCTCATCCCGGTATCGCGTACCGCTTCGCCGTACTCGCTGACCGAGGCGGTCAGCGAGCTGACGACCAACACCGCAGGCACCGACACCACCTCTCTCAACCAATCGCTGGACACGTTGTCGGAGACGCTGGATCAGGTTGCGCCACAACTCGGTCCGGCGTTCGACGGCATCACGAGGCTCTCGCAGGCCATCAACGACCGAGACGACACGCTGGGCGCATTGCTCAGGGACGGCGCCGACGTCACCAAGATCCTGTCGGACCGCAGCGCACAGGTGAACACGTTGATTCTCAACGCCAACGATCTGGTTGGTGTGCTCAATGACCGGCGTTATGCGATCGTCGAGCTGCTGGCCCATACGTCGGCGTTGGCGAAGCAGCTCTCGGGTCTCATCCACGACAACGAGCAGCAGCTGGCACCGACGCTGGACAAGCTCAATGCGGTGACGGCGATCTTGGAGAAGAACCGCGACAACATCGCCAAGGCGCTGCCGGGGCTGGCGAAGTTCCAGACCACGCTCGGCGAGACCATCGGAAACGGCCCCTACTACCAGGCTTACATTCCGAACCTCTTCTTCGGCGAGATCTTCCAGCCGTTCTTCGATTACGCGTTCGGTTTCCGACGGGGCACCAACGCCGGTCAGCCCCCCGACAACGCGGGGCCGCGCGCCGAGCTTCCCTTCCCGTACAACGGGATTCCTCAGGAGAGCGAGAAGTGGGGGCCGCCACCACCATGACTCGGAGCCGGTTCCTGAAAATGGCACTTGCGGCGGTGCTTGCGGTGGCGCTTGTCGGCGGCGTCGCCGTGGTGATCCAGCAGGCCGTCTTCGCGCCCAACACGATCACCGCGTACTTCACCAAGACGGTCGCCATCTATCCCGGTGACGAGGTCCGCATCGCCGGTGTCAAAGTGGGCACGATCGACTCGATCGAGCCGCTCGGCACCCAGGCCAAGATGACACTGCGCGTCAACCGCAGGATCTCCGTTCCCGCCGACGCCAAAGCCGTGATCGTCGCCCAGAACCTGATCTCGGCTCGCTACGTCCAGCTCGCGCCCGCATACGAATCCGGCCCGACGATGCAAGACGGTGCGGTGATCCCGCTCGACCGCACGGCGATCCCCGTCGAGTGGGATGAAGTCAAAGAACAATTGATGCGGCTGGCGACGGAACTGGGCCCGGACAAAGGCATGTCGACTGGCTCCGTCGGGCGGTTCATCGACAGCGGGGCCAACGCGCTGGACGGCAACGGAGACAAGCTTCGTCAAACGCTGGCTCAGCTGTCCGGCGTCGGGCGGATCCTGGCCGACGCCAGCGGGAACATCGTGGACACCATCACCAACCTGCAGACCTTCGTCGCCGCGCTACGTGACAGCAACGACCAGATAGTGCAGTTCCAGAACAGGTTCGCGACGCTGACCAGCGTGGTCGATGACAGCAGATCGGATCTCGACGCCGCTCTGACGAACTTGTCCGAGGTCGTCGGCGAGACGCAACGTTTCATCGAAGGCACCCGGGACAAGACCGCCGAACAGATTCGGTTGCTCGGCAGCGTCACCCAGAACCTGGCCGATCACCGCATGGACCTCGAGAATGTTCTGCACATCGCGCCGCACTCGATTGCCAACGCCGTCAACATGTTCGACCCCCGCACGGGGGCCGCCAGCGGTGTCTTCGTGTTGAACAACCTGTCGAACCCGGTGTGGGCGATCTGCACCATGATCGGCGCGCTCGAGAACGTGACGTCTCCCGAGACCGGCAAGCTCTGCGCCCAATACGTCGGCCCGGCACTGCGAAACCTGAACTTCAACACCCTGCCGATTCCGTTCAACCCGTTCCTGTCGTCGAATCCGCCGGACTACATGCTCCGATACTCCGAGGACAGGCTCAGACCGGAGAACGAAGGACAGCCACCCCCGCCGTACACCGACCCGCCCGCCGTTTCCGCGTACACGGGTGCCGGCGATATACCTCCACCTCCGGGCTATGGGCCGCCGCCGGGCCCACCGCCAGCGGTGCAACTGCCGCTGGCGCCCCCGCCTGCGCCACCGCCACCGACGTTGCAGGACATGCTGCTGCCCGCCGAAGCACCGCCACCGCCGAGTGATGCGCCGGCCGATCCGCCAGCGCCGGGTGATGGGACGCCGCCGTGATCGGAAGGAAGAGCGGGCGTCGCCTGCTGGCCATCGGGTGCAGCGTCATGGTGACCGTCTCCGGGTGTGCATTCCAGGGCGTGAACTCGCTGCCGCTGCCCGGCGCGGTCGGACGCGGAGGCGACGCCGCCGTCTATCACGTCGAGCTCGCGAATGTCGGTACCCTCGAATCGAATTCACCTGTGCTGATCGACGATGTCGTCGTCGGCAGCGTCGGCAAGATGAGGCTGCACGGCTGGCATATCGATCTGGATCTGTCGCTCAAGCCGGACGCCATCGTGCCCGCCAACGCCGTCGCGACGGTCGGCCAGACCAGCCTGCTGGGATCGATGCACGTGGCGCTCGACCCGCCGCCTGGCAAAGCGCCGAGCGGTCGCCTGCAGCCGGGCGCCACGATCGGTTTGAACAGTTCGTCCACCTACCCGTCGACCGAACAGACGTTGTCGTCGCTTGCTGCCGTGGTCAACGGCGGGGGACTGGGACAGGTCGGCGACATCGTCCACAACTTCAACACTGCATTGAGCGGACGCAGCGATGTTGTTCGCGATCTCATCGCTCGCCTCGACAGGTTCGTCGGGACGCTTTATCAGCAGCGCGACAACATCATCGCCACCATCGACGAACTGAACCGGTTCGCCTCGACGCTCGGCGGACAGCAGGAAGTGCTGACACGTGCCCTGAACAAGATCCCGCCCGCGTTGGACGTGTTGATCAAGGAGCGGCCGAGTTTCACCACCGCACTGGAGAAACTGGGCACTCTCAGCGATACCGTCTCGGGGCTCGTCAACGACACGCAAGCCGACCTCGTCACGAACCTGCAGAATCTCGAACCCACACTCAAGGCGCTGGCTGACGTGGGTCCGGACATCAACACCGCCCTCGGCTACATCCCGACGTTCCCGTTGACCCAGAACCTCATCGACCGCGGCGTCCGCGGCGACTACGTGAATCTGTTCGTCACGGTCGATTGGACGAACTCTCGTCTCAAGCGGGGACTTCTGCTCGGTACCCGACTCGGCCAGGACCGGGCGTCGCTGATCCCGGCCCCAGGCGATCCCGGTTATGACGCCTACTACACCAAGTTCCCGCTCGGCGTCGGCACGTCACCACCGTTCGGGCCGATCCCGAATGCCGATGCGGCGCCGTGGGAACCCGGCGGTGGTGGCTGATGCTGACCAGATTCGTCCGCATCCAGCTCGCCATCTTCACGATCGCGTCGATCGTCGGCGTGCTGGTCATGGTGTTCGCCTACATGCAAGCGCCGACTCTGCTCGGCATCGGCCGGATCACGGTCAAGCTGGAGTTGCCCGCATCGGGCGGGCTGTACCGGTTCTCCAACGTGACGTACCGCGGTGTTGAAGTCGGCAAGGTGACGGGCATGGACGTGTCGCGCACGCAGGCGACCGCCACCCTGTCATTGGGGACGTCACCGAAGATTCCGGCCGATCTGGAAGCCGAGGTGCGCAGCGTGTCGGCGGTCGGCGAACAGTACGTCGAACTGATGCCGCGCACGGATTCGCCGCCGTACCTGCAGGACGGCTCGGTGATCGCCATGGCCGACACCAAGATTCCGCAGGCCGTCGGACCGATGCTCGATCAGGTGAGCACGCTGATCAACAGCGTTCCCAAGGAGAAGTTGAGCGGACTGGTCGACGAGTCGTTCGATGCGTTCAACGGGGCCGGCTACGACCTCGGCTCGCTGTTCGACTCGTCGGCGAAGATCTCCGGTGATCTCAACAAGGTGTCCGATCAGTCGTCGACGCTGATCGAAGACACCGGGCCGCTTCTCGATTCGCAAGCACAGACAACCGACTCGCTGCGGCTGTGGGCGAGAAGCCTGGCCGGGATCACCGGTCAGGTGGTGGCGAACGATCCGCAGGTGCGCACGCTGCTGCAGGAGGGGCCGCCTGCGGCGAACGAGGTGTCTCGGCTGCTCGATCAGGTGAAGCCGACGCTGCCCGTCTTGTTGGCGAACCTCACCACGTTCGGCCAGGTCGCGGTGACCTACCACCCGTCACTGGAGCAGGTTCTGGTGTTGCTGCCGCCGTTTGTGGGCGATGTTCTCTCGTCGGCCCCGAGAACAACCCGACCGGGATCCCCTTGGGCGACTTCAGGATCCAGATCGGTGACGGGCCGCCGTGCACCGTCGGGTTCCTGCCGCCGTCGCAGTGGCGTTCGCCAGCCGATCTGACGACGATCGACACTCCGGACGGCGTTGTATTGCAAGCTGCCGCAGGACGCGCCGATCGTGGTGCGCGGAGCACGCAACTCACCGTGCATGGGTGTGCCCGGCAAGCGCGCGCCGACGGTGCAGGAGTGCTACAGCGACAAGCCCTATACGCCGCTGGCGGTCCGGCAGCATGCGCTCGGGCCGTATCCGATCGATCCGAATCTGATCGCGCAAGGTATTCCGCCGGACGACCGCGTCGATGCCAACGAACGGCTCTACGCCCCTGTGGAGGGCACCCCGTTGCCGCCCGGCGCAGTGCCGTCGGGCACCCCGCCCGATGCTCCACCGCCTGGCGCTCCACCGCCGGGCGCGCCACCTCCACCGCCGCCACCGCCGCCGGCAGAGCGCCGCCGCCACCTCCGGCGGAGGTCTTCCCGCCGATGGACACCGGCGGTGCTGTGCCCGCAGCACCGAGTTCGTTCGGCGGCAACGGATCCGAGCCGGGACCGTCCGTCGCGGTCGCGCACTACGATCCGCAGACCGGGCAGTACGCCGCACCCGACGGTCAGGTCTTTCGTCAGGAAGATCTCGTTGATCCGGCCAAGTCATGGCAGGACCTGATCTACAAGGCGGACGTATGATGTTCGCGCGCTTGGTCTTCGGTACCGCGGTCGCGGCCGCCGTCGTGGTATGCGCGCCACCGGCCCAAGCTGATCCCGGCGACGGCATCGCGCTGAACGGCACCTACACGGCGTTCTCGGACGGGGTGTGGGCGAAGACGAACGACTCCTATCACGACGAGCGCAGCGTGACCCAGACGTGGACCATCACCTCGACGTGCAGCACGTACCAGGACTGCACCGGGCGCGTCACCAGTGACGAGGGCTGGAGCGCGGACATGATCTACATGAGCGGTAGTTGGATAGTTCGACGCTCCGTGGACAACTGGGAGCCGTGCATCGACGGCACCGCGACACCGGGGGAGCAGACCTTCACGTTCTGCCAAGGGCTACCCGGAGCCGCTTCCGCTCAAGGGCTGGGACACGACGAAGGGTCTGAGCGGGGCGTGCGGATGGAACAAGCAGCTCAATATCCGGATGCCCTTCACGCTGACCCCGCTCACGTGATCGCTCCTCACGAAGGGTTGAACGCCCCGCGCGGAATGGTGAGCGGCAGGTCGACCGAGCTGAGCAGACCCGGCTCTGCCGCAACGACATACGGCACGGCGTTCACGACGCGCATCGCCGTGGCGACCATTGCACCGGCTCCGGACGTCATTCCCTCGATCCCGGCCTTCTTGCGGTCGCGAAGCGTGACGTCGAAGGTGCAGTCGATATCGGGCTGGCCGGTGATCACGACGCGATAGCCGAGCGCGTTAGGAAGCGTCGGCCAGTCGGGTGCGACGTCGGGAGCCAGCCGGGTGACGTGTTCGATGACGATGGCCTCGCGTCCGTCGACGACGCCGATCGCCTGCATCCGCAGCGCACCACAGGTTCCGGCCTCGACCGTGCCCATCGCGACCTCCAGCGTCCGTTCGGTCACCGCACGGTCGAACGTTTCGCGGATCTCCTGCACCTCGACGCCGAGTGCGTCGGCGACCATTCGGATCTGTCCCTGCCATTCGCCTGCGATCGCGCCGGGGAAGCTGATCCACGGCTGGTAGTCGAGGGGACGGCCGAATCCCAATGCGTCGCTCATGATGTCGGGTACACCGTAGTCGTCGTACATCCCGATCTCGTAGGCATGGATCTTCTCGATCTGCGATGACTGTGTGGTGAGAACCAGGGGGAGGTAGTCAGCGGCGAATCCCGGCTCGATGCCCGACGCGTAGAGCGAAACCTGCCCTTCTTTCGCGGCGGCCACCAGTTGATCCCGCCATTCGGCCGGATCGTAGGCATGGGGGTTGACGAGCCGGGTGGTGCTCGTCGTCACCACGTTGATGCCCGCGCTGAGCAGCTTGACGTAGTCGGGGATCGCGAGCGCATCGCGCTCCGGACCGCTGGCCGCGTAGACGACGCAGTCGGGTTTGAGGGCGATCAGCGCGTCGGCGTCGTTTGTGGTCGGCAGGCCGATGGGCTCGCCGTTGGCAAGTTCGCCGGCATCCTTGCCGACCTTGTCCTCGGAATGCACCCACACCCCGACGAGGTCGAGATTGGGGCGTTGATGAATGGCGCGGATCGCGATCGATCCGATACCGCCCGTCGACCACACCACAACTCGATGCTGACCTTCTGCCATGTTTCCTCCTAGGTCGCGCATCAACCTAACTTTTGCTCCGAAATTAACAGTGAGCACTATTATCGTCAACGAGAATCGGGTTATAGTCCGAATCGGTGTTCACCATCAGGTTCGACATGCGTGCGCCCTCGTCCGGTGCGCCGACGAACGAGTTGTACCCGGCCGCGATCGATATGTGCGCCTGGGCGGAGATCCCGCGGAGCGATCGTGGCCGTGCTGTCCGAGCACCACGGCGCCGAGGACAACCACCTGCCCTCGCCGATCGTGCTGGCGTCGGCGATCGCAGCCAGAACCGAGCGTCTGCCGATCATGCTGGCCGCGGTGGTGCTTCCGTTCTGGGATCCGGTTCGGCTCGCCGAGGAAATGAGCGTGCTGGACATCATCAGCAACGGCCGGGTGTCGTATGCGTTCGGGATCGGCCACCGCCGGCAGGAGTACGAGCACTTCGGCGTCGACATGCGTCGGCGGGGCCGCCTCGCCGACGAGAAGCTGACCCTGCTGAGGCAGCTGCTGACGGGCGAGCCGGTGACCGCCGACGGCAGGCGCATCCAGGTCACGCCTGCGTGCACATCGCCGGGTGGGCCGTTCATCATGGTGGCCGGCGGTAGCGCAGCCGCGGTGAAGCGCGCGGCCAGGCACGGGCTCGGCGTCGTCCTACAGACCAACCAGGGCGGCCTGAAGGAGTTGTACGAGAACGAATGTCGCGCGCACGGCCACGAGCCCGGCCCCGTTCAGCTTCCGGCAGACAACGCTCCGACGGCGGTATTCGTCGCCGACGACGTGGACAAGGCGTGGGACGAGCTGGGCCCGCACCTGCTGCACGACGCGGTGACCGCCGCGTCCTATCGTCACGGCGACGAGGGGGTGGCGAGCATCTCCCGCGCCGCCGACGTGGGCGGGCTGCGCGCGGCCGACGGCCCGTACCGCGTCTTCACCCTCGACGAGGCGCGCGACTACATGCGCGGCGGGCAGGCGCTGCCACTCGCGCCACTGTGCGGGGGTGTGCCACCGGACGTGGCGTGGCCATACCTGGAGCGCGCCGCCGAAGCCGCAGCCCGCGTCGGCTGACCGAAGGAGAACCATGCAGGCGAACCCCGTCGGCCGCGCTGACAGTCGAAACCCAAGTCGCGTCGTGGTGTGGTCGACCGGCGGCGTCGGCTCGATCGCCATCGACGCCGTGCACCGCCGCCCGGATCTCGAGCTCGTCGGCGTCTGGGTGCACTCGCAGGACAAGGTGGGTCGCGACGCCGGTGAGCTCGCAGGCGGCGAACCGATCGGTGTGGCGGCGACGGGCGATGCCGACGCGCTGATCGATCTGCAGCCGGACTGCGTGGTGTACGCCGCCGCGGGACCGGAGCGCGATGCCGGTGCGGTCCCGGACTACCTGCGGCTGCTCGAATCCGGAATCAACGTGGTGTCAACGACATCGACCAGCCTGATATACCCACCCACCTATTACTCGCCGGACTGGCGCGACCAGCTCGAGGCGGCCGCCAAATCCGGTGACGCGTCGTTCTACGGGTCGGGCATATTTCCCGGGTTCGGCTCGGACCAATTGGCGCTGCTGCTGGCGACACAGTCGAAGAAGATCCGGTGCATCAAGGCCACGGAGATCGCGCTGAACGACCACTACCCGGTCGCCGACATCATGATGAACGGCATGGGGTTCGGCCATCCGCTGGACTTCGAACCGATGCTGAAAACCCCGGGCTTCATCGAGATGGCCTGGGCAGCACCGATTTACCTGATGGCGGACGGCCTGGGTGTCGAGGTCGAGGAGGTCCGCGGCTCTCTGGACCGCAGGTTGACCGACCGCGACATCGAGGTCGCATTCGGCACCATCAAGGCGGGTACGTGTGGGGCGGTCCTCACTCGGGCCGCGGGCGTCGTCAACGGCCGCGAGGCCATCGTGATCGAGCACATCATCCGGATGGCCCGCGACGTCGCGCCCGACTGGTTGGCGTCGGAGTTCGACGCCACCTACCGCGTCGACATCGAAGGGGAGCCGGACATCCACTGCGCGATGAACCTGGGCGACGCCGAGGGGCACGGCGCGGGTCGCGCCGCGATGGCCGCAACCGCCATGCGCGTCGTCAACGCGATCCCCTACGTGATCGACGCGCCCGCGGGCCTCTTGAGCTCGCTCGACATGCCGAACACGTTGCCGCGGCACGCATTCGACTGATCCAGCGAGTTCTGCAGACGGGTTGTGATTCTCTGGAATCAACAGCCATGGTGCAGAAATCGGGAGTAGCCATCGGTTGACAGCGTTCCGCGACCAGCCGTAGCGTAACCGGAACGAATCTTAGGGTCCGCTGGGAGGCGTCGTGTACATGCTGCGCTTCGACATGCGCGCACCGGAGATCGGTGCGCCGACGGTGCAGCTGTACTCGGCGGCAACGGAGATGTGTGCCTGGGCGGAGAATCACGGTGCTCTCGCCGCCGTGTTGTGCGAACACCACGGGTCAGCGGACGGCTACCTTCCGTCGCCGCTCATTCTTGCGTCGGCGATCGCGGCCCGCACCGAACGCCTGGCGCTGAGCCTGATTCTCCTGCTGCCGTTCTACGACCCGGTCCGGCTCGCGGAGGACATGGCGGTACTCGACATCATCAGCAAGGGCCGGGCCTCCTACATCCTCGCTCTGGGCTATCGACCGGAAGAGTTCGAACATTTCGGTGTCGAGATGCGTATCCGCGGACGGCTGGCCGACGAGAAGCTGGCCCTGCTGCGCGAGTTGCTTTCGGGCGCAGCCATCTTCGAGGGGCGCCACATCAATACGACGCCCCCGCCGCACACCGCGGGAGGGCCGATGCTGATGTGGGGCGGAGGCACGGTCGCCGCCGCGCGCCGGGCAGGCAAGTACGGCCTCGGCATGCTCGGAAACGCGAATGTCGAGGGTATGCACGAGGCCTACCAGGAGGCCTGCCACCAGCACGGGCATGAGCCTGGCCCGGTCTTCCTGCCCGACCGCGACACCCCGTCGGTGTGCTTCGTCGCCGACGACGTCGACAAGGCGTGGGAAGAACTCGGGCCGTACCTGCTGCACGACGTCCGTACGTACGCCGAATGGAATCCGGGCAACGACACCTCCGCAGGCTTCTCCGACGTGAGAACCGTCGAGGAGCTACGGGCCAATCCGACGTCACACCGGATCTACAGCGTCGAAGAGGCTGTCGCGCGGGTGCGCGCAGGCGAGATGCTCAACCTGTCGCCCCTGTGTGGCGGGGTACCGCCGGAACTCGCCTGGCCGTATCTGAAGCGCGTGGGAGAGGTGGTCATGTCCGAGGTGACGAAGTGACCGGCACCAGTGCAGTCGAGGTCTATTACGACCCTTACGATTTCGCGATCGACGACGATCCCTACCCGGTCTGGAAGCGTCTGCGCGACGAGGCTCCGCTGTATTACAACGAGAAGTACAGCTTCTACGCGCTGAGCCGGTACGAGGACGTGGCACGCGAACTCCACAACTGGGAGACCTACCGGTCGGGCCGTGGCACCACGATGGACATCATCCTGGCCGGTATCAAGCTGCCGCCCGGCATCATCCTCTTCGAGGACCCACCGATCCACGATCTCCACCGTCGGCTGCTGTCAAGGGTTTTCACGCCTCGGCGAATGGCGGCGATCGAGCCCCTGACGCGCCAGTACTGTGTGCGTGCCCTCGATCCGCTTGTCGGCTCCGACCGGTTCGACTTCATCGCCGACATCGGGTCGCAGATCCCGATGCGCACCATCGGCTACCTGCTCGGCATACCCGAACACAACCAGGAGATGATCCGCGACACCTCGAACAATGCGCTCACGCTCAAGGAGGGCGAATTCACCGGAGCGCGCGCCGACCTGTTCGAGAACAGCCATGAATTGTTCGCCGAGTACATCGACTGGCGGGCCGACCATCCGTCCGACGACCTGATGACCCAGTTGATCAACGCGGAGTTGGAGGAAGACGGCGAAGTGCGCCGGCTGACGCGCACCGAGGTGCTGATGTACACGGGAATGGTCGCCGGCGCAGGCAATGAGACGACTACGCGGTTGATCGGTTTCGCCGGACAGCTGCTCGCCGAGAATCCGGATCAGCGGCGCGAATTGGCGAACGACTACTCGTTGATTCCCGGCGCGATCGAGGAGCTGTTGCGCTACGAGGCGCCGTCACCCGTGCAGGCCCGCTACGTCGCCCACGACGTGGAGTGTCGTGGCCAGACCATCCCCGAGGGATCGGTGATGCTGCTTCTCAACGGGTCGGCGAACCGCGACGAGCGGCACTATCCCGATCCCGATCGCTTCGACATTCATCGCGGCGGTGCCCATCTGTCCTTCGGCCAGGGGCTGCACTTCTGCATGGGCTCGGCGCTGGCCCGTATGCAGGCACGGGTCGTGCTCGAAGAGGTGCTGCGGCGATGGCCCGACTGGGAAGTCGACTACGACAATGCCGAAAAGGCGCACACCGCAAGCGTGCGCGGATGGTCGAGGCTGCCGGTCACGCTCGGCTAGTTGTCACTCCGCGAATAGTCGTATCGCGCAGGTGAATGAGTGAGGGCCGGGTGCCCAGCTCGTGCAGGATGTTCTCCGGAATCCAGCCGACGCCGATCACCGACCGCGCAAAGGTCTCGTTCGAGGGGCTGTCGATCGCGATCTCACCGGACTTGATGCCTTCGGCCAGAAGCGTTTTCATCTGTCGCACCCGCTTGGCGAACAGCCAGCCGATGTTCGGGGTGTCCGGGGGAGACTGCCGCATCCACGCGAGCTGAATGCGGAACTCGTCACCGAAGCGGTCAAGCACGTTCGTGTTGACCCAGCTAAGCGCGTCCAGCTTCTCGATCGGCGTTGAATCGGCGCGCAGCACGCGGATCCACCCCTCGGCGACCTTCTCGCCGAACGATTGCATGATCGATGCCAGCAGTTGGTCTTTCGAGCCGATCAATCGGTACACCGTGCCGGTCCCGAGTTGGGCGGCCGACGCGATATCCCTGATGGTCGTGACCTCGTAGCCCTTGCGGCCGAACTCGGTGCGCGCGACGGCACGCACGTGCGCCGCCTTGTCTCCCGGCTCGGCGTGCGCGTCATCGCTCCACGACTTCACCACATCGTCGGCCGCGACGAACGCCGCGGAGCGGTCGAGCGCTGCGTCGGTGGGGGGCACGGCGGCCAGTCCCTCCAACAGGATTCGGCACAGCAGCTCGGCCAGCTTGTCGGCGCTGGCGTTGAAGCGGATCACGTCCAGACCGACCTGCAGCATCACCTGGACGAGTCGGTCGGCCAGCACGGGCAGGTCGACATCGGGCTTCAGATAGCCGCTCCACCGCGCGGCCCGCAGGGTCTGCACCATCGCTTCCAGAATCGCTGTCGGCCGCTGCTGGGCCAGCGCGGTGAGTTCCCGATTCGGGCCGTGGCCCTCGTAAAACGTCATCTGCAGCGCCGCGCCATGCGTCACCGCGCATTGCGCGATCGCCGAACTGAGGTCGACGATCCGCTCGAAGGCCGACCGGGAGGTGGGGTCGTCCAACCGGCTCTGCGCGCGTTCGGCGATGCGGTCCAGGTCGGTGTGGTACCGCCGGAGCAGTTCGACGAGGATCGCTTCCTTGGATTCGAAATGGTGATACAGGCTACCCGGCAGGATTCCGGCCGCGTCGGCGATTTCCTGCAGCGAGGTACGCAGGCCCGAGGTGGCGATCAGCGACGCAGCGGTTTGCAGTATCTCGGTGCGCCTGGTGCCGTCGTCGTAGGCGTGTCCGGCATTCGTCGGCGTTACGTGCGGACGCCCCACAACACCTCCACGGCTCCCGACTCCCGTCGCGGGTTTGCCTGACTGACCCAATGTTTGGTTAACGCTACCAGAAATGTGGTGTCGCGCTGTGTCCTCTGACGCGCCGAAAGTGCCGGTAGACGAACCGCGCGGGCCGCGGTCATGGACTTGGGCTCGCCGCGGCGCGCGCGCTCGAAACTGCGGGGGGATCGCGAAACGTCGTGATTTCGCGATCTGTCCCGCGAGCAGACGCAAAAACCCCCATTTCGGGCGAATTTCGAGGGCCTATGCGTCTGCTCGTGGGAAGAAACCGACCCCGTGGCAGCTCAGCCTGCACTGCCCAGCCGCTCGGTGACTTGGAATACCTCTTCGTAGTTCGTCTCCGGGATCGTGAACTCCTCCGTCGCAGAGATCTCGGCGATGTGGGCCGCGACGTCGTCGGCAGTGGGTTCGCTACCGCGTTCGGCCAACCAACCCTGGGCCAGGCCGATGAACACGCGGGCATAGCGGCCGCCGATGGCCGAGTAGTTGCGATGGCTGAACTCGCAAGCGCGGCTGGCCAGGTACACCACCATCGGGGTGACCAGTTCCGGCCTGATCATGTCCAGGAAGCCGGATTCCTCGAGGGCTCGGGTGTCGGCGACGGTTTCGGTGACCATCCGCGAGAAGCCGGTCGGCAGAACGGTGTTCGCGAGGATCCCGTGTGGTGCGCCTTCGAGCGCGATGATGTTGGTCAACCCGACGAGGCCGGCCTTGGCGGCGGCGTAGTGAGACTCCAGGTGCTGGCCGAACATGCCCGCCGTCGACGAGATGAACACGAAGCGGCCGTAACCCTGTTTCCTCATCACCCGGAAAGCCGGCTGCGCGAGGTAGAAGCCGCCGTCCAGGTGCACGCGCAGCATGCGTCGCCAGTCTTCGGGCGCCAGTTCGTCGAACGGCATGCTGTTGAAGATGCCCGCATTGCTGACCACCGCGTCCAGTCGCCCGAAGCTTTCGACGGCGGTGTGCACGATCGCTTCGCCGCCCTCGGGGCTGTCGACGGAGTCGTGGGAGGCGGCGGCCGACCCGCCCGCGGCGGTGATCACGTCGACGACCTGGTCCGCCACTGATGCGTCGGCGCCGTCGCCGTGCATGGTTCCGCCGAGGTCGTTGACGACGACGGATGCGCCGCGGCGCGCCAACTCGATCGCGTAGAGGCGACCGAGTCCGCGCCCGGCGCCGGTGACGACCGCGACCTGGCCTTCGAAGTCGATCATGGGCTCACTTCCCGGTTCGTTGACTGGCGTCGGGTGCGGACACTACGGTGGAACAGATATTTGGTCAATGAATGAGGTGCCGTGGAGACGGGCTCTACGAGGGTCGATGATGACGGACCACAGCGACTTGGGCTGCTCGCGTCGGCGCTGGCCGGTCGCACCGTCGCGGTGGCGTCGGGCGACCGCGGCGAACCCGCGTGGACGGACGGCATCACCGTATTCGTCGACGCTGACCAGAGCCCGCGTCGGCAGCTCGAATCGGTGACCGTGCAGGCGTCGTTGCTCGCGGGCGGAGGCCTCGAACCGGACGTCGTTCGGAAGCTCCTTCGGCGCCCTGCGCTGGCCAAGAGGTATCTGGCCGTCGAAGGCCACCGCGCGCTTGCGGCGAACGAGGAACTGCTGCCGTATCCCGTTCGGTCGATGATCGACCTCGACCTTGCCACCCGTGCCGATTCTCCTGCCGCGTCGCTGGCCGTGGCCGGTGGCCAGAAGATCGCGGATCCGCCGGTGAGCTTCGGCGTGATCAAGGCCCGCACCCTGTTGGCCGCGCACCCGAACGCCCAGCAGTCCGATATGGCCGGCGCCCACGACCCACGTCGCAAATCCCCGAAGGAACTGCCTGCACTCGAGGATGCCGACGACGGCGGCGAATCCGATGTGATGGATCCGTTCTCCAGCCCGGTCGGCGGCGGTGGGGCGGCGGCCAAGCTGCTGCAGCGCCTGATGAGCAGGGTGCGCCAGCTCAGTGGCGGCGGATCGCCAGGGGCCGACACCCCAACGCACCGGTCGCACAGCGGTATTCGCGGCGCAGGGATGGTCACGTCGACCTCAGCGCCACCGTCTGAGATCGACGACGCCGCCGACGGTGACGGCGAGGGCAGGAAGTATCCCGAGTGGGACGTGCATCGCAGGCGCTACCGGCACGACTGGTGCACCGTGCACGAGATCGATCCGCCACTGGGACAAGGGCATCCGTTCAAGCGTCCCGATGTCCATGCACTTCGGCGGCCCCTGACGCGCCTCGGGATAGGGCTGGATCGCTGCCATCGACAGACGCAGGGTGACGACATCGACGTCGACGCCGCAGTAGAGGCACGGGTGGAGATGTTGGCCGGGTCGGCCCCCGACGAAGCCGTCTACCTTGACAGCCTGCGGCGTCGGCGCGATCTCGCGGTGCTCGTTCTGCTCGATGTCTCGGGATCTTCTTCTGAAGCAGGAACTTTCGGGCAGACCGTGCACGAACAACAGCGCGCGGCGGCTGCGGCGCTCACCGTCGCGCTGCACGAGCTCGGCGATCGCGTCGCGTTGTACGCCTATCAGTCGCAGGGCCGCTCCGCTGTGCACATGCTTCCCGTGAAGCGCTTCGACGCTCACCTGGACGCCCTGGTGATGCAGCGGCTCGGCAGCCTGACGCCTGGCGCGTACTCGCGGCTGGGCGCCGCGATTCGTCATGGCGCCTCGGTGATCACCGAAAAGGCGGGCACGTCCCGGCGGCTGCTCGTCGTGTTGTCCGACGGGCTGGCCTACGACCACGGCTACGAACGCGTGTATGGCGCCGCCGACGCGCGACGTGCACTGGGGGAGGCCCGTCGGCAGGGAATCGGCTGCCTGTGCCTGACGATCGGCGCGGGCACCGACACCGGCGAACTCCGCAGGGTATTCGGAAGCGCCGCACACGCGTCGATACCCAAGCCGAAACAGCTGCCCGACGTCATCGGACCGCTTTTCCGTGCCGCGCTGCGCACCGCGGACCTGCGCCGCAAGGTGTCGTAGCAAGCCGAGTCTTGAACCAAACATCTGTTCCGCGCTAGGGTGCTCGAAAGCCGAGAGAGGAAACGATGCCCGTGAAGCCGCCGCGCCCGTACTACGTGCCCGTGGCCAACGAGGAGCAGGTGTTCAAGGCCGCCTACCGCCAGGGACTGTCCGTCGCGCTGAAGGGCCCGACGGGGTGCGGCAAGACGCGGTTCGTCGAGGCGATGGCTCATGACCTGGACCGTCCGCTCATCACCGTTTCCTGCCACGACGACCTGACCACCGCCGACCTCGTCGGGCGCTTCCTGTTGCGCGGCGGCGACACGGACTGGGTCGACGGCCCACTGACGCGTGCGGTGCGCGACGGCGCGATCTGCTACCTCGACGAGGTGGTTGAGGCGCGCCAGGACACCACCGTGGTGCTGCACCCGCTGGCCGACCACCGGCGGCAGCTGCCGATCGAGCGGCTCGGGGTGACGATCGACGCGGCGCCCGGCTTCTGCCTGGTGGTGTCGTACAACCCCGGCTACCAAAGCGTGTTGAAGGACCTCAAGGACTCGACGCGTCAGCGGATGGTCGCCATCGACTTCGGTTTCCCCACACCGGATGTCGAGGAGAAGATCCTCGTCAACGAGGCGGGCATCGGACACGAACGCGCCGCCGAACTCGTTCGGCTCGGCCAGGCGATCCGCCGGCTGGAGACCGGCGGGTTGCGTGAGGTGGCGTCGACGCGCGTGCTGATCGCGGCGGGCCAACTCATCGCCGAGGGGCTGAGCCCGCGCGACGCCGCCCGCGCCGCGATCGCAGGACCGCTCACCGACGACTCGACCGTGACCCGCGGTCTCGTCGAAATGATCGACGTGTATTTGGCCGACCAACCACCCACCGACTGACGCATCGCACACCAACGGAGGTTGCATGTCGTACGAGAGCACCGCGGAGCCGATCAAGATCGGCTACCTGATGGACTTCACACTGCCACCAGGCTTTCCGGAGGAGTTGTTCGCCTCCTTTACACAATGCTTCGACCTCGTCTTCTCCGAAGCGTTGGAACAGGGGCTGATGGATCGACCGGTGCAGATGATCTATCGCGAGGTGGAGGGATTGCCGAAGGGCTCGGTGAAGGCGGTGATCGACGCCTACGGCGAACTCGTCGACGAAGGCTGTCTGGTGGTGTTCGGCCCCAACATCACCGACAACTGCGTGCCGATGCGCGAGGCGATCGAGGAGCGCTTCAAGGTGCCTGCGATCAGCGTCACCGGCACCGACGATTGGCTGGGTGAGTGGACTTTCGCGTTCCCGCAGGGGTCGATGACCGACGAACCGATCTTCATCGCCGACCTCGTCGCCAAGCGTGGTCTGACCGAGGTCGGCGTCTTGGTCGAGCAGAGTCTCATCGGCGAGAGCTATCTGAGGAATCTACGAAGTGCATGTGCTCGCAAGGGTATTCGAATCGTCGCGGAAGCGGAGATCGCTCAGACCGCGCAAGATATCAATGACGCAGTGCGCACCCTGCACGACGCGAAGGCCGAGGCGATCGTCCACCTCGGGTTCGGTTTCGGGATCGTCTTCGTCAACCCGGCCCTGGAGGCGGTCGACTGGGACCCGCCGCGATTTACCACGACCGCGTTCCAGAACGCATGGGTCAACCCGATCATGTGGAACGCGTTCATGGGTTGGATCGGGGTTGATCAATACGACGAGGGCAACCCGATCGGACAGGACTTCCTTGACCGCTACGCCAAGAAGTACGACGGCAGTCGCCCCGAGTTCTGCGTGACAGTGGTGAACCGGGACGTCGCCGCCACCCTGGTGCGCGCCTTCACCGATGCCCACCCGCTGAGCCCGCGCGGGGTCAAGGAGGCCCTGGAGAGGGTGAAGATGCTGCCCGCCGCGTCCGGTGCGCCCGGCACCCGGGTGTCCTTGGGTAAGTGGACGCGCCGCGCCTGGATGGGCTCCGGATACCTGGTGGCCCGCAAGCTCGACGCCGATGGCGTCAACTCTCATCTCGTCGACCGGTTCGGTGAGGAGTAAGTCAGTGACGACCAAAGAGAGTGTCCCGTCCGCCGAAAGCCCTGCCGCACAACCGAAGAAGACTTCGTGGATCGGCGCGATATGGATTGCCGTTGCCCTGGTTCTGCTGGCCCTCATCGCGGTCAACGCGCGACAGGGCGCAGTGTCTCCCCGCATCAAGAACCCTGATGTCACTGGTGCCCCGCGCCCGGTAGAGCCGTTGTTCGGGTACGACCACTGGCTGGACCTGTTCCAGATATTCACGATCATCTCGATGTCGATCATCATCGTGGTCTACGTGGTGGCCTGGCGCCGACACGGCGCCCACCCCGTCCTGTTGATGGGCATCGTCTGCACGCTGATCGTTTGGCAGGACCCGATCATGAACTGGTCGCCGTTCGCCGTGTACAACCCCGAACTGTGGCACTGGCCCGAGGATTGGCCGCTGGTGTCGCTCTCGCCCACAGTCGAACCGTTCCTGGTCATCGGCTACATCATGTTCTATCTCGGGCCCTACTTCCCGGCCATCTGGATCCTGCGGAAGCTGCAGGCCCGTCGGCCCGTCGACTCGTTCGTGTGGCGCCACCCGCTGATCAGCCTGGCGCTCATCATCCTGCCGATCGGGATCCTCATCGACGCCATGCTCGAGGTAACACTGGTTCGCACCGGGTTCTACATCTATTCGCAGGTCATCCCCTTCGGTTCCGTATTCGTCGGGGAGACATACCAATTCCCGTTCATCTGGGAAACCGTGATGGTGACGTTCGTGATGGTCCCGGCGGGCGTATTGCTCTATCGCGATGACACCGGAAAGACGGTGGCGGAGAAGCTCGCGCAACGGGCGCGCATCTTCGCCGGCCGGCCCGCGCTCGGAATGTTCGTGGTGATGTTCGTGATCATCAACCTCGCCTACTTCGCGTACGGTACGGGCTTCGCGATCATCAAGTGGACCAGAACGGCGACGTCGGTGGCGTGCCCGTGGCCCTACCCAGAAGCCAAAGTCTATGACCCGCAGGGCTTCTACGAGGAGAACGGGCAGGAGGGACCGTACTCCGTCGGCATCTGGTCCACCTGGATGAGTGCACAGCCCAACGGCAGGCCGGACGTCGAGCTCGGGGCGGTCAGCGATCGGTGTGGGCCGGAAGGTCCGAATGGCTGAGACGCGCAGCGTCGTCATCACCGGAGCGTCACGCGGCCTCGGGTTGGCTTCCGCATCGCTGCTCTACAAGCGCGGGTGGCAGGTCGTTGCGGCGATGCGATCGGTCGACGCGGGCATGGAGAAGCTGCGCGAAGCGACCGGCGCGGGTGCCGACGATTCGCGGCTGATCGGCGTCACGCTCGACCTCACGGATTCCGCGTCGGTCGCCGCCGCCGCGAAGTCGATCACCGAAGCCGTCGGCGCCCCGTATGCGGTGGTGCACAACGCCGGCGTAGGTCCGGCGGGGATGGTCGAAGAGACGCCGATGAGCGTGTGGGAGCAGACGTTCGCCACCAACGTCTTCGGTCCCGTCGCGCTCACCAAGTCGCTCCTGCCATCGATGCGCAAGGCCGGGCGGGGCCGCATCGTTCTCGTGTCCAGCGTCGGTGGGGTTCGCGGAATGCCGTCGACCGCAGCGTATTCGGCGGTCAAGGGTGCCTTCGAACGGTGGGGCGAAGCGATGGCAGGCGAAGTCGCCCCCTTCGGTATCGGCCTCACCATCCTGGTCACCGGAACCTACGACACCGAAATCATCACCGACGCGGGCGCCATAGATACCCGCGATCTCGTTGGGCCCTATGCGCGGCACCACAGCACGATGGACAAACGCGGCCGCGCCATGACCCAACGTGCCGCCAAATCGCCAGACAAGTTCGCCGCCGGGCTAGCCAGGGCACTGGAGGACTCAGCGCCGTTCATTCGGCGCCCGGTCGGCCCCGATGCGCGAATGGTGTTGATCGCCAGCCGGCTGCTGCCGGGTGCGGGCATGCATCACATAATGCGGCTGATCTTGGGAATCCCGCGATTCGGTGCGCTTCGGGGTACCTCGGCCGCAACCATGGGAGCACCAGACCCGCACCCCCAGGAGAGCGACACGAATGGCTGAGACCCCCGCGGTCCGTTTCGAATCGAAGATGATGATCGACGGCAAGCTCGTCGACGGCGCGGCAGGCACTTTCACCAACATCAACCCGGCCACCGAAGAGCCGCTTGGTGAGGTCGCCGACGCGTCCAAAGAGGACATGAACCGCGCCATCGACGCGGCGCGGCGGGCATTCGACGAGACCGCCTGGTCGACGAACCACTCCTTCCGGCAGAAGTGTCTGCTGCAACTACAGGACGCGATCGAGGCCGAGCAGGAGGAACTGCGCGAGGAACTCATCCTCGAAGTGGGGTGTCCGCGTTCGATCACCCACGGGCCGCAGCTCGACGCGCCGCTGGCTGACGCGTTGCGGTATCCCGCCAAGCTGATCGACGAATACCCTTGGGAGACATCGCTTGGCGACGCGATGGTCTCTCTTACCGGCGTCAACACCACCCGTACGGTGTGGCGCGAACCCGCAGGCGTCGTCGGCGCGATCGTGCCGTGGAACTTCCCGTTCGAGATCACCATTCAGAAGCTCGGCCAGGCGCTCGGTACGGGCAACACCGTCGTCTTGAAGCCGGCACCGAACACGCCGTTCAACGCGACGCGGCTGGGCCGGTTGATCGCCGAGAACACCGACATCCCAGCAGGTGTGGTGAATGTCGTGACGGCGTCGGACCACTTCGTGGGCGAGGAACTCACCCTGTCGCCCAAGGTGGACCTGATCTCCTTCACCGGTTCGACCGTCGTCGGCAAGCGGATCATGGAAAAGGGCGCGGCGACGATGAAGCGGCTCTTCCTCGAACTGGGCGGTAAGTCGGCGACGATCGTCTTGGAGGATGCCGATTTCGCGTTGGGCGCCATGATGGGCATCGCGCCGTGCATGCACGCGGGGCAGGGCTGCGCGATGCCGACGCGGATGCTGCTGCCGCGGTCGCGTTACGACGAAGGCGTCGAGATCCTCAAGGGCATCTACGAGAGCGTCGCGCCGGGGGACCCGCAGGACCCCGCGACGATGTGCGGCCCCGTCATCTCCGACAAACAGCGAGCCCGGATCCGGGGCTACATCGAGAAGGGCGTCGAGGAAGGCGCCAGGATGCTCGTCGGTGGGGCCGAGGCGCCCGCCGGGCTGGACAAGGGATACTTCGTCAAGCCAACGCTTTTCGTCGATGTCGACAACTCGATGACGATCGCGCAGGAGGAGATCTTCGGGCCGGTCCTCGTCGTCATACCGTTCGACGACGAAGACGACGCCGTGCGGATCGCGAACGACAGCCCGTACGGACTTGCAGGCAACGTCATGTCCGGGACGCTCGATCACGCACTGGCAGTGGCCAAGCGGCTGCGCGCCGGCTTCATCGGCCTCAACGGCACCGCAGGCTACGGCGCAGACACACCGTTCGGTGGCTACAAGGCCAGCGGTGTCGGGCGCCAGAACGGCATCACGGGTTTCGACCAGTACACCGAAGTGAAATCCGTGGCCTACCCGGCCATCTGACGAGCGCTGGCGCGAGGAATCATCAGTCCAGATTGGAGCCATCAATGTCAGATCTGTTCGACGACCTTGAGGATTTCGGGGCGTTCGACGACGTCGTGTCGGGCAACGTGCGCGATCCCTATCCGGAGTTGGCCAAGCAACGCAACGAGACGCCGATCCAGCGGATCGACATGTCCGCGATGCCCGGCGAGGAGGGCAAGCCGGTGTTCATCGTGTACCGGCACGAGGACATCCAGACGATGTTGCGCGACAACGAGACGTACTCGTCCAATGTCGTGATCCAGATCTTCGGTGACGTGCTTGGCCACGGGGTGATGCTGGGCATGGACGAGCCCGTGCACGGCAGGCTCCGGTCGCTGGTGACGAAGGCCTTCACCCAGAAGGCGCTCGCGCGCTGGGAGGACGAGATCGTCGGGCGCATCGGCAATGAACTGATCGACCAGTTCGCCCCAAACGGCAAGGCCGACTTGGTCAAGACATTCACCTTTCCGTATCCGACCCGCATCATCGCCGCATTGCTCGGCCTGCCGGAGGAGGACTTTCCGCAGTTCCAGCGCTGGTCGATCTCGATGCTCAGCTTCACCGTCAACCCGGAACGCGGCTTGGCGGCATCGCAGGCGCTGGTGGACTACTTCAACCCGATCCTGCAGGCGCGTCGGGCCGAGCCTCGCGAGGACCTGATCAGCGCCCTCGCGGCGGCCGAGATCGACGGACACAAGCTCGCCGACGAGGACATCTATTCGTTCATCCGACTGCTGCTGCCTGCCGGCGTGGAGACGACATACCGGTCGCTGGGCAACCTGCTGTACGGGCTGCTGACCAACCCCGATCAACTCGAAGCGATCTGCGCCGACCGGTCGCTGATTCCACAGGCGATCGAAGAGGCGGTGCGGTGGGATGCCCCGTTGTTGAACATCACCAGGGTCGCGACGCGTGACACCGAATTGTCTGGCGTGCCGATTCCGCAGGGGTCGTCGGTGATGCCGATGCTCGGCGCCGCCAACCGGCAGGAGGACCGGTACCCCGATCCGGACCGATTCGACATCTTCCGGCAGGCCAAGGTCCCCATCAGCTGGGGACACGGGGTGCACGTCTGTCTCGGCATGCATTTGGCGCGACTCGAGATGCGCACTGCGATCAACCTTCTGCTGGACCGGCTGCCCAACCTGCGGCTGGATCCGGACGGCGACGACCCGCACATCCGCGGCATGGTGTTTCGCTCGCCGACGTCGCTACCGGTTCTCTTCGACCCCGTCCCTGCGCGAGCAGACGCAAAGTGCCTGTAAAAGAGGGACTTTGTGCGTACTTTTGCGTCTGCTCGCGCGGAGAAACTCGCCATGACAAGGAGTGTGTCTTGACCGACTTTGAAACAGTTGACTTCTTCACCGACGAGGCCCTCGTTCCCGACCCGTATCCGTACTTCGACCATCTCCGGTCGAAATGCCCTGTGACACAGGCGACGCCGTTCAACGTTATGGCGGTCACGGGATATGAGGAGGCGCTCGCGGTGTACAAGGACCCGGCGTTCTCGTCGTGCATTTCGGTGGCGGGCCCCTTTTCGGGACTGCCCTTCGGCCCAGGCGGGGACGACGTGTCCGAGCTGATCGAGGAACACCGCGGTGCGGTCCCGATGAGCGAGCACATCACCACGCAGGATCCGCCGTTGCACACGCGCACCCGGGGACTGCTGAACAAGCTCATCACGCCCAAGCGCCTCAAGGAGAACGAAGACTTCATGTGGCGTCTCGCCGACGAACAGCTCGACACGTTCGTCGACCGAGGCTCATGTGAATTCCTTGAGGACTACGCGAAGCCGTTCTCGCTCTTGGTCATTGCCGATCTCCTCGGTGTACCGGCCGAGGACCACGACGAGTTCCGTGCCGTTTTCGCGGGTGAACTGGTCGGCCAGTTGGGTGAAGAGGCACCCACGACGCACAACCCGCTGCAATGGCTGAACGACAAGTTCCACGCCTACATCGAGGATCGCAGGCGGGAGCCGCGCGGCGACGTCCTGACCGAACTGGCGCAGGCCAAGTACGAAGACGGGTCGACGCCGGACATCGAAGACGTGATGAACCTCTCGACCTTCCTGTTCGCCGCGGGCACGGAAACGACGACGAAGCTCGTCAGCTCGGCGATGCGCGTCATCGCCGAGAACCCGGAGTACGAAACGTATCTGCGCGAGGACCGTGGCCGCATCCCGGCCTTCCTCGAAGAGACACTGCGGATGGAGAGCCCGGTCAAGTCACACTTCCGGATGGCGCGCACGTCGACGACCGTCGGGGAAACCGAGGTGCCTGCCGGCACCACGGTGATGCTGCTGCCCGGCGCGTGCAACCGCGATGCGCGAAAATTCGACGATCCCGACACCTTCCGTCCCGACCGTCGCAACGTTCGCGAGCAGATCGCGTTCATCCGCGGCGTGCATTCGTGCCCGGGTGCTCCGCTTGCGCGCACGGAGGGCCGGATCTCGGTCCACCGGATCCTCGACCGGATGACCGACTTCAGGATCTCGCAGGAGCACCACGGTCCGGCGGGGGCCCGCCGGTATGCCTACGAGCCGACGTTCATCATGCGCGGGCTGGCGGAACTGCACCTGGAGTTCAAGCCGAACCCGTAAATAGCGGCATATCGCTACGTTGTTCACATGAGCAGGTTGGCGGCCAACTATGCGAGCCGGCTCGCCGGTGCGTATCTGCTGTCGATCACCGCGGCCGTCGCCATCCTGATCCCGCTCGGCGGCGACGCGCTGCTCGGGGCACAGAACTACTTCAGCCAGAAGAACATCATCGGCTCGGCGGTCCTGGTCGCCGTCGGCACGATCGTTGTCCTGATCGGCGGCGTCCTGAACATCGCGCCGACCCTGCGCTGGTTCGTTCCCGGCTCGGAACCGGATGCGCGTCAGCGAAAGTCCTTGATGAGACTGCTCGGTCGTCAGTGCGTGCTCCTTGCGGGCACGTGGGTGGTCAGCGGCATCATCTCGATCCTGCTCAACCTCGACGGTGGGGTCGGCATCATCGTTCCGACCGCTCTCGGTGTCGTGCTTGGCGGTTCAGCGGCAGCGGGCATCGGGCTCCTGCTGACGCTGGACATCGTGCGTCCCATGCTTGCCGCCGCCACCCACACTTCCGAGCGGCTGATCGCCGCGCCAGGCGTGCTTGCGCGACTCATTCTGCTGTGGCTGCTGTGCAGCGCGCTGCCGTGCGCCGTCATCGTGGCGCTGGTCGTGGTGCGGTCGAACGGCTGGCTCATTCCGAAAACGGCTTCGGTGGAGATCGCCGTACTGGTGGTCGCGCTCGCCGCGGTGCTCCTCGGATTGCCGACGATGATCCTCACGTCGAGGTCGATCTCAGACCCGATCGGCGAAGTCGTCGACGCCATGGCCGAGGTCGAGCGGGGTCATTTCGACACCGAGGTCGACGTCTTCGAACGCTCCGAAATCGGCAGGCTACAAGGCGGATTCAACCGGATGGTCGCCGGATTGGCCGAGCGGGAGCGGGTGCGCGACCTCTTCGGCAGGCACGTCGGCACCAACGTCGCGCGTCGCGCCATCGAAGAAGGCGCATCGATGTCGGGTGATGTGCAGGAGGTCGCGATTCTGTTCATCGACCTGACCGGTTCGACGGCGCTGGCCGCGAGCCACCCGCCGCAGCAGGTCGCCGAGGTGCTCAACGAGTTCTTCCACATCGTCGTCAACGCCGTCGACGCGCGCGACGGGATGATCAACAAGTTCCAGGGCGACGCCGCGCTCGCCGTGTTCGGGGCGCCCTTGCGGTCCAGCGGGGCCGCCTCGGCGGCGTTGGCGACGGCCCGCACCCTCGGCGAGCAGTTGCGCGAGCTGCCGCTGGTCGACTTCGGGGTCGGCGTTTCGGCGGGGTCGGTCTTCGCGGGCAATATCGGCGCCGAGAATCGCTACGAGTACACGGTGATCGGCGACCCGGTCAACGAGGCCGCACGGCTCGCGGATCTCGCGAAGACCTCGGATCGTAGAATCCTGTGCTCGTCGGCGGCCATCGATCGCGCCGATGACGCCGAACGCAAACACTGGACCGCGAAGGGCAGCGAGATGTTGCGGGGGCGGTCCGAGGCCACCGAGATATCCGCGCCGGGCTGAGCCCCTTGGGCGAGCCTGCGGGGAGATCGCGTTTCGGCGATGGATCGCGATCTCACCGCAGACTCGGGGGTTTGAGGCGGTAGCCTCGGGGCGTGGCCGGACTGACCGCCGTCAGCGCCGACGAACTCGCTGCCCTGGAGATCTTCAAGGGCTGCCGTCCTGATGCACTGGTGACGCTGGCGGCGCAACTGCGCCCGCTGAATGCACCGGCGGGCCGGGTCTTGATGCGCCAAGGAGAACGCGCGGAATCGTTCTTGCTGATCGATTCCGGAAAAGCCGAGATCACGCATATGGGTAGCGACGGCGTGCCCACCGTCGTGGAGACGGCGCCCCCGCTGATCGTCGGTGAGATCGCGCTGTTGCGGGAAACACCGCGGACGGCGACTGTGGTCGCCACCGAGCCGCTGACCGGATGGGTCGGGGGGCACGGCGCCTTCGCCACCATGCTCGACGTGCCGGGCGTGATG
Source organism: uncultured Actinomycetota bacterium (assembly GCA_963716505.1). Taxonomy (GTDB): domain Bacteria; phylum Actinomycetota; class Actinomycetes; order Mycobacteriales; family Mycobacteriaceae; genus Mycobacterium. The sequence continues at coordinate 153,565 of CAVQTL010000025.1, forward strand.
GACAAGCTGGTGACGACGGCCCGCCAACGCCTCGCTGCCTTCATCACGCCGATCCCGATCCAAATGCGGGACGACTCTTGGCTTTATCTACGACCCGTGCTGCCCGGCGACAGCGAACGCACCTCGGACGGCACCATCGAGTTCTCCAGTGAGACGCTGTACCGCAGATTCCAGACGCCGCGAACCCCGACCAAGGCGCTGATGACTTACCTGTTCGAGGTCGACTACAAGGATCACTTCGTGTGGGTGATGACGGAGGGACCGGAAGGGCCGGTGGTTGCCGACGCCCGATTCGTCCGCGACGAAACCGATTCCACGCTTGCGGAGGTGGCGTTCCTCGTCGGCGACGACTACCAGGGCCGCGGTGTCGGCTCATTCCTGATGTCCGCGTTGGCGGTTGCGGCGCGCGGCGACGGGGTCCGGCGGTTCTCCGCGCGCGTGCTGTCCGAAAACCTCGCGATGCGCAAGATCCTGGACCGGTTCGGCGCACAGTGGGAGCGTGAGGATCTCGGCGTGGTGACCACGGTGATCGAGGTACCGCCGTTGCGCGACCTGTCGATCTCACGGGAGTTCTATCGCCAGATCCACGGCGTGGCACGGCAAGTCATGGGAGCTGTCGGCTGATGCGCCCGCCGCTGAGCAAGGACACCCGGCTGTGCATCTCGCTGGCGGCCCGACCGAGCAATATCGGCACCAGATTTCACAACTATCTGTATGACCTGCTTGGCCTCGACTTCGTCTACAAGGCGTTCACCACCACCGACATCGTCGCGGCGATCGGCGGCGTGCGGGCGCTCGGCATCAGAGGGTGCTCGGTGTCGATGCCGTTCAAGCAGGACGTCATCGCGCTCGTCGACACCGTGGAGGATTCGGCAAGGACCATCAACGCCGTCAACACGATCGTCAACGACGACGGACACCTCACCGCGTCGAACACCGACTACATCGCCGTGCAGCGGCTCATCGACGAGCACAAGTTGGATGGATCGCAGTCGGTGCTGATTCACGGCAGCGGGGGAATGGCCAGCGCGGTCGGAGCGGCGTTCCGGGACAGCGGCTTTCAGAACGGACTTGTCGTCGCACGCAACGCGGAGACCGGCGAGGCGATGGCGCGGCAACTCGACTACGACTATGCGAGCGAGGTGGGCTCGCGGACCGCAGACGTCATCGTCAACGTCACGCCGATCGGGATGGCCGGTGGACCGGAGGAGCGGCTGAGCGCATTCGACGCGCCGACAATCGCCAAGGCGGACACCGTTTTCGATGTGGTCGCGCTGCCGTCGGAGACCCCGCTGATCATTGCCGCACGGGATGCGGGGGTGAAGGTCATCACCGGCGGTGAGGTGATCGCGCTGCAGGCTGCCGAGCAGTTCGAGCGCTACACGGGAGTGCGGCCGACGGCCGCCCAAGTCGCCGACGCATCGGCGATCTCGCGCGCCTGACTCCGTTACGGCGCCGGAGTGATCGTCGTCTGCTCGTCGATGATGTTGGTGGCGTCCATGAGGACTCCCATTTGGTCCTCGGTGCCGTCAGCGTTGAGTTGCAGGACGAACACCCCGTCGGCTGCCGGAATTACCACCGTCTTCTGTGCCACGGCATGCATCTCGCCAGCCTTCATGTAGGTGCCGCCGATCTGCCAGGCTTCGAAACCGCCGAGCTGGCTGGCCGAGCCGACACCGTCGCCCTCATAGCCGGGCAGATTTTTCATCTCGCCGGGCGCGAACTCGAGGATCTTCTTCGGGTCGACATTGCCCTGCAGCTTCGAGAGGAGCGCGATGATCGACGGCGGGTTGGCGGCCATCGCCGGGTCGCCGGTGAATTTGATTCCGCCCCAAGCCCACGCGGGTGCTGCGGGTCCCAGGTCCTCCCAACCGGGCGGGAACGGCAGGATGATGTCGGGAGATCCCGGATCGCCGCGCTTCACCGGCGTTTCGGTGATCCCGTTCTGCTTGATGTACTCGGGAATGGTCTGGGCGTAGGGGGCCTTTGTGGTGGTCGGCGCTGCGCTAGACGAGGTGGTCTGCGCCGCGGTAGTCGCCTCGGCCTTCTTTTCCTCGGATCCGCAGCCCGCCAGGGCGAGGCCGACTATGACGGCCATGGCCGCGATGCCGCCAGCCCTCACTTTTCTCATTGCGTCTCCCGTGTCAGTTGAAATCTGCGCCATGACTCTACGGTCGGCAAACGCTCGATGGAAGGTAAATCGCCGCGAAGCCCAGCCACCAGTAATTTGTGTCGACTTTGGCGCCAGATCGGTTTGCCTAGCTGGGAGTCGGCGGCGGATGACGTAGGTGTGGTTATCTCTGACCAGAAAACCATCATGGTTTCGCTGCCACCTTGTACCTCAGTGGTGCAAGATGCTCGTGTGCTGCGAGATGAAGGCCACATCGGTCTCGCAGCGCAGTCGCTGGGGGTAGGCGGCGGGAGCTTCGGGGGTGGCGAGGGGCAGGTCCGGACATGAAGGCAATTGCGCGTTCGCTGGTCGTCATTTTGGTGGCGCTGCTAGCCGTGCCCGCGCTCGTCCTGTCGGTCACGATCACGACGGCCGTACAGCTACTGGCGACGACGGCGTTGATCATGGGCGGCACGCAGCATCCGTTGTCGTTGCCGACCGATCCGAATGATTTCGTCACCGGATACATGAACCAGGCGATCAACAATTACATCGATCCCGATGGAACACCCGTGCCTCCGAACCCGACGGAGTACAACCGGGTAGCCGTCATCTACCCTGCCGAATTCGCCCCCGTCTTCGGCTCAACGACTTTCGACGATTCCGTTGCTATCGGGCGGAACAATCTTTCGCATTGCCTCGGGGCTTCCGTGGGGGGTTGCAACTACAACACCGGCGTCGGCTCGACAGCGCCGAATCCCGCGGAAGATAACTTCATCGTGTTCGGGTACTCGCAGAGCGCTGTCGTCGCCTCGCTGGTCAAGAACGACATCATTGAGGATGGCGACACCGACCTCGACGGCACGGAAATCGACTTGGTCTCGAATCCGATGCGGTCCAACGGCGGCATCCTGGGGCGCGGGATCCAAGGCCTAACGATCCCAATAATTGGCATCACGTTCTACGGGCCAACACAAAACAGCTGTTCGGGCCGAGTGTGCGATCCCAACGATGCCTTCGTGACGCCGACCACCGACACCGCGCAGCAGTACGACATCCTCGGCGGCGACGCCCCTGCTCGACTCGACCCGCTGGCGTTCGCGAACTCGATCGCCGCCTACGCCCTCTTGCACGGGAATATGCCGAACAGGTCCATCGCCCTAGGACCCGGCGGCGTGCCGGCGGACCACGAAGTCGTCTACCAGGACACGTACGGCGACACGACCTATTACATGGTTACTGCACCGCGGCTTCCGATTCTGCTGCTGGCGACGCAGGCCGGCGTGCCCGGACCGGTCTTGGCAATTCCTGATGCTCTGATGCGGGTGTGGATCGAGGACAAGTACCGCCGCGACCTGAGCCCGGGCGAGCACGTGCAGTTCCAGCTGAGCCCGATCGGCAACCCGATCAATCTCGTCGGCAACATGCTCGGAGCGATCCCGGTCGGTATCGACGACACTGTCGCACAAGCCACCGGGGACGCTGACAATCGTCCTCTCGGCACGGCGAACGTGTATCGCCCCTTCGGCGTTGGCGGACCCGTCTATGACAAGACGACGGGCCTGCCCGACGAAGACAACGTCGGCATCGCCACGGGCGGCGGCGCCGGTCAGTACGACACGCAAAACTCACTCCAGACGCTCGGAGCGCCGGAAACCGGTGACGACAACAACCTCGCCATCGAGACCGCCAAGGATCAGGGCAATGTCATCGAAGAAGCGACGCCCGACGAAAACGAAACTCCCGAAGCGCACCAAGCCTGAGCCGTTCGCGAAGCTGCGCGAATCGCTCAAGTTCGATCCGGATAACCGGCCATTCGGAATCCGGCCCAACGGTGACGGGCCGCTGAAGCGGATCGTCAACGCCCTGACCGGACAGCGACCCAATGCCGCCGAACCGGAGGCCAACAAGGACGAGTCCGAGCCGAAAGCACCGGCTGCCTGAGCCCGAAGAGAATAGGCTCCTCGGCACGAGCATTCGGCGTGGCGAGGGAAGGTTCGGCCATGAAGGTGATCGCGCGTTCGCTGGTCGTGATTTTCGTGGCGCTGATCGCCGTCCCCGCGCTGGCGGTGACGCAAACGATCACCACCGCGGTTCAGCTACTGGCGACGACGACAGTGCTGATGATGGGCGGCACCGGGACGCCGTTGGCGCCCAGCACGCCAGCCGAGAACGAGACATACATGTCCACCATGCTCAACGGCTTCTTCGCCGACGATGCCGTCTATAACCGAGTCGCGGTCCACACGCCCGAGGAGTTCTGGCCGACCACCGGGACCGATCACCGGACCTTCGATGTGTCGGTCGCCGACGGCGTGGGTGAACTCGACGATGCCATCAAGGACGCGGATTACTCCGCAGGCAACAAGGTCATCGTCTTCGGATATTCGCAGAGCGCAACGATCATCGCGATCGAGAAGCAGAACCTTGCCAACGACCCGTCTGCCCCAAAACCGAATCAGCTGGAGTTCGTGGTTGTGGGCAGCCTCAACAACCCCGACGGAAGCCTCTTCACCCGGCTACCGGGTCTGGTGCTTCCAGGGCTGGGTGTGACGTTCGAGCCTGCGATGCCGAACGACGGCTACAAGACCACCAGCTATGTCCGGGAGTACGAGGGCCTGGCCGACCTGCCTGACAATCCACTCAACCTGCTGGCCTTGGGGAACGCACTCGTCGGCGCGGCCGTGCTGCGCCCCGACTACAGGAGCGTCGACCCGACAAGTCCGGACAACATCACGCTGCCGAGCACCGATCCCAACAGTGTCTACATCCTCATGCCCACGCCCAGGTTGCCGATCCTCATGATCTTCAACGGGGTTGTGCCAGAACCGGTCCTGGCGGGCCTTGACCCGATCGTCCGCTGGGGCGTCGACCTGGGCTACGACCGGACCACCCCCGCCAATGTGCCCACGCCCTTCACCCTCCTGCCGACGTTTGATCCGATTACCGCGCTGAGCGAGCTCCCCGGGGCGATCGTCGCGGGCATCGACGCTGCCGCGGCCGCGACAGACGCTCCTGCGGTTCCTCTGCAATCGAACTCGAATTCCACCCTTGCCCGGGCAGGGTCGCGCGCCGAACTCGCGGTCGACGAAGATGCGCCGAATGACGTCGTCGCTCCGCAACCCGAGGTTGAAGGAACGGACGCGACCGACGGTGGAAATACATCAGGCGCAACAAGACCGCGTCCGCTTCAGCTGCTGCGCGACTCGCTCAAGTTCGAACCGAAGAATCGGCCGTCGGCGACTCGCCCCAACGGTGATGGACCGCTGAAGCGAATCGTCGACGCGCTGACGGGCCAGCGACCCGAGCCCGCCGCTGAGCCTGCGGCCGCTGACGATCAGAAGCCGGAACAGAAGGACGAAGCGGCGGCCTAGGTCCGAGCGTCGCAGTTGAGCGAGACGGTGATCGTCCGGCGCACCACGACCTCGATGAAATCGAAGTCCCTCTTGTCGCCCTTGCGGCCGTTGTCCACCCGGATGATCCTGGTGATGTCCTGCGGATTCCGCACGCTCGTCACGATGCACTGATCGAGTGGCGCGCTGCCCACACGGTCGATGTTCACGTCGTAGCCGGAAGCCTCCAGCTGCCCGATGGTCGCGTACGCGCCACCCGGCGCTATGGGTTCAGCCGTTGCGATAGCTGCCGAAGCGAGCACCACGCCCGCCGCCACGATCCCCCCTGTCATAGCCAATGCTGCGCGCATGACAGTTTTCTCCATACTTCTAATAGGCCCGACCCATTAGTTCATCGCTCTAGACACGCAAAACGTTGCTGACTGGTTCAAACGGTTCTCTGTGGTATCAACGGGCGTGCGCCGGTTCGGGCTCGCGACAGCGCTGGCGGTGACGTCCGTCGTCGCAGGCTGCGGCCAGTCCGGATCGCCTCCCGCGACGTCGACCACCGCACCGTCGGCGGCCGACTCCCGGGTCAACCCGGCCAACATCGGGCGTGTGCGCGGCGACCTGCCCGCCGGATACGAGGTGGCAGACCTCAGCGGCCCCGCGGCCCCGGTCGCGTTCTGGGGTTTCGGGCCCGGCTGGGTCACCGAACCGCCGCAATGCGGAGTGCTGGCGGGCCCGGCCACCGACGATGCGACGACCAAAGGCTGGTCGGGATCGGGACCTGGCGGCATCGTGCACGCCGTTGTCACCGGATCACCGTCGTCGCCCGTCACGTTCGACCCGGCGGTGCTGGCCGAATGCGGGCAGTGGACGGTGATATCGGGAAACACCATCGGCACCGTCAACCTCATCGACGCTCCGGCCATCGACGGCGCCACCACCGTCGGCATGGACACCGTCGCCAAGACGGTCGTCGAGGGTGGCACGGAGACCACCTCCGCGGTGTACACGTTCAGCGCCTATCTCGGCGACTACCTGGCATTCGTCACTGTGGTGGCGGATCCGGGATCGCCGAATCCTCCACTCGGCCAAGAATTCGCCGCCGATCTATTGGTCAAAACGGTGTCGGCGTTACGCGGTTGACGCCTTATCTCCGGGTACATTGGCGGCGATGTCGAACTCCAGGGCCGTGCTCGTCGCCGCCTGCGTCGGCGCACTCGCCGCGTGCGGTTCCGCCGAATCGGCGGAGCCGGACCTGTCTCACGCCGACATAGCCAACATCAAGAACCTCCGGTCGGACTTTCCTGCGCCGTTCACGGTCACCGATATCGCCGCCACGGCGATCGACCCCCGTGTCCTCGAGCCCCAAAAGCTGCCTGCGCAAATCAAATTCGAGCCGGCCGATTGCGGAAAGTTCGCCAATCAGCAGGTTCTGCCCGCAGGCGTGAAGGGCAACATGGCGGCGCTGACTGCCGAGGGCGAGGGCAACAGGTTCATCGCGATCGCCGTGGAGACGTCCGAAACTGTGCCGGTGAATGGACCTCCGGAGAATTGCCAGAAGGTCGGATTCACCGGTCCCGGGGTGCGCGGCATCATCGAGGTCGTGGATGCGCCGAAGATCGACGGTGTTGCAACCCACGGTGCGCATCGGGTCATCCAGACGACGATCGGCGGAAAGACCCGTACCGGCGAGCTTTACAACTATGTCGCCAGATTCGGCTCGCTCATGGTGATCGTCACTGCGAACCCGCTCGTGATCCCCGACAAGCCCGTCGCGCCGGTCGACACCAAGCGGGCGGGCGAACTGCTCAGCGCGGGCGTGTCCGCCGTACAAGCCTGAGGCTCAACGCACGTCGTGCGGCCGGAACTGGATGCTGATCCGCTGGCCCACCGGCTTCACCGTCTTCGGGATGGCGTGCTCCCACGTGCGCTGGCACGACCCGCCCATCACGAGTAGGTCGCCGTGCCGGTGCTGCAGCCGTAGCGATTTGCCGCCGCCGCGTGGGCGCAGCGCGAAAACCCTTGTGGCGCCTAAGCATACGATCGCCACCATGGTGTCCTCGGTGCTGCTTCGACCAATGATGTCGCCGTGCCAGGCGACGCTGTCGTCGCCGTTGCGATAAAGACACAGGCCGGCGGTGGTGAAGGGTTCGCCGAGTTCGCCGCCGTAAGCGTCGTTGAGTCGCCTGCGCATCTGCTTGAGCATCGGATGCGGAACCGGTTCGTCGATCAGGTTGTGAAAGCTGACCAGGCGCGGCACATCGAGAACGCGGTCATACATCTGCCTGCGCTCAGCCCGCCACGGGATGACCTCCATGAGCTCGTCGAACAGCGAGTCCGCATCGGACAGCCAGCCCGAGCGCACCTCGACCCACGCGCCGCCGCCCAGGTGCTGCCGCTCGGCGGGGTCGAAGAGAGAGCTTTGCAGCGCCACCTCCATGCGCACGAGTTTATCGCACACGCGTTCGAATTCAGCTACAGTCGCACCGCACCGGGTCCCTGGTCGGCCAGCACGTCGCCGGGGTTGGACAGCGCGCAGGTCTTCAGGCTCAGGCATCCGCAGCCGATGCAGCCGGTCAGGTTGTCGCGCAGCCGCTGCAGATGCAGGATGCGATCGTCGAGGTCCTGGCGCCAGCCGGCCGAGAGTCGCGCCCAGTCCTTGCTGGTCGGGACGCGGTCGGTGGGCAGCGTCGCGAGCGCCTCGCGGATCCGGGCCAGCGGAATGCCCAGCCGCTGCGACATTCGGATGAACGCGACGCGCCGCAACGACTCGCGCGGGTAGCGGCGCTGATTGCCGGAGGTGCGACGGCTGGCGATCAGGCCCTGGCGCTCGTAGAAGTGCAATGCCGAGACGGCCACACCACTGCGGTCGGCCATCTCGCCGGGCGTCAGCTCGTGGATGTCCATACCTAAACCATAGTTGAGGTGGCTGATCGCGATACGGTGCTTGATGTGTCCGGGACTGCGCTGGGAGTGAACTCCGAGGTCGGGGCGTTGCGGGTAGCCATCCTGCACCGCCCCGGCGCCGAACTGCAGCGCCTGACGCCCCGCAACAACGACGCGTTGTTGTTCGACGGGCTGCCCTGGGTGGCCAGGGCGCAGGCGGAGCACGACGCGTTCGCCGACCTGTTGCGGTCGCGCGGGGTCGAGGTGCTGCTGCTGTCCGATCTGTTGACCGAGGCGCTGGCCAGCGGCGCGGCCCGGATGCACGGCATCTCGGCGGCGGTGGACTCGCGACGCCTCGGTTTGCCGTTGGCGCAGCAGCTTTCGACGTACCTGCGGACGCTGGAACCGGTGGCGCTGGCGCATGTGCTGATGGCGGGCATGACGTTCACCGAGCTGCCGATCGCCGGTGGTGAGGTGTCACTGGTCCGTCGCATGCACCACGGCGGCGACTTCGTGATCGAACCCCTGCCCAACCTGCTGTTCACCCGCGACTCGTCATTCTGGATCGGGCCGCGGGTGGCGATCACGTCGCTTGCGCTGCCTGCGCGCATTCGCGAGACGTCGCTGACCGACCTGGTCTACGCGCACCATCCGCGGTTTCTCGGCGTCCGGCGGGCCTACGAGTCGCGGTCCGCGCCGGTCGAAGGCGGCGACGTGCTGTTGCTGGCGCCCGGGGTGGTTGCCGTCGGTGTAGGGGAGCGGACCACGCCCGCCGGAGCAGAGGCGTTGGCCCGCAGCCTGTTCGACGACGATCTGGCCCACACCGTGCTGGCGGTGCCGATCGCCCAGGAGCGTGCGCAGATGCACCTCGACACTGTCTGCACGATGGTCGACACCGACGCCGTCGTCATGTACCCGAACATCGTCGACTCGTTGTCGGCGTTCACGATCCACCGCACCGGGGACGGTGGGGTGAAGATCGACGACGCCGCGCAGTTCGTCGAGGCCGCGGCGAACGCGATGGGTATCGAGAAACTGCGGGTGATCGCGACGGGCCTGGACCCCGTCACCGCCGAGCGTGAGCAGTGGGACGACGGCAACAACACGCTTGCGGTGGCACCCGGCGTCGTCGTCGCCTACGAGCGGAACATCGAAACCAATGCCCGGCTGCGGGATTCGGGCATCGAGGTGCTGACCATCGAAGCCGGTGAGTTGGGCACCGGCCGCGGCGGCCCCCGTTGTATGTCCTGCCCCGCCGCCCGCGACCCGCTGTAGTCCCCGCAAGATTGCACCCACGGCTGTGGTTCACTCGTGTTCACAGCCCTCGCTGCAATTTTGGTGGTGTCCATCCGCGCCGGGTGAAGGCTGAATGGGCGCGGTACAGAATGAAACGCCTGCTGTGCTCGGCGACGACGCGAATGTCAATCCAACCTTCATTCTCGATCAATTCCGCTCGGCCGATATCGTGAACGTACTGGTCGCGTACCTCGCTATGGTGCGCGCCCTCATAATCGAAGCCGACCTGCGGCTCGTCGTAGCCCATGTCGATGAACGCTTGGTTTTGCCCATCGCTCACTCTGATCTGCGTGCGCGGCGGGGGTAGCCCGTCATCGATGAGAATTAGCCGCAGGCGTGTCTCTTGCGGCGACTGCGCTCCGCCGTCCATCAGAGGCAGAGCGATTCGGGCGCGCGGCAAGCCACGGGCTCTCGGGTAGCGGTCGGTCAGCAGAAATACTTGCGGCGCGGTTATTCCCGTCGCCCGCGCGAGCGCATCGAGGTGGGCGACCGCGAGGTCGCGCCGCAGGTGGCGCGCAAGGTCGAATGCCGTGCGTTCTGGAGTCGTTACGCGAATGCCGCCGATCATGCATATGTCTGCTGCGTCGATCCGCTCGTTGCGCACCAAGATGCCATTCGGCGGTCGGCCGCATCGCCAGATCATTTCTACGGGTGCGTCCCGGTCGACCCACAGAGCACCGTGCATCGCCGCCGCCGCGCGACCCGTGATGACACCGTGTTGCCCTGACCATAACCAGGCGCCGAGTGTCCTCTGGTTGAGCGATGGGATCACCTGCTTCTCCAGGTAGACATCGGGATAGATCGCTCGATAGTTCCAGCGCAGGCGCGCACGAGTCATGGCGCCTCCAGCCAGCGCGTCACTTCCGACGAATACGTCTCGCATGCCGCGATGTTGTCCAGACGAGCCGACAAATCGATCGACGCTCGGCAAGATTGCATCGAGGGCTGTGGATAAGCATGCGGCAACAGCCCTACGTGCAATCTTCCCGCCGCGACCTACCTCCAGCTGGGCAGCCAGATCTCCAGGTTCCACGTCGCCTGCGAGATCGGCACGCCGGTGAGAATCGGATACATCCAGGCGAAGTTCGTGATCACAACGGCCACATAGCAACTGACCGCTATTAGGCCCAGCGTTCTTCGCTCGGCGTTCTGGTTCGGCTGATGCAGTATGTCGCCGCAGATCATCGCGATCGCCATCACGAGGAACGGCGACATGGTCGCCGCGTAGAAGAAGTACATCTGCCGGTCGATGTCGGCGAACCACGGCAGGAACCCCGCGCCGTAGCCGACCAGGACTGCGCCGTACCGCCAGTCCTTCTTGACGAACGCCCGCCACAGCGCCCAGCCGAGCACGGGCACCGCGACGAACCACATCGCGGGCGTGCCGACCAGCATCACAGCCTTCACACACGACTGCGCGCCGCATCCAGGAACGTTCTCCTGGTCGATCGCGTAGAGCACCGGGCGCAGCGACATCGGCCACGTCCACGGCTTGGACTCCCACGGGTGGTGGTTGCCGTCGGCGTTGGTCAGGCCGGAGTGAAACCGGTACGCCCCGTAGGTGTAGTGCCACAGCGACCGCAACGCGTCCGGCAGAAAGCCGCCCGGGCCGATCGACTGGCCGACCTCGTAGCGGTTCACCGCGGTCTCCGACGCGAACCACGGTGCATACGAAGCGAGGTACACGCCGAACGGAATCAGCGCCAACGCGTACGCGGTCGGGCCAAGGTCACGTCGCAGCGTCCCCGCCCACGGCCGCGGCACCCGGTACTGCCTGCGGGCGGTGATGTCGAACGCCAGCGTCATCAGCCCGAAGAACACGATGAAGTACAGCCCGGACCACTTGGTGGCGCAGGCCAGTCCGAGCAGAACACCGGCGCCGAAGCGCCACCACCGCACGCCCAGCCGAGGGCCCCACGGTGTCTCACCGATGCGGCCCTCGAGCAGGGCGACGTGCATGCGTTCGCGCACCTGGTCGCGGTCGACGATCAACGCGCCGAACGCCGCGATCACGAAGAACGCCAGGAAGCCGTCGAGCAGCGCCGTGCGCGACGCCACGAAGTTGACCCCGTCGGCGATGAGCAGCAGGCCCGCGATCGCGCCGACCATCGTCGAGCGGGTCATCCGCCGCGTGATGCGCGCCACCAGCGCGATCCCGATGACACCAAGCACCGCGCCGGTGAACCGCCAGCCCAGGCCGTTGTAGCCGAAGATCGCCTCGCCGATCGCGATCAGCTGCTTGCCGACCGGCGGGTGGACGACCAGCCCATAGCCGGGGTTGTCCTCGACGCCGTGGTTGAACAGCATCTGCCAGGCCTGCGGCGCGTAGTGCTTCTCGTCGAAGATCGGGGTGCCCGCATCGGTCGGCGAGTTGAGGTTCAGGAACCGCGTCAGCGCCGCCAGCGCCGCGATGACCGTGGTCATCGTCCAGCCGTTCAGCCGGTCGACGGGCCCGAAGTCCGCGGCGGGCATCAGCGGCCCTGGGCTGATCACGGGGACCGAGCGCGCGGCCGACGACGATTCGGTTGCGGGGGCGGTCACGCGACCGATCGTAGGCTGTGGCAGATGAGTCCCGGACGATTGCTGCTGGCCGCCACCCCGCTGGGGCTGCCCGCCGACGCCTCCGCCCGGCTGATCAGCACCCTGCGCAGCGCCGATGTGGTGGCCGCCGAGGACACCCGCCGGGTCCGGACGCTCGCGCAGGCGCTGGATGTCCGGATCGCAGGCAAGGTCGTCAGCCTGTTCGACCAGAACGAGGCGACGCGGGTGCCTGCCCTGGTCGACGACGTAAGGGGCGGTGCGACGGTGCTGGTGGTCAGCGACGCCGGTATGCCCGTGATCAACGACCCCGGTTATCGACTGGTGTCGGCTTGCGTGGCGGCCGGGTTGACGGTGAGCTGCCTGCCCGGCCCCTCGGCGGTGACGACGGCGCTGGCGATCTCCGGGCTGCCCGCCGACCGGTTCTGCTTCGAGGGGTTTCCGCCGCGGAAGCATTCGGCGCGCAAGACGTGGCTGGCCGGCCTGGCGGCCGAGGAACGGACCGCCGTGTTCTTCGAGTCTCCGCGCCGGCTCGCGGCCTGCCTGCAGGACGCCGTCGAGGTGCTCGGGGCGGAGCGCCGTGCCGTGGTGTGTCGCGAGCTGACCAAGACTCACGAGGAGGTCGTTCGAGGCTCGCTAGCCGAACTCGCAGAGTGGGCTGCCGACGGCGTGCTCGGCGAGATCACCGTCGTTCTGGCAGGGGCGGAACCGCGGGCCGATCTCGACGTGCTGGTGGCGGAGGTGAACGCGCTTGTCGACGACGGCGCCCGGGTGAAGGACGCGTGCGCGCAGGTCGTCGCCGCGAATCCCGGGGCACCGTCGCGGCGCGAGCTTTACGATGCGGTTCTGCGCTCGCGCGACTGACCCGGAGGCGCCATGACGATCGGGGCCGCCTTGTCCAGGCACTCGTCCCATTCGCGGTCGGGATCGGAGTCCGCGGTGATGCCACCGCCAACGCCGAGAACCGCGGAGCCGTCGGCGCCGAACTCCACGGTCCGGATCGCCACATTGAGCTCGCAGCCAGCGACCGGCGACGCCAAACCGACTGTGCCGCAGTACACCCCACGCCGAAGCCGCTCCCAGCCGATCAGCAGTTCGCGGGCGCGGGCCTTTGGTGTGCCGGTGACGGACGCGGGCGGGAACGCGGCGTCCAGCAGCGCGGCCATCGGCAGTGCGAGCGGCACGCGCGCGGTCACCGTCGACACCAGATGCCACACACCGGGAGCGGGCCGCACCGCCAGCAGCTCCGGCACCGTCACCGTGCCGGTCACTGCGACGCGGCTCAGGTCATTGCGGACCAGGTCGACGATCATGATGTTCTCCGCGACGTCCTTCACCGACGCCCGCAGCGCCGCGGGATCCGCCGTCCGCGGCAGCGTGCCCTTGATCGGGCTCGACGTCACCGCATCGCCTGCGCGTCGGAGAAACAACTCCGGCGACAGCGACGCCACCGCACCCCAGTCGCCGGCCAGATACGCCGCCCGCGCAGGCGAAGTGCGTTCCACGGCGTCGACGAAGAAGTCGATCGGCGCGCCGTCGAGCCTGCCTGCGAACTGCGTGCACACACACGCCTGGTAGATCTCGCCTGCGGCGATCGCCTCCAGGCAGTCGAGCACGCCCCTGCGGTGGGCGTCGCGATCGGCGACGCCCCAGGTGATGTCGAAGCCCTTCGGCGGCAGGGGGTTTCGCAGTGCTTCGCCAACCCAGCCCGAAAGGGTTGCGCCGGAGAGGCTTTCGTACCACCAGTGCCCGTCGCCGTCCCGGCGCAGCACGCAGTCGGTCCAGCCACCTGCCGCCTCGGGGATGCGCCCTGGTCGTCCGTCGGCGCCGGCGTCGGGATACGACAGGTACCCGAACCAGCCGCCCCCAACCGCGCCGGAATCCGCGACCCCCTGCGGCACGTCGAACACCTCGCCGGGATCGAGCGGCGCGGCCGTCAACGCCGGTGCGATGACGGCCCCGGAGCCGAACCATTCGCCGATCAACGCGGCGGGCGGGGCCAGCCCACGCCGCTCCGCTGCCGCGGCGACCGCCCGTAGCACCCTGGGGGCGCTGCCGAGGTCGCCGAGCCGCTCGATCCGCATGGACTCAGCTTGTCAGACCTAGCGGCTGATCTCCCGCGGGATCATGATCCCCGCCAGCTTGTCCGGGTTGCGCATCGCGTACAGGTTCGTGATCACGCCGTCGATGACTTCGAACACGAAGACGCCCTCGAGATGGTCGCCGTCGCTGTAGATGACCACCGCGGGCGCGCTGTTGTAGATCGCCATCTCGAACCGGATGTCCATTCGCCGCGCCGCCCGGAAGAGCGCGATCATCACCCCAGCCACCTTCCGCGCGCCGACGAGGGGCCTGCGGGTCGCCGTGGCCTTGCCGCCGTGGTCGGCGGTCCAGGTGGCCCCCGGCGCCAGCAGCGACAGCAGTCCTTCCATGTCGCCGGTGCTCGCCGCGGCCAGGAACTGCTCCGTGATCTGTGAGGTCCGCTCGGCGTCGACAGGCCCGAACCGATTGCGCCGTGCGTGTACGTGTTCGCGGGCGCGGTGCGCCATCTGTCGCACAGTCGTCGCGGATTTGCCGACCGCCCCGGCGATTTCGTCATAGTCGAAGCCGAACACCTCGCGAAGCACGAACACCGCCCGCTCGTCGGGCGTGAGTGTTTCGAGCAGCACCAGCATGGCCATCGACACGGACTCGGCGAGCACAACATCGGCGGAGGCATCGCGCTCGTCGAGCAGAAGTGGCTCAGGCAGCCAGGGTCCGACGTAGTCCTCGCGACGGCGGGCGCCCGCGCGCAACGCGTTGAGCGCCTGTCGGGTCACCAGTTGCGCGAGATACGACTTGGTGTCGCGCACCGTCGCGAGGTCGACCTCGGCCCATCGCAGATAGCTGTCCTGCAGCACGTCGTCGGATTCGGTTGCCGAACCGAGGATTTCGTAGACGATCGTGAACAGCAGCGGCCGCAGATGGGTGAACCGCGCGGCGTGTTCGCCGCCGGACGAGCCTGCGGTCGGGCCCTCGGTGGTGGTCACGCTTCCGTGACCACCTCGGGGATGAACACCGGCTGCTCGGGCCGCGGTCCACCCTTGAACCAGAAGGTCGAGCCGGGCTTGCGCGCCTCGCGGCGGATGCCCCACAGCGTGCCCTTGCAGACGGCCTCCTTGAACATTGCCGTCACGCGGCCGCCGATGTGGACGTTCACTGACGTGTCGTCCTTGCGGGCGAACTGCAGTGTGGCAGCCCGGCGGCCCAGGCTGATGCACGACCCCGCGAAGCCGTACTCGAACACCGCCGGTGCAGTCCCTGCGATGCGGCTCAGCACGGTGTTGGCTGCCTGGGGCCCGAGTTGCGAGGCGGATGCGCAGCACATCCGCAGCGGCTGGCCCGACGGGGCGGCGCAGTCGCCCGCGGCCACGATGCGCGGATCGTCCACGCTTGTCAGCGTCTCATCGGTGAGCAGCCGGCCGATGGCGTCGGTGCGCAGTCCGCTGGCCGACGCAAGATCCGGCACGCCGAAGCCTGCGGTCCAGACCGTGACCGCACTCGGACGCACGGCGCCGTCGGCGAAGACCACCGCGTTCTGCCGAACCTCCGCGACAACGTCGGCCTCGAGCACCGTGACGCCCAGTCTTGGCGCAACACCTTGGCGACCGACCGACGTCCAGGCTCGGACAGCGACGGCGCCAACTGGCCGCCGCAGACCAGCGTCACCTTGCGACCCTGCTCGGCCAACTCGGTGGCGGCCTCGATACCGGTCAGCCCGGCTCCGACGACGGTCACCGGAGCGTCCGGATGCAGGTCATCGATGGCGGTGCGCAGGCGCTGCGCCTGCTCCAATTCCGCTATGGGATAGGCGAATTCGGCCGCGCCAGGCACCGATGCGGGTACGGCGCCGGTGCTGCCAACCGCGTAGATCACGTAGTCGTAGGTGAGCGCGCGGCCAGATGAAAGCTGCACGGCGCGGGCGGCGGTGTCGATGCGGGTGGCCGTGTCGACGACCAGCTTGACGCCCTTGCCGAGCAGGGTGCCGTAGTCCACGGTCGCGTCGTAGTTGGCTGCCACAAATTGGTGCAGTCGGATCCGTTCGACGAACTTCGGGCGTGGGTTGACCAGCGTGATGTCCACGTCGCCGCGCATCCGCAGATGGTTGGCCGCCAGTGTTCCTGAGTAGCCGCCGCCGATGACGACGACCTTTGGGGGTGCGTTGTGTTGAGTCATGCCCTCTAGACACCGTCGAGTCGCGAGACGTGACAAGACGTGATGCGCGTCACTCCCGTCCTCTGGCCGAGCAGACGCAAAACTGCCCGTTTTCGGCGAACAATGGGCAGCTTTGCGTCTGCTCGCGAGGGAAAGTCAGTCCGTTTGATATCGCGGGAAGACTCCGACCGGGGCGGGCAGCGCGGTGCCCGGCGCCAGCCGGGTGCCGATCGCGGCGAAGGTCCGCTCATCGGTGGGCTGGCCGAGCAGGTCGAGCAACTTGGCGGCCGACCCTGGCATCACCGGCTGCACCAGCAGCGCGGCGACGCGCACGACCTCCATCGTGGTGTACAGCACCGTGCGGAACCGCTGCTGGTCCGCCTCGGCCTCCGACTTGCGCAGCACCCACGGCTCCTGCGCCGAGAAGTAGCGGTTGGCCTCGCCGAGCATCAGCCAGATCGCCTCAAGCGCGAGGTGCATCGCGGGCACGTCGAAATGCGCCCGCACCGTAGACAGCAACTCCTCGCCTGCGCGGGCCAACAGTGCGCGGTCGTCGGCGGTGAACTCGCCCGGCTCAGGGACGATCCCGTCGAGGTTGCGGGCCACCATCGACAGCGACCGCTGGGCCAGGTTGCCCAACTCGTTGGCGAGGTCGGCGTTGATCCGGGAGATGATCGCGTCCTCGCTGTAGCTGCCGTCCTGCCCGAACGGCACCTCGCGCAGGAAGAAGTAGCGCACCGGGTCGAGGCCGAACGTGTCGACGAGGTTCACCGGGTCGACGACGTTGCCCACCGACTTGCTCATCTTCTCGCCGCGGTTGAGGACGAAGCCGTGCACGAAAACCCTGCGCGGCAACTCGATTCCCGCCGACATCAGGAACGCGGGCCAGTACACGGTGTGGAACCGGATGATGTCCTTGC
This sequence comes from uncultured Actinomycetota bacterium, assembly GCA_963716505.1. Classification (GTDB taxonomy): domain Bacteria; phylum Actinomycetota; class Actinomycetes; order Mycobacteriales; family Mycobacteriaceae; genus Mycobacterium. Next base: position 170,850 of record CAVQTL010000025.1, read on the forward strand.
CGATCATGTGCAGATCGGCGGGCCAGAACCGCTGGAACAGCTGCGAGGACGTATCGGGAAAGCCGACGCCGGTCAGATAGTTGGTCAGCGCGTCGACCCACACGTACATCACGTGGTCGGGATGGTCGGGGACCGGCACACCCCAGTCGAACGTCGTGCGGGAGATCGACAGGTCGCGCAGCCCGCCGGAGACGAAGCTGACCACCTCGTTGCGCCGGACGTCCGGCCCGATGAACTCGGGATGGGCCTCGTAGAGGGCGAGCAGCTTGTCGGCGTAGGCCGACAGACGGAAGAAGTAGGTCTGCTCCTCGGTCCACGTCACCGGTGCGCCGGTCTCGGTCGCCACCCGCACCCCGTCGGCGCCGACGATCGTCTCGGCTTCGGTGAAGAAGCGTTCGTCGCGGATCGAGTACCAACCCTTGTACGCGTCGAGGTAGATGTCGCCCGACGCGAACATCCGGCGCCAGATCTCCTTGGACGCGTCGTAGTGGTCGTCATCGGACGTGCGGATGAACCGGTCGTAGGAGATGTTCAGCTTGTCCTGCAGCTGCTGAAACACATCGGAGTTGCGCCGCGCGAGCTCAGCGGTCGGAATGCCCAGCGCCTCAGCCGTCTCGGCCATCTTCAGCCCGTGGACGTCGGTGCCGGTCAAGTACCGCACGTCGAATCCGTCCAGCCGCTTGAACCGCGCGACCGCATCGGTCGCGATGTATTCGTAGGCATGTCCGACGTGCGGGTCGCCGTTGGGATAGGCGATCGCTGTCGTTATGTAGTAAGGCTCGCTCATTTCCCACTCACCCTATTGTGTGGCGGTGAGCAGTTCCCGTCCGGCGCCGCCGCCTCCCGACCCGGTGGGCCCGTTGGTCGACGCGCACACCCACCTCGACGCGTGCGGCGCCCGGGATGGCGACGATGTGCGCGCGATCGTGGACCGCGCCGCTGCCGTCGGCGTGCACGCCGTCGTCACCATCGCCGACGACCTCGACTCGGCCCGTTGGGTCACCGAGGCAGCCGACTGGGACTCGCGCGTGTATGCCGCCGTGGCGCTGCACCCGACGCGGGCCAACGCGCTCACCGACGAGGCGAAGACGGTCATCGAGCGGCTGGTGGACCATCCCCGCGTGGTCGCCGTCGGCGAAACCGGACTGGACAACTACTGGCCGGGTCGGCTCGACGGGTGCGCGACGCCGGGCGAACAGCGCGACGCCTTCGCCTGGCACATCGACCTGGCCAAGCGGACCGGCAAGCCGCTGATGATCCACAACCGCGACGCCGACGCCGACGTGCTCGACGTGCTGCGGGCCGAGGGCGCCCCGCCGACGGTGATCTTCCACTGCTTCTCGTCGGACGCCGAGATGGCGCGGACGTGCGTTGACGCGGGTTGGGTGCTGAGCCTCTCGGGCACCGTCAGCTTCCGCAACGCCCGCGCGCTGCACGAGGCGGCGACGCTGATCCCGGCCGGGCAGCTGTTGGTGGAGACCGACGCGCCGTTTCTGACCCCGCATCCGTACCGCGGCGCCCCGAACGAGCCGTACTGCCTGCCGTACACCGTGCGCGCGCTCGCAGATATCGTCGACCGGCCCGCCGTCGACCTGGCCAGAGAGACCTCGGCGACCGCGGGCGCGGTGTACGGCTTCCCTGTGAACCCGTCGTGAACGGCGACCGGAGTTGCCGTTGCTAAAAGGGTTCGTTACCGTCTTGTGATCTATGTCAGGCGCACAAAACAGACCGGGGCCCGAGTCGGGGTATAGCACTGATTTGAATGCATTAGACAAACTTCATGAGTCGCGCTCGCCGCATCTGCGGGCGCTGGTCTTCGTCACGTTGCTGGCGCTCACGTTCGCCGGCGGTTTCGCGGTGGCGGCCCACAAGACCCTGACGCTGACCGTCGACGGCACCCAGATGACCGTCGCGACGATGAAATCGCGAGTCATCGACGTCGTGACGGAGAACGGCTACAACGTTGGCGACCGCGACGATCTCTATCCGGCAGGCGATCAGGCCGTGCATCAGTCGGACGCGATCGTGCTGCGGCGCAGCCGTCCGCTGCAGATCTCGCTGGACGGCCAGAACAGCCAGGAGGTGTGGACCACGGCGTCCACCGTCGACGAGGCCCTGGCTCAGCTGTCGATGGACGACAAGGCGCCCGCTGCGGCCTCTCGAGGCAGCCGCGTACCGCTGGGCGGCATGTCGCTGCCGGTGGTGAGCGCCAAGAACGTGCAGATCAACGACGGCGGCGTGGTGAGGATGGTGCACCTGGCCGCGCCGAACGTCGGCGATCTATTAGCAGCGGCGGGCGCTCCGCTCGATCAGAGCGACTCGGTGGTGCCCGCCGCCTCGTCCCCTGTCTTCGAAGGAATGCAGATTCAGATCACGCGTGTCCGGATCGAAAAGGTCACCCAACGAGTACCGTTGCCGCCGAACAGCACGCGCGTCGAAGACCCGACGATGAACATGAGCCGCCAGGTCGTGGAGAACCCCGGAACGCCGGGAGTTCAGGACGTAACGTTTGCCATCGCCAAGGTTAACGGGGCAGAAACCGGCAGGCTGCCAGTAGCCAATGTCATCATCGCGCCGTCCGTGGACGGGGTGCTGCGAGTGGGCACCAAGCCGGGTACGGAAGTGCCTCCCGTGAGCAATGGCGCCACGTGGGACGCGCTCTCTCAATGTGAGGCGGGCGGCAACTGGGCGATCAACACCGGCAACGGGTTCTTTGGCGGCGTGCAATTTGATCAAAACACCTGGGAGCGAAACGGCGGCCTGAGGTACGCTACGAGGGCCGATTTGGCAACACGTGAAGAACAGATCGCGATTGCTGAGGTCACTCGGGCCCGTCAAGGTTGGGGTGCGTGGCCCGTATGTAGCGGGAGAGTGGGGACGTCCTGACCATCAGATTGTTGGGCCGAACCGAAATTCGGCACCTCGCCAAGGAGCTGGATTTCAGGCCGCGTAAGTCCTACGGCCAAAATTTCGTTCACGACGCAAACACCGTGCGCCGTGTGGTTTCGGCATCCGGAATCAACCGTCAGGACCACGTCCTGGAGATCGGACCCGGTCTCGGCTCGCTGACCCTCGCGCTGCTGGACCGCGGCGCCAAGGTCACCGCCGTGGAGATCGACCCGGTGCTGGCCGGCCAGCTGCCGCACACCGTCGCCGAACACTCGCACAGCGAGATCAACCGGCTCACCGTGCTGCATCACGACGTGCTGGAGCTGCAGCCGGGCGACCTGCCCGAGGAGCCGACCGCGCTGGTCGCCAACCTGCCGTACAACGTGGCCGTTCCCGCCTTGCTTCACCTGCTCGCCGACTTCCCGTCGATCCGCACCGTGATGGTGATGGTGCAGGCCGAGGTGGCCGAGCGGCTCGCTGCCGAGCCCGGCGGCAAGGACTACGGCGTGCCCAGCGCGAAGATCAGGTTCTACGGCAAGGTGCGCAGGCACGGCATGGTGTCGCCGACGGTGTTCTGGCCCATTCCGCGCGTGTACTCGGGACTGGTTCGCATCGACCGGTATGAGACCTCGCCATGGCCGACCGACACCGGCTTCCGCCAGCAGGTCTTCAAGTTGATCGACATCGCTTTCGCCCAGCGCCGCAAGACTTCTCGCAACGCCTTCGCCGAATGGGCTGGCGGCGGCAACGAGTCGGCGCGACGGTTGCTTGCCGCGAGCATCGACCCGTCGCGACGGGGCGAGACGCTTTCCATCGCCGACTTCGTGAGGCTGTTGGAGCGCTCGGGGGTATGGGATCCTCAGACGAAAAGAGTGATCCAACCGGCCGAATCGCCTTAGTCGCCGGCCAGCGCACGACGGAGCTGCTCGATGAGCTCCGTGCAGGAGTCGAACCGGCTATCCGGGATCTTCGCCAACGCTCGGTGCAGCCATGAGTCGAACAGCCTTGGCACCCAAGCGATCTTGCGCGAGTAGCTCGGCACGCGCCGATTGAGATGGGCGTCGACGAGTTCCATCCAGGTATCGCCGGAGAACGGCGGTCTACCGAGTAGCAGTTCGACGGCCGCGCATGCCAGCGCGTACTGATCGGTGAGCGCCGATGGCGGTCTGCCGCGCAGCAACTCCGGCGCCGTGTAGGGCAGCGACGCCTCGACGTGCGTCGCATCCCACCCAACGGTCTCCGCAATCGAATACGCGACACCGAAGTCGATCAGCACAGCGCGGGAAAAGTCCTGCGAGACAAGGATGTTGGACGGCTTGACGTCGCAATGGATGATTCCGTACCGATGCGTGTAGTCCAACGCGTCGGCGATCTGGGCCAGCGCGATCAGCCGAGTCTGCTTGTCCGGCAGTGCGCTTGACGTGCCGCCGTCGATCACCTCCATGGTCAGCCAGCCGACGCCGTTGCAGTACACCGTGACGACGTTGGGGTGGTGAAGTTGATGTGCGAACTCGAATTCTCGTCGCAGCCGTGCGGTTTGATTGTCGCGGCGGTGCTCCTCGTCGAGAACCTTCAGCGCCACCGCCAGATTGGGGTCGGCGGGCCGGTGTGCCCGGTACACGGCGGCGTATCCGCCCCTTCCGAGCGTCGCATCGATGACATATCCCGCGAAGTCATCGCCGATTCGAAGCACGTTTCCAGCCTATGCCGGGTATCCGGCAGGCCTTTCTGGCCGCATGACTACGTGTCCGCGGCGTGTCGGCGCTAGTGTCGTGCCGTGTCCAACGGCAGTACCGCCTCGGAGTGGGTTCCCACCGGGTCGGTCACCGTGCGGGTGCCGGGCAAGGTCAACCTGTATCTGTCCGTCGGCGATCTCCGCGACGACGGCTACCACGAGCTGACGACCGTCTTTCACGCGGTTTCTCTCCTCGACGAGGTCACCGTCCGCAACGCCGACATGCTGTCGCTGGAGCTGGCGGGGGAGGGCGCGGAGTCGCTGCCCACCGACGAGCGCAACCTGGCGTGGCGGGCCGCCGAGCTGATGGCCGAGCACGTCGGCCGGGGTCCCGACGTCGCGATCACCATCGAGAAGTCGATCCCGGTCGCGGGCGGGATGGCCGGCGGCAGCGCCGATGCGGCGGCCGTACTGGTCGCGATCAATTCGTTGTGGGAGCTCGGCGTGCCGCGTCGCGACCTGCACACACTGGCCGCCCGGCTGGGCAGCGATGTTCCCTTCGCCCTGCATGGCGGCACGGCGCTGGGCAGCGGCCGCGGCGAGGAGCTGGCGACCGTGCTGGCCAGGAGCACCTTCCACTGGGTACTGGCGTTCGCCGACAGCGGCCTGTCCACCCCGGCGGTGTTCGCCGAGATCGATCGGCTCCGCGAGTCCGCCGACCGCAGCCTCCCGGCGCCGCTTGAGGATCCCGAACCCGTGCTGGCCGCCCTGGCCGCCGGCGACCCCGCCACCCTTGCGCCGCTGCTCGGAAACGACCTGCAGCCCGCGTCGTTGAGCCTCCATCCGAATCTGCGCCGGACACTGCGGGCCGGTGTCGAGGCAGGCGCCCTGGCCGGGGTCGTGTCCGGCTCGGGGCCGACGTGCGCGTTCCTGTGCCCCTCGTCCTCGTCGGCCGTCGACATCGGGGCCGAGCTGGCCGGCGCAGGGGTGTGCCGCACAGTGCGGGTGGCCAGCGGTCCGGTGCAGGGCGCGCGGGTGGTTCCGGCGCCGACGCCACAGATGTGACACGAACCTCAATTGCTGCATTAGTTTGGCAGTTACTTAAGAGTTGCCTAAGATGAGCGACGGTGAAAACTAGCGGTCAAGAAGTGGATGCGAATACCGCCGCCGCCGGAGAATCCGGCGGGCGGGCGCCCCGCCCTAGCGCATCACCGAATCGAGACATAACCGCGCTCCAAATGTGTGCGCGCCTACGTGAAAGCGTCGTCTACCAGGCGGAGCATTACACACTGGCATTTGCGGTGGACCCAAGGAGGCTGTCGTGAGCAGATTCACCGAGAAGATGTACCGCAATGCCCGTAACGCGAGTACGGGCATGGTCACCGGTGAACCGCACGAACCCATCCGTCACACCTGGGGTGAGGTGCACGAGAGGGCCCGCCAGATCGCAGGTGGCCTTGCCGCCGCGGGCGTCGGCTACGGAGACGCCGTCGGCGTGCTGGCCGGCTTCCCCGTCGAGATCGCGCCGACGGCTCAGGGTCTCTGGATGCGCGGCGCCAGCCTGACGATGCTTCACCAGCCCACTCCGCGCACAGACCTGGTGGTCTGGGCGGAAGACACGATGAACGTCGTCCAGATGATCGAGGCCAAGGCCGTCATCGTGTCCGAGCCCTTCATGATCGCCGTGCCCGTGCTCGAGGAGCACGGCATCAAGGTGCTCACCGTGCCCGACCTTCTCTCCGCAGACCCGATCGACCCGATCGAGGTCGGCGAGGACGACCTGGCCCTGATGCAGCTGACGTCGGGTTCCACCGGATCACCGAAGGCCGTGCAGATCACGCACCGCAACATCCACTCCAACGCCGAGGCGATGTTCATCGGTGCCCAGTACGACGTCGACAAGGACGTCATGGTCAGCTGGCTGCCCTGCTTCCACGACATGGGCATGGTCGGCTTCCTGACCATCCCGATGTACTTCGGCGCCGAACTGGTCAAGGTCACGCCGATGGACTTCCTGCGCGACACCCTGCTGTGGGCGCGGCTCATCGACAAGTACAAGGGCACGATGACCGCGGCGCCGAACTTCGCGTACGCGCTGCTCGCCAAGCGGCTGCGGCGCCAGGCCCAGCCCGGCGAGTTCGACCTGTCCACCCTGCGCTTCGCGCTCTCGGGTGCCGAGCCGGTCGAGCCCGCCGACGTCGAGGACCTGCTCGACGCCGGTAAGCCGTTCGACCTGCAGCCGTCGGCGATCCTGCCTGCCTACGGCATGGCCGAGACGACGCTGGCGGTGTCCTTCTCCGAGTGCAATGCGGGCCTGGTGGTCGACGAGATCGACGCCGACCTGATGGCCGCGCTGCGGCGCGCGGTGCCCGCGACGAAGGGCAACACCCGCAGGCTGGCCACGCTCGGCCCGCTGCTCGAGGGTCTCGAGGCCCGGATCATCGACGAGCAGGGCAACGTGATGCCCGCCCGCGGCGTCGGCATCATCGAGCTGCGCGGCGAGCCGGTCACGCCCGGCTACATCACCATGGGTGGCTTCATCCCGGCGCAGGACGAGCACGGCTGGTACGACACCGGCGACCTGGGCTACCTGACCGACGACGGCCACGTCGTGGTCTGCGGCCGCGTGAAGGACGTCATCATCATGGCGGGCCGCAACATCTACCCGACCGATATCGAGCGGGCCGCGGGCCGTGTCGAAGGGGTTCGTCCGGGCTGTGCGGTCGCGGTGCGACTGGATGCGGGGCACTCCCGCGAGACGTTCGCGGTCGCCGTCGAGTCCAACGCCTACCAGGACCCCGACGAGGTGCACCGCATCGAGCGCCAGGTCGCCCACGAGGTCGTCGCGGAGGTCGATGTGCGGCCCCGCAATGTCGTGGTGCTGGGCCCCGGCACCATTCCGAAGACACCGTCGGGCAAGCTGCGCCGCGCGAACTCCGTCTCGCTGGTCACCTAGTCCCCTCGCACCGCGAGCTGGGGACCCTCCCCTCGCACCGCGAGCGGCCGTGTCTGTACGCCGACACGCCGTATTAGTGCGGCATTTTGCGGACGCTCGCCACTGCCGCGGCCGGCACTAGCTTCTCGTACACCTGCCACCACAGCGCCTCGTGGTCGAGCGGCGACATGCGCTCCTCGTCGACGCGTTCGTCGGCGGCTGTCAAGGTCGCGGCCATCACCAGTAGCTCGTCGCGCGAGCGCAACGTGGCGACGTCGGTGAGCCCGGGCATCGTAACCGCGCCCATCCCGCGCACCATCGTGCGCGTTTCGCCCGCCTTTGCCATCGCGACGGCAGCCAACGTCAAGACGCCGCCCGTGGACACCGCAAGCGCGGTCCACGGTCCGACCAACTGCTGCAGGAAGATCTCCGACACCACCCATAGCGCTGCTCCCCAGATGGCCGCGCCACGCCAGACGCGGAGCCGACGACGCTGCACATCGCTGATGCCGGGCGGATAGACGACCAGCCGGTACCGCGTCACGCCGAAGCGGTCGATCTGGATGCGAACGAATCCCCACCGGTTCTCGCCGTCGAGCAGCTGGGCACACCAGCGCTGAAGCCGACCGGGACGTGCCTGTGTCTCCTCTTGCATACCTTCGGGTGTACGCCTGTCAAAACGCGCGACGCGATATCCGAACGGTTCCTTTACGCCCTCCAGGCTGGTTCTTGACGCCGGTGGTCGCGTCAGGCCTGGACGGCCCGATCGACTCCTCCGCCGCACAAAAGAGTCGGCGGCATCCGGCTGAGTATTGTGTACTATACTCAGCATGACGATCGAACACCTGCCGTCCCGGATCGCCGATCACCCGACGGTCCGCAAGGTGCGCTCACGCGCAAGGCGGAAACCGGGCGTCATCGACGCCGACTGGCTGCGTCAGGTGTGTCTCGACGCGGGCGCCGACGACGTGGCGTTCGCCAGCGTCGACAATCCCGACCTCGCGTCCGAACGCGAACACGTCGACGCGGCGCTACCCGGAACGCGCAGCTACATATCGCTCGTGGTCAGGATGAACCGCGACAACGTCCGGTCGACGGCGCGCAGCGTCGCCAATCAAGAGTTCCATCGCAGCGGCGAGATCATGAACGAGGCTGCGCACCGGATCACCCGGACATTGCAGGACGCCGGCCATCGCGCGATCAACCCGTCGATGTCGTTCCCGATGGAGATGGACCGGTTCCCCGGCCGCATCTGGGTGGTCGCCCACAAGCCCGTTGCGGTCGCCTCGGGCCTCGGCGTGATGGGCATCCACCGCAATGTGATCCACCCCAGGTTCGGCAATTTCATTCTGCTCGGCACGGTCCTCGTCGACGCTCCGGTCAGCAATTACGGTGAGCCGCTGGACTATTCGCCGTGCCTGGAATGCAAGCTGTGCGTGGCGGCCTGCCCCGTCGGCGCAATCAAGAAGAACGGTGACTTCGACTTCGTCGCATGCTCGGTCCACAACTACCGCGAGTTCATGGGCGGTTTCACCGATTGGGCGCAGACCATCGCCGACAGCGAGGACGCCGCCGACTTCCGTTCTCGGGTCAGCGATTCCGAGAACGCCTCGATGTGGCAGAGCCTGTCGTTCAAGGCGAACTACAAGGCGGCGTACTGCCTGGCGGTGTGTCCCGCCGGAGAAGACGTCATCGAGCCGTACCTCGACGATCGCAAGGGCTTCATGGATCTGGTGCTCAAACCCCTTCAAGACAAGAAGGAGACGCTCTACGTGCTGCCGAACTCGGCCGCCAAAGCACACGCGGAGCGCCGCTACCCGCACAAGCAGATCAAGGTGGTGGACGGCGGGATCAGCGGCCGTTGAGCACCGAGCGGCCGCTCGACGGCCGCGAGCGCGCGCAAAAATGACGGCGAAATGCGGCGTGTCGCCGTACAAACACGGCCGCTCGCGGTGAGAAGTGAGAAGTCAGCCCCAGGCGTGGACGGTGTTCTGGGCCGGTTCGAGGCCATGGGCGATCAGCAATTCGGTCGCGTCGGCCGCCTGTTCGCAGATCACCGGAACTTCGGGCCGTTCGGCGGCGGTGAAGTTCTGCAACACGAACGAGGCCCCCGACTTGCGGCCGGGCGGACGGCCGACACCGATGCGAACCCGTTGAAAGTCGCTGGTGCCCAGCGCCGATGCCACCGAGCGCAGACCGTTGTGGCCCGCCACGCCGCCACCGAACTTCAGTCGAATCCGGCCGAAGTCGATGTCGAGCTCGTCATGCACGATCACGACATCGGCGGGCGGCACGGAGTAGAACTTCGCCAGCGGACCGACCTGGCGGCCCGACTCGTTCATGTACACGCGCGGCTTGGCCAGCACGACCGACCGGCCTGCGAGCCTGCCGGTGACGACCTCGGCGCCGGATTTCTTGTGCACCTTGAACTTCTCGCCCATGCGGTCGGCAAGTAGGTCGGCGACCACGAAGCCGAGGTTGTGCCGCGTCGTGGCGTAGTTGGGCCCGGGATTGCCCAGGCCCACCACCAGAAGTGGCTCGGCCATGTCGGGTGGCGGCCCGCCGGTTACTCGGAGGAGTCGTCGGAGGCGGATGATTGCTCGCCACCGCCTTCGCCGCCCTCGGCGGCCTCGGCACCCTCTTCGCCCTCGGCGGCCCCTTCGGCTTCCTCGCCCTCGGCGACCTCGCCTGCACCCTCGGCCTCGAGGTCCTCGGCGGTCGGGGCGGCAACGACGTTGACGACCAGCATCTCGGGATCCGACACCAGCGAGACACCGGACGGCAGTGTGATCGAGCCCGCGGTGAACTGCGTGCCGATGTCGGCACCCTCGACGGACACGGTGAGCTGCTGGGGGATCGACAGCGCGTCGGCCTCGATCTCGATCGTGTTGGAGTCCTGCGTGACCAGGGTGCCCGGGATCGCTTCACCCTCGACGACGACGTTGACCTCGACGGTCACCTTCTCGCCGCGACGGACCACGAGCAGGTCGAGGTGCTGGATGTTGCGCTTGATCGGGTGGATGTCGAGCGCCTTGGTCAGCGCCAGCTGCTCGTCACCGTCGATGTCCAGGGTGAGCACGGCGTTGGTGCCGGAGTGCCGCAGCACCGCGGCCAGGTCACGCCCCGGCAGCAGCAGATGCTGCGGGTCGGCGCCGTGGCCGTAGAGCACGGCGGGGATCTGCCCGGCGCGGCGTGCGCGGCGCGATGCGCCCTTGCCGGTTTCGGTGCGCACGGCAGCGGTCAGGTTGTTCTCTTTACGGGCCGCGGTCTTGGCCATTGGGGTGTTGCTCCTCTAACGCCGGTCATTGGTCTTCCACGGCCAGGGTCGCAACTCTCAATGCGTGTCCCGTCGATAACGGTGGCACCTGCCACCCTCGCCGTGAGCTCGCCCAGATTATCTGATCAACGCCTCAGAGTGCGAATTTGGTGTCTGTGAGCTGCTCAGACAGGTCCCACAGCGCCGCGGCTTTCTTTGCGTCGCGCGCCAGCGGGCTGCGAAACGTCGGCCCGGACGGTCCGCGCATTGCGAACCGCGGACCGATGAAGCTGTCGCCGGGAAGATCCTGGGACGCCGCATAGAGCGTCTGCCTCGCGCCGAAATCGGCGTCCGTGCCCACCAAAGGGGTGACGAAGTTGATCAACTTCGTGCCGATGGGATTGCCCGTATTGCCCTGCAGATTGGTTTCGGAGTAGCCGGGATGGGCGGCGTGCGCCTTCAGTCCTGACCCGGCGGCGCTGAGCCGGCGCTGCAGCTCGCTGGTGAACAGCAGGTTGGCCAGCTTCGACTGGCCGTAGGCCGGCCACGCGAAGTAGGGCCGCGACTTCCAGTTGAGGTCCTTCAGGCTGATGTAGCCGATCATGTGCACGCCCGACGACACCGTGACCACGCGGTCGGTGATCTTCGGCAGCAGCAGGTTGGTCAGCGCGAAGTGGCCGAGGTGGTTGGTGCCGATCTGGCTTTCGAAGCCGTCGGTGGTCTGGGCAAACGGCACGGCCATGATGCCCGCGTTGTTGACGAGCACATCGACGAGCGTCGACACCGTCGGCGAACGCACGCACCGAGGCCAGGTCCTGCAGGTCGAGCGTGCGCACCTCGACGTCACCCGACATGCGCGACGCGGCCGCGTCGCCCTTGCCGCTGTTGCGGCAGGCCAGGATCACCTTGGCCCCCACCCGCGCCAGTTCTCGCGCGGTCACCTCGCCCAGGCCGCTGTTGGCACCCGTGACGACCACGGTGCGTCCGGCGAAGGAAGGCAGGTCGGCGGCGGTCCATCCAGTCATGACCGACACCCTAAGCCGCGGCGCGGGGACTACTTTTTGGCGACGGTGAACCCGCCGATGATCGCCTCGATGTCGGGCGCCTCCGCCTGGGCCTTGTCGGCGTAGCCGGTCACGGTGAACTGAACCAGGTAGCGCACGTTGTCCGGCGGCGGGCCGGTGGCGATGACGATCCGGTTGTAGCTGTGCATCCGCCTGCCGTTGAGGTCGTAGCTGCCCTCGATCATCGACGACGGGAAGCCCTTGAAGTCCTTGAGGGACGCGTTGAGCTGCTTGAAGTTCTCCGACAGTTCGGCGTCGGCGTTGCCGTGCTCGATGGCTTTCTTGGGGTCGAAGTCGGCGCCGCTGAGTTGAAACACGAGCAGCATCGCGGTCGGATAGGTGTCGCCCTTGGCGATGACGCGAGTGCCGGGCGCGTACCTCGGATTGCTGTACTGCTCCCAGCCTTTCGGCTTCGGCATCGTCACCGTGAGGTCGGTCAGCTTGTCGGGGGCGACGGGTTGTCCGACCACCCCTGCGCTTTCCAGGTACTGCGCGATCGGAACCGGCGTCTCGGTGGTCGTCGGCTTGGCGCTCGTGGTGGCGGTCAGCACCGACGTGTAGTCAGGCGACTTGTCGCCGCAGCCTGCCGCGGCGACGGCCAGCAACGCGAGAATCGCCGCAATGCGGTGACGGGTCACAGAATCTCGCGAACTGAGTCGAGTGGCCTGGCCAGCCGGGTGCCTCTGGGCGTGACGACGAACGGCCGCTCGATCAGGATCGGATGTTCGGCCATGGCGTCGAGCAGTTCGTCATCGTCGGCGTCGGCAAGGTTCAGCTCGGCGTACAGCGGTTCACGCTTGCGGACCGCGGTGCGAACGTCGATGCCTGCGTCGTTGATCAGCTTGACGAGTTCGTCGCGTGACGGCGGCGTCTTCAGGTACTGGATCACGTCCGGCTCGATGCCGTTGTCCCGCAACAGTTCCAGCGTCTTGCGGGAGGTCGTGCAGCGCGGGTTGTGATAGATGACCGACTCAGCCACTACGCCGACCCGTCGAAAAGTCCTGTCACCGAACCATTCTCGAACACCGCGCGAATCGTGCTGGCCAGCAGTGGCGCGATGGACAACACCGTCAGCTGCGCGAACTGCTTCTCCTCGCCGATCGGCAGGGTGTTGGTGACGATCACCTCGCGGGCACCGCAGTCGGCCAGCCGTTGTGATGCGGGATCGGACAGCACGCCGTGCGTCGCGGCGATGATGACGTCCTTCGCGCCGTCCTCGTGCAGCAGCTTGACCGCGCCCGCGATCGTGCCGCCGGTGTCGATCATGTCGTCGGTCAGAATGCAGGTCCTGCCCCGCACATCACCGACCACGCGGTTCGACTTCACCTGGTTGGGCACCAGCGGGTCGCGGGTCTTGTGGATGAAGGCCAGCGGCACGCCGCCCAGCGCATCGGCCCATTTCTCGGCCACCCGGACACGACCGGAATCCGGTGACACCACGACCATGTCGTCGTCGGTGTAGTTCTCGGCGATGTAGCCCGTGAGCAGGTTCTGCGCCCGCATGTGGTCGACCGGTCCGTCGAAGAAACCCTGGATCTGGTCGGTGTGCAGGTCGACGGTGAGAATGCGGTTGGCGCCCGCGGTCTTGAGCAGATCTGCCACCAGTCGCGCCGAGATCGGCTCGCGGCCGCGGTGCTTCTTGTCCTGACGCGCGTAGGGATAGAACGGCAGGATCGCGGTGATCCGCTTGGCGCTGCCGCGCTTGAGCGCATCGATCATGATCAGCTGTTCCATCAGCCAGTGGTTCAGCGGCGCCGGATGGCTCTGCAGCACGAACGCGTCGCAACCGCGGACCGATTCGTCGAAGCGGACGAAGATCTCGCCGTTGGCGAAGTCACGCGCGGTCTGCGCGGTGACCGGGACGTCGAGCTCCTTGGCGACCTGTTCGGCGAGTTCCGGGTGCGCGCGACCGGAGAACAGCATCAAATTCTTGCGGTTGTCGGTCCACTCGGTGCCCACTGTGTGCCCTCGCCGGTCGGGTATCGATGTCGGCCTAATCGTACGTATCACAGCTGGACGCGCGTGGCCGGGTTGCCAGAACGAGAACGGAAACCTACCGGCTCACGTCGTTTTGTCGTCTTCGGGGTCCGTGTCTTCGCTGGCTTCGTCGGCCCGCCGGGCCGCCTCCGCTGCGGCGGCAGCCGCCGACCCAGGTCGCTTGCGCTCCACCCAGCCCTCGATATTGCGCTGCGGACCGGCGGATACGGCCAACGCACCCGGCGGCACGTCGTCGCGCACCACGGTGCCCGCCCCGGTGTAGGCGCCGTCACCGACGCTGACCGGCGCGACGAACATGGTGTCGGAGCCGGTGCGCACGTGCGACCCGATCGTGGTGCGCCGTTTCGTCTCGCCGTCGTAGTTGACGAATACGCTCGACGCGCCGATATTGCTGTGCTCGCCGATGTCCGCGTCGCCGACGTAGGTCAGGTGCGGCACCTTGGTGCCGGTGCCCAGGGTGGCGTTCTTGGTCTCGACGAACGCCCCGAGCTTGCCGACGTCGCCGAGGACGGTGCCGGGCCGCAAATAGGTGAATGGGCCGACGGTGGCCCCGTCGCCGATGATCGATGCCGAGCCATGGGTGCGGACCACGGTGGCTCCGTCGCCGACGGTGACGTCGGTCAGCGTGGTGTCTGGCCCGATCTCGCAGCGCCCGCCGATGCGGGTGGCGCCCAGCAGCTGGGTGCCGGGCTGGATGACGGTGTCGCGGCCGACGGTCACGTCGATGTCGATCCAGGTGTTGGCGGGGTCCACGACCGTGACGCCTGCGAGCTGGTGGGTGGCCACGATGCGCCGGTTCAGTTCGGCGGCCAGTTCGGCCAGCTGCACCCGGTCGTTGACGCCTGCCACCAACGCGGCGTCGTCGATGTGCTTGGCGCGCACGATCCGGCCGTCCTGCCGGATGATCGAGATGACGTCGGTGAGGTAGAGCTCCTGCTGGGCGTTGTGCGGCCGCAGCCGGTCCAGCGCCGAGCGCAACTCCCCGATGTCGAAGGCGTAGACGCCGGCGTTGACCTCGCTGATGGCCTGCTGCGACCGGGTGGCGTCGGCCTCTTCGACGATGCCGATGACCTCCCGGTCCTGGGTGCGCAGAACCCGGCCATAGCCCGTCGGGTCGGCCAGCGTCGTGGTCAACACCGTCGCCGCGGCGGTTTCGGAGCCGTGGGTGGCGATCAGGTCGGCCAGCGTGTCGGCGTCCAGCAGCGGAACGTCGCCCGAGACCACCACGACGGTTCCGGCGAAATCGGCGGGCAGCGCGGTCAGCCCGCAGCCGACGGCGTGCCCGGTACCCAGCCGCTGCTCCTGCACCGCGATGTCGATCGGGCGGCTCAGCGTCTCCGCCAACTCGGCTACGGCCGGCGTGATGCGATCGCGGTCATGGCCGAGCAGCACGACGAGGTGTTGCGGGGCGACCTTGGCCACCGAATTCAGGACGTGCGACAGCATGCTGCGGCCTGCCAGCGTGTGCAGCACCTTCGGAACGTCGGATCGCATGCGGGTACCCGCCCCGGCGGCCAGCACCAGGACCGCGGATTGGCCATGCATAGTCATATGGTTGTCCCCATTGGAAGCTCCGTGCCGATGGTCTGCTCCGTCGCCAGGACTCGAACCTGAACTATCTGAACCAAAATCAGAGGTGCTGCCGATTACACCACGACGGACTGATCAACTCGTGATGCTAGTCGAACGGTACTTACCGGAGCCCGTCAGTTTCGGGTGGCCATGGACGAATCAATAGTCGACGCCACGCCGGTGGCGGATCGGCAAGGTGCCGGCGAATTCTCGCGGTCGACTGGTGTCAAGGTCGACGCCGTGTTGAACCTGATATTTGGCGAGGGCCTTGACCCGTTCGGTTCTGGTCACCTCATTCGCCTCGTCGGCGATGTAGGCGGCGCCCGCCAAGACCATCAGGCTCAGGCCGCCGATCCAGGACACCCAGGCCGCGGAGTCGCCGGCGTAGCCACCGATCCACGGCGCGATCGCAAGAACGAGCCCGACGACCGACATCGCCCAATGGTCGCGGGTCGGGTCCCTGGCGATCAACGACCACCCGCCGAACATCAACGTCATTGCGCCGAGCCCGAGTGTGAATCCGGCCCCAACCGGTGTTGTCTGTGCCCATGCAGGCGTCGTCGCGATCGTGACCCCCAGTGCCATCGACGTCCATCCAACGATTGTTTTGCGGATATGCAGTTCTCTCATGAGTCGCCTCCAATTCATATACGATACGATACGCATATCGTATCGTATATAGTGTCGATGCCGCCGATGGTGTGACACGGGAGACAGTAGAAAGGCAGTGCATATGCCCGCTGACCCGCAGAAACGTGACCAGGTGATCGCCGAGGCCGTCCTGGACTTGCTCCGCACCAAGGGGCCGAGGTCGGTGAACGTCGAAGCGGTCGCCGAGCATGCCGGCGTCGCCAAGACCACGGTGTATCGCCGATATCGGAATCGCGAAGAGATGATCGCCGCGGCGCTCGCGTCGCTGACCAGTCCACCACCGCCACCCGAGGACTCCGCAGTGCGGCCGCTCCTGCAGTGGCTCATCGAGCAATCCGTCAGCGCCGTCGAGGCGGGCATCGGCGTAGGCGGAGTGGCAGCCCTGCTGACTGACGACGATCCGGCCTTCACCGATCTGATTCGCGGCCTCCTCGTCGACCACCGGGCGGCACTCGCGAAAGGTGTCGACGTCCGCGACAACATCGACGTCGAAACGCTGCTCGACTGCATCGTCGGCGCCTACCTTGCGGAGCGCGCACGTAGCGGCACCGTAAAGGCGGATTGGGCGCAAAGGGTGCTGCGCTGCCTGCTGCCGGTGTTCGATGGTCAATCACAAGCTCGCGAGGAACTAACCTGATAGTCGTGGCCGGACCGGACAAAGAATTGCGCGCACCCCGCGCCCGGATGACCGGTGCCGAGCGACGTCACCAGCTCATCGACATCGCACGATCGTTGTTCGCTGAGCGTGGATACGAAGGCACCTCGGTCGAGGAGATCGCGCAGCGCGCCAACGTCTCCAAGCCCGTCGTCTACGAGCATTTCGGCGGCAAGGAGGGCCTCTACGCGGTGGTGGTCGACCGCGAGATGTCGGCTCTGCTGGACGGCATCACGTCGTCGCTGACGAGAACGACCAACAACCGGTCGCGGCTGCGCATCGAGCGCGTCACGCTGGCCCTGCTGAGCTACGTCGACGAACGCACCGACGGATTCCGGATCCTCATCCGTGACTCGCCGGCGGCCATCACCTCGGGCACCTACTCCACGCTGTTGAACGACGCTGTCAACCAGGTGTCGTCGATCCTGGCCGGCGACTTCTCCCGCCGCGGTCTCGATCCCGAGATGGCGCCGCTGTATGCCCAGGCGCTCGTCGGGTCGGTTTCGATGACGGCGCAGTGGTGGCTCGACGTGCGCGAGCCGAAGAAGGAAGTCGTCGCCGCGCATCTGGTCAACCTGTGCTGGAACGGGCTGATGCACCTCGAGAACGACCCGCCGCTGCTCGACGAGTAGCCCGACCTTTCGCCGAGATCGACGAAATGGCGTCGATCACTCGCACTTTCGCGCCCGAACGTGAGTTTCGGCGTCACCTAGGATGGGAAACATCATGACCGCATCGGGGACCGTTCGTGTCCAAACCCCGATCGCGGGGCTCGTCGACCTCGCGCTGCGCGATCCCTGTTTGCAGGACGTCATCGGCCGTGCCGCCGACAGACCCGTCGACCTCGCGCTGGTCGGCCCCGCGAGTGCGCGGCTGTTCGCCGCCTGCGCGCTGGCCCAGGCGGCACCGCTGCTGGTGGTCACCGCCACCGGCCGCGAAGCCGACGATCTCACCGCGGAGTTGCGGGGCGTCTTCGGTGACTCGGCGGCGCTGTTCCCGTCGTGGGAGACGCTGCCGCACGAACGGCTCTCGCCGGGTGTGGACACCGTCGGCGAGCGGCTGATGGTGCTGCGCCGGCTGGCCTACCCCGACGACGAGCGGCTCGGGCCGCCGCTGCGGGTCGTGGTGACCACGGTGCGCTCGCTGGTGCAGCCGATGGCGCCGGATGTCGCCGACATCGAACCCGTCACCCTCACGCTCGGGGAGGAAGCCGACTTCGACGGCGTCATCCACCGGCTGGTGGAGCTTGCCTACAGCCGCGTCGACATGGTCGGAAAGCGAGGGGAGTTCGCCGTGCGCGGCGGGATCCTCGACGTGTTCCCGCCGACCGCCGAACACCCGGTACGTGTCGAGTTCTGGGGCGACGAGATCTCCGAGATGCGGATGTTCGCCGTCGCCGACCAGCGTTCGATCCCCGACATCGACGTCGAATCGGTCATCGCGGTGCCGTGCCGCGAGCTGCTGCTGACCGACGACGTCCGGGTCCGCGCCTTCGAACTCGCGGCCGAACACCCGCGGACCGACAACGACGTGCCAGGCAGCGTGCCCGACATGCTGGCCAAGCTCGGCGAAGGCATCCCGGTCGACGGTATGGAGGCGCTACTTCCGCTGCTGCGGCCCACCGAGTTGTCCATCCTCAGCGACCACCTGCCCGCGCAGACGCCGCTGCTGATCTGCGACCCGGAGAAGATCCGCACCAGGGCCGCCGACCTCATCAAGACCGGCCGCGAGTTCCTCGAAGCGTCCTGGTCGGCGGCGGCGGTCGGCGGCGATGCGCCCATCGACCTCGAGGCACTCGGTGCTTCGGGCTATCTGGATCTCGACGACGTGGCCGCGGGGGCCCGCAAGGGCGGGCACCCGTGGTGGACGCTCAGCCAGCTGACCGCGGACGTGAGGAGCGGAGAGGAGGGAGCCGAGGCGGCGATCGAGCTGGATATCCGTCCGTCGCCGTCGGCCCGCGGGAAGCAGTCGGGTATCGACGAGATATTCGCGATGCTGCGGGCGCACGTCGCCACCGGGGGATCGGCGGCCGTCGTCACGCCGGGCACCGGTACGGCGCACCGGGTGGTCGAGCAGCTGGCGGAGGCCGATACACCCGCGGCGATGCTGGAGCCGGGCGAGGTGCCGAAGGCAGGCGTCGTCGGCGTGCTCAAGGGCCCGCTGCACGACGGCGTGGTGTTGGCCGGGGCCAACCTCGTCGTGATCACCGAAACCGACC
The DNA here is from genome assembly GCA_963716505.1 of uncultured Actinomycetota bacterium. Classification (GTDB taxonomy): domain Bacteria; phylum Actinomycetota; class Actinomycetes; order Mycobacteriales; family Mycobacteriaceae; genus Mycobacterium. The sequence goes on from CAVQTL010000025.1 coordinate 189,763, forward strand.
TGACCGGAAACCGGGTCACCGCGCCCGAAGGAAAGCGGCTGGCCGCCAAGCGCCGCAACGTCGTCGACCCGCTCGCGCTGACGGCGGGCGACCTGGTGGTGCACGACCAGCACGGCATCGGCCGGTTCGTCGAGATGGTGGAACGCACGGTCGGCGGTGCGCGGCGCGAGTACCTGGTGCTGGAGTACGGGTCGAGCAAGCGCGGTGGTGGGTCGGACAAGCTGTTCGTGCCGATGGATTCGCTCGACCAGCTGTCGCGGTACGTCGGCGGCGAAGCGCCGACACTGAGCCGGCTGGGCGGCAGCGACTGGGCCAACACCAAGACCAAGGCCAGGCGGGCGGTCCGCGAGATCGCCAGTGAACTGGTGTCGCTGTACGCCAAGCGGCAGGCGTCGCCGGGGCACGCGTTCGGACCGGACACCCCGTGGCAGGCCGAGATGGAGGACGCGTTCGGCTTCACCGAGACCGTCGACCAGCTCACCGCCATCACCGAGGTCAAGAGCGACATGGAGAAGCCGATCCCGATGGACCGGGTGATCTGCGGCGACGTCGGCTACGGCAAGACCGAGATCGCGGTCCGCGCGGCGTTCAAGGCGGTGCAGGACGGTAAGCAGGTGGCGGTGCTGGTGCCGACGACGCTGCTGGCCGACCAGCACCTGCAGACGTTCAGCGAACGGATGGCCGGATTCCCGGTCACCGTGAAGGGGCTGTCCCGGTTCACCGATCCCACCGAGTCGCGGGCGGTGCTCGCGGGCATGAGGGAGGGCTCGGTCGACATCGTGATCGGCACACACCGGCTGATTCAGACGGGGGTGACCTGGAAGGACCTCGGCCTGGTCGTCGTCGACGAGGAGCAGCGGTTCGGCGTCGAGCACAAGGAGCACATCAAGTCGATGCGCACCCACGTCGACGTGCTGACGATGAGCGCGACGCCGATTCCCCGCACGCTGGAGATGAGCCTGGCCGGGATCAGGGAGATGTCGACGATCCTCACCCCGCCCGAGGAGCGCTACCCGGTGCTGACCTACGTCGGGCAGCACGACGACAAGCAGATCGCCGCGGCGCTGCGCCGTGAGCTGCTGCGCGACGGGCAGGCGTTCTACATCCACAACCGGGTGCGGTCGATCGACCAGGCCGCGGCGCGGTTGCAGGCGCTGGTGCCCGAGGCGCGCGTCGTCGTCGCGCACGGTCAGATGCCCGAGGAGCAGCTGGAACGCACGGTCGAGGGGTTCTGGAACCGCGAGTACGACGTGCTGGTCTGCACGACGATCGTCGAGACGGGTCTGGACATCTCCAACGCCAACACGTTGATCGTCGAACGAGCCGACACGTTCGGGCTTTCGCAGCTGCACCAGTTGCGCGGCAGGGTGGGTCGCAGCCGCGAGCGTGGCTACGCGTATCTCATGTATCCGCCGGAGGTTCCGCTGACCGAGACGGCGTACGACCGGCTGGCCACCATCGCGCAGAACAACGAACTCGGTGCGGGCATGGCCGTCGCGATGAAGGACTTGGAGATTCGCGGCGCGGGCAACGTGCTCGGTGTCGAACAGTCCGGGCACGTCGCCGGTGTCGGATTCGACCTGTACGTGCGGCTGGTCGGCGAGGCCGTCGAGGCGTACCGCGCCGCTGCGGACGGCAAAACCGTTGCCGCCGTTGAGGAGCCGAAGGATGTCCGCATCGATCTGCCCGTCGATGCGAATCTCCCGCCTGACTACATCGCCAGCGACCGGCTGCGGCTGGAGGGCTATCGCCGGCTCGCGTCGGCCGCCGACCAGGACGCTGTCGGTGCGGTGGTGGAGGAGCTCGTCGACCGGTACGGCCCGCTGCCCGAGCCTGCACAGCTGCTGGTGTCCGTCGCGCGGTTGCGGCTGTTGGCCCGCGAGTACGGCGTCACCGAGATCAGCGCACCGTCGGAGTCGACACTGCGAGTGTCGCCGATGACGTTGTTGGACTCTCAACAGCTCCGGCTGAAGCGGCTGTATCCGAGCGCGCATTACCGTGCGACGACGTCGACGGTGCAGGTGCCGATTCCCCGAGCAGGCTCCGGCGTCGGCGCACCGCGGATACGCGACCTCGAGCTCATCCGGATGGTCGCCGGTCTGGTATTGGCCCTCAATGGAAAACCGCAGGACGATGTTGATATAACGAACGTCGGAGGTATGGGGGCGATGAACAACAGGCGACAAGCGAGATGACTGTCGTTCTGGTCGATCCGCGCCGCCCTTCTTTGATTCCGGTCGAGGCGATGGAACTGCTCGGCGGTGACGTCCAGTACACCGAAGAGATGCCGGTCAAGGTGCCGTGGTCGCTGCCGTCGGCCCGGCCGGCCTACGAGGGTGACGACGCGCCGGTGCTGTTGTCGTCGGATCCCAACCATCCCGCCGTTGCGGCGCGACTGGCCGCCGGTGACAAGCTGATTGCCGCTCCGGATGCGCAGGCGGGTGAGCGTCTGGTCGACGCCGTGGCGATGATGGACACGTTGCGTACGGCCGGTCCATGGGAGAGCGAGCAGACGCACGACTCGCTGCGTCGTTTCCTGTTGGAGGAAACGTACGAGTTGTTCGACGCCGTGCGCAATGGAAACGCCGACGAACTTCGCGAGGAGCTCGGCGACGTTCTGCTGCAGGTGTTGTTCCATGCCCGCATCGCCGAGGACGCTCCGCAGCATCCGTTCTCCATCGACGACGTCGCCGACTCGCTGCAGCGTAAGCTCGCCAACCGCGTTCCCGCGGTGCTCGCAGGCGAGCCGATATCGCTGGCTGACCAACTGGCGCAATGGGAAGAGCGCAAGGCGGCCGAGAAGTCGCGCAAGTCGTCGATGGATGACGTGCCGACGGCCCAGCCCGCTTTGGCGTTGGCGCAGAAGGTGATTGACCGGGTGAACCAGTCCGGTCTGCCTGCCGACCTCATCCCGGCAGCGATGACGAGCGTGGCGGTGTCACTGGAAGGCGACGCGGAGAACGATTTGCGGACCGTGGTTTTGGAGTTCATGGACACCGTGCGCACGGTGGAGAGGGCGATCGCCGCCGACCGTCGCGGCGAGGACGTCCCAGAAGAACTCGACATCGCGTCGCTCGGCGTCATCACCGAAGAGGAGTGGCGGGCGTTCTGGCCGTCAGCGAGTGTCGACACGCCCGTCGACGCCGAGGCCGTCGACGAAGAAGACGTCGAGCCCGTTGACGACGAGCCCGCCGAGGCCGTCGATGACGAGGCCAGCGAACCCGTCGACGAAGAACCCGTCGACGAAGAACCCGTCGACGACGAGCCCGTCGACGAAGACGAGCCCGAAGCGGTCGTCGAACCCAAATAGCGCCGAACGTGCAATCACTGCGAAAAACGCGGCCCTACTTTCGCCGACGTTTCACGTTCGGCGCGGACGACGGTCAGTCGACTAGCTGATCCCCGAGGAATCGATCTGAACCGGTAACACCCGGCAGCACAAAGAAAAAGCCGCCACCCACCGGCATGATGTACTCCTCGAGCGGTTCGCCCTTCAGCCGGCTCTGCACGGTGAGGAACCCCTTCTGCAGGCTGCGCTGGTAGGCGATGAACGCCAACCCCTGGTCGAGCCGCCCCGCGCCGTCGAATCCACGCGAATAGTTGAATCCCCTGCGCAGGATGAGGTTCTGCTCGGTCTCGGTGGTGCGCGGGTTGGCCAGTCGGATGTGGGCGTCCAGCGGGATGCGCTTGCCGTCGGGATCCTCGGCGTAGTCGGGATCGGCGAACTCGTCGGTCATGCCAAGCGGGGCGCCGCTGACCTTCTTGCGGCCGATGAGCGTTTCCTGCTCTGCGAGGCGGGTGCGATCCCAGAACTCGACGAACATCCGGATGATGCGGACGGCTTGATACGAACCGCCGACCGCCCACTCCGGTTCGCCGTCCTCGGGTTGCACCCACACATGCTGATCCATCAACGCGCCGTCATCGACGTCGAGGTTGGCCGTTCCGTCCTTGAAGCCCAACAGGTTTCGCGGAGTCACGGCTTCCGACGTGTGGCCGGCTCCGATGCCGCGGGCGTACCCGTCGATCATCCACCGCAGTGTCAGCTCGCTTCGGGTGCGGCGCATCAACTGCCGCAGCGCGAACTGCACGGTGTCGTTGTGCCCGGCCTCGAGGATGATCGAGATGTCGCCGTGGGACAGCTTCGGGTCGAGCCGGTCGTTGGCCAGGAACGGCATGGTTTCCAGTTCCTTGGGCTTGCGATCCGCCAGGCCGAACCGGTCGTCGAACACCGACGCCCCGACACCGACCAGGACCGACAGGTTGTCTGCGGGTGGTTTCTCGCCGAGGATGCCGGAGTCGACGGGCGGATAGGCCGGATCCCGTGTCTCCGGCGGCTTTCCCGCCATCAGCCCGCGGATCTCTTCGGTGAGCTCCTGCAGCGTCGCCTTGAGGCCCGCCCGTTCTTTGGCGTGCACATTGAACGACGCGACCAGGCCCTGTTCGGGAATCGGCAGCGTGGTGATTCCTGCTTGATGCGGCCCCTCGAACGGGACGAACGCGGCCTGCGGTACCGGCGGCGCGGCCGGCTCGGGTGACGAACACCCGGCCAGCGCCGCGCCAGCGCCCACCGCGACACCGGTACCCAACGCCCCGGTGACGAAGCCGCGGCGGGAGATCCCCCGACGTGGTGGTCGCTCGGTCACTGCAGTTTCAGGACTCCCGCAACTTGGGACAGGTTCTCCGACAGCCCGGCCAGCTGCGCCTTGAGCGTGTCCACGACCTGAGGCGTCACCGTGACCGCGGGGCACAGCGGCGACGGGAACTCGCTGTTCTCCGGGCAGAATTTCACCCAGCCATCGCCCTGGCGCAGCGGCCGCATGGTGTCGAAGACCTGGGAGATTCCCCCGTCGATCTTGCCCAGCAGAGCGGGATCGGCCTTCTCCAGCGCCGGGGTCAGCTTGTCGATCGCAGCCTGCGAGCCCTGCAGGTTGGCGTCGAAGTCCCACAGGTCGGTCTTGGAGTAGCGATCCTCCTCGCCGGTGATCTTGCCCTCGGAGACTTCTTCGATGAGCTCCGCGGCGCCGTTGGCGACGTCAAGCGGTGTGACCTCGACCTTTGCGAACTCCTCCTTCAACGAGGCGACGTCCTTGTCGAGCTGGTCGGCGAATGGTGCGCCGCCCTCGGTGGTGTTCTTCTCGAACAGCAGGAACTCGAGCCGGTGCCAACCGGTGAAGGCGGGATCGTCGACGCCGGCGAAGTCGTCGACGCGTGCGTCGACCTTGCCGTCGATCTCCTCGACCAGGCCGGCGAGCGGCTCGATGCGCTCCCATGGCATGCGTGACGGTGCAAACGCGTCCTGCGCGGCCTGCAGGTTGTTGGCCCGCACCGCGTCGGTGAACACCTTGACCCCGCCGACGAGTTCGTCGATCTGGGCGACCGCATACGCCTTGTAGTCAGCTGCCGCCTTCTCGAGCTCGGGGCTCGGAGCGGCGGCCGCCGACGTTGTGGTCTCGGCCGAGACTGGAGGCGCTGCTCTCTTCGGTGCTACCCGCGTCGCTGCTGGAGCAACCGGCTAGAACCAAGGCCGCGGCCGTAACCGACACGGGCCAGGCGAGATGCAGTTTCATTGAGCCTCCTCGTAGTAGACGCGAGAACACTACAACGTTTTGCTCTGACGAGGGTAGGCACACCTAAATATCGTTTGCCTGGCCTTATCTGGCCTGATCGCGGCGCGGTTCGCCGAGCACTCTGGAAGCCATGGGACGATGGATTCGAATAATTGAGGGGTGTTGAGGGAGTCCGGTGTCGCCAGTGCTGTGGCCGCGGGCTGTCGCGGTGGTAGTCGCGACAGCGCTGCTGATGGCTTCCAGCTGCTCATGGCAGCTCGGTATCCCCATTCCCGAAGGGGTGCCGCCGCCTGCGGGCGATCCGGTGCCGCAGATCGACACCCACGCCAAGGGCAGACCCGCCGACCAGCTGCATGACTGGGCGGCGGAGCGGGGGCCGAGGTTGGGCATACCGGTTACGGCGCTGGAGGCCTACGCGTACGCGGCCAGGGTCGCCGAGGTGGAGAACCCCGACTGCCATCTGCACTGGCCCACGCTCGCGGGTATCGGGATGGTCGAAAGCCACCACGGCACCTACCGCGGTGCGAACATCGCGCCGAACGGCGACGTCACGCCGCCCATCCGGGGCGTGCGTCTGGACGGCACGATGGGCAACCTGGAGATCATCGACAGCGATTCGGGCCTGCTCGACGGCGATCCCGGATTGGACCGCGCGATGGGACCGATGCAGTTCATCCCGGAGACGTGGCGGCTCTACGGGGTCGACGCCAACAACGACGGCGAGGTCAGCCCGGACAACTTCGACGACGCGGCGCTGTCGGCCGCGGGCTATCTGTGCTGGCGCGGCAAGGATCTCTCGACGCCGCGAGGCTGGATGAACGCGCTGCGCGCCTACAACCTGTCCGACCAGTACGCACGCACCGTGCGGGACTGGGCGACCGCATACGCGAACGGCCACCCCCTTTAATCCCACCGTCCCGACGGGCACGTTCTAGGCTCATCTAGCCCCCGCAGTCCAACCCGACCGACCAAGGAGAACGCCAGTGCCCATCATCGAGCAGGTCGGAGCTCGCGAAATCCTCGACTCCCGCGGCAACCCGACGGTCGAGGTCGAGTTGGCCCTGACCGACGGCACGTTCGCGAGGGCGGCGGTGCCGTCCGGTGCCTCGACGGGCGAGCACGAGGCGGTCGAACTTCGCGACGGCGGCTCGCGCTACGGGGGCAAGGGTGTGCAGAAGGCCGTCGAGGCTGTTCTCGACGAGATCGCTCCCGCGGTCATCGGGTTGAGCGCCGACGACCAGCGGTTGATCGACCAGGCCCTGCTAGACCTCGACGGCACACCGGACAAGTCCCGGTTGGGCGCCAACGCAATCCTCGGTGTGTCGCTCGCGGTGGCGAAGGCCGCCGCCGAGTCGGCCGGGCTGCCGCTGTTCCGCTACGTCGGCGGCCCCAACGCACACATCCTGCCCGTGCCGATGATGAACATCCTCAACGGCGGCGCGCACGCCGACACCGGCGTCGACGTCCAGGAGTTCATGGTTGCCCCGATCGGTGCGCCGAACTTCAAGGAGTCGCTGCGGTGGGGCGCCGAGGTGTACCACTCGCTGAAGGCGGTGCTGAAGAAGCAGGGCCTGGCCACCGGCCTCGGCGACGAAGGCGGGTTCGCGCCCGACGTGGCAGGCACCAAGGCCGCGCTCGACCTCATCCTTTCGGCGATCGACGCGACGGGCTTCGAGGCCGGCACTGACGTGGCGCTGGCGCTGGATGTCGCTGCCACCGAATTCTTCACCGACGGAACGGGTTACAGCTTCGAGAAGGAGACCCGGACCGCAGATCAGATGACGGAGTTCTATGCCGGGCTGGTCGAATCCTATCCGCTCGTCTCGATCGAGGATCCGCTCTCGGAGGACGACTGGGACGGCTGGGTGAACCTGACCACTGCGATCGGTGACCGCGTCCAGATCGTCGGCGACGATCTCTTCGTCACCAACCCGGAACGACTCGAGGAGGGCATCGAGCGCGGTGCGGCAAATGCCTTGCTGGTGAAGGTGAATCAGATCGGCACGTTGACCGAGACGCTCGATGCCGTTTCGCTCGCGCACAACAGCGGGTATCGCACGATGATGAGCCACCGCAGCGGCGAAACCGAGGACACCACGATCGCCGACCTTGCGGTCGCGGTCGGCAGCGGCCAGATCAAGACCGGCGCGCCCGCCCGCAGCGAGCGCGTCGCGAAATACAACCAGCTGTTGCGAATCGAGGAGACGCTCGGGGATGCCGCGCGCTACGCCGGTGACCTTGCGTTCCCCAGATTTGCCCCGGAGGCCAAATAGCCCGTGCCCGAAGCGAAGCGGCCCGACCCGAAGCGGCGGTCCCCGGCATCCCGACCGGCCAAGTCGGCCAAGTCGGGTAAGCCGGGCGACTCCGCCAAGGGCCGTCCGCGGACGGGTTCGCCGGCGCGACGGGAACCGCGCAAGACCGAGTCACGGGCCAAGCCGCAGCCCGATGACGAGTCGACCGCGGATTCGATCCGCAAGTCGATCGCCGAGGCGGCCGAACAGCAGTCCGAGCAGCGGCTGGGTTCGGCTGCGCGACGGGCGGCCATTCTCGCCGCGGTGGTCTGTGTGCTCACGCTGACGATCGCGGGTCCGGTGCGGACGTATTTCGCTCAACGGACCGAGATGAAACAGCTGGCCGCCAGTGAGGAAGGGCTGCGCGCGCAGATCGCCGAGCTCGAGCAGCAGAAGGCGAAACTGGCTGACCCCGTTTACATTGCGGCACAGGCGCGCGAGCGGCTCGGGTTCGTCAAACCCGGCGATATCCCGTATCAGGTGCAGTTGCCTCCTGGCGCGGCGGTACCCGGCGAGCCAGCGCAGGAAGTCGCGGCCGCGCGCGCGGGTCAGCCTTGGTACACGTCGTTGTGGCACACCATCGCCGATGACCCGCATAACGTGCCGACCACTGTGCCGTCCGTTCCACCCGCACCTCCGGCACCCGGTGAGCCAGGTGCTCCGCCTCCCGGTGGTTGACCGCTCGGATCTCGACGCCGTCGCGCGGCAGTTGGGCCGCGAGCCCCGTGGTGTCCTGGAGATCGCATACCGATGCCCGAACGGAGAGCCCGGCGTCGTCAAGACAGTCCCGAGATTGCCTGACGGAACACCGTTTCCGACGCTGTACTACCTGACACACCCGGCGTTGACGGCCGCCGCGAGCCGGCTCGAGTCATCGGGGTTGATGCGCGACATGACCGACCGGCTTCAGGACGACCCGCAACTGGCCGCCGCGTACCGCCGCGCGCACGAGTCGTACCTGGCCGAACGGGATGCGATCGAATCGCTGGGTACGACATTCTCCGGCGGCGGCATGCCGGAGCGGGTCAAGTGCCTACACGTGCTGATCGCGCACTCGCTGGCAAAAGGCCCTGGCATCAATCCGCTCGGCGACGAGGCGCTGGCCCTGCTGGCCGCCGAGCCGGGCATGGCCGGCATCCTCGACCGGAAGGTGTGGACGTGACGCGCATCAGTGCAATCGACTGCGGCACAAACTCGATCAGGCTGCTGATCGCCGATGCGGTCGACGGCCGGTTGCGCGATGTCCATCGCGAGATGCGGATCGTTCGGCTGGGCCAAGGAGTGGACGCCACCGGGCAGTTCGCGCCGGAGGCGATCGAGCGGACGAAGCGCGCGCTCATCGACTATGCCGAACTGCTCCGGCGCCACGATGTTTCGAAGGTGCGAATGGTGGCGACGTCGGCGACCCGCGATGCCGCCAACCGTGACGTCTTCTTCACCATGACAGCCGACGTGCTCGGCGCGGTCGTGCCAGGCGCGGTCGCGGAGGTGATCAGCGGCGACGAGGAGGCCAAACTGTCGTTTCACGGCGCGGTCTACGAATTGGACACCGCGGCAGCGCCTTTCGTTGTGGTTGATCTCGGCGGCGGCTCCACCGAGGTGGTGCTGGGGGAGCGGCAGATGGCCGTCGGGTACTCGGCCGACATCGGCTGCGTCCGGCTGACGGAACGCTGCCTACACAGCGACCCGCCGACGGCGGTGGAGGTGGCGGCCGCACGCGAGGTCGTGCGGGAGCGTCTGGGGGAGGCGCTGCGGGTGGTGCCCGTCGAGCGGGCGCGCACGTGGGTCGGCGTCGCGGGAACCATGACAACGCTTGCGGCCCTTGCGCAACGGATGACGACCTATGACCCGGCGGCGATTCACCTGTCCCGCGTCGGCTTCGGCGAACTGCTGCCGGTGTGCGAGGAGCTCATCGCCATGAGCCATGACCAGCGTGCGGCTCTGGGGCCGATGCATGAGGGCCGGGTCGACGTGATCGGCGGTGGGGCGATCATCGTGGAGGAGCTCGCGGACGCGCTGGGCAATCGGGCCGGAATCGAGGAGCTGGTGGTCAGCGAGCACGACATCCTCGACGGCATCGCGTTGTCGATCGACTAGGTACGGACCTTCGCGCGGCGCTTCGGTCGTTTCGTCGGGTCCTTCTGGCCCGCGAGAGTCAGGCCCAACAGCACCATTACGACTCCCAGCCCGAAGTGCAGCCAGTTGTCGGCATTGTTCAACGGCAGGATGTTCAGCGCGCTGCCCTGGTCCATGAGTACCCCGAATATCCACAGCGCGAGATAGCCGATTCCGCCGGCCAGCAGGTAGGCGCGCGAGGCGGCGTACGTGCGCGCGAACATGAAGCCGATGACGCCGAACGCCGCGTGCACGACGTTGTGCAGTGCGGATACCGCGAACATCCCGAACAACTTCGCGCCGGAACGATGACCGGCCCACTGCAACTGGTCGAGGTGGCTCGTCGCCCCTGGGATGAACCCCAGCACGCCGATGACCAGGAATGCGGCGGCCACCAACACGGCGGCACCCTGCACCGCCATGATCTTCGGCCGCGGCGCCATTGGCTTCGTCTCCCTTCGACCCGCTAATTAACGGGTCTGCAGGTAAGAGAGGTACCCCGGCGCCGGGCCGGTTAATCGCTCAGGTCAGCGCCTGACGTTGCAGTTGGGCGGGTTGCCGCAGTGATGGCCGCCGTCGCATGCGTTGCAATGACAATTGCAGCCGCCGGCCTTGGTTTCTGACACTCGCATGCTGTTCAACTCCTTAGTCGCTCTGACCGCCCTGTCCAGGTGGGAGCAGAGTTCGTATCAACATATGCCGATTTCACAATAGTTCTTGTCAGGCTGGAAATAAAGGAACGCCTGCGCCTTTCGATCTTGATGCTCAGACTTGAGTGGAGGCGCGCTCGGGCGGACCATCGGCCGGCGTCCGGTGCCCGTTGGTGGCGTGTCCGTTCGAGTGCCTGCTCATCTCGACCGCCTTGTCGGTGTACACGCGATATCCGAAATCAGGCCGATACCCGTTACAAGGGCTCGCTGTGAACTCGCTCTACGGGTGCGGTTGTTGACTCTGCGCACAGGGTGAGGGTTACTCGCACTTCTGCACCCTCAGCGCAGTGTCAACGGATCCCGAGGCATTCCAGTCGCTCGTCGAGAGTGGCGTGGAAGCGCCCGATCGCGCTTTCGTGCGTGCCGAACTCCAGGAAGGTGTTGGCACCGGCACGCAGTCCGCGCTGCACACCTTCCGACATCTCGTTGTCCTCCAGCGCGCCCGCGGCCAGCAGGCCACGAGCACCGGCGGCATCGCCGGCGGCGACCGAGACGGTCTCTGCCACGGCGGGTGTGGTCATGACGTAGACCGTCACCGTGGAGTGGTCGATGTCGACGGGTTCGATCACCACCACCAGCACCTGGTCGGGGAACGTCGCGAGCATGACGTTCGGGAACAGGTGATAGACGAAGGTTGCCCGCCGGTCGATGGTCCATGCCGACTCGGGGCGACCGCGCAGATTCTCGATGTTCTGATAGGGGAACGTGATTCGCGTGTTGGGGCCGAATGCTTCGACGACGTTGAGGTCGTCGTACTGAATCGGGAAGAAGGTCGTCTTGTGCGTCGAGCGGATGTGGTAGCCCTCGAGGAACTGTTCGACGAGAACCTTCCAATTCATCGGGCGCGCAGTGGAGTCGACGTACACGAGCCGCTCGGCAGGTAGCAGCTTGTCGCGCCACGGGCTGCCGTCGGCGAGGGCCGCCATCGCGGCATCGGCACGCAGGCGCTGCGAAGCGGTTGCCGACGTCTGCAACGCCCCGACGACGATCAGGCCGTCGGTTTCACGGCTGTCCACCTCGACCAGTCCCCGGGTGGCCACGTCGAGATCGGGGAAGGCATCGGCGTGGGGGACGTGCGACACCGAGCCGTCGAGACGGTACGTCCAGCCGTGATATCGGCATACCAGCGCGTGGGCACAGCCGGGGCCCTCGACGAGCGCCAGCCCGCGGTGGCGGCATGCGTTGCGGAAAACCCGGGCGCGACCGTCGTGGCCGCGCACGGCGAACAGCGGCACGCCGAAGCTGACCCGTTCGACGTGATCGCCCGCGTGCGGAATCGCCGCCGACGGGACATAGACGCTCGGGAACGAGCGCAACATGTCGAGTTCGCGGCTGAATCGGACTGGGTCCAGGTAGTTCTCGACCGGCTCCCGCCAGGCGTCGCCTTCATCGGTCGTGCCCGCGTCGATATGCGCAAGGATGCGGCGAACGACCTCCACGTCCTCGGCGACCGACGACTTCGTCGGAGTGCTCATATCATGCGAGTATCACACTTTACATGTCATGCGTCAACAAGTTTGTGAGATAGGGGAAGATGGGTGGGTGCCCGTAGCCGCAGTCGATGAGCGCCGCGCGCGCGTCGCCGATCTGATCGGTGACCGACCGCTGAGCGCTCGGTCCGTCCTCGCGACCGCGCTATTGGGTGCCGACCAGCCCCACCTCAAGGTCGGCGAACTCGTCGGGATGGCCGCACTATTCGGCATCAGCGATGGCGCCGCGCGCACGTGCTTGTGGCGAATGGCCTCGGCGGGCGAGCTCACCGGCGACGACGGGATCTATGCGCTCGCGGGGCGTCTGCTCGAACGTCGGCAACGTGTCGACGACGCATCCCGGATCGACGACACCGCCCTCCCTCCGTGGGACGGGACGTGGGAGTTGGCGGTCGTCTCGCTGGAACGCAGACCCGCCGTCGACCGGCTCGCGCTGCGCAAGGCCGCCACGGCGCTGCATCTCGGCGAACTGCGCGAAGGCATGTGGTTGCGTCCCGACAACCTCGACAGGAACCGCCTGCCGACGATGCGCGCCGTCCTGGATCAGCAATGTGTCCATTTCCACGGCGCGGAGACCGACATTCCTACCGAAGCCGTGAGATCGCTGTTCAAGCTTGACGATTGGGGCGTCGATGCGCGGCGACTCACCGCCGCAATGCGTGCTGAGCTCGATGTCGAGGCTCTCGGTGCCGATGACTTCGCCTATCAGTTCGCGCTGTCCATCGCCGCTGTCCGACACCTCCAACTCGACCCGCTGCTGCCTGCCGAGCTCATGCCACGTCAATGGCCTGCGCACGCGATGCGCGATACCTACCGCCGCTTCGACGAGGTGTTCAAGCGGCGGCTGAACAGCTCGTTCCGCTGAGGGTCACGCCGCCGACGCGGCGTCGCCGAGCAGCCGTTGCATGACATCGGTGAGGGCGATGAGCCCGACGAATACGCCGTCGTCGTCGACGATCGCCAGGTGGTTTCGGGTCTGGCGCATCAGCTGCAGCGCGCGGTACACCGGCATGCCGGACGGCAGCCGCAACACCGGCCGCATGAGGTCGCCAGCCTTGGTGCCTGGCTCAGCGCGCAGGCTGTCGCGAACGTGCACCATTCCCGCCACGGCGTGGTCGTCGCCGTGCACGAGTATCCGTTGATGACCGATCAGCTGAGACATCGCTTGAATCGCGGCCGGATCGGCGTCGGCCGCTACCGTGCTCAATTGCGCAGTGCGCGAGACCATATCGCCGACAGTGAGCTTCTCGAGGTCCAGTGCGGTGGTGAGATTGCGGTAGTACCGCGGATCGAGCGCTCCGGCGTGCGCCGAGTGCTCCACCAGTGCCCGCAGGGTGGCGGGGTCCTGCCCCTCGCCGAGTTCGTCGACGGGGTCGACGCCGACCTTACGCACGCACCAGTTGGCGGCGCGGTTGAGTGCGATCAGCACCGGCCGGGTCAGCGCCATGAACATCCGCATCGGTATCGCGAGGATGATCGCCGCCCGTTCGGGATGCGCGATCGCCCATGACTTCGGCGCCATTTCGCCGATCACCAGGTGCAGGAAGGTGACGATCGCCAGCGCCAGCACGAAGCCCCCGACGTCGGCGAGCCACCTGGGTGCGCCCGTGCCATGCAGCAGGGGAGTGAGCCAATGGTGCACGGCCGGTTTCGTGGTCGCGCCAAGGGCGAGCGTGCACGCGGTGATGCCCAGTTGCGAGCCGGCGAGCAGCAGGGATAGTTCCGTGGTGCTGCGCAGCGCGGCACGCGCCGACCGACTCCTGGCCGCGGCGTCCTCCAGTCGATGGCGCCGTGCGGTCAGCAGTGCGAACTCGACGGCGACGAACAGTGCGCTGACCGCGATCAGACCGATGGTGACGGCCAGCACCACCCATGGGTTACTCAACGCCGGCCTCCTTGGTGTGGACCGCCACGAACACCTCGGCGGGCACGCGCCGTTCGACGGATCGGACAGTGGCCGACAACACCTTTGGCTTCAATGCCCAACCCGCGGAGTCGTCGGGCAGCGCGATCTCGATGCTGTCCCCGACGGCGGGTAGCCGGCCGAACTGTTCGATCAGCAGTCCCGCGATGGTCTCGTAATCCCCATCGGGCAGGCGCTCGCCGAGCAGTCGCTGGGCCTCGTCGAGGTGGATGTCGCCGGGAACCAGCCACCCGTCGGTGCGCCGCGTGACTTTGCCGTCGGCCCCGTCGTGTTCGTCCTCGATCTCGCCGACGAGCTCTTCGGCGATGTCTTCGACCGTGACGATGCCGGCGAAGCCGCCGTATTCGTCGATGACCACCGCCATCTCGTCGGCGGCCTCGGTCAGCCGGTTGAGCGTCGCGGGAAGGGGCAGCGACGCCGGCACCTGAACCGCGGGCCGACACCGCGATCGAGCGGTATCGGTCGGCTCGGCATCCAGCACGGCGTGCAGGTCGATGACGCCCAACACCTCGTCGGTGGTCGCGCCGACGACCGGGTAGCGGGTATGGCCGGTGGCCATCCTGGCGAGCACCGCATCGATCGGCTCGTCGAAGCGGACCGCGTCGACGCGGGTACGCGGGATCATCGCGTGTTCTGCTGTGCTCGTCGGGAAGTCGAGGACGCGATCAAGCAGCGTCGACAGGTCCCGGGGCAGCTCGCCCGAAGCGAGCGAGGCGGCGACGATGTGCTGGAGGTCGCGTGCGGTCGCCGCCTGTTCGACGTCGTGCACCGGTTCGATGCGCAGCGCACGCAGCAGCGCGTTCGACGACTGGTCCATGAACCAGATCAGCCAGCCGAACAGTCGCAGATACCAGCGGGTGGACACCGCCAGCCGCCGGGCGAGCGACTCGGGAACGGCGATCGCGAGGTTCTTCGGGAACAGTTCTCCGAACAGCATCTGGATGAAGGTGCAGAAGGCCAGCGATACGGTCGTGCCGATCGCCACACCGACGGCGGTCGGAACGCTGGCTAGGCCGAGCAGGTCCGCCAGGCCCGTCCCGATCAACGGCTCGGCGAGATAGCCCGCCAGCAGACCGGTGACGGTGATGCCCAGCTGCGCGCCGGACAGCATGAACGACGTCCGTCGGGTGACATCGAGCGCGCGGACCGCGGCCGAGTCGCCCGCCTTGGCGTGCGCCGTCAGGCTGGCTCGGCTGACCGTCGTATAGGCGAACTCCTGAGCGACGAAGTACGCGGTGAACGCTGTGATCAACACGACCACCAGGACGCCGAGGCCGATGTTGGCCAGCGCTGTCAACACGCTCCCACCTCCGGAGACGTCCTACTGCAGTCGGTCCGGGGTGGGACAGGTCTTCGGGGTGCGCGCGAGGCGCTACTCATTGCTCCCTTACGTCGTCAGGTCAGGTCGTGTTCTTGTCGACGATACCCGGACGCCACAGTTGCGAGATCCGCCGAACGTTCCGTACCGCTCGACAAATCGCCGAAATTTCGACCGGTACGGAACGTTCGCGCGGGATCAGCCCTGCAGGATCGGCTTCAGCGTCTCGAGCACCGCCGGGTCCTCGATCGTCGACGGCACCGGTTCGTCTCGACCGTCGGCGATACCGCGCATCGTCTTGCGCAGGATCTTCCCCGACCGGGTCTTCGGCAATGCGGGCACGACGTCGACAGCCTTGAAGACCGCGACCGCGCCGATGTTCTCGCGGACGGCGGCGATCAACTCCTCGGCCAGGCCTTCGTCCGAAGCGCCCGCCTTGAGAACCACGAAGCCGCGCGGCACCTGCCCCTTGAGTTCGTCGGCGACGCCGATCACCGCGCACTCCGCGACCGCGGGGTGCGCGGCAAGCACCGCCTCGATGGAACCGGTCGACAAACGGTGTCCCGCAACGTTGATGACGTCGTCCGTGCGCCCCATCACATACAGATAGCCGTCGTCGTCGATGTAGCCGCCGTCGCCGGTCAGGTAGTAGCCGGGGAACGCCGACAGGTAGGACGCGACGTAGCGGTCGTCGTCACCCCACAGCGTCGGCAGCGTCCCCGGCGGCAGCGGCAGCTTCACGCAGATCGCGCCCTCCTCGTTCGGGTCGGCCTGCGATCCGTCCGGACGCAGGATGCGCACGTCGTATCCCGGCATCGGCACGGTGGGCGAACCCGGCTTGATCTCGAGCTGCTCGACGCCCATCGGGTTGGCGGCGACGGGCCAGCCGGTCTCGGTCTGCCACCAGTGGTCGACGACCGGGATTCCCAACTTCTCCGACGCCCAGTGGTAGGTGCCGGGGTCGAGCCGCTCGCCGGCCTGGAACAGATACTTCAGCGCCGAGAGGTCGTGCTTGCCAAGATGAGTTCCGTCCGGGTCTTCCTTCTTGATCGCGCGGATCGCCGTCGGGGCGGTGAACAGCGCCTTGACGCCGTGCTCGGCCGCCACTCGCCAGAACGCGCCCGCGTCCGGCGTGCCGACCGGCTTTCCCTCGTAGAGCATGGTCGTCGCGCCAAGCATCAGCGGGCCGTAGACGATGTAGGAGTGGCCGACCACCCAGCCGACGTCTGAGGCCGCCCAGTACACATCGCCCGGTTCGGTGTCGTAGATGTGCCGCATGCTCCACAGCAGCGAGACGGCGTGCCCGCCGTTGTCGCGGACGATTCCCTTGGGCCGCCCCGTGGTACCCGATGTGTACAGCACGTACAGCGGGTCGGTGGCCGCGACGGGCACCGGGTCCACCGGCTCGGCGTCGGCCATCACGTCGTTCCAGTCGAGGTCGCGGCCGGCAAGGGGTTCGCAGCGGCGCTGGTTTCGCTGCACGATGACGCATGCGGGCGGGGCGTAGGTGGCAATGTCGAGGGCGGCGTCGATCATCGGTTTGTAGTCGACGGTGCGGGTCGGCTCGATGCCGCAGGACGCCGTGACGATGGCGGCGGGGCGGGCGTCGTCGATGCGGGCGGCCAGTTCGCTGGCTGCGAATCCGCCGAACACCACCGAGTGGACGGCGCCGAGCCGCGCACACGCCAGCATCGCGATGACGGCCTCGGGAATCATCGGCATGTAGATGACGACGCGGTCGCCCTTGTCGACGCCGAGGCCGCGCAGCGCGCCCGCGAACCGCGCTGTCTGGTCGAGCAGTTCGCGATAGGTGTAGGTGCGCTGCGAGCCGGTCACCGGCGAGTCGTAGATCAGCGCGGGCTGGTCGCCGCGGCCGCCTTCCACGTGGCGGTCCAGCGCGTTGGCGCAGGTGTTGAGCTCGCCGTCGGGGAACCAGCGGTAGAACGGCGGGTTCGAGTCGTCGAGGATCTGCTTCGGCTCCCGCGTCCAGGTCACCGCGCGGGCGGCGTCGGCCCAGAAGGTCGTGGGGTCAGAGATGCTGGCGTCGAACAATTCGCGGTAGCCGGCCATACTCGCACCGTAGCGCGGTAGCCGTTCTCTATAGTCCGATTCATGACCGCCGATCCACCGCCGATCGAAGGAGTGCGCCGGTCCTTCGTCGACGCCCGTGGAGTGCACTTTCACGTGACCGAGGCCGGACCGCCGGATGGCCGCCCCGTCGTGGTGCTGCACGGCTGGCCGCAGCACCACTACGAGTACCGTGATTTGTTGGCCGACCCGCCGCCCGGTCTGCGGATCATCGCTCCCGACTTGCCCGGCTACGGCTGGTCCGGGCCTGCTCCGCACAAATGGGCGAAGCAGGACGTGGCCGACGATGTGCTGGCTCTGCTCGACGCACTTGGGCTCGACCGTGTGCTGCTGGTCGGCCACGACTGGGGCGGGTACGTCGGGCACCTGACGGTGTTGAGCGCGCCCGAGCGGTTCGATGGATATCTGGCGCTGAACATCGCCCACCCGTGGGTGTCGGTTCGTGCCGTCGCGCCGCATCTGTGGCGGTTCTGGTACCAGATGCCGGTGGCCACCTTTGGTGTACCGCTGCAGAAACGTACCCGCTATGTCGAGCGGGTGATCTTCGAGCGCGGATCCGCAATGCAAACCAACGAAGCGCGCGTCTTCTCCGACCGGTTCCGACATGCTGTGTGTGCACGCGCGGCACGGGACACGTATCGCACGTTCCTGACCCGCGAAATACCGCAGGGCGCAAAGAATCCCGAGACGAGACGAGGAACGGTGCCGATACGCGCGGTGTTCGGTGCAAACGACATCTTTGTTCACAAGTCGCTTGCGGCGCCGGAGACCGCCAATTCCGACGATTACACGCTCGAGATGGTCGACGCCTCCCATTTCGTCGTCGACGAGCGCCCAGAACTGGTGCGCGCGAGACTGATTGCGCTCGCCGAGGAGACCGCTCACTAAACCCGCGAGCAGACGTAAAAGTGCCCGAAACAAGTCGAAATAGGGCACTTTTGCGTCTGGTCGGCAGAGAAAGTCTCGGCAGAGAAAGTCACGGCAGAGAAAGTCACGGCAGGGAAAGTCACTCCTGGAACCGGTAGCCCATGCCTGCTTCGGTCAGCAGGTGCACGGGGTGCGACGGGTCATCCTCGAGCTTGCGCCGCAGCTGCGCGAGGTACACCCGCAGATAGTGCGTTTCCTTGGCGTACGCCGGCCCCCACACCTCTTTGAGTAGTTCCTCGCGGCCGACCAGCTTGCCGCGATTGCGGACGAGCATCTCCAGCATGCCCCACTCGGTGGGGGTGAGGTGGACCTCGGTGGAGTTCTTGGTGACCTTCTTCGACGCCAAATCCACAGTGAAGGAGGCTGTTTCGATGACGGGCTCGTCGGTATCGGCGGCGGCGGCGCCGCGTCGGATCGCCGCGCGCAGTCGGGCGAGGAACTCGTCCATGCCGAAGGGTTTGGTGACGTAGTCGTCGGCCCCGGCGTCGAGCGCCTCGACCTTGTCGGCCGAGTCGGTGCGGGCCGAGAGAACGATGATCGGCACGGCCAGCCAGCCCCGCAGCCCGCCGATCACGTCGATGCCCGACATGTCGGGCAGCCCGAGGTCGAGGATGACGACGTCGGGATGCTCGTCTGCGGCCGCGCGTAGCGCACCGCTCCCACTCGCCGCGGTGACCACTTCGTAGCCGCGAACGGACAGGTTGATCCGCAACGCCCGCAGGATCTGCGGCTCGTCGTCGATGACGAGCACCTTCGTCTTCGTCTGAGTCACGCCGACACCACCTTCGGCGGTGCGGCAAGGTCGATTTCGACGGTCAACCCACCGCCGGGGGTGTCGGTGGCGGACACCGTGCCGTCCATCGCCTCCACGAATCCGCGTGCCACCGACAGGCCGAGTCCGACGCCGATGCTGTTGTCGCTGTCGCCGAGCCGCTGGAACGGCGCGAACAACCGCTCTTCGGCGCCGCGCGGTATCCCCGGCCCTTCGTCGGCGACGGCGATCAGCACCCGCGCGCCGACCTGTCCGGCGGTGACCCGCACCGGGCTGTCCGGGGCATACCGCAACGCGTTGTCGATCAGGTTGGCCAGTACCCGCTCAAGAAGGCCGCTGTCGGCCATCACCACCGCGTCCCCGACATCCACCTTCACCCGGTCGACGCCCTGGCGGCCGAACCCGGTGGCCCCGCGGCTCACTCCGAGCAGGGCGCGTTGCACCGCCTCCTCGAGGTAGACGCGTCGCAACTCAGGGCGTACCACCCCGGCGGCCAACCGTGACGAGTCCAGCAGATTGCCGACAAGGGCGGTGAGTTGATCGATGGATTCCTCGATGGTGGCCAGAAGTTCGGCCGTGTCGTCGGCGGAGAAATCGACGTCGACGCTACGCAGGCTGGACACGGCGGCCTTGGCCGCGGCCAGGGGCGTACGCAAGTCGTGGCTGACCGCCGAGAGCAGCGACCGGCGCAGGTCGTCGGCCCGGGCGATGGCTTCGGCCTTGCCGGCCTCGTCGGTGAGTTCGCGCTGTTTCACCAGGCTTGCGGCCTGCTTGGCGACCGCGCCGAGCACGCGGCGGTCTCTGGCGGCCAACTGACCGCCGGACATCAGCATCCAGAACTCGTCGTCGCCGACCTCCACCGCGGTGTCGGCGGTGTCGATGTCGTTGCACGGGTCCTGGCCGACGCAGGCGACGATCTGGCCTTCGGAGTCACCTTCGCGGACCCGCAACATGCTCACGGAGCGTTGCGAATACGTTTCCCGGACCCGCTCCAGCAATGTGGTGAGGTCGGCGCCACGCAGAACCGAACCGGCGAACAGCGCCAGCAACTCGGCTTCCTGCGCGGCCTGCCTGGACTCTCTGGCCCGCTTGACCGCCCCATCGACGAGGGCCGCCACCGCGACGGCAACCAGCAGAAGCACGACGATGGTGACAGCGCTGTCGGGTTCGGCGATGGTGAACGTGTAGCGCGGCTCGACGAGGAAGTAGTTGAGCAGCAGGCCGGACAGCAGAGCCGACAGCGCCGCGGGCGCAACGCCGCCGAGCAGGGCGACGATGAGCACGCCGATGAAAAACAGCGCGCTCTCGCCGCCGACGCCGAGGAACGGGTCGAGCAGGAAGACGATGGTCGCGCAGATGGCGGACGGAACCACAAGCGCGGCAAGCCAAGACGCCAGATGGCGTTCACGTGGCGAGATCCGCGACCACGTGAATCCCGTCTTGGCCTCGCCGTGGGTGACCATGTGGACGTCGATTTTCCCGGAGTGCTGGACGACGGCCGCGCCGATGCCCTCGTCGAAGATGCGCGCCCAGCGCGAGCGTCGGGAGGTCCCGACGATCAGCTGGGTGGCGTTCATCTCGCGCGCGAAATCCAGCAACGCGGTGGGCACATCGTCGCCGACCACGGTGTGCAGGGTGGCGCCGAGGCTGATGGCCAGCTCGCGCACCTTGCCCATCTGCGGTGCAGACACGCCAGACAGCCCGTCGCCTCGCACGACATGTAGCACCATCAGTTCGGCGCTGGCCTTCGACGCGATGCGAAATGCCCGGCGCACCAACGTTTCCGACTCCGCCCCACCGGTGACGGCAACGACCACGCGTTCGCGGGCCTCCCACGTGTCGGTGATCTTGTTCTCTTCGCGGTACTTCTCCAGTGCCGCGTCCACCTGATCGGCCAACCACAGCAGCGCAAGCTCGCGCAGTGCCGTCAGGTTGCCGCGGCGGAAATAGTTGGACAACGCGGCGTCGATGCGCTCCGGGGCGTAGACGTTGCCGTGGGCAAGCCTGCGCCGCAACGCCTCCGGCGTGATGTCGACCAGCTCGATCTGGTCGGCCGCCCGAACGATTTCGTCGGGCACCTTCTCCTGTTGCTCGATCCCGGTGATCTGGGCGACGACGTCGTTGAGGCTTTCCAAATGCTGGACGTTGACGGTGGAGATGACGGTGATGCCCGCGTCGAGCAGCTCTTCCACGTCCTGCCAGCGCTTCGGGTTCTTGCTGCCGGGGGTGTTGGTGTGTGCCAACTCGTCGACGAGCACCACCTCCGGCTGGCGCTTCAGCACGGCATCGACGTCGAGCTCACCGAACCTGGTCCCGCGGTACTCGATGTACCGCGGCGGGATGATCTCGATGCCGTCAATCAGATCCGCGGTCTTCTTGCGGCCATGTGTCTCCACCACCGCCGCGACGACGTCGGTCCCGCGCTCCAACCGGCGATGGGCCTCGCCGAGCATGGCGAACGTCTTGCCGACACCGGGAGCTGCGCCCAGATAGATGCGCAGCTCCCCGCGTTTCTTCTTGTAGTCGGGCCTGTCGGCGCTCACATGGTCATCATCCACCGAACACGTCAGCCCTTAGCCGGATACTTCGCGTCCAGTTCGAGGTTGAGCTCGAGCACGTTGACCCGGGGTTCGCCCATGAAGCCCAGCCACCGCCCGTCGGTGTGGTCGGCAACGGCCTGCCGGATCTGGTCCGGGCTCACCCCGCGAGCCTCCGCCACCCGGTCCACCTGGATATCGGCGTATGCGATCGAGATGTGCGGATCGAGGCCACTGCCGCTGGCGGTGACGGCATCGGCGGGAACCTGCGGGTCGGCGGGCGCGCTGCCGCGAATCGGCACGATCTGCCCGATGCTGTAGTCCTCACCGAACTTGGCGCACTCGACGCGAACGCCCTCGTAGTTGTTGAGGAACGGCGCCTGGGTCGTCTCGCACGGCTCGTTGACGCTGACCACCTTGGTGGGCCGGACGACGTCGCCTGCGGCGTTGCGCGGACCGATCACCGACAACACCGCCCCTACTCCGCCGCCGGTGCAGAACGGGCGGGCACCGTCGACCCCGTCAAGCTCGGCAACGGCCGCGCTGCGCGAGCACACCAGGGTGAGCAGGCTTTCCTTGTAGCCGTTGTCGTCCTCGGGCAGCGAGGGGTCGCCGGGGGTGTCGACGATGCTCTCCGGTCCAAGGTTGCTCGCGCTCGTCGCGAGCGGGTCGTATCCGTCGCCGGCCGCCGAGGGGCGGCTCTGGAAGTACTGCGGAAGCGGGTTGCCGTCGCTGTCGGTGAACGACTGCCCGATCAGGCTGCTGCCCACGGGTTTTCCATCCACCTCGATGATCGACCCGTCGGCCCTGGCCTGCAGGCCGGGGATCTGAGCGACCAGCCAGATGAACACCGGATAGGCGATGCCCAGGAGGACGGTCAGCACCAGCAGCGCCCGCAGCGCCGCCCAGTGTTGGCGAACAAGGTTGGAAAGGTTCATGTCACATTCCTGGGAAGAGTTGGATGACGAGGTCGATGAGCTTGATACCGATGAACGGTGCGATGATGCCGCCGAGCCCGTAGACCAAGAGGTTGCGGCTCAACAGCTTCGAGGCACTGCTCGGGGTGTACTGCACGCCGCGAAGCGCCAGCGGAATCAGCGCGACGATGACGACCGCGTTGAAGATGACCGCAGACAGGATCGCCGACTGCGGGCTGTGCAACCGCATGATGTTCAGCAGATCCAGGCCGGGGAACAACGCGACGAACATCGCCGGGATGATCGCGAAGTACTTCGCGATGTCGTTGGCGATCGAGAACGTCGTCAACGCACCCCGGGTGATGAGAAGCTGCTTGCCGATCTCGACGATCTCGATCAGCTTGGTCGGATCGGAGTCGAGATCGACCATGTTGCCAGCCTCTTTGGCGGCCGACGTTCCGGTGTTCATCGCCACGCCGACGTCGGCCTGGGCGAGCGCGGGCGCGTCGTTGGTGCCGTCACCGGTCATCGCGACGAGCTTGCCGCCTGCCTGCTCCTTCTTGATGAGGGCCATCTTGTCCTCGGGGGTCGCCTCGGCGAGGAAGTCGTCGACACCGGCCTCGTCGGCAATGGCCTTGGCTGTCATCGGGTTGTCGCCGGTGATCATCACCGTGCGGATACCCATCCGGCGCATCTCGTCGAACCGCTCGCGCATGCCCTGCTTGACGACGTCCTTGAGGTGGATGACACCGAGGACGCGCGCGGTTCCGTCTGCCTCCAGCTGGCCGACCTCTCCGACCACCAGCGGTGTGCCACCGCTCGCGGAGATGCCGTCCACGATGTCACCGAGTTCGATGGGCACGTTGCCGCCGTGTGAGCGCACCCACTCCGCGACCGAGCTTGCGGCGCCCTTACGGAGCTGGTGGCCACCCAGGTCGACGCCCGACATCCTTGTCGCAGCGGTGAATTCGACCCAGTGCGCACTGGCGAGCTCGCCGGGGGTGCGGGCACGCAGGCCGTAGTTCTGCTTGGCGAACACGACTACCGAGCGTCCCTCCGGCGTCTCATCGGCGAGGCTGGACAGCTGCGCGGCGTCGGCCAGTGCCTCTTCTGTCACGCCGGTCAACGGCCCGAAGGCCGATGCCTGGCGGTTGCCGAGCGTGATCGTGCCGGTCTTGTCGAGCAGCAGCGTGTTGACGTCGCCCGCCGCCTCGACCGCGCGGCCCGACATGGCGAGCACGTTGCGCTGCACCAGCCGGTCCATGCCGGCGATGCCGATGGCCGACAACAGCGCACCGATGGTCGTCGGGATCAGGCAGACCAACAGGGAGACCATCACGATGCCGGTCACGCCGTTGCCTGTCAGCGCCAACGAATCGGCAACACCGGGATTGTTGGCCTTGGAGAAGATGGCCAGCGGCTGCAGGGTCGCGACGGCGAACACGAAGATGATCGTCAGCGAGGCCAGCAGGATGTTCAGTGCGATCTCGTTGGGTGTCTTCTGCCGGTTGGCGCCCTCGACGAGTGCGATCATCCGGTCGATGAAGCTCTCACCCTGCTTCTGGGTGATCTTCACGACGATGCGGTCCGACAGCACGGTGGTGCCACCGGTGACTGCGGAGCGGTCGCCACCCGATTCACGGATGACCGGGGCCGATTCGCCGGTGATGGCCGATTCGTCCACCGAGGCAATGCCTTCCACGACATCACCGTCGCCGGGGATGGCCTGTCCGGCCTCGACGACGACGACGTCGCCCTGCTGAAGCAGCGGTGCCGCCACTTCTTCTTCCTGGCCGGATGCGCCGGGTTCCCAGCCCTTGAGGCGACGGGCCATGGTGGCGGTCTTCGCCCTGCGCAGCGACTCGGCCTGCGCCTTGCCGCGTCCTTCGGCAACGGCTTCGGCCAGGTTGGCGAAGATCACCGTCAGCCACAGCCAGACCACGATCAGCCAGGCGAACCAGGACGGCTCGACGATCGCCAGGACCGTGCTCCATGCGGCGCCGATCTCGACGATGAACATGACTGGGTTGCGCCACAGCGTGCGTGGGTTGAGCTTGCGCAACGCATCGGGCATCGCCTTCCAGAGCATCTTCGGATCCAGCAGGCCGCCCTGAACGCGTTTGGACGCGTCCGGTTTCGCCTGCTTGGATTCGGCGGAATCGATTGTGGATACAGACATCAGTGAATTCCTTCAGCGAGCGGCCCAAGCGCGAGCATGGGCAGGAAGGTCAGGGCGACCAGGATCAACGTCACGCCGGCAACCATGCCGACGAACTGCGGTCGATGGGTGGGCAGCGTTCCGATGGATTCCGGAGTCTTGCCCTGTTTGGCGAGCGCTCCGGCCAATGCCAGCACGAAGATGATCGGCAGCAATCGGCCGAAGCACCATCGCCATGCCAAGCGCGGTGTTGTACCACTCGGTGTTGACCGTGATACCCGCGAACGCCGATCCGTTGTTGTTGGACGCGGAGGTGAACGCATATAGCACCTCCGACAGCCCGTGCGGCCCGGTGTTGAGCATGCCGGCCCGCTGTCCGGGCATCGCCATCGCCACCGCCGTGCCCATCAGCACGAGCAGCGGGGTGATCAGGAAATACGTTGCGGCGAGCTTGATCTCACGCGGAGTGATCTTCTTACCGAGGTATTCCGGCGTCCGCCCGACCATCAGGCCCGCGACAAACACGGTGATCACCGCGAGGACGAGCATGCCGTAGAGACCGGAGCCCGTACCGCCCGGCGCGACCTCGCCGAGCTGCATGTTGAACAGCAACACCATCCCACCGAGGCTGGTGTAGGAGTCGTGGAACGAGTCGACGGATCCCGTCGACGTCAACGTGGTCGACGCGGCGAATACCGCCGAGTTGGCCACTCCGAAACGCTGCTCGACACCCTCCATCGCGGAACTGACTGCGGTGGGCGCGGTGCCGTGGGCCTGCAGCTGCATCCACATCGTGGCGCCCCAACTGATGAAGGCCAGGGTCGCCATGACGGCGGCGATCGCAAAGCCCTGCTTCTTGCTACCGACCATCCGGCCGAACGTGCGGGGCAGCGAGAAGCTGATGACCAGCAGCAGGAAGATCTCTACCCAGTTGGTCCACGTCGTCGGGTTCTCGAACGGGTGTGCAGAGTTGACGTTGAAGAAGCCACCGCCGTTGGTGCCGAGATCCTTGATGGCCTCCTGGCTGGCAACCGGCCCGCCGGGGATCGTCTGTTGGGCCCCGGCCAGAGTGTTGACGATCTGGTCATGCACAAAGAAGTTCTGGATTGCGCCGCCGGCGATCAGAACGATCGCGGCGACCACCGAGATCGGCAGGAGGACGCGAATGGTGCCGCGGACCAGATCAACCCAGAAGTTGCCCAACTCGCTGGTGTTTCGCCGCGCGAAGCCGCGAACCACCGCGATCGCGACGGCCATGCCGACTGCGGCGGACACAAAGTTCTGCACGCCCAGGCCCGCCATCTGCACCAGGTGGCCCATGGTCGACTCACCCGAGTACGCCTGCCAGTTGGTGTTCGTCACGAAGCTGACAGCGGTGTTCCACGCGAGCGCCGGTGTCATTGGCGTGGCCGGGTCGTTGAGGTGCAGCGGCAGCTTGCCCTGGACGAGCTGGAAGATGAACAGGAACAGGATGCTGATCGCGGAGAAGGCGAGCACGCTGCGGGCGTAGGCGCCCCATGTCTGTTCGGACTTCGGGTCGGCACCGATCAAGCGGTAGATGACACGCTCACCGCGCGAATGCTTTTCGGAGCTGTACACCCGGTACATGTAGTCGCCCAACGGCACGTGCACGGCCGCCAGGCCGATGATCAGTGATACGAGGAACAGGATCCCCGCCGTCGTAGTACTCACTAGAACCTCTCCGGGAACAGCAGCGCGCCGAAGAGAAACAGCGCGATGAGGACGGACAGCACCAGGCCGACCAGGTTGTCGTAACTCATAGCCGCTCGACCAACTTCTGAACCAGGCCGAGCAGGGCGAAGATCGCCACCGTCAGCACGACGAACACCACCACGGACATGGGTTCTCCCACACGTTTACGGCCGGCGGATCTCGACGGCCTGATACAGGATCAGCCCGGCAGAGGAGGGCCGACGAGCGTCTTTATGTCTTCTTTACGGCGATCCACGTCTCCTTTACGAAATCTTTCGACCGGCGAGTGTTTGGCTATCCCCCTGGCGCAAAAATGCCGTCAACAACAGGGCAAAAACGCGGTGGAATTCCGTTCTTAACACCCGAATCCGCAGGCGGTTGCTCCAGCTTTAGCAGCGACTTGCCGCCACGCGGAAGGAGAGCAGCCATCGACGCTACGACCTACTGGGGGATGTCGGCCTGGCTACAGGTGGCCGCGATCATCGCGCTTGTGGTGATCCTGCATGTGCCACTGGGTAATTACCTGGCTGGTGTGTACACCGCAGGTGCCGACTGGCGCATTGAGCGAGGCATCTACCGGATCGTCGGAGTGCGGTCGGACGACCAGCAGCGATGGACCAAGTATCTGAGTTCGCTATTGGCCTTTTCGCTGATTAGCGTGCTGTTCCTCTATGGGCTATTGCTCGCGCAAGTACATTTGCCTGAACCGTGGGGTCATAAAGGTATGACTCCGGCTTTAGCGTTTAATACCGCAATTTCATTTACGACAAATACCAGTTGGCAGAATTACCCCGGCGAATCGACGCTGGGTCACCTGGGGCTTGCGACCGGTTTGGGTGTGCAGGCATTCGCCAGCTGCGCGGTCGGCATGTGTGTCGCCGTGGCATTGATACGCGGCCTCGCACAATTTCGCAAGAACGAGATCGGCAACTTCTGGGTCGACCTGGTGCGATCGGTGGTGCGGGTGCTGCTACCGCTATCCGTTGTCGTCACACTGATCCTGCTCGCGCTGGGAGTGGTGCACAACTTCAATGGCGCGCAGGAGATTTCGACGCTGGCAGGTGGGCAGCAGACAATTCTCGGTGGCCCGGTGGCCGGCTGGGAGTCGATCAAGTTGATGTCCGGCGATGGCGGTGGGGCGTTCAACGCCAACAGCGCACACCCGTTTGAGAACCCGACGCCGTTGACCAACGTCGTCGAGATTGTTGCGATGTTGCTGATTCCGGTGGCATTTCTTCGGACATTCGGCGTGATGATTGGCGACCGGAAACAAGGCTGGGCGTTATTCGCGGCGGCGGCGGCGCTATTCGCCGTCGGGATGGTGGCGATCATTGCGGCGACATCGGTGCCGCACGGCACGGTCGTGCACGCCGTCGGGGGCCCGGTCGAAGGCACCGAAACACGGTTCGGCGTGCCCGGCAGTGCGATTTTCGGCCACGTGGCGACGGCCAGCGCCGACGGGGCGGCGAATGCGTCATACGACAGTTTCGCCAGCCTCGGCGGCGGCGTGCTGATGTTGAACATGATGCTCGGCGAGGTGGCTCCCGGCGGGGCGGGCAGCGGCCTCTACGGCCTGGTGATGATGGTGCTGCTGGCGGTCTTCGTCGGTGGCCTGATGATCGGCCGGACACCGGAATACCTAAGGCAGCGCCTGCACGCCCGCCACATCAAGTTGGTCAGCCTGTACATTCTGGCGCTACCGATCACGGTGCTGACCGGCACGGCAGTGGCGATGGCACTCCCGGGACAGCGAGCGTCGATACTCAACGCCGGGCCGCACGGCCTGTCTGAGGTGCTCTACGCGTTCACCAGTGCGGCCGCCAACAACGGCAGCGCGTTTGCGGGCTTCAGCGGCAACACGGTGTGGTACAACGTCGCGCTCGCGATTGCCATGGTGATAGGCCGGTTTCTTCCCATCATCGCCGTGCTCGCCATCGCAGGCACCTTCGCCGCGCAGCGGCCGGGTGTTGTCACCGCGGGAACGCTGCGCACCCATTCAGCGACGTTCATCACGCTGATTGTCGGCGCGACCCTGCTGATCGTGGGGTTGGAGTACCTGCCGGCGCTGGCGCTGGGTCCGGTAGCGGACGCATTGATGTAGGCGCTGCGCTGAGTCAACGGGGTGTCAAGGTTCCATCCGCGGGTGTCAAGAGACCGCTAGGACGATGGAAAACCGGCGCGGATCTGGTGATCGTTGAAGTTGGTGCCAATCTGGCGGCCGGCCAGGGCTTGATGAGAGCGGGTTCGAAGTGACTCTCTCCGGTGTCTTTCATTCCGTGTTGTCGTCGGCTGCCCGTCGATCAGACTTCTCGCGGGTGCCGACCCACGCCGAGCAGGCGGCTGTGTACCGCTGCGAGGCGTTCCGAAGGTCGTTCCCAATGACCGACATCGTGATTCCGGCCTACTCGTTGCGCGACCGCGCGATGGCGAAGTGGGTGCGGGAGCACGGCCTCACCGTCGAGATACGTACCGGCGAGGACCTTGCCGTCGCGATCGCTGCGGGGATCCATCCGGCACGGATGACAGTGCACGCCGACGGGATGAGCGAGTCGGACCTGCGCGCCACCGTCAACCTGGCGCCCGGGCGTATCGTCGTCGGCTCGACCGCCCATATCGACCTGTTGGCGGCAGTTGTCGAATACCGCACTCAGGGTGTGTTTGTTCGCGTCATCGACGACAACGCGCCTGCACTGGCTCTTGCCGACGGCAATTACGCCCTCCATGGCGGGTTCCACTTGGACTCCACCGAACTGGACCGCGCGGTGGCCTCGTTGCTCAACTATTCGAAGCTCGATCTGGTCGGGTTGTACTGCGATGTCGGCGCTCACGAGCACGATTTCGTCAGTTACCCGGCTGCGATCGGCCACCTCGTCACCGAGATGACGCATATCCGCAGGCAGCACGGCATCGTGTTGACCCACCTCGGCCTGGCGGGTGACCGCGCTGTGCCGGACGACGACTGCGCGGTCGTCATACCGGAACTCGCCAACCAGATTGACGAATCGCTTGGCGACGCGTGCGCGACGATGCGCTATCCGCGCCCGGTAGTGATGCTCTCGCCGGGCCGGGGGATTGTGGAGCAGCACGCGGCATGATCACCCACACGATCAACGGTGTCGTCCGTCCGCGCGTCGCTGCAGCACGCTTCGTCGCAGTAGATACCCGGTTGGACGAGGCAATAGCACTTCGTTACTGCGCCATGTACCGCAAGGCGTTTCGCGGATCTGCGGTCAGTTACCCCGCTGACGTTCTGCGGTTCGACGCCGTGGCGGACTGGATCAGGAATCACGGTCTCACGGTCGATGTCGCTTCGCCAGATGACCTCGACCGAGTCAGACGGGCCGATATCAAGGCATCGCAAGTCGTAATGCATTGCCATGATGCGGATTCGGTCTCCCTTTACCGCGCGGGGTTTGCGCGGTTCGTCGTGGACAGCCGCGAGCAGATCGCCGCCCTCGCAGACAATCCGCTGGCGAGGACGCAGCGCGTTGTCGTCGATGCGACCAGCTCACACGACCTGGCCTCCGAGGTGGTGGAACACAGGCGGCTGCTACTGGTCGGCGTGCACTACCGTCTCGACGACACCAATCCGGGAGAACTGGCGAACGCGGTGGTCGCCATGATCGCAAGAATGGCATGGATCGGCCGCAAGCACGCGCTGATTCTGACCCGGCTGAGCCTCGGTGACGTCGGGGTAGAGCGCGTCGACGCCGATGTGCGCAGCTTGCGTCGTGTCGCCCAGCTGATCGACGAGTCCGTCGAGGACGGATGTATTCGATACCGGTTCCCGCGGCCGGCGCTGACGGTGTCGCCTCGCCTGCAGCTTCCGTGATGGTTTGTTTGGCGGACGTGCAACCACTGCGAGGTGCTACCTGGACCGTCCGAACCGCCGCTTGGTCTTCGTCGGCGCCTGTTGTGACTCCTGGAGCCACTCTTCCCACATCATTTCGGAGTTCTCTTGGACACGATTGTTGGTGACGCTCAATCCGAGGCTCTCGACTTCCGTTGTCGCCCAACGTATGAGAGAGCCATCGGACCCGATCTCCTGAGCGAGGAGCACTCGCTCGTGGTCATCCAGCTTGTCGCTGAACTCCTGCATCGTGTTCTTCAGTCGGAAGAAGGGGAGGGCGCCGTCGAATGGTCGAGAGAGTTCGGCGAGTTCACATCGCGCATGGTCGAGGAATGTTGTCGCCTCAGTTGGGGCTGATTCGGCGGCCGAGCCAACCTGGTCCTGTTCCATCCCCGCGGTCGCGACATGCGCAGACTCGGTATCGGCGGACTGCGCCAGCTCGCGGTACTTGACGCGCAGCACCTCGAGTTCCGCGGTGGCCGCCTGAGCTCTCGCCCGCCACCATTCGAGGTGATAGACCACCAGCTTCGCCTCACAGTCGGGGCAGATCGCATCGGCGGTGTCTGTCTGGGTAAGAGCGGTCGGATTCTGGAAAACCAGCACCACAGAGCGCGTGGTCAGCCGAAGCGTTCAGATAGTCCGCGTGGTGCACCACTGAAGCAGCGGGCTCTCGTAGATAGCTGTGGGGTGGTTCCACTCCACGTAACTTAGATGACGGGGCTGGCAGATATGCGGGATCGCCGAGCGTCGGTCATGGGAGAGTCCGACCGGCCTGCCGAAGGGCGCTCCGCTCGAGTTCGGAAAGCGGTTGCGCGCCTTTGTCGCTGCGTCGAGTTCTCGTCGACATGGACGTCGATGGTTGACCGGAGTTGTTCGGCGCGGTCAGTCGAGGACGGCGACGGCCTCCACTTCGACCAAGAGGTCCGGCTCGGCCAGGGCCGCGACGCCGATGCCGGTGAGGGGAGGTGTGGCGGTGATGCCGAGTTTCGCGGCGGCACGTCGCACCCCGTCGATCCATTGCTCCATCTTGTCTGGGGTCCAGTCGACGAGGTAGACGGTCAGCTTCGCGACGTCGTCGAACGATGCGCCGACCTCGGCAAGCGCGGTGCCCAGGTTGAGGTAGCACTGTTCGACCTGAGCGGCGAGGTCGCCTGTGCCGACTGGTTCACCGTCGGCGGTGCGGGCCACCTGGCCGGCGATGAAGATCAGCTGCGAGCCGGTGGCGATCGAAACCTGCCGGTAGATGTCGACCTTCGGCAGTCCGTCGGGGTTCATGAGGGTGATGGCCATGACTGTGTCAGCGCGGAGTCCGCGGTCGGCATTCCGACGAGATGAAATAGGGTCTGGCTCGGAGCCCCCATAGCCCAATTGGCAGAGGCAGCGGACTTAAAATCCGTCCAGTGTCGGTTCGAGTCCGACTGGGGGCACTGAATAAGGCCTCGTAGATGTCGGTATGTCTTGGCCTGGCGGGGCGGAAGGGAGTTTCATCGCGGCGTCGTCGCGGCGCGCAGCGCGCCGACGGCGGAGAGGTAGCCTCAGTAGCTTCTTACTGCCATCGTCGCACCCGCGCAGATTCGGGTGGTTGAGCGCCGTCGTCGTTGTTCGTAATGACGCTTGTCACGTCCCAATCCAGCTTCGCTTCCTGGTTAGGATCCCGATGCGACTCGTAGCCCCACGCGGGCGAGTCTAAGAAGCCGTCGCGCTGCCAGTCTGCTGGCACGTTGGGCAGCGAGATCGTCGCGTCACGCCTGGCAGTTTTGTTGGCGCAACTGCGGCCAAGGCAGTCCTTAGTAGTCGCATGTCGCGCGACACGCGTCCGGTGCCCACGAGGGGGCGTCGGCCTCAGGCGTCACGAT
Organism: uncultured Actinomycetota bacterium; assembly: GCA_963716505.1. Lineage (GTDB taxonomy): Bacteria > Actinomycetota > Actinomycetes > Mycobacteriales > Mycobacteriaceae > Mycobacterium. The sequence goes on from CAVQTL010000025.1 coordinate 221,999, forward strand.
GGTGACCTGGGCGGGTCCGTTGCCAAGTGCCTCAGGGGGCCATGCCACCAACCAAGACGAGAGGCTGGCTCGCGGACGGGGACTCAGGCGTTACATGCGCATTGGGTCCGACGGTTGGCAGCACGAGCTGCATGCTGGAGACGTTGATCAGGCCGAACGACAAGAGATTCAGGAACGGCGTGGCCGAGCTGACCACCTGCAGGGTGAGCCTGGCGCCGGGGGGCGCGGTGTATGCGATGGCCTCCAGCGGAACCGTCACGGTATGGGTCTGGCCGTCCAGAGTCACCGGAATGGGGGTGAGGATGCCGCCGAGTACCACGCCGGTCTGTTCGTCGACGATCTGGGCGTAGACGTGCCGGCTGTTACCAAGGCCGGAATAGGTAATGGTCAGCTGGGGCGCGCCGACGATCTGCGTCCCTTGCGACGGCGACACGGTGAGGTTTAGCGCATTGGAGGCCGGGGTACCGATGGCGAACGAAAGGAGCATCTCCTCCAGGGCGCTGGTGCCGGCGGGCAAGGGGAAGCCGGTGAGGTTCTGCGGCCCCGAGCCGCCGAGGAGAGGGATGATCGGCAGGAGGCCGCCGGCACCGGAGGCGGTGACATTGCCGCCGATAAACCCCGTCTCGAACGGCAGCTTGTCGGAGGAGAAGAACTGCCCGGTTTGGTCGACCCATTGGAACGTCGGTCCGGTGTCCACGTTGTTCCCTTTGACGTACTTGTCCAGCCACGCCAGCGTGGCATCCAGGATGAGCTTTTCTTGGCCCGGGTTAATCGGGTCGAGGCAGACACCGTGTCCGCCGCAGACCCATATCATCTTGACCGGGACGCCACTGGCGGCCAGCATCTGCGCGTTGGTGACAGATTGCTGCAGCGGGAACAACCCGTCGGCGGTGCCTTGGATCAGCAGCGTCGGCGCGGTGATGTTGCTCACGAGCTCAGCTGGGCCGCTACGGGCCAGCAAGGCTTGCTGGCTCGGGGTAAGAATGCCGAGCACGTCGCCGGTGATGACGCCGGAGTAGAGCTGCGGATTGACTTGGGCGCCGATTTCCACCAAAGCCAACAGCAGCAGTGAGCTCCACGTGGTTTTGAATGCCTGGTTCGGGTACAGGGACGCGTTGAGGGTGTTCCAGGAAATCACCGGCACGATCGCGTCGACTCGGGGGTCGATGGCAGCGGTAACCCATTGGATGCCGCCGCCGTACGAGCCGCCCACCATGCCGATCAGCGGATCGGTCTTGTCCGTGTCAGTCGGGTCGAACTCTGTCGCGGGCTGTTGCGCAACCCAGTCGATGATGGCCGACACGTCGCGGCCCTCGAAGTCCGGCGAGTCCAGCTGCAATGTGCCGCCGGAGGCGAACTCACCGCGCGGGTCCCAGGTGACCACGTTGTAGCCATCGTCGCGAAGCGGGGCGAGACCCGGGACCAGGTCGTCGACGATCGTCACCGAGTTGGGGTCGATGTTGCCCGCCGTGCCCAAGCCTGGACCGTTGAGAATGGTGGGCGCTTTCTGGCCCGTCTTCAGCCCGGACGCCGGGAAGTAGTTGACGCTGATCAGCGTGCCGTCGAAGGAGGTCACCTTGGTGGTGAACGCAACCGGGTTGCCATCAACGAGTTGACCAACAGGGACTACGACAGACTGAGTCACCGCGTAACCGATGATCGGCTGCAAGAGAACACCCAAGATCGGCACCTGGTGAAGCATCACCACTATCGGCTGCACGAGGGCCCCCACCAACGGGACCTGTGTTAGGGCGGCAATCAGTGGCGTCGTCTCGCTGACCAATACGTTGAACGTCTCGGTTCCGGCGGTGGAACTTACCACCGAGAGGTCGGGCAAGAAACTGAAGTCACCGGTGGCCGAGTTGAGAAGAACCTTCCCACCGGCGCTGGGGGCACCCACGACTGTGTAGCTCAGCGGGTTTCCGTTGGCATTCATCTGTCCGTTGTTGGTGCCGGTAATCACCCCGTTCGTGAGCGTGATTGCCGGTGCGTAAGTGATTGGCGCAGTGAAGAGTTCACGGCGCACCGCTGCCGCCAGAATCCATTCGGTGGGCGAATCCACCGGCGCTGCCGGTCCGTTCCCGGCGAACGGGTTCAACACTTCGTTGACCAGATTCACGACTTGCGACGCCGCGCCACTTGGAATGGTAGGTGCGGTCACCGCGACGACTGGCGTCGCCGTCTGCATCGTCATCAGTGCGCTCGACGTCACGAGCCCGCTGGTCGCTGTCGACGAGGACGACAGCGACGAATCGGGCGTCGCTGCGCGCCCCGCCAACACGCGCGGGCTCGACAGCCAGGTGGTTGTGAGGGACGGCTCCTTCACACCGACCTCGTTGCCGGCCATGGTGCTGTTCGGATCGACGTTCTTCGAAACCGCCGTGGGCGAAGATACCGATGGGCTTGCGATTACGCTGGCCGACATCGATGACAGCCCGCCCGGCCTCGACGTCGTCTGCGGCGGCGTCGCGTCTTCCCCGCTCGTGTCGCCGGTGCTCTGCGTCGCGGTGGACGTTCGGTAGGTGCTCGTACCAGACGACGCTTGAGATGTCGCTTTGGCTGCGGGGGTCAGCGGTGTTGACTGTGTTGTCGCGGTGGGGTTCTCCGAGATGGCGGTGGACTGGTGGCCACCTGGGGTACCGGCGCTGCCTGACGTACCTGAACTGGTCCGCGCGCCGCCGGTGCTCACCACCGCGCCGGGCGGGGCCGACCTCGTAGCTCGTTGGGTTGTCGAGGCGGCGCCCGATACCGATTCTGACGGTGTGCTCCTGCCGGTGGATGAGTCCGAGGAAGTCTGCGTCGATTCCGAGGCTCGCGTTGAACCCGACTCACCTGAGGCAGCCGAAGCGTTGCGACCAGGAGACCCACTCGCGGTCGAACCCGACGACGATGACGAATTCGATGTCGATTCCGACGACGTCGATGGCGAACCGGCAGAAGCGGTTTCGGCCGAGGCGACCCCGTACCCAGTGAGGATGGCCGTGCCCACCCCCAGAGCTACCGCCAGTCCCCCAACCCGACCGATATGCCGTGCAGCACCCATTGCTTCCTCCTGGGACAGCCGATCCACCGCAGCAAACTTTAGCCTCGTCATGCTTGCGCAACCGGATATTCGAGTTTGTGAGCAACTTCTTGAGCATTCAAGAAAAACATTCAGGGTTGCGTCTGTTCCGTCGTCGCAGCTACCCGCGTTGAGCCAGTCGGGTGCTTGCCTGGCGGCCGTCGCAGGTGTGCGGTAGAAGTTCGCGTAGTTGACCGCGATAGGCACCTTCTTGCCGATTGCGGACCAGCACTTTTCGATCGCGTCGGTTTCTGCGAGCGTGTGCACCGACGATCTGGTCGTCCGATCACCAGTCTCCCAGACCATGTGAAGCAAGCGGCTTGCCTACCGCTCGCGACTGTTAGCTCAGAACATTGCCAAGGGTGTGACCACCGATCCAGTGCCGCCCTTCAGGCGCCAAGGCGCCGCGGTCAGGAAGAACTCCCAGCGTCGTTCCGCAGCGCACGCGGCGGCCAGCGCGTCCAGTTCGGCCTGGTCGAGCAGCGTCAGCCCCATGTACGCGATCCCCACCATGTGGACGGGTTCCGTCCACCTTTCGAAACCCGGTGCCGCCGGGTGGACGTCGCTGTCCGAGTCACTGCTCAACACCGCCACCCTGCGATCACGCAGCCATGGCAGACACGATGCGTGCAGACCCGAAGCGTGCCGGTAGGTGTTCATGGGACCGGCGCCGGTCCGCACGAACACGATGTCGCCCTCGCCGACCCTCACGCCGTGAAGTGCCTCTGCAGCATCCAGATCCTCCGGCATGATCGCGGTGCCCAGCGGAAGCGGTCCGCGCCTGACTTCGGCCACGTCGAGCAGTACGCCGCGTCCGACGATGCCGGTGGCGGCAACGTGCTCGATGCCCAATTTGCTCGCCCCGACGTCAGTGACGTTGTCAATCGAAAAGCCGTTGTACATACCGTGTTTGCCTTCCGGGGTGAAGACATGACACAGCGCGTCGACGTGCGTGACCGCGAAGCCATGACAGGTCATGCCGACGATGTCGTAGCTGCCTGCCTCCTCCGGTAAGGGGTCGTCGTAACGTCGCATCGTGTAGGTGAAGTCGCGCAACTCGGGAGTGCTGGGGGAGAACTCCCGGCCTATCGACACCACCCGGCCGGTGCGAATCAACGCGGCCGCTGCCAGCCGTGTCTGCGGGATGATGAAGTTGAGCGTGCCGAGTTGGTCGTCCTCGCCCCATCGGCCCCAGTTCGACAAGGCCGGCAGTGCCCCTTCCAGCGCCTCGTCGTTGTCGATCCGCCCCACCGGTTCTGCTGAGGCCGACGGCGACCAGACGACCGTCGCAAGCGCAGCGGCAGCAGCGACGCGCAGTGCCCTGCGGCGGGGGATGTCCGGGCCCGACACATCGAGTTCGTTCTGGCCGGACATGCGGTCTCCATCGTCGATCCAGAATGGCGATGTCGACAATAACCGGCATGACCGATGGTGACGGCGTCACGCGCTCGTTCCCCACCAAGTTAACCCGATAACCCCCGGCGTTACGCTGGCATCCGGCGGCGTGGTAGGCGATATAGTCAGCTGCAGCTACCTGTTTCCGCTGGTTACAGAAACCTACGCTACCGTTCTTAAAATCCGCACAGTCTGGGTTCGAGTCCCAGTGGGGGCACGGGAAGCGGCCTGGTAGATGCGCTTTCGGGCTTAATGTAGCGACTCGCGACCCGGCTCACCCCGGCGTCACCCCGGCGCTCGGCGGGAGCGCGGCGCGGGAGTCGCGCCGATAGCTAACTTGGCGCAGCTGCTGTGCTTGTCGGGGCCGATCTGTTTTTGCCCCGCGTTCGTCGGCGCACCTTCATCGCCCCGCCACTTTCAGCAGGATCTTGCCGCCACGGAGGAGATGTTGCACCGCGTCCTGGATATGCTCGAGGGGGTACACGCCCGCCACGGGGACAACGATGGCGCCGTCGGCCACCAGCGGTGCCGCCTCACGAATGACAGGCACCACCTTGTCGCGGTAGTCGAAGTCGCCGACAAAGAATCCGCGGACGGTGAGGTGCTTGCCGACCAGTGTCGAGGTGTCGACCCACATGGGTTCGTCCCTGGCCCAGGAATAGCTGACCAACCATCCACCGTCGGACAGCAATTCGAGCAGCCGCGCCACCCCCGGACCACCGACGGCTTCCACTGCCAGCGCCACTCGCGCGTCGCCGATCACTGCTCGAACATCGCCGACCGCATCGGGGTCATCGACGTGGACCACGTCGGCCCCGGCTGCTGTGAGCTCAGCGAACGCTGTGTCGTCGCGGGCCAGGTTGATCGTCTTCAGTCCACGAAGTTTGGCTAGCGCGATCAATGACCGTCCCACACCGGAGTTCGCGGCGTTCTGAACCACCCAGTCACCCGGCTGCAGGGGGGTGAATTCACTGAGCATCAACCCTGCCGTCGGGGGGTTGCTGCCCAGCATCGAGTACTGCTCGATGTTGCCGCCGGCGGGGAGTGCGAACAGGCCGTCGGCGGGCACGACGAGCCGCTCACGCCACGCACCGGCATACAGGGGTAGCACGACCAGATCGCCGACTCGAAGTCCATCAACGTCGGCGCCAATGGCAAGCACGCGGGCGACCCCCTCTGCGCCTGGTATGTGGGGCAGGGGTGGTCGCGCCAGCATGCCGGTGACAACCAGTAGGTCGTGTTTGTTCAACGGAGAGACCTCAACGCCCAACAGAACCTCATGCGGACCCGGTGGCGGCGGCTCCTCGATGTCGACGACGCGGAGCACCTGCGCGGGGTCGCCGAACTGTTCAATCTGGATGGCGCGCATATCAATCCCTCTCCATCGAAGGTGGGCCGCTGTGTGACCGGCCGCCCGCCGAGCCTACTAATCAGCGGCTCCTACCTGTAGATGCATGGCTGCTCACGCACCGAACCGGTACTGCGGCGCCATTGATTTCGCTCCAGCCTTCACAGCCAGGCAGGCGCAAGTGCGGCGAAGCTCGTGCGGAGCCGGGCCTCCGGATCGTGGATGAGATTGATCTTCAGGTGAACTCAGACATCTTGGGTTCAGGCGAGCGTGTGTTCGAAGGTTTCGACCGTGGCGCACCCGCCCTTGACCTCATCCGCGTACTCGAGGCGCCCTGCGTTGCTCACCCGTTGTCACGACAGGTCGAAAAAGACCATGAGCGACGAGCTTCAACGTGTACAGGGAACCCATGACGACAAGGCCGGCTGGCGCCGGGCCGGGTTTCCATGCCCCGCAGAGTGGTTCACACGCAGTCGACGCACACCTGCTCGACGCCGCGCCGAAGAGCCAACCGGTTGCGGTGCTGCACCAAGAAGCATGACGAGCAGGTGAATTCGTTCGCCTGGCGAGGGATGACACGAACGGAAAGCTCGTCGGAGATGTCTGCGTCGGGCAGATCATACGAATCGACGGTCTCATCCTCGTCGATCACAGCCGTATCGGCCGCCGCCCGCCGCCCAGCGGTCAGTTCTTCGAGCGACTCGTCGACAGTATCCTCGGCGGTTTTCGTCCGTGGCGCGTCATAGTCCGTAGCCATTGGAGACCCTCTCTTTCAAGTCCGTCGCAGGAGGAACGTCACACGTGCCTCCGCTGTTCCCCAGCTGACCCGATTCGAACCACGAGGTTGTGAGGGCGGACTAGTACGCCGAATACATTGTGTGCGAGCAATAAGGTGAAGAACTGCCGCAGTGAGTCTCAGTCGGTCGGCGCGGGTGGTCTCGACGGACTCAAGTCAGGTCCCGTTTTAAGAGTCGTCACACCGTTGACAAAGTGCGCTGATTGATTCGCTCACGGTGAAGTGGCTGGATGGGCGCACCGAGGCGCACGTAGCCAGGCGCGAAATGCATTGGTGATATGCGCCGCGCCGACATGAGCTGCCGGCTGCGGCGGGCGCGCTGTTGCTCAGCGAACCGCTCGGCGATGTGAGCGACAATCCAACCCGCACCGCAGAACGCCAAGGCGCAACCGAACTCAAACGGTGACCCCAGAAGCAGCGCCACCAAGGCGAAGGTCCCCGATACGAATGCAACGGAAATTGCACCTGCATGCATGAATGCGATACGGCGACTTCTCTGATAGTCGGAGAAGTTATACGCAATCATTGTGTCTCCCTTCAGTAACTCCAATTCCCGGATACGGGTGGATGTAAACGCGAAAGCCGAAGAAAAATGACAAACGTGTAATTTTCGTCGTGGCTGGCCAGGTACCTGGACGGGGTACTACCCCGACTCTTGTCTGCACCCGCCTCATTGCGGTTCAGGGGCAGCCGGCAAGGTGAAGCCACCGTGGGTGCTCTCGTATTCTGATTGAACGATGTCCCCAAGACGACCAGAGGAGTGGGCCATGCTAGCGCGGCTGTCCATGAAACGGGCACTAGCCGCGATGGTTGCGGTATCCGCCTTCGGAGCCGCGATCGTCACCGGCATGCCACCCGCGGGCGCCATAACGGACGAGGATCAACGTTTCGTCGACTACGTCGAAGCGATCAAGGTCCCTACAAAATCTCCCGAGGAGACGATCCAGATCGGGCGGGAGGTCTGTCAACAAATGGATGCCGGCAAGGTTGAGCCCGCGCCCACGCTGCGCGGAATGGTGAGCACGTTGACGGGGAAGGGCCTCGAGAAAGGCCAAGCCGTACAGTTCATCCGGGCTGCGGTCGCTACGTACTGCCCGCAGTACACCGCGATCGTCAGCCGCTAAACCTCACTGGTAGCCAGTCAGACGAGACCCGTCACGACCAACTCGATGGCGTAGATGCATCAGCGTTGTCCCCGCTACTACTAAGTTTCAATTTGGGACAGTGAGATGTGCAGCGGCGAGTCTGCGGAAGGCTGCGACGAGCCGGCTGCGGTCTCCGGCGCGGCTCGCCAATACGACGTGACTGGGTTCGACGCCTTCCAAAGGAACGGCGGTGATGTCGGGGCGCAGGGTCTCGTGAAACCTGTTCCCGACGGCGACCGCCTGCCCGGCGGCGAGGAGTTCTAACCCGTCGTCGAGGGTTTCGAAGAGTGGACCGTCGGGTGCCTCGCGCCCGTCGGGCCGGGGATCGATGCGCCAGAAGTCATTCCAGGCCGGGTCGCAGTCTCGCAATTTCGGTATGGGTTCGTCGGCGATGTCGTCGACGGTGACTGATTGCCTGCCCGCGAGGCGATGGTTGACGGCTACGAGCAACACACGGGGCTCGTCGTAGAGGATCGTGACGTGCAGCTGGTCGGCGGAAAAGGGCAGCCGGGCCACAACCGCGTCCACGCGGTGGTCGAGCAGTGCATCGCGCGGCTCGCTCCAATCCAGGTGCAGAGCTCGTACGTCGGCGTCGGGGTGCTCGCGACGCAACGCGCGCACCGTCGGGGTGATGATCAGACTTGTTGTGTAACCGATGACAATGCGGCTGGACTGGGCGGCGCCCCGGGCCTGCGCGGCGGCTTGGGCGGCCGAGCGCAGTAGCTCCTTGGCCCGAGGCAGGAACACCTCGCCGGCCTCCGTGAGCCGGGTGCGTTGACAAGTGCGGTCGAACAGGCGAACGCCCAACTGCTGCTCCAGGCGGCGGATCTGCCGGCTCAACGACGGCTGCGCGACGCGCAGCTGGATCGCGGCGCGGCCGAAGTGCTGATGGTCGGCCACCGCAACGAAGTATCCGACCAGCCGCAAGTCGAGGTCTACCTCCTGCGATGCCGAAGTCATGCAGTCAATTTAGGCCCCGGGCCTTAAAGCCGGCTGTGCAGTCATGATGCGTCACCTGCATCGCGCCATCTGGAACAGGCCTTGGACGTGCGGCGCAACGCGGCATTGACTCGATGGCATGCACAGGAAGCAACCACGTTACCGGCGCGGCCTGCCTCAGCTGCCGTCCACTTATAGCGGAGGTGACAGATGAAAATCGGGGTAGCGACCGTCGTCACCGATGAAGGCATACGCCCCGACGTACTCGCAAACGCATTGGAAGACCGTGGATTTGACTCACTGATGGTTGCTGAGCATTCGCACGTGCCGACGAGTCGGGCCACGCCATTCCCAGCGGGCGGCGAGTTGCCGCGCGAGTACTACCGGTCGTATGACCCATTCGTCGCACTGTCAGCGGCCGCTCTTGTGACATCCAAACTCTTGATTGGGCCCGGAGTGCTTCTCCTGCCGCAACGGGACGCGATTCACACGGCGAAAGCGATTGCCAGCGTTGATCAGTTATCGACGGGTAGGTTGCTGCTCGGTCTTGGCCTGGGATGGAACCGCGAAGAAGCCGCCGATCACGGTGTTGACGCCACGATGCGCGGCAAGCTGCTCGACGAGAAGCTGGCTGCGATGAAGGAACTGTGGGCCAACGAGGAAGCCGAGTTTCATGGGCACCACGTCGATTTCGATACAACCTACTGCTGGCCCAAGCCCGTGCAGAAGCCGCATCCGCCGATCTACTTCGGCGGGTTCACTTCGGCCACAGTGTCCCGAGCACGACGGCATCATGCCGGGTGGATGCCCATGGCCGTCCCGGTTGTGGATATGGTCCCCGCACAGGTGAGCCTTCTCGACGGGGCTACCGACATTCCCGTCAGCGTCATTGTCCCGGAAGCCGTAGAACCCGCTCTACTGGACGCTTACCGCAGCCATGGCGCAGAGCGCGCGTCCTTCCTGCTTTCCACCAAACCCGAATCAGACACTCTCCGACTGCTCGACAGCATCGCGGCACTCACCGAGATATACATCTGATTCGGGCAGGCATGAATGCACACCGCAGGCCGAATGCGTGACTGTAGCAATGTATTCAAGGAACAAGGAGGACGCGCTATGACGAGCAGCTCACTCGACGACGCGCGTTACAGCGAGCTCCGCGACGGCCAACAGGAGCGGGTAGCTCGCCGGGTGGCCGAGTTGTTTGACAGCGATGCGCAATTCCGTGCCGCCGCTCCCGTTCCCGAGGTCATCGAGGCGGCCTGCACGCCCGGTTTGCGTTTGACCGAAGTGTTGGAGACGATCGTTGAGGGTTATGCCGATCGTCCTGCGCTTGGGCAACGTGCCCGTGAGTTGGTGACCGATACCGGCACCGGCCGCACATCGGTACGCCTCTTGCCCCGGTTCGACACCATCAGCTACCGCGAGTTCTGGGACCGGGTGCGTGCTATTGCGAGCGCCTGGCGTCACGACCCCGCTCATCCTGCGACGGCCGGGGACGCGGTCGCGACGGTCGGATTCGCCAGCGCGGACTACTTGGTCGTCGACATGGTGTGCGCCTACCTCGGACTGGTGACGGTACCGCTACAGCACAACGCTCCGGTATCGCGACTGCGGCCGATCATCGAGGAGTGCGAACCCAGGATCGTGGCCGTTAGTGCGGAGTATCTCGATCTTGCGGTCGAGTCCGTGCTGAGCAGTCCGTCGGTGGGCCAGGTGGTGGTGTTCGACTACCAGCCCGAAATTGATGAGCGGCGGGAGAATTTTGAGCGGGCTCGTGCCCGCCTGCATGAGGCGGCGGGGCAGGTGGTTGTGACCGCGGTGGACGAGGTCGTCGAGCGTGGCAGCCGACTGCCGGTCGAGCCGGCGTACACCGACGGTAGCGATGAGCGCTTGGCGATGATCTTGTACACGTCGGGCAGTACGGGGGCGCCCAAGGGTGCCATGTACACCGAGGCGATGGTGGCCAGGCACTGGACGGGCCTCTACTTGTCGCCTGGCGTCCCTGTTTTCAACGTGAATTTCATGCCCATGAACCACCTCGGTGGACGGGTGCCGTTGGCGTCGGCGTTCCTCGCCGGGGGTATCAGCTACTTCGTACCGAAGTCCGATTTGTCGACGCTGTTTGACGATTGGGCGCTGGTTCGGCCCACTCAGATGGTTCTGGTTCCGCGTGTGGTGGACATGCTGTTTCAGCACAGTCGCATCGGGGTCGACCGAAGGGTCGCCGAGGGCGCAGACCCGACAGACGCCGAAAAGGACGCCGCCGCCGAGTTAAGGGAACGGGTGGGTGGCCGGGTGCTCGGTGGCGCCATCGGCACGGCCCCACTTGCCGCGCAGATGAAGGCGTTTGTGGACTCGGCGCTCGATGTCCACATCGCCGACGGCTACGGGCTGACCGAGACCGGGATGATCAGCTTGGATGGTGTGATCAACCGCAAGCGGGTGCAGGACTACAAGCTGGTCGACGTTCCCGATCTCGGTTACTTCCGCACCGACCGGCCCTATCCGCGCGGGGAATTACTGGTCAAAGCCGACACGATGACGCCGGGCTATTACAAGGGCGCAGAGCTCACCGCCGCGATGTTCGACGCGGACGGGTATTACCGAACCGGTGACGTGATGGCCGAAATCATGCCCGATCGCCTGGTTTACGTCGATCGCCGCAACAATGTGCTCAAGCTCGCCAACGGCGAGTTCGTCGCTACGACGAGCCTGGAGGGCGTGTACAGGGCAGCACCACTAGTTCGGCAGATCCTTGTGTACGGCAACAGTGAACGGTCAAACCTGCTCGCGGTGGTCGTGCCGACCCTCGATGCACTCAACGAGTTCGGCGACGACATGGACGGAATGAAGACCGCGCTGCACAAGTCGCTGAAGCAGTGCGCCGCGGCGGCACAGTTGCAGTCCTATGAAGTGCCGGTCGACTTCGTGATCGCGACGGAGCCGTTCACCGAGGAGAACGGATTGTTGTCCGGTGTGGGCAAGCTGCTGCGGCCCCGGCTCGCGGAGCGTTACGGCCAGCGGCTCGAGCAGATATATACCGAAACCGCGGTCGCCCAGGTCAACGAGGTACGGGCGCTGCGTGAGACGGCGGCCCATCGACCTGTAGCGGAGACACTTATCCGCGCCATCCGTGCTCTGTTCGGCAATGCGTGTGCCGACACCGATGCCCATTTCACTGACCTTGGCGGAGATTCGTTGTCGGCGTTGACATTGTCTACCTTGCTCACCGAGATCTTCGGGGTCCAGGTGCCGGTCGGCGTGATCCTCAGCCCGGCCAACAGCGTCGGTGGACTCGCGGCCTACATCGAGGCACAGCGCAGCACGGGTGCTCAGCGTCCGACCATGGCTTGCGTTCACGGCGCGAATCCGACCGTGGTCGTGGCCGGCGAGTTGACGTTGGACAAGTTCATCGATGCCCAGACTTTGTCGACCGCAACGTCATTGCCGCGTTTCACCGGTGTACATGCGCCGCGCACTGTCCTGCTAACAGGTGCGAACGGCTGGCTGGGTCGGTTCCTGACCCTGGAGTGGCTGGAGCGGCTGTCCCGGCGAGGCGGCAAGCTGATCGCGATCGTGCGCGGCCGCGACGCCGACGAGGCCAGAACGCGAATCGAGGATGCGTTCGACAGCGGTGATCCCGCGTTGCTCAGCCGATTCCTTCTGCTGGCGGCCAATCACCTCGAGGTGATACCCGGTGATATCGGCGATCATGATCTCGGCATGGACGTGGAGACCTGGCAGCGGCTGGCCGACAGTGTGGATCTGATCGTGCACGGTGCCGCACTGGTCAACCACGTGCTGCCCTACGGCCAGTTGTTCGGCCCGAATGTCGTTGGGACCGCTGAGCTCATCCGACTAGCCATCTCGACTCGAATCAAGCCGATCACCTACGTGTCCACCATCGCGGTGGCGCAGACGGTACCCCCCGGCCAGTTCGAAGAGGACGGCGATATCCGCCGGGGCAGCCCCATCCGCCCGATCAACGACGATTACCTGAACGGCTACGCCAACAGCAAATGGGCCGGCGAGGTTCTCCTCAGAGAAGCCAACGACCTGTGTGGAGTGCCGGTGGCGGTGTTCCGCTCCGACATGATCCTGGCGCACACCCGATACCGCGGGCAGCTCAATGTGCCCGACGTGTTCACCCGGCTGATCTTCAGCCTCCTGGTGACCGGCATTGCACCACACTCATTTTACGAAAGCGACGGCGTCAGCTGCCGGCCGCGCGCACATTACGACGGACTGCCCGTCGATTTCGTCGCCGCGGCGATCACCATGATCGGCACCCGGGTCACCGCGGGTTACCGCTCCTTCGACGTGATGAATCCCCATGACGACGGTGCCTCACTGGATGTGTTCGTGGATTGGCTGATCCAGGCCGGCAACAACATCCGGCGCATCCCGGATTACGACGAATGGCTGAGTCGGTTCCAGATCGCCCTAACCGCACTGCCCGAACCGCAGCGCCAGCACTCCGTGCTGCCTCTGTTGGACGCCTTCCGCAAGCCGGACAAGCCGATCCGCGGCGCGGTAGCACCGACCGACGCGTTCCAAGCCGAGGTGCGCGCGGTCAGAGCCGGTGCCGACAACGACATCCCGCACATCTCGGCCGAGCTCATCGCCAAGTACGCCAGCGACCTACAGCAGCTGGGCCTACTCCGTTGAGCCCGCTCACGCGCTCGCCGGGCGAGGAGTATCGACATGAGTGAATCCGATCGCGGCAGCGCGCGCCCTGCGGCGGCGAGTGGCCGGCCAGGTGTACGAGTGATCGAGCTGCATGTCCTCGGACTGCAGGTGCAGCTGCTGTCGATAAATATCGGGCGGCGCTGGCCCCGGTTGGGCTCTTGGTGGAGTCCGGCAACCGGCGAGCACAGGCCGGTCGATCGGACAATCACCGTCGGATGGCGTGACGGCTTTATAGACCGTTGTGGGCTAGGCAATCCCATTGACCAATACCAATTTCTGCCGTTGTTATCGGCGGTGTTGGACCGCCTGAGGAGGTCGATGTGACGTCGAGGAGCAGCTTGCAGTTTCGACGCCGACCAGTACGGCCGATAAGAGCCGAAAGGTGATCCCATGACAAGCAACGAATCTCGAGAGTTCGCACAGTTCTGCGCCGCCGTGCGCGCGCGATTGTCGGGTCCCGATCTCGATTTGGCGACCGTTCGGGACAGCCTCGAGACGGTACACACGGCAACGAAGGAACCCGAAGGCGTCATGTACGAGGAAGTCGACGCCGGCGGAGTCGAGGCCCTATGGTGTGTTCCTGCCCATAGCGGCCCCCGCACCGTTCTTCTGCACAGCCACATGGGCGGCAGCGTCGTCAACTCAATGCATTCCGACCGGAAGGCTGCCGCTCATATCGCGAAGGCCGCCGGTACACGGTCGCTGGTGATCAACTACCGCCGTGCGCCTGAGCATAAGTTCCCCGCACAGATCGAAGATGTTGAGAACGCCTATGATTGGCTGATCGGCAACGGCTACCGTCCCGAGAACATCGCCAGTGTCGGGCACTCAATCGGCGGCAATCTCGCTGTCAGCTTGGCCATACGGTTGCGTGACAGGGGCGCCGCAGTGCCCGCCGCGATTCTGTCAATCTCCCCCTGGTGCGACCTGACGCTTGCAACCGCTTCCATCGATACCAACGCCGACGTGGACATGGCGCTGTCACGTGGGTTGCTGGAGTTCTTCCGGTCCGCATGGCTCGATGGAACAGGTGTGGGCTGGCGCGATCCGCGGGTGAACCTGCTCGAAGCTGACCTACGCGGCCTTCCACCACTTGCGGTCTTCTACGGCACTGATGAGTTGCTCGTTGATGAGGCGGTCCAGCTCGCGCTTCGAGCGAAAGCAGCCGGTAACGATCAACAACTCTGGTCCGTTCAGGGCGGACAGCACTCGTTCATCATGGGCGCCGGCCGCGTCCCCGAGGTAGACGACGCCATCGCGGAAATGGGCAAGTGGCTGCGTACGAAGCTTCGACTGAAAGAGGCAGCGTGAACGAGGGGTTCGGCGCGACAAGCACCCGCCGACCGTCCAGCAGCACTGGTGCTCATGCGGATTTCAACCGAAACCTTCTTCGACGCACGAGCGGGATGCGAAGATCCGCGACTCAATTTAAAACGCGAACACCTGGCGGCGTGAAACACGCAGCCCGACTAATCACCATGAGCGGACTCATCTTCACATGACAAATCGAAATGGCGCCCACGACGAGGACTGCGACATGCTGGTCATCGGAAGCGGATTGGGCGGAAGCGTCGTAGCGCTGCAGCTGACGAAGAAGAGATATCGCACACGTCTCTTAGCGGTAGGGAGGAGGCCGCCCGACGAGCACTCCACAGAAGGAGCCTGGGATATCAAACGATTCGCGTGGGCACCTTTGGGGCTCAAGGGCGCACGGCGTATTTTTTGGCTGCCCAAAGTCGTGATCCACGCCGGGGTGGGTGTCGTCGGCTGCTCGCGTGTACTGCAGCGGATACGGAACTCTCGGTCGTCAACCAACTGCGGGTGCACGGCGTCGACGGACTCCGAATCGCTTCCGGGCCCGTCACGCCTATTGCACCCTCGAGTAGCACCGTGGCGACCGCCTACGCGATCGCAGAGCATGCGCGGCGGAGTCGATCAAGACGTGAGCACCGTCGATCAGGATGACCATTTTGTAAATCGCTGTTGGCGAATCTTTCTCAACAAGCAGAGCCAATATCTGCCGCTATTGTCGGCAGTACGCGGATATTTAAGGAGGGCAATGCGGCGGAGCGCAGCGCCTTCCTCGGCCGCCGCGGGACGATGCAGCCCAAGTAGTTCCCTCGAGGGTTTACCTTGGCACGAATTCGTCCGACGCGTCGCCGCCGCCGAGGCCAAGGCCGAGCGCGCCGCAATCGTCCGTGCACATCGTTCTTAACTACGGTGCCCTTCGTCATCGGCGTGTCATCGCAGGTATCGGGCTGGGCGCGGAACTGGTGCTTGTCGACCACTATCTAGCCGAGTTCATCCCTGCCAAGTACCACGGGCGGATGACGGCGTGAGCGTACACGATCGGGTTCCTCGGTGTGCCGCTCGCGGCGAAAAGCGAAAACGGACACGTTCTTAACACGTTGTGCAGCACAGGGTTTCAAATAAGTTTAGTAGACGTAATTCTCGCCGCTGGCTCGAACGGTGACGTCGCTGAGGTTGATTCCCCAGGGCTGGTCGATGACGTGCACCACCGCATTCGCCAGGTCATCTGGGTTGATCAGCCAGTACTCCACGGAGTTCACGTCCATCTGCTCGGGCCGAAGGGACCCGGTCTGGACGTTTCTGGCATTCTCGGCGAACTGGAGGCCCTTGTGGCCCACGAGACCCACGATCGCGGTCTCGTTGACGACCCAGCTGGCGAGATTGGTTCCGAGAACGCCGGTCGGTTTGATCGTGGTCACCTTGATTTTGCCCTGCGTCTCGACCCGCAGCGAATCCGAGATGATCGTCACTGCCGCCTTGGTCGCGCTGTATACGCCCGAGCCTTCGGTCCCGCCGTTGCCGTAGATGGAGGAGATGTTTACCACCTGGCCTCGGCCCTGCTCGATCATTTGGTCGTAGACCGCCGAGATGCCGTTGACGACGCCCTTTATGTTGATATCGATCGCCTTGTGCCACTTCTCCCAAGCCCGTTCGTGGTCGGCGAAATAGGCCAGCGGCATCACGCCGGCGTTGTTCACGAGCACGTGGATCGCACCGTAAGTGTCGACAGCATGTTGCGCCGCCGCTTTGACCTGCGCCATATCCGTCACATCCGCAACGTGAGCCGTGCCTTCGAAGCCGGCCGCCCGTAGACCATCGATGACCTCGTTTAGGTTGTTGGCGTCGATGTCCACGCCGACGACCTTTGCGCCACCGGCAGCGCACTTTTCGGAGATGAGCTTGCCGAAGCCGCTACCCGCACCGGTGACCATGATGACCTTGTCCTTCAGGTATTTCGACATACCAACCCTTCCTATCCAGAGCGACAATTTTAAGGCGGTTCCCGCATCGGTTGATCTGATGAGCCGCTAGGGGCTTTCAACTCAGTACCGCGTCGGAAATCCGCGCGCCGCTCCCGTGGCGAACGCCACCTCCCCTTCAAGATTGCCGCCGGTTGTTGACACCGCAACCCCTTTTACACGGGCGGAGTCGCGGTGCCGTAGACCCGCCGAGCATGGCGGCTAAAGGCGCGGGGAGCGATGATCGGCATTAGGAAGCGCGCCGCAGGGGGCACATTGGGAAGCCTTCGCCGCACAACTGCAGGATCGCCCTCATACGTCAACATGCCAAAGGCCAAGGGCAAGAGTCGCTTTTGGAAGGTATTCATCGCGTGCTGCATGCTCTGTCATTGCAGCTCGATTCCGGTCGGCCGGCGCGGCCTCGGGACCTGCCATGCGTGACATTTCACGCGGAAACTGTCAACACTTACCCTTGACGCCGTTCGCCCCGAAGTAAACGATTTGGTGCGAGGTGGCCAGCAGTGCTCGGTCGCGAGTCCACAGCTGTGCGCTCTGGTCGAAGTACCCGCCGGAGAATCGGTTGGCGTGGGCGGTTCCTAAGACGAAGTCACCGCCCAGGGCGTCAAGCTGCTGCTGATCGGCATGGAAATAGGTCGTCAACGAGACGGTTCCGGACGGGACGAATCCACCGCGACGCAAGAACACTCGCGGGTAGAAGATGTCGCACAGGGCGGCCAGGGCCGGGTAGTCGACAGGGCGTTGTGCGTTGTCGCGCATCCATAAGGTGCTCGTCGATAACCCGCTGGATTGCGCGTGTTCGCCCGGAAAGGCGCCTGCAACGTACCGCACGTCGTAAAGGCGTCCCCAAACGATGAAGTCGCCCGGACGACCGGGGAGGAGCTGTTCTGGCGGCGGCGCGGTCGGTGGGTGCGCTTCGGTACTAACCCAGGTATCGCGGCGGACGCCGAACACCGCGGTCGCGGTGGTTGTGACCGCGCCGTCCTGACTGAGTTCGGCGATCCAGTGTTGATTGGTGCGGTTGGTGCGCGCGGCCCGAAGCGAGATGTCGAAATCGCCGTCGGCGATGGGTGCCGTGAAGTTGACGGTCAGCGCCAGTGGCTCACCGATGCGGTCGGGGTGCGTTTCAATGGCACGTAGCATGACGGCAGCGGTGATCCCGCCGAACGGGCCGACCATGTTGGCCCACTCCGGATGGGTACGGCCGCGCCTGAGGTTTCCGTCGCTGATGTCGAGGTGGATGGCGTTGTCGAACGGATGTGGTGGCGTCATGCCGATTCCTTCGTTACCGCGTAGCTCATCGGGTGCCGCGAGGCGAAGTCCACATAGGTCGCTCACCCCGACTTCTCGGCAAGAGGAAGCAGACCCTTCTCCTCGAGCGCAGTGTGTTCTGTCAGCCGTGTCCCGTACGTCCAGCGCCCACCTCACGATGCGGCGCCGACGACGACCGCGCCACCGACTCGAGAACCTCACGCTGCCCTGCGGACACCAGCAGTGCTGGAACGGGTTGCCTCACGATGAGAATCTTACCAACAAATCACCAATTAATTGCCGGACACACCACTAGGTCAGATCATCGAGCACCGTCGCCTCGGCCTCGGCCCGTTCGAGAAGCAGCGGCCAGAGAACCAGGTCTTCGCCTTCGTGACGCGTACAGCAACCTGAACTCGCGGCGCAACATCGCATGGACGAGGTACATCTCGCTGACGTCAGCCATGGTGTCTGCGGTGGAGTGTCATCTGTCGCCGGTGTCCTCTGTTGTGAGTACCACCCGGAAGCGGGCCTGGTTGGCCATCATTCGCTGGTAGCCATCGGCGACCTTCTCCAATGGCAGGACCTCCACTATCGGCCTAATGCCCTGCAGTGCAGCGAAATTGAAGGTGTCCTCAATGTCGCTCGGGGAGCCGGTCGAATGACCACGCACAGTGCCCGAGATATTGATCAGCTGCACCGGACTGACCTGCACTGGGTCGAGCACACCGGCCAGCGTCAGCAGTTCACCGTGCAGACCCAGCCCGCCGACCGCGGCGGTGATCGCCTCGGCGTTGGTGGCGGTGGCCGCGATGACCCGCGCCCCACCCAGGTCCTGTAGTGCGCCGGCCACGTTGCTGGTTAGCGAGTCGATGCAGTGATGAGCGCCGAGTTCGCGCGCGAGGCGGCCTTTCTCGGGGCCGCGCGCGATCGCGACGGTGCGAAAACCCATCTTGACCGCGAACTGAACCCCGAGATGACCAAGGCCACCAATCCCGAGGATGGCGACCAGATCGCCGGGCCCAGCGCCGGTGCGGCGCAGCGAATTGAACATGGTCAGTCCCGCGCATGCGAGCGGCGCGGCCTCAACCGCCGATAGTCCCTCGGGGATCCGGGCGAGCGCGCTCGCCGGCGCCGTGACGTACTCGCCGTATCCGCCGGGAAACGATGCGCCGGTGACCATGCCGACCCCGCAGTGCACGAACTCGCCGCGCCGACAGCTGCGGCACCGCCCGCAATGGCCGCCCGACCAGCCGATCGCCACGCGTTCACCCTCGCGCCAACCCTCCACACCCTCGCCGAGCGCGTCGATGCGCCCGGCGATCTCGTGACCCGGCGTGACCGGGAACTGCAGACCAGGCAATATGTCGTCGACCAAGACGGCATCGGTGTGGCAGATGCCGCAGGCTTCCACGGCGACCCGCACAGTACCGGGTGCAGGATCGGTCAGTGTTCGATCGACAAGGGCCAGTGGTCCTCGCGGTGAGGTGACTTCGGCCGCGCGAAACGTTGTCATGGTGCGCCTTTCCTACTTGCCAGCACTGCCGTACCCGCTCATCTCGGCCATCTCTCTTCTTTCCTCGCAAGCTGTACCTACGAGTCTTTGGCAGTCCGGGTCGCGTGTCCAAGACCTGTTCGGCACCTCGCGATACCGAAACGACATGGACCGAGGAAGCCGAATATGTGACACCGAGCTGACGACCGCCAGCGGCAGGCACTCCGAGGACAGCTATTTGCACGCGGAAGGTTACTGGTTCGAACCCAGCACTGTGCTGCACGAGATCGCAGTGAGTTCACCTGTCCTCCGCAGCTCAACCGATCTCAAATCGCGATCGCTGACGCGCGAGACCGGCCTGGACGATGAGTGCAGATCGCCCAAGCCGGCCTCAGTTTGCGTATCTCAGTTGGGGCTGCGTATCACTGGATTAGCTGGCCTTCTTGGCTTCGTAGACGTGCTCGCGCACCACGTCGCCAACCTCGCGCAAGGTTTTGGAGTCGTTGCGCATCTGGAATCCCCACACGATTTCGACGATCCCCATCACCACCAGCCAAATGCCGGTGTAGAAGGTAAGCACGAGGATCGAGTCCCATGGCCAAACGAGCACGACAACGCCGGCGATCACAGACAAAACCCCGAGAAACCCGTACCAACCGCGGGCAGGCAGCGCCTTGTAACTGACTGCGACGGCCACGATCGCGAAGCCTTGGACGACGAAACTGGCACCGATCCATATCGACAACAACAGAATCGGGTACGGGTTGCCAAAATTGCGGAAACACAAGACTGCCAGGATCACTGACAGCACGCCGCTGATGAACAGCATCAACCGCATGCCGGCAGACTCGGGCAAGATGAATGCCATTGCCACACCCGCGAATCCGGATAGCAACAGATAAACGCCGAACAGAGTCGACGCAACGAGGATTGACGTGCCGGGCCATGCGAGGATCAGGCCGCCCAGCACAGCGGATAGCAGTCCCCAGGTCGTTGCGAACTTCCAGAGCCTGCTTTCAAGTAGAGTTTCCATGACGCTCCTAACGTCTCGATTCCGAAACTTCTTTGACGGCGCGGGTTTACGCCGAACCATTCCATGGTTGATCAATTCTCTTGACGCGTCGCTGTTGTCGCCCACACCAGCTTGCAGTTTTCGGTGTCACACCGAACATCGGCGTCCCTAACGTGGGCCGCCGCAACGCTCCATACCATCGCGGTCAGGTTGCACGCATCGGCCGGATCAGTGTGTAATGGACTTCCAGCGCTAGACACAGCTCAGCGACATCCCTTGGCCGCGAGAGTGAGCGGCGCGTGTTCTTCTCGATACGCCGTAAGCGTTGCCGCACGGTGTTGGGATGGCAGAAAAGTACCTTCGCCGCGCTATCCGCTGATGCTTCGTTGTCCTGCCATACCCTGAATGTCTCGAAAAGTATGTCCCGCTCCTCGTCAGGCAGATCGGCCAAACCATCCAAAACGGCGCGAGCCGACTTGACCATCACCGCGGGCGCGCTCGCGGCTGCGGCTGCCAAGATAGAGCCGTCGAACAGCGCTACCGGTGATGTGCAGTTACTTCGACTGTGCAACATCACTTTTGCGAAATGTAGCGCCTGGGGAGTATCACGTAAATCGTCGTAGAGGGCGCTCACGCCGACGCGCGCAGCGGCCAACCGAGACACCAACGCCAGCACTTTGTCGAGTTGTGGCTCAGCGTGGATGTGAACGATGCCTACGTGCAGATCCGGCAGCAGCCGCCAGGCTGAATACGCATCAACGCTGCGCAGCTTCGACTCGATGCCCGGCAGTGCTTCACTGCCCATCGACGAGACTTCGGCGGCGACGACAACGAACGGACCGCTGGTCGGCAGACGGAGCTGATTGGCCACCTCCCCCAACCTCCAGTCGTCAACCACTCGTCCGTCCAACAGAGACTCGACCGAGAACGGAAGCCGTGGTTCATCACCGAGCGACGGGCCGGTCAGCTGGTTCCTAAACTCGGCCGCCACAGTCGCGGCGACAACTTCGGCGAAGCGACGAATGCTTGCTTCGGTGGCCGCGGGGTTTGGATCGGCATCGTCGTGATGGCGGGTCCGCAGTGTGCGATGGTCGAGTGGCAGGGGGATCACGCTGGGCTGACACCGAGCGCTCGACTCGCTGTCGGTCCCGCGTCTTGCTCGCGCGTCGGGATCGGTAGTGCTATTCGCCGATGCACCCAGCATTGTTGCTCTTTTCCTTGTGTACTGATGTCGCGGTGGGCACTGCATATCTGGCAGCCTCGCGCGGCGGTTGCTACGACCGCGCCTGTGCGCACCCCGGTGTGCTCCCCGGTATCGCCCCGGGTGCGTGACGGTCACAACCCCCGACGGGTTGAGCAGGGACGCCGTTGTCGCACGACAGTCGCGTCATCATTGGCTCAAGCAGTTGTTGCGGTCATCGCGCCCAGCGCCACATCCAGCTCTCTGCGCGACTTGATGCCGAGTTTCGCGAAAACCTTATGCAGGTGCCACTCAACGGTGCGCGAGCTCAGGAACAGCTGGCTGGCGATCTGCGGATTGGAGTGTCCCTCTCGCGCAAGCCGGGCGATTTGCGCCTCCTGGGCGGTGAGATCGTCGCGGTCCTCCTGCGCGCGTTTACGAACAGTCGCGCCGGTGGCTATCAGCTCCCGCCGCACACGCTCGGCGAAGGCGTCCATGCCGATCGTGATGAACATGTCATGGGCGGTGTGCAGATGCTCGCGCGCGTCGATACGCCGGCCCTCGCGGCGCAACGATTCCCCGAAAAGCAAATGCGCGCGGGCCTGTTCGGGCGCGAGCGGACAGTGGGACAGCTTGTCTATCGCCTCCAAGAAGAGCTCCTCGGCCTCCGGGCCCGACGCGGTCAGGGCCCGCGACCGCGTCTCGATGCCGCTTGCCCATTCGGTCCCGGTCGCCTGGGTACGCGCGCTGAGCTGCTCGAGCGCATCGGACGCCTGCTCGGCCTTGCCGCACCGATGGGCGGCCTCGACCAGCTCGGGCAACGACCACACAGCCAGAGCCAGCTCATCGCGGGCGCTTGCGCTTTCGGCGTAGGGCAACGCGGCGTCGTAGCGGCACAGGCCGTTGTAGAGAAGTGCGCGAGCGTGCTCGCCGAACGTCAGCACCATTCCGTCACCGCGGGCTGTGGCCCGCGGCTCGACGGTCTTGATCAGCGCCGACAGCGCCCCCTCGTCACCGCGGAAGCCCGCGAGCGTCAATCGGGCGGCGCCGATGGGCTCGGTGCGCGTGGCCTCAGCGATCGCCTCGGCCTCCTGGAGGAGCGTTCCGGCAGCATCGAGCTCACCTTCGAAGGTGCGCAACATCGCCATGAAATCCAGTCCCAGCGGAAGTAGGCCCAGCGCGCCTCGTTCGCGCACGAGTTCGACGCTGCGGCCCACGAGTACGCGCAGCGTTTCCATGTCGAACATGTCGAACGCGAGGCGACGCGCGAACCAGGGCCAGCGGACGTCCAGCGTGTCGGCACCGGCCTCGTCGCGCAAGGCCCGCAGTGCATTCTTGACCAGCTCCGCGCTCGCGACGTAGCCGTCGGTGAACCGCACCGCCAGCGCGGCCACCAGCAGATCGACCGAGCGCGGCGCGCCTTGCGGCTCTGGGGCCTTGCCCGCGCACTCCGCCGCGGACCGCAGTACGTCGTTCGCGAAGCGGCCGCCGACGCTAGCGGATTGCAGCGCTTGAAGGTAGGTGTTGCGCGCGAGCTCCGGGTTCAGCGACTCGAGGCGGCGAGCGGCGTCAAGCAGGAACGGGACGGTTTCCCTGCCGTGCCGCAAGTCCAGACCGATCTCTCCCTTCAAGCGCAATGCCCGAGCCTGCTCGAGCTCGTCGAGCGGGCCATCGGCAGCGATGGCGACCAGCGTCGAGGCGGCCTCGGGGGCACCGGCGAGCTGTTTGGCCTCTGCGGCTGCCAGCGCGCGCCGGGAGCGCCTCGCCGGATCTGGCGACAGTGCCGCGGCACGCTCGAAGAATGCCGCCGCAGCGGCGAGACCGCCCCGCGCCTGGGCGCGTCCGGCCGAACGCTCGAGCTCGGCGGCGACCGCTTCATCGGGCCCCAACGAACCGCGCGCGCGGTGCCACGCTCGCCGGTCGGCGTCCCGGTCGGGGTCCGTGGCGTCGGCGAGCGCGCGGTGCACCCGATGCCGGTCGTCGTCCGCCGCCGATCCGTATGCCGCCGAGCGGATGAGTGGGTGAACGAAGCTGACGGTCGGGCTGATATCGAGCAGCCGTGCGTCCACGGCGGCGACGGAGTCGGCCAACTCGAACCCAAGGATCTCTCCCGCGCGATGCAGCAGGAGGGGATCGCCGAGCGGCTCTGCTGCGGCCGTGAGGACAAGCAACTGCGTCGACGCCGGGAGCGCCATGAGGCGCGTGGCATAACTCTGTTCGATCTTGCCGGCAACCTGCAGGCGAGTCGGAAGGCCGAATCCTCCGGCAAGGTCCGTGATGTTCCAAGTGCGCGGCAGCTCGAGCAATGCGAGTGGATTGCCGTGGCTTTCGGCGACGATCCGGTCGCACACGGCGGTGTCGAACGGGACCTTCAGGTTGGACAGCAGCAATGCGCGCGCATCGTCGGTGCCGAGACCCGCCACACGCAACTCGGGAAGGCCGACGAGGACATCCGGGTCGTCGACGGTGCGCGCCGCGCAAACCAGTGCGATCCGCTCGGCGAGTATCCGACGCCCGACGAACAGGAGCATCTGGGCAGAGGCGATGTCGAGCCACTGCGCGTCGTCGATCACGCACAGCAACGGTTGCTCTTCCGCGACCTCCGCCAGCAAGGTCAATGTGGCCAGCCCGACCAGGAACCGGTCCGGAGCCGGTCCTGTCTGCTGGCCGAATACGATGCGCAGGGCATCGCGCTGCGGGACGGGCAGCCGGTCGACGTGATCGAGCATCGGTGCGCACAACTGGTGGAGGCCGCTATAGGCAAGCTCCATCTCGGATTCGATGCCGACCGCGGTGCAGATGCGCCAACCGTCAGCGCAACCCAGCGTGAAGTCCAATAGAGCGCTCTTGCCCGCGCCGGCCGCGCCGCGCAGTACCACGACGCGGCTACGACCCTGGCGCGCGTCGGCGATCGCCGTGCTGAGGAATTCGCATTCGGCACGGCGTCCCAGCAACCGCACCGTGGGCTGGTCCACCGGCCGACCCTACACCTCCACAGGTCCAGGTGGCTGCCAGTCGATGACGAGGTTTGCACCGCGGGTTCGTGCTGGTGGTCGGGCCTAATCCGGTGACATCGGATCACGCAGTAGCGGGTAGCGCATCGGGCCCGACGTGGCCGACGGCCGAACCGAGCATAATGCGCAGTTGTCGTCGACCGCGGTGAAGCCGTGACATCACGGTTCCGCGCGGCGTATTCATCAGGGCTGCGATTTCGTCGTAGCGGAGTCCCTCCACATCGGCGTAGTACACGACTTCGCGAAACTGCTCGGGAAGCGCCTGCATCGCGGCCTTGATGTCGTTGTCCGGCAACAGGTCCAGCACACGATCCTCAGCCGAATGCGATGTCGATGCCGCTGAACGTGCGTTAGCCTCGGTCAGGTACTGATCGGGAATTTGATCGGCGGAGTAATGCAGCGGTCGGCGTAGCTTCTGGCGATACCCGGTGATGAAGGTATTGGTCAGTATTCGGAGCAACCAGGCGTTCAGTTTGGTGCCCGACCGGAATGACTCGAAACCGGCGTATGCCTTCATCATGGTTTCTTGCACCAGGTCCTCGGCATCCGCGTGATTCCGGGTAGTGCGAAAAGCGTGGCGGTAAAGCAGATTTCGCAGAGGAACGACGTCACGTTCAAACCGTGCACGCAGCTGAGTATCGAGCGGTCGGCTTTGGACCGGTTCGCGGACCGGCTTCATCCCGGAGCGAGAAGTTGTCGCGGTCATTGTGATCCTTCCCCTGTGGGTTGGTTTTCCGTCTGATCGCAATCCTTTTACTGGATCGCAGAAGTGTCGATGTTGCCGCCGATAGTCATGACGGGGTATTCAGTGTCACCCTCAACACCGCCGCCGGTCAGCGCCTCTCCTTAGCTTGTAAACGTCGAAATCAAGTGTCGCCGTGACCAGTCCAGCGCCGTCTACGGTGTTCCGTCGAACACTGACGACCGGACACCCATCACGCACGATGCAAGTAGGGCAGACAGCCCGACCCAGACGGACAAAGGAGCACTCATGTCAAACGCCAGCCTCAAAGCACAGTTCGGGAAGATCTCGGACACCGCAAGGACCGCCGCAGGCAAGGTGGAAGCCGCCGGTGAGCGCACGCGGGAACAACTCGAAGTTGATGTCGCAGCCGCACGCGACAGGGTCGCCGCGGCGGCGGATCGCATGAACGGCAAGGCGGATGCCGCGCGGGAGAACGCGTCATCCGAGTGGCAGGAGATTCGTGACAAGTGGCACGCCCACGTCGCGACGGTTCGGGCGCGCGTCCACCAGAAGAAGGACCAGATCGACGCGTACAACGCCGCAGTGGACGCCGACATGGCCGAGGCGTACGCATACGATGCGATCGAGTTCGCTCTCGACGCGATCGACGAAGCCGAGTACGCGGCGCTCGACGCCATTTACGCGCGAGCCGACGCAGAGGCGCTCAAGGCCTGAGCGGAGGAATCTCGCTGGCCTGTCACAGCAGCGCGGTATTCACAAAGGAGAACGATCCAAATGATCACCGATCCCTTCCAGAGGAAGGCCTACGACGCGGTTTCGGCCGCGCTCCCCTTCGCAATTGATCCTGCCAACATCACCGTTGAGCCCGGAGTGTCCTATCTCCCGAGCCCAATCAAGCTGCACGACTACGCCGTTGGTGTGATGGCCGCGTTCGGTTCGGTCGTCGAACACCTCGGCCGCGTTCGCGGCCTGCCGGCCCAGACGATGACGCTGAACCGGCGGTTGTCGGGGTTTCACCTCAACGAGCTGCAGGTCCAACTGCTCAACGGCTACTCGCTCGTGCTGGACACCTGGCCGGTGGGCGCCGACAACGGTACCTATCGCACGAAGGACGGGCGCTATGTGCAGATGATTGGGCTCTTCCCGCATATGGTCAATCCGCTGTTGGTCCATTTGCAGTGCGCCAACACCCCCCAGACGATCCAGGCCGCGGTGGAGAAGCACACCGCACAGCAGCTCGAGGACGACGTCGCCGATGGTCTCAACCTCGCGCTGGGCATGGTGCGTACCCCGCAGGAATGGCTGGCCCACCCCCAGGGGGCGGCGACCGCCGAGCTGCCCTTGGTCGACATCGAACAGCGGGGCACAACCAAGAACCGCGTGGTCGGCAACGCTCAGTATCGGCCGCTCGAAGGCGTACGGGTGGTCGACCTCACCAACATGGTTGCCGGCCCCACCGCCGGGGTGGCGCTGGCCGAACAGGGCGCGGATGTCATTGCGGTGCGTCGGCCTCACGGCGACTGGGTGACCCCGATCTGGCTCAGCGTCAACTGGGGCAAGAAGGCCATCCTGACCGACATCAAGAATCCCGACGGCAAGAAGCGTTTCGTCGACCTGCTGGCCAGCGCGGACGTTCTGCTCAGCAGCCAGCGGCCCGGTGCTCTCGACCGCCTCGGCCTCAGCGACGCCGAGCTGCGGGAAATCAATCCCAACCTCATCTACGGGTCCGAGTCGTACGCCTCCCTGGGTACGCCCTGGGTTGGACGCCGGGGATTCGAACAAATTGCGCAGGCGGTCACCGGCGCCATGCATGTGCATTCCGAGGGTTTGGGGCTCGAAGCTCCGACCGTGACCCCCGCCCTGATGAACGACCATCTCACCGGCTATCTGCTGGCCATTGGTGTGGTGGCGGCGCTGGCCGAACGGGAAGCGCACGGCGGTTTCTGGCGTGTCGCCACGTCGCTGAGTCGTTGCTCCATGACGGGCACCGAGCTCCTCGGGCCGGTTGACGCTGAGCGCTACGCGCCGATCACCGAGCAGGACCTGATCGACCATGCCGTGGACCAGGTCAGCCCCTGGGGCACCTTCACCCGGTTCGCCCCGCCCGTCGCGTTCAGCCATACGCCGTCGATGGCGCAGCGGCCTACCTCTTGGCCGGGCAGTGACCCCGACACCATCGGGTGGACGGCCAACCCCGGCGCCGCGCCACCGCAGCTGCCGCACTATCCGTCGAAGTTGGCGCGCGAGGGCGGCATCCGCAATTTCGTACCCAATTTCGGCATCGAGGATCGCGGCGATGGCGGCGGGGTCGTCGGCCTCGCCTCCAAGCCGGAGGCGCTGGAAGCCCAACTGAATAAGTACGCAGCAGCGCCCGTCTAATTCTGAAGCAGTTGGCCCCGGCGCGGCGGGGTTGCTCAACGGAAACGGAACGTTCGTCCGAAGCAGGCGCAGATGAGAGCGTTCTCATCTGGAGCGG